>CAVOVZ010000001.1:0-10692 GCA_963699985.1 Terriglobia bacterium
AGGCTCGCGACCGTTCGGATCGCGCCGCCCGTGGGTCTTCATCATTTCTGAATGACGCCCCGGGGCTTCATGGGAGAGCGTCCCAGATTGACGACACGGCAAGCCCCCCCGTAGCATGGCAGCGGTGACCGACGATCCGGCGCGGACTCCTCGGGATCGCGACGAAGAGGCAGAGAGCCACGACACGGGCTCTCGTGCGCCGCCTCCGCCGCGTCTACCGGCGGAACCGCTCGGGAACGTCGAGATGGCTTCGCTCCTCCGGTCGATCGCTGCCGAGTTCGACGTGGCGATGGGGCGACCCGAGAAGGTGGCCGCGGAGTGCGCGAGGGTGCGCGAGCGCCTCCGCGATGCTTCGAGTGAGGCGGCCGCGGCTCTCGTGCTCGACCTCGCGTCTGTCCTCCGGAAGCGGGGAGGCGAGATCGCGCTCCCGCTGCACGCGTTCCTCGCGGAGCGGGTCGAGGCAGTCGCGGAGCCTTGGCCGCTCCTCGGCGGAATGCTCGCGGCGCGCGATGGCGCTCTCGTCGTCCGGACGCTCGATCAGGCGGTACGGCTTGCCGAGGCCGGCACGATCCCCGTCGATCGGAACGCGGCGCTTCTTCTCGCGGGGAGGGTCGAGGTCGAGGAGAGTCCTCTCGCCCGGCCCGAGGCCCTCCGGCAGATCGCGCGAATCCTGCGCCGGCTCCCGCGCTCCGGCGACCGTTCCTCCGATCCCGTCCTGAACGCGTTTCTGACGGAGAGCGACGTCGGGTTGCGGCGTCTCGCCGGGCGGATCTTGACCCTGGACGAGCATCCGGTCCCCCGCGAGACGGCCGAACAGGCGCTGGGCTCGGACGCCCACGCGTTCCTCGCGCCCTACCTGGCCTACACCCGAGCCGGGTACCTCGACCTGATCGACCTCGTTCCGGAACCCGGATCTCCGCCGCCGGCTCTGGATGCTCTTCGTCGTGCCGAAGCCGTCTGCGGCGAATCGCTGCTTCGCCTCGTGATTGCCGAGCTGGGCTGGTCCCGGGTGAACCTCGATGTCGAGGCGCGGTCCCTCGTTGGGGTCAGCGTCCGCGGGTCCCTCCCGTTGATGGTCTCGCCCGAGGAGGAATCGCTCTTCGCGTCGTGCGAGGAAGCCCGCAGGGTCTCCGGGTTCCACGTGATCGTGGCCCACGGCGGTCTACCGGCGGCGGAGAAGAAGGACCCGTGCGGCGAGGACGTCATCGCCCGCTTTCGCGCCTACAACCTCACCCATGCCTCGGTCCTCGCGGACATCCTGGATGTCGCCCCCCTGACCGCCGAGAAGGTCCGACGCATCGTCGAGCACATGGACTCGATCGTGGACGACTTCGTCGGTCTGTTCGGCGCACATTCGGAAGATTGCACCGTCGTCACGGGCGTGTACCGCGAGCTGCGCGACAGGATCGTCTCGGAGCTCGAAGAAGAGAGGTCGAGCGAACCGATGTCGGCCGAGCTCACGCGACTCGTCCAGGCCTTCGAGGATCCCGACTCGATCGGCGCGGTTCGCACGCTCCACGGATTGAAGCGGTACCTGCATCAGCGGGGTTTACGCCTGGGATTCCGTCTCGTGGAGACCGGCCGGAGCACGAACCGGACCGTGGATCTCGTCCTGCTCTCCCGCGGGCGGCTTCTTCGCAGCGTCCGAGCGATTCGCTACGTCGACTTCGAGCCAGACCCCGAAGAGTCCGCGACGCACCAGGTTCCTTATCCCATCGACGTCGTGGTGGACGGGTTCGTCCGGCAGCTTCTTTCCGGGCAGCAGACCTTTCCTGCGATCCGCGTTTTCTGCTACGGCAACGAGGTTCACTACTACCTCCATTTCGGCACGCATCCCGCGTTCGTCCGCGTCGACTTCTCTCCACCGCTCCAAGGCGGCATGATCGACCTGGAGTACTTCGGCGTGAGCAAGGCCGAGCTGACCGCGCATCCGAACCCTTCGCTTCCGGCGATTTCGGTTTTCTTCCGCCGCTTGGAGTTCGACGCGCAGGTCGAAAACACACACATCCACGCGCGTTACGACAAGGAGAGAGCGATCGATCTCGCCGATCTCTGCGAGAAGGCCGAGGCTCTCTTCCGGCTCGCGCCCTATCTCATGGAAGTGGACTGGGTGATCGGTGACCTGGACCTCGACGCCGACGCCCGTCTGCGCGTCGCCGAGGCTTGGGCGGAGTCGTTCGCTTTGTGGGGAGTGCTCCCCGTCGCCCAGCTTCTCACCAGGGACCGTCGCTCGATTGTCGAGGCGGTGGAGTCCGGACCCGCGGGCGATGTCGAGATCCGGTGGAACGGGGAGGGGCCGTACAGGGATCGATTCACCGTGCAGCCCCCCGGGGAGTTCTTCGCGCGACTTCGCGAGGCCCTGGAGCGTTGGGGGCTCGACGTGGCGCCGCTTCCCGAGGAGGACGGCCACCGTCCCGTGGGCCAGATCCGTCTCGAGCGCGGTCTTCTCGGGCCGCTTCGCGAGGCGGTGATGCGAGGCGAGCTCATCGCGGGGCCGCACGGGTTTCGACTCGCCGATCCGGAGCTGTTTCGGCGGGAACACGAGGTGGAGAAGTTCGTCGAGATCCTCGATGCTCAGGCCGAGTCGATCCAGGCGTCGGCCGGCGTCGCGCGGCTCGTGGCACCGCTCGAGCGCCTCGTGCGATTCCGGACCACGGGTGACATCAACGGCCACGAGGTGCAGCGGGGGCGGCTTCGGCTTCGCGGCGAGCGCATCGGTCTCTACGTGCTCCGGGGGCCGCGGGGGATCGCGCGCCTGGCGTTCTGTGCGCGTGGAGGGGCTCTCCACCGCCGCCGAAGGGACAGGCGTTCCCCCTGGCGCTCCAGCGCGAGCTGCGACGTGGCTGCTCTCTCGTCGTTGCTGCGTCGGGCGAACTACCTGTCTCCTGAATTCGCTCTCGAGTCGGTTGGACAGGAGCGAGCCGAGGAAACCCGCGCCCGTTTTCGCCAACGGAACCCGACGCGACTGCCGAGCCCCGCTCCTGGCGAGCGGACCGTTGCGGGGTTCAAGGCCTCGCCCGGGCGGGCGGTGGGAAAGGCGGTGTTCGGCACGGGTGGGCGCTCTCCGCAGGAATTCCGGGGCGCGGTCCTGGTCGCTCCTTGCGTACGACCCGAGGACAGCACGTTCCTTTTTCAATCCGCGGGGATCGTGTCCACGGGAGGGGGCGTCTTGAGCCACGCTGGGCTCATCGCCCTTCAGTTCCGCAAACCCTCGCTCATCGTCTCCGGCCGCTGGCAGGGGGAGGCAGACGGTACGGTGACCCTCATCTGCCCCGCCGTGGAGTACCGGCAGGAGGAGACAGTGGCGGGACCGTACCGCATCGCGGTGCGGCGGAGCATGCTCGAGCGCGAGTACCGCATCCGCGAACGCGACCTCCTGGTCCTGGACGCCGACGCAGGCGCGCTGCAGGTCCTGGGACAAGATCGTGATGCCCTGGCCCTCCACGAGGGGTTCTGCCTGCTCGGCGAGGCGAGCCGGCGGCTCGCAGTGGCCAAGTCCGAAGACGAGATCCTTTCGCTGCGTGGCCGACGACTGCGCGCTCGGCACCAGATCGAGAAGCTGTTTCGTAGGCTGGCCGACCCGGTCCTGGCGCGTCACGCGGTGAAGGAGCTGCTGATCGGCGAGATCCTGCGGCTCGACGCGGGTGGCCTCGACGAGAAGCCACGCCTGCTGTCGCTGGTGCTCGGCAATTCCCTCGTCGCAGGCGCCGCTCGCGAGTGCCTCGCACGGGTCATCGGCGAGATGGCCATCCGCGCGAGCGCGCTGCGGAGCAGGGTCGAGGAGCGTATCCCGAGATCGGACTCGGTGGCGGAGATCCTCTCCTCGCGAGCCGAATTCCTGAGCGTGGCGCGGGCAATGGAGGGCGCGATCTCGACCGCCAGAGGGTGCGGCACCGAGCCTCCCCCCACCGAGCGCATGGATGCGGCCGAGATGGACTCGCTCGCGCACCGCCGACTTGCGGTTCTCCGCGAAGCCCAGTACCGCTCGGTGCGAGAGGCTGTCGGGGCGCCCGGAATCCCGGCGCTGCGGCACCGACTTCGCCAACTCGATCGTCTCGACCTCGTCCTCGGGACGGGCAGTCAGGGAGCGGCGTCGCTCGACGAGATTCGCGGACGACTTGCGACCGAGGACGTAGCCGCGCAGCAGAGGTGTCGGTGGCGCCGAGTCCTCGGGCCCGAGGACGGAGGCTTCGAGCTCTGGTCCCTCGTCGGCTGGAAGGCCGCCAATCTCGCGGAGGTGGGGCGACTGGCCGGGGGGTGCCTCGTGCCACCCTGGTTCGCCGTGACGGATCGCGCCCTCGAGGAGTTGCTGAACGCGCCCGTGGAGCGCGTTGCCGAGAGAGTGGTCGACTCGAATCCCCGTCCCGTGACGCTGCAAGAGGCGATCGTCGGCATCCTCGTGCGTCCCGGAACGGACGACGCGCAGAAGGCCGCGCGGATTCGGGCGCTCTGGGAGGGCGTACGCCTCCCGCCGAGCCTCGCCGAGGAGGTGCTGACGGCGTATCGTCGGCTCGGCGAAAGCGTGCTCCCCGGCCAGGCATCCGAGGATGGATCCCGCCCGTTCGTCGCCATCCGATCGTCCGCACGCGAGGAGGATGCGGAGACGGCGGCCCGGGCCGGGGAGTTCGACACGTTCCTGTTCGTCCGCGGCGATGAGCCGCTTCTCGATCACCTCAAGATGGCCTGGAGCGGCCTCTGGACGGAACGCGCGATCCACAACCGCGCGGCGCTCGGTGCCGATCCCCGGAGGATCGGCGGGGGTCTCGTCGTCCAGCGCATCGTCTGGTCGCGGGTGTCCGGCGTCCTCCAGACGGTCAACGCGGCCGAAGGGGAGTTCCGGCAGATCGTCATCAACGCGGGACTCGGCCTCGGGGAGGGGATCGTGTCCGGCGCGGTCGCGGCCGATCAGATCATCGTTGCGAAGGAAGGGGACCTCGAAAAGGGGCCCCTTCGCTTCCGCTACGTCACCGCCGACAAGCGGGAACGTGTCGTTTTCGACGAGCGGAGGGGATTGGGAACGGTCCGCACCGAGACCCTCTACCACCAGCGATTGAGGCCGGCCCTGGAGTACGTAGAGCTCCTCGATCTGGTTCGTGTCGCGGTGCGGCTCGAGAACGACTACGGCTATCCGCTCGACATCGAGTTCGCCATCGAGGGGACGAAGCTCTGGATCCTGCAAGTGCGGCCGGTGGCGACCTTTCTTACCGCGCTCCGGGATGCTCTGGAGCGCTACCCATTGGCTGGCGCGGAAACGAATCCGGCCCGCGTTCCGTCCGAGGAGAGACTGAAATGATCCGACGCGAGGAATCGCTCAACTACCACGCGGGGGGACGTCCCGGGAAGATCGAGCTGCACGCCACGAAGCCGTGCCTGACTCCCCGCGAGATGCGCCTGGCATACCTCCCCGGCGCCTCCTTTCCTTCGGAGGAGATCGCACGGGACCCGAGCGCCGTCTTCCGTTACACCGCCAAGGCGAACCTGGTCGGCGTGGTGACGAACGGGACGGCCGTTCCCGGACTCGGCGACGTGGGCCCGAAGGCGGCGAAGCCGATGCAGGAGGGGATGGCGGTCCTCTTCAAGCGGCTCGCCGACATCGACGTGTTCGATCTGGAACTCGACACGACCGACCCGGAACGATTCGTGGAGACGGTGAAGCTCCTCGAGCCGACCTTCGGCGGCATCAACCTGAAGGACATCCGCGCCCCCGAGGGACTGTACATCTACGACCGGCTGAGCGAGAGCCTGGACATCCCGGTGTTCCACGAGAACCTGTACAGCACCGCGGTCGTGGCCGCGGCGGCGCTGATCAACGCCCTGGACCTGGTTGAGAAGCGGATCGAGGAGATCCGCGTCGTGGTCTGCGGCGCCGGCACCGTGGGCACCGGCTGTGTGCGGATCCTGCTGGGGCTCGGCGTGCGCCCCGAGAACCTCCTGGTCTACGACGTCCATGGACTCCTCCACCCGGATCGCGACGACCTGCACGACCGACAGCGGGAGCTGGCCCGCGACGATCCCTCCCGCCGGCTCGCCGACGGCCTGCGCGGCGCCGACGTGTTCCTCGGGGCCTCCGCCGGGCGCGTCCTCACCCAGGAGATGGTCCGGAGCATGAGCCGGTATCCCCTCGTCTTCGCTCTGGCGACTCCTCAGCCCGAGATCGGCTACGACGCGGCGCGGGGGAGCCGGAAGGACGTGATCGTCGCCACGGGTCTCGACCAGCATCCCAACGCGGTCATGGATCTTCTGAGCTTCCCGTACATCTTCCGTGGTGCCCTCGATATCCAGGCGAGGCGAATCAGCCAGGGGATGATGCTCGCCGCGGCACGAGCCCTCGCCGAGCTGGCCCGCGAGGATGTCGTGGAGGAGGTGGAGCGGGCGTACGGCAACGAGCGGTTCAGCTTCGGCCCCGAGTACCTCCTTCCCAAGCCCATGGACCCGCGGATCTTGGTCCGGGAATCCGCCGCGGTGGCCCAGCAGGCGATCGCGGAGGGATTGGCGCGTCGGTTGGTCAAGAGCGAGGCCCACGAAGAGAGCCTCATCGTTCGGCTGGGCACGGGGAGGGAAATTCTCCGCGGGATGATCCTCGCCGCGAGGCAGGAGCGACTCCGCGTGGTCTTCTCCGAGGGAACCAGCGAGACGATCCTGCGCGCATGCGGGATCCTCTCCGATGAGGAGATCGCGACGCCGATCCTCCTGGGGAGAGAGGAGGAAGTGCGGGGCGCCATCGAGCGATTGCGGCTCGACCTGCGGGGAATCCAGATCGTGGACCCCGCTCGTAGCCCTCGGCTCGAGAGGTACGAAAACGAGTACGTCCGGATGCGCAGGCGCAGGGGCGTGATCCGGGCGACCGCGGCCGAACGACTGAGTCGCCGCGACTACTTCGCGGCGATGATGCTCTCGAGCGGCGATGCGGACATGACGATCGGCGGCCTGTCCACGCACTACGCCGAGTCTCTGCGGACGGTTCTGGAGGTGATCGGGCCCGCGCCTGGCATCCGCCGCATCTCGGGTCACTACATGGTTCTGCTTCCGAAAGGGGTGATCTTCCTGGCCGACTGCGCGGTGAACATCAGCCCGGAGGCGGAGGATCTCGCCGAGATTGCGCTGCTGGCGGCCCGCCTGGCGAACTCTCTCGGCATCGAGCCCCGTCTCGCCATGCTGTCCTTCTCGAACTTCGGCAGCGTCGACCACCCGTTCGCTCGCAAGGTGCGCCGCGCCACCGAGATCGCCAAGGAGTTGGCACCCGACCTGGTCATTGACGGCGAGATGCAACTTGCCACGGCACTGGACGGATCACTGAGGCAGGAGTACTTCCCCTTCGCGGGGCTCGAGAAGGACGCCAACGTGCTCGTCTTCCCGGGACTGCAGTCCGGGAACCTGGCGCTCCACCTTCTCCAGCACGTCGGAGCAGGCGTGCCCATCGGGCCGATTCTCATGGGAACGAGGCTCCCCGCCCACGTGCTGCAATACGGCGCCACGGTGGAGGACGTCGTGAATCTTGCCACCGTCGGGGTCGTGCAGGCGGCGGCCATGAGGCGCGCAGGATGACGGTGGAGCTCGAGCGGTCTCGTCCGCCCCCGTTGTACTCGTCCGCCCAACGCGGCGGCGGACCGATGATCCCTACCGATTCACCCGGTCCATGAACGCTTCCGGATAGCGCGTTCCGCGAGCCATGCCGGCCGGGAAGCGGTCGGCCAGCCTCTCGGCCTCGACGCGGTCGAGGGATACGTCGACGGCGCCTGCGTTCTCCTCGAGATACGCGCGCCGCTTCGTCCCCGGGATCGGGATCACATCGTCGCCGCGCGCGAGGAGCCATGCGAGCGCGATCTGGGCGGGGGTGCATTTCTTCGCTCGCGCCGCCTCCCGGACGCGAGATGCGATCTCGAGATTGTGCTTCAGGTTCTCTTCCGTGAAGCGCGGCGAGTGACGGCGGAAATCGTCGGGCGCGAGCGAGGCCGCGCTCTCGATCGTGCCCGTCAGGAACCCCCGTCCGAGCGGGCTGTAGGCGACGAATGCGATCCCCATCTCGCGGCAGGCCGGCAGGATTTCGTCCTCGACGTCCCGGGTCCACAGCGAGTACTCGGTCTGGAGCGCCGCGATCGGATGCGTCGCGTGGGCGCGACGGATCGTCGCCGCCGAGGCCTCGGATAGCCCCAGGAAATGGACCTTGCCCTCCTCGACGAGGCGTCCCATCGTGCCCACCGTGTCCTCGATCGGGACGTCGGTGTCCACCCGGTGCTGGTAGTACAGATCGATGACGTCGACGCCGAGCCGCTTCAGACTTCCATCGCACGCCGTCCGGACGTACTCCGGCCGCCCGCTCACGCCCAGAAACGCCCCGTCCGGGCCCCGGACGTTTCCGAACTTCGTCGCGAGGAAGACCTCGCCGCGCCGCCCGCGGATCGCGCGAGCGATCAGAGCCTCGTTTCGCCCCACCCCGTACATGTCCGCCGTATCCAGGAACGTGATGCCCAGGTCCAGAGCGCGGCCGATCGTCGCGAGAGACTCGGCCTCGTCCGCCGGTCCGTAGAACTCCGACATCCCCATGCAGCCGAGTCCCAGGGCCGACACGAGGGGACCGTTCCTCCCGAGCGATCGCTGCAGCATGCGCATCCTCCTCCGACATTTCGCGTCGATTCGCCGGCGTGGACCGCCATTCTAGTTCCACATGACGCTCCGGGGCGTCACTCGAAAACGATGAGAACCCGCGGGAGGTGCGGGCCGGTCTGCCGGCCTGCACCGTACGCGGGGTCGGAGGTTCGGGGGCTGGCCCCGTGCGCCGGTCAAAACCGGCGAGGTGTAGTGGATGAAAGAGCCATACGGTGAAGGAGTAGCGACCCACACCGGCCCCGAGTCATGCGCTGCCGGCCGTGAGACCGGAGGCGAAGCGTTGACAGGGGTACGGACGGGCCGGGCACTGAGCCGCGAAAACCCCCAATCTACCGGGTGCCGACGCCGTGGGGCTCGGCGGAAGGTCACACTGGGTGCGCCGAAAGGGAGTAGCGAGGCGTACCTGGACCCGGCGCGGTCGAAGACCCCGAGCACGTCCGGAAACACCTCGCACGGGAGCCGGGAGATCCCGCGCCCGCCTGCCGCTGAGGGGCGAGCAGGTCGCACCGGGAAGTCCAAGGACGCACGCCGGTGATGAACGGACGCGGGAAGTCGGACAGCCCCACTGTACCGAAGAAGCTGTCGAACAAAGCCGAGGGACCGGCTGCGGAGACGGTGGAGGGAAATGGGCTGGCCAAGGGGAATCCGGCCGAGTGCAACGCGCCCCGGACACAGAGCCGGGACGGCGCGCCCAGCGCGCTCGAGCGGATACGTCAGGCAGCAAGGAGGGACAGGAAGCAGCGGTTCACCGCGCTCCTGCACCACGTGTACGACGTCGAGCGGCTGCGGAAGGCCTACCGCGAGATCAGGCCGGACGCAGCACCGGGTATCGACGGCGAGACGTGGCGGCATTACGGGGAGAACCTGGATGGAAACCTTCAGGATCTCTCGGGAAGGCTGAAGCGGGGAGCGTACCGAGCGAAGCCGGGTCGGAGAGCGTACATCTCGAAGGCGGACGGGCGGCCACGGCCGCTCGGTGTCCTCGTGCTGGAGGACAAGATCGTCCAGCGCGCTGTCGCCGAGGTGCTTTACGCCATCTACGAGGTGGACTTCCTCGGGTTCTCGTACGGTTTCCGGCCCGGGCGCAGCCCACACAGAGCGCTGGACGCACTGGAAATCGCGATCGTAACGAGGAAGGTGAACTGGGTGCTCGACGCAGACATTCGTGGTTTTTTCGACACCCTCGACCATGGATGGCTCGTGAAGTTCGTCGAGCACCGCGTGGGGGACCAGCGCGTCGTGCGGCTCATCCAGAAATGGCTGAACGCGGGCGTGCTGGAGGATGGCGAGCGGACGCAGAGTGAGGTGGGGACGATCCAGGGTGGAAGCATCAGCCCTCTCCTGGCAAACATCTACCTTCACTACGTGTTCGACCTCTGGATCCGGCGATGGAGGACGAGGCAGGCGCGGGGCGAAATGGTCGTCGTGCGCTTCGCGGACGACTTCGTCGTGGGATTCGAGCATCGCGCCGAAGCCGAGAGTTTCCTGGAGGAACTGCGCGCGCGGTTTGCGAAGTTCGGCCTGGAACTTCATCCTGACAAGACGCGTCTGATCGAGTTCGGCCGGTACGCGGTCGAGAGGCGCGACAAGCGGGGTGACGGCAAGCCGGAGACCTTCAACTTTCTGGGATTCACGCACATTTGCGCGAAGACCAAGAGCGGTCGGTTTACGGTGCTGCGGCAGACGATGCGAAAGAGGCTGCAAGCGAAGCTGAGGGAAGTGGCAGTTGAGCTTCGGCGGCGCATGCACGATGCCGTTCCCGAGCAGGGAGCCTACGTGAGGGCGGTCGTGGCGGGGCACATCCAGTACTACGGAGTGCCGCGGAACGGACCCGCCCTGCGGGCTTTTGCTCGGCAAGTCGCGGAGGCCTGGCGGCGAGCCCTTCAGCGGCGCAGCCAGAATCACCGCATCACCCGCGCCCGGATGCGACGGTATGCGGAGAGGTGGGTACCACCGATCCAGATCGTCCACCCCTATCCCTCCCAGCGTCTTGGCGTTGGTACCTGAGGCAGGAGCCGGATGCGGGAAATCCGCACGTCCGGATCTGTGGAGGGGGCCGCGGGCGACCGCGGTCCCTACTCCGAC
>CAVOVZ010000002.1:0-107225 GCA_963699985.1 Terriglobia bacterium
GAAGCTCTACTCGTACACCCTCTTCCAGAACAACTTCACCAGCACCGTCAACCTGCCGTACCCGGGCCCAGCCGGTGGGACCCTCATCGGCGTGCAGCAGTTCGTCGACCAACGGGCCACGTTCTTGAACTCCAACGCCGAGCTAGTTGCCGCCGGGCCGACGATCCAGTCCGTGCAGGCCTCGGACTCCACACCCGATCCCGCCAACCTGGTGACGATCACCGCCTCGGTCACGCCGGCAGGCAGCGCGATCGCCAAGGTGGAGCTGTTCTATCGCCCGAACCCGACCGGCGTGTACCAGCGCGTGCTCATGACCCATCAAGGGGGCGGCTCGTACTCCGCGATCCTGCCCATCGTCGCGTCGGCCGGGCAGCGCGTCACCTACTACGTGGCCGCGACGGCGACGAACGCGTACTCGTCCAAGTCGTTCTTTCCCGCTCGCACCGAGTGGGATCCGCTGTCCCTCGAGTACACGTTCGGCTCGTCGGGCGACATGCGCATCACCGAGTGGATGTATTCGGGCCTGAGCGGCGAGTTCATCGAGTTCACGAATACGTCGCTGGTCCCGGTCGACATGACCGGTTGGAGCATGGACGACGACCACGCGACCGCCGGCGCGTTCGACCTCACGGCGTTCGGCGTCGTTCAGCCTGGCGAGTCGGTGGTCGTCACCGAGAGCCCGGCCGAGACCTTCCGCGCCGCGTGGGGACTCGCTCCGGGAGTCAAGATCGTCGGAGGGCTCGGGACCACGAGCGGGAACAACCTGGCCCGCAACGATCAGATCAACCTCTACGACGCAACCGACGATCTCGTGGACCGGCTGTCGTACGGCGATCAGACCTACCCCGGCACGATTCGAACCCAGAACGCGAGCGGCCAGGCCGGGTGCGGGGCGCTCGGCCAGAACGACATCTACGCCTGGCAGCGCTCCGCGGTCGGCGATTCGTTCGGCTCCTTCGCGGCATCCACCGGCGACGTCGGCACGCCGGGGTCGTACCAGCACGCGCCGTCCGCCCCCGGCGAGGTGTCGAACCTCCTCTTCGATGTCGACAAGGCGACGCTGCAGTGGGATCCGCTCCCGGCGGCGACCGCTCAGTACGACGTGCCGCGCGGCGTCGTCGCCGAGCTGCCGGTCGGCTCCGGCGCCTCGGAGTCCTGCGTGACGCCGGGGGGAACGCTGCTCACCAGCGCGGTCGACGCGACGGTCCCGACCGAGGGGGCTTCCCTGTGGTATCTCGTCCGCGGACGCAACCTCTGCGGTGCGGGATCGTTCGGCAACGCGTACCTCAACCCGGGACCGAGCGGCCCTCCGCGAGCCACGACGGTCTGCCCGTAGCGACCGGAATCACGCTGCCGAAGCCGGGCGACGATCCGATCGGACGTTGCCCGGCATCGGCGAGGGTTCCTTGTCGGCGGTCTTCGCCGCGCGGCGTCGGGTCGCCGCGCCGCTCTCGAGCGGACACTCCGAGATCGGCGAGCGTCCCGGGGCGCTCGGAGCCGTCAGGTCGCGCCGCACGAGGCGTCGTGCGTTTGCGCCCCGGCCCTACGCGAGCTCCGCGATCTCTCGCACGACCCGGTCGATGTCCGCGTGCGTCGTCCGGTAGCTCGTGATGCAGGCGCGCAGGACCGGTCGTCCGGCGCCCACGAACGCCTCGGACATCCAGGCAATCTGCCGCTCGTACAGGCGGGCAAGGAACGCGCGGTGATCGAGCCCCTCGCGTGTGAAGCACACGACCGGGAACGGCGTGCGATTCACGATGGCGAACCCGGCACGGCGCAGCGATTGCCGCAGGTACTCGCCCACCTCGGCCTGGCCCTCGATCAGCTTCGCGTATCCGTCGAGACCGCGCTCGGCGAGCGCCACGAAGAGCTTCAGCCCGGTGAAACGACGGGACCACTGAGCCGTGGTCGCGTACGGGTCGTCCACGAGACCACCCTCAGTCCCCGGCATGTACGTGGTCTGGATCCGGAAGGTCTCGGGCACCGCCTCGCCGTGACGGGTGAAGAACATCCCGGCGCCCATGGGGACGGATAGCCACTTGTGCGCATCCCACGTCACGGAGTCCGCGCGCTCGATCCCCGCCAGGTGAGGTCGCAGCCGGTTCGACAGGAGCGCCGATCCTCCCCACGCCGCGTCCACGTGGAGCCACAGCCCCTCTTCCTTGCAGGTGCGGGCCAGGTCCGCCAGAGGATCCACGATTCCGGCCGCGGTGGTTCCCGCGGTTCCCACCGCGAGAAACGGAGCGTGGCCGCGCTCGCGATCCTCGCGCACGATGCGCGCGAGGTCGCCCACGTCGAGCCGTAGGTCGCCATCCACCGCCACGGTCCGGACCGCATTGCGGCCGAGGCCGCACATGTGAGCGATCTTGTGGAACGAGTGGTGCGCCTCGGAGGTCACGTAGAAGACCGGCTGCGAGTCGATCCCCCGCGCACCGTCGATCGCGAAGCGGGGAAACCGGGAGGTGAGCGCCACCAGGACCCCAGTGAAGTTCGCCTCGGCGCCGCCGCTCGTGAAGTGCGCGCGGCAGGTCTTCGGATCGTAGCCGAGCCGTCCTGCGAGGCGACGGAGGGTGAACCGCTCGATTTCGTTGGCGGCGGGGGCGTGGGACCAGGCGGCGAGCTGCGGGTTGTACGCCGCGACGAGGGCATCCGCCGCGACCGATGCGGGGGTCACGCTGGGATTGAAGAGACCGAAGTAGCGCGGGTGCGTGACGTGCACCTGCCATCGCGCGAGCATTCCCTCGACGTCCGCGAGGACGTCCGCGAGAGGAACGGGACCGGCGAAGTGGTAGCGTCCCTCGAGATGGCTGCGGATCTCCTCCGCGGACGCGGGAGGCACGACAGGACCCGCGTCGATGCGGGACGCCACCTCCCGCGCGAGGAGCGCGACGTCGTGGAAGCTCGAGATCGCCACTCGGGTTTCCTCCTGCCCGTTGCGCGCCATCGCCGGGTGCATTCCCTCGACCGATTGCAACGGCGGGGCATTGTAGCGCCTCGCCGATCCGGCGCTGCCGCAGGCCAGACGTCCCTCGGCTTGCCGCGGATCCTCCGGGACCTACATTCTCCTCAACCGGCGTGGGGCAGCGGGAGGCGAAGCGAATGAAGGTCTGGCGAATCCCGTCGGAGATCGTCGTGCTGGTCGCGTGCGTCGCGGCCATTGTCGCCACGCCCGTCCTCGCGGGAGTGGACGTGGACTTCGGCGCGAGCGTCCGCGTCGGGGACCACACGGATCTCTTCTTTTCGATCTCGTCCCGGTACTTCGATCGGGATCCTCGGGTCGTGGACGACTGGGGACGCCGCTTCACGAATCCGGACGATCTCGCGGTCTTCCTGTTCCTCGTCCGCACGTCCGGGAAAGACCCGCATGAGATCGCGCGCCTGCGACATTCGGGGTTGACGTGGTTCGATGTGGGAGTGCGCGTGGGAGTTCCTGCGGACGCCTGGTTCGTCGCAGTGGACCGCGACCCCGGGCCGCCGTACGGCCGGGCGTACGGTCACTGGAAGAAGCACGAGCGCGATCGCAATCTCCCCGTCCGGCTCACCGACACGGACGCCCGCAACCTCGTCGCGGTCCGCGTGATCCACGAGTACTACGGAGTTCCCGTCGCAATCGCCATGGAGTGGCGGGCGTCGGGTCGCGACATCCGCGCGCTCGTGGTGCAGGAGTATCATCACCGCCACGGGACTGGCATGGAAGCGGTCAAGTCCAGACCCGTGAAACCGCGGGGCGGGAAGAAACCCGAGAGCGGCCATCGGGGAAGAAAGGAAGACCGGCATCACGACTGAGCCGGGTTCGGGCCGGCGAGCCTGGTTCGTCGTGACTGGGTCGAAACGCCGCCGAACGTCGATGTGCCGGGGTCCCGCGCCCGTCCCGGTGAATCTCGCCTGCGTCTCGAGAGCGGAACCATCGAACGGCCGCCGCTGCCGCTTCGATCCACGAGAACCGTGGAGCCTCGCGAGATCCAGGCTCGGCGCGCGTCTCTTCCCTCTTTTTTATCTTTCCTGGAACGACGCCAACCCCGGGGCGCTTCGGACGGGCCCCGCCGCCGTCGCGTTCTGGAGGAGATCGGCCCTGCGCGCTGCCTCGCTCGCCTCCCCGCCGCGGCCGGCGGCGGCGAGGACCTCGGAGCACGCCTTCCACACTCCTGCGTCCACCGGCCCGAGACGCATCGCATCGCCGCATGTGAGCGACGCCTCGTCGTGACGTCCCAGAGAAGAGAGGATCACGGCGCGGTTCAGATGGAGGCTCGCCTTCCAAGGCTCGGCGCGGATCGCTCGGTCGTACAGCGCGATCGCCTCGGCAGGCCGGCTCATCCCGACCTCGGTTCGTCCGAGCTCGGCGAGGATGCCGGATTCTGACGGCCACCTCGGGAGCACGCGCCGGAGCAGCTCCTGGGCCGCGGCGATCCGGCCGCGCTGGGCCATCGCGGTGCCGAGCGCGATCGCGGCGTCCCGGTGTTCCGGGTCCAGCGCGAGCGCGTCGCGGAACGCGGCGGCCGCATCGTCCCACCGGCGCTCGTACTGCAGGATCTTGCCGAGGAAGAACCACGCTTCGGCCCGCGCAAAGCCGCCCTGGATCGCCCGGCGAAACCGTTCCTCTCCTTGCCGCCACATCCGCGTGCGCACGGCTTCGGGGAAGTCCAGCGACTTGAGCAGGTAGGCGCGCGCCTCGTGGTACGCTCGCTCGGCCTCGGGCATCGTTTCGAGGATCCGGGGAAACACGGGAACGAGCGTATCGGATTCCTCCGGCTCGGTTGCCTCGTCGGCACGCATCACGCGAATCCAGTGATCCGTGAACGTGGTGTGCGGGTGGTCGTCGGGCTCCGCGCGGCGCATGTGACAGGCGAGGCAGTCGTCCGGCGCATCGTGCGTCGCCTGTCGCGCGGGATCTGGAGCGTCGCAGTCCCCGGGCCGGTGGCAGCCCAGACATCTCTCGCGAAACGCTCCGGTCGAACGGTCGGCGCCGTGGACGCTCACGTGGGGGTCGTGACAGGTCAGGCACTCGAGCCGCCCCCCGCTCGCGGTGAAGCAGCGGCTCCGGAGCAGCCGGTCGGCCTGGGAGGAAATGCCGAACTCCGCGCGCTTGCCTCGTGCGAACCAGAAGGGCACGAACGCCTCGTCAATCGGCCGGCCCGGGCGGAAGTCCCGGAGCACGCGGCCATGCCGCTGCACGCGCTCGCTGGCTTTCGAGTCGCCCAGATGGCACTGGAAGCAAACCTGGATCCGCAGGGGCTGCGGCAGCCTTTCGGGGTTGACGATGGTCGGATCGAGACCGCCCGTCGGCTCGTCTTTCCCTTGCCGCCACCGCTCCACGTGGAGCTGGCCCGGGCCGTGGCAACGCTCGCAGTCGATCCCCATGGGAAACGGCTCCCGGTAGCGGCTCCGCTCGCCGGGGAGCATCTCCATCCTGCCGTTGTGGCAGAAGACGCAGGTCTCGGTGATCTCGCGTCCGAAGGCATCGTTCTTTGCCTCGAAGCCGGGACACAGGTCCCAGAGACGCTTCTCCGGGTACCAGCAGACGGGCATCTGGAACAGGCGACCTTCGCTCGTCGTCACGTACGATCGGCTGTGATTCCCCGATCCGATCACCCACTGCATCTCGCGCTCGTCGGCTGCGATCTCGCGCCCGGCTTCGTCCAGAACGAACTGGCGCATGAAGTACTTCCCATCGCGCCGGGTCATCCGGTAGCGGAGCCCGGCCTGGTGAGCGATCTCGATCTCGTGATTCCCGGTGAAGTCCTCGACCGCGGTCTCGGCAGACATGGCGTAGAAGGCGCGGCCCATGCCCGTCCGGGAGAACGATTGCGCCTTGTCCTTGTGACAGCCGACGCAGTTGTCGATCCCGACGAACCTCACGGCGGGAGCCTGGTTGAGAAACTGCGGAGCGCGCTCGCGTCCTCCCGGCGCGCCGCACCGGGCCGAGATCATCGCCAGAGCGGCGATGGCGACCATCGCGGAGCGGGGCGCCCACGCGTTTCGTTTGGGACGATCGCGAAGCGGATCATCGGGCCACACGGTGAGGGCACGATACCGTGGGTGCCGGCCGGGTTCAATGAGGGAAAGAGCCCGCTTGGTCGAAACGAACCAGAATGGCGTTTGTGTTGCCGTAACGAGGAGACCCGGGGCATCCCCTCCCCGGCTCCGCGGCCCCGCGTACGGGCGTAGACCGGCCTGCACCTCCCGCGGGTTTTCATCGTTTCCGAGTGACGCCCCGGGGCGTCATGGACGACCGGTGCGCAAATCCGGGGGCTCCGCCCCCGCGCCCCCGGCTCCCGCGGGAACTGCACGCCGGCAGACCGGCATGCTTTTCCCACGGGATGTTCTCATGATTTCAGAGTGACGCCCCGGGGCGTCGCGGGAGACTCTCCCCCGAATGGATCGCTATCCCCGAATCTCGGGATCAGCCGAGTCCGTAGATCCAGCCTTCCTTGCGGATCAGGTCCGCTCGATCGGGGGAGAGCTCCTCGGGAGCGCGCTCCGCTTCACCGGTGATCACGGCCACGGCGGCGCAGCGGGCGGCGATGACGGCGTCCAGAGCGTCGCGTGACTCGAGACATCGGCGGCGAAACGGCTCGTCGACCTCCATCGGAAGGTTCTCCGCATTCCGGAGGGCCGGCAGGATCGCGGCGGCTTTCTCGTCCTCCCCCGCCCCGTGGAACCGGAAGCCCAGCCGGCGCAGCGCTCCTCCGGGGTAGACCTCGATCAGGAGATGCCCCTTGGCGGTCTCGAAGGGTCGCACCGCATAGCGCGAGCGCTCCTCCGCGATCATTCGGATCCCGTGGTAGGTCATCGGACCCATGTCGGGGTTGACCCGGTGCATCGGAGAGAATGCGTGGGCGACCTCGTCGGTATGGCGCTTGACCTCGCCGTGCGCGTCACGAAACTCCTGGAGAGCGATCAGGTACTCCGGGTACGACATCTTCTCGAGTCGTCGCGCGAGCGCCCACCATCCTTCGTCGGGAAACGGGCCTCCGAGGATCGACTCGGCGAAGGGCAGCGGCAGACCGAACGGGAAGTCGAGGCCGATCGCCTCGGTGCGGCGGATCTCGACGTCCGGGTCCCGCAGGTGACTCTGAAGGCCCAGGCGACCGGTCGCCTCGAGACGCACGACGCGGAGCGATCCATCCTCGAGGAGCTCGGCGAGGGCGAACCAGGTGCCGGTCTTCGGATCTCGCATCGCGCCGCTGTAGTCGGCACCACCGAACAGTCGGCCCTTCACCTCGAGACGGACGGGCCGGGAAGGGCGCGAGACCTCCGCGGGCGAAACCGCGCGCGATCCCGCGCCCGAGCCTCGCTGACCATGCTCTGCCGGATGGTCGGAACCCTCTCCGGAAGGCGGAAGTCCGGGTTCGGCGTCGCCGCCCGAGTGTCCCTCATGAATGTCGGCGGGAGGATGCTCCGCACCGGCGCCCTCGCGCGGCCCGCCCCCATGCTCGCGCCGGAGCCGGCGATTCCTCGCTGTCCTCGCCCGACGGGGCCCAGCCGGCATGGACCGCGGCGGCAAAGACGCGCCGGAAGAGCGCCACCTCGCGCGCCGGCCAGCCGGGATCGCAGCAGACGAAGACCCGGCGGGGTGCCTCGCCCAGATCGAGAGGCGGATCGAACCGGTGGGCGGTCTCGAGGTCCACCCAGAACAGCGCGGGATCGTGGGAACGGCGAAGCCCCACCACCCGCGCGAGCCCCGCGAACCGATCGGAGCGCTGCGGGTGACGCTGGCTCTGCGGGTTGTACACGGCGACCAGGTCTCCCAGGCGAAGCCGCTCCGCGACCGTGTCGAACGCCAGAATGTGGCAGGGCATCCCGTCGCGCCAGATGTTCGGATAGCGGGCCTTCGTGTCGTCCCACTCCATCGCCCGGATGATCCAGCGCGATCGCCTGCGGGTCTCGTCGAGTGCCATGGCATGCCCCCCCTCGCCGCGAAGTCTATCGAAGGAGCTGGGAAGTCTCTACTGGGGAATTTCGGGGATAGTCGGCCATGACGCCTGAGGCGTCAATCTCCCGACGCGACTCGCCGGTCGAATCAGCGGCATCGTCGGGAGTTTCGGTCGCCGGTACGGGAATGCCGCCGGAACCCCGCCCCGCCTGCGGCACAGGCTGGCAGACCGGCCTGCGCCTCCCGCGGGTTCTCCTCGTCTCTGGGCGACGCCCCGGGACGCCATGCAAGACTGAGAAACCCCGTCCGCCGACGTTCGATCGCTATAATGCGCCGGGAGGAGGATCGACGATGGTGAACGGCTCGGCGGGCCATGCCGCGGCCATCGCGAACGCGATCAAGGCAACCGGGGCGATCGTTCGCGTGAGCCCCGAGGACTTCCAGGAGATCCTGAGGCGTGCCCGCGACCCGATCGTCGTCGTCGCCGAGTCGGGCGCGTTGTGGTTCACGGGCCACCGCTATCTCACGAGCTATCGAGGACTCGCGTTCTACACCACATCCAGGGACGCCATCCCGATTCCGCCCGGCGCCGAGATCATCGCGGCGTCGCGCATTTGGGTTCCGAGCTGATCGAGGAGATCCACCATGCGCTTCGAAAACGCCTTCGTTCCGTACGGCGGATACTGGAGCACCCCGTTCTGCAAGTGGCAGGGGAGCCTCTCCACGCTCAACGCCATCTCGTTCGCGGCCGACGTGGCGCGAGCCTGGCTCGCGTCGCGAGGGATCCCGGCTTCGGAATTGAGCAGTGTCGTCGTGGGCACGACCGTCCCGCAGAAACACGGGCTCTACGCGGCCCCATGGCTCGCCGCGCTCGTCGGGGCGGAAGGGGCGACCGGACCGCTCGTGTCGCAGGCGTGCGCAACGGGTGCGCGCGTGATCGCGACCGCGGCGGCGGAAGTCGAAGCGTCGGGGCGCCGGACGCTTCTCACCGTCACCGCGGATCGCTGTAGCAACGGGCCCCACATCTACTACCCGAACCCGCAGGGGCCGGGCGGCACCGGGGACAAGGAAGACTGGGTCATGGACAGCTTCGGCCACGATCCGTGGGCGAGGAACTCGATGATCCAGACTGCCGAGAACGTCGTGGCCGAGGCCAAGATCTCGCGACAGGAGCAGGACGAGCTGACGCTCATCCGTTACCGCCAGTACCAGGATGCCCTCGCCGACGACGCGGCATTCCAGCGCCGCTACATGGTCCTCCCGCTCGAGGTCAAGGACGGTCGAGGCCGTGTCGTCGCGACGGTTTCGGGGGACGAGGGCGTGTTCGCCACCAGCGCGGAAGGGCTCGCCGCCCTGAAACCCGTGCTGCAGGGCGGCACCGTGACCTTCGGCAGCCAGACGCACCCTTCCGACGGCAATTGCGGCATGATCGTGTGCGACCGAGAGCGCGCACGGGAGCTGTCGAGAGACCCCGGCATCGAGGTCGAAATCGTTTCCTACGCGCAGGCACGAGCGAAGAAGGGAGCCATGGCCATGGCCGTCGTTCCCGCTGCCCGCGCCGCGCTCGAGGCCGCCGGCGCCGGCATCGACGAGGTGAAGGTGATCAAGACTCACAATCCCTTCGCCGTGAACGACGTGTACCTCGCGCGGGAGATGGGGCTCAAGCCGGAGTCGTTCAACCAGTACGGCTCCTCGCTCATCTACGGACACCCGCAGGGACCGACCGGAACCCGGCTCGTCATCGAGACGATCGAGGAGCTCGCGATCCTCGGCGGCGGACTGGGACTCTTCACGGGCTGCGCCGCGGGCGATACCGCCGCGGCCGTGGTCGTTCGCGTCGGCCACTGATCGGACGACCCGCGCTCGGACATCCGGAGATTCGAAGGGGCCTGCCGAGCCCGGATGATTCACGAAGCTTCGTGAATCATCCGGGCTACCGCTGGGGCTCGACGATCACCTTGAGCGACGCCCCCGGCTGCAGCATGATCCGGAATCCCTGCCCCGTTTCCTCGAGGGACAGGCGGTCGGTCACCATCGACGCGACATCCACTCGCCGCGACGCGATGAGGTCGCGCGCGGCGACGATGTCCTGCGGCGGCCCGGCGTACGAGTGGAGAATCGTGAGCCCGTCCTTCCAGGTGTCGTGGAGTGGAACGGGATAGGTCTCGCCCGGAGCGGCCGGCGCAAAGAAGAGGATCGTCCCACCCCGATCCACCGAGCGGAAGGCCTGCGCGATCGCGGGGAGGGCGGCGGTACATACGATGACCAGCTCGGCGGGGCGGCCGTCGTTCGCCTCTCGGATCCGTTCCGGGGCCTCGGGGCCTGCCTCGACCGTCACGTCCGCGCCGAAGCGGCGCGCATGTGCCAGTCGCTCCTCGTTGGTGTCGGTGGCGAGAATTTTCCCCGCTCCCAGCGCCCGTGCGAGCTGGATGTGGAGGATGCCGCTGATCCCGCTCCCCAGCACGGCCACGCTCGAGCCGGGCGCGAGGCGTGCAATCCTCTGGGCGCGCACCACGCACGCGAGCGGCTCGAGGAACGTCGCCTCCTCGAAGCTCATCGAGCCGGGCAGCAAGAACGTTCCCCGGTCCACGTTGATCGCGGGAATCCGGATGGACTCCGCGAAGCCTCCCGGGTCGAAGTGGGTCGTGCGAAGGGTGTCGCACACGCTGTGCTGGCCGCGGAGGCAATACCGGCAGGTGTTGCACGGAACGTGGTGGGTCGCCATGATCCGGTCGCCCGGACGGAAGCCATCGACCCCGTCCCCCACCGCCGCCACCCGCCCCGCGACCTCGTGTCCGAGGACGAGCGGCGCGCGAGGGAGCCGGTACCACTCCATCACGTCCGACCCGCAGATGCCGCTGGCCTCGACCTGCATCACGATCTCGCCCGGGCCGGCGAGAGGCCGAGGACGCTCCTCGACGCGAATGTCGTCGTTGCTGTAGTAGACGGCAGCCCTCATCGGGCGGCCACCTTCTCTCCCTCGTAGATCCGGTACGCCTCCTCCACCGTGACGTTGTCGTGGACGATGGCGCGGACCGCGCGGATCATGCCGACCGGGGAGTCGGACTGGAAGATGTTCCGTCCCATGTCGACCCCGCGCGCGCCCGACTGCACGGCGTTGTGCGCGAGGACGAGCGCCTCGCGCTCCGGGGTCTTCTTCCCGCCTGCAATCACGATGGGAACCGGAGTGCTGCGAACGACCTCCTCGAATCCGTCGCAGTAGTAGGTCTTCACGAAGTGGGCGCCCAGCTCGGCGCAGATCCGGCACGCGAGCCCGAGGTACCGGACATCGCGCACCATGTCCTTGCCGACGGCGGTCACCGCGAGAACGGGGATCCCGTACCGCTGTCCCTGGTCGACGAGCTTCGCGAGATTGAGGAGGGTGGTTCGCTCGCCCTCGGCCCCCACGAAGACCGAGAGCGTGATCGCGGCGGCATTCAGGCGGATCGCGTCCTCGACCGCCACGGTGAGCCCTTCTCCGGACAGCTCGCTCAGGATGCTCGTTCCCCCCGAGACGCGCAGGACGACGGGAACGTCGGCCGCGGGCGGGACGCAGGACCGGAGCGTCCCGCGCGTCAGCATCAGGGAGTCCGCGAACGGAAGGAGCGGCCGTATCGTCTTGCCCGGGTCCTCGAGGCCAGAGGTGGGCCCCAGGAAGTAGCCGTGATCCACGGCCAGCATGACGGTGCGTCCCGTTGCAGGCTTCAGGATGCGCGCAAAGCGATTCTCCAGTCCCCAATCCATGTCCGACCCCCCAGGAAAAGTGGGATTCTACCTCGGAAATGGGGACAGATCTATTTTTCCGATCTATTTTTCCGTCGGCGAGAAACGCGCGCTTCAAGGCCCACCGACGGACCGCTCGGTGTTCCTCATGTCGAGCGCCTTCCGGCCCACCAGCCGCTCATGACGCCCGGGTTGGCGGGCTCTGCCTGGAACGTACCGCGGGAAGGAGGTGGATCGTCATCGAGCCGCGGGCGAAACGCCTTTGGTCAGCGTCGTCCGTGACTTCTCCGACGCATCGAATCACCGCCGGCATTCCGCCTCGTTGACAAACGCGGCTGCTCGGGTGTGTCGTCGTCGCATCGACCGACGGGGATGGCAAGACACCGCGACGCACGGCGCTGGCAACATCGAACCGCCCCGGGAACGCAGTTGCAGGACTCTTCGCTTCTCTTGACGATTCGAACATGGTCGCCACGACGGCTCTTGACGATCCCGCGAATCCAGGGTCCGGCCGTTGGCGGTTGGGAAAATAGATCTGTCCCCGTTTCCGATTCAGGGTGACGCTTTGAGCGTCATGGAGACGGTCTCCGAAACTGCGATGGCCACTTCCACGCGTTGGCCTAGCTTGAGAGGGATCGCCTCCCCGAGTCCTACCTTCACGAGCAGGACGCGCGTGTCGGTCGGGCGGCCCGGGTCCTGTGGCTTCTGGGCGCGGATCGTGACGGTGTCGGGGATCTCCTCGACTCGTCCGCGCCACTCCGTTCCTTCGTATCCCTCCGCCCGTACCGCGACCGGGGCGCCGACGGCGACGCGGCCGGAGTCGTACTCGTCCACCTCCGCTTCGATGCGGACGCGCGACAGATCGGCGATCGTGAGGATCCGGTCGCCGCGATCGAGCGTCTCTCCCGCGTGGGCCTCGCGTGCGATGACGACGCCGTCGATGGGGGCGACGATGCGGGTCTTAGCGAGCACCGCCTCGAGCCTCGCGACGGCGGCACGAGCCGTCTCGCGGCGAGCGAGCGCCGCATCGCGGTCCCTCAGGCGGCGGTCGAGCTCCTGCCGGGGAGACACGGCCTCGCTCACGAGCCTCCGGGCACGCTCGATCTCGGTCTCGGCGAGACGAAGGTCGGCCTCCGCCTCGGCGGAGCGGGCCCGGGATTCCTCGAGCTCCGCGCGGAGATCCTCGGCAGCGAACTCCGCGAGCAACTGTCCCTTCCGCACCTGGTCCTGCTCCTCGACCGTCACGCGGCGCAGCGTCCCGGCGAAGTCGGTTCCGACCTCGACCTTCGCACCCGGGTAGGCGGAAACACGACCCTCGGCGCGAACCGACACGGGGGATCGCCGTTCCGCCGCCATCGCGGACGACGCGACCTCCCGCCTCGCCGCGCTGCCGCGAGCCTGCACGACGAGCGCGCCGACCAGCGCGATTCCGAGAGAAAACAGCGCAACGCGAGCGAGGGTCCTTCGGTGCATGGCGGGCTCCTAGGCGGCCAGGCGGCCGTCGCAGATGGAGAGGACGCGGTCGGTGATGGCGCGGACTTTCGGATCGTGAGTGACGATCAGGAGGCCCCGGCTCTCCCGCTTGGCGAGCGCGCGGAAGAGCTCGAGGACCTGTGCGCCCACCTGGGAGTCGAGGTTCGCCGTGGGCTCGTCGGCGAGGACGATGGGCGGGCGCCCCGCGAGAGCGCGGGCCAGCGCGACGCGCTGCTTCTGGCCTCCCGACAGATCGCGCGGGAGGAAGTGCTTTCGCTCGGTGAGGCCGACTGCGTCGAGAACGCGCTCGGCCTCGCCGCGCGCCGCGGCCTTCGACGCACCCTTGATCTGGAGCGCGTACGCGACGTTCTCGAGGGCGGTGAGCGCGGGGAACAGGTTGTACTGCTGGAAGACGAAGCCGATGGACCGCTTGCGGATCTCCGGAAGAACGGCTGCGCTCCGTCCGTCCACCGGCTGGCCGGCCACGATCACGCTGCCCGCGGTCGGAGTGAGGATGCAGCCGAGGATGGACAGCAGCGTCGTCTTCCCCGATCCCGAGGGTCCCTCCAGGGCCACGATCTCGCCGGGCTCCAGCGAGAGCGAGATCCCCTTGAGGACCTCGACGGGCTCCCGCCCCTCGCGGAAGGTCTTTCGGACGTCGCGGGCTTCGAGGACCGCCATGGCGCGCCTCCTACGTTCGGAACACGAGCGCCGGATCGATCGAGGCGATCCGGCGGAACGAGACCATGGCCGACGCGAGGCAGAGGACCATCGCCCCGGCGAACACCCACGCATTGAGCGCGGGCGGGATGACGAGAGCCAGGTCGGCCTTCGCGATCGCGGGCCGGATCGCGTACGCCATGGCCGCACCCACGGCGAATCCCGAGACGCCGGCGATGGCCGCCTGCTTGCCCAGAATCGCGTAGATGTCGGCGTTCGACCCGCCGATCGCCTTGACCGTGCCGAATTCCTTGAGGTGCTCCATCGTCGAGGTGTAGAGCGTCTGCGCCACCACGACGACGCCCACGAGACAGCCGAGGAACACGGTGAGGATCATGTTCATCCCCAGGCCGGTGGACACGACCCAGTAGCCGCGCGATTTGCTCGCCCACGCTTCCTTCGTGAGGACGTCGTTGAACGGCAGGCGCCGCGCGATCTCGCTCCGGACGGCCTCGGCGTCGGCGCCAGGAGAGAGCTTCACCAGGATGTAGCTCGTCTGCCCTCGTGCGCCCGCCGGGAGAAGCGACTGCGCCATGTCGTAGTCGAGGAACGCGAGCGGCGTGGTCGTGAACGAGCGCGCCCCGCGAGTCACGCCGAGGACCTGGAGCCGGCGACCGCCAACCTCGCGGTAGTCACCCACGCGGAACGGACCGAAGCGCTGGGCGGCCGACTCGTCGAGAAAGAAGTACGGTCCGCGTCGCAGGTCGCGGACGTCTCCCGCGACGACGCTCCAGGGCAGATTCCAGCGGCTGAAATCCTCGAGGGCGTAGGCGACCACCGACTCCTCGCTTCCGGTAGGGAGCGTGACCTGGAGGAAGGCCACGATCAGGTTGTCCGCGCGCTCGACTCCCGGGACCGATCGCACGCGCTGCACGTGGGTCTCCGGGAAGAGGCGCGCGAAGTCCACGTTGGGCGTGTTGCGCGTGGTCACCCACAGGTCCGCCCCGACGTTCTCGATGGTCACGGTGGCGTTCTGCAAGAGCCCGAGGAAAAGGCCCACCTGGACGAACACGAGGGTCACCGCGAACGCCACCCCCGCCACCGTGATGAAGAATCGTAGACGGTCGTGAAGGAGGCTCTTGATCGCGAGATCCGCCATGGTCAGCTCCGTCTCCGCGGGCTCGTGGAAAGCCCGTCGAGCATCGCGTCGAGGAGCGCCGCGACGACCTTCCGGGCCGGACGCATCGGGATCCAGTGCTCCTCCGCTCGGTCGATCCACAGCGAGGCGATGCCGTGGACCCCGGCCCAGCAGACCTGGGCCATCAGATCCGGGTCGGTCAGGTCCGGTCGCACGCCGCCGCCCTCGATCGCCTCGGCGCAGGTGGCCCGGAGCAGGGCGTACGAATCCTGAGCCGGGTCTCCCTTGATGCGCTCTTGCTGCTCGTCGAGCGGGAGGTGCGGCAAGGGCGTCATGAACAGGAACCGGTAGTGATTCGGGTGATCGAGGGCGAACGAGACGTACGCCTCGCCGAGCTTCCGGATCCGGGCCATGGGGTCGGCGGCCTTGGCCAAGCCGGCGAAGCGTTTGCCCAGGCCGACGAAGTCCTCGATGCAGATTTGCCGGAACAGGGCCTCTTTGTCGGGGAAGTGGAGGTAGAGGGCGGTCGGGGAGTACTCGATTTTCTCCGCGATCCTGCGCATGGAAACCGCGTCGTAGCCCTCCTCGAGGAACATCTGGCGGGCGGCGTCCAGGATCTTCCCCCGCAGCTCCTCGCGTTCCCGCTCCCGCCGCTCCTTCGTGCCCATACCGTAGCTCCTTTTGTTTACATAGTTAAGTATACGAATGATATTCCGTTTGTCAATGCCGTTTTCGATTTTTCTTGGCGCACCCCGGCGGAGTCGGATTGGCTCGCCGCCGCCGGCGAGGCGATTCTCGTCTCCGGGGATGGCGCAGACTCAAACCCCATGAGCATGGGACGGGAACGAGGAAGAGGAGCGTTCCGCGGGAGCGGCGTCCCGAACCGGGTCCTCCCGCGCCGCCGGGAAACCGCCCGGGAATTGCGCGGATGGCTCCCTACCGACCCGGCAGGAGCTGTACTACCCTTCCGCCCCACGGCGAGCGAGGCGTCCACTCGAGCGCAGGCTGCCCGCCCGACTCGGAGATCGATGCAAGGACGGTCGGTGAGCCGTCGTTCCCGCACCGACCAGGGGGAGTCATCATGAACGAACGGTCGAAGACAGGATGGAGGACGGACCCGCGTCTTCGGCGGACGCGGACGATCGTTCTGAGAGGCGGCGATCCGGAAGAGAAACGGAACGAGATCCGCCAATACTTCCACGACACGTACGACATCGACGAGTCCCTGCTCGAGCTGCTGCGATACGACGAGACGTTCTACCGGCGCGCGGATCCCCTGCGTCATCCCTTGATCTTCTACAGCGGCCACACCGCGGTGTTCTTCATCAATACGCTGATCCTGGCCAAGCTCATCGAGACGAGAATCCACCCTTCCTACGAGTCCATGTTCGCGGTAGGGGTCGACGAGATGTCGTGGGACGACCTGAACGAGCAGCACTACGACTGGCCTTCCGTGGCCGACGTGCAGGCATACCGCGGCCGGGTTCGCGACGTCGTGGACGACGTGATCCGGACGCTCCCCCTGGAGCTCCCCATCACGTGGGACAGTCCGTGGTGGGCCGTCCTGATGGGGATCGAGCACGCGCGAATCCACATGGAGACCTCGTCGGTTCTGATCCGCCAGCTGCCCATCGACCAGGTCCGCCCCCATCCGCTCTGGGAGATCTGCCGCCGATCCGCCCCGGCGCCGGCGAACGACTTGATCGGCGTGCCGGCCGGACGGGTCGTGCTCGGGAAACGCAAGGATCATCCTCTCTACGGGTGGGACAACGAGTTCGGGACGCACACCGAGGAGATCGAGACGTTCCTTGCGAGCCGCTACCTGGCGAGCAACGGGGAGTTCCTTGCCTTCGTCGAGGCGGGTGGCTATTCGGAGCAGCGCTTCTGGACCGAAGAAGGATGGAAGTGGCGGACGTACAAGCAGTCCACCCATCCACTGTTCTGGATCCCGACCCGCGGATCCTACCGGCTTCGCACCGTCGCGGAAGAGATCGACATGCCCTGGGACTGGCCGGTTGAAGTGAACTACCTGGAGGCGAAGGCGTTCTGCAACTGGAAGAGCGCGGAGACGGGCAAGGTCCTGCGGCTCCCCACGGAGGCGGAATGGTACCGCCTCCGCGACGCGGTGATCGACACCGACCAGCCGTACTGGGAGAAGGCTCCAGGGAACATCAACCTGGAGCACTATGCGTCGAGCTGTCCCGTCACGGAGTTCGCGTTCGGCGAGCACCACGACGTGATCGGAAACGTGTGGCAGTGGACGGAAACCCCCATCGGGGGGTTCGAAGGGTTCGACGTTCATCCCCTCTACGACGACTTCTCCACGCCGACGTTCGACGGCCTGCACAACTTGATCAAGGGAGGCTCGTGGATCTCCACGGGGAACGAAGCGACTCGCGACTCACGCTACGCGTTTCGCCGCCACTTCTTCCAGCACGCCGGGTTCCGCTACGTCCAGTCGGACCGACCGGTCTCGATCCGAGTCGACGTCTACGAGACCGACGCGCTGGTCGCCCAGTACCTCGAAAGCCATTACGGAGAGCGGTACTTCGACGTGGAGAGCTTCCCCAAGGCGATGAGCCGCCTGTGCCTGGACCTGATGGCGGACCGTCAGAGGCGCAGGGCGCTCGAGCTAGGCTGCGCCGTGGGTCGCGCCACGTTCGAGCTCGCGCGGGAATTCCGCGAGGTCCTGGGGCTCGACTACTCGGCGCGGTTCATCCGGCACTGCGTGCAGCTCAAGGAGAAGGGGTCCATCCGCTACGCGCGCGCGGAGGAGGGCGAGCTGGTCTCGTACCAGGAAGCCAGGCTCGCCGATCTCGGGCTCGAAGGCACGCAGGAACGGGTCTCCTTCCAGCAGGCGGACGCGTGCAACCTCAAGGCGATCCACACCGGGTACGACCTCGTCCTCGCGGCCAACCTCATCGACCGGCTGCACAGCCCGAGGAAGCTCTTGACCATGCTCCATGAGCGGATCGAGCCGGGAGGGCTCCTCGTGATCGCGTCGCCGTACTCCTGGGACGAGGCGTTCACGAAGAAGAAGGACTGGCTCGGCGGCTTTCGCGTGGCGGGTGCGCCTGTCACCACGCGCGACGGTCTCCACGAGTGCCTGGACCCTCACTTCCGGGCGGTCGGCGAGCCCGTGAGCGTCCCCTTCGTGCTGCGCGAGACGGCGCGCAAGTTCCAGCACACGCTCAGCGAGGTGACCGTCTGGGAGCGTGTGGGATAGGCGACGCGTCTCCATCGCCTCCCCCCGGGCCCTCCGCCATCGCCACGATCTTCCTCACGGTGTTCCAGTTCCTGCTCGTCGCCGTAGCGGCGAGCTCCTTCTCGACGAAGTTGTTGGGGAACCCGAACCGTCCCTTGAACCTACGGCTGACCACGAACACCTCCCGCTTCGTGATGCCGACGACTTCCAGCGACTCCTTGCGCGACTCGATGGGAAGGGCGGGCAGCTTCTTCGGCGCGACGACGAGAAACGAGACGTACAGCTTGACGTCCGGATCTCCTTCCAGAGAGTGGAACGGGGCCGCCGCGAAAACGTGCCGCAGCTCCTCCAGCGTGCGGTACGCGATCGCCACTGGCTGCCCCACGAGCTCGGCGAGACCGGTCTCGATCCGGCGGCGGAGGGCCGCACTCGCCGCACGGGTGGACTGGAACAGCACATTCCCGCTCTGGATGTACGTGCGCGCGTTCTTGCAGCCGGCCACTTCGAACACGCGCCTCAGATCCGTCATCCGGAGCGACGCGTGGCCGGCGACGTTCACCGCTCGCAGGAAGGCGACTTCCGTTCTCAACATCCCGCCCATCTTCCCGCCCCTCACCCGAGGAACGATACTCCCCGTCGGACGGGAGTCGGCCCGGGCTCGTCAGGCCTCGTGCGCGGATGCGGCCGGTTCCGCAGACCGATCCCGACCGTGAAACCGTCGCATCGACATCAAAGAAACGTCGCGATCTCCTCGAGCGGCTTCTTCGTGATCTGCGGCACCTGCGCGCCTTCCGCCGGGTAGCCCACGACCAGGTTCAGAAACGGGCGCTCGTGCCGGGGGCGGCCCAGGATCGTGTTCAGGAAGCCCATCGGGCTGGGGGTGTGGGTCAACGAGACCAGGCCGGCCTGATGGATCGCGGTGATCAGGATGCCGGTGGCGATGCCCACCGATTCCAGCGCGTAGTAGTGCTTGAGCGTCCGCCCGTCGGGAAGCACGCCGTGGCTCTCGACGAAGATCACGATGAGATACGGGGCGGTCTCGAGAAACGGCTTGTGCTCGTCGGTGCCCAGCGGCGCCAGCGCGTCCAGCCATTCGGGTGGCGCCTTGTGGTGGTAGAACTCGTGCTCCTCTTTCTCCGCTTCACGGCGGATCTTCGTCTTCAGCGCCGGATCGCTCACCACCACGAAGCGCCAGGGCTGCATGTTCGCGCCGCTGGGCGCGGTGCCCGCCGCCCGCAGGCAGTCCTCGATCACCTCGCGCGGAACGGGCCGGTCGGAGAACTCGCGCACCGTGCGCCGCCGTCTCATGTCGGCGTGGAACGCGGCGGCGCGGCGGGTCATTTCTTCGATCGGGTACTCACGGTGTTCCGTGTAGGGGACGAATGCTGGGTGCACGACTCGGGTCTCCCGAACGCGGCCGGCGCTCCGGTGCAGCGACGGCGCGAACCGCCTCCGCTCCCCACGGTGGCTCGGAGGGCTTCGACGTCTGGCAGGCGACGCGGAGGCGGATCGGTGCGAATCGGGAACGCCTCCGACCACGCGCCAGGGCGTCATCAAGAACTTGGAGAGTATACCGGCGAGCCGCGGGAGCGGGTGGATTCGAATGCACGGGGGCTCCGGATCCGTGTCCGCTGCCCCCGTGTGCGCCGCGGACCGGTCCGCCTCGCCCGCCCGGAATCCGCGGGCGGCATGGGGTGGACGCGTCGCGCCCTGCGGCCGGCTTCAGTCCGCGGTGGGGAGCGCGCGACGGGCGGCGCGCGTTCCGTCTCTCCAGGTGTCGCTCACCATCTTCTCGACGAGCTCGCTGAGGTCGCCCTCGAGCCGGCCGAGTACGGCCTCATCGCCGTCGATCGCGATGAAGACCAGCTCCCGCACCCGGCCGCCGCGGGCGCGCGTGACGAGCAGGACGTCGCCGTCCTCGTCGTGTGCGCGGATCGCGGTGTCCCAGCCGGCCAGACCGAGGGCCCGCGGGTCGAGCCGGATCTTTCCCGCTCCGGCGGGGATCGTGTACGCGGCGACGCCGATGCCATCGAGGTCGAAGTCGAGCGCGGGGTCTTCGTCGGCGTTGCGGGCGAGCGACATCACGAAGTGAGTCGAGGTCCAACCGAGCTTGATGCCGGCAGCGCGCTCCATCTCGACGCCGAGCTGACGCTCGAGCGCGTCTTCGACCCCGCGCGGGCCGCGGTAGAGCATGCAGCTGCCCGCGCAGAAAACGATGCTCACTACGATGCCCATGCCGCGGAGGACGGTCACGATTCCTCCTCGGACGCGTCGCCGCGCGGGGTCTCGCCCGGGCGGGATCCGTCCTCTTTCCCCGCTCCTTTCCGCTTCTCCGGCGGCGTGGGTCCCTTGCCGGGCGCCACCTGCTTCTCCGGATCGCCGATGGCGTCCAGGCCGGGGACGTCCAGCGTGCCACGGAGCGCGCCGAGCCCGGCGAGGTCGATCGTCCCGACGAGATTGGCGAAGACGACCTCGCTCTCGTCCCGGTCGAGGACGAGCACGACGAGGCCTTCGATCGTCTTGTCGGCACTCCGGATGTAGACGTTGACGGACTCGTCCTTCTCGCGCACGCGCACGAGGCGCTCCCACCCCCCCGTCTCGAGGAATGCGGCGATGTCCTTCACCATCTTGGTGGCGCGCCCTTCCCGTGCGGCGTCGTGGTCGAGGCCGACGATGTAGGCATTCACGCCGACAAGGCCGCTGAGCACGCTTCGCACCTCGGGGTCGTCGGCGGCGCCGCGGGCGATCGCCTCGAGGAGCGACGGTCCGATGTTGATCTCGACGAGCGACGAGTCCTCGCCGGCGAGGTCGACGAACGCCGAGCCGTCCACGAAACCGGGGTGACGCTTCATGTCCGCGACCTTGGCGGCGAACGCGGGGGCGGAGAGGGCGGCGACGACGAGCGCGAAGCCAACCAGATGCACGACGCGCGAGAGCGACATCGATCCGAGACGAGGCGAGGGGCGGTTCATGCTCCGTTTCTCCTTGGGAATGCGACCTGGCTCCAGCGCACGGGAACGCGCCGGAGGGCGGGGGAGACCTCGCGCGCGATCACGCGATCGCGCACGGTTTCGGCCGAGCGGACCGCGCGCGCGGCGACCGCCAGGACCATGCGGGCCTCGTACGCCGCCTGCTCGACCTCGGCGGTCGAGGGCTCGACGGGGACGAATTGGCGCAGAACGAGTGGTACCACGACGGCGGTCGCGAGGACGGCCGCGGCGGCCGCGACGACGAGACGCGGGCGCCGAAACGAAGCGCGCGAACGCATCGTCTCAGGATCGGAGGCGGTTCGACGCCCGATCGTTCGGGCGAGCACGGCATCGACGTCCTCGTCCGGCATCGTCTCGAGCGGCAGGCCCGAGAGACCGGAGGCGAGCGTCTCCAGCCCCGAGACGATCTCCCGGCACGCGGGGCAACCGCCGAGGTGCACTTCAAGGTCGATGATGGCGACCGGCCCGATCTCGCCGTCGAGCCGGTCGTCCATGAGCCGCCGGGCGGTCTCACACCCGATCATGGCCGCACCCCCGCGCGTGCGAGGTTCTGTCGCAGGCGCTCGCGGGACCTGTGGAGGGCGGCTTTGACCGTCCCGACCGACACGCCGAGCGCCCCGGAGATCTCCCCGTAGGAAAACCCCTCGACGTCCCGGAGCAGCACGGCCGCCCGGTCCCGGTCGCTGAGCTGCCCGAGCGCACGATCGAGCAGCCCGCCCACGCTCGACCACGCCGCGCGCTTCTCGGGCCCCGGATTCGGATCCGGCCCGGCGGCGTCCTCGACGGGGGTATCGACCTCCGCCCGCACCGCGCTGCGCCGGTGCCGGTCCAGTCCCATCCGGTGGGCGGTGGTCAGCAGCCATCCCTTGGCCGCCGCCTCGTCCACCTCGGCCCGATGCTCCCAGAGCCTCACCAGCGCCTCCTGGGCCACATCCCGGGCCTCTTCGCGTTCGCGCAGGAGCCAGACCGCGTGGCTGAACACGCGATCCTTGTGTTCCCGCACCACCCGTTCGTACGCTTCATCGTTCATGCGCCCTGGATAGAACGCGGGACGGGGGGCGGAGGTTGCGGAAAAACTGCTGAGGATCTCGGCGGCGATGACCCGGCGGTTCGCTCCCGGCGGTCCGAAGGATTCCGCTTCGACATTCCGACGCGTCTGGAAGACGCGCTTCGCGACACGGACCTCGACATCGAGGAGAAGAACTCCGAGGACATGCCCGTGCGAGTCGCTACGCCCCGAACCCTCCGGCGCATGAAGTGAGGATGCGATGCGTCCCACGGGTCGATGTCTCGCGCGTGTCCACGTTGGGGCGATCGAGGAAACGCGGTAGATTGTCGCCGCTCACGGATCAACGTTGAAGACGGCCCAAGACAAGAGCACGCAGGAAGAAACGCAAGCAGCAACAGACGAACCTACGGAGCGGAGGCGCGCGAGCTGGACGAGTCGAGATCGCGCGGGCCCTCCGTGAGCGCGGTGAGTGTCGGGAGCTCGACACGATCGAGACCCGAACCGGGGAATTCGAGGAACTGCCGAATGAGGGGCTCCGACGCCGGAGCGCGGGCCCCAGGAGGAATCCGATGCGAGCGATGGTCGTCACGAAGGCGGGAGGACCGCTGAGCCTCGAGGATCGGCCGGTCCCGAAGCCGGGAAGAGGCCAGGTCCGGATCAAGGTCCACGCCTGCGGTATCTGCCACAGCGACCAGTTCGTTCACGACGCGCTGTGGCCGGGGCTGGCCCTGCCGCGCGTGCCCGGCCACGAGGTCGCGGGCACCGTGGACGAGGTCGGCGACGGAGTGACCCACCTGCGGCCGGGTCAGAAGGTCGGCGTAGGTTGGTACGGCGGCTACTGCGGGACCTGCGCGGCGTGCAGGTCCGGCGACAAAGTGCTGTGCGAGAACGGCGCGGTGACGGGAATCTCTCACGATGGCGGGTACCAGGAGTTCATGCTGGCTCCCGTCGACTCCGTCGCGCTCGTACCCGAGGGAATGCCCTTCGCCGAGGCGGCGCCGCTCCTCTGCGCGGGCGTGACCACCTACAACGCCCTGCGAAACTCCCCGGCCCGGTCCGGCGACCTGGTCGCGGTCCAGGGACTCGGCGGCCTGGGACATCTCGGGGTGCAGTTCGCCCGAGCCATGGGCTTCCGCGTCGCCGCAGTGTCGGGCGGTTCCGACAAGGAGGGATTCGCTCGGCAGCTCGGGGCCCACGTCTACGTCGACAGCCGCGCGGAAGATCCGGCCGCGGCGCTCCAGAGGCACGGGGGAGCCAGCGTGATCCTGGCGACCGCGCCCGACGGGCCCTCGATATCCAAGCTGGTGCCCGGCCTCGGCCGCAACGGGTGTCTGATCGTCGTGGGCGCCGCCATGGAGCCGATCCAGGTGGGCGCCATCGACCTCATCTCGGGGCGGCGACGCATTCAGGGATGGCCCAGCGGGAACGCCCAGGACTCCACCGACACGATGGCGTTCGCGGCGCTGCACGGCGTGAAGACGATGATCGAGACCTTCCCGCTGCGGAAGGCCGACGATGCGTACGCCCGGATGATCGAAGGCAAACCGCGATTCCGTGCCGTGCTGGTCACGGAGGGCTGAGCGCCAGGGACGAGGTCGTGGGAACGAGAGTGAAAACACCCGGGGAGTGCCCCGGGACCCCCGCACCCGCGTACGGTGCAGTCCGGCAGACCGGCCTGCACCTCCCGCGGGTTTTTCATTGCTTTCGGGTGACGCCACGAGCTTCATGGGGAACTAGTACACCCCTGCGCAAATCCGTCGGAGATTGGGGACACGGCGTAGGCCTCCTATCAATTGCCTTTGGCGGCCGCAGGCGGCTCCAGGGCGACTCCAAGAGAAGGGGCTGGACACACCGGGCTCGAGCAGCTACCCTGCGTTCGTGGGTTTCGCTGCGTCGGGTGTCCATGTCCGGTACTGCGGACGAGAGTTCACGGCCGGTGAGCTGGAGCGGATTCGGCAGCTCATCGCCGAGGATCCGTCGAGGAATCGGGCCGAACTGTCGCGCCGGGTCTGCGACGAGCTGGGCTGGCTGCGAGCCGACGGCCGGCGCAAGGCGATGTCGTGTCGGGTGGCTATGCTGCGCATGGAGCGCGATGGGCTGCTGCGGCTGCCGCCCCCCGAGCGGGGGAATGGTAATGGCAGGAATCGACCTCGGTTGACCGCAGCCTCCGACCCGCAGGCGCCCATCGATTGCGTTGACACGCTGGGTAAGCTGTCGCTGCGGCCCCTGGGCAACGCGGTTGAGTCGGCCCTGTGGAATGAGCTGATCGAGCGCTACCACTACCTGGGCTACAAGCCGCTGACCGGTGCCCAGCTGCGTTATCTGGCTTTTGCCGGTTCGGAGCTTGTGGCGTTGTTGGGCTTCGGCGCCGCGGCGTGGACGTTGGCCCCACGGGATCGCTTCATCGGCTGGAGCGTTGAGCAGCGTCGGCAGAACCTGCAGCGGGTGGTCAATAACGCCCGGTTCCTGATTCTGCCCTGGGTGCGCTCGCCGAACTTGGCCTCGCGCGTGCTCGCCGGAACGGCTCGGCGCCTGCCACGAGATTGGGAGCAGCACTACGGCTACCGGCCGGTGCTGCTGGAGACGTTCGTCGAGCGCGCGCGCTTCCGCGGCACGTGCTACCGCGCGGCCAACTGGATCGCGGTCGGCCAGACCCAAGGTCGAGGCAAGATGGATCGACACCACCGGCAGGCTCTGCCGGTGAAGGAGATCTTGCTCTATCCGCTGCATCGCCGATTTCGGAGCGTGCTCTGCAACTCGCGGTAATCACGGACTTCGCGGGACTCGCCGAGGAACTGCCGGCCCTGCAGCCTGGCCGCAAACCTCCCACAATCGAGCTGTCCGCGGAGGACCGCCCATTCCTCCGGGGGCTGGCGCGCGGGGCGACCACACCGCAGCGCGCGGCCTTCCGCGCACGGATCATCCTGCTCGCTGACCAGGGTCGCAGCAATCGCGCAATCGCCCGGCAGCTGGGTTGCGACGAGGACACGGTCGGCAAGTGGCGCACGCGCTTCGCCGCGCAGGGCCCGAAAGGTCTACGTGACCTGCCGCGAGCGGGCCGGCCCCGCACCTTCTCGGCCGAGCAGACCGCGCGAGTCCTCCAGCTGGCGACTCGAACGCCACGGCAGAACGGAGTCCCCTTCAGCCATTGGGATGCCCCGGCGCTCCAGCGACTCGCGATCGCGGCCGGCATCACCGAATCGATCCACCCCTCGACGATCTGGAGGTGGCTTCAGCAGGCCGATCTCCAGCCCCACCGCGTGCACTACTGGTTGCGGAGCACCGATCCCGACTTCGAGGTGCGGATGACCGAGGTGACCCAGCTCTACCGGGCAACCCCGGCGCTGGCGCGGCAGGGCATCGCGGTGTTTTCGGTGGACGAGAAGACCAGCATCCAAGCCCTGCAGCGGCTGTTGCCGGACCTGCCGATGATCCCCGGCATCCCCCAGCGCATCGAGCACGAATACGTCCGCCATGGCACGCTCTGCCTGACCGCCGCCTTCAACGTCGCCACGGGCGTGGTCCACGGCTCGTTGACTCCAGATCGACCCAGCCCCGTCTTCGCCCGCTTCATCGATGCGTTGTGCCGTGACGGCGCCACGGACGCGCCCGAGATTCACCTGGTCATGGATCAGCTCAACACTCACTGGAGCCACGACCTGTGCCAGGTCGTGGCCCAGCACAGCAACCTCGACTATGACACTCAAGCCCATCCCACGGGCGACGATCGGCGGAAGTTCCTCATGCGCGACGACAAGCGGGTCGTCGTCCACTACACTCCCAAGCATGCGTCCTGGCTGAATCAGATCGAGATCTGGTTCAGCGTCCTGGTCCGCAAGCTCCTCCAACGAGAGACCTTCGCCTCAATCCAGCAGCTCGAGAAAGGCATTCTGGCGTTCATCGCCTACTACAACCGCTACTTGGCCCATCCCTACCGCTGGACCTATACTGGCACCCCTTGTTGTGCATGACGGGTCGATCACGACACTGAAACGTGACAAGGGGAGCAACCGTGGCGTCCCAGCTCGATGCGGCCCGTGATCGACTCCTCTCGCTGCTCGAGCAACACGAGACGACCCGTGGCCTCTACGTCAACGTCCGCGGCAAACAGCTGATCTTGGGGCGCCGAGAAGCGTTCGGACCGGCCCACCCGCCCGAGGATGACGACCGGGTGCGCCTGACCCAAATCAGTGGGGACTCCTTCGGACTCAGCGTCATGCGGCACACCGGAAAGTGGGAGAAAACTCCCTTCTCGGGCACCCTCGAGCAGCTGGTCGAGATCATGACCGGGCCGATCCAGCACCTGCTTGCGGACTGGCCTTGACTTCGGCCGATCCTTCGGTTCGATACTCCGACGCTCTTGTGCAGGGGTGTACTAGAGTGAAAATACCGGGGGCCAGCCCCCGGACCCCCGCACCCGCGTACGGTGCAGTCCGGCAGACCGGCCTGCACCTCCCGCGGGTTTTTCATCGCGTTCGGGTGAAGCCCCGAGCTTCATGGGGAACTGAAATGAACTGCGGCGCCGCGTCAAAGTCGGACGGCGGCGAGATGCTCCCGCCGGGTGCGGAAGCTGACGCTGCGTTCGACCGGGACCCTGGGCCATCACGGACGAGCGCCTGCGGGTATGCGTGAGACGATCTCGGTGGCCAGCCCCGACGTGGCTGCTCTTAGGAAACAGATACTCGGGGGCTTTGCCCCCGAACCCCCACTCCCGCCCTCCGCGACGCCGGCGGACCGGCGTCTCTCCGGTTGGGTGTGTTTCTTCCCGAGGTGTCGGGGGAACGCCCGTAAGGCTGCTTCGAAAACACGAGAGCTTCGCCGCCATCCCCAGGCTGTCGTGGATCATGCTCGCCGGCGGACCGCCGGGCATCTCCCGTGGGTTGTTTTTTTGATTGCAGGCTGACGCCGCTGGCGTCATGGACGACCATCAAGAAAGACGTCAGGGACGAGCCAACGGCCCTCCGCCCCTGCGCAGGGTACAAGCCGACAGACCGGTCCGCGCCTCCCGCGGGTGCGCATCGTCCCAGGTCCCGAGCGCTCGCCCGGCTTCCGGAGCCTCCTCTCCCAGGCTGCCCGGCCGCCGGTTTCTCATAGCCGGGACCAGCCTATCGGGGTATGTTCACGAAGCAGCGGAATCGGCTTGCTGCCCCCGCAATCCGGAGCGTCGAGGCTTGAAAATCGCCGGAGAAGTGCCCTGCATCGCCGGACCTGGCAGTGCGGACAGCTCGAACGCGAGGGCCCGAGCCCCCGGCCTCCCGCACCGTCCGGCGGTGCTCGCCGTATTGCTCGCCGCGGCCTTGCTCGGCGCAGGCCCGGTCGCCTCGATGGTTGCATCGGCGAGCAAGGCAGCCGCCGCCTCGTCCCTCGAGCGCACGCGGGCGCCGGAGTCATCGACACGCCGCTGGTTCTACTTCGATCAGGCACCTCACCTCTCTCCCGGGCTGTCGTTCTCGTTCGCCCGTCCCGTCGCCACCGTCAACCCGGCGGGGCTCCCGAGCGGCCCGGGAGAGCCTCGATACGCGCGCAGCTCCGCCCTCCCGGGCGCTCCCGCGATCGAGACGGTCCGGGACACCACGGCCATGACCCGCGTGCTCGGCACCGGCCTCGACCACGACGGAGTCACTCCGCTTCTGGTTCTCGCCGAGCTCGACCGCCTGCGCCTCGACGTGTTCTCCGTGGCGAACGACGCCCTGCTGCTGGCAGAGTCGACGGGAGTCGGACGGAAACGGACGCAGATGGCAGGCTGGCCAATCGATATTCTCAACGGCCGCGTGCCTCGGAGAGCCTACGATCCGGTCGCCGGCACCGTGTGTCACGGTCTAATCGTCCTGCAGTGCGTCGTGTGGGAGGATCCTTCGGGGATGGGTCAGGAATGGCGATCCTCCTCGGTCGCGTTCGTGATCTCGCAAGACGAAGGCGGGACCTGGCAGCTTCTGTTCGAGGACGTTCCGACCCAGGTCGGCCATCCCCGCGGGAACCGGTGGTCGATGCAGAACTGGTGGCCGCTCTCGGAGACGGATCCTCCCCTCCAGGCGTACTTCGCCGCGACGGACTATCGGGCGAATCCCGGGGCAAACGGCGGTCGGGCGTACCTCTTCCGCGCGACTCGTCCCGCCACCGGCTCCCCGTGGACGATCGAGCCGACAGTCGTCGTTCACTCGACCGACGCGTCACCCGGCGAGCATTTCCATACCGCGGCGGCGCTTCCCTTCGGACAGGGAGGAATTCGTTTCCTGGTGGCGATCGGGGACGGTCAGACCCACAGTCGGATCGCAAGCCTCACCCGGCAAGATCGCAACTACACGGATCCGTCGGGATGGCACCTCCAGGAGGACTATCACGGGCGCGCGGGACAGGGGTCTGACCCCGGAGTCAGCGGGAACCAGTTCGTCGGATGCGCTCCCGGACCGTTTGGCACGCTGCTCGCCGGCTCGGACCTCAACTCGGAACAGATCGTATCGCTCGATCCGGGAAGCTCCACGACGGGCCACCCCCTCCAATCGTCCGTCGCGGGACTCGGCCGCGCTGATTTCCTCCTCTCCCGTGTGCTGAACATCCGGACTCCGACCCCGGAGCGAGAGGGCCCGTACGTCGCGTCGTACGAGGGGGGCGACAACGGGCACCCCTTCGGCTCGGATCGGGTGCTGTACTCGTCGAACGCGATGAGCTGGACTCAGGTGTTGGCGCCGCGATTCGCCACCACGAACCAGGCGATCCACGGCGGGCACATCTATCTCGACAGTCTGCGGGAGCAGGGGGGCGTGCGCCGCGTGCGCATCCCCGAGATCATCGTCCGGCGGCCCCTGGAGATCGGACCGGGCGGATTCCAGCGCGCGGGAAACGCGAGCATCGTCGCACAACCCTGGGCCGGCATCACTCCGCTCCAGCGCTCGATCGATGGCCTCTGGCTGCTCGACGGCCAGCCTCTGATTCCGCAGCCGCCCGCGACCGGGCCGGTGTACCGGCTGACCGCCTCCCGATTCGCGCCCGAGTCGACGGTCGGCCGGATCTTCCCGTGCGGCTCGGCGACGGATGTCGGGGATCGGATCGGCTCGTCCGCCCTGCAGCTACGCGTCTGGGTCCGCAACCAGAGCCTCTCGGCCAACGCCGATCCGAGCCTCGGGTGGGACGACGGAGTCCCTCCCGTGGAGAACTGGCGCACGCCGAGCGTGACATCGGTTGAATCGTGGATCCCAACGACCTTCATCGGGAACCTGGATTTCGACGACACGCAGTCTCCGTTCCTCGAGGTGTATTCGAGCAGCACCTCGTCGGCGGCGGAAGAGCTGGACATGCTCCTCGCCATCGACTCGGTGATCGAAGGCGTCGGCTTTCCCGGCTACCCGCTTCCGCAGGACGGTTCTTCTCCCCCGGTGGGGGCTTCGTTCCCGGACGAGATCGCGTCGATCTCGGGATTCCAGGCCTCGGGCGCCTGGACCGCGACGATCGGCGCGCAGCTCCCCGAGAACGGGTGGGACGGAACGGTGGACACGACGCAGGCCTGGCCCATCGCCACGATCTTCGCGGACTCGCGCAACTTCGTGGAGCTGATCGCGGATAGCGAAGATCCGGACGATTCCCGGCTGCTCGCGCGCGTGGTGCGAGACGACCAGGAGGTCAAGACGCTTCGAAGCGGGCCCGTTGTCTGGCATCGAGGCTCCCCGGTTCTCGTGTCCGTGGCGGATGCCGGCGACGGTCAGGGCGTGCGGATCTCCGCAGGGGTGGCGGGCAACCCCGTCGAGGAGATGGTCCCCGCCGGCGGCCCAGGGGGCTCCCTCGCCGCAGCACCCATCGAGATCCGGTTCGGAAGTCACCACGGCACGTCGGGCGACGGGCACCAGGTGCACGTCGCGCCGATGCTCTGGTGGGGAGGAGAGGTGCTCGAGAGCACGGCGCTCACCGAGGCTCAGCGCGCCGAATCGCTCGAGTGCCTGGCCTTCCTCGATCCTGGCTCTCCCGGGCCTCCGGACGGCGACCGCATCTGTGCCGCAAGCGACAATTGCCCGACGGTCTTCAATCCCGATCAAGTCGACGGCGACGGCGATTCCATGGGAGACGCGTGCGATCTCGACGACGACGATGACGGCTTGCCGGACTCTGCGGACAACTGCCGCACCGTGCCGAATCCGGGGCAGTCGGACGGGGACGGGGACGGCGCTGGAGATCCGTGCGACAACTGCCCCAACGCGTCGAATCCGACCCAGCAGGACTCCGACGGCGACTCGCGGGGGGACGCCTGCGACGCCTGTCCCTTCGACGCGACCGACGACGCGGACCAGGACGGCGTCTGCGAGAACGCCGACAACTGCCCGGGGCGATCGAATCCGGTGCAGGAGGACCAGGACGCGGACGGCGTGGGCGATGCCTGCGACAACTGCGCGGCCGCTTCGAATCCCGATCAGTCCGACGCGGACGGCGACGGAGACGGCGACGCGTGCGACACGTGCCCGTCGATCCCGAATCCCGAACAGCTCGACTCCGACGGAGACGGGCGAGGAGAGGCCTGCGACAACTGTCCCGCGGTCGCGAATCCGACCCAGAACGATTCCGACCTGGACGGGCTCGGGGACGCCTGCGACCCATGCCCCTCGGATGCGCAGAACGACGCGGACGCGGACGCCGTGTGCGGCGATCTCGACAACTGCAGCTCCTCGGCGAATCCGTCGCAGCGCGATGCCGACGGCGACGGAGTGGGCGACGCGTGCGACGGGCCGGGGGTCCTCCACGTCTCGTCGAGCATTCCGGACGACCCGGACTACGCGACGATCCAGGAAGCGCTCGATCACGCGGCGGCCGGGGTCGCGACGATCGCGGTTCATCCCGGCGCCGGCCCCTATCTTGGAGGGGTTCTCGTGGATCGTGGCGCGTCGGTGACCATCGAGGGGATCTCGGGTCCCGGGACCTCGGTGGTGGTGGACGGTCTGGGCGGGCCCGCGTTCGACGTGTTCACGGGGACCCTGGGGCGACCGGTGATCTTCCGCGAACTGACCGTCCGCGGGGCGGTGGGGATCCGGGCACGCGTTGCGACCCGGATCGAGAACGTGCGCTTCGAGTCGATCGCGGTGTGCGGCCTGGATCTGCTCGGCGGGTCCCACGAGGCGCTGGATGTGTCCAACGGCGCGGGAGTCCTCGACGGGATTCGCGTGGCGGCCGGAGCGGCGCTGCGACTGGACCGCGGCCGGCTCGTGGGCCTCACCGGGACGGCGGTGCGGGTGTCGGGCGCGGCACAGCTCGACAACGTGGTGATCGCGGGATCGACGCGGGCGGTGGTGATCGAGGGGACTGGCGGGCTGGATCTGGAGTACGGAACGATCGTCGGGAACGCGGACGGCGGGGTACGGGGCGCGGTCGGGGGAACGGCGCGGATCGCGAGCAGCATCGTCCACGGGAACGCGGGAGGCGATCTACTGGACGTGTCGTGCGGATCGGTTTCCTGGTCGGACGTGGGTGTGCCGGACTGCTCTGGCGTCCTCGACAACCTGTCGCAGCCGCCGGCGCTGGACGGGCAGTATCACCTGGGAGATGGGTCCCCGTGTCTGGAGCATGGCCCCGATCCGGCGCAGTACGCGGGCGAGCCTCGGACGGACGGCGACGGAGGAAGGAGGCTGCTCGACTTCGACGGCGACGGGATCGCGCGATCCGACTGCGGGGCGTACGAGCGTGCCGCGGCGTCGACGGCGCTCGAGGTGCGGGACCTGTCGTGGAGCGATCCGACGAGCCTGGGCTGGAGCGTGGCGGCGGGCGCCATCGGGTATCACGTGTACCGTGGAGATCTCGCCCAGCTTTCCTACGGCCACTTCGGCGTGTGCCGGGACGATCTCCTGGCGAGCCCGCCGACGCCGGCGGGCGTTGATACCGAATCGCCGACCGCGGGAAGCGGGTTCTTCTATCTCGTGACCGCGGAGTCTCCGGGAGGCGTGGAGGGGACGCTCGGCTTCGGCTCGCTCGTCGAGAGGAGCCGGTTTTCTACCTGCCCCTGACGCGACAGGCCCTCGAACTCCCGAGACCCGGAGGGTGCGCGGCATCGCGGACCTCCCCCCGAGCGGCAACTTCGGCCCGCGACGCTCGTATCATGTTGACCTTCGGCCGAGGGATTCCCCCTGCCGGACTCTAAGTCGCGGCGGTCCGCCGCGACACGATCGTGGAGGAAGCACCGATGACGCTCGTTCCGCGCACCGCCTTCGTGCCCCTTGCCATCGCGGTCCTGGCCGCCCTGCTCGGCGTCGGGCGCTCGGTCGCCGCGCTCGAGGAGTGCCGGCTCCTTCGTCAGCCGGACATCTCCGGGAGCAGCATCGTCTTCGTATACGGGGCCGATCTGTGGACGGTGCCGCGAGCCGGCGGCCTCGCGTCTCGGCTCACCGCACACGAGGGGATCGAGCGCTTCCCGAAGTTCTCGCCCGACGGGAAGACGATCGCGTTCACGGCCGAGTACGACGGAAACGTGGACGCGTACGTCGTGCCGTCGGAGGGGGGTGAGCCGCGACGTCTCACCTGGCACCCGTACCCGGACCGGGTCGCGGAGTGGTACCCCGACGGAACGGCGATCCTGCTCCGCTCGTCCCGTGCCTCGTCGATCCAGCGCTTCGATCGCTTCTTCCGGGTCCCGACCGAGGGCGGGTTCGAGGCGATGCTCCCCTTGCCCGAGGCCGGCTACGCGTCGGTGTCGGAAGACGGATCCCGGATCGCGTTCGTTTCGCCGTCGTACGACAACCGGACTTGGAAGCGATATCGGGGCGGGAACGCGCCCGAGATCTGGATCTACGATTTCCAGAAGAACACGTCGGAGAAGATCACCGACTGGGATGGTTCCGACGAGTGGCCGATGTGGCACGGGCGCACGATCTACTACGCGTCGGACCGCGGAGGCCGGACCGCGAACCTCTGGGCCTACGACCTCGACCGCAAGAGCCACCGGCAGGTGACGACCTTCACCGACTACGACGTGAAGTGGCCGAGCATCGGCGGCGACTCGATCGTGTTCGAGAACGGAGGCTCCCTCTGGGTGCTCGACGTGCAAGGGGAGAAGGCGTCGCGGATCCAGGTCCTCGTCCCGAGCGACAAGCCGGGGACCAGGGCGGCGCTGCGAAACGTGTCCGCGCTCGCCGCGGGGTACGACCTGTCCCCCTCGGCGAAGCGCGCGGTCATCGAGGCGCGGGGCGACATCTTCACGGTGCCCGCCGAGAAGGGGGACGTCCGGAACCTGACCCGCTCGCCCGGATCGAGAGAGCGGGATCCCGCTTGGTCTCCCGACGGGAAGTGGATCGCGTACCTCTCCGACGCGAGCGGCGAGTACGAGATCCACGTGATCGGGAGCGACGGCTCGACGCCCGACCGGCAGGTCACGAAGGGCGGCGCCACGTTTCGCTTCGCGCCCCGGTGGTCGCCCGACTCCAAGAAGATCGCCTTCTCGGACAAGACGATGGCGCTGTGGTGGGCCGACGTGGACAACGGGAAGCTCACCCGGGTGGACGAGAGCGAGGACGGCGAGATCCACGACTACCAGTGGTCGGGCGATTCGCAGTGGCTCGTCTACGGGAAGCCTCGGGAGACCGGGTTCACCCAGGTGCACCTGTTCTCCCTCGAAACGGGGAAGATCACTCCCGTGACCGACGGGCTGAGCGACGATTTCAGCGCCACGTTCGACCCGGAGGGGAAGTTCCTGTATTTCCTGTCGCGCCGCACGCTCGATCCCGAGCTCGGCAACTTCGAGCTGAACATGCAGTTCTCCGCCACGGACCGGATCTACGCCGTGACCCTCCGGAAGGACCAGGCGTCGCCGGTCGCGCCGGAGAGCGACGAGGAGAAGGGAGAGGAGGCGGACAAGGACAAGAAGGAAAAGGACAAGGACAAGAAGGGCAAGAACGAGGAAGTCAAGGATCAGAAGAAGAAAGAGAAAGGCGAGAAAAGCGACGAGAAGGATGCGACGCCTCCCGAGCCGGTCCAGATCGATCTCGACGGCATCGGCGCGCGCATCGCGGTACTTCCCATTCCCGCGGGCCGATTCGCCGGTCTGACGGCCTACAAGGGGAAGCTGCTCTATCTGGAGCTCGACCCCTACATCGCCTCGAGCGGCGAGGAAGGCCCGCCGGTCAACGCCTCGCTGCACGTCTTCACATTCGAGAAACGGGAGGACAAGACGGTGCTGTCCGCGATCCGGCCCGGCTACGCCGCGTCGAAGGACGGCGGAAAGGTCCTCTACCGCTCGCGCGACGCGTTCGGCATCGTCGAGGCGGCCGAAGGAAAGAAGCCGGGTGACGGGAAGATCGCCGCGGACCAGCTGGCGGCCGTCGTGGACCCCCGCCTCGAGTGGAAGCAGATGTTCGACGAGGCGTGGCGCCTCGAGCGCGACTTCTACTACGACCCCGGGATGGGCGGGCTGGACTGGAAGGCCGTCGGCGAGAAGTACCGGCAGCTCGTTCCGTTCGTCGCCCATCGAGCCGACCTCAACTACATCCTCGGCGAGTTGATCGGCGAGCTGGCGACGTCCCACGCGTACGTGGGCGGCGGCGATGCGCCTCACGCGAGCCAGGTGGAGATCGGCCTCCTGGGTGCCGACTATGAGCTGGACGCCAAATCGGGGCGGTACCGTTTCTCCAAGATCTTCCGGCAGACCGACTGGAACTCCAAGGAAGCGGCGCCGCTCGCGGCGCCGGGTGTCGAGGTGAGCGAGGGCGACTATCTCCTGTCGGTCAACGGCGTTCCGCTGAAGGCTCCGACGAATCTGTACGCGGCATTCGAGGGGACCGCCGGCAAGCAGACGAAGATCGAGGTCGGCGGGTCGCCGGACGATGCGAAGCGCAGGCCCTACTCGGTAACGCCGGTTTCGGACGAGTCCTCGCTCCGGTACGTGGACTGGGTCACCGCGAACCGCGAGAAGGTTGCGAAGGCGACGGACGGCCGCGTCGCGTACATCCACGTCCCCGACACCGCCGTTGCGGGGATGCGAGAGTTCACGCGCCAGTTCTACCCGCAGACGGACAAGAGCGGGATCATCGTCGACGAGCGGTGGAACGGGGGCGGATTCATCCCCGATTTCTTCATCGAGCGCTTGCAGCGCCAGACGTGGGTCCGATGGTCCAGCCGCGACGGAAACGGATTCAAGACCCCCTCGTCCGCTCTCGACGGGCCGCGGTGCATCCTGGTGAACCAGTACGCCGGCTCGGGCGGCGACGCGTTCCCGTACTACTTCCGGCTCCGCGGGCTCGGACCGATCATCGGGAAGCGGACGTGGGGCGGCCTGGTCGGTATCAGCCACGATCTCCCGCTGGTGGACGGCGGCGTCGTGACCATGCCGGACTTCGGCATGTGGAATCCCGAGAGCGGACAGTGGGTCGTCGAGAATCACGGTGTCGACCCCGACATCGAGGTCGAAAACGCTCCTCACGAGCTGGTGTCGGGGCGCGATCCGCAGCTCGAGCGGGCGATCCGCTACGTGATGGACGAGCTGGCCGCGCGCCCGCCGAAGAAGCCGGCTCGGCCGCCGTACAAGGTGCAGTAGCGCGCTGCGCCAGAGCGAGATGCGGAGGTTCGGGGGCAGTCGGCCATGGCGCCTCGCGGCGCCACCCTGGAATCACGATCATCCCCCGCGGGAAATACACGCCGGTCTGCCTACGTGCATTTTCCGCGGGGTCCGGAGAAGGCCGATTGGTTTCGGCCGACGCCAGGTGCGGTTGACACGGTGCCCGTAGCGGATGTTGCCGGGGGGGCAGTACTCGGGAGGAGGATCGGAGAGGCAGTTCGAATTTCCTGGCCCGGATGATTCACGAAGGACCGTAGCGAGACCGGCTTCGGCGCAGCAGGTCCTTCGTGAATCAGCCGGGCTAGATCGGGCTCGCGCTCCTCGCCTCCGTCTTCGCGCTTCGGAAGACGCGTCGGGTCAGGCCGTGACCGCCGACATTCCCTGGGCGCCGCGCCGGGGCGCGTTCAGAAGCGCCACTCCACCCCGACCGACGCCAGGTACAGGTTGTCCACCGCGCCGACGTCGAATTTCTCGAACTCGGCACGGATCGCGATCTTCTTCAGCGAAAACGCCAGCCCGACCCCGTACGCCGCGTCCTCGCCCCCATCACTGACGGAGCCCGGGCCGTTCGATTCCAGATCCCAGCTCACGACGCCGACCTTGGCGAACAGCTCGATCGGACCGAGGGGAAGAACGCCAACGGCGAACGCGTCCCAGCCCGTGGCTTCGATCTTCACTCCGGCGTCCTCCGGGGCGCCCAGATCGGCGTAGCCCCCTTCGATCCCGAAGAAACGGAGGAAGCGGTACCCGCCATAGGCCTTGAAGCTCGTGTCGCTTCCGTCGAAGTTGATGTCGGGCGTATCGGCCTCGAGCGTTGCGTTGCCGATCGAGGCGCCGACGAAGAACGGCCCGGCCAGTGCCGGGCTCGCGAACGCGAGAACCGCCAGGAGCAGGATCGTCCACCTTCCTTTCATCGCATGGTCCTCCGAACGTGCGCAAGGCGCACGGGCCGTGCCGGGGCAATTCTTTCTCGCCGCGGCGGGCGAGTGTACCACGGGCTCCAGGAAGGGATCGGGATCGTGCTCCACCCGCCGAACGGTTTGTTGGCGGCCAGGACCATGGATCGCTGCTGATGCCGGCGGGTGACGACGTTGAAAAGCAGGTCGGCGTAACGGGAGTCGTAGGACGAAGAGCCTACTTCGTCGACCAGGAGCAATCGGGGCCGACAGGGTGGCGTGATCTTGCCTCGCGTGGCGACCTCGGACCTGCCCCAGCACCTTCGGACGCACGGGAGTTGCCCCGAGGATCTCTCGTCGAAGGTGGGTTCTTTCCTCGCAGTGATGGAAGAGGTCACTCGTCGAGGGGAACGACGAGGGCTCACGCTCGAGCCACCGCATCGTTCCCGCTGTGCGCCCTGGCCAGGCGTTGCGTCGGTCGACCTCCAACGCATGCTCGGCGCTGCACTCCGAGCCGTGTCCATCCCGCCGCCACGGCGGCGGGATGGACACGCTTCTCGTCCCGACTCCCTGCCACATCCCCATCACCACGAGCGTCGGCTGCGACGGCAGCCAGAGGCTCCGGAACGATCGGAATCACATCGCCGCGAGCATCGGGATCCGACTCGCGACGGCGGTCCGCAGGTCGGTGCCGGCGGACGCGCACCGAGGAGCCGCTACGGCGTCGAGAGGCAATCGAACTTCAAGTATCGGAAACCGTTCGTGAGTGTGGCGGATTTCCCGCTCGGATTCGTGACCGTGACGTTGACCGTTCCGGGAGCGCGTGCGGGCACCACCATTGTCATCTGCGTCGAGCTGACGAAGGTCACCCTCGTAACCTCGGCAGTCCCCAGGTACACGCGAGTTCGTTGCTGCACGATCTGATTGGCATCGTCGCGCACCTCACCCTGGAATTGGCTGCCCGTGATCGTGACGGTGACGCCCCCGTTCTTGCAGGCGCTGGCGGGCGAGACGCTCACGATCGTCGGCGACTTGGGTTCCGCGACGTCCATGCCGGCCGAAGCGTTTCCGCCGGTCCCATACATCTCGAGGGCCAAGGTCGACGGGTTGATACGGTAGACCCGCGACGGAGTGGTGTAGCTGAGGCCGTACAGCTTCCCGGTGGACGCGAGCCATGCAAGGCGCCGGAACGGGGTGCCCATCGCGCCCGTGCGGATCGTCGCGCCGGTGGACGGGTTGAGCGTCACGAGCCCGTTCAAGCAGGCGACTTGAAGAAGTGTATCGGAGTTGCTGAGAGCCAGACCAAACGGCTGTCCCGCGCCGGAGATGGCGATCGTCTTGGTGACGGAATAGGTGCTCAGGCTGACCACCGAAACGTTGCTGGAATCCCGGTTGGCGACGTAGAGCTTCGAGGAATCCGAGGACACGGCGAGCCCCGTGGGGGTCGTCCCGACGGTCACGGTGGCCAGCACCGCCATGTCGGACGTGCGCAGCACGCTGACGGTTCCGCTGAATGAGTTCGTGGCGCAGACCTTCGTCCCGTCGGGCGTGATGGCGACATCGTCGAACGGCGCGTTCAGGATTCCCTGCCCGATGGCAACGTGGGACGAGAATGTTCTGCTGGTGAGATCGAACTTGCTCAAGTACGCCGGCGCCGGAGTTCCGCTGTTGCGGCTCATGACGTAGGCATAGGCACCGGACCGATCGAGGGCGACACCCTGGCCGCGCCTGCCCGTCGGCAGATTGACAGTCTGGATCACCCGTCGCGTGAGCGGATTGATGAGCGCCACCTTCTCCGTTGGCCACCAGTAGGGGACCACGCCCAGCGTGTGATCCGCTCGAATTGCGACGTCGGTCGGTCCGCTGTTCGCGCCGAGCGAGATCGTCGAGGTGAGTGACGTGCCTTGGACATCGACGAGCGAGATCGTGTAGTCCGGCCTGCCGACGATGTCATAGTCCGCGGTGAATGCAGTGACCGTCTGAAGCGGAGCACTGACGATGAATGCGCTCGTCTTGATACCGGACTGCGTGTCGGGGTTGACCACCGTGAGCGTGTAGACTCCCGTCTGGAGATTCACCGGAACCGTTGCGCGCAGCTGAGTCGAGGAGTCGAGGGACACTCCCGCGAGCGCGTACTTCTGCGGTTGCGACGCGGTGCCCAGATACACGCTCGGCGTGGCCACGAAGCCCGTCCCGGTGATGGTCAGCAGTGTCGGATCGTTGTTGAGGCCGTCGGGTGGAGTGACCGCACTGACCGTCGGCGGCGAAAGCGTCGGCACGCTGGCGCAGGCGCTGTCCGAGGTTTCGCAACCGTCGGCGGACATCACGGCGCGCACGGTGTAGTTGTAGGTCGAAGCCGGGACGGTCGTGAGGTCGTCGTACCCGGTCTGCCCCGCTGCCACCGAGAAGATCACCGCCGGGGACATCGGAGAGGCGCAACCGTCGCTGTTCCGGAGGATCTTGTATTCGATCGCGCCGGGCACGGCATCCCACGTCACGCGGACGTGGTCGAACCGGATCGCCCTCGCGACAGGGTTCCCCGGCGGAGTCGCGGCCGTGCAATCCCCCGTCGCACCCGTCACAACCGCGGCATACCCTTGGGTAAAACGGGACTGATAGCCGGGGACGTTCGACGCGATCACTCGAGCCTTGTACAACCCTGGTGCGGGTGAGGGGATCACCACACCCTCGACATTGTTCACGGTGTCCCATGCCGTCGGGTTGGCGGCAGAGATCTTGTCGCCCGGGACGTCGATGTTGTCCGCGGTCCATTGATTCCCCCGATAGACGGTCCCGTTCGGGGCGGTGATCTCGAGATTGAGGTTGTTGACGAGCGCAACGCCGGCGCTCGGGCTTCCGGGCGGATCGGTCCACGCGAGCGTCACTTTCAGGGGCTCCGTGCTCGAGCTGACGTTGAACTGGAACGTGCTCGTCGCGCCGGTCCTCAGTCCGGCCGGGTTGGGCACGTCGGCGATGCGCAAGCGCCGGGTATCCCCGCCGAAATAGAGGGCGTCGTCCAACGTGACGCGCCCCCATCCTTGCTTCGGCCCGGGAGCGTCGGCAAGCGGACCGAGGTCGGTGTGCGGCCCACTCCCGCGGCGGTCGTACGTGTGGCCGATCATGTTTCTGGCGCCGTTGATCAGGACCGCTTTCATCAGGGCTGCCGACGGATTGCGCGAGTTGGCGGGAGCGGCACTCCCGGACGGGTAGAAGCCGTCGGTGAAGTACTGCCTCGCCAGCGCGGCGAGGCCCGCCGCCGTTGGGGACGCCATCGATGTCCCGGACAGTCCCGCCGACGAGCAGGACTGCGACGTGTCGGTGACATAGCAACCGCCGAAACTCGGGAAGCACACCTGCGGGTCCGAGGGATTGCAGTGCGGATCCGACGCGTTCGAGTAGTAGCTGACCGGGAAGCGGCTCGACACGACGCTGCCGGGTGCCGTGAGATCCGGCTTGTAGCGTCCATCGGACATGAACCCTTGCGAGCTGAACGAAAGCATGTTCTCCGGGGTGAGAATCCCGAACTCGTCGTGGAATGTCGCATCGTACGTTTCGGTGGCGCCGACCCCGATGGAGTTCTTTGCGCCCGATTCTTGGGACACTCCGGCGACGCCTTCGTTTCCCGCCGAGAAGAACACGGAGAAGTCCTCGCGCGCCCAGACCACCCCATCGACCGCCACAGACTCACTTCCGTAGAAGTTCGCGCCGGTCCCCCAGGAATTGGTGGACAGCCGCGCGCCCGAGACGTATTCCTGCGTGAGCAGCGGCGCCAGGTCCACGATGAGCAACCCTGCGCACTTGTCTTGAACTCCGGGACTGATGTCTTCGAATATGATCTTGGCTCTCGGCGCCATGCCGTCGCCGGTGTCGTGGCCCGCCGACGTTCCGGCCGGGTGGGCGAGATTGTCCCCGGCGACGCTTCCGGCGACGTGCGTTCCATGACGGAACGAATCCAAGGCTGAGTTCGGGTCCAGCGAGCCATAGTTGAAGGCGAGGATCTTGCGATGCAGGGGGTCGGCCGCGAGCGCGGCGGGAGGCGCCACCTGCTGCAGTAAGACCTCCCGCAGCGGATCCGCGAAGAAGCACATTCCGAACTCGAGCTCGGTATCGGCGATCCCCACGATCTGCCCCTGCCCGAGCAGTCCGTGGTTCCATACCGTCGCAGAGAATTCGTACAACTTCGGGTCGGGCGCGTGCGCCTCCTCCGGACCGTGTGCGTCGTAGGACTGGCCGATCCAGACCGAGTTGTCGTTGTGCAGGATCGGCGGGACGTAGCGTTCGACCCAGAGAACCGCGGGATCGCGAATCAACGCGCCGACCAGTTGCGGGATGGTTCCCTCCGCCGCGGAGATCCTCGTCAGGTTCGAGCCTTCGCGGGGGAGCTCGATGGACGCGTCGATGAACGACTCCTTCACCGCCGCCGCGAGCGCCGAAGCGTCCTCCGTGGACGCGAGTTGCACGACAATGGTACCGATCGAGGAAGACGTGAAGTTGGACTCGCGGCGCGATGCCATTTCGCTGGCCAGCGATGGGTTGATCCGATATCCGGGCTCGAAGCGCCCGACCCAGCGGACGCCCGGTATCTCGCGCAACGCAGTCAGGTCTCCTGCCGCCTTCACGCGGATGAGTAGAGCGTGGTGCGGTACGTAGGACAGGACCGCGGCGCCTGTGTTTCCAACCGCTTCCTGCTCTCGAGCCGTCGGCCCCGATTGGAACTGCACGAGCAGGAGGGCTGCCTCGGAGCTGGGCCGAACCAGGCGCCCCTCGGGAATGCGATCGACGGACGACGGGGTGGCTTCGCGCGTCGGATCGAATGTCGCCGACTTGAGCACGAGTCGACCTGAGTCGTCCGTTGCAGTTTTCGCCTTGACGACGTCTGCAACGACGACCTGGCTCGCTGCGTAAGGCCCGACCGGGGACGAAGCGGCGCCTCCTAGAACCGTGACGGCGCAGACGACGGTGGCAACGACCTTCTGGATCATGGGAACCTCCTCGGTTGAAACCGCACTTCGCAAGAGACAGATCGCTTCCACCCAAACGGCACGAGAGATCTTCAACGGTTCAGTGAAATAGATCGCGTTTCCGACACGAGCGCGAAGGACGCCGTTCGAGTCAGCGTCCGATGAGACAGCCGTGTCTGAACCGCACCTGGCTCTGCCGCAAGTCCTCGCCCTACGCCTTCCGGTAGCGAACCGCGCGGCCGGGCATCCGTTGGTCGTCACCAGGCGGTGCTCGAACGCTGCATCGTTCTCCAGTCTACGCCGGCGAGCCCGGCGCTGTCTCGATTCCACCTCTCCGGCCGCGACCCGGTACCCGGCAGAGCGCGCTTCGCACCGCTGCCGGAGGGACACGGCGGAGCTCCGGGCCGAGATCGTGGGCATCGCGCGGAACCGAATTGCCCGGCGGGTCTCGGTGGCACGGATCGCCCTCGATCTGGGCCTTGGCCGTCGCGCCGCCGCGAGCACCGGTACCTTCACGGTCGATTTCTCACGGTCTCCTCCTCGTTCGGCGTCTTTCTTCGACGGTCCCGCGTCCGCGCTCTTTTCGCGGGGTACCTCACGCTCTATCCTCTAGTCAGTCGCCGTCGAGCACCGGCGGTTCGGAAGAGGATGCGAGAAGAGGACGACTCCGCCCCGGGACACGGGACCGGCGACGCGCCGACGCAGCAAGCGCTCGTCGGAGGCTACCTGCGCGGAGAAGCTGCGATCTTTCGGGAGGTGGACGGGTGGATCCGCGTGCAGTGAAGTTGCCCCGCCTATGCGGAGGTCCGCATGAACGGGGAACTTCAGGCGCGTCTTGTCCGGATGAAGGGACAGGCCGAAGCGCCCCAACCGTTTGCCGAGCACTTCCATCACACGCCGAGCGTCGTCCTCGCGTTCGAGATCGATGACGAAGTCGTCGCGGTAGCGGATCAGGGTTGCCCTGCCCCGCAGTCGCGGCTTCACCTCGGTCTCGAACCACGGGTCGAGCACGTAGTGCAGATAGACGTTCGCGAGGAGCGGAGAGAGCACCGACCCCAGGGCGGTGCCGACTTCGGGACGAGTAAACTCCTCCCCGTCGAGCACCCCACTTGCAAGCACTTGCCGATGAGCCGCAAGAGCGACCCATCCCCGACCCGAGTCTGGAGCAGCTCGACGAGCGCGGTGCGATCCACGCTGTCGAAACAGGACACGATGTCCGCCTCCAGAATCCAGTTCTCCTCGCCCAGGTGGACGATCCGGTCCAGAGTCCGGACGGCGTCGTGGGTGCTGCGTCCGGGTCGGAAGCCGTACGAACAGTCCAAGGAATCCCGCTCGTAGATCGCCTCCAGCACCTCGCGCACGGCGTCCTGGACCAACGCGTCCTCAAACGCCGAAATCCCAATCGGCCCTGTCTTTCCCTGATCCTTCGGGATGTGGACGCGCCGGATCGGTTGGTGCCGATCACTCTTCGACCGCAACCGCGCATGCCGACGGCGGCGTCCCAAACATCGCTGCCGTCCCCGTAGGAATAGGAACGCGACCATTCGAGCGCGCGGTCGTTCCCCGCGCAGTCCGAGTCGCGGGCGCGCGCGGAGAGGACGGACCCGAACGAGACATTCCCCTTGAATGTCCACCGCTCATCCCCCACGACGTCCGCGCCGAGGTCGACGCGCAGGATTTGCAATCGGTCCCACGTCAGCTCCGAGAGGACGTTCTGCTCGTCGCCGGCGATGCTCCATGGAAACGTGCCGGTCCGGTGGCCCAGGTCCGCGCTCACGTGCCTCTCGACCTGTGCCAGGGCGGGGCCCCCGGCCCCGTCGCGGCAGGAACGAGCGCCGCGGTCAGGATCCGGCGGACGACGCTCGCTCGCTGCGGTGCCGCAGGGAGCGCGGGCTTCAACGGGGCACGTCCCCTCGATCCATCCTGCGTCCTGCCGGCGACGACGGTTCGGCAAGACAGAGGGATTCTGAAACGGATTGTGCTCGGCGGAACGAGAATTGCGCGTGTCCCGTTTGGGCCGTGTAACGACCCCGGATCGGGGTTCGATGAAGGACGCGGGGTTTCGGAGGGCGTCGATCGCCAAGGGATCGACCGGGCCGATCCGAGGGACCGAGAGGGAGACCGGGACGAACGACGGCGAGTTCCCCCTCGCGAGAAGCCGACCTGGACTCGGGCGCCTCGTTCACCTGGACCTCGGCGTCCAGATCCCTCGGGGGTTTCGCATTTCGTCCTCCACTGGGAGTATTCTCTCCCCAAGGGAGGTGATCGGACGTGACCGACTCCAAGGGGGGTCTCTTCCGGTCCGAAGCTCTCGATTACTACTCGGCCCGGCGGGAGCAGCTTCATGGTCAGCTCCTGCGCCTGAGTCCCGATTGGACCCGGTGGACCTACTGGCTCCTCGTGGCGGCCGCCGTCGTCGGGCTCGTCTTCGTCATCCTGGTCGAGCTGCCGGAGTACGCGCGCGGTCCCGCCGTCATCTGGATGGAACATACGATCGTGACGTCCAAGACGGCGGGAACGGTGGTCTCCGTCGAGGTGGGTCCTCATCAGGACGTGCAGGCCAACGAGCCTCTGCTGTATCTCGATTCCGGCCAGCAAGAGGCGAGCCGTGCCCGGCTGGAGAGGGAATACGACGCCCAGCTGGTCCAGTACCTGTCCAACCCTGGTGACCCCGGCGCCCGCCCTAACCTGCGCGCCCTCGCAGCCGCGAGAATGCTGGCCAAGGCCCAACTCGATGAGCGTTGTGTCCGGGCGCCCCAGGCCGGGACGATCATCGATATCAGGGCGCGGCCAGGCCTGCACTGTGAGCCGGGAGATCTTCTCGCCACTCTGACCGGTCCGAGGGAGTCGTCGGGTTGCACGGTGGTGGCGATCCTGCCCGCACAATTTCGGCCTTTCCTGCACGAAGGAAAGGAGCTGCGCCTCGAGCTGTCCGGCTACCCTTATCAGTACCATACAGCCAAGATCGTGATGGTGGACCAGGAAGCGCTCGGTCCGGAAGGCGTTCTGCGCGTTCTCGGGCCGGAGGTCGGTGGCCTGCTCCTTCCGCAGGGACCGAGCGTGATGGTGTGGGCTCGGCTGGCCGACATCCTCATTTCGAGCCACGGTCAATCCTACCGTGTCTCTCACGGCATGCAGGGGGAGGCCGCTGTTGTTGTACGCCCCCGCAGGATGCTGGACCTGCTCTTTCCCTGGTGGACCCTCGTTGAAACCAAGGTAGGCGCCTAGACCGATGCCGGACGCAAGACAAGGCCAAGAACCGCAGGCGCATCCCTCCGGTCCCTCGGGACCGCGGTTTCCCGCGCTGCAGCGACTGGGAGCCCGTCATCGGAAACGGCGGATTCCGTATGTCGCGCAGTTGGAGGTGGCCGAATGCGGAGCCGCGTGCCTGGCGATGGTCTTGAGCCACCTGGGCAAGGACGTTCCGCTCTCCGAGATTCGAGAGCGTACCGGGACGAGCCGGGACGGTGTCAATGCTCTTGGACTCGTCGAGGCCGCCCGCTCCTACGGACTGCGTGCACACGGAGTCAAGCTCGAGGAGGTCGACGACCTCGGGGTCCTGCCGGCCGGATCGATTCTCCACCTCGGCTTCAATCATTTCGTGGTCTTCGAGGGGCTGCATTGGAAGGGGGTGCGGGTGATCGATCCGGCAATGGGCCGGCGCACGATCCCGGAACCGGAAATGAGAAAGCAGCTCACCGGAGTCGCCATGGTGTTCGAGCCCGGTGAGGACTTCCTTCCGGAATCTCATCCCTCGTCCCGGCTCTGGCCCTTTCTCGCGCAGGCACTTCGTGGTTCGCGTCTGGTCTCCAGAGTCCTGGTGACGTCGGCCTTCCTGCAGATCCTGACGCTCTTCTTGCCCGCCGTGATGCTGCTGGTCGTCGACCGAATCGTGCCCCAGGGGGACTACCAACTGCTTCTGGTCTTGGGCGCCGGGCTGATCGTCATCGTCGTGTTCTTCTTCCTGTCTTCGCTGATCCGCGCCCACCTGCTTCTCCATTTGCGCACGCTGGTCGATGTCCGGCTCACCATGAGTTTCCTCGAGCACCTCCTCGGGCTCCCCTATGCCTTCTATCAGAAGCGGACCGCGGGGGACCTCCTTCTCAGGCTGAACAGCAACTCCACGATCCGGGAGATCCTCACCTCCGGACTCGTCTCCGGCGTTCTCGACGGAGTCCTGGTTCTGATCTATCTGCTAATCCTGCTCTGGAACAGTTGGCGGATGGCTCTTCTGGTGAGCCTGCTGGCGGTGGTCCAGCTCGCGCTTTTCCTCGGCAGCCGCAACCGATATCGCGAGCTGATGGCCCAGGAGCTGGAGGCTCAGGCTCTGGCCCAAGGATACGAGGTGCAGATGCTGGCCGGCATGGAGTCCCTGAAATCGAGCGGCATCGAAGACCGGGTCGCGGAACGCTGGTCGCACCTATTCGTCGACGTCCTGAACGTGGTCCTGAGTCGTGGCCGGTTGGCTGCGCTGGTCGAGTCCCTCCTGGCGGCGCTTCGTCTGGCCTCACCCCTCCTGATCCTCTGGCTGGGTGCCTACCAGGTCCTCCTGGGCCGCATGAGCCTGGGCCCGATGCTCGCCGTCAGCGCGCTCGCCTCGGCGCTTCTCGTCCCCTTCTCCTCCCTGCTCGGAACCGCTCTTCAGTTCAGCTTGGTGCGTAGTTACCTCCATCGGATCGAAGACGTGCTGTGCTCCCCTCGGGAACAGGAGGGAGCGGCGGCCTCCCCCGCTCCCCCTCTCTCGGGACAGATCACACTGGACCATGTCTCCTTCCGCTACGGTCCGTCAAGCCCGCTCGCCGTCGACGACGTCTCGGTCGAGGTCCGGCCCGGCCAGCAGATTGGAATCGTCGGCCGCTCCGGATCGGGCAAATCCACCCTTGCCCGCTTGCTCTGCGGCCTGTACGAGCCTTCGCCGGGACGCATCCTGTATGACGGCCTGGACTTCGCTCGTCTCCAGTACCGCTCCGTTCGAGTGCAGATGGGATTGGTGCCCCAGGACCCCGCCCTCTTCGCGACGACCATTCGCGACAACATCGCCCGAGCCGATCCGACCGTCGACCTGGACCGGATCCTCGCGGCGGCCCGGCGGGCGCAGATCCATGAGGAGATCACGAGCCTGCCCCTCGGATACGACACCCCCCTGCCGGACGGAGGCCGCTCCCTCTCGGGAGGTCAGCGGCAGCGGATCGCGCTCGCGCGGGCGCTGGTGCATACGCCGCGGATCCTCGTTCTCGACGAGGCCACTAGCGATCTCGACTCGATCACCGAACAGGCGATCCAACGGGAGCTGGCTTCCCTGGGGGCAACCGTCGTCCTCATCGCCCATCGCCTGAGCACGATTTCGCGGGCGGACCTCATTCTGGTGATGGAGGCAGGCCGGATCGTCGAGCGCGGCACCCATTCCCAGCTCCTCGCGTCCGGAGGACTGTATGCGGATCTGATCGCGGCGCAGGCCACGGCCCCTTTCGCATCCGGGGACATCCTCCCCGGCGGACGGCGGGATTGACGTGCGCAGAAAAAGCAGCACGCTCCTCTTCTTCGGACTCTGCGGGGCCTCTCTGACTGTCGTCGTGGCCGTCTCCCTGCTCGCTCTCCCTGATCGGCAGGTGGAGAATCAGCCCGCGAGTTTGACGCGACAGCCGGAGGGCTCTGCTCCTACCTCTCCCCTGCCGGTAGCCTCCGGCCAACCTGACGAGGGATTCGTCGGGGTCGTGGTGGCGCGCCAGTCGGTCGAGGTTGCTCCCATGACCGAGGGCAGGTTGAAGGAGGTTCCCGTCCAGATGGGAGACGCGGTTCGGCTGGGAACGGTCGTCGCCGAACTCGACACCGCTCTCGTCGAGAAACGACTCAGTTCCGCCAAGGCGGCTAAGAAGGAAGCGGAGGCTGCCGTGACCGCGGCAGACGCCGCTCAGAACCTCGCGGATGTAACCTTCCGCAGGCAAGAGAAGTTGGCCGAGGAAGAGGTCGTTTCTCCACAAGCGAAGGATGAAGCGAACGCGCGGAAATCCTCCGCCGAGGCCGAATGGACGCGGCTCGAGGCGAGCGTGGAGGAAATGAACGCTCAGGTCGATTTGCTCGCGAAGGAAAAGGACTACGCCAAGATCCGTGCCCCGTTTTCCGGAACGGTGGCGCAGGTCTACCAGCACCCCGGCGCGATGGTGGATCTGGAGATTCCCATTCTCCGCCTCGTCAGCGACGAACTCATCGTCCGGTTTGCGTTGCCGATCGAGCTCGCCGGCACGTTTCGGAGGAACGCGCCCATCGCGGTGGAACTCCCGGGCTCCGGAATCCGCATCGGAGGGGTGGTGCAGAACATCGGATCCGAGGCGGAGCCGGGCCTGGACTTCGTCGTGGTGGAGGGAGTCCTCGACACCGCTGATCCGCGGCCGGCGCAGATCAAGTCGGGAGTGACCGTCCGCGTTTACCTACGTCCTGCCAACGCTTCCTGACTTCGCCTTCCGAGCGCGCTTCGACCGATAGAGCTGGTCGAGGAAATCGTAGAGCACGAGCTCGTGCGCGCGATGGTGCGAACGAAGGAGGCGGATCATGTGCATGTGGACGAAGGAGAACGTGAGCTGCATCCACGGCACCGAAAGGCGCCGATCGGCCTCCAGGGCGCGCAGCTCCGCGACCAGCGGCTCGAGTCGCTCCGATCTCGCTCGGAGCACCGCTGCGCCGGGATGCGCCGACTCCGCCGCCCCGGGAGTGTCGAGGAGCGTCAACAGCTCGGGACGGTCCTTCCGGAGCCGATCGGCGAGCTGATACCGGAAGAACAAAAGGTGGGCCGAGAACTCCTTCCCGTACTTCGCGCGAAGTTCTCTCAGGAGGGTCGCCTTCTCGTCCGAGTCGAGGCCGAAGCAGTCCAGGAGCCGGTCCGTTCCCCAGAAGGCCAGCTTCCAGCGCCAGTTCGCCCCCTCGTCCCCCTCGAGGAACGGCAGGAGTTCGAGAACCGCGTCGCTGTCGACGTGGAAGATCCTTTCCGCCACCTCCATGCCGTCCCGGCCACCATACCGATCGACTTCCGGTTCATAGGTGTCCAGCTGGATGCGCCAGACCCATCCCTGCTCGACGAACGGAGTCAGGGCCGATCGCAGGGCCGGCAGGACTCGAGTCCCCAATACCTCCGGGTCACCGTGCAGCCGCACGCGGAGGTGCAGGTCCGGGTCCTCATGGCGGACGAAAAACCAGCGGTCGGCAAGACCGGCGGCGAGACAATCGCGCACGACCGGCCCGACGGCCCGCGTCAGGACCTGATCGGTACAGGACGTGCCGGAGTAGATCTTGTAGTAGAGCCACTCCGAGTCCGGCGGATAGGATCTCGGTCTTCTTTCGAGATTCAGGTGAAGGCGAGGTTGCGAAGGCGCGGGTCGGGCACGGATGAAGGGGACGATCAGCTCATGCGCATAGTGGCCTTCGGGACCTTGCACGATCTGTTGTTCAGCGTCAGGGAAGAATTCGACCAGGCGAGCTCCACGCTGCTCTTTGGCCAGAGGGACGAAGGCCTCGATGCTGACGATGTTGTCGAGATCGACCAGGAGTTCATTGTCGAAATCCGCGAACAGAACCAGACGAGGGATCTGCCGCTTCCGGCGCCAGTCCTGAACGAGCTCGAAGGTTCCCAGCCGATTCCTCTCGGCAAGTAGTTTCACGTCGTTCGAATCCAGAAGCCAGGCAGCCCGAGACAGCACCACCCGCCCGCACACGACCCGCGGGAGGAAACGAGCCGCCTGGAATTGCCCCCAGTACCAGACCAGACCACCTCCGCCTTGCTGATGCTGGTGGGTGCAGAGGAAACGGTACAGCCCGACGCTCCGTTGGGTGAAATCGTGAGCCGAGGTCAGCCTCGGGATCACTTCTCGACCGAGACTGGCGGAACGTAGGACCACCTGCTCTTCCTCCACGGAAACGTAGAGGTCGGTGATGGGCAGTTGCCGGGTGGCTGCCGCTCCGGATCTCCCGAGGTAAGGGATTTCATAGTCGCGCATGACCGGCCGGCACAGGATGTTGCCCACTCGGCCCTGGGGGAGATGGACGATCTCGGCGAACACCGCCTCGGGGTGGAGCGCTTCCTCGGCGCGGATGTCCTTTTCGACCAGACGGTGCAGATTCGCGTCGGCATGGCAGAACCTTCCGAGCAGAACGGCCCCCGGCGGACCGTAGGCGTTGTGCAGGAGCACTCGGAAATCGCCCCGGCCCATGGACTCCTCGGAATCCGCCACCACGGTCGCCATGATCGCGAAGGCGTCGGGTAACGCCGGGGGATCCGTCTCGCCGAAGCGCTCGATCTCCTCCGGCGTCAGACGAATCTCGGTCGCCTTCTCCTGCCACGCCTGCTCCAGTCTGCGGAGGAGGAACGACTCTCGGGGAGTCCATGGTGCAGGCTCCACCGAATCCGGCGGGAAGTAAAGACCCGCCAGGAGTGTGGAAGCGTCCGCCTCCGGAGCTTTGGACCGCTCGAACCCGATACCGATCTCCTCGTCCAAGGCCTCGACGAGCGGGACCGCCCTCCCGCCGTAGCGATCCACAAACTCCTTGCGAAACCTGGCGAAGTAGTCCCTTCGAGTCGGACGACCCCAACGATGCAGGTACTCCACGCCCAGGAGAAGCTCCTCGATCACCCCCGCGGACAGACCGGCTGCATCCGTCTCCTTGGTCAGGTCGATCTGGAAGAGGCGCGGAAGCGACACGGTCGTCGGCAACGCCTCCAAGGCTTTCGCCACAGAGAGGTATCGCGCCGGATCGACGCCAGCGCCCGACTGATCGATCGCCTCGAGGGAACCCTGCGCCTCCCTCAGGATGGCAACGACTCGTTCTGTGCCGGGGCAAGTTCGCAGCGTCGCCACGAGGTCGTGGACGGGCTCTCGGCCCGTCAAGGGGGGCTCCAAGTCGGAGATCAGAACCTGATTGTCGATCAGCGTGTCGACATAGGACTCCGCTTCGTCTCTAGGCAAGTCCGGATCCCATTCGAGCAAGGCCCCGGCCAGGACATCCCTGCTCGCTCCACCGCGCGCGGCGTCCAGGACTCTGGAGAGGTGCTCCGCAGGTTCGACAGCCACCAGGTGGTGAGTCCGTTGGTCAGGGCCGGTTCTCGCCTCGACGTAGCGTGGGCGTCCCGCCGCCACATAGAGACTGGTGTTCGGCCGATAACTGAGTCCTCGACGAATCTCACGATCGCGCCCCAGGTCGCGGGTGAGCTCGTACAGGTAGTCCATGTCCAGGCGCGTGTGTCGCCGATAGACCGCGCGTCCCTTGAGTCGGAGGCGATCCTCCATGCCGATCGGCGCAGAAGAGCACCCCGCAAAGAGGCCGAAGGGGGTGGGACGGCTGGCCATGCGGACGAGATAGCGGACGAAAACGCACTCCGCCCTCTGGCCCGCCTTGCTCTCCGAGTCCTTGAACCACTCGTCGAGTTCGTCATAGAGGCTGGGGGACGCGACGAAAAGGGCGTCGACGATCTCCCGCCTGGAGAAGAGCTCACGGAGCCGCCCTCGGAGGCTCCGGCGGTCCGCGTCCAGTGCCTCCTCTAGCTGATCACGATCGTCCTGGGTTGCCGGGGCGCGCAACTCACCGGTCCAACTCCAAAGCTCCTCCAGGGGAAGAAACGGGGTACGCAAAGCGAAGTACCCTGAGGTCCGGAACTCGGCGGTCGCCTTGCGTAAGAAGGCGGGCTTCACGGCCAGCGCCTGACGATTGAGACTCGGGCTTCAAGCAGGAATACGAGGTCCGCGACCTTCCTGCCACCGGAAGAGGCAGCACACGGTCGGCGCGGCATAGTGTCCCCTCGTCGCGCCCCGTCACGATGACGAACGCGATCTGGGAAACGGAAGGGATCCGTTTCCCAGGCTTGGAGACTACCTAAGCAGCGCAGCGCCACCGATTGCGTTGTGGACACCGATTGCGTTGTGGACGATGATCATTCCGGTGGAACTGGGACAGGGATGCCAAGTCGCTGTCACTGGATCAGTTGAATCAACCGGCAAGCGAGGGCCGAATCCGCCGCCGATGACCCTCCGCAGGTCGGAGTCCTGCAAGACGCGCAGTGTCTCCTTCGTGAATGTGAGCTTCTTCATGACATCCTCCTTTCTGAAGACTCACTCGAGCGCCATCACACGATCACTAGTATTCCTCGCCCCGGCGCGCCATCCTCCAGGACGTTTCCGGGTGCTGCATTTGCCCAGCGTGACGCGACACCGCCAAATCCTCCTCCTCTTCGAGTCGACTCGCCTCCGATCCACCTCGGCCGGTCGACGCCGTCTCCTAATTCCGACCGAGTGTAACGCATAGGACGTGCCGAACACTGCCCTCACCGCGAAGAACCTTCGGCACGCCGCCCACGCGCAGTGATCAAGAAATAGATCCGCACCCTCTTCCCGCCGAACATCGAGAATCGCCAGAAGAACGAAAGCGCCGCGAGGCGCGACCGGCCATCACTTCGACGGAGAACCCCTGCCCTTTCATCAAGCCCGCGCTAGCTCGCTCGACGTAACGACGCGTTACGTATCGTAGCAATAGTTGGCGCGTTGTTTGGGTGCCGGGTCCAACTCGGAAACCACGCCCAGCCCTCCTGGAGTCTCGGGGGCCTTCAGTCCTTCGGACCGACGCCAGAACTTTTCCACGGGAGCGATCAGGGGTGCCTACGCGAACTACCCTGAGACCCGAAACTCCGCGGTTGACTTGCGGGGCGACTGAAACGTCATCGCCGCACCTGAGCGACGGAGATCGACCGCTCAAAGGAGAACATGGGCGCCGGGGCGTCTCTTTCAGGGGTTGGTGACCCTCCAAGTGCACAGCGAGCGGGACACGTCCTGCTCCTGCTCCCACGTTCCCCTGGGCCCGCCCCCGATCCGCCTCGACCGGCCATCGCCGCCTCCAGTTCCCACCCGGTGTCCCGCAACGGACGTGCCGAACGCTCACCTCGGCGCGGTAGCATCCCGTGGACGCACCCAAGACCCGCAGAAGCTCAGCATCGGCATCGTCCGCCCGGCGGCGTCTCGGGGATCGCCGGTGGTGCGGAACAGCCGCGACGGGCGGCCATGCGTCACCTCAGCGAGGAACGCCTCCTTACTCTCAGAAACCAAGCGACTTCACCCGACGTAACAAAGTGTTGCGTCCTGCAACGATACTTGGCGTATCGTTGAGGGACCCGACAAGGTTCGGAAACCACGTTCGGTCCCCGGACCACCGGGTAGCAGGCACGACGTGTCCACGGTCAAGGCTCGAGTCGCGCCCAGGCGCGGCCGAGCGACGGCGATCACCGGCGGGAAGAACCCAGAGCGCTTCCTGCACCATCTCCCGTCGAAGCGCGGTTGGCGGTGGGGATGCTCGTTATTTTTGCGCATGGCCGCGAACGGGGAGCTGACTCTCGCGTCGACGGCCACGCCCGCCGCGTCGCGTACCACCGCTCACCGCCCGGGGGCCTCCGGACGTCGGTGCCCTCGTTCCAAGAGACGCGCCGAGCCGGCGGACGACACGAAGGGGCCGAGGAGTCCCGCATGAAGACCGCCGCGGAGATCGCCGAGACGCTCGCGGCGGTCTATGAGCTGGGCCGAGAGACGGCCCTATCCCACGACATCGACGGGATCGCGAAGGCCGCTCTCGATACCATCCAGAAGGCGCTTCATTTCGACAACTGCGCCGTGGCGCTCGTCGACGAGGCAACGAGAGAGCTGTACACCCAAGCCCAGCGCGGATACGAGAACCGGATCTCCGGCATGCGCCGTCCCCTCGACGACGAGAGGGGCATCACCACGGCGGCCACGAAGTCGGGACGAGTCCTGTACGTCCCGGACGTGACGCTGGACCCCAGGTACATCCCTGGAGTGCCGGGAGGTCGCTCCGAGCTCGTCGTGCCACTGGCCGTCGGCGGCCGGGTGATCGGCGTCATCGACGTCGAGAGCAAGGAGGTCGACGCGTTCACCGAGGCCGACCAGGAGCTCCTGTCCTGTGTGGCGTCTCAGGCCGCGGTCGCGATGGAGAACGCCCGACGGTTCGAGCGGATCGAGAAGGACGTTGAGTTACTCCGGATGCTCCACGACGTCGCCGTCGCCGTGGGATCTTCCCGGGATCCGCGGGAGATCATGCGGAGGGTGTACGACAAGCTCCACGATCTGATGGGCATCTCCACGTTTCTCGTCGCCCTCCTGGACGAGGAGCTCGGGGAGATTCGCTGCGAGTACCCCGTCGAAGACGGCATGGTCCGTGCGAGTTTCACGCGCAGCGCGGGCGAGGATCTGGGGCTCACGGGGCGGATTCTGCAGACACGGACCCCCTTGCTCATCAGGAGCATGGACGAGCAGCGCACCGATCTTCCGCCGACTCCTTTCGTGATCGGCAGCTCTTGCCGCTCGTGGCTGGGTGTTCCTCTCGTCGCGACGGACCGACTGATCGGAGTTCTCAGCATTCAGAGCGACCTGCCCAACGAGTTCGACGAACACGACCAGCGAGTGCTCTCCGTCGTCGCCGATCAGGTGGCCACGACTTTCGAGACCGCCCGACTCCTCACCGAGAACATCAAGAAGGCGGAACAGCTCTCGCTCGTCCTCGATGTGAGCGGCGAGCTGGCGGCCACTCTCAGCGCGGAGGAGATCGTCCGTGGACTGTGCAGGAAGTTGACCACTTCGCTGCCCACGACATCGTCGACCGTGACGCTCCACGACGAAGCGGCCGGCGAGCTCTTCGTCTCGGATTCCTTCGCCCTTCGGCCCCTGACGAAAGGGCCGATCTCGGGCGAACGGATTCCAGTGGCCGCGAACCCGGACGTCGCGCGGTGCGTGCGGGATCGGGCGGCGGTTCTTCTCGAGACGAGCGAGCACACCGCGTCCTTACGGGCGCTCGCGGATTGGCTCGGATGGGAGGGCCCTCTACATTCGCTCCTGCTCACGCCCCTGGCCACGAGCTCGAAGGTCCTCGGATTGCTCTGGCTCGCGGAGGCCCGCGACCGCCGCCGGTCCAGGTTCAGCCGCGACAAGATCGGTGTCTGCAGAGGGATTGCCGATCGGGGCGCCGCCGCGCTCGAGAACGCGCTGCTCCACGAGAGTCTGCGCGAGAACCACGCGCACCTGCTGCGCGAAGTCGAGGAGCACTACCAGTCGAGCGGAGTCATCGGCACCAGCGCCGGAATGAGGAAGGTCTTCGCGCTGCTCGACGAGGTAGCCAAGAGCTCCGTCACCATCCTCATCCAGGGCGAGACGGGCACGGGAAAGGACCTGATCGCCAAGACGGTCCACTTCTCCGGTCCCAGGCGGGAGAAGCGCTTCGTTCCCGTCGATTGCGGCGCGATCCCGGAGACCCTCGTCGAAAGCGAGCTGTTCGGCTATCGGAGAGGAGCCTTCACGGGCGCGGGGGAAGACCGGAAGGGGCTTTTCGAGGAAGCCGACGGCGGAACGCTGTTTCTCGACGAGATCTGCAACATGACGCTGTCGATGCAGGCCAAGCTCCTCCGGGCGCTGCAGGAGGGCGAGATCCGGCGAGTCGGGGACAGCCACTCGCGACGAGTCGATGTGAGGATCATCTCGGCGACCAGCAGGGACCTCGATGCCGAGGTCCAGCGCGGCGCCTTCCGCGAGGATCTCCTCTACCGGCTGAACGTCATCACCGTCGAGCTGCCGCCCCTCAGAGAAAGGCCCGAGGACATCCCCTTGCTCGCGCACCACTTCATGAAGCTCTATTCGGAACGGGAGGGCAAGCGAATCGAGGGATTCAGCCCCAAGGCGATGGACCTGCTCATGGGCCACGACTATCGCCGCAACAACGTCAGGGAGCTCGAGAACATCATCGAAGCCGCGGTCGTGCTGGAACGATCCAAGGTCATCAGACCCGGGAGTCTGCGCTTCGGTCGAACGTGCATATCGGCCCACGCCACCGTTCCGGACCTCGCCTCGTTGTGCGAAACCGAGAAGGCGTTGATCGAGAACGTTCTCCGTCACACACGGTGGAGGAAGTCTCGCGCCTGCGCGATTCTGGGCGTTTCGAGACCCACGTTGGATCGCAAGCTACGGAAGTACCACCTCGAATCCTCGCGGTAGACGCGAGCATGGGGAATCGCATGCCGAGATGGGTGGAGGCTGGGGCTGACGGCGCGACGAACGGAAGTTCCACGGGGTCACCGGATCGTCCATTCCCCTGGGCAGGGGGCGCGATCTCGATCGCCTGCCCCGGACGGGCGCCTGGCGGTCGCGACAGCGTCGGGTCGCTGCCAGCTGCCGCATCCGGCCGACCGGTCATATGTTCCAGCCGCTTGGGCGGAGCCGGGCCGGCCGACACGGCGCCGAAGTCTACCCGATACGTTCCAGCTCGATGCATCGGTGCGGGTCTTCCCGACGGAGGCTGGAGCCGGCCATGACTCGACGAGCCCGTGCACTCCTACCCGCAAGCGGGTCGGAGGCCTTGCCAACCCGTGGGGAGTCGCCGGATTCCAGCTTGGACGACCCGTGTCGGTCCGGTCCGCGGGCCCCGGCGTCGTCGATCGGGCCCGAGGCGAAGCGGATTCTGCCGTACCTCGATTCGAGCCAGCTCCTGGGGAACCGCCGGGACGAGGCGCTCGCCGAGGCTTGGACCTGAATCGAGGAGAGCCTCGAGCCGGGGGAGCTGGCCCTCGTGGCGGCGAACGCAAGACGGCTGCTCATTCGGGCGAAGCCCGCATTGGGCTCGACGCTCGATCCGGGAGGTGTGGACCCATGAGACGCACGCACGTCATCGCGCTGTTGCTGGTGCTGGCTTCCGCTGCCGCCAGCATCTCCTTCTATGCGTTCTTGCCGGAGAGAATCGCCACGCACTGGAACGCTTCCGGGCAAGCGGACGGCTCCATGCCGAGGCTGGGCGGGGTGCTGGTCATGCCGATCGTCATGGCCTTCCTCGTCGGTCTGTTCTGCATCATCCCGCGCATCGATCCGAGGAAGGCCAGTTTCGCCGCCTTCCGCACCGTGTACGACGGCCTCGTCGTCGTCCTCGGACTGTTTCTGCTGGTCGTGCAGATGCAGATATGCTCTGGGCCATCGGCGTCGAGATCTGCACGATCCTTCGGCGGCGCATGGAGCGGACTGCCATTGATCGCGGTGGTGTATCTTCGCTCCTTCCTGTCAGGCGCCGCGGCTCTCGTGTACGAGGCTGCATGGGTCCGGTCGCTGGGCCTCATCTTCGGAGCCTCCTTTCGTGGAGACTTCGACTCCCGCGGACTCCCCGTCGTGAGGGGGCAGTGGGTCGTCGAGAACCGCGGTGTCGAACCCGACATCGAGGTCGAGAACGCTCCCCACGAGCTTCTGTCGGGGATCGATCCGCAGCTCGAGCGGGCGATTCGCTGCGTGATGGACGAGCTGGCCGCGCGCCCGCCGAAGAAACGGCATCGGCCCCCATACAAGGAGCAGTAGCACGCTGTTCTATACTTGGGACGGCTCGTGGGCATGGAGGCTCTCCGTTGCCGGTCGCCCGAGGTCAGCTGCTTTCCCACTATCGGCTCTTGGAGAAGCTCGGCGAGGGCGGAATGGGTGTCGTGTGGAAGGCCGCCGACACTCGACTCGACCGGGAAGTCGCGGTCAAGTTTCTGCCGGAGGAGCTCGAGGCAGACCCCGATCGGCTCGCGAGCTTCGTTCGCGAGGCCAAGCTCGTCGCGGCGCTCAGCCACCCGAACATCGTCACGATCCACTCGATCGAGGAGGCGGGCGGGCACCGCTTCCTCGTCATGGAGCTGGTCCGGGGCCTCACGCTCGACCGGATCATCCCGGAAGGCGGCATGGCGCTCCCGCGGCTCTTCGAAGTGGCGCTGGCCATCGCCGAAGCGATCGGCGCGGCGCACGGCCGGGCGGTAATCCACCGCGACCTCAAGCCCCGCAACATCATGGTGGACGAGGAAGGCCGGGTGAAGGTGCTGGACTTCGGCCTCGCCCGGTCGCACTTTGCCACCCGTGCCGACGATCGCGACCTCTCGACCCAGACGCTGTCCACGAAGGAGACCCTCGAAGGCACCGTGCCGTACATGTCGCCGGAGCAGGCCCTCGGCGAGCCGCCGGACCATCGATCCGACGTGTTCTCCCTGGGCGTGATCCTCTACGAGATGGCGACGGGCCGCCGTCCTTTCCAGGGAAGGACCCCGGCCGCGCTGATCGCGGCGATCCTGCGAGACGACCCGGCGCCGGCGACCGAGGTGCGACCGGGGCTGCCGCGGCAACTGGAGCGAATCCTCCGGCATACCCTCCAGAAGGACCCGCAGCGACGCTTCCAGTCGGTTCTCGATCTCCGAAACGAGCTATCGGACCTGCGCGACGAGCTCGTCGGCGGTGACGCGATCCCCGCGATCCGCTCGCTCGCCGTCCTGCCCCTCGACGATCTGTCGGGCGATCCCGACCAGGCCTTCTTCGCTGACGGCATGACCGACGCGCTGATCAGCAACCTGGCTCGCATCCGGGCTCTCAAGGTGATTTCCCGCACCTCCGTGATGCAGTACAAGTACGTCAAGAAGCCTCTCCCGGTGACCGCGCGCGAGCTGGGCGTCGATGCGATCGTCGAGGGATCGGTGCTGCGGGCCGGAGCGCGCGTCCGGGTCACCGCTCAGTTGATCGACGCGGCCCGGGACCGGCTGCTCTGGACGGAGACCTACGACCGGGAAGTCGGAGACGTGCTGGCCCTTCAGAGCGAGATCGCGCGTCGCATCGCCCAGCGGATCGAGATCGAGGTCACGCCCCAGGAGCACGCGCACCTGGTGCGCGCGGGCCGGAAAATCGACCCCGCCGCTCACGAGGCCTGCCTCAAAGGACGCTACTTCTGGTACAAGCGCACGGCGGAAGCGGTCCGGCGCGGTCTCGCATGCTTCGAGGAGGCGGTGCGCCTCGAGCCTTCCTACGCTCCCGCGCACGCCGGGATCGCGGACTCGTACATCGTGGACGGTGGCCGGTACCTCGACGTCCCGCCGAAGGTCGCCTACGCGCGCGCCCGCGCCGCGGCGCTGCGGGCGATCGAGCTGGAGGATACCCTCGGGGAAGCCCACACCTCGCTGGCCGCGGTCCTGACCGACTACGACTGGGACTGGGCTGGCGCCGACCGCGAGTACCGCCGCGCCATCGAGCTGAACCCGAACTACGTCACCGCGCACAGCTGGTACGCGGAGCACCTGAGCCGGATGGGCCGGCACGACGAGGCCGTCGCCGAGGCCCGTCGCGCGCTGGAGCTGGATCCGGTCTCGATCTTCAGCAGCATGCTCGTCGCCTGGATCCTCTACTTCGCCCGACGCTACGACGAGGCGATCCGGCAGGCGACCGAGACGCTGGATCTGGATCCGGAGTACGCGACCGCGCTGCGCATCCTGGGATGGGCCTACGAGGAGACCGGCCGGTTCGAGGAAGCGATCGCGGCTCACGGCAAGGCCTGCGAGCTGACGCAACACCGTCCCAACTTCGAAGCCCAGCTCGGCCGCGCTCTGGCGATCGCGGGACGGACCGAGGAAGCCCGGCAAGTGCTCGCCGACTTGACGAAAGTCTCCACGGAGTCGTACGTCTCCGCGTTCGACATCGCCGTCATCCACACCGCTCTCGGCGACCGCGAGCGCGCCTTCGAGTGGCTCGAGCGGGCGTTCGAGGAGCGGTCCGACCATCTGCCCTACCTGGGCGTGAACCCTCGGCTCGACGATCTGCGGGGGGACCCGCGATTCCGGGATCTCCTGACGAGGATGGGGCTGCCCGGCGGCGCGGGCGAGGACGCAGCCGAGGCTCCCTGACCGATCCGCCGGGCCAGCGAGCTCGAAGCGGAGCCGCAGCCGATGTCGGAGCGTCGCGCGAGATTCGGCTGCTGGAGTGAAGCTGCCGGGGGACACCCCCAGAACCCCGGCTCCCGCGGGAGATGCGCGCCAGCGGACCGGCGCGCATCTCCGCGGGAAGTTTGCGTCATTTCAGGATGACGCCTCAGGCGTCATGGACGAGTGTCCCCGAAATCCACTACTTCACCGGAAGGTAAATGCGCGTGACGAGATCGGCCTCGGGAGTGCTGCCGGGATCGCTGACGTACTCGTCCCATGGCGCACCGTTCTCGGCGTATCCTCGAGCCTTGGAGTACGCGAAGAGCTTGTCGTAGGTCGACCGCATGCCCCGGTATGGGCCCTTGTGGGTCGCGACGAGAGCCGTCCCCGTGTACGTGCTCTTGATCTTCACCGGAGAATCCGCCGGGATCTCCCCCTCGGGGGTCCGATCCACCGGGATCGCGGCGTCGAATTCGTACCCCGAGTCGTCCCACTTCCGATTGATGGTGATCGGCGGCGCCGCCTGTTTCAGCCCCCGAGTCGCCAGGAACGCGCCGACGCGAGCGTAGCCGGAGCCGATGGCTGCGGCGATCTCCTGATCGTCCTTGCCGCTCGTCGCCTCGACGTAGGCCACGAGGACGGAAGGCACGGTCGTCTCCTCGACCTGCAGGTCCGCGAAGTCCGTCTTGGGCAGGCTCTCGGCGAGTGTCTTGAGGGATGCGAGCCCCTTCTGGTAGTCGGCCCCGATCATCCGGTCGAACAGCAGCCCGAAGTAGCGGGCCACCGGGTTCATTCCGACGTCGGTGTCGAACTCCCACGTCACCTCGGTGGAGCTTCCCCTCTGGCTCAAGGCGAATTGTCCCGTAGCGTCTCCCTGAGCGCCGAAGTTCAGTCTCGTTCGAACCAGCTCGAGCGGCTTGCTCTCGATGATCTCCTGGCTCCCGGAGCCCATCGTCTTTGGATCGCCTTCCCAGGTCATCTTCGCCCCGACTCCGAACGCCGGTCCCTGGTACGAGTAGCGCGCGTTCGGGTCGAGGGAGTTCCAGGGGGACCATTCGTTGAAACGTTTGAAGCTGTTCACCAGAGTGAACACCGTGGCCCGAGGCGAATCGATGCCGATCGATCGTTCCACGTGCACCTGGCGTGGCAGCAGGTATGCGATCGCGACGATCAAGACCGCGATCGCCAGGATCGCGACGGCGAGTTTCCTCAACAGCCTCATCGCAGGTCCCCCCATGGTCCGCGCACGGCCCGAACACGTTACACGGAGACGCCCTCGGCGGGAAGAGGGTCCTCGCGCCGGAACATGGGAGCGCGCGGATCGAAGTGTCGCCTACTTCATGTGCATCGCGAGGAACCGGTAGATCTCGTCGCGCGACTCCCGTGCGAGCGCGGTATCCATCCGGTTGAAGCTGTGACCGCCGGGGGCGTCCGGGTAGATCTTGTATTCGAACTTCTTCCCGGCGGCCTCGAGGTGGGCGATCAGGCTCTCGACCTCGATGGAGTTCACGTCGCGGTCGTTGGTCGTCGTGTGAATGAGGAGCGGGGTCTTCAGCTTGGACACGTTCCAGACCGGCGAGCGCCGCCGGTACTCCGCCACGTCCTGGTTCGCGGTCTTTCCCATGTGGTACGGCGCGGAGAACAGCCCCCGGTACTCCTCGTCCAGGTACCCCATGCGCGTCACGAGGTCCGACACCGGAACTCCCGCGTAGCAGGCGCGGAACAGATCCGGGTGATCGAAGACCGCCAGGAGCGCGATCAGTCCGCCGTGGCTCCACCCGAGGATCCCGACGCGGCCTCGATCCACGTACGCGAGCGTCTCGACCGCCCAGTCCCGCCCCGCGACCACGTCGTCCACCTCGAGGCCACCGTAATCGATCGCCTCCCAGTACTCGCGGCCATACCCGGTGGAGCCTCGGTACTCGGGGGCAAGGACGACGTACCCTCGCTCGAGCAGCTCGCGCACGATGGGGGCGTAGTACGTCTCGAAGTCCGCATGGACACCGCCGTGCGGGAAGAGCAGGAGCGGGTGCTTCTTCGACCGGTCGAGCTTTCGAGGGGTGAAGAGGTAGGCCCACACCTTGAACGGGTGGCGCTCGTTCTTGATGCCGTACGTCTCTTCGCCCTTCGGGTTCGGCTTCGAGGCGTAGTACACCTTGTCGATCTCGGCCAGGTCGCCCAATCGCTCGAACCACAGCACGTCGTCGATCTTCTTCATGAGCGCGTCGAGGCGATGGTCGAGAGCGTCGAACCGTTTCTCGACGGCCGCGACGCGCTGCTCGAGATTCGGATCCGCGACCGGGACCGCATCGGCGGCGAAGAGAGTCGACGACACGACCAGAGCGACACAGGCAAGGACGCGCGGCAACCGATCCATGACGACCCCTCCGGGGCGTGCCCCCACGACCCGTCGATGATAGCTCGGGGCCGGGTCCTTCCGAGCGAGCCGGAAGCACACCCTGGAGAAGCGGTCCCCCTCCGCCCCCGGAGCATCCGTCAGAGAGAATGAGAGCCCTCGGGCGGCGCGGGACCGGTCTCGATCGGCGTCGCCTTGCCCTGCCGCCCGGGCGCAGGCAAGCGCCCGCGCGACGATCCGCAGCAACCCGGCGGCGCGGGCGCCGAGGCGAGCCGGAGCGGTCCCGCCCCGTCACAACCGCCCGGGCGGCCGGAAGGAGCCGCGACCAGCTCGATCTCGACGACGACCGGCACGTGGTCGCTCGAGGGAACCCAGCGTCTTCCCGCGCCGACTTCGACCCGACGCAGGCCGGAAGAGGTCGCCGTGTCGAGGAACACGTGATCCGCATGGTGGCGCCCGGGGAGCCGCCGATGGAGGAAGAAAGTCGGCTCCGCCTCTCCGCCGTGCTCGACGCCGCGTGCGAGATGGTAGGCACTCGAAAACCCGAGCGACGTGAGCCGCAGCGCGAGACGGGACGGGACCGCTCGTCGATCGCTCCGGCGCGCGAGCAGGCTCTTGTTGAAGTCACCCGCGACGATCGCGGGCGGAGATGCGAGGAAGCCCGACAGGCGTTCGAGCCCATCCGGAAGCGGCTCAGGGGGTGGCCCCCAGGGCCGATGCCCCCATCCCGGCAGGTCCCAGACCGCGACCAGCCGGAACGACACCGGCCCGGTGACCCGCACCGGCAGCGTCGTCCCCGACCTCGGCCGATGAGCCCGGTCGATCTCCAGTCCGAAGGGACCGAAGGCCAGCACTGCGAGCCCCTTCCGCGGGATCGCGCCGTCCCACGCGAAGTCTCTCGCCTCGAGATCCGGGGCGCGCCGCAGAAGAACCTCGGGGCACGCGCACTCCGGCACGATCGCGACGTCGGGCCGCAGCGCGCGAAGCCTCCCGACCTTGTCGTGCAGGCGCATCGCGCAGTTCCAGACGACCAGTCGCAGGCGCACTCGAGGAGCCGCGCGGAGGCAGGGGACACGAGAATCATGGCGCAACCCGAACCGCGGGCGACCGCGGAACGGCGGGAGGCCATTTCGCTGCGGCAACCCGGAATCTGGAATCGGCGATGGGCCGACAGGCCCGCCCGCGTCCCCCGCGGGATCTCATCGTTCCGGGCGTCGCCCGGGGCGTCATGAAGGACTGCCCGCGGTATGGCCCGCCGGCGTACAATCGCGCGGTCGCGGACGCCGGGAGCGACGACGCGGCTGGTGCGCATCGCCTTCGGGGAATTCCCCGCCTTCCGAAACGGATCGGGCGAGCATCCCGCCGTATCCCCGGCGTGCACGCTGGGAGGCCGGACCGCCATGCAGACCGCAGCAGATTCGAGCGCCCTGTCCGATCTGGGCGAGTTCCGTCGGCTGTCCGCGGCCCTGAGCTACATGCTGACGGCCGCGGAGGGTTCCGCGCAGCACCTCCTGGAGATGATCCTCGCGGACCGGTCGCTCCCGAAGCGGGAGGGGCTGGAGATCGTCGAGCTGATCGACTACGTGCTGCACGCATGGGCCCACTCGAGGCGGCGGCTCGGACCGGCGGCGGCGCTCCACCCGCTCCGCGCGACGGCGCTCCTGGTCAAGGTGCTTCCGCGGCCGCGCAAGGTCGACCTCGTCGTCATGCTGCTCCACGACAAGGTGGAGGACGTCACCTCGGAGAAGGTCCCGGAGGAGGACTGGAAGGCGCTCGAGACCCGGTTTCGGCGCATTCGCCGCAAGGTCGACCCGGAGGACGCCTGGCGTCTGGACACGCGGCTCCAGGCTCTCTCCCGGCTCGATCGCGAGGAGAGCTACTGTTCTTACCTGGGACGACTGATGGAGTGCGGGCGAACGTTCCCCGACGTGATCCGCGCCAAGCTCGCCGATCGCCTCGACAACACGCTGGACTTCTCCATCGACTTCCACGACCCGCTCGACGGTCGGAATTTCTTCGAGCAGGTCTTCGAGAGCCTGTACGTTCCCAACTGGCCGGGACCGAAGGCGCCGCGGGGGGGGCGCCCGACCCCCCTGCGGGAGCTGTCGTGGAGACTCTACTCGCTCTACAAGAACGTCGTCCTCGTCTCGCTGCTGCGATCGGAGCGGCCGGTCCCAAGGGATGCGGCGAGCTCCGTGCTGATGGACGGGCTCGTGAACGCGAGCCTCAAGGAGGCGCAGCGAGTCGGCATCGAGCTGCTGCTCCACCACCGCCGCGCGCTGCGATGCGAGAGGACCCTCCTTCTCGATGCCATGCAGTACTGCAACTCCGTTTCCGCCGTGCAGGTCACCACTCCCCAGGCCGGACACGTTCTCGACGGGCTCCTCGTCCGCACCTTCGACGCTCCCGATCCGGAGGTCCGGGTCCGCCGCCTCGTCGCTCTGTCCGAGGACCGACGGCTTCTCTTCGAGGGGGCGGTGACGTTCCTGTCGCTCTTCTGCGCGTTCCGGAACTCGCCCACGTTCCGCGTGAAGGGGATCGGGCCGGAGGGGGTTCGACCGGTCGAGGCGTGACGCGGCCGCCCCGGGCGGCGGGAGCCGACGGATCGGCTCGGCGGGGTGACCCGCGGGGCGCGTGCAGCACCCGATCCGGTCATGCCGATTTTTCCCCTGGACAACGTGCGACACTTGTCGCATACTGAATGCGACAAGTGTCACAGACGACTCCGAGGAAGCCGCCATGCCGTCCAGATTGCCCGACCTCTCCCGTTTCGAGTGGCAGTGCCTGAAGCAGATCTGGTCGCTCGGGGAAGCGTCCGTGCGCGCCGTCCGCGACGCTCTCCCCGATCCCCCGAGCTACTCCACCGTCCGGAAGATCGTGGAGCGGCTCGAGGAAAAGGGGGCCGTGAAGCGCGTGCGGCTCGAGGACAAGGCCTGGGTGTACCGTCCGACGGTCGGCCGCGCCGCCATGGTGCGCAAGGAGATTCGCGGATTCCTCGACGCCCTGTTCGACGGAAGGGCGGCGCCGCTCGTGGCTCATCTGACCGAAATGGACGCTCTGTCGCTCGAGGACCTCCGGACGATCGAGAGGCAGATCTCGGCGCCCGCCGCCGGGCGCGCGGACCCGGATCTCTCCAAGCGGCGCAGGCGCACCCCGAGGAGCTGACACGGGGCCGGGAGGCCGCACATGCACGCGCTCGACTCGCTGCTTCGGGATCTGTGGTTCGGAACGGCCTCGCACCTCTGGCAGAGCACGCTGGTTCTCGCGGCTCTCGCGGGCATCGCCAGGCTGCTCCGATCCGCGCCCGGCCGGGTCCTCCACGCGGTGTGGTGGGCGGCCCTCGTGAAGCTCCTCCTCCCCCTCGCGCTCCTCGGCCCCGCGGTTGCGCGCGGCCTCGACGCGCTGCCGGGAATGCGGGACCCAGGTACGAAGCGAGGGTTCCGGACGACCCTCGAGGTGGTCCTGGATCCTCTTCCCTCCTTCGCCGACTCCGCCGGCACCGGCGCGGCTGCCGCCTGGATCCCGATCTCAACGATCCTCACCGGGATCTGGGCGATCGGCGCCGTCTTGATCCTCGTCCGCAGCCGCGGGCCCCGGGCCCGGCGCGGCGCGGGTCCGGCCGCACCGCTCGCCGGGACGAGCGCCGGGCTGCGCGACCGCGTGCAGCAGGCGCTCGAAGGAACGCGGATCCCCGCCGGCTCCGTGCTCGTCACACCGTCCGACGCCATCCCCTGTGTCGTCGGGATCTCGAAACCAAGGATCGTCCTTCCGGAGGCTGTGGCGCGGGGCCTCGGCACGGTCGAGCTCCGGGCGATCCTCCTCCACGAGGACGAGCACCGGCGGCGGCGCGACCCGTTGCTATCCTTCGTCCAGAACACGATGCTCGCGGTCTTCTTCTTCTACCCGCCGGTGTGGCTCGTGATCCGGCGTCTGCGAAGTACGGCCGAGATCACCTGCGACGAGGCGGCGCTACGCACGGGCGTTGCGCCGGAAGCCTACGCCGCGGCCCTGGCGCGGACCGTGGCGCTCGTGCTCGAACCCTGGCCCGCGCGGGGCGCGGCCGCCCTCTTCCGTTCGCGGCTCCTCGAGGAGCGTTTCGCTCGCATTCGCGAGCCATGGAGGTTCAAGGTCATGGCCTGGCATCGATTGGCCACCGCAGCGGGAATCGCCTTCGTCGTCGCTTGCTCCCTGTTTCCCGTCCGTCCGATCGCCGGCCCCGAGGCCGTCACGCTCGCGAAACCGCTCCCGTCCCCCTCGTCGTCGCTTCCGGCGGAGTCCGTCGAGCAGCCGCTCACCGTGGCGGACGACGTGATGGCCCCCGAGCTGCTGGAGAAGGTCCAGCCCGTCTATCCCCCGGACGCGCGACAGGCTCGCGCCCAGGGGAGGGTCATTCTCCAGGCCACGATCGACACCGAGGGCAGCGTCACGGACCTCCAGATCCTGAGGCAGGTGGACGGATTCCCCTCGCTCTCCGTGGCCGCCATGGATGCCGTGCGGCAGTGGAAGTACAAGCCCGCCCTCAGGGACGGCGTGCCGGTCCGGGTCTACTTCACCATCGTCGTCTCCTTCACGCTCCGGGATGCTCCGGAGCTGCCCCAGCTCGTGGCCCTCGAGGGTCGGGTCGTGCCCGTGACCCTCGCCCTGAAGGACACGCAGGTCTCGAGGATCCTCGAGGAGATCGGGAAGGTCACCGGGATTCAGTTCGAGTTCCCGGTTCCCCTCCCCATGACGCTCGTGACGACCGTGGACTGGAAGGAGAAAACCGCGCGGGAGGCTCTGGAGTCGCTCGCGGACCGCGCGGATCTCATCTACGAGGTGCGCTCGCCACGGGCGTTGGCCGTTCGGGTGCGGGAGAATCTCGAGTAGGCTCCCGGCCCCTACCCGGCGGGCTCCGACCCGTTGGGTCGGCCTCACAAGGCGGGGCGAGGGAGCCTGCCCCGGATCGCGAAGTCGGATCGGGGAAAGACGAAGCGCTCCTTCTTGAAGAAGTCCTTTCGCGAAAGCTCGACGCCGGAGCGGCTGGTGAGGCAGTACCAGTTCTGCAGCCGCGCCGGTCGCCGGGCCGCGAACGCCCGCGGCGAGAACACCCCGACGTTGACCCCGCCCGATCGGTCCCGCGCCGAGAAGTAGCGGAACGCCTCGACGCCGTCCTCGCGCATCTGCCGTCCGAGGCGCTGACTCGCGCGATAGTCGGTCGGCGACGAAAGGACCGCCCTCCGCGACCCGTGCGGCTCGCGAGTCAGGTCGGCGCCGCGAGCGGTTCGCACCGCGGCCTGGAACGCGGTCAGCTCCAGCGCGATCGGCTCGAGGTCGGCCGTCGTTCCCTCGAGGAACAGCAATCGGTAGTAGGCCACCTCCGCGAACGCTCCGCGCAGCTCCTCGGCGCCGTACCAGATCGAACGCTCGGCACGCGTGCCGAAGCGCGAGCCGTGCCGCAGCGGCGGGTAGCGAAACGGCGTGGCGAGGAGGTAATGGAGGCCCGAGAATTCGTCCCCCTTCGGACTGGGAGGCTTGTGATCCTCGATCATCTGCTCGAGGATCTCGTGCTCCTCCACGGAGCTCACGAGCCGTCGGGTGGCGATGACGTGTTGCGCCTCCACCGCCCGCCAGGCCAGCGCCCGCAGGGATCGGAGGTGCGACTCCCGCTTCAGACGCATCCTGCCGATCCTGACGAGCATTCGCTCCGCTGCCCGCGTTCAATCCGCCTGGCGCGTTGCCGGTCATCGGCTGCGGGAGCGCGCTCCCGATCGCGCGGTCGACTCGTCCGGGTCGTGAACGCTCTCGGGAGAGGCGTCACGGGTTACACCTTCCCCCGCATCGCGTCCAGGTACTCGGTGACGTGAAAGAGACCGGTCAAGGTCCGGATCATCTCGGCCGGCGTTCCGCCGAGGTGGTGGTTGGGGGAATGCATCCACTTCTTGAGGTTCGTCTCGTGTCCCCCGAGCAGCGCATCGAGGCTGCGGAAGAGGCGCAGGAAGACGATCGCGAGCTCCCCCTCTTTGCTTTGCGGGTCGATGGGCCGCCCCTGATAAACGCGCGTGGCGGTGGCTTCGCTCACCCCCAGCACGAGCGCAACGTCCTTCTGCGACAGGTCGAGGGCTCGAGCGGCGCGGACGACGGCCCGGGAGAGCACGCCTGCGTTGGCCGCAGCGGGCCGGGCGGCGATTCGGGTCATCTGGGATCCTCACATGAAAGAATATGACATTGTTCTTTCCTGTGCAACTCGAGAGCTCCGGGGACCGTCGTCCATGCCGCCCGAGGCGTCAGCCTGAAATGCTGAAAACGTCCCGCGGAAATGCGCGCCGGTCCGCCGGCGTGCATTTCCCGCGGGAGCCGGGGGCGCGAGGGCGGAGCCCCCGTGTCTGCATACCAGTTGTCCATGAAGCTCGGGGCTTCACCCGAACGCGATGAAAAACCCGCGGGAGGTGCAGGCCGGTCTGCCGGACTGCACCGTACGCGGGTGCGGGGGTCCGGGGGCTGGCCCCCGGTATTTTCACTCTGGTTGTCCATGACGCCTCGCGGCGTCACGGGGGACTGTCCCCGAAACTCAGAACATCTTCTTGATTCGCTCGTACCCGGCCTTGATCTCTTCCGCCGCGAGCTCCATGGCCGAGCCCACGTTCTTCGCCGTCTCGCCCATGACCGCCGTCACCGGCTTGGCCTGGGCCTTCAGCTCGTCGAGCTTCTTCTCGAGCTTCTCCCACTCGTCTTTCGCCTCGGCCTTGCCGAGGTGGATCTTGAGGGCGAGCTCGTCGCGCTGTTGCTTCAGCTTGGCGAGGAGCTCCTCCATCCTGTTCTTCGCGTCGGACATGGTCGACCTCCCTCCAATGGACGGATGCGCCGGATCCATTCTCCGCGCTTCCGGACCGGCGCCGCAATCCCCATGACGTCCGCAGGAGCAGAACGACTCGTCGCTCGGTCCCGGCGACCGGGGAGCGGGAGTCTCGCCTCCATCGCGCGGTGCGATCGGGCGGCGGCGAGAACCGGACGCGGGAAGGCGTCGAGGAAGCCCGAATCGGACTCCTAGAACCCGACCGTCACTCCCACCCGGTAGACCCAGGGGCTGTCGTACGCGGAATACAGATCGTTGGAGTCGTAGCTGAAGTTGTAGAGCGCCGACGCGTAGAAGCCGGCGTTCCCGCTGATCCGCTGCGAGAACCCGGCCCCCGCCAAGGCGGCCCCTTGCCCGTCGCGCAGCGTGCTCCCGGAGGACGTGGGGTATTCGTAGCTCACGTACTCGTACTCGGCCTGGAGAAACACCGGCCCCGCCACCCCGAACTGGGCGAAGAGGTTTCCGCCGTAGTCCGTCGTGTCGATGCCGCCGTCGTAGCGCGAGTCGCTCCTCCATCGATAGAGAAGTCCCACTCCCGCGTTCACGCGAGGATGCAATCGGAATCCGACCAGGGGGGCGAGCTCGACGTAGTCCACATCGCCGAACGAGGCGCCGATGCCGCCGCCGAAATACATTTTGTCTTTCCAAGGGGATCGAGGCGGCTGCTGGGGCACAGGTTGAGGAGGCGGGGTCTGTGCCGCCGGCTGCTGGGGCGCAGGTTGAGGAGGCGGGGTCTGTGCCGCCGAGGGGAAGAACAGCGCGACTCCTACGAGAATCGCCCAGAAACTCCTCATGATCGTGGCCCTCCGGAGTCCGTCGATGAACTCCGAAGTGTACCAACCTCGGCACGGACCGCCAGCGGGTCGCTCGTTGCGTGCCTCGGAAACGGATCGGCTTTCGTGCGCCGCTGCGTCCCCGCGCTCGGCGCCTCACCGCGATGCACCCTCGTCCCCGTCTCTGCGAATCAGGAGCAGCGACAGGTCGTCGTAGCTCGGCTTGTCTCCGACGAAGCCCCGAGCCTGCTCGAGGATCCGCTCGCCGACCGTTTCCACCGCCAGACCTCGGGCCCCGATCAGAATCTCGCGAAGCCGCTCCTCCCCGAACTCGAGCCCTTCCTCGTCGCGGGCCTCGCTCAGGCCGTCCGAGTAGACGGCGAGCAGATCCCCGGGGCCGAGCTCGATCCGCCCCTCGGCACAGCCCGCTTCGGGAAGCATGCCCAGCGGCCGCGACGCTCCCGGTACGATCTCGACGCCACCCACGCGAAGCAGGAACGGGGGGTTGTGCCCGGCGTTCAGGAATCGCACGACTCCCGAGCCGGGTTGCAGCTCGGTGTAGAACAGCGTGGCGTAGCGGTTCTCGAGCCCGTCGCGGTTCAGGATGACGTTGAGCCGCGTCCCCAAATCGCCGAGATCTCGGCATTCCGGAGCCAGCGCCCGCAGCGTGGCCTGCAGTTTCGCCATGAGCAGCGCCGCGCCGAGGCCCTTCCCCGCCACGTCACCCAGAGCCGCCCCGATCCGTCCGCCGGGAAGCTCCAGGTAGTCCACCAGGTCCCCGCCCACGTCGTTCGCCGGAAGCGTCACGCTCCAGAACGTCCATCCCGGGCAGTCCGGCGCGGCCTTCGGCAGGAGCGCGAGCTGGACCCTCCGCGCCACTTCGATCTCGTCCCTGGCCAGGACCTTGTCCTTGAGCTCGAGCATCAGGACCAGAAGAAGAAGAACGAAACCCCAGAATCGCAGGTTGACGCTCGAGTGCACGGTGGCGATCCGTAGCGTGAACTCCCCGAACAGCCCGGCGATCAGCGCCGCGAGCAGCAGCAGACGGCGCGCGGGCGAGAGCCTCAGGACCATGCCCTTGAACAGCCAGCCCGTCACGACGAAGAATCGCTTCACGCGCCCCATGCTCGCCGCCTCTTCCCTCCGCTCCTCGTCGAGGTAGAAGCGGTAGAGGTCGCGAACGTCCCGCAGAACGTGTCGGCGAAACTCGCCGTGACGGATGTCGTGCACGACGACGCTGCGAAGCGAGGGCTCGTCTCGTCGCGTGGCTTTCTTGCGATCGTAGCTCATGAAGGACCCGTCGATGATGCCGCGGTACCGGTGGACCGCAACACTCGCAGGATAGCGCCAACATCTCCGAGAATCATCGTCCATTCGATCTCCCGTCCCGAGCCGGGCTATGATGCCTCGCGATCAATCGATGGAGGCCCGAATGAACTCGATCCGCCATACAGCCATTCTCCTGCCCCTGCTCGGTCTCGCCGGCGTCGTCGGCGCCGACGAGGGAATGTGGATGCCGCAGCAGATTCCCGCTCTGGCCGACCGCCTGGCCGCCATGGGATTCGCCGGCGACCCCCAGGCCTTCGCCGACCTGACCGGCCAGCCGATGGGAGCGATCGTCTCGCTGGGAGGCTGCAGCGCCTCGTTCGTCTCTCCCGAGGGGTTGATCGTGACGAACCACCACTGCGTGATCGGCGCGCTGCAGTTCAATGCCACGGCGGAGCGCAACCTGATCGAGGACGGATTCGTCGCGCGCACGCGCGAGGAGGAGCTGCCGAACGGGCCCGGCTCGCGGGTGTACGTCACGACGCAGGTCCTCGAGGTCACCGACGACCTGAACCGCAGGCTGAAGCCGAGTCTCTCCGACCGCGCTCGCTTCGATCTGATCGAGCGATGGTCGAAGGAGCGCACCGCCGCGTGCGAGAAGGACGGCTCCCGCTGCCGGGTGTCGGCGTTCTTCTCGGGGCTCAGGTGGTTCGAGATCAAGCAGATCGAGATCCGGGACGTGCGCCTCGTCTACGCGCCGCCGTCGGGCATCGGCAACTTCGGCGGGGAGACCGACAACTGGCGATGGCCGCGGCACACGGGCGACTTCGGCTTCTTCCGCGCCTACGTCGGTTCCGACGGAAAGCCGGCGCCGTACGCCAAGGAAAACGTTCCCTACCGGCCGAAGCGATGGCTCAAGGTCTCGCCGAAAGGCGCTGGCGCCGGCGATCTCGTCTTCGTCGTCGGATACCCCGGCTTCACCGAGCGGCATCAGATCCACGCGGAGATCGCCGAGACGACCGAATGGCAGCTTCCCCGATCGATCCGGCGCGCCGAGGAGCAGATCGCCATCCTGGACGAGCTGGCGGGCAGGGGGCCAGAGCTCGGCATCAAGGTCGAGGCGCGACGTCGGGGCCTTCACAACGGGCTCACGAGGAACCGCGGGGTGCTGGACGGTCTCGTCCGGGGCGGAGCCCTCGAGACGAAGAGGACGCGCGAGCGCGATCTCGAAGCATGGATCGCCTCCGATCCGGAGCGAGCGAGGGAGCTCGGCGACGTGCTTCCCGCCCTGAACGCTCTGCAGGCCGACGCTGCCAGGACGCGCGAGCGCGACGCGGTCTTCCAGACGCTGGTCGGAGGAAACAGCTCCCTCCTCGGAGCGGCCGACACCCTCCACCAGATGGGCCTCCAACGACCCAAGAAGGACTTCGACCGCGAGCCGGAGTTTCAGGAGCGGAACTGGAACCGGATCCGCGACGGTCTCGAGCGGGCGCAGCGAACCCTCGACCCGCTCGTGGACCGCGCGATGCTGCGCTACCAGCTCCTCGAGGCCTCGCGGCTCGCCGCGGACCAGCGCATCGCGTCGCTCGATCGCGCGGCGGGTCTCGCTCCCGGGATGAGCGAAGCGGACGCGGCGAAGGCGATCGACGCCTTCCTCGACCGGCTCTATGCCGGGACGCGGCTCTTCGACAAGGAGTACCGGCTGTCCCTGCTCGAGAAATCGACGGAGGAGCTTCGCGCGACGCGCGATCCGTTCCTCGAGCTGGCCGCCGCGCTCTACCCGTTCGAGGAGCAACTGCGCGACACGGACAAGACGCGGCGAGGGGCGCGGTATCGACTCGCGCCCCGCTACATGAATGCGCTGCTCGCCAAATCGGGCGGGCTGGTGGCTCCCGACGCCAACGGGACGCTTCGCGTCACGTTCGGCCGCGTCGAGGGAGTCGACTCGCGCGACGGCGTGTTCTTCAAGCCGCAGACCACGCTGGCCGGCATCGTGGAGAAGCAGAACGGCGAGAAGGATTTCACGGCGCCGGCGCGCCAGCTCGAGGCCATTCGAGCCCTCCGCGCGGGGAAGGCGACTCCCTACCTGGACCCCGTGCTGCACGACGTTCCGGTGAACTTCCTCTCCATGGTGGACACCACCGGAGGGAACTCGGGATCGGCGACCCTCAACGCGCGCGGCGAGCTGTGCGGCCTCCTCTTCGACGGCACGTACGACACGGTCGTGTCGGACATCGTCTTCGATCCGGTCCGCACGCGCTCGATCCACTTGGACTCGCGCTACCTGCTGTGGGTCCTCTCGGAGGTGGACGGGGCGAACGCGGATCCTGGGGGAGATGGGGTTCGGGAACTGACGTCGAGCTCGGTCCCGGGCTCGGCCGACTCGTCCACTTGGGATTCTGCTCGTCGGCTTCGTTGCGCTCCGACGAGGCTGCGCCGCGAATCGACTGAGCATCCGGGGGTCTCCTCCGGACCCCCGCTCCCACGATCAAGTTCGGATCGCAGACGATCCGAACCCGATCGTGGGACGTCCCGGGGGATACGAAGGCAATCTCGACTCATTCGTTTTGGGCGGCTTTTCTCGAGACGCCTAACGCGCTGGCCGCCTCGTCGATCCAGGTCTCCGCTTCGGGAACGCCGGCGTCGCGCTGTGCGCTGGCCTGCTCCAGCGCGCGGCGGTAGGTCTCGAGGCTCTGCTCGTTTTCTCCGTTCGCCTTCTGCGCTTCCGCCAGCGCCAGGAGGTTCGGCGCGTGCTCCGGGCGGAGCGCGACCGCTCGGCGCGCTTCGTCGAGCCCGCTTTCCGGATCCCCCGGTCCGAGGGGCCAGCCCGGGGCCCGCAGGAGCACGAGCGCCAGGACGCGGTGCGGGCCGGCATCGTCGAGGAGAGGATCCGCCGCGGCGGCGCGGCGAAGGGCCGCGACCATCTCGGTCAGGCCACGCTCGGCGGTCGATCGTTTCTCGCGGGCCTGGATCCCCAGCGCGATGGCCAACCAGTAGTCGCACGCGGGATCGGCCGGGGCGCGGCGGAGGCACCACTGCGCCGCCTGAACGGCGGACACGGCGAGCTCCTCGCGCCGCGACGCGTCCGGCTCGTGATCTGCGAGCCAAGTCTTCGCCCGGACGGCTCCGATGAGGCCGATCGGGTCTTCGGGATCGGCCGCAGCAGCGCGGAGGAACAGATCCTCGGCGCGCCGGACTTCCGCGATCTCGGGGCGGCGGGCGAAGTGGCGCTCCGCCTCGTCGAGGAGTCCCTTCGCATCGAGGCTCGACGTCGCGTCGGCGGCAGGGCGCTTCAGGAGGTCCGCCTCGGACGGGGGCTCGCGCAGGGCCGGGGCGCACCCGGTGGCGAGAGCGACGGTCAGCAGGGAGGCCCGAAGCCTCACTTGGCACTCCCCTCGAACGCCCGTCTCGCCGCATCCAGTCCAGGCGCGTCGAGCTTCGTGAAACGAGCCAGCCGCAGCCCGTCGAGCGCGGCGGCCCCTTCGGGCCCTTCGTGCAACCGCTGCATCGCGCTCAGCACGGAGCGGAGTCTCTTCTCCGGCAGACGGTTCTTCACCGCGCAGAGCAGGGCCGACGGAACCTTCGGCGAGCGGGCAACCACCTCGAGGTCCGCCGCGAACGGAAGAGACGCCAGGGAGGCCGACTGCGCGCCGTCCAGCAGAACCGCGACGTCGTCCCCCTTGGCGGCGCGGCGCAAGGCGGAGAGAACCTGGCCGGTGAACACGAGGCGCGCGTCCTCGGGGACTCGCCCCCAGGCGCCCAGCGCCGTTGCGCGGACGAAGCGGGACGAGTAGGCGCCGAGGCTGTGGATCTCGAACCCGGACAGCTGCGCAGCGGACGCAACGCGCCCCTTCTTCCCGACCAGGCTCCAGACCTCACCCGGCTCGGCGTCCTTCGGTACCGCCTGGAGGAGGGGCTTCAGGCCGAGATGCGCGGCATGCTCGAGGTAGAACGGCAGAGGCACGATGGCGAGTGCGGCATCGCCGCGCTCCAGCCGCTCGAGGCCGGCCTTCTCGGTCTCGTGGTAGACGGCCGAGAGACTTCCCGCGCTCCACCCGGCGGCTTTCGAAACGGCGCCGGCGAACGCGTCCATGTTGGGCTGGGCCTCCGCGGTGCTCCCCGGATACCCGGGAGCGCAGAAGACCACCGCCACCGGCGGCGGGCCGCCTGCCGCGAAGAGCGAGGCTGCCAGACCGACTGCCGCGATGCCGACCAGAAGGGCTCTCATTCCGGTTCTCCTCGTCCGAGCCGTCTCGCGAATCGCATGCGCCACCGAAAGGCGACGGGAAGAGATGAATCGACGCGAAACCGGATGTTGAGCGTCGCGCCTCTCGAGAAACAGTGTAGCGGGGGCTTTGCCCCCGAACCCCCACTCCCGCCCTCCGCGACGCCGGCGGACCGGCATCGCTCCGGTTGGGCTTGTTTCTTCCCGAGGTGTCGGGGCGCAGTCCCCTAGACCAAGCTCATAGAGTACCCTCAGTGGCCATGCAGGGGAGCGCGAACTCGATTCTCGAGAGGATCTTCCGCCGGATCGTCGCGGCTCGGTGGAGCATCGTCGCCGTTTACGCGCTCGTTCTCCCGATCGGCGTGCTCCTGGCGCTGCGGGTCCCGTCGGACAACTCGCTGGACCGGCTGATCGTCCCGTCGGACCCCGATTCCCTCGACACCCGGGAGTTCCAGAAGATCTTCCCGGAGGGGCAGAATATCGTTCTGCTCGCCGAGTCAAAGGACCCGTTCGCTCCGGAGGCGCTCGCGAAGTTCGCGGCGATCGAAGAGCGTCTCGCCCGCGTGCGCTCGGTGGAGGCGTTCTCGGCTCTGACCATTTTCCGACGGGTGCGCCCCGACTTCTCCGCGACCCCGGAGCACGCGGAAGCGTTCCGGCGCTTCGCCACCGGCACGAAGCTCTTCCGCAAGCAGGGACTCGTGGGCGACGGGTTTCTCGGGATTCCCGTCGAGCTGCGGGTCGTCGGGCAAGACGAGCGCAACGAGGCTCTCGCCGCCATCGATCACGCCCTGGCCCCCATCGAGGCGGACCGGTCGCCCCTCACGGCGATCCGCCGCGTCGGCGGCCCCTACCTCGACGCGTACCTGGAAGGAGAAACCGCCCGAGCCACCGCCCGCTCGTTCCCGCTCTTCGGCCTGTTCGTCATCGCGCTGAACCTCTTTCTCTACCGTTCCAAGAGGACGCTCGCAGCGTTCCTCATCACGCTGGCGGTCGCGGTCGCGCTGACCGTCGGCTTCGCCGCCCTCGTCGGATACGCCTTCACCATCGTCTCGTCGCTCGTGCCGCTGACCGTGCTGATCACCTGCACCGCCACGCTCGTCTACATCCACTCCCGTTTCGTCGAGCATCCGGACGGCATCCTGGACGTCGACCACCAGGTCTTCGCGCTGGCTAACAAGTTCGTCGCCTGCACGGCCTCGATCTTCGCCGCGGCGGTGGGATTCGCGGCCCTTGCGGTGTCGGGCATCCGCCCCATCCGGGAGATGGGGCTCTGGGTCTCCGCCGGCCTGGCGATCACCTGGGTCACGGTGTTCACGCTCTTCCCGGCGCTCCAGAGGATCCTGGCCACGCCCACCCAGCAGGAGCGCCGCATCGCGGGCGGGTGGTTTCCCCTGCTGATCGCGCGGATTCCCGCCTGGAGCTACCGGTGGCGGTTCGTGCTCGTCGCGGGCTCGTTGCTCCTTCTGGTCGCGGGGGCGGTCGCGCTGTTCGGGATCCCCGGGCTCGTCGAGCCCATGCGCCTGGAGACCGACGCCCTCGACTACATCGACGAAAGCCTGCCGGTCTACCAGGACACCCGGCGGTTCGAGCAAGCGATCTCGGGACTGACGGTCGCCGAGGTCTGGGTCCGCACGCCGAGCGGCGCGGTCCTCGACGCTTCCGTCCTCAGAGGACTCGACCGATTTTCCGAGAGGCTCGAGCGCGACGGCCGCATCGGGTCCGTCGTGGGCCCCACGACCATGCTGCGATGGATGCGCTACGTCGGCGGAGGGGGCGACCGGCTCCCCACCGATCCCGCCGCCTGGGGCAAGCTCGCCGCCGACCTCGAGCAGCTCCTGCTCCGCGAGGCGTCGCTGCGCAGCTACATCGACGTCGGCTCGCTTTCGGACGCGCGCCTCCAGGTGATCACCCGCGGCTCCGACTTCGGCGACGTCCGGGACTTGAAGTCCTTCTTGCAGCAAGCGTGGGACGAGGCGGCGGCCGCGGAGCCGGCGATGGCCTCCTGCTCCATGAAGGTCGTGGGCCAGGGGATCCTCCAGTCCAAGATCGCCCACTACCTCGTTCCGACGCTGGTCGAGAGCTTCGCGATCACGGCGGTCATCATCTTCGTGACGTTCCTTCTGGTCTTTCGCAGCGGCGCCGCGCGCCTGATGGCGATGATCCCCTCGCTGTTCGCGATTCTCGTCATGTTCCTGTTCATGCGGGTCACCGGGATGGCCCTCAACGTCGCGACGATCCTGATCGCCTCCACCGTGCTCGGGGCCTCGGAGAACGATCAGATCCACTTCTTCTACCACTTCCAGGAGCGTCGCCGGACGGGGACCACCGAGGAGTCGATGCGGCACGCGCTCCTGATCGCAGGGCGCGCGATCCTGTTCGCGACGCTGATCAACGCCGGCGGCTTCCTCGCGCTGGCCCTGTCCGACCTTCCGCCGATGCGGCAGTTCGGGATTCTCTCCGCGGGGGCGTTTCTTCTGTCCATGCTGGCCGACTTCACCGTGCTTCCCGCGGCGCTCTGGATCTTCTTCCGGGAGCGCCCGGATGCTCCCGGCGAGCGGTCCGGACCGGATTTGAGGTAGGGTTTGCGCGACCGCCCGGGTTCGCGGGGCGGAGGAGGGATTCGGAATTCGGAAATTTCCGGGGGCCGGCCCCCGGACCCCCGCTCCCGCGGGAAATGCGCGCCGGCGGACCGGCGCGCATTTCCCCGGGACGTTTTCAGAACTTCGGGGACAGCAACCGAAACTCGCGTGTTCTCGACCGCCGGAATCAAGGTGAGTCGCGTGAGTTTCGATTGCTGTCCCCGAGGTTTCGCCCACGAAGGAGGTATCGCTTGACTGCCAGGAACGGGATTCTCGCTCTCGTGCTCGCCGCGATCGCCGCGGCTTCGCTGTCGATGGCGGCCGAGCCGGCCCGCCGGGTGCGTTTCGCCCCTGTCGCGCTGCCTTCGGCGCCGGCGGACCTGATCTCCCCCGAGGGGAAGACCCGCTGGGATCTCACGGGGGTTCGGCTCGAAGCGACCTTCACGAGGAGTCTCGACTCCGAATCCGGCTTCGCGCGGTTCGCGGACGCCGCGTCGAGCGGCGAGAAGCGGTCGATCGCCGTGTTCGAGGATCCGTCCGGCGGCGACGGCGCTCGGCGATGGCTCCTTCCCGAACGGTTCGCGGACACGTTCCGGATGGGCGCTCGCGAGACGCTCGATCTGATGACTGCGGGGACGGATCTGGCTGAGAGAGTTCAAGTTGATGTCCGCACGGTGGGCCTCGGGTGGCTCCACCTTCCTTCCGGCCCTCGCGAGGTCGTGCTCCAGCGAGCGCTCGTCCGGAGCAAGTCGGGGGCGGAGGGAGACCAGATCGCAGACATCCTGGTTCACCGCTTCGTGGATCCGCGGGCCGGCGTCGTGGCCGAGGTGTGGGGGCCTGCGGCGGTGGACGGAGAAAGCCGCCGATCGGTCACGGGCGCCCTCGTGGTGGAAGAGGTCCTCGCGGGAGCGGCGACGCTCAAGATCTACGCCGACGAGCTAGAATCCAGACCGCTCGACGGCATCTCGTACGGCTGGGACCGCGGCATGAAGACGACCATCGCCTCGATCACTCCTCAGGCATATGCCACGGCCGGCGACCTCATCGCCGCGAGCACCTGGGACTTCTCGAGCAACAACTCGAGCAGCACGACCACGATCAGCGGCACGACGACGGCGAACAGCACGACGACGATCGACGCCTCCGGCTCGAATTTCGTCGAAGGAGCTCGGCCCCGGGGACCGGATCGCCCTGTCCTCCGCCCCGGCCGTGACCGCCGAGGTGACCAGCGTGTTCAGCGCTACGCGGGTCTTCGTCGGCACGCCGCTCGGCAACGGCACCACTCAGAGCATCCTCCTGCGCTCCCGGGAGGCCGCGTACACGACCACGACGGTGTCCGCCGCGGAGACCTGCAACTCGACTCAGTGCGGATACACGTCCGCCGGCGGCAACCTGCTCCGGAGGGACGTGCGGTTCTCCAGCCCGTCCGGCCTCGAGAAGTTCAACAGCGTCGAGGTGCGTGAGCAGCGGGCCGGCGACGTGACGTTGTGGCTGCGCGCCGGCGCCCAGAAAGAAGGAAAAACCGGGGCGTTTGGCTCCGGCGAGAGCCGCTTCTGCTACGACCCCGCGACGGGCCGCACGCCGGTGCCCGTCTGGCGGCTCCCCCATCAGGACGCCAACGGCTGGTACGTGCAGGCCGGGGATCACTGGGAAGCGGGCCCGTTCAACTGCGAGCAGAACATCTTCAACACGGTGTGCGGTAGCGGGGGGGTGGTTCCCCTGCTGTATTCAAAGGCATGCGGCACCCACACGGGCAAGCAGCTCGGCGACGTTCTCAAGGGGGGCGTGGTCACGGTTCCCTCGGGGCACACCTTCAACGCCCTGCTGACCCGAACGGTGGCCGACTTCTGCGTGTATACCGGGGCAAGTTGCTTTTTCAACACCGACGAGGTTCGCACGGTCGTCTACCTCTGGCAGGTCCCGCGCCTCGGGACGGTCGCGCGCATCCAGTCTGCCCAGAATGTCGCCAACTACACGTCGTTCACGACGCTCGACGAGACCGACTTCGGCTTCGGGCTCTTCCCGCCGCGGACGATCGCGGTGACGGGCCGCGGCGATCACGCGGTCGACCTGTCGTGGGATCCCGGCCTGGACGTCCACCGGATCAGCGGCTACCGGGTGTACTGGGACACCGACTCCGGCGGCGCTTCGAGCTACGCCAACGACTCGGTCAGCCTGACCCGCCCAGGTGTTCGTTCGGCGGCACCGCGGCGACCGTCTCCGGCCTCCAGGCCGGAACGACTTACTTTTTCACCGTGACCTCGCGGTCGACCTTCACCGACCCTTCCACCAGCGTCGCGACGACCTACGAGAGCCTCCTCTACCCGTCGCAGGTCTCCGGAGACCCGAGCTACGTCTATCCCGTCGAGGTGATGGCGACGACGACGTGCACGCCCGCGGCCCAGGTCACGGGGCTCACCGTCAGCCGCGACCCGGGCGGCATCAAGATCTGCTGGAACGCCGTGACCGATCCGTGCCTTCAGGGGTACGATGTGCTGGGCTCGACCTCCCCCACGTCCGCGGCGGGCTTCTCGGTCATCGGGCAGGTCGGTCCCACGACGTGCTGGGTCGGCAATCCGGTGGAGGCATACTTCCTGGTGGTCGCGCGCGGTGTCGGCGCCCAGGGGCCGTGGGGGCACTACGGCAAATGAGGCAGTGAAGACGTCGGGACGATCCTTCGCTCTCCTCGGGGGCCTGATCCTGGCCCTCCTGGGCTGGAGCGACCTCTCGGCGCAGAGCACCACTTCGTCGCTCACAGGAACGGTTCGGAAACAGGACGGCGGTCCGGCCGCGGGAGCGCTGGTCCACGCCCGCTCCGACGCGAACGGCGTCGTGCGGACGGTAACCGCGTCCTCCGACGGGAAGTTCCGCATCGACTCGCTGGCGCCGGGCGCGTGGATCGTCAGCGCGCGCGATGCGGGAGGAGTCTGGAGCAACTCGCGAAGGGTCACCCTGAAGCTGCAGCAAACCGCCCGGATCGATCTGATCCTTGGAGCCGGGGTCACCGAGCAGGTCAGCGTGAGCGCCGAGGCGCCGCTCGTGGATCCGCGCCGGACCGGAGGCGAGATCCGGGTGGATGCGGCCCAGGTCGAGTCGCTGCCCGTCGGGGGACGGGTCGTCACCGACCTCGCGCTCCTCGACGCCGCCGTCCGGCCGCCGCCCGCTTCGGGCTATTACGGGGAGCGCGAATCGGTCTTCGTCGTCAATGGCCAGTCCGGCCGCTCGAACTCGTTCCTCGTGGACGGCCTCGACAACAACGACCAGGTCAGCGGCACGACGATGAACGCCAACTTCTCCCAGGAAGTGATCCGGGAGTTCGTCGTAATGACCCACCAGTACGCCCCCGAGTTCGGCCGCGCGAGCGGCGGGGTGATGAACATCGTCACCGAGCGAGGCTCGAACGACCGGAGACTCGAAGGTTTCCTCCAGGGAATCTGGGGCGGTCTCAGCTCGCCCGGCGAGTTCGTGTCGTCTCTTCCCGACAACGGAGAGTCCCGGGAATCCACCGGGCGCGTCCAGGCCGGATTCAAGCTGGGCGGACCCATCCGAAAGGATCGCTCGTTCTACTTCGCGGCGTACGAGCACAACTCCGAGGAGCAGGTGGTCCCGTACACCGGCGTGGACCGGTACGGCACGGCCGGAGGCCGCGTCGTCGCGCCGAACCGCGACGACAATTTTTTTCTGAGAACCGATTTCAACCTGAGCGACTCGAGCTTCCTCATGGTGCGGCTGTCCGGCGACCGGCGGAAGTCGCGAGACATCAACGTCCGCGGCATGTCGACCCCCGAGGCCGGCTTCGGCCTGGACGAAGGCGACGTCCAGCTGGCCGGATCCCTCACGACGATCGTCTCACCCACCCTGGTCAACGAGGTCCGCCTGCTCGCCGGGACGTCGTCGTTCGACGAATTCGCGAATTCGTCCCGGCCAGGCGTGGAGCGGCCTTCCGGGATCTTCGGCGGGAACAACCTGAACTTTCAGGAGCGCGACGAGAATCGATTGCAGATCCTGGACAACCTCACCTGGCAGCTCCGGGAGCACACGCTCAAGTTCGGTCTCGACGTGACCCGCTCCCGCACGCAGATCCGGACCCGGTTCAATCCCAACGGGAACTTCCTTTACGAGACCGACGCCCCCTTCGAGCCCGGCGGATGCGGAGGCGTGATCGCCAGCCAGGTCCCGCCGTCGTACTGCTCCAACGACTCCACGCGCTCCTGCCTGATCGACGCGGATTGCCTCGGAGGGGCGACGTGCATCACCCCCCCGATCGAATGCCCCGAATTCCCCGACGACCCCGCGTTGCTCGAAACCTACGCCGTCGTCTTCCAGCTGATCGAGGGCGAGCCGCAAGCGACTCTCGACGATACCCGCATCGCGGTATTCGCCCAGGACTCGTGGCAGGCCTCCCCGCGCCTGACCCTGGACTACGGCCTGCGGTACGACCTCAGCACGTTCCGCCTCCCCGCGACCACACGAGTCGAATCGTCGATCCCCAACGGCGGCGCCGGGCGCGACACGAACAATCTGGCCCCGAGGCTTGGATTCGCGTTTTCCCCATATGGGGACGGGCGTTTCGTCGTGCGCGGCGGAGGAGGAGTTTTCTTCGACAAGCTCGTGCTGGGATTCCCCGCGGTGGCGACGATCACCTCGGGGACGCAGATCGGGCTCCTGTTCCCCCAGGGGCTGACCTACGAGTTGACCGAGGACCTTGTGGAGGAGATCGGGATCGACGTGCTCAAGGACGAGTTGGTCTTCCCGCCCGAGCTGATCCTCCGCTTTTCCACGGCAACGGAGCTGTCGACTCCTTACGCGGTCCAGTACAACCTCGGGGTCGACATGGCCGTTGGACGCCGCGGCGCGTTCTCCGCCAACGTGGTTCGCAGCAACGGATTCCATCAGCCGTTGATGAAGGACTTCAACCCTCCCGTCGGCACCGACCCGGATGGAATCCCCGTTCACCCAGATGGATCGACGGGCTCGATCGCGGCCATCACCACCGAGGGACGCTCGTGGTACGGCGGGCTGGAACTCGGCTTCCGGTGGAAGGGCGACACGTCCCGGTACGCGGCGTCGTACACGCTCTCTCGCGCCGAGGATCTGGGGCCGGATCCTCTCAAAGGCGGCATCTACCTTCCGCCCAACACCTTCCAGTCGTACCTCTATTGTCCCGTTCCGTGCGCGCAGACCTTCTCCGAAAGGGGCCGATCGGACAACGACCGCCGGCACCGCGTCGTCGTCAACGGCGATGCCCCGCTCCCGTGGATGGGACTGCGCGCCTCCGGGGTGATCCAGCTCATGAGCGGAGCGCCCTTCGACGTGACGACCGGGCGCGACGGCAACCTCGACGGGATCACCTCGGACCGGCCTCCCGGCGTCCCCCGCAACGCCGGCGAGAGCGCGCCGCTCGATCCGATCAACGTGCTGCGAGAGGGAGCGGGCCTTCCCCCGGTCGGGTCGCCTAGCGAGCCGACCTTCGCGCAGGTGGACCTGCGCGTCTGGAAGCCGTTCCGATTCGGCGAGGGGGAGCACGGCGGCTCGGTCTACTTCCAGGTCTTCAACCTCTTCAACCGCTTCAATGGCGGACCGATCGAGGGGCGGGTAACGAGTAGCCAACTTCGGCAAGCCCATTGGCCAGATCGGACCTCCTCGCACCGTGGAGATGGGGCTCAGGCTGACGTTGTGAGCCGGCGGGGCGCGGCCGCCCCGTGAGCGAACGACCCGCCGGCAACGGTCGGATGGGCGCCCGGACCCGATCCCAGCCCGAGCGAATCCAAGGTAGCCCTGCCCTTGCCCCACAAGTAAGTCTGGACATTTGCGGCCGTACGACGAAGCCGCCAGTCAATCTCGGTCAGGCGATCATCCTGGTCGCCAGACGGGGCGGATGTTCGGCGCGCCGTTCCGACCCGCCACCCAGCCCCAAGTGCAGCTGGAAGGGAATCGTACACCTCTACAATCTCGCTGCGGGATAGGAACTTATCAACTGGCCGGGATTCGCGCCGACCCCTCACCCTGACAAATGTCCCGGAGGATTTGTGGGGCAAGGGCAGAGGTAGCCGGCAGTGCCGGCTTGAAGCAGGGCGTGAGCGTGTCCCGGCAGTGTTCTCGAAGGGTGCGCACGTTCCGGGTCGAGAACCACCCGATCGCGGCGAATCTGCCCCGAACATCGGCGCCGAACCGCACGAACTGATCTGGGCGGGAGATCTCCGGACCGCTCGCCCCGGGGAAGCGTGTCGAGGGGGTGCCGAAGATCTTCGTTGGTAGGGTTTTGCCCCATCGATATGAGCCCACCCACGGGGTACCGTTGTTCCGGAAACGGGAGATTGCCTAACAAGAAGGAGAGGAGGAGAAATGAGAGCACGAAGTGTATGTTCGCTCGTGGTTTTGGTGGCCGTGTTTTCCCTGGTCATGTCCTGCGCGTCGACCGACACGGGACTCACAACCAAGGTGAAGGTGAAGTTCGCCGCGGACGACGTGGTCAAGGCGTCGCAGATCGAGGTGACGACGAGAGGCGGGGTCGTCACGCTGACGGGAAACGTGGACAGCCAGGATGCGAAAGAGCGGGCGCTGAAGCTGGCGAGAGACACGGAGGGCGTCGTGAAGGTGGTCGACATGATCGCGGCTCGAACGGCTTCGGGCGGCGGAGACGCGCCGGAACCGACGCGTTCGGTCGGCGAAGTCGTCGATGATTCCGGAATCACGATGAGCGTGAAGAGTCGTCTGCTCGACGATCCGCTGGTCAAGGGCCTCCGGATCGACGTCGATACGCGCGACGGGGTCGTTTTTCTCACCGGCTCGATCGCTTCGGACACGGAGCGGCAGAAGGCAATCCAGCTCGCCAGGGAGACAAAAGGCGTGCGGGACGTCAAGGCGAACCTGACGTTCCAGAAGAGCTAACGAGGCTCCGCCTCGAGCATGGGGGCCGCCACCTCTGTTCAAGCAGAGTCATTCGGGCCCAGGGCGTTGGACGGCGCCGGCTGCGCCGTCGAAGCGCTCGACACCAGTGCCGGCCTACTGGATCCGGAAGTCCGCCACGAACCGGAGGTAGGTCGGCACCGCTTGATAGACGAAATAGCCTCGCACCTTGTGCGCAGCTGAGCTCCTCGTTCCGGGATGGTATCGCGACGCCGCCCCTAACCTGGCTCGTACGAAACAGCGGCGCGGGGGCTTTGCCCCCGAACCCCCACTCCCGCCCTCCGCGACGCCGGCAGACCGGCATCGCTCCGGTTGGGCTGGTTTCTTCCTGAGGTGTCGGGAGAATGCCCGTAGGGCAGCTCATGATCGGCTCATGCCGGGCTTGAGTCCCGGTGGGGCAATCCGACGATTCGCGGTGCGGTTTCTGGCGCCCTACTCGATCTCCTTCTCCATCCTCGCGAGCATCGCGGCGAAGCCGGCAGGGAAGGTCACGTGAACATCCTGTCGAACGACCTCGCTGTCTCCGTCGTGCACGAGGATCATCCCGGGCAGCCCTCCCGGCAGTGCCTTGCGCAGCTTGTGCAGGCTCTCGAACCAGTTCGAGGACAGCGTCGCGTCGGCCTTGATCTCGACGCCGATCAGGCGATCGGCCACGGAGCAAGGGTCACGACCGACACCTAGCCAAGCCCAGAAGATGAAGACGGACCGCACGGTCGATCATGGCAACCTCTTTGTATCGAGTTTGTATCCAGAGGCTAGGCTCGCGTGATGCAAATTGCAAGTGCAAGTTGCAAACGGCGCAAGGCGGGCGGGCCCCTCCTCGAGCATCGCCGCCTCGGCGTCCGACCCGCCGGGAGTCGACGCTATCGCGGAGTTTCGAGAGCAACCACATTGCTGTCGTACACCCACGACGATGCGACCCGCGCCGTGTTTCGATGTCAGGGATTCGCCTGCAGTTCGCGGATCGCATCCGCGATCTCTCGCGCCTCGGACGGGTCGCGGGCGAGCTGGGCTGCGCGGCGGAACGCGACGAGGGCGCCTTCTCGATCGGAGAGCGAGTACAGGCGGATGGCACCCAGCGTCTTCGCGATCTCCGCGGAAGGAGCCAGATCCAGGGCGCGCGCATAGTGGGCCTCGGCGGCGCGCGCGTCGCCCGCCGCGAAGTCGAGTCGTCCGAGGGCTTCGTGGCCGGCTCCGGAGCGAGCGTCGAGCGCGAGGACCTTCTCGAAGCAACTTCGCGCACGCGCCGTCTCGCCCCGGGACGCCTCGATGCGTCCCATCAGGAGGTAGATCTCGGGATCGCCCGCGTCGGCACGCTCCGCACGCGCGAGGACGTCCCGGGCCGCCGCAACGCGCGAGCGCTCGAGCTCGAGCTGCGCGTAGCGGAAGTAGCTCTCCGAGTCGCGCGCATGTAGATCGAGGGCCTTCTCGAACGCTGCGGCGGCCTCGTCGCGCAGGGCCGAGGCCCGCGGGTCTCCGACGCGCGGCCCGGGCGCGCCGGGGGACGCGCCGTCGAGCGCGGCCGCCTTCGCGCGCAGCGCCCTCGCGAGATTGGCGGAGGACAGCCCGTAGTCGGGTCGCAGGGCCTCGGCGCTCCTGTAGATCTCGATGGACCGGTCGAGGACTCCGGCAGCGAGCAGCGCGGTGCCCAGCTCGGCCAGCACCGGGTAATTCCGTGGCTCCTTCGCCACGAGCGGCTCGAGAGCCTGCACGGCTTCGAGCGCTCGCCCCGACTGGAGAAGCACCCGTCCTCGATCGAGCTCTCTCACCACCGCGGCTCCGTCCTTGGGGTCGAGATGCGGACCCGGCGAATGGGACCGGCCCGGGGAAACGCTGCCTCCCACGTACCCGAGCGACGCGAGGCGCGCCCTTCGCTCGGAGTCTTCGGCCTCCTGCTCGCCCTCGGCTTCCGGATCCCGCGCAGGCGAGGCCGGCGAGGCCGCGTCGCACAGACGGGCGCGATGGCAGGGTGGCAGGCAGGAGCACCGAACGACGCCGCCATCGGATCGCTCGCGTACCGGCCGCGCAGCTCTGCGTCGAGACGTCGAGCGGTCTCGAGGTGCGACGAGCGCACCGGGGGCTGAGGGGAAGCCCGCTGGCCCGCTGTGCTTCCCGACGTTGGCCCACTCGATCCCGGGTCGCCCGTGACATCCGCCAGCAGATCGCGCGTTTCGGAACGATCCGCCACGAGATCGTAGAGCTCCGGTCTCGGAAGGGCGACGTACTTGAATCGCCCGGACACCAGCGCGAGAGGTGGAGCCCAGTCGTACGAGTACGCCGGGAAGAACGACTCCATCTCGTAGCCGCGCTTCGGATCCTCGATGCTCATCGCCTTCCCGCCGCTCGCCAACATCGGGACGAGCGATCTCCCGTCGATTCTCGCCGGGGCGGGCAGACCGAGAAGGTCGAGCAGCGTCGGGAGAAGATCCACCAGGCCGACGTTGGCTCCGACGCGCCGTCGCGCGGGGACGCCGGGCCCTGCGATCAAGAGCGGCACGCGCTGCGTGGCCTGGTAGACGAACAGGTCGTGCCGGTCCTCGCCGTGCTCGCCCAGGCTCTCGCCGTGATCGCCGGCCACGGCCACCACGGTCGTTCGCTCGAGCCCCTTGGCCCGGAGCGCCGCGACCAAACCGCCGATCCCTTCGTCCATGAACGCGATCTCGCCGTCGTACGGTCTGCCGGCGAATCGTCCGGCGTACGGCTCCGGAGGGACGTACGGGGCGTGCGGATCGTAGTAGTGAACCCACAGGAAGAACGGAGGCTTCAGATCCTGGAGGAGCGTCCGCGCCGCGTCGGTGACCTGGCTCGCCGCGCGCTCCTCGAAGTTGAACTCCGAGCGCTCGCCGATCCGCACCCGATCGTCGTAGGAATCGAAGCCGCGCGCGAGCCCCGTGCTTCGATCCAGAACCGCGGCCGCCACGACGGCGGCCGTCGCGTAGCCGCGCTCCCCGAGAATCGATGCGAGCGTCGGGTGGGACGCATCGAGACGGAAGACGACGTTGTCGCGTACCCCGTGTCGCCGGGGAGCCAGACCCGTCAGCATCGTCGCGTGGCTCACCAGCGTGAGCGGCGCCGGCGAGAGCGCTTGCTCGAACCGCGCGCCCGAGCGGGCCAGCGCGTCCAGATTCGGTGTGGCCGCATCCGCGCGCCCGTAGCATCCGAGATGGTCGGCCCGGGTCGTGTCGAGCGTGATCAGCAACAGGTTGGGTCGCGCCGGGCGGCCGGATGGCTTCGCTTTCTCCCTCGACTCACCCTGCGCATGGAAGGGAAGAGCGAGGCAGATCGCACCGGCGAGGAGCAACCTCGCACGGATCACGCGAATCCTCCTGCGGCCGTCGGATCTCACGACGGCCCGACGACCGCGGGGGTCTCGCGGCTGCGCCCGAAGCCCACGCGCGACGACGCTACGGACAGGCGAGGGTCGACCTCGGGCTGCCGTCGCTCGAAGTGCCGTAGCTTCCGACGCCGCATTCGTTCCGGCCTCGCACCAGGTACCAGAACGCCAGATCGGGTTCCGGCGTCTCGGGATCGTCGAGCTCGGTCGCCGCGAGTCCGGAGGCCCTGCACTGCTCCGAGGCTCCGCTCCCGACCGGCCATTCGCCCACCACGCCTCGCACGACGTCGTACGTCGGCGCGGGACCCGGGTGACCGACCGCGTCCCACTGGTCGAGCGTCTTGCTGGCGAACCGCTGGTACCCGACCTCCGAAGGAGCGCCGGCCGGCAAGCCCATGCACACGCCGCTGGCGCATGCGTCGCCGGTCGTGCACGCATCGCCGTCGCTGCACGTCGTGCCGTCGGCTTTCGCCGGGCTGGTGCACGTCCCGGTCGCCGGATCGCACGCTCCCGCCTCGTGGCACGGATCGAGCGCCGTGCAGACGACGGGAGCGCCGCCCACGCACGCTCCGCCCTGGCACGCGTCGGCCGACGTGCACGCGTTGCCGTCGTCGCAGGCGCCATCGTCGAGGATCGCCGTCGTCGTCGAGGCCGAGTTGTTTGCCGCGTCGGGATCCGTGACGGCGCTCGAGACCGACGCGTTGCTCGTGATCATGCCGCCGTCGCCGGCGCACCAGTCGACGCGCGCGACGATCGTGAAGCTCGCCGTGGCGCTCGCCGCCAGGGTCGACGCGGTGCACGCGATCGCTCCCGTTCCGCCCACGGCCGGCGTCGAGCAGGTCCAGCCGGGAGGCGCCGCGATCGATACGAAGGTCGTGCTCGCGGGGGTCGATTCGTCGAGCCGCACGTCCGACGCCGCGTCCGGGCCGTTATTGGTCACTCGATCGCGTACGCGACGATCTGCCCGGCGCCGGCGGGATCGGGGGTATCGGTGACCGCGACCGCGAGATCCGCGCTGGTCGCGGCGATGCACGTCTGCATGTTGCAGCCGGCCGGACCGGCCCAGCTCACGACGACGTTGTCCACTTCCCAGTACCACTCGTTCTGGGCGTTGTAGTAATGGAAGCGGATCTGCACGTTCGACGCGCCCGCCGCCAGGGCCGAAATGTCCACCGTCCGGTGGTTCGGGTTGTTCGTGGAGGAGCCCCGGTTCTGGATGACGTTGACGAAGGCGCCCCCCGTGAGGCTGGACTTCACGTCCACGTCCCCCTTCTCGTCGAGGGAGCCGTTCCACCAGCGGAAGAACTCGTCGTACGCGAGGCTGACGGACGTCGCCGCGGACAGGTTCAGGACCGGCGTGATGAGCTGCTCGTCCTGCGTGGCGGTCGCTCCGGCCCGGTCGCTGTCCACGATGGCGACCGGCGAGGCGATCGGGGAGGTGAACGTGCGCGAGCCGGGGTTCGCCGTCGTCCAGGTGGCCGCGGTGCCTCCGCCCGAGCCTCCGTCCACGACGGTCCACGTGCCCGGAATTCCTCCCGAGAAGCTCTCCGAGAGGACCGTGCCGCTGCTCGTGACGGGCTGCCCGACGGTCTGCGTGAAGCTCCCGGCCCAGCTCCCCTCGTTCGCCTGGATCGCGATCGTGTAGCTCACGGCGCTCCCGCACGTCAGGCTCGCCGGCAGCTGCGCGCTGAAATGGGGGGCGGAGGAGCTCGCGGTCGCACCGGCGGCAATGACGCCGTAGCCTGCGGTCGCGTTCCCCATCGTCACGCCGGGCGTCACGGGAGTGACCGTGGCGGTCACGCCGGTCAGCGTCGAAGCTCCATCGTTCTTGATCGCGACGCTGAACTGGATCTGCTCGCCCGCGTCGTAGATCGAGTCGCCGCTGCCCGCCCCGCCCGAGCCGCAAGTGTCGGCGACGCGCGCCGTGCTCGCGTAGACGGCGTGCGGCCCGCCGGCCTGTGCCGCGGTGCACGCGCTGAGGGCTCCGAGACAGGCCGAGCTCGGGCCCACCGCCTGGATCGCGTAGTAGAGCGGGAAGACGTTCGGGAGATTCGCGTCGGTGTAGGAAGTTCCGGGCACGTTCGCGACGACCGTGAACCCCCAGCCGCATCCCTGGTCGTTCCGGAGGACGTTGTAGGACGTCGCGCCGGCCACGGCCGTCCAGGAGAGCGCGATCTGGTTCGGGCTCCCGTTCGCCGAGAGGGTCGGCGCGGCAAGCGTGGGGCACACGGTGCTGCTCTGGTTCGACGCGTCCGTGGACGCGCCACAGGGGATGTTGTGCCGGTTGAAGGCGGCGAAAATCGCCGCAGCGTGAGGCGTCCCGTTCGCGAGGTTCCCGTCGTCGTCGTCGACCGTCCTGAGCCCCGTGAACCACGAGCCCGCGGCGCAGCTCCGGTTCGACGCGGGCGAGCCGCAGGCGTACGCGTTGCCTCCGGACCCGTTGCGCGACTTGTACCAGAGCCGGTCCACCACCTGCCATGCGGTCTGCGGGTCGACTCCCGAGGTGGGCAGATCGCGAACGGCCAGGTCCCACAGCGTCTCGCCCGCCAGGTACGCTTCGCAGTGGACCTCCTTGCCGCACGGGCCGTTCGAGAAGCCCAGGCTGCACGTCGCGACGAACCCCTCGGGGGTGGCCGGAGCGTGGTTGGCCCGCTGGTTCCAGTCCTGATCGCGCACGCCCGTGCAGTTCAGGCAGGCGTTGCCGTAGCCGCCGCAGTTCGACGAGGTGAATCCGCGGCCGATGCACGACTTGTGGGTCAGGAGGAACGAGGTGATGTCGGCGTACGCCTCGGAGGGGTTGTCGAAATTCCCGCCGTCGTTCTGGTCGAGGCCGTGCCCCCACTCGTGCAGGAACACCCCGGAGATCTCCCCCGTGTTCCGGCAGCCTCCTCCCGAGCGGTAGAAGTTCACGGTTCCGTTCGTGGTGTCCCAGTACGCGTTGCAGGTCTGGTTGATGTTCACGTTGTCCGTGAGCTGCTGGGTGAGCCAGGTGTTCGCCGGGAGCCACGACCTGGCGTGCTCCTTGATCCGGTTCAGGTGGTAGAACGAGCTGCGCGCCGCGTGCGTGTTCCCCGCGCTCGTCCCCGCGGGCACGGTGCAGTCGGTGCCCGCGCTCGTCTTGAGGTCGATGTCCGCATCGCAGGTGACCGACTGCGAGATCGCCCCGCAGGTGTCCACGACCTTGACGTATTGGCCCGCGAGAGTCGTCGTCGCGGTCGCGCCGCCCGGCGTGCACGCGAACGACCCCATCGAGCTGGCGGTCGAGGTGCTCGCGCCGATCCGGATGTCGGCGAACGGCATGGCGAAGTTCGGCTGCTCGCAGCCGTCGGGGCAGCCCCCGTCGTCGGTGATGGGAAAGACCCCTCCCTTGGCCTGCGCGTACTGGATCGAGTCGTACAGCGCGAGGACCCTCCCGGTGTGCGCGTCCACCATGCCGACCCACTTCCCGGGCTCGCCGGGAACCGCGAGCAGGAAGCGCCACGCAAGTGCCGCCTCGTAACCGGTCCCGACCGCGCCCTCGAACGAGTCGACGGCCGTCCCCGCGGCGGCCATGGGGAGAAACGTCAGCGTGCCACGGTCGTAGGTCTCCACCTTGTCGGCGTCCTTCAGGCCCATGTACGAGAAGAGGATGGCTCGCGCCTCGGCGGCGGGAACCGACGGCACGGCGCTGACCGTGATCGTGCTCCAGCGTGTCGCGCCGAACGCGATGAGGTTGCCGTGCCCGACGAAGAAGATGTAGCGGTCGCCCGCGACCGGCACCCCCGCGACCGTTCGCTCGAAGACGACCTTGAAGAGATCGGGCGTGATCGCGCCGGACGCGTCGGGGACGAGCGTCAGCTCGGCGTCGTCGGCCTTCAGGAGCGAGGCGTTCGCGGCGAGGAACGCGCGCAGCGAGCCCGCCAGAGATTCGAGCGTCACCGGCTCCGCAGACTCGAGCCTGTTGCCCGATCCCGGGACGAACGGGATTCCTTGGCCCTGCACCAGGAGCGGCGCCCCGGAGCGCGAGTCGAGGTAGACGTCCCAGGCCGGCCCGTTGCCGGCCTTGAACGCCTTCCACCCGGCGCGCGCGGATTCGGGAACCGTGCGACGCTTCGTATGGAACGGGAGACGGCGACACGACCACGCTCGGATCCGGGATCGCGATTCCGTCGAACCGGCTCGGCTCCTGGCGGAGCTGAAAGGCGACCGTCCGCGGAACGCCGGCGAGCAGGACCACGGAAATGAGAACCGCGACTTTGGACGGCAGAGAGCGAGGCAGCGTCATCGATCTTCCTCCGGTTCCGGCGCGCACGTTGGCCCCCCCGGAGGGCTGTCCGCTTTCCGGTCTGCCACAGGGGTACGGCAATCCGGGGAACGGGTCAACGGTTGGGGTGGTGGAACCTGCGGATTCCCGGAGGGGGGTCGGGACAACCCCGGACGGCTGCATGCCGGGACTCCGGAAGGTCGAGAATTCCTCGCGAGTCGATACGGCGGCTTGATTTTGTAAAACAGATGTTTCAAACTGTCGTTTCTTCGGGCTGGAGCTGTCGTGAATCCCTCGGACCCGCGCCCCGAACCGGTTGCGGAAACCCAGCCGGAAGCCCGGGATCGCCTCGTCGAAGCTGCCGAGCGCCTGTTCGCGCGACACGGGTTCGCCGCGACATCCGTCCGCGACATCACGAAGGCGGCGGACTGCAATGTCGCCGCGATCAACTATCACTTCGGCGGGAAGGAGAATCTGTACCGCGAGGTGTTCCGCCGCGGGTTGAACTCGCTGCGCGAGCGCCGGATCGGCAGCATCCACCGCACCCTGGCCGAGGCCGCCGACGGAGCGACGCTCGAGATGCTGCTCGAGGCGTTCACCGCGGCGTTCCTCGAGCCGGTGGTCGGCTCGGGCCGCGTGAGCCCCTTCGTCGAGCTGATCGCGCGCGAGCTCATGGACCCTCAGCTCCCGCGCGACGTGTTCCGTGACGAGCTGATCGGGCCGGTTCGCGAAGCGCTGAGCGATGCGTTGCAGGCGACCTGCTCCGGTCTCGATGGAAACCGCGCGCGGCTGTGCGTCCAGTCCGTCGTCGCACAGCTGGTTCACGTGATCCACCACCACCGCCAGTTCGGGGAGTGGAGCGACGCATCGCTTCCGCTTCACGAGGTGGTGAGCCACATCGTCCGCTTTTCCGCGGGGGGCATCCGCGCTCTCGCCCGGGACGGCTCATGAGCCATCCGTCGTTGCCGCTCGCAGCCCCTTGGTGGCGAGGAGAAGGACCGATGCTCGAACCGAGATGCGACCGTTTCGGGGAACCCGGAGCGCGGGTCCGGCGGTCCGACGGCAGCGCCCCCGGGGAATCGGCTGACCTCGCTCCCCGAATCTCGACTTCGGCTGTCGGGCTCGCCGCCCGCGGAGCAATCTGCGCCGCCTCGCTTGCACTGGCGGGGTGCGCCGCCGTCCTGCCCAGGGGCATCACCGGCGCGGCGCCGGTGCCCGACGCTCCGAACCTCGCGGTCTCGCTCCCCGCCCGGCCCCAGCCCCCGCCGGTTGCGGCGCCGCTCCTGCCGGAGGCGCTCGTTTCGCCCGACGCCACCATCACTCTCGCGCAGGTCGTCGACATCGCCTTGAAGAGGAACCCGCTGACCCGCGCTTCCTACGCACAGGCACGATCCGCGGCCGCCGAGCTCGGGAGCAAGCGCGCGGCGTATTACCCCACCGTCGACGGCTCCGCGAGCTTCGAGCGCACGAATCGGATCTCGTCGGAGCCGAGCGCCCGAGCGACTTTGGACATCTACGGGCCGGAGGTCGCCCTCAACTACCTTCTGTGGGACATGGGCGGACGTGCCGCGAACGCCGAGGACGCCCGGCTCGGCGTGCTGGCCGCCGGCTTCAGCCACAACGCGACGATTCGCGACGTGGTGCTGCGCGTGGTGACCACGTACGTGCGCTACCTCGATGCAAAGGCGCGCCTCGAGGCGGAAACGTCCAACGTCAAGACGTTCGAATCCGCGCTCGATGCGGCGACCCGGCGCCATGACGTCGGAGTCGCGACCATCGCCGAGGTTCTTCAGGCCAGGACCGCTCTCTCGCAGGCGCAGCTCGCCCTGGACAGAGTCCAGGGCGAGGTCCAGATCATCCGCGGCTCGCTCGCCACGGCCATGGGCCTTCCTGCCAACACGCCGTACGACGTCGGCACGCTGCCTGCCGAGGTGCCGCTCGAGAGGACGACGGCTGCCATCGACGAGCTGATCGTTGAGGCCAAGACCCTGCGCCCGGACCTGGCCGCGGCCCAGACCCTTGCGGACAAGGCGTCGATTCACGTGGACGCGGTGAACGCGGAGGGGAAGCCCAGCGTGTCGCTCTACGCGAGCGGCGGCCGGGCCTACTACGACCCGGCTTCATTCGGGAGCCCTCGAGATACCTGGTCGGCGCAGGTCCTGCTCACGGTTCCTCTCTTCACCGGCTTCGCCCACACGTACGACGTGGAGAAGGCGAAGGAAGATGCCGAGGCCGCGAAGGCCGAATCCGAGAATCTGGAACAGCAGATCATCCTGCAGGTCTGGACGAGCTACTACGGCTTCTCGACCGCGGCCCGGCTCGTCGCGACGACGCGGGACCTGCTGGCCAGCGCGGAAGAGTCGGAGCGCGTCGCTCTCGGCCGCTACAAGCAAGGCGTCGGCACGATCCTCGACCTGCTCGCCGCGCAGTCCGCGCTCGCCGGCGCCAGGGCCCAGTCGATCCAGGCACGGTCCCTATGGTTCGGAGCGCTGGCGCAGCTGACCCACGACGTAGGGCTCGCGACGCCCCTCGATCTGGCGTCCCCCGCCGGCCGGGAGAGCTCGGGCCAGTGAACACCGTCGCCATGCATCGGAAAGGCACCTTCATGAACAACCGCCGCAATGCCCGGCCGCGCATGCCGCTCGCCGCTTTCGCTCTCCTCGTCGCCGCCCTCGCCGCGCCCGGTTGCGCCGAGAAGCAGACCCAGCGTGCGCAGCCCCCCGTCCCGGTGACGGTGGCCAAGACGGTTCTCCGGACCGTTCCCGTCCAGTTTCGTGCCATCGGACACGTCGAGCCCATCGCCAACGTGGAGGTGCGGGCGCGCATCGGCGGCGAGCTGAACCGAGTGTGGTTCGCGGAAGGTCAGAGCGTGCGCTCCGGAGCCACCCTGTTCACCATCGACCCGCGGCCGTACGACGCGGCGCTGCGGCAGGCCGAGGCGCAGCTCGCCAGGAGCCAGGCGTTGCTGCGCAAGGCCGAGAAGGACGTGGAGCGCTACGCCGATCTCGTCAAGCAGGATTTCGTGACCCGGGAGGAGTACGACCTCATCGTCGCCAGCGCGGAGTCGCTCCGCGCCTCCGTCGGCGCAGATCAGGCCAACGCGGACAACGCCCGCCTCCAGGTCGCGTACTGCACGATCACCGCGCCGGTCGCCGGGCGCACCGGCAATCTCATGGTGAAGCCGGGGAACCTGATCAAGGCGAACGCGGACGCGCCGATGGTCACCCTGAACCAGATCCGTCCCATTTACGTCGGCTTCTCCGTGCCGGCCCAGATCCTTCCGGAGGTCCGCCGGCCTCGGGGCGGGACGATCCGGGTGACCGCCACGCTCCCCGGTGACTCCGGCGAGCCTTCCGAGGGGACGCTCACCTTCATCGACAACTCCGTGGACGCCGCCACGAGCACCATTCTCCTCAAAGCGACCTTCCCGAACGAGGACGAGAGACTCTGGCCGGGGCAGTTCGTGTCGATCGTGGTCACGCTGGGAGAAGAGCCCGATCGCGTGGTCGCGCCGGTTCCCGCGGTCCAGACCGGGCAGCTGGGGCAGTACGTGTTCGTGGTCAAGGACGACTCCACCGTCGAGATGCGGCCCGTCAAGGTGGCCCGCATCGGCGAGACCGGCGCGGTGATCGCCGAGGGCCTCTCGGCCGGCGAGACGGTGGTCACCGACGGGCAGCTGCGCCTCGTTCCCGGGGCCCGAGTCGAGATCAAGAGCGGCCGAGCTCCCGAGGCCGAGCCGTCATGAGCTTCTCCGAGCTGTTCATCCGGCGTCCGGTCATGACGGCCATCGTCATGAGCGGCATCCTGATCTTCGGCGCGATGGCCTACCGGCTGCTGCCGGTGAGCGACCTACCCAACGTGGACTTCCCGACCATCTCGGTGTCCGCGTCGCTCCCCGGCGCCAACCCCGAGACCATGGCCACTTCGGTGGCGACGCCGCTCGAGAAGGAGTTCTCAACGATCGCCGGGGTCGACTCCATGAGCTCCGCGAGCTCTCTGGGCCAGACCAACGTCGTTCTGCAGTTCAACCTGAGCCGCAACCTCGATGCCGCGGCACAGGACGTCCAGGCCGCCATCGCGCGCGCGAACCGGCAGCTTCCCCAGAACATGCCCTACCCGCCCACGTACCAGAAGGTCAACCCGGCGGACCAGCCGATCCTGTACCTCGCCCTCACGTCGCCGACGCTGCCCCTCTACGACCTGGACGAGTTCGGCCAGACCATGCTCGCCCAGCGCATCTCCACGGTGTCGGGAGTCGCGCAGGTCCTCGTGTTCGGCGCGCAGAAGTACGCGGTCCGCATCCAGCTCGATCCTCGCGCTCTGGCCACCCGCGGCCTGGGGATCGACGAGGTGCGGCAGGCCGTCGCCGCCGCCAACGTCAATCTGCCCACGGGGATCCTCTACGGACCGGAAAAAGCCTTCACGATCATGACCCAGGGGCAGCTCACCCGGGCCGAAGCGTACCGGCCGCTGATCGTCGCCTACCGCGACGGCAGACCCGTGCGATTGAGCGAGCTCGGCGACATCCACGACAGCGTGGAGAACAACAAGACCGCCGCCTGGTTCATCGACCAGCGCGGAGTCGTTCTGGCCATCCAGCGCCAGCCCGGCACCAACACCGTCGAGGTGGCGAACGGCGTGAAGCGCCTTCTCCCCACGTTCGAGAAACGGCTCCCCGCCAGCGTATCCCTTCAGGTCCTGTTCGACCGCTCGCTGTCGATCCGCGAGTCGGTGGACGACGTGAAATTCACTCTGCTCGTCACCCTGATCCTCGTGGTGCTGGTGATCTTCCTTTTCTTGCGCAATGTCTCCGCCACGGTCATCCCATCGCTGGCGATGCCCATGTCCATCTTCGGAACCTTCGCGGTCATGGAGCTGCTCGACTACTCCCTGGACAACCTGTCGCTGATGGCGCTCACGCTGTCGGTAGGGTTCGTCGTGGACGATGCCATCGTCATGCTGGAGAACATCGTCCGCCACATGGAGATGGGAAAGAACCCGTTCCAGGCGGCGCTCGAGGGTGCCCGCGAGATCGGTTTCACCATCGTGTCCATGACGCTGTCGCTGGCCGCGGTGTTCATCCCGGTGCTGTTTCTCGGGGGGATCATCGGCCGACTGTTCCGGGAGTTCTCGGTGGTGATCGGGATGTCCGTGCTGATCTCCGGCTTCGTGTCCCTCACCCTGACGCCCATGCTCTCGTCCCGCTTCATCCGGCCGCCCAGGGAGGTCGAGCACCACGCGCTGTACAACCTCTTCGAGCGGTTCTTCGCGGGCATGCTGGCCGCGTACGAAACCGGCCTTCGCTGGTCGCTCCGGCACCGGCGGATCACCGTGCTGGTCACCGTCGCGATCACGGCGCTCACCGGCCTGCTGTTCTACGTGGTCCCGAAAGGCTTCATCCCCTCCCAGGACATCGGCCAGATCTTCGGCCAGGTGGAGGCCATCGAGGGAATCTCCTTCGACGCCATGGTCGAGCGCCAGAAGGCGGTGATGGAAGTCCTGCGCGCCGACCCCAACATCGCGGCGTTCATGTCCTCGGCCGGCGGGCGGGGCGGCATGGGCGGCTCCAACACCGGGTTCTTCTTCGTCCGTCTGAAGCCGCGCGATCAGCGCGCGCTCACCGCCGACCAGGTGGTTGAAGGGCTTCGGCCGAAGCTCTCCGCGATCCCGGGGCTGCGCGCGTACGTCCAGTCGCCGCCTGCGATCCAGGTGGGAGGCCGGCAGACCCGTAGCCAGTACCAGGTCACCCTCACCGGACCCGACACCGCCGAGCTGCACCGGGCGGCACCCCTGCTCGAGGCGAAGCTGCGCGCCGACGCGCTGCTCCTCGACGTGAGCACGGATCTTCTGCTCAAGAACCCCCAGGTGGACATCGCGATCGACCGGGACCGAGCCGCCTCCGTCGGCGTGACCGCGCAGCAGATCGAGGACGCCCTTTACACCGCGTACGGCAGTCGGCAGATCTCGACGATCTACGCGCCGCAGAACCAGTACCAGGTCATCATGGAGCTGAAGCCCGAGTACCAGACCGGCATCCTGGACCTCTCGCTGCTCTACGTCCGCGCCGGCGGCGGTCGGCTCGTGCCGCTGGACTCGCTGGTCACCATGAAGCCCGGGCTCGGCCCGCTCGCCGTCAACCACTCGGGGCAGATCCCGTCGGTGACGCTGTCGTTCAACTTGAGGCCCGGTGTCGCGCTGGGGCAGGCAACGGACGAAGTCGATCGGCTCGCTCGGGAGACGCTGCCGGCCGGCATCAACGCGACGTTCCAGGGGACCGCACAGGCGTTCCAGTCTTCGATGCAGGGCCTCGGATTGCTGCTTCTCCTCGCCATCCTGGTGATCTACATGGTGCTGGGTATCCTCTACGAGAGCTTCATCCATCCGTTCACGATCCTGTCCGCGCTGCCCCTCGCCGGGCTGGGAGCCCTCGCCACGCTGATGCTATTCGGCGTCGACCTCAACATCTACGCCTTCGTGGGCATCATCATGCTGGTGGGTCTCGTGAAGAAGAACGGCATCATCATGATCGACTTCGCGCTGGAGGCGCAGCGGAGCGGAGGCAAGACTCCGTCGGACGCGATCTACGAGGCGTGCGTCGTGCGCTTCCGGCCGATCATGATGACGACCATGGCGGCGCTGTTCGGCACGCTGCCCATCGCCATGGGCTTCGGCGCCGGTGCGGAGGCTCGGCGCCCGCTGGGGCTCGCGGTGGTCGGCGGACTCCTGGTCTCGCAGTCGCTCACGCTGTTCGTGACGCCGGTCGTGTACACGTACATGGAGAGCCTCCAAGAGAAGCTCGGCCGGTGGCTGTGGTTCCTCGGCGGGAGAGAGAGGCAGCAGGAGCGAGCGTGAAACGAAGCGGAGGAAACCGCGCCGGCGCCTTGCAACGCCGAACGCGAGCATCGATACCGGAAGCAAGGACGTGCCGTCGCCGCGCAGAGGTTGCGGCAAAGATGAAAACACGGGGGCCAGCCCCCGAACCCCCGACCCCGCGTACGGTGCAGGCCGGCAGACCGGCCCGCACCTCCCGCGGGTTCTCATCGTTTTCGAGTGACGCCCCGGAGCGTCATGTGGAACTAGAATGGCGGTCCACGCCGGCGAATCGACGCGAAATGTCGGAGGAGGATGCGCATGCTGCAGCGATCGCTCGGGAGGAACGGTCCCCTCGTGTCGGCCCTGGGACTCGGCTGCATGGGGATGTCGGAGTTCTACGGACCGGCGGACGAGGCCGAGTCTCTCGCGACGATCGGCCGCGCTCTGGACCTGGGCATCACGTTCCTGGATACGGCGGACATGTACGGGGTGGGGCGAAACGAGGCTCTGATCGCTCGCGCGATCCGCGGGCGGCGCGGCGAGGTCTTCCTCGCGACGAAGTTCGGAAACGTCCGGGGCCCGGACGGGGCGTTTCTGGGCGTGAGCGGGCGGCCGGAGTACGTTCGGACGTCGTGCGATGGAAGTCTGAAGCGGCTCGGCGTCGACGTCATCGATCTCTACTACCAGCACCGGGTGGACACCGACGTCCCCATCGAGGATACGGTGGGCACGATGGGGCGCCTCGTCGAGGAGGGCAAGGTCCACTTCCTCGGGCTATCCGAGGCCTCGGCGGCGACGATCCGTCGCGCCCACGCGACCCACCCCATCGCGGCGCTCCAGACGGAGTACTCGCTCTGGACCCGGGACGTCGAGGACGAGATCCTGCCGGCCTGCCGCGAGATGGGAATCGCATTCGTCGCCTACAGCCCGCTCGGACGCGGATTCCTGACGGGCACGATCGAAAGCACGGGCTCGCTCGCGCCCGACGATTTCCGCCGTCACTCGCCGCGCTTCACGGAAGCCAACCTGAAGCACAATCTCGAGATCGCATCTCGCGTCCGGGAGGCGGCGCGGGCGAAGAAATGCACCCCCGCCCAGCTTGCGCTCGCATGGCTCCTCGCGCGCGGCGACGATGTGATCCCGATCCCGGGGACGAAGCGGCGCGCGTATCTCGAGGAGAACGCAGGCGCCGTCGACGTATCCCTCGACCGCGTCGAGGCCGAGAGGCTGGCCGACCGCTTCCCGGCCGGCATGGCTCGCGGAACGCGCTATCCGGAAGCGTTCATGGACCGGGTGAATCGGTAGGGATCATCGGTCCGCCGCCGCGGTCAGCGGACGAGGTAGAAGTAGCTCTCCGGCGTCACGGCGGCCCCCGCGTCTCGAAACGGCGGTGAGGTCGCGCGCCAGGTTTCCGCCGAGCCGAAATCCGATGGCACGACGCTCCGGAGCACGCTGTCTCCCGCGGAGCATCCGCCGGACCAGTCGAGGACCACGTCGCCGCCGTCGCGTCTCGCTCGAAGCTGCGCGGGCTCCGGGACGCAGCGCCCCGCGCAGCACGCCTCGCCGGCGCCGCACTCGGATGCCGCGAGACAGGCCGAGACGAGGTCCGCGCGGTACGGCACATCGGCTCGAAGCCCTGGGATCACAGGATTGCCCGACAGGTCGAACGTCACGGGAAGAGGGGCGCCCGTGGGATTGCCGTTCGGATCCGACTGCCGGACGACCAGGTCCTCCGGATGCGCTCCGAGGATGACCCGCCAGGAAATCGGGATCGCTCCCCAGGTCAGGTCCGTGCGGATCCCGACGGCCGGGTCGTGCACGTGGAGCCGAGCGGCGCGCGCGTCGACCCACTCGACGTTGAGATCGGCACGCACCGACAGCAGAGAGAGAATCGCCCCGGCCCGCTCGGCCCGCGTCAGATCGAGCCCGTGGAGATCGTCTCCCCAGGGTCCCGGGACGACGGAGATCGCGCCGTCGGTGGCGAGGTCCTCGACGGCGGTGAGCTGGCCGTTGCGGGTCCGGACGAAGCGGTATTCGGGTGCGCCGACGTAATCCACGACGGTCGCGCCCTTCCGCGCGGTGTAGGCCCGAAACCCCGCACCGTCCCACGCGGCAAAGCCGGAGGGCGCGAGCACCCGCGCCCCGTCGGGGGTCGCGACCGTCCAGTCGTGGGACGATCCGTCGTCCCAGCTGATCGTCGCGGGGAACGCCGTGCTGTCGCACGTGTTGCCTCCCCGCGGCTCCACGCGGAACGAGATCACCTCGCCGACCGCGACGCTCGGGGTCAGGTCGAAGGCATGGCACGGCGTGGCTGGATTCTCGGGCAGGTAACATTCCCAGAGCTGCGTCGTGCCGTGCAAGATGACGCCGCGAACACCGTCCCCGCAGCTCGGATCCTGGTCCACGATCTCTCCGCGGATGCGGACGGTTCCCGAAACGCTCGACGTCCACGTCCGGACGATCGCGCCTCCGTCCGGGTGCCCGCCATCCTGCGAGAGAAACGAGTACTGGAGCGCTCCCCGCCATCGCGCGTTCAGGGGGTCCCACGTCATGGCGACAAGGCCGGCGCCCGCGTCCTCGTAGTAGCGCCATCCGCCCTGTCCCTGCTCCGACGAGAAATCGGCGACCGCCCCGGCCTTGCCGCCCGACGCGTCCCGGTTCACGGCCACCTTCAGGCCGCTCCCGTACTCGATGCTCACCCGCGCGCGGCCGAGAGGGAGCCCGGCGCGCAGTGCCGTCTCGAGATCGACCGCGGAGCCGCCTCCGTCTTGATAGCGCACCGAGGAGACCGCGACATCGGCGTAGCGCGACTGGAGCGCCTGCATCATCCAGTACTCGGGCCCGTGGATCCGGAGCCAGTTCGTCACCCCCTCGAGAGAGTCTCCGAGGAAGCCGGCGTGTCCGAACGCGATCTCGGTGGCCCGGTACTGATCGAGATCGGCCTCGGCGAGAGTCGGCGTGCGCTGTCCGCTGTCGGCGAAGTAGCGGCTGTAGTAGCCGAGGCCGTGGTTCAGCATCCTCGGCTTGACCGCGGCGAGCTCGTGGTCGGGCACCACCCAGGCATGGCTCCGGCGCTCCGTCTGCCGCTCCACGCCGTCCACGGCTCCTGCGAAGTACGTGTCGTACCGGGCCGCCGTCTCCCCGCCTTCTCCCAGCAGCGGCCCCGAGTAGCGGAGCCGCATCTGTCCGAAGAGATCCGTCATGGCGGCGTGGGCCTGCGCGAGGGTCGGCAAGCGGCCCGCGGCCGGCCGGTGGTCGATCGCCCAGCCGGGGCTCCAGCCGGTGGACACGTCGAGGAACGAGGCGTTGGGCGCGTAGCTCGCCGCGATGTCGCTCCCCTCCGAAGCGGCGAAGCCGGCCATGCGATGGGCCGCGATCCGGTAGGACTGCTGCCCGGTGTACGCGTTGTACCAGGCTTTCTTCTGGGCTCCCGTCCGGTCGAGCGCGACGGCCGTTGCGTCCCACAGCGGGCTCGCCGGGATACATGTCGGTGTAGTTCTCGTGAAGGGCGACGAGCATCCCGGCGGCCCGCGCGTCGGCGACGAAGCCTCCGAAATCCGCCTCGCTGCCGAACGCGGGGTTCGCGGGATGGTGGTCCGGGAAGCCGGCATCGAATCCCCACCTCTGCCAGACGTGGAACAGGATCGCGAGATGCTCGAGCCCGTACTCCCGGTAGCGCCGGACGAGATCGCGCGCCCACGCGAAGCTCGGGCCCGCGCTCCATCCCGGGTGGGCGCCGCCGAGCCAGAGCAGCGAGTCGAGGCCCGCTCCCGGTCCACGCTCCGGCGGCCGCGCTCCACGTCATCGGCGTCGTCGTTCCGCCGACGTACTCGACGTACGAGAGCTGCGCCTGTCCTTGCACCGTCGAGAAGTCGGTGCGCGTGTCGTACGTCGCTCCCGCCACGACCCTCATGTGCAGCGCGGTGGCGTCGCAGTTGTTGTCCCCCGCCCGGTCCACCGCGGCGGAGATCGTGTCCCCCGCCGCGACCGGGACCTGGCCGCTCCAGCTGTGCAGCGTGACGTCGCCGTTCGGGACGACCGCGCGATGGATCTCCTCGCCGTTGTGGCGCAGCACGATCCGGACGCCGTCGCCGCAGTCGGGATTCGCGTCGGCGTACCAGACGTTCACCTGGGCCAGGGCGGCCTGCGGCGCCGTCCAGACGTAGCCCACCCCCTCCTGAAGCGGAAAGAGCCGGTGCAGGTTCCACACGTCGAGGACCACGCGCGACGAGAGATCGCCGCGCCGCGACGACGCCGCCTCGGTCACCGCCGGCAGCGCGTCGAGCAGGTCGGCGCTCAGCGTCACGTACGCGGTCTCGTCCAGCGGCGCCGCCGCGCCGGCGGTGTCGGGCTCCGGAAAGCGAGCGGCCATGGGCGTAGAGGCGACCGGTCGATCCGGGTCCCGCAGTGACCGAGGTCGTGACGGCGGAGGAGACGGTCGGATCGACGAAAGCGCGTGAGCACGCTCCCGCCGGCGAGCAGGGCGACCGGCTCGGGAACGTACGGCAGGCTCACCGTGCGCCCGTGCCCGGATCCTCGGCCCAGCCCAGGGAAACGCCCGCGTAGCCGTCGAGGCCGTACGTCGAGGACGACCCGAAGCGGATCACCAGGGACAGCCCTTCCAGATGGAGCTGGTAGGTCTTCGCGAGCGCGTGAGCGCCGGGCATCTCGGTGTACGGCAGGACGACCGTGCCTCCTTCGATCCGGTGGGCGCCGAGCTGGGCGCCCGCCGTGGGCGCCACCGCGTCGGGCTCGAGGACGACGTTCGCGCCGCTCCGCCAGCGCGTGCCGGCGCCGGCAACGATCACCGAGGCGGGGCCGCCGTCCACCGCGCCGGTCACGCGGAGCATCCCGCGCACAAGGTCGGCGTCGTCGAGATCCACCGTGTACGAGACGCGGTGCGCCGCGCCCTGCGCGGTCAGCGTGTACGTCCGGGCGGCCGGGTCGTAGGCGACGGAATGGACGGCCGTGGCGCCGGCGGCCAGCGGCTTGACCGCGGCGACGGCGCTGCCGAGCGCGCCAGCGAAGCAGGCGCACGCGGCGATCCAGGCTGCGGCGACGGTTCGAATTCTCAAACAGATCCGTCCTTTCCGCGCGACTCGGCGCGTTCACGCCACGATGCGGTTCCAATATACGGTGATTCATCGCAAACTAGGCGCCCAGCCTGGCGATCGCTCGACCGGCGGCTTTCATCGAAGTACGGAAGTACGGAGCCGCGCCACGGCAGCTCGACTGCGCGGAGGCCCACGGGCGATCTTCGTCCACTCTGAGCTCCCGTCCCGGCCGTCGCCGATCGCGGCGGCGCCGCGATCGAGGACTCCACCGAGGACGGAGCGAACCCGGACCGAAGCTTGGAATCGATCGCGGAGGCGGGCAGCCGGAGCGGAGCCGTCCGTCGCGCTGCGTGACAACGGCGTCAGGACGGCTGATGGCGATCGCGAACTCGTCGTGGATCGAGTTGTCGATGGCGGCCGCTCACGAGAGCTCCACGCTCCCCAGCCGGGCGACGCTGCCGTGCCCCTCCAGCTTCTTCGCCATCGCTTCGTCCGCGGTCAACAACGGAAACCCCGTTCGCTCCGCAAGAGCGACATACACGGCGGCGTACACCGCGATCCGGTGCTCCCAGGCGATCACCGCCGCCGACCGCATCAGATCGCAGTCCAGCGGCACGTCGGGCCGACAGGAGTTGACCGCCGTCCTGGATATGCATATAGTACAGACGTGAGCGTCGTGTGGGACCCGGCCAAAGCCAAGGCGAACTTTCTGAAGCACCGCATTCGCTTCTCCGACGCGGCGGGTGTCCTCTACGATCCGATGGCTCTGACGCACGAGGACGAGCGGAATGAAGGAGAGCGGCGGTTCGTCTCGATCGGCTTGGATCATCTGACTCGCCTTGTGGTCGTTGTCTTCGCGTCACGCGGCGACTCCATTCGACTCATCTCGGCGCGACGCGCGTCGAGGAAGGAACGGCACGAATATGCGCAAAGAGTACGATTTTAGCGGGGCTCGTCAGGGCGCGGTGATCAAGCAGCCTGGCAAGACGCGGATCACGATCTACCTCGATGATGACGTGCTTCAGGCATTCCGCGAGCGGGCCGAAGCGAGCGCCCGCGGGTACCAGACGATGATCAACGACGCTCTACGTGAGCACTTGGGCAAGGCCGCACAGCCACTTGACGCCCGGACGCTGCGCCGCATCCTCCGAGAGGAACTCCGACGGACCGGGTGAATCGGAGATGCGCCCCAACAACGCGATGCAGATGCCGGTCGGTGTTGTCACGCCGCGTGCTGCCGCACGCGACGCGCCAACCCGGCCCGCAGCAGATCGCGCACGATCTCGAGGCGGAGCTTCTCGAGAAACCCGAGCGCTCGGGCGGCGTCGGACTCTTCCGCCCGCTCACTGAGCCTCGCCGCGTTGACGATCTCGAGAAGGGCGAGCTCGGGGATCACGAGCCTGCATCGACCCGCTTCGTGCATCGTCCGAAGCGCGATCGCCCTGTGACGATCTGCCTCGTCGGTTCGCGTGAACCACTTCGCGGCCACCGAGGCGTCGAGCACGTACTTCTCTCGAGCGGCTCGAATCACGGTCGCTTCTTCCGTTGCGGCTTCGCTTGATAGGGGCGGCGAGGCTCGCCTACACACAGCAATCGGCTGTCCCGGAACTCCCGGATGATCCGGACGGGATTCCACGTCCCGAGCTTCTCGGCGAGGGCGTCCATGCCCTTGCCGGCCTGCTCCATCTCGCGCCGGATCTCGGCTTCTTCCCGGTCTTTCCGACGCGCTTCGAGACATCGCAGCAGCACCGACCGGAGCAGGGCGCTTCGAGTGATCTTGAAATCGGCTGCCGCCGAGTCGATGTCGGCGAGAAGGTCGTCCTTCAGGAAGACGATGACTCGAGCCATCTCGACCCTCCACTTGCGCACACGATCCACGAAGACAAGTGTGTCGATGAACCGGACTACGATGGGTGCTTTGCTCGATCTGGATGTGCCGTCGGCCTCGCTGGCGCAGATCGCTGCGTGGGCGATCGGGTCACCTCTCCGATCCCCCGGGATCGGATTCGCCCCGGAGCGCCTCGACGCTTCGCTTCCGCCTCCACGTCCGTACCCGCTCCGGGATCGTGCGCGACGGCGGCGTGCGGAAGAGGGCCATCGTGGTCATCGCGATCGACCGGAAGCGGATCGTGCACGCCCGACAAATCGCCTCGCTCCCTGAGAGCGATCGCGGGGCGGCCGCCCCTCGACGGGTGAACGCGACCCTGACGGGACACAGGAGAATCAAAGATCTGCTGCAGGATCCGAAGCTGGAGCACGACTGAGCTTCTCGTTCGTCGCGGGCGGTCCCGTCCGTTGCGGGAGGCGTCGAGCGGACAGCGTGCCTCAACCCGCCGGCTCGATGTCCTCCGCGATTCTCGAGAACGCCACCGCGCGGATCCCGTCGCGAAGCGGGAAGCTCTCGTCGCCGGCGTGGATCACGTCCAGTCGATCGAGCCCGAGCGATTCCCGCGCTGCGTGCATCGATCGAGTCGTCGACGGAGCGGTCGTGCGCTTGATCTCGAACCCACGGCGGGTCCCGCCGCGGACGAAGAGTAGATCCAGCTCGGCCCCGGAGTGAGTCGCCCAGAAATAGCACTCCTCGGGCCGAGCCCCGAGGCGCGTCACCAACGCCGAGAGAACGAAGCCTTCCCACGACGCCCCGACCTTCGGGTGCGCGTCGAGCTGCGAAGGCGTCTCGATGCCGAGCAGCGTATGGAGCAGGCCGCTGTCGGCCAGGTACACCTTGGGAGCCTTCACCTGTCGCTTCGCGAGATTCTCGTGCCACGGCGGCAGCAGCCGCACGACGAGCGCCCCCGCGAGCAGATCGAGGTACCGCCGCACAGTCGACCCGCTCACACCCAGAGCGCGACCGAGCTCGGCGCCGTTCCAGACCTGCGCGTGATGGTGGGCGAGCATCCGCCAGAATCGCTGGAGTGTCGCGGCGGGAATCTGGCTTCCGAGTTGAGGAAGGTCGCGCTCGAGAAACGTGCGCACGAAACCCGCGCGCCACTCGACGCTGTCCGCGTCGGTCATTGCGAGGAACGAACGCGGGAAACCTCCTCGGAACCAGAGCGTAGGAGCGGTCGAAGCACCGGTCTCGTCCAGGGCGAAGCCGTCCAGCTCGTGAAAGGCGATCCGTCACGCCAGCGTCTCGGAGCCCTGGCGCAGGAACTCGGGGGACGCGCTCCCGAGAATGAGCAAGCGCGCCCGCGAGCCGGGACGATCCACGAGGACCCGCAGGACCGGAAAGAGGTCGGGCCGGCGCTGCACCTCGTCGAGGACGACGAGACCTTCCAGCGCCCCGAGGGCGAGCTTCGGCTCGTCGAGACGGGCGAGATCGTCCGGATCCTGGAGGTCGAAGCGGGTGACGGGGCCTTGCCATCGCTCCGAGCCCACCCGGGCGAGAGTAGTCTTGCCGACCTGACGCGCACCCAGGATGGCGACCAGCGGGTGGGTCCGAAGTATGCCCTCGATACGGAATAGATGTCGCGTCCGGGGGATCAGTATCGAATTATGCTTCACAATCGCTCAAAGGCTGACGATTTTCAATAATACTGACCCTCTCAATTGCGTCGATTCGGTCGCCACCGCCAACGGCCTGCCGATCGCGATGCGCCGGACGGCGCGGCCAGCTACGGGGACGGATCGGGGACTGCAGGCCGACCCTGGGCGATCGGTCGACGGCGG
>CAVOVZ010000003.1:0-105387 GCA_963699985.1 Terriglobia bacterium
CGACACCAGAACTGGCAGCCGCGATCCGTGATGATGTAGCGCGGCGAGTGGTCGGCTGGCCGCGATGGCGCGCTCGAGGAACTCCTGGATCTGCTTCGAGTCCGGAGGTGCGTGAAACACCGCGAAGCCGATGAGGACACGAGACAGCTGATCGACGAGCACCGCGACGCACCAGGAGAACGGCCAACGCTGGGGGAGGGAGAGCGGAAGCCAGGGCACCCAGAGACCCGAGCGGATCGGCACGGCGGTGAGATCGAGATGCCACGTGTGACCCGGATACCGGGCCACGACCCGTCGCCGGCGCACGAGGGCGACCGCGGGTCCATCCGCCGCCGGGCCTCCCTTCTCGCGAACGATCCGCTGAATCGTCGTAGCCCCGAGCTGCAGTCCTGCTCGTGCGAGCGTCTGGGCCATGCGGACATTTCCCATGGTCGGGAAGAGGGCCTTGATCTGGCGCACGAGGCAGCGAACGAAGTCCGGGTAGCGGTTGACAGGCTCGGTGGTCTGGATCAAAGCCCGCCCGCCCGGCTCGTCGAGCCGTCCCATCCACTCGAGGAGGGTCTGCTCGTCGAGGAGGAAGGCTCGGGCGGTCTTCTCCATCGTCCAGCCGCGTGCGGCGCGAAGCTGCAGGATGCGCATACGCTGGATCGGGGTGTAGTGCGGCCGTCGCCGGGACGGCGAGCGCTCCCAGCGGTCGTCCTTGATGCTGAGTTCCTCGCGCAGCAACGCGATCTCGGAGTTCGCCTGATCGAGAGCTGGGCCCGGAGGCGGCGTTCGCCGGTGGCTCGTCCGCGGGCGTAGGAGAGGGCGACGGCGTGCAGGATGCCGGACTTGACGTGCCTCGACCACTGCTTGGGCAGGCGAACGGGCTGGTGTGGCATGCGGGCTCCCGCGGTTGCGGGGGGATGATTCGGAAGGTACCACCGCAGCAACGATGGACGACCGGCCCTCTTGCCACCGACACGAACCCGATCTATATTGATCGTGCATGGCGAAGAAGCGCATCAGGGCGACGAAACGGCCGCTGAGGCGAGAGAACTTCGGCGGAGGCCGGAAGCGCGTTCTCGTCGTGCTGTTCGTCCCGAGCGTCGAACGCGACGGAACGACGTCCATCGACCAGCAACGTTGGGTCGATGATGCGCTGGAGATGTTCGGGCGGGTCTTCGGAGGGGCTACCGCGTACCCGAAAGCGAGAGGGGTCTGGCGCGACGACGAACGAGGTGGTGCGCTCGTGAGGGATGAGCCCGTCGTGGTGCACTGCTACACGACGCCCACCGATATCGAGGACAGCGCGAATCTCGGGGAAGTGAGGCGCTTCTGCAGGAGGATGGGCCGCGAAGCACGTCAGGGCGAGGTCGGTCTGGTCGTGGGAGACGAGTACTTCGCCATCCGCGAGTTCGAAGAGGAGTAGGGGAATGAGAACGCGACTTGACATGGACAAGATCGCCAGGGGCCTTGGCGCCGAGCGGCGAGGGAAGGTCGCAGTAACGGGCGGCTATTTCGGGGCGATGCAACTTCTGGCAGATATCGAGGCCCGATTTCGAGTACCGTCCCGCGGCGGCCGGTCGACGGACCCTCGTTGGACAGAGCGGCGGCTCCTTCCGCTTGCACCACGAACCCTCCGGCGGCTCGAGCAGATCGCTGCCAAAGTGCGGTTGCATGGGGGTGTGAGCGTTGAGCCGATGCAGCTTGCGGCGCTGTTGCTTGAGAGAACCACCGAGAACCTCAACGAGGAGGACGCTGAGAACCTCGTTCGCCCCGAGCGCCATGCCAGGTGACGTGGCTCTCTGGAGAGCACGTCCCTTGGAGGGAAAGCAGCGTCGTTCCGCAAAGTGGACGAGTTCGGTCCTGGTTCGCAAACTCGACTCTCTGGGGAACTCGACCCAACTCAAAGGACAAGATTCGGTTCGTCGTCGGCACGGACGGGTACCGGTCGTGGTGGGGGCGGATCCGTAAGTGTAACGGGCGCAAGCGGTTGGCGCTGGCGCCGATGCTCGGTGCGAACCGGGAAAGTGTCTAGTGGTTACCGTCGCCAGATCTGGGTGTTCTGACAGATTGCGCATTTACGGAAGAGAAAATGTCTTGTACTTGCTGGTCGCGATCGACTGCGACTATTACCTATTGACAGGCGGGCATGGATTGAAGCATCCTCCCTTCACGGAGGGGGACGCCAATGCCCAAGCCTCATCCGAAGCGAGGGTTTCTGGAGGTCGTGGGTGCGCTGCATCTCCACCCGGAACGCGTTCGGGCGGCGATCTTCGAGGCGCACCGATTCTTCGACCCGCTCGACAAGGTCCAGGTCAAGTACGAGATGCTGCGCGCGCACGCGGTCGAAGGGCGCAGCGTGCTGGCCGTCTCGGGGGAGTTCGGCTTCTCGCGGGAGACCTACTACACCGTGCTGGCCGCCTTCCAGGCGCGTGGTGTGCCTGGCCTCGTGGACGGAAAATCGGGGCGGCGCGGTCCGCTGAGGCTGACGGACGAAGTGGTCGCGTGGGTCGACGCTCTTCATCGACGGGAGCCAGAGCTCACTGGGCGGGAGATCGCGGAGCGGATGGCCGAGGAGTTGAGCATCGAAGTCCATCGCCGCTCGATCGAGCGGCTGCTCGGGGTTGGCAGAAAAAAAAACGGCTGAGGACGGAGCGCCGAACTGCTCGTCGCCTTCCGAGTTCGAATCGGCACCGTTCGATTCGGCCGGTGGTACGGCACAGTGGCGGTACGAGCGCCTGAGAACCTACATGCTCACGGAACCGGCCCAGCGTCCGCGCGTGAGTCCTGCCCAGTTCGACCTCCACCGGTTCCATCGCTTCGGGGTCCTTGGACTGGTGGAGCACGAGCTGCTCTGGCATGCCCCGAGCGACATGGAGATCGAGCTCATCCCGGTCGGGGCGGAGGACGCCGAAGACCGCATGGCTCGGCTCTGCGCGTTCCTCGGGGGGATGGTGAGGAATCCGCAAGGAGGTGAAGATGCGACGTGCCGCACTGTACGCCAGGGTGTCGACCGAATTGCAGGAGAAGGAGCAGACGATCCAGAGCCAGCTGGCTGCGATTACGCGGTACGCTGACAAGAACGGCCTGCACCATTCGCCTGCTCTCACCTACGCGGACGACGGGTACACGGGGACCCGGCTCGACCGTCCCGGCTTGGACGAGCTTCGGGACCACGCACGGGAAGGCCGCTTCGATGTCGTGGTGGTGCTGTGTCCCGACCGGCTCGCACGCCGCTACGCCTACCAGGTACTGCTCCTGGAGGAGTTGAAGCGCACGGGCGTGGATGTGCTGTTTTGCGAGCGGCCGATCGACGACAGCCCCGACGACCAATTGCTGCTCCAGATCCAGGGGGCGATGGCCGAGTACGAGCGGGCCAAGATCCTCGAGCGGTGTCGGCGTGGTCGCCTGCACCGCGCGCGACGCGGCGAGCTGACACCACCGGCGGTGCCGTACGGATACACGTACGCCGCTCGCAAGTACGGAGGCGACGGGCAGATTCGAATCCACGAGGAAGAAGGGGCGATGGTGCGGCAGATCTTCGCGTGGTACGTGGACGAGGGGGCTACCTTGTATAGCCTCCGGCAGAAGCTCGCCGCTTCGCCCTGGAAGATGAGGAGAGGGAAGAGTCGCTGGTGCAGCGCGACGATTCGCCAGATCCTCCTTTGCGAGTGGTACATCGGTCGGGCATACTCCAACCGCCGTGTGACCCAACTCCAGGATCGTCCGGAGCAGGACGGACGGCCGCGGAGAATCGTCCATACCGAGAGACCACAGTCGGAGTGGATCGTCGTGCCGGTGCCGCGGATGATCGATGACGATGTCTTCGCACGGGCCCACCAGCGGCTGGAAGACAATCAACGCTTCGCCCAGCGCCGACAGAAGCGACCACGCACGTACTTGCTCAAGGGTCTCCTCAAGTGCGGGACCTGTGGGCGGTCGTACGTGGGCCACACGTACACCAAAACACCGAAGAAGCACGGCTTCGCCGAGCATCACTACTACTCGTGCAGCGGGTACAACAGCGCCGTCTCGGGAGCGGAGCGGTGCCAGAACGGCGACTTCCTCGAGGAGGTCCTCAGCCGCGAGATCGCCGCCAAGCACGAACGGCACACAGCGATGAAGACCGCCATGGCGCGCTTCCCGTTCCAGAAGACGATCGAGAGCTTCGATTTCAAGTTCCAGCCCTCGATCGACCCCAAGGTCATCAAGGATCTGGCCACCTGCCGCTTCATCGCCGATACGGACAACATCTTGCTGCTCGGCCCTCCGGGGGTCGGCAAGACGCATCTCGCGGTCGGCCTGGGGCTGAAGGCCTGTGCGCTCGGCTACCGGACGGCGTTCATGACCGCGGCGGGACTGATCGCAGCCCTGATGCGTGCGCACAGCGAAGGTCGGCTCGAAGAGAAGCTCAAGCTCCTCGTCCAGCCCAAGCTCCTCATCGTCGATGAAATCGGGTATCTCCCGATCGATCGGCTCGGAGCCAACCTGTTCTTCCAGCTCGTCTCACGGCGCTACGAGCGGGGAGCGATCCTGATCACCTCCAACCAGTCGCTGACCGTCTGGGGCGAGGTCTTCGGTGACCGCGTGATCGCCACCGCCATCCTCGATCGCCTGCTGCACCACTCGACGATCGTGAACATCAAGGGCGAGAGCTACCGGCTGAAGGAGAAGAGGAAGGCCGGCCTCCTCACCCGAAGCGAGCCATTCACGGACCCCGTCGCAGGGAAGAACAACCCCATGCTGGAGCCTGTCCTGGAGGCCGATCGTTGATCCTGATGCATCCTGCGACGCCGTTTCCACCCAGAAGCCTGTGGATCCTGCCGGATCCGTGGAAAACGCCAACGACACGTTTCCCACCGACCCTTGGACGGCGCACACCCCACGCCGCCCACAGGCTCCACAGGCTCTACAACAACCTCTCTCTCGAGAAGGAGCACCGGACCCCGGAACCAAGAACTCTCAAACAGGGGGGGAAGATTAACTTCCAGATGGGGAGGAAATTAGGCGTCCTGTTGACAATCCCGAGAGAGGCCGCCCGCGATGTCCAGCCTGGCTCCCGCCCGAGGCGAAGAAGGTCTGGCGCCGGGTCGTCGGGGACCTCGAGCACATGGGCGTGCTGACAGTCGTCGACGGCGACGCGGCGGCGATCTACGCCCAGACCTTCTCGCGCTGGAGAGCCGCGGAGGAATTCCTGGCGAAGCACGGCGAGGTCTACCCGATCCGCGACACGAACGGACAGATCAAGTGTATGCAGCAGTTCCCTCAAGTCTCGATCGCCCGCAACCTCCTCCTCGTCCTGCGGGCGTACCAGCAAGAATTCGGGCTGACCCCGGCCGCACGCTCGCGGATCTCGTTGCCCGCGGAGCCGCCGGGTGTAGGGGACGCCGCCCGATGGCTGGGATGACCGGCGACGGGGACTACTGGTTCGACGATGAGGCGGCTGAGCGTGCGACGAGCTTCTTCGATCGCTTCCTGCTCCACAGCAAAGGCGAATGGGCCGGGCACCCGTTCCACCTCAGCGAGTGGCAGCGAGACCGCATCGTCCGGCCGCTGTTCGGATGGAAGCGAAAAGACGGAACGCGGAAGTACCGCTCCGTTTACGTCGAGGTCCCGCGGAAGAACGGGAAGAGCACGTTGGGTGCCGGGATCGCTCTGATCCTCCTCTATGCCGACCGCGAGCCTGGCGCGGAGGTGTACTCCGCGGCGGCCGACCGCGACCAGGCGGCCATCGTCTTCAATCTGGCGAAGACCATGGTGGAGTCGAGCCCGGAGCTGTCGGCGATTTCGGAGATCTACAAACGAAGCATCGTCGTGCCGCGCACCGGATCGGCATACCACGTCCTGTCGGCGGACGTGAAGACGAAACATGGCAAGAACGCGAGCGGGGTGATCTTCGATGAACTCCACGCCCAGCCGAATCGCGACCTCTGGGACGTGTTGATGACTTCGACCGGAGCGCGCCGGCAGCCCGTGGTGATGGCGATCACCACCGCTGGGTACGACCGCGAGTCGATCTGCTGGGAGATGCACGAGTACGCCTGCAAGGTCAGGGACGGCGTCATCCCCGACGACACGTTCCTCCCCGTGCTCTATGGCGCCGATGCGGGCGACGACTGGCGAGACGAAGCGGTGTGGGCGCGGACGAACCCGGGCCTCGACGTGTCGGTGAAGCTCGACTACCTCCGGCAGGAGGCGCGAAAGGCCGCGGAGACGCCGAGTTACCAGAACACCTTCCGACGCCTCCACCTGTGCCAGTGGACGCAGCAGCACTCGCGATTCATCGACCTGGACGTGTGGGACGCAGGGGCCAGCCCCGTGGATCTGGAAGCCCTCGCCGGTCGTCCGTGCTTCGGCGGTCTCGACCTCTCCACTACGACGGACATCTCCGCGTTCGTGCTGCTCTTCCCACCCGACCCCGAGAAGGAAGAGGAGCGCATCTACTACGTGTTGCCCTTCTTCTGGGTGCCGGCCGAGAACATCGAGAAGCGGTCGAAGAGAGACCGCGTGCCGTATGACGCGTGGGTGCGGGACGGGTACATCACGGCGTCCGATGGGAACGTCGTCGACTACGACGCGATCCGGGATCGTGTCGTCGAACTCGGCAGCCAGTACCAGATCCGCGAGATCGCGCTCGATCGTTCGAACGCGACGCAGATCGCGAGCCAGCTCGAGAGGGAGGGCTTCACCGTCGTGCCATTCGGCCAGGGCTACAAGTCGATGTCGGGTCCGACCAAGGACCTCGAAGCGCTGCTGCTGTCGAAGCGCGTGCATCACGGCGGGAACCCCGTCCTGCGCTGGATGGCCGACAACGTGGCGGTGAAGCAGGATCCGGCAGGGAATCTCAAGCCGGACAAGGCGAAGAGTTCCGAGCGCATCGACGGGATGGTGGCACTCATCATGGCGCTTGGCCGGGCGTCGGTGACGCCGTTGCGAACGCACTGCGGGGTGCATGTGTTCGAGTCGCCGTGACCGGTGCGGCCGTCGCCGTCCAGACGGGCTGGCGGGCGTGGGCGGCGTACATCAGGTGCGGTTTATGCGCCATCCCGAGCGCCCGCGAGCGCCCCGTGCGGCATCCGTCGACGCATCGTCGATGAGGGGTAAGTCGAACGTCCCGTGTGGGTTGGGCCGCATTCGCCCATGCGGGGTGGGGCAGCAAACCGCGGTTTTGAGCCGCCAGGGTGCCGTTTCGCTGCCTGGACCGCCGGGAACCGCCGCCAGACCGCCGCTTCATCAGCCGATTGTGTGCCGCATGTCCGGCTTCCATCGAGACGCGATATGCGTCGTGTGTCCGGTGCTGCGATGCAGAGTCGCGTTGCGATCTCTGTCGCGAGGAAGCGTGTCGATGCGCTCGCTCACCGAGACGAACAACACCCCATGCTTTGCGATGCCGGACCTCAGCGTCGCGAATCAGCGACGAGCGACCGCTTGGCGAATCGCGCGCGGTGATCGGATAATCCCGCGAGCCCACGAACGACCGGCGGGCGCGGCGCTATCTCGATTGCAGCCCGCGTCAAGAGACGGAGATGATCCACATTTGCAACTTGACCGAGAACCTCCCACCGAGGTACAAGATCCGCGGCGCAACAGGGGTGCGATCGGTTCGGCGCGAGCTGATCGGCGACACCCGGCACTCCAGGATGTCCTCGTCGCATCACTCGACGTGAAGAGTACGGGGAAGCCATGGCGGAGGTCATCACGCGTGCCGACGATGGTGACGCGGAGGTCAGACGACGCCTCGGGGTCTGCCTTGCGCTGTCCCTTGCGCTCTGTTGGAAGGGAGCGTTTGGGCAGTCGATTACCATCACGAGCCCAACTCCGGAAACACTCTTCAATCAGAATGCGACCATGGTCGGGACGCAAGTATGCTGGTCCGCAAGCGTCTGTCCCGTCTGCATCCTTGGGTGCCCGAAGAACTACATGATCGATGGTGCCCGGCTCGGTGACTTCGGAGTGAGCGGAGAAGGATGGTCGGGTTGCTTTGTCATCCCGCTTGACAAGATCCTCCAGGCGCGCACGGACCGCTCGTGTCTGCATTCGTTGACCATCGAGATGTCGATTGGGCCGCCCGACGAGTACAACGTCTGCGGGCGCACGACACCCCAACCAGTACGAAGCGGACCGATCCTCGTCTGGATCGATGATTTCCTCACTCCGGCAGTCGACGAATCGATCAAGGCGGAATGTACCAATGGGCCGCCGGACTGCGCACAGTCGACGATTGGCGGGCCGGTGGACGTGGCAAGCGGTCGGATGTATTACGAGCAGACCGATCTGGCGATCGACGGTCCGCTGCCGATTCGGTTCACGCGCCACTACCAGAGCAAGGCCGACCAGGACGGCATCCTCGGCTACGGCTGGACGCATTCCTACGGGATGCGGCTGGCCTCGCACGACTCGAGGACGAAGGTGCTGGTCACAGGGGAAGGCCGCCGGGTGTATTTCAACCAGGACGGCGCCGGGGGTTGGCAACGCAATCCATACGAGCACCTGCGGCTGATCGGTGGTGGCGCCCCGGCGTGGGTGGTGATCGACAAGCACGACACGAGGTACGACTTCGACGCCGAGGGGAAGCTCACGCAGATCCGGGACCGCACGGACAACCGTGTGGTGCTCACGTACGACGCGAACGACCGGCTGGAGACGATCGGCCAGGACGTGAACGCGGATGGGGCGGCCGATCGGAGCATCGTGCTTCACTACGTGAACGGTCGCCTCGAGAGACTGACCGCGGGCACGCGTGCAGTCCTCTACGAATACGACAACGGCAACCTCACGGGCGTGCGGGGTGCCGATGGGTCCCACGAGACCTACGAGTACGACACGACCGATCCGCACGAGCTGAGATTTGTACGAATCAACGGGACCTTGATCGAGGGACACACGTACGCGGGCGGCAAGGTGGTGGCCACCGAGAAGAACGGGCTGTCCTACTCTCTCTCGTACGTGCCGCCTGCCGCGGGGCAACTCGTCGGCGGGAAGACGACCGTGACGAACGCGCAAGGCGGCGTGACGGAATACACGATCGACACGTTCAACGGCACGGTCACCGAGCGCCGGGGAGTCGCGGGTTGCGGGGGGTGCGGCGTTCCGGGCGAGCACGTGAAGATCCAGCGCGACGCGTTCTTGAACCCGACGCGGACGATCGAGTACCGCAGCGGGCAGCCGCCGATCGTCACGGACATGACGTACGACGACCGCGGCAACATGCTGACGCGGGCGGAAGGCATCGTCGGCGATCCGGACGCTGCCGCGCCGCTGCCCGCTGCTCTGAGGACGTGGACCTACACGTACGATCCGACGTACAACTACGTGACCTCCGAAACGATACCGACGGTGGGGACGTGCGATGACACGTCCGGCCTGAAGAGGATCACGAATTCCTACGTGGAGCTACCCGACTGCCCTGCTCGCGGCAACCTCTGCAAGCGGACGATCTCGGGCTGCGAGGGAGACGACCCTCTGACGAACATCACCAGGTATCGGTATGGGACGGGGGGCCGGATCGAGTCCGTCGATGGTCCAAGGGGTGACGTATCCGACATCACGAGGCTGCAATACTACACGACCGACCCCGTGGACCCGAGCTAGGACCCGACCCGGGCGGGACGGCTCGAATGGGTGCGGGACGCGCTCGGGCACCAGACGACCGTCGCGAGCTACGACCTCTTCGGGAACGTCAAGAGCGTGGTTGACTCCAACGACGTCGAGACCCAGTACCAGTACGATGGGAGGGACCGGATCACCGAGGTTCGGGTGAGGGGCGTTCCCGATCACCCGAACCGGAGCGAACGCGCGGACGTCGTGACGCAGTACCGTTACGAGCCCGGCGGCAACCTCGACTTCGTGCGGTTGCCGAACTGCGTGGCTGAGGGCGCGGCGTGTGAGTACACGTACGATTTCACGTATGACTCGGTCGACCGGCTGACGGAGGTCCGCGACGCCAGGGGGAACCGGGTGATCATCACGTACGACACCGCGGGGAATCGGGTGCGGGAGGAAGCCTGGGGGCCGACCGACTACATGGCGCAGTGGTATCGGAACTTCGCGTACGACGACTTCGGCCGCGTAAAGTACGTCTACTTCAACGACATCCACCCGAATCCCGACGGCGTGGGCGATGACGATCCGGGCTCGATCTTCTGGAAGTACGAGTACTACGACGATGGGTCGTTGCGCACGGCGCGAGATCCCGAGGGCCACGGGACGACGCTGGAGTACGACGCGCTGAAGCGCCTGACGACGATCACGCAGACGGTCGACCAGGTGCCCGTCGTCACGCGGTACGAGTACGACGTGCAGGACAACCTGAAGGCGGTGACGGACCCGAACCTGCTCCGGACCAGCTACACGAACAGCGACATGGGATGGAGGCGCTCCACGAGCTCCCCGGACACGGGGCTGACGACGTACGTTCACGATGCGGCCGGCAACGCGACCTCGTTGATGGACGCGAACGGGATCACGCCGACCGGCGAGTACGACGCGCTGAATCGCCTGCGAGCGATCCGGTACCCCGACCCGACGCTGGACGTGACGTACACCTACGATCTTCCCACCGAGACGTTCTTCAATGTGGGGCGCCGGACGGGGATGACCGACCCCTCGGGCTCGTCGCTCTTCGACTACGACCGGCAAGGGCATCTCGGGCGGGAGCGGAAGACGATCGGGGGCAGGACGTACACGACGGAGTACGACTTCGACGCCACCGGGAACCTGACGGAGATTCTCTACCCAAGGGAGAGCCTGTCCCCGAGTCGGGGAGCGGTGACCTACCAGTACGACGCCGCGAACCGGGTGTCGCTGGTCACGGCGCAAGTGAACGACGCCACGAGGACGGTCGCGAGCCTGTTCTCGTACAAGCCGTTCGGGCCGCGGACGTCGCTGCGATTCGGGAACGCCTTGGTGGACAGCCGGACGTACAGCAGCCGGTACCAGCTTCGGACCTGGAGCGTGGGCGCGGGGATGGTCTTCAAGCTGAACGATCGTCACGAATTCGACGACGACCTCAACCTGACGCGCATCACGAACAACATCGCGCCGCCACACCAGTCCTTCGCCTACGACGAGATCCACCGTCTGAAGTCGGCGTCGGGATGGTGGGGGCCGAGCGAGTGCGCTGGACCGGTGACCTACACGTACGACTCGAACGGCAACCGGCTGTGCAAGGGGGAGGGTGGTCCGGCGACGAGCTATGCGTACTTCCCCGGGACGAACCGCCTGCAGTCCGTGACGACGGACAGCGTCACGACGAGCTTTTCCTACGACGCCAACGGAAACATCACGGGAGACGGCATCCACGCGTACGTCTACAATCAGGCGGACCGCTTGGCGACGGTGGATCCGGGGCCGAACCCGAGGGCGACCTACCTGTACGACGGCGGCGGACGGCGGGTCGTGAAGACGGCACTCGGGGAGACGACGTATTTCCTGTACGACCCGGACGGGAGGCTGCTGACCGAGGTAGATCCGGCGAGCGGGACGGGGAAAGACTATTTGTACCTGGAGGGCGTGCCCATCGGCAGGCTGGACTGGAACGTCACGGAGGTACCCCTGGCGGGCGATCCCCTGACCGCGGACATCGTGGGCTCGAGCGTTCGACTGGATTGGTCCGGCCACGCGGCGAGCGGCCCTTACGTCGTGCGCCGGAAGCAGGTCGTCGATTCGGCGGACAGGACGTTCGACGGGAGTACGGTGCTTGCGATGCTGGACAGCGGCATCACCACCTACGACGATCCCGTGGCTGCCGACTCGAAGCGCTACGACTATGAGGTGTTCGAGAAGATCGCGACGGAGCTGCTGTATTACTACCACACGGACCACCTCGGAACGCCGAAGCTGATGACCAACGGGAACGGGGTGCCCGTGTGGAAAGCGGAGTACCGTCCGTTCGGGGACGTCTTCAGCTTCCCGGTTACCACGGTGGAGAACAACCTGCGGTTCCCGGGGCAGTACTACGACTGGGAGACCGGGCTGCACCAGAACTGGTTCAGGGACTACGACCCGAGCCTCGGCCGGTATCGGGAGCCGGATCCGATCGGGATTGCGGGCGATCTTAGCCTTTACTCGTATGTGGCGGACGATCCCATCAACGTGGCGGATCCGCTCGGGCTGTATGGCTGGTATGAGTTCTTGGAGGATTCCGCGAATGTCTCCGCCGGGTTCGGCGACACGCTGACGTTGGGCGGGACCTATGAGATTCGAAAGTGGATCGGTGGGAATGAGAGCGTCGACCTGTGCTCACGCGAATACGGTGCGGGTGAGGTTGCCGCCACCGTCCACTCCCTGGCACTTGGCGGAGCAAGCGTCGCTCGGGGCGCGCTGGCCATGGGAGGAAGCTCGGGGACGCTTCCAATGAAGTTCATGCGAGGAGCAGGTCGGTTCTACACCGATACTCGCCAGTTTTCCACAGTCAGTCGACAGTACTGGGCCGCTCGCGGCGGAGCCGGGGCCTCCAATCTCCACCACTGGCTGATTCCACAGCGAATCGCGACGATGAACGCTGGATGGAATCTGATGGAGATTCCGATGGCCGCGAACAGCTGGATGGGATACAGCAGCGTGGGTCGGACTGCGGAGTGGCTGCTGAGGGCCGCAATACCGGCGTCGATTGTCGCGGGAGGGACGGCGGGGGCAAAGTGGGGACTCGACCGTCAGTTTGCGAGAAGCGGGTGCGGGTGTCGCGAATAGGCCAAGGGGACGTGCATGAGCGCTGAAACGACGAACTACCTGCTTCGTGTTGGTCACGTCGAAAGGTCGTTGGACAGTGCCGCCGATCTCGCGAGTGTGTTGAACGGCTATCGAGACGGACGCGAGGAAGAGATATGGGTTCTTCAACGGCGGCCCGCCCTGACCGGCGCGCAGAGACTTGTCTACCGTGCGCTCGGTCTGTCGAAGGAGCAACAGGGCCCGGGCGTGTGCTTGGTCGTGAATCAAGCCGGGGCGGCACTGATCTTCGTAGACGAGGATTGGCGGGAAGCCAGGGTCGTGAACCCGTCGTTTTCCGGAGATCGTGAGCATCGAGTCTCGTTCATTCTGGCGAGCGGCGACGTCTCCTACCACCATGCCGATGAAATCGTCCCCACCGACACCGCTATCAAGGCGGTCATGGAGTTCTTCGAGAGGGGTGAGAGACCCGCGTGGCTCGTGTATCGGTAGGGGGGAAGCACGCCAGTGAGTTCGGGACGCCGCTTTCTCAGGGTCGGCGAGAGCGATCGGGTTGACTTGCGCGGGTGTACCGAGCCACCGATCTTTCGACGCGAGAATCGAGACCGGATGGAAGAAGTCGAACGTGGTAGAAACGCAATCGGCAGCGGATCGGGGCCGGAATGGACTTCACGGCCTTCCGAGGAGCGGGCTCGCCTCACCGGAGGTCGTCCCTCGGGCGCGCCTCGACGCCTCGGCGGCGTTGGAAAAGATTCTCGCAGCCGGATCGGTCAGGCTGGTCTGCGGAGTCCGACGACCGGCAGGTGCTTGCGTCCTGCGTGGTGGCGGACTTTCAATTCGATCACGACTCCGGGACTTCCGCGCACCAGGACGTTGGGCCGCGCGCACGGCGACGGACGCGGCCATCGAGGGCGGGGTTCGAATCGGGGAAGGCGACAGGCGGGGCGCCTCCCGAAGTAGACCTCGTCGGGAGTCCGGGTTCCGAGCGCCTCGTGAGGGCGCTCGCAGTCGTACCAGCGGGTGAAGACCGCCAGCTCCCGTTGAAACGCCGCGAGTCGCAGGGGCACGAGGATTCGCCGTGTCCCCTCAGCCTTCATCGTGCGAATGAACCGCTCGATCACGGCGATGCTCCCGTACCTCCCGACGGCTCCGAAACGCTGTCCGATGCCGTGACGCCGACACCAACGACGGAACGCGACCGCGATGAATTGGCGACCCTGGTCCGTGATGATGTACTTCGGTGCGGTCCGTGCATTGCGGACGACGCGATCGAGGAACGCGCGGACGGCTGCCGAGGAGGGCTGCTGGCGGAAGGCGATCACACCCATGGAGCGTCTGGAGAAGTGGTCGACCACGACGGCCACCCACCAACAGAACGGCCAGCGCTGCGGAAGGGCCCAGGGGAGCCAGGGCACCCAGAAGCCGTCGCCGATGGGCACGGTCGTGAGGTCGAGGTTCCACGCTTCGTTTGGCCGGGTCGTGCGAAGCACGCTCGTCGGCGCTGGGCCGTTGGTCTTGGGTCGCCGCTGATCGGTCTCGGCGAGCATTCGGCGGACGGTGGTCGCGCCGAGATGGAGGCCGGCTCGGCACAGGACCTGGGCGATCTTCCGCGTCCCCATCGTCGGGCAGAGAGTCTTGAGGCGGCGAACGAGATAGCCGACGAACTCGGGGAAGCGGTTCACCGGTTCGGGAAGCCGGACGAGGGCATCCGGTCCGTCGTCGTCGAGGCGGCTCATCCAGGAGGTGACGGTCAGCGGGGTCACGAGCAGTCGCCTGGCCGTTTCGGCGACCGACCAAGCCCGCGCCGCTCGAAGCTCCAGGATCGCGAGGCGCTCGGTGGGCGGGTAGTGCGGCCGCCGCTGGGCGGGAATCCGGAGCATTCTCGCGTCCTTGATCCGGAGCTCCTCGCGGAGCAGCGCGGTTTCCTGGCGGAGCCGGTCCACTTCGGCCTGGAGCCGCATCCTCTTGTTGATGCTGTTGGCGGCGACGCCCCGCGCGAAGGTAAGCGAGAAGTGGGCGAGGGAGATCGCCTGCACGGTCGAGGATCGAACGCGGGTTGGCCACCCCTTGGGAAGAGAGAGGTTTCGGCGGATCGCCGAGTCCAGCATAGTGTGTCTCCGAACGAATCGTCGGGGGGCCCTGCCACGATACTCCGATCGCTCGTGAAGCAACGTCCCCCGGATGAGCGCTACCCAAGCGGGCGGTGGACTCCGTGCGGCGGTGTAGAATGCTCCGGTGTTCGACCGGGTACTCAAGGAGATGTGCGGGAAGGTGCGGGCGGGGCAGTACGTGATGACCCTGCACGCCGAAGAGGAGATGGATGTCGACGGTCTGTCGGTGTACGACGTCGAGAGCGCCGTCCTGACCGGCAAGATCGTCGAGCGGCAGATCGATCGACCCGGTGGGGAGCGCAAGTACGTGATTCGTGGCCGACCCGCGGAAGGGAACGACACGGTGGTCGTGGTCGTGAAGCCGGGCCCGACTGGCAAAGTCGTGTTCCTGACCGTATACGTTGAGTGACGACATGAAAAAGACCCGAGAGAGATGCGATGTCTGCGGGAAAGTCGGGGTTGTCCACCGGCGACTTTCACGAACCTACGGGAAGGGTGCGACCCTCTTGGTCGTGGAGAACGTGCCGGTGGTCGTCTGCCCGAACTGCGGCGAGAGCTATGCGACGGCGCAGACGCTGCACGAGATCGAGCGGATCAAGCTGCTCCGCCGGAGTTTGGCGAAGTCTCGATCCGTCCGAGTGGCCAGCTTCGGCTGACCGCCTCGGCCCCGGCTCGGCGGGCGGCGCGTTCGGATTTGACGACTGTCTGCCGAGCCTGAACGGACTCTCTTCAGAATCGGGGCTCTCTGCTTTACAGCCGACGACGGAAACGTGCGCAAACGCGCGCGAACGGTCGTCTGAGCGCCTGCCGCCGATCCCGTCGCCGTCGCCGACTCGCCGAGTGGTCCGGCGAAACGCTCTCCGCCTCTCTCGGCCTATCGCGAGAGCCGCGCAACCGATGAAAGCGAGCGCCTCACTGGCCGCCACGGACCGGCCACACATGGCGGGTGCTGGTCTTGTCGTCGGTGTTGACGTCGCCGTAGTAGAGGTTCACGCGCCATGCGTGGAACGGGAAGTTCGCGTGGGTCGAGGACGACCAGTAGAGGCCGAACTGCACCCCGGCGAACGGATGGCCTACAGGGAGTGCAGGAAAGACCTGCCCGAAGTCGATCAGGCTGTGCAGCTCCGTGACGTTCGGCAACCGCCACGCCCCAGCCGCCGAGCCATCCGTCAGACCACAAGTCCCGCTCGCCAGTGTGTTCGCGGAGGACATCGCAGTCGTCCAGTCCTCAGCACCGAAGCAGCTCGCGTTCTTCAGCCAGATCAATCCCGTCAGGTTGTCCTTGACCGTACCGTCGCATTGTCCGTGAACCGGGGCGAAACTGACACACCCTTCTGGGACTCACCATCCTGCCCCGTACCGGCACAACTGATGGGGGTTCCGGATGCATCCCAGCACCCCGTCTGGCCGGTCTTCGGAACACCGACCACGCCCACCTGACCAGCCAGCTTGTCATAAATCTGCTGCAGCGTAACCATGGTCGGAGCCGGAGGCCCCGGAGGGTCCAAGGTACCCGCCGCGCCTGGCCCGAGAACGACTGAACCGATCGCAAGCACGAGCATGAGTCTCATCGTCGTCGCTTTCATCGCTGACCTTCCTTTTCGTGACCCCGTTCAGGGGCAGTCATTGCCCGACGCGATGATTCCAGCGTCGCGCGAGCCAACCTGGGTTACGTCGTCATAGGTCCCCGCCCCACCGCAATTGTGGCCGCGCACGAGGAACCAGTAGCCGTCTTCCGCACTCGGCGTCCCGCCGGTGGTGAAGGACGTGCCGGTCGTGGTGGCGATGCACGCCTGCGTCGCGGACTGGAAGTTACCGTTCGTGCTCAGCAGCGCCGAGAGCCCGCCCTGGACCACGTCGTACGAGGTCGCTCCGGACAGTGCGGTCCACGAGAGGAGCACGTTGCTGCCGCCAGCCTTGTCCGCGGCGAGGCCTGGCCTTCCGGTCGGGATGGCCCGACGCCAAGCGGTCGCCACCCGGTACGGGTTGGGACCGGCCGAGGAGAACGTGATCCACCCCGCGTTCTCCGACCAGGCCCGCCCACTGAAGATCCCCGTCTTGGGATCGATCGTGACCCCCGCCCCCGTGGGCGCGAAGTTGATCCAGCCGGCGTTCTCCGACCACGCGTGGCCCGCGAGCGTGCCACAACCGTCGTTCGTCACGCCGTAGCTTCCGGCGGAACACGAACGGTTCGTGCACGACAGGCTGACCCATCCCGCGTTCTCTGACCAGGCCCAACCGGTCAGGTCCGAATCCGAAACCTGCACGCCGGGTCCACCAGGGCCGATTGGCTGAAGGTTGATCCAGCCCAAGTTCTCTGCCCAGGCGTACCGGGAACCGTCGTTGCCAGGATCGATGTTCTCTGCAAAGGCCACACCTCCGATCACGAGGACCGGAATGGACAGCAGGACGAATCCAGGCGAGGCCCTCTGTGTTGCGCTCTTCACGTCGCACCTCCTATTTTCCGAAACGTTTCTTTATCACGGCCAGCGTCCCGCACTACGACATGTTGCGGTTTTCCGAAACGAGGGATGAAAGCGGGAGGGTCTTCGCGAAAGACGGGTTGACTTGCCGGAGCAGCCAACTGGCGAGGATCGAGTCGACGGTACGAGGAAAGGCGCGCCGCCTACCGCATTGCCCCCGATCAATGCCTGGCTCTTCCGCGGCATCGATCAGCCTTCTCAGCAAGCCGTCACGGTCGCTGTTTGGCAGTATACACTCGGGAGCGGAAGGTGACGCTGGGAGTTTGTGAGCCTCATCCTCTGGGCGCAGGGCATCGCCGCCGGCACTCGAGCAGGACTTTGACCTTGCAACCATCAAGGACGTTGAATTACTCCATCGGTGCCGGTGGTTTGCAAACGTCGATTCTCCGTCGTGAGGTTTCGGTGCAGGGCCCCCCCCGGGCCAGGTGGGTTTTCAGGAGGTGACCCATGCGCGAACTGCGCCGAGGGGTGGTTCAGGAGTATGTCATCGGGCTCGCCACGGACACGGATTCTTGTTCGGCCTCTCCACTCCCCAAGCTAAACCATCGCACTACGGCTGCTCCGCCAGATCCACGACGAGCGGGCGGTGGTGTTCCGCTGTACGACTGACCAGTCGTCGTAGTTCCCTAGCGCGGCAGAGCCGCAACCAAATCTCCGAACAAGCACGATGAGCGGAGCCGGCTGACGTCCATGGCGCCTCTCCGGCATGATGTGTTCGCTGAAACCCACACGCCGAAGGAGACGCCATGGACCGTTTCATCATGCACCATCGCGACAAGATCGTGGGAACGTTATCCTGCTTCGACCGGGTGATCTTCAAGGGGCACCTGCCCATCAGCCATCCGACGGGCATGGAGAACTGGATGAGCTGCCTGGGCCTCAAGCTCATGGAGTTCAAGGAGATCGCGCTCGAGGTGGCTGATCGGCTGAAGAGCCACGCCCAGGCCGTCGCCCAGCGTGCCGGCTGCACGTATCGCTACCTCGCTGGCCCCGTGCGCAAGGAGAAACTCGCTCGCGAGATCGCAAAGCGTGAGGGCATCACCCGTGGCTCATCTGCGTTTCGGCTATGGTCGAGCCAGTCCTGGCGTTCCGGCTGGCCTACGGCGACGGCCGTCCCTGCGTCCGCTGGATTGGCGCAAGTGCCTGGTTCACTACTTTTACCTGTTCGACCCCGACTTCGGGTTCATGCACGTCCGCCGTCCAACGTGGTTCCCGGTCACCCTGCAGGTCTACGTCAACGGTCACGAGTGGCTGGCCCGGCAGATGGAAAAATCGCCGGCTGGTTTCTTCGACCGCCGGGACAACGCGTTCCTCTCGATCGCCCGACCCGAGCGGGCGCAGCGTCTGGCCCATGGGTTTGCCCGACTCGACTGGCCCGCCATCCTCGACCGGTTTGCCCGGCGCTTCAATCCGCTCTTCGCCGACCTGTTCGCCATGCTCGACTACTACTGGGTCACGGACCAAGCCGAATACGCAACGGACATCATGTTCCGCAACCGCGCGGCGCTCGAAGCCCTGCATCCCGCTCTCGTCCGACACGCGGCGTCGACCTTTGGCGCGGAGGACGTGATGCGGTTTCTTGGCCGGAGGCTCCACCCCCGTTTCGAGGGCGAGGTCGTCAGCGATGTCAAGCGTCGTCCGGAGGGGGTGCGCATCAAGCATCGAGTCAAGCGCAACTGGAGCAAAATGTACGACAGCCACGGCCGCGTTCTCCGGGTCGAGACCGTTCATCAACCAGCCCCGCGAGTTCAAGGTGCGCCGGGTGACCCGCGTTCGCGGTGAGGTCCGAGCCCGCTGGAATCCGATGCCAAAAAGCGTCGCCTTTCTCGACCGATACGAACGCATCAGCCGTGCCGCCAACGCCCGCTACCTCAAAGGACTGGCCGGCGTCTCCGATCCGACCGCTGCCCGTAAGGCCCTCGATCGGATGGCCACACCCATTCGGAAGGCTACTCGTCGCCACCGCGGCTTCAATCCCGCCGATCCAGACGACGCCCGCCTCTTCGCCGCCGTGCTCCGCGGGGAGCACGTCATCGCCGGCTTCCGCAACCGCCACGTCCGCGAGGCCCTCTTCGGAGCGGCCGACGATCCTGTCCTCGCTCGTCGCCACGCTGCCCGCGTCACCCGCCTCTTCAATCGCCTGCACGCTCATGGCTACATCGCCAAGATCCCCCGGACCCGTCGCTGGCGCGTCACCGACCTTGGCCGCGCCGCGATGTCCGCTGTCATCGAGGTCCGCGAGAGCTGCGTCCCCACAGCGTTTTCCAAGGCCGCAGCTTGATCACCCGACAAGATCTCCGCAGAACGGAGAGAAGTTGCAGAGGAAGAGACTACATGAACATCGCGGATGTCCTTCGCCCAATCGACCGGAACGAAACAGTAGTCGATGTGAAAAGTGCTGTTCCTCTGCCAACGAAAGTAGTGCGTCGGGTGAGACTCGGCCCAATGATTCTCCTCGTGAAACGTGTGATACGGGCTCACGAGGCCGAGGTCGGAGAGCGCGCGAACCAGCGCGCTGTGGTTCCGATCGGCGGGATGCTCGTGGTCCCAAGATCGCGTTCGAGTTCAGATCTGCTGCAAGCACACATGGCTGGGCGAGGATGAGGTCGCGGTAGATCTCGACGTTTCGGACCACTCCCTCAACGTACGGGTGCAGCTCGTTCTGCTTGGCCCAGACGACGAGGAGGAGAAACTCACGCGGCCCGGTCACCTCGACTGGGACGAGGCACCTCGGAGTGTTTGAACGCGGGGGCACGGGCCGCAGGTTCCAACGGTCGCCCGCGAGAACCCCAATCCCTTGCTTCGGGTTGTCACCGTACTCGAAAGGCACCCTGGAACATCTGCCTTGGGGCGTCCGCATTCCTGAAGTATCGCCAGATCCGGCGACAGTTGCCGAAGAAGTGGCCCCTTCTTGGCCAGCGTGCCGGGCCACGGCAGCAGTTCCATGTGCCGATGCGCAAGACTCGCCTCCCTGGGGCAACACGGACACGGGCTCCCGTTCGACCTCACGGCAAGCAGCCTCCTGCCCGCTCCTGGCTGCTCGAATCTTGCCCCCAACTCCCTGCGTGCGGAGTCAACGCTCGAACAAGGTAGTAAGTGTGCCCAGCCGCCGGTGCAAATGGATCATGCAGGCATGTGATGGCGACGGTAGTAACGGCGCCGCCCGTCGCGAAGTCCGGTAAATCCGATCGAACGACCTGGTAGCTTGTTGCGCCGGCCTGCGGGGCCCAGCAAAAGTCTCCTGTTCCACGAAAGGTGCACACTCCGGAGACTTCATCGGTGACCCCGTAGCCAGGGTCCCAGGACACTGATTGTCCTGATCGTCGTTTGCTTCCGGCGGCGCTCCTGGATAGATGGTCGGATCAGCGTCGTTGCAATCCCCACTGCAGAACGGGTGGCCATCGCCATCACCATCTGACGTTCCGCCACACAACCCTTTGGTGCAGAGGTCGTCCTGCGTACAAGGGTCCCCATCGTCACAAAAGGGACTGTCCCGGATCGCAGTGCCACCGCACGTCCCGTCTGCGGACACATCTCCCGAAGTGCATGCGTTCCCATCGTTGCACGTCGCGCCGTTGGGTGAGTGGAAACAGCCAGACAGCCCGTTACAGGTATCATCTGTACAGGCGTTGTTGTCGTCGCAGATCGCGGTGCCTCCCTCGTCGGTAATGCTGTCGCAGTCGTCGTCAACCCCATGCCTTCGTTGATGGCTCCTGTGCCGAGCGTCAGCCGAATCCGAACGGTGTCGCCGTCGCTCGCGTACGCGGGCGTCGGAGGCGAGACGTAGTCGATGAAGAGCGAGCTGTGGCAGGTTCTCGCCAGATCGAGTCGCGTCGCTGAGCCGCCGACGATACGCAGACGATCGGGCGCTAAAAGCGGCGGCAGTGGCCGTGCCGAGCTGGTGCGAGTCATGGACACGCCCGGTCGCGCCTTCGACGCTGACATGATTCTCGACGACACGCCCCGTGGCTGCCCTGGCTCGCTGGCCAGTGACGGGAGAACGGCGAAGAAAACGACAGCGGTTGCGAACAGGCGGGCCATGGTGACCCTCCTTCAGGTCGAGGAACTGGGGCCGTTGTACACCCATGCGCGGTGGGGAGAAGCGGGAAACCGGACGGATTCGGTCGGGTTGGTGAGGGGCGGTTGGCTTAGCTTCTCGTCCCGAGCCGCTTCGCCATCTCGATCGGCGCCAGGCGGGAACTACGATCTGGGCACGAAGCGAAGCAGGTACAGGAGCAGGATGGCCCCCGCTGTGGCGATCACGAGCCGTCCGATGAGTCCCCAAGCAGCGATTCCCAGGAGGCCGAAGACGAAACTGCCGAGGAGCGCTCCCACGACGCCGACGATCAGGTTCCCGACGAGGCCGAAGTCCTTCCCTTTCGTGAGGTTTCCGGCCAGCCAGCCCGCGACCAAGCCAATGAGAAGCGTCCAGATGACGTACATGGGGTATCCTCCGTGATCGTGGCCTATCGTAGTTCCCTTGCCGCCCTGATCGCTGCCTGGATCCCCTTCTTCGCCCGCACCGCGTTCACCTGGGCCCTCCGCGTACCGCGTGCGTGTCGGCTGCGTGGCCCGCGTCTGTACCGCCTGGCTGGCCTACGGCCTGGCTTCCGAAGTCATTGGAACTTCAGCAGGCTGATACTGACGCTCGCAGTAGTCTCGGACGAGGCGGGCTCCAGTTCCCAGCGATCACGGTCGCGGCGGCCGACCTTGCCGGGCGCATCGACGAATTCATAGTCGCGGAAGGAAGGCCCGCTTGCTCGCCGAGTTCATCAACGGAGTTCTGATCAGGCGTAGATGCCGAGCCATCCCGGCTCTCTCGTCCACGTCCGACCCGTTCCAGGCGGCGTCGAGAGCCCCGTCCGTAAGTTCCGGGGACTGAGAGTCGGACGACGATCGTTGTTCAGCGAGTCGACGACTTCCGGGAGGGATTTGACGCTGAAAGTTGTCGAACTCTTCCTTGACCTCAGGGTCCAGCAACCCATTGGAACTCGTGATCTGGCCCGCGTCCCGAACTGTCTCGCGAGCCGGCTGCTCCGGGCGTCTCTTACTTGTAGACATCATTGATCCTTCTTTCTTCGCGGTTATTGTACGCGCCAGGCCAGCCGCTTCCGATGGGGTGAAACCCTACCGCGGATCCTCCCGCCAGCCATATGAAACGAGGGACGCCGAACAACGAGTGAAGGTCGGAAATGGCCCTGTTGCTCGATTACCCCGCGAGCGTCGACCAGCGGCGCCAATCCGAGCGGACGCAGGGACGGCCGTCGCCGTAGGCTAGCCGGAACGCCAGGACTGGCTCGACCGTAGCCAAAACGCAGATGAGCCCACGGTGATGCCCTCACGCTTTGCGATCTCGCAGCGAGTTTCTCCTTGCGCACGGGGCCAGCGAGGTAGCGATACGCGCAGCCGGCACGCTGGGCGACGGCCTGGGCGTGGCTCTTCAGCCGATCAGCCACCTCGAGCGCGATCTCCTTGAACTCCATGAGCTGAGGCCCAGCAGCTCATCCAGTTCTCCATGCCCGTCGGATGGCTGATGGGCAGGTGCCCCTTGAAGATCACCCGGTCGAAGCAGGACAACGTTCCCACGATCTTGTGGCGATGGTGCATGATGAAACGGTCCATGGCGTCTCCTTCGGCGTGTGGGATTCAGCGAACACATCATGCCGGAGAGGCGCCATGATGTCAGCCGGCTCCGCTCATCGTGCTTGTTCGGAGATTTGGTTGCGGCTCTGCCGCGCTAGGCCAATCCCCTTCCGTGGAAATCCAGGCTAGGCCTGCCCTTGCCCCACAAATCGGTCTGTACATTTGCCGCCTCACATGGTAGACCTCATGCGTGGACAGAGAATCCACGGTCAAGGATGCCCTCTCCGAGTCGGCAAAGCTCGCCGTCGTGCGACGCAAGCTCGGCTCGGGGGCGACGCGGTCTCGCACGCGGTTGGCAGCCTCGCTGTGTTGACAGTTCCGTTTTCGTGACGCTCGGGGCGAGCTTCAGGTCTTCACCGGCCCGAAAGCACTTCGGGATCTGGAGGCCGCCGGCTATTTCCGGCTCCCCCCGCGGCAGCTCGAGATCGCAGGCACTGGGTGCGCGGCGACTGAAACGGGCGGTTCCCGCACCGGAGGGGGTTCCCGAGGCGGCTGGGGAGGTTCGGGGCCTGCGTGTGGTTCGGGTCCAGCCGGAGGATGACTGGCGATGCGGACCTGGAATGAGCTGATCGCTCGGGAGCATCCGCAGGGGAAGCGACGCCTCGTGGGTCGCCAGTTGAGGTATCTGTTCGCCTCGGAGCATGGGTGGTTGGGAGCGATCGGTTTCAGCGCGTCGGCGTTGCAGTTGGAAGCGCGGGACCGTTGGATCGGCTGGACGCGGGGGCAACGGCTCCGGCATGAGGGCCGGGTGGTGAACCTCAGTCGATTCCTGATCCGGCCGAGCGTCCGCTGCCGGAACCTGGCTTCGCACGTGCTGGGCGTGTGTGTGCGCCGGGTGGGGAGGGATTTCGAGACGCGGTACGGGTACCGGCCGTGGCTCTTGGAGAGTTTTGTTGACGGCGAGCGGCATGCAGGGACATGCTTTCAGGCGGCCAACTGGGAGCGCATCGGCCGAACGAAAGGGCGTGGGCGAAACGACTCCGGGCGTCGTTCGCTGCAGAGCGTCAAGGACATCTACGTCTATCCGCTGGAGGCGGAGTTTCCCAGCCAATGGGAGTGCCAGCGCAACGAGGTTGCTACCCACGCCCCTTGTCTCTGGAGCATGGTCACGGCGCGACGGAGTGGGCGAAGCAGGAGTTCGGGACGGTGGAGTTGGGGGACAAGCGGTTGCGGACCGTTTGATCAAGATCGCTGAGGACCGCTCGAAGCGACCGGACGTGTCCTACCTCGAGGCAGTCGGCGGCGATCGCAAGGCAGCCAAGGGGTACTACTACTTCATCGACAGCGATCGCGACAAGCTCGATCCGGAGGCGATGCTGACGACCCACCGAGACCGGACGATCGCGCGCATCATGGCGCACCAGACGGTGTTGGTGGTGCAAGACACGACGGATCTCAATTTTTCGACGCGACACCACACCGAAGGGGCATGTTTAGGTCTGATCGGGACGAATCAGACCGGGGCGGAATCGTTGGGTCTGAAGCTGCATTCGTCCCTGGCGTTGACGACGGACGGGCTGCCGCTGGGGGTGTTGCGGTCGGTCTGTTTTGCTCCGGAGAAGAAGGGGAAGGCGGGGAAGAAGTCGGTCGGTCGCCCGATCGAGGATAAGAAGAGCTTCCGCTGGCTGGAGGGATATCGGGATTGCGTGGCGGTGGCGAAGCAGACACCGAAGACCCGTCTCTTGACGGTGATCGACCGGGAGAGGGAGACATCTTCGAGCTGTTCCTGGACGCGGAGCCGACGCGCAAGCGTGTCGGGGTGCTGGTGCGGGCGATGTACAACCGGCGGCTGCAAGGGAAAGAGCGCAAGTTGTTCGGGGAGTTCAAGGCGAGCCGGAATGGGGCTCAGATCGAGGTCGTCATTCCTCGGCAACGGTGGAAGCAGGCGAAGCGGGGGAAGCCTGAGCAAAAGAGCATGCCGGGTCGACAGGCCGTCTTGACGGTGCGGTTCCAGGAAGTCACCGTTCAATCGACACGCAGCGATTTACGTTCGAAAGGAGGCATCACGCTGTGGGGTGTCTATGCTCGGGAGGAACACCCGCCGGCTGGCGCCAAGCGGGTCGAGTGGCTGCTGTTGACCACGGAACGAGTCGAAACGGCGCAAGATGCGGCACACATCGTGGACCTCTACACCCGACGCTGGCGTATCGAAGAATGGCACCATGTCCTGAAGAGTGGTTGCAAGGTTCAGGAGCATCAGAATGAAACCGCCGAACGACTCATGCGCGTCATCGCCATCGATGCTGTGCTCGCGTGGCGCATTCAACTGATGACCCTGCTCGGCCGCGAGGTGCCCGAACTGCCTTGCACCGTCTTCTTCGACGAGTGGGAGGTCAAGGTCCTCGAGGCCCTCGAGTGGCAGAAGGGCAAACGAGGGATGAAGCCGCCATTCAATCTTGGTCAGGCGATGAGCCTGGTCGCCAGACAAGGTGGATACTGGCGCGCCGTTCCGACCCGCCACCTGGTCCCAAGTGCATCTGGAAGGGAATCGTACATCTCTACAATCTCGCTGCCGGATACCAACTGGCCACGATCCGCGCCGGCCCCGCACCCTGACAAATGTCCCGGAGGATTTGTGGGGCAAGGGCAGGGCTAGGCCTGCCCTTGCCCCACAAATCCTCCGGGACATTTGTCAGGGTGAGGGGTCGGCGCGAATCCCGGCCAGTTGATAAGTTCCTATCCCGCAGCGAGATTGTAGAGGTGTACGATTCCCTTCCAGCTGCACTTGGGGCTGGGTGGCGGGTCGGAACGGCGCGCCGAACATCCGCCCCGTCTGGCGACCAGGATGATCGCCTGACCGAGATTGACTGGCGGCTTCGTCGCACGGCCGCAAATGTCCAGACTTACTTGTGGGGCAAGGGCAGGGCTAGGCCCGCCCTTGCCCCACAAATCCTCCGGGACATTTGTCAGGGTGAGGGGTCGGCGCGAATCCCGGCCAGTTGATAAGTTCCTATCCCGCAGCGAGATTGTAGAGGTGTACGATTCCCTTCCAGCTGCACTTGGGGCTGGGTGGCGGGTCGGAACGGCGCGCCGAACATCCGCCCCGTCTGGCGACCAGGATGATCGCCTGACCGAGATTGACTGGCGGCTTCGTCGTACGGCCGCAAATGTCCAGACTTACTTGTGGGGCAAGGGCAGGGCTAGGCGTCGACGTGCGCGTGCCTGACGAAACGTACCTTCCGTCCGTCTTTGGCCTGGATTGGCAGGCCGGCACCAAGGGAAGCGGCGGTATCCGGATGAAATGAGAATTCCGTGGAAGAAGTTCCGACTCGCAGTGCTGGAGTCGGTGGATGGGCTGTCGGCGGGGTCGGCGGCGGCTGAATGAGCGGGCCGCTGCGAGGGACTGGAGGATGGCGTATCTCGTTGGAGTCGTCCTTGGCCTCGCGGTGCCGCTGCTCTCGACGTTTGTCGGTTTCGACAGGGACCGCGCGTTCTACTCCCACCATCATGGTCGTCATCGCTTCGTACTACGTCCTGTTTGCCATAATGGGCGGTTCGACTCGGACGCTACTCGTCGATTCCGCCGTGATGATTGCGTTCCTGGGCGCATCCATCCTGGGTTTTAGACGCAACCCGTGGATCGTCGTCGTCGCCTTGTTCGCACATGGCGTCTTCGACGTGTTCCACGGCGATCTGATTCTTGATCCGGGTGTGCCGGCGTGGTGGCCCGTGTTCTGTCTGACCTTCGACGCCGCGGCAGCCGGGTATCTGGCTGGGTATCTGGCTTGGCTGCCGGCCCGAACGGTGTAGATCCTGTCCACCTGGAGGAGTTTCAGCAGGGCAGCCTGCGAATCTCCCGGGCCAGCTCCTGGCCAGACGGATGGGTGTAGATCGTGGTCGTCAACGGGCTCACGTGCCTCGCGAACCTCTGCGCCAGGAACAGGTCCTTCGACATCCGGTAGACGGCAGTCACCGCGCTGCGACGAGTCGCATGAAAGGAGTAGAGGCAGTCGAACCCCGCTGGCTTGTGCCACGTCCTCCGGGCGAATTGGATCCTCCTCGTAGAAATCCGCTTCCGCGACTGGTGGCAAGAACTGGCCGGCGACTCACCAGTACCGCTCCAGGTGGATCTCTCCCGGTGTCTTCTTGGTATGCTCCTGGAAACCCTGCTCGCCGAGGACACCCATCATCACGTCGATCATCTCCGGATTGCCGCACAGAAGAACGTGAGTGTGTTCCGGCGACGGAGAGAAACCCCAGCGATCACGAAACGGGTCGCGCCTCCAGATGTCTTGAATGCGGCCCGTCTCTCCCTTCCACGGCGTTTTCTCTTCGTCGGGACGCGTGATGGCAGGAAGATAGCTGAAATCGGCATGGTGACATTCGACAAGGGCTAATTCCGCCCGATACCCCAGGTCCCAAGAATGGCGTGCCCCGTGAACAACCGCCACCTTGCCCTGCCGCGGGTGAATCAGGCGGCTGCGAAGCATGCTGATATAAGGGGCCAGTCCGGTCCCCGTCGCAACGAGCACGAGGTTCTGCTCATTTGGCACACTCTCTAGCGTGAACATGCCGGTGATCTTCTTCCCCATCCAGAGGGGATCGCCCGGCTCTAGGGCAAAGATCCGGGGGGTCAAAGCACCTGACTGAACCAAGACAACGTAGAACTCAAGGTGCTCACGCCCGAGCGAGGAAGACGCGATGGAATACGCCCTGCGGATCACCTGATCGGCCGGTGCGGGAGTCTCCTCCGGGTCTGCCTCCGGGCAACGCGGGGCACTACCGGGCAGCCCGAGAACGACAAACTGTCCCGGCTTGAACTCGCCCACCTTCCATCCGGTAGGGGCCACGCGAAACACAGCGAGCCCGGGGGCGATGTCTCGGCGAGTGATCAACGCGGCATTCAGCGAAATGGCCATCGGCAATCACGACTCCGTGCGTTCAGGACCATTCTAGTCCACACGGACGCCTGTTGATCCATGCCGACGGCTGAAGCTCAGGCGGTTCGGGCGTTGCAGCGCATGCGATGGGTCGGGGAAGTGTCAGCTATGTCATGGAAAGGGACGGGCCGAGGGGTGACGCCCGGGGCCCGCGATCACTCAGCAGCCAAGCCTGCGGACCCCGTATGGTCCAAGAACTCCGCCGATGTCGGGCAGCTGAAGCCTGACCATGGTCGGAGCCGGAGGCCCCGGAGGATCCAGTGTGCCTGCCTTGGCAGACCCGAACACGATGCAACCGATCGCGAGCACGAACATGAGTCTGATCACCTCGTTCTCATGGGTTACCTTCCGTCTTCAGTCCCCACTCAGGGGCAATCATTCCCCGATGCAAGGATCCCAGCGTCGCGCGAGCCAACCTGGGCGCCGTTGTCATCGGTTCCATGCCCGCCGCAATTCTGCCCGCGCACAAGGAACCAATAGCCGTCTCCTGCACTCGGCGTCCCACCCGTGGTGAAGGACGTGTCGGTCGTGTTGGCGATGCACACCTGCGTCGCGGACTGGAAGCTACCGTTCGAGTTCAGCAGATCGCTAACCCCGACCTGGACCACGTCGTACGAAGTCGCTCCAGACAGCCCGGTCCACGAGAGGAGCACGTCATTGCCACCAGCCTTGTCCGCGGTGAGACTGGGCCGTCCTGCTGGGACCGCGCGACCCCAAGAAGTGGCAACCCGGTAAGGGTCGGCACCGGCCGACGAGAACGTGATCCACCCCGCCGTCTCGGTGAGCGACCACGCACGTGCCGCCCGGAGCTCGAGGATGGCGAGCCGTTCCGTGGGCGGATCGTGGGGCCGTCGCTCGGGCGGGATCCGCTCCATTCGGGCATCCTTGATTCGAAGATCCTCGACGAGCAGGACGTTCTCCTGACGGTTGCGGTCCACCTCCGCCTGGAGCCGCATCCTGGTGTTGATTCTGTTCGCTGCGACGCCCCGAGCGAAGGTGAGGGAGAAGTGGGCGAGCGAGATCGCCTGCACGGCCGAGGAACGGACGCGGGCTGGTCATCCCTTCGGAAGAGAGAGGTTCCGTGGACTGCGGCATCGCGCATGATCCTGCTCCGGGGGAGAGGACGCGGAAAGAGGATAACCGGCTGAAACGGAGCCACCTACGTGCTCGGGAGGTAGGGCCACAGAATCGGCGGCGCAATTCACCTGGGTCCCGCACACGGAGACCGCTGTCGCCAGGGACCGTCCGTACATCGGTGGCGCGCTACACCGAACCGGGGGCTTTCAGGGAATCGACGAGTTCAAGGACATGCTCGACGCTTCTGTGGGAGGCAGGCCTGAGTCGAACTGGCGCGCTCCGTGCCGCTGCTGGTGGTGCCATAGGAGCCTTCCCAATGCAGGGCTCCTGACCTGAGCGGGATCATTCCTGCGACACCGGCGCGTCGAAATGGAGCCGGAGGTCCGTGCCCGGGTACAGAGCGTCATGTTCGTTGACCAAGGCGCAGAGCTCGGCGAGAGCGTGGGTCATCCTGGGGTTGGCCAAGCCGTGGAAGCGCACCGTGAGACGGCGTGCACCTCGGTCCGGAATGATGTCAGCCGTGGCTTGGAAAACCGTTTTCAGGAACTTCCTCGTCTCCTCGTCGTGTCGAGCAAGGAGAGGTGCCATCAGTCGGGCCAGCGCGGACTCGGCGCGGTAGGCGATCAGCTTGATGGCATCGACGAGCACCTTGCGCTCACGCTCGAGCTGCACGATCTCGGACGGGTCGAGAATGGAATCGATCGTCACCCGCTTCGGCAGCGCGGCGATCCGGAGCTCCAAGCGATCGATCTCCTCGTCTCGCCGCGCGATCACCTGGTCCAGCTCTTTCTCGGACAGCCTGCGCTGGCCGACACGGACCCGTCCTCCGGACCGCATGTCGAAGCGTTTGTTCTCGAGCCGCGCCAGATCGCTTCGAACCCTGGCGAGTCGCTTCGTCAGCGCGGCGCGTTCCGGGTGAGCCACCTCGCGCTTTGGATCGGCGGGTTCGACCTCGTAGGTACAGAGGTGATCGAGCGCGAACTCGTGCCGCATGTAACGGAAGAAGTTTTCCTGCCGCCACCGCGAGAACATCCGGTGCGCGACCGCGAGTAGCGGGAACTTCTCGCTCGTCGTGATGACCGCCGTCTGATGGCCGTCATCCGTGAGGCGCCGGATCTCGCGGACGCGCAGACCGTTGGACAGCGTCACGGTGCGTTCGGCCAGCCGGTACTCGACCTCCTCGCCACCCACCGTCCCCGCGACCGTGCGGAAGAACCGCTCCTGCCACCGCGACGACTGCCCCTTGCGGTAGGTGAGGACGTCGAAGCCCTCGTCCTTCCACTTGGCGAACCGCTCAGGGCTCCAGCCCTCCCGATCGAACGTGATCGTCACGCGCCGACCGGGCCCGACCAGACGTCGCACCTCAGGCAGCAGGGTCGAGTCCAGCATCGCGAGGAGACTCTCGGTCGCCTCCGCAGTGACGAAGAACAGCGGGTCGGCGCGACGATCGTTGACGTGGAAATCCTTGGTCCCCGGCATCGGCCGGCCCCGTTGCTGGACGTGGTGCTTGGGGAGCACCTGGGTCCGCCCGTGATACGGGCGGACATGGCCGTCGACGTAGAGCAACGCGAGCTCTCTCGGGGTCGCACGTGCCCAGCGCTCGGTGAGCAGCCGCATGAACGTCCGCGCCAGTCCACGCTCGCCCATCTCGCGCAGCTTGCGACGCAACGTCTTGACCTCGGGTGCACGGTCGAGGCCCAACAGACGACCGAGCTCACCAGGGGCGTGTTCGGTGAGTTGCTCGGGTGTCTTGATCCGCAAGAGGGCCATCATCGCGAACGTCAGCAAAACCGAGCGAAGGCCGAAGAACCCGTTGCGCAATCCCTCATACACTTTCGTTCCGACCTCGAGCAATCCCTCCTCGAGCAGCGCCGGCAGCGCCAGCAACACCCCTGCGCCAGGAACACCTTCTGCCGCCTCGAACACCGGTGCGGCCTCGGCGAGCAGGCCGGATCGCGCCAGCGCTCGCTCTGCGGTGCGCTTGACCGCCACCCCGGTTTCGCACGATTGATCCTCCGCGGCCCGCACGCCAGACCGGATCAGCGTATCGTCGGTCGAAGCACCAGCAATCACAGGAACGGCCGCTCGCTTCTCCGGCCGACTCAGCAGGCCCTTCTGAATCGCGTGATAGATCGCGAAGTGACTCACCCCTGCCTGCTTTCCGCTCTCGCGCTGCGAAGCGCCGGAATCGAGGGCGCGCTGCGCGCTCCGAAGTGCTGTGGCATCCAGCTTGAACGGTCCCTTCGGTCCACGCTTCTTCGGCTGAAGCGCTTCGATGCCGCCCGCTGCGAGCTTGGCCCGGTCGCGATGCAACGTTCCGCGATCCATACCGAATGTCGCGGCCAACGCGGTGACCGGCGCCAGCCGCAGCGCCGCCGCGATGGCCACACCAAGACGCACGCTGACCCGGTCATCCTGACGACACTCGTAGATCGGGCCTCCAGCGTTGAACAAGACCACCTTGCCGTCTTCGCGGACGACCGCGAGGTCCGTGCTCACGATCTCCGCGGCTGGAGGAAGCAGAGGCAGGCGGGGGAGAAGCGATTTGGTATTCATATGTGGCACTAATATTATGCCACATCCCGTCGCGATGCAAGCAAAATCGTAGGAAATCTCAGATCAGGTCAGGAGCCCTGCAATGGGTGTGGCCATCCGATCGAGGGCCTTCCGGGCCGAGGTCGGATCGGCGACGCCGGCAATTCCTTCGAGGTAGCGGGCATTGGCGGCACGGCTGATGCGCTCGTATCGGTCGAGGAAGGCGACGCCTTTCGGCATCGGATTCCAGCGGGCTCGGACCTCACCACGAAAGCGTGTCACGCGCCGCACCTTGAGCTCGCGGGGCGGGTTGATGGTCGTCTCGACCCGGAGAACCGGCCGTGGCTGTCGTACATCTCGAGCCAGTTGCGCTTGACCCGATGCTTGATGCGGACACCCTCCGGACGACGCTTGACGTCGCTGACGACCTCGCCCGCGAAGCGGGGATCGAGCTTTTTGCCGAGAAAACGCAGCACGTCCTCCGCGCCAAAGGTCGACGCCGCGTGCCGCACGAGAGCGGGATACAGAGCCTCGAGCGCGGCGCGGTTGCGAAACATGATGTCCGTCGCGTACTCGGCTTGGTCCGTGACCCAGTAGTAGTCCAGCATGGCGAACAGGTCGGCGACGAGCGGATTGAAGCGGCGGGCGAACCGGTTGAGGATGGCGGGCCAGTCGAGTCGGGCAAACCCGTGGGCCAGACGCTGCGCCGGCTCGGGTCCCGCGATCGAGAGGAACGCGTTGTCCGGGCGTTCGAAGACCAGCCGCAGTCTCCCCATCTGCCGGGCCAGCCACTCGCGACCGTTGACGTAGACCTGCAGGGTGACCGGGAACCACGTCGGACGGCGGACGTGCAGGACCCGAAGTCGGGATCGAACAGGTAGAAGTAGTGGACCAGGCACTTCCGCCAATCTGCCGGTCGGCAGACCATCTCGAGCACCTCAACCCGGTTGATTCACGAAGCTCCCGCTGCGATCGCGAATCCGGCCATCCTGACGGGCATCCTCGGGGCTCGGACCCTGCGACGTACTGTTCGAGTACGTCTCAGGTCCTCGCCCCTGCGGATGCCCGTCATCACGGCCGTCTCCGCGTTCTCGCGACGGAGCTTCGTGAATCATCCGGGTTGACGCAGGGTTCCATCGTATCCTTGCCACGCGCGAAGGGAGACCCGATCCATGCCGACGACGTCGCTCCTGATGAACGCCGACGGACGCACGACCGAGAAGGCGATCCGCGAGCAACAGTTCGCGATCGGGCTCTCGTTCGCCGTCGGCTTCCTGATGCTCGCCGGGAAGTCCTACGCCTACTGGATCACCGGGTCCGCAGCCATCTTCTCGGATGCTGCGGAGTCCGTGGTCCATGTGTTCGCCGTGGGATTCGCCGCGTTCAGCCTCTGGCTCAGCCAGCAGCCGCCGGACCGCTCGCATCCGTACGGGCACGAGAAGATCAGCTTCTTCTCGGCCGGGATGGAGGGAGGGCTGATCGTCCTCGCCGCCGGGTACATCATCTATGCCTCCGTGGCCAAGTGGATCGCCGGGCTGGCCCTCGAGAATCTCTCGACCGGCACGCTGTACGTTGCGGGCGCCGTGGCGATCAACGGGGCGCTCGGCGGCTACCTCGTCTGGAAGGGCAAGAGGACCGGATCGATCATCCTCGTCGCGAACGGCAAGCACGTGCTGACGGACGTCTGGACCAGCGCAGGCGTCTTGGCGGGGCTGATCCTGACCCAGATCACCGGCTGGCTCCCGTTCGATCCCATCGTCGCGATCCTGGCAGCGGTCAACATCCTCTGGGCCGGAGCGCGCCTGATCCGACAATCGGTTGGGGGATTGATGGACGAAGGGGACCCGGAGATCGAGTCATGGATCCAGAGGACTCTCGACGAGGAGACCCGGAGGCGTGGTGTGGCGTACCACGAGCTGCGATACCGGGACAGCGGGATCTCGCTCTGGGTAGAGGTACACCTCCTGTTCCGACCGGGCGTGTTGCTGGAAGAAGCGCACGCGATCGCGAGCGAGATCGAGGCCGCCGTCTGCCGGCAGCTGCCAGCTTCCCTCAGGATCGTCACGCATCTGGAGCCCCTGGACAGCCACGACGAGTCGCACCGCAGATTGGACTCCCCACACGGGTAGGCCACGAGGCGGCGCCGCCACGGGCAAAGATGAGGGAGAAGTGAGCGAGCGAGATCGCCTGCGCGGTCGAGGAGCGGACGCGGGCTGATCATCCCTTCGGAAGCGACGGGTTCCTTCGGAACGCGGCATCGCGCATGATCCTGCTTCCGGGGGAACGTGCAGAAAGAGGATGACCGCCAGAAACGGAGCCAGCTACTGCCCGGGGTCGTCCCGAAGCATCGATGGTGCCCTTCACCATACGGCGTCGTTTCAGGAACCGGCCGTCATCGTGGTCGCCCCAAGGGTGCGACCGTGACGTGGATCAGTCTCGGAGTCGACTCGGAACCAGCGACGCGGCCTGCCCTCGCGGGGTCAGCGAGCCCGGTTCCCGTGCCCGTGCCGCTTGGGTTGGCCAGCGGGCGGTCCCGCCGCACCTGGGAACGCGTCGGAGCCCTGCATCCTGGAATAGCGACCATGCCCGCCCTGGATGATCCGGCTCCCGAGCGAGCTCGGGAGGACTCGGTACCCCTGGTCCGCGAGATACCGGCGCGGCCCGACCGACCCGTAGCCATAGTCGTAGCCGTAGCCGGAGTAGTAATCCGGCCATACTCCCGGGTACGACCACACGCCGTGCTCCGAATCGCCCGTATCCTCTGCCTGATCGATCATCCGGTTCTCGCGCTCGGCGGCGCGCTCCGCGTCGATGCGAGCGTACTCCCGGTCGAGGAACCGTTGCACCATCTCCCAGTCCTCCTGGCTGGACCTGGCGCCGCGCTGGGAGTCGGGGACGGCCTCCGGCGCCGCCGCGGGAGGGGCGAGCCTGGCCAGGTCGGCGTTGGTGTACAGGGGAACCGGTTCACTGCCTTCCCCAGGCGTCTCGGCCGCGAAGCCGGAGATGCCGGGGGAGACCGTCAGGATCAGCATCCAAGCAGCGAGACTCGTTCTCATCGTCCTACCCATCCCGGCAGGGTCGCGGCCCCGAGGTCCGGACCCATCCACCGATTACCTTATACGGCGTTTTCACGCGGCAGCAACGTTCGACCGCCCGCGGCCTGGAGGCGCATCCTCGAGTTCCTGATGCTATTGGCGGCGCAGCCTTGGGCGAAGGTGAGTGAGAGGTGGGGGTAAGGGAGGCCGCGTGCACGACCGACGAGCAGACGCGACTCGGCCAGCCGTTGGGAAGAATGGGGTTTCGGGAGACCGGGGCATCGCGCATGATCTCGCTCCGGGGCATGCCCAGGGGGGCGTGCAGAGAGGCTGCAAATCGGGGACAGTCGTCCATGACGCCCGAGGGGTCACCCTGCAATGGTGAAAACGTCCCGCGGAAATGCACGCCGGTCCGCCGGCGTGCATTTCCGGCGGGAGCCGGGGGCAGAGCCCCGTGCGCCGGTCAAAACCGGCGAGGTGTAGTGGATGAAAGAGCCATACGGTGAAGGAGTAGCGACCCACACCGGCCCCGAGTCATGCGCTGCCGGCCGTGAGACCGGAGGCGAAGCGTTGACAGGGGTACGGACGGGCCGGGCACTGAGCCGCGAAAACCCCCAATCTACCGGGTGCCGACGCCGTGGGGCTCGGCGGAAGGTCACACTGGGTGCGCCGAAAGGGAGTAGCGAGGCGTACCTGGACCCGGCGCGGTCGAAGACCCCGAGCACGTCCGGAAACACCTCGCACGGGAGCCGGGAGATCCCGCGCCCGCCTGCCGCTGAGGGGCGAGCAGGTCGCACCGGGAAGTCCAAGGACGCACGCCGGTGATGAACGGACGCGGGAAGTCGGACAGCCCCACTGTACCGAAGAAGCTGTCGAACAAAGCCGAGGGACCGGCTGCGGAGACGGTGGAGGGAAATGGGCTGGCCAAGGGGAATCCGGCCGAGTGCAACGCGCCCCGGACACAGAGCCGGGACGGCGCGCCCAGCGCGCTCGAGCGGATACGTCAGGCAGCAAGGAGGGACAGGAAGCAGCGGTTCACCGCGCTCCTGCACCACGTGTACGACGTCGAGCGGCTGCGGAAGGCCTACCGCGAGATCAGGCCGGACGCAGCACCGGGTATCGACGGCGAGACGTGGCGGCATTACGGGGAGAACCTGGATGGAAACCTTCAGGATCTCTCGGGAAGGCTGAAGCGGGGAGCGTACCGAGCGAAGCCGGGTCGGAGAGCGTACATCTCGAAGGCGGACGGGCGGCCACGGCCGCTCGGTGTCCTCGTGCTGGAGGACAAGATCGTCCAGCGCGCTGTCGCCGAGGTGCTTTACGCCATCTACGAGGTGGACTTCCTCGGGTTCTCGTACGGTTTCCGGCCCGGGCGCAGCCCACACAGAGCGCTGGACGCACTGGAAATCGCGATCGTAACGAGGAAGGTGAACTGGGTGCTCGACGCAGACATTCGTGGTTTTTTCGACACCCTCGACCATGGATGGCTCGTGAAGTTCGTCGAGCACCGCGTGGGGGACCAGCGCGTCGTGCGGCTCATCCAGAAATGGCTGAACGCGGGCGTGCTGGAGGATGGCGAGCGGACGCAGAGTGAGGTGGGGACGATCCAGGGTGGAAGCATCAGCCCTCTCCTGGCAAACATCTACCTTCACTACGTGTTCGACCTCTGGATCCGGCGATGGAGGACGAGGCAGGCGCGGGGCGAAATGGTCGTCGTGCGCTTCGCGGACGACTTCGTCGTGGGATTCGAGCATCGCGCCGAAGCCGAGAGTTTCCTGGAGGAACTGCGCGCGCGGTTTGCGAAGTTCGGCCTGGAACTTCATCCTGACAAGACGCGTCTGATCGAGTTCGGCCGGTACGCGGTCGAGAGGCGCGACAAGCGGGGTGACGGCAAGCCGGAGACCTTCAACTTTCTGGGATTCACGCACATTTGCGCGAAGACCAAGAGCGGTCGGTTTACGGTGCTGCGGCAGACGATGCGAAAGAGGCTGCAAGCGAAGCTGAGGGAAGTGGCAGTTGAGCTTCGGCGGCGCATGCACGATGCCGTTCCCGAGCAGGGAGCCTACGTGAGGGCGGTCGTGGCGGGGCACATCCAGTACTACGGAGTGCCGCGGAACGGACCCGCCCTGCGGGCTTTTGCTCGGCAAGTCGCGGAGGCCTGGCGGCGAGCCCTTCAGCGGCGCAGCCAGAATCACCGCATCACCCGCGCCCGGATGCGACGGTATGCGGAGAGGTGGGTACCACCGATCCAGATCGTCCACCCCTATCCCTCCCAGCGTCTTGGCGTTGGTACCTGAGGCAGGAGCCGGGTGCGGGAAATCCGCACGTCCGGATCTGTGGAGGGGGCCGCGGGCGACCGCGGTCCCTACTCCGACCATGTTTGCATCCCAATTGTCCATGATGCCGCGTGGCGTCACCCGAAAGCGATGAAAAACCCGCGGGAGGTGCAGGCCGGTCTGCCGGACTGCACCGTACGCGGGTGCGGGCGTCCGGGGGCTGGCCCCCGGTTTTTCACTCTAGCCCGGATCATTCATGAAGAACCTACTGCGACCACGAATCTGCCCATCCTGCTTGACGTCCTCGGGTCTCCGGCCCTGCGACGTACGGCACAGTACGTCTCGGGCCCGAGCCCCTGCGGGCGCCAAGCAGGACGGGCATCTTCGCGGCTCGACTGAGCTCGCCGAAGTCGGTCTCGCTACGGTTCTTCATGAATAATCCGGGCTAGCAACCGAAATTCGCACAAATCCCCCTGGTTTGCATGAGTTGCGTGCTGGCGACTTTCGGTTGCTGGGATCCAAACACGCGCGCTCCGCCCTTGCGCCCCCGGCTCCGGGACTTCCCCGCACCTGGACGTTCGCGCTCGCGCACGGCGAGCGTCGTGGCCACCGAGGACGGGCTTCGAAGCGTGGCATCCGGCGGGCCGGCCGGTGGCCGAAGCAGTCTCGTCGGGAGCGCGTGCCTCCACGTTGGCTCGAGGTCGTTGTCGCCGCCGACGAGGCCGCCGCGTGGCTCCGGTGGCCGGATGCCTGGAATGCGTTCCTGGGGTAGGACTCGGCGTCGCCTCTCCACCGATGGCGCTGACGGCGCCGGTTCACCCGTGGGGATTCCGTGCGTGGTGCCCGAGGCAGGGCGGCGTGCGACGTGTACATGGCGAGCTTCCCGAGCCTCGCAGGCCGGGCAGTGCGGACACCGAGCGCCGTGGATCCCCCTGACCCGGACGATCCGGATCTCGCCGCATGGGGAGGGGACGGAGTCTTGCCAGGCGTCTCCCGTTCCCCCTATCCTGCAGCGGACTTCGATCAAGGGGAGGGCGCCATGCCGCTGATTCTGACCCGAAATGACGTCGTTCGAGTTCTCGACATGACGGACTGCATGACGGTGGTGGAGCAGGCGTTCGTGGAGCTGGCCTCCGGCACCGCCGTCCTTCCCCTTCGCATCGGCATCACGCCTCCCGACGGACTGGCGCTCTACATGCCGGCCTACCTGAAGGCGGCGGGCGCCCTGGCATGCAAGGTGGTGACTGTCTACAAGAACAACCCGAAGCAGCATCGTCTGCCGACGACCATCGGAAAGGTGCTGCTCCAGGACCCCGAGACGGGTGACGTCATCTGCATCATGGACGGCGGATACCTGACGGCCGTCCGGACCGGGGCCGCAAGCGGCGTGGCCACCAAGTACCTGGCCCGTCCCGACAAGGGTCAGACAGCGGGCATCTTCGGCGCCGGGGGCCAGGCCAGGATGCAGTTGTGGGCCATGGCGGTTGCGCGCGAGCTGTCCCGCGCCTACGTGTTCGACGTGTCCGCCGAAGCGGCGCGGACCTTCAGCAAGGAGATGAGCGACGAGCTGAAGCTGGACGTCCTGCAGGCGGAATCGCCCGATCAGGTCCTGGCCAGCGCCGACATCATCTGCGCGGCGACCTCGTCGGCGACCCCGATCTTTGACGGCGACAAGGTCAGGCCGGGGACGCACATCAACGGCATCGGCAGCCATACTCCCAACGCCCGCGAGCTGGACACCGCCATCATCAAACGGTCGAAGCTGGTCGCCGACTCGTACGAGGCGTGCCTCGAGGAAGCCGGCGACATCATCCTGCCGATTCAGGAGGGCGCGATCACCCGGGCGCACATCCACGGCGAGCTGGGCGAGATCCTCCTCGGCCGGCGGCCCGGGCGTGTCGACGCCGCCGAGATCACGCTGTTCAAGTCGAATGGGCTCGCGATCCAGGACGTCGCCGCGGCAAAGCTCGTTTACGACAAGGCCCGAGAGGCGGGAATCGGGAGGGAGGTGGAGATCTAGCTGCCCTCCTGGGTCGCCGGGCCCGCCTGTTGGGGGCCAGCGATCGTTGCGGCCGAGAGAGCAGGCGAGAACGCTCGTGTCGGACAGGGTGACGCCGATGAAGGGATCGCGATTGAAAGCGTGAAGGGTGTCGTCAGCACGGCCAAGCCTCGTCAAACAGGGCGGGCGCGGTCCGCAGGCGACACATCGGCGATCTCGGAGCGACGGCGCCGTTTCTCCAGGGATCGAGAACGGGTGTACGACAGGAAAGTGAGGACGATGCTGCGAATCGGGAACAGTCGTCCATGACGCCCGAGGCGTCACCCTGAAATGCTGAAAACGTCCCGCGGAAATGCACGCCGGCGGACCGGCGTGCATTTCCCGCGGGAGCCGGGGGCGCGCGGGCGGAGCCCCCGTGTTTGCGTACCAGTTGTCCATGACGCCTCGTGGCGTCACCCGAGAGCGATGAAAAATTCCCGGGAGGTGCAGGCCGGTCTGCCGGACTGCACCCTACGCGGGTGCGGGGGGCCGAGGGCTGGCCCCAGGTATTTCCACTCTGGCAACTGGAACTCGCCTGCACGTGACCCATTCAAACCACGGAGCGTTGTGCGAGTTTCGGGTGCTGTCCCCGATTCTGGCCCTTCCGCCGTCTCGCGAAGACGATCTTCGCAAGCGACGTCGAGCCGGCATCGGATCAAAGACGGGGGCGGGTTGCCGGCGGGCGGCGACCCTCGCGCCACACGGCGAGCACCTCGCCGAGAAAAGCTCGGTGGTAGTCGCGGGCCGGGTAGAGCTGCTCGATCGCGGGATCGAGAAAACGCGCGGGGTCGATGTCGATCGTGGACAGGACGCGGCACTCGAGAGACAAGTCGGCGCCGGCGACGCGGGGAACTGCGATCCGCTCCGACGGCGCCGGCTCCAGCCCGGCGGCCTCCCATTTGTCCATGTCGCGGCCGGACGCGGTTCCGCACAGCTCGAGCGCCGGTTTGCGCGCTTCGGGGAGGAAGTTCAGCGTGAACTCCGGACGCGCATCGAGCAAACCGAATGTGAAGCGGGTCGGGCGCACGTAGACGGTAGCCACGGGGCGGTTCCACAGGGTCCCGAAGCCGCCCCAAGACACCGTCATCGGGTTCGGGTGCTCGGATCCGGCCACCAGCAGCGCCCACTCCTGGTCGAGCAGATGGAACGGACGGATCGAAAGGTCGGAGGGGGCCAGCTCGTGCATCGCGTCGCGCTCCTCTGCGTTCTTCCGCACCCTCGGCGCACGGAACGGCCGGGGGCCGGAGGCACCGGCCGTCATTCTGCTCCCTCGGTGGCCGCCTGCGCCACGGCGAAGCCCGAATGGTTCGGGAACTCCGCCGATGTCGGCCGGCACGTTCCACGTGGGTGAACGTGGGGCTGAGCGGAGACGGTGGCGGCAGCGATAGGAGGGATCGGTGACGCGGCGAACGATCAACCCGACGACATTTCCAGTAACCTCGGGTTGTGCGACCATCGCTGAAGTAACTGGACCCAACGCGGTCGTCGAGTACGACGAGGAAGTGCCTCTCGGCCTCGATGGCGGCCCATGAGGAAAACCATGACCGGCAGCAAGAAGAAGAGGGCAGCGAAGCGCCAAGGACGCAGAAAAGGCCGTTCCGACGAGAAGCTCGATGGGATGATCAAGGACGCGATCGTGGACGCCCACGACGAGTTCGAGCAGACGGTCGGGTTCCACAACTTGCTCGAAGAGAACCTCGCTGTGCCATTCCAGACCGAGATGCTCGGATTCGCGGTCACGGTCGAGCAGATCGAAATGAGCGATGACGGACAGATCGTCGCGGTCTGCTCCCGAGGGAAATCACGCCAGCGCGTTCCGATCCTGGACCTACCGTTGCCCAGTCCGCCACCGCAGGGTGCGGACTGGATCGATGCCTATCGGCGCTGGGCGAGAGGAGGAAGGTAGCCATGGTACGCCGGCCGATCGGGATCGACCGAGACGAGCTGCGCGCTGCCGTCCGCAAGCTCGGGCACGAGCAAGTCTTCTACATGCTGTACGACGCCATCGACCTCCTGTCACTGACCAAGCTCCACGAGATCGCAAAAAAACGCCTCGACCTGAGGCGCTTGCGGCCCGACAGCGAGAAGGCGACGAAGACCGACTTGCTCGCTGACCTGAAGGCCTTCGAGAAGGCGAGCCTGGCTGGGGAGTACTACGAGTCCTTCCGTGTCAACTCGAAGAACTACATGGAGCAGTCCACGGGCACGACGGCATGGATTGCCGAGTGCCGTCGGCTCCTCGATCGTTGCGTGACGCAGGGAAAGAAGGGCAATCCCACCGAGGTGCGCCAGGCCTTCGACATCATCCTCGGCCTGCTGGACCACATCGACGAGTGCCGCGACGACGTCGTCTTCTTCGCGGACGAGGGTGGTTCGTGGCAGGTCGGGGTCGATTGGGCCAGGGTCCTGCCTCCCTGGTTCGAGGTTCTTACGGCCACCTCCGTACCCACGGAGTACGCGGCGAGGATCACCGCCTTGCTCGAGCACCTCGACAGGTACAGCCGCGACAAGATGCTTGCCATCGCACGAAAGACGGCAACTCCAGACCAGCGCAAGGCCCTTGCCGGGGTCCCAGACCGGCAGGCGGGCCAGCGGCGGAAAGGCGCGAAACCATGAGCGAGTACCAGTACTACGAATTCCAGGCCATCGATCGCCCGCTCACGGCCAGGGAGATGAGCGAGCTGCGGTCGCGCTCGACGCGGGCGCGCATTACTCCCACGAGCTTCGTCAACGACTACGCGTGGGGCAGCTTCAGGGGCAACGAGGACGCGTGGATGGAGAAGTACTTCGACGCGTTCCTCTACCTCGCCAATTGGGGCACGCACGTCCTGAAGCTACGCCTGCCGTCCCGTCTGCTCGACCCGGCGATTGCCAAGACGTACTGCGGTGGAGACAGCGCCTCCGTCCGCGAGAAGTCGGGCAAAGTCATCCTCTCCTTCGAGTCCGAGGACGAGGACGGTGGAGACTGGATCGAGGGTGAAGGTCAGCTCTCGTCGCTGATCTCGGTACGGGCCGAGCTGGCGCGCGGCGACCTGCGGTCGCTGTACCTCGGCTGGCTGCTTCGGGCTCAAACAGGCGAGCTCGACGACGAGGACCTGGAGCCGGCCGTGCCGCCTGGCCTCGGGCAACTCAGTGCCGCCCTGGAGAGCCTGGCCCAGTTCCTGCGCCTCGACGGGGATCTGCTGCATGTCGCCGCGGAGGCCAGCCCGCCGATCGGGGACATCAGGATCGACCGCGACGAGGTTCGCGCGTGGGTCGGCAAGCTCGCGAGAAAGGAGACGGACGAGCTCGTCACGAAACTCGTTGTGGACGGCGACCACGCCCAGATCGCCGAGCTGGTGCGGCGATTCCTCGAGCAGCGCGCCGCCGCCGGTGGCCCTGCGACGACCGGAAGAACCGTCGGGCACCTTCTCCAGCAGGCCGAGGCGTACGCGACGGAAAGGCAGCGCATCGAGGCCGAGAAGACAGCAAGGGAGAAAGCGAGGCGGGAACGGAAGACAGCGATCGCAAGGGAGAAGCACCTGGACAGCCTCGTCGGCGGTGAAGCCAAGCTGTGGGCCGAGATCGACGGCCTGGTCGCCACCAAGCAGCCGAAGAGCTACGACCAGGCCGTGCAGCTCCTCGTCGACCTTCGGGATCTCGATGCCCGCGGCGAGGGCGGCGAGTTCCGGCTGCGCATCGAGGCGCTGCGGCAGGCACAGGCGGGCAAGCCCTCTTTCATCAAGCGGCTCGGGAAGGCGGGGCTGTGACGGCCACCGGTAAACGCATTTCATTGGTACGATGCGCAGCGCAGCCTCGGGCGATGGTGAGGGAGCAGTGGGCGAGCGAGATCGCCTGCGGGGTCGAGGATCGAGCACGGGCTGGCCATCCCTTGGGAAGAAAGAGGTTCCGGCGGACAGCGTCATCGTGCACGATCCCGCTTCGGTGGTATCCGGAGTGACGTAGGGAGAGGATCACGCCGGAAACGGAGCCGGCCGCGTGCCGGGGGGAGACCTCTGGCATCGCTGGCGTACTACACCTTCAGCGCCCAGCAATTCACGAGCGACCGATCGTCGACGTGGAAGACCGCGTCGCGCGGAAGAGAAAGCCTTCCCCAGGGTTGAGCTGGAAGTTGCTGAACGGCAGACCGCACAGGTGGCCGTACCAACCGCCATGTGTCCAGCGGACGATCTCCGCCACATCTCTCCGAACGGCGAAACGGCTTCCTCCCGCGCTGGGCGGGAGGCGCCCGCAGCAAGTCGTGTTCCCGACCGCCTCGTGGTGACCGCCGAACCGGACCTCGACCATGCGCGTCACGCGAGTCCTCGCCGTCCCCCAGCCGCCGGACGGTCCGTGTGTGTGGAGTGCTCCGCTACCCGATCGACTCCCCGCAACGGCCAAGGACACCCCCTTGCATTCTGCCGGTCCCTCCCCGTGCTCTCCCGACGCCGCAACCGATCGGCGGCCCCGGCTCGCTGGCCAGTGAAGGGAGAAAGGCAACGAGCAGAACGTCGGCTGCGAACAGGCGGGCCATGGCGCTCCCCTTCAGGTCGAGGAACTGGGGCACTTGTACACCAATACGCGACGAGGGAGAAGCGGGAAACCGGACGGATAGAGTCCGGTTGACGGAAGGAACGGTGAGAACTGGGCCCCGCGCTCCAGAGAAGCGATGGGCCGGGAGGTCGCCCGGCCCTTTCGCAGCGGCGGAGTTCAGCGCCGCTATGTCCACGCCCCGTTCGGGGCGATCGCACTAAGATGGTACGTTCAGGGGAGGGGAGATTCAAGGCGCAGAATCTCGACGAGCCGCGATCGCACGACGGCAGGGAACGATGATACCGGCTGCGCCTTCCCTGTTCTCGTCTGGCATCCCAATCGCCGCCCGGATCCCATCCCAAACGGCATCGTGTTCCTCGTCAAGGACGCGGGTTTCTTTTCGGCCTCTCCACCCCACGGGTGTCCTGCCCCAGGCTCCCGTCGACCCCGTTCTGAGTCCCCGTTCCAGGGGAGAAGACGGCGTATGGTCCAGGAACTCCGGCGATACCTGGCGGTGCCTTCTGCGCTGGGACGTGCGACCATCGTTCGAGTATCTGGACCCTACCGGTTTCGGTGCTCGCATCGTCCAGCAAGGCACGAAACGCCGCTGCGAACTGGGGATCACGGTCCATCGGGCAAGATCGCTTCTCGCGAAGGAAGCCGTCGATGAAATCAGCCAATGCCCGGCCGATCTCGCGAACTCGTCATCGTCCGGGCTCGCTGTCGCTCCGGCAAGGTGAGCGCGGCGGTCTCGCGGCTCGACGGCGAACGGGACGTACACCGCCACCAGTCCGTGCGGGCACTACGCCTCAGACGTGGTGAGGTCCATGGCGGCGTTCTTCGACCCGTGCGCACCGAGGAAGGTGCGCCACGACGCCCAGCCGCCGAACACCCGGCCCTGACGTGGGGCCATGGTCCCGGTGATTCGCACATTCCGCCCTGGGTCTCGTCCGAGGTGCGAGGGTGCGCCACCGCCACTTCGGCGCGCCGCGCGTCGAGCACCGCATACGACGCGTCAGAAAGACCCCTCCGGCGGGCCGAAGACCTGGATACCCCGTACATCGGCGATGCCGATTGATGGCACCGGGGTTGCTGGTCTGCCCGCCGTGACGAACAGCAACCCCAACCGGAGAACCACCCGCCGTCGTCCTCTCCCTTCGGCGGCGGGTGAAACCGGATCGATCCTGATGGTCATCGGCCGGCATCACGCGGTCGGCCCATTCCAGATCGAGCTGACCTCTCTCTTCCCTCCCCCCGAAGAGCGGGGCGCGGTGGGCGGCCGCGCTCCGCTGCCTTCCTCCCCGTGGTGGTCGACTTCGACAATCCGCCGACCGGCAAGGCGGTGCTCTCCCTGGTGACCGGGGCGCAGAACCGGGTCGAGGGAAGCCTCGGACTCGACGGCACGGGGAGCCGGAGGCCGAACGCGAGTCCGTCCCCGCAAGGGAACGCCGGCACGTGCAGTGCCGTCCGAACGGACCGTTGCCGTCGTCGTGGCCGCGGCGGAAGTGCAGCCGCTGACCGTCGCGTCACGCTGTAGACGGCGCTCCGGTTTCCACCCCTACGTCTCGAGTCGAACAACGTGATGAACTCGGAAGCGCCGGTCGTCGTCCCCGGCGGGGATCGAATCGACGGATGATGATGCCCTGTTCAGGCCCTCGACCGACGGCAGCATGTGTCTGAGTGTACCCCGGTTTTCCGCCGCGGGCGGGATCTCTTGGTGCGGCACTCGCGCTGGACGGACAGCACGAAGCCGGCGGGGCTGCTCTGCCTTGCCGAGACGATCTGCAGACCCGGAGCCTGGCCGGCGTGGCCGCCGGGGGGAATCCCCCGCTCGAAGGCGACCGAGCGAGGCCCCGGTCGGCGCGCCGGCGGTCACGGGAATCCACCGATACCGATGATGAACGGATGGCGTATGGTGCAGAAGCAAACCACTGCCGATCGCGTACTTAGAGCCTCCGGGATGCCAGCGCTGGACTCCGACGCAGACGGCGACTCGCGACCGATCAGTCCAGGACGATCTCTCCGCTCGGACCGAAACTCACCGGGCCACCCGTCCCCGAGCGGGCTTTGCCGCCGCGTCGTAGCAGGTAGCCTCCGGTGAGGACGAGCCTTCCGGCGCCCGAATCCCAGCGCGCCTCGCGAGCCTCGAGGCGATCGCCGGACGGCGAGAGCAGCTCGATGCCCTCCTCCAGCGTGAAACCTGATCCCAACCGGTCGATGCGCAGCCGACCGGCGTGCAGGCTCGCCGATCGCACGCCGCTCTGCAGCACCTCGATGTTGCAATCGATGACGGACAACCGGGAGACGAAACCGAGATCGGAGAGGGTCAGGAACTTCTCGAACGCGAGTCGCGTCGCGGGTAGGATGCTCTCTTCGAGAGGGCGGGCGGCGTCCTCGCTTCTCCTCCCGGGCGAAACGGCCGGGTCCGCGCCGGTTCGCGCCGCGGAGCCCTGCGCATCGCCCGCAGATCGATCGGCGTCGTACGCGCGGTCATCGAGCACCAGCCGGACGCCGCTCAGCTCGATCTCCTTGAGCGGCCTGATCGTCAGGGGCCCGATCCGGCGTGACTTGTGGACGAGGCGGTCGGCGTGCAGGCTGACCTGGTGGCGCTCGCCGTCGAAAAAGGCAAGGCTCAGGCCCGTCACCTCCAGGCCCGCGGATCGTGGAATCTCGTGGTTCGCGGGCGGTCCGGTCCTTCGCTCGCTCAAACGGAGGCCGACCCAGACCAGAAGCGTGCTCAGCGCAAGGGCGAGAGCCACACCGAGAATCCGACGAAGCCGAGCGATCCGCATCACGCGCGACCTTTCGAAGGGACGACAGCACACCTCGGCGTTCCGATCCGACGGCCCCAGCATACCCGCCTTCGACTCCGTGAGCTGCCCGTGGCCGGCAGTCGCTGGTTCCCGGAGCCTCGATCCGGGCGATCCGGACCGTAGTCGGTCGCGACCCCCTCTTCGGCCCGTCGCGGGCGAGCGGCGGCCGTCTGGTCGGTGGCGCCCACGATTCTCGACCGAATCGGCTGGCATTCTGTTAAGATCCCGGTAAGGGCGATTCCGGACCGCTGAGGTTTCCGTCAGGCGGAGAAGGAGGAGCGATGCGCCGAGGATTTCACCGGCTCGTCATGGTTGCCTGCCTCGTTGTCGCGGTCGCTTCGTCGGCGGGTGGCAACTCGTACGTTTTCGTTCAGCCGGATCGGTTCGTGTTCTCCGCGGTCGTGGGAGGCACCGCGCCGGGTCCCCAGGATCTGGTGGTCAGTGTCTACGGAACGCGACGCCGTGGACGGTCACCTCCAGCGAGCCGTGGTTGACGGTCTCGCGGAGCGCCGGCGCCGGCTCCGCGACGATCGGCGTTTCCGTGGACACGTCGGCCGCGGGGGTCGGCACGTCGACGGCGACGTTGACCTTCGAGGCCCCGGGCGCAATGGGCACGCCGCTCCGGGTCATCCCGGTGCACCGGACGATCTTCCCCAACACCTGCCGCGGGCTGTTCTTTGCCCGGCAGATCGTGGCGGCAGACAATGCCTGTGGGGCTGCGGTCGGCGACGAAGCCCGTCTGTTTCGCTCGATCACACGAATCTACCGGGCGTTCGATGAGCAGGTGGACGGACCGGACCCGACCCGGTTCACCGACAGCTTCAAGGAGATGTTGGATCGGTTCGGCGTGCCCGCCGAGGGCCGGAGCGTGTTCGATTTCGTCGCCGAGTTTCCCGAGATGCTGCCCTACGATGCTCCGTGGTCTGGCGATGTCCAGGAATTCCTGCGGGGCGTTGTCGTGGGACGCCTCGAAAACTCGATCGAGGGCGACCTGCGATCGATTTCGTCGGGTTTCTCCACCGTCATCACCACCGACGAGCTGACAGCGCTGGGAATGTTCGACGCCGCGCCGGTCGAGCTGGACACCGGCGACGTGAAACTCCTCGAAGCAGGCCTCAGTGCGATCAAGGGCACGCTGCTGACCTGGCTGGTCGCCTACGATCTGGACGTCAACCTCTACGAGCTGCAGAACGGGGGTCGTTCGGGCTCCAGGATCTGCTCGACGAGCACCCCAATCTGTGGAACCGGATTCCGGATGCCGCCATCGTGCTGGGGGATGCGAAGGACGCCTTCGACGACGCCATCGACGCGTACTACGCCGCATCCCATTTCATCCGCCTCCTGGACGATCCGGTGATCGCGGACGATCTGGCGACGATCGAGCCGTCCGAGCTCCCCGCCGAGCTCGAGTTTCGGACCCGGCTGGGCGAGCTCCAGTGCTCGCTCTACGGGTTGCCGCTGAGCCAGGTGACCGAGACGGGGGCGATCTGTGCGGCGGCGGGGGTGCCGGTCTTCAACGGCGAACCGCTCGACCTGAGTCGGCTTCTGTCCACCGGCTTCGATCCGAGAGCGAAGCTCCCGCGGTTCTCGTGGGATTCGCAGTGCGGCGACTTCATCGACGCGACGATCGTCGGCCCGAATTCGCCGTTTCCGGATCCGACCTTCGCCGGCCTGCTGCCGGGGATGACGCAGCAGGGTCTGCTCGACAAGCTGGGACTCCGGCGGGATGTCGTGGTCCACAAGTTTTTCGGCACGCTGCTCTCGTACCACGGCGGAACCGTGATGATCCAGCATGGCGGCGGCAAGGGGGCCTCGCCGCTGAGGATCCGAAACATCACCCTTGCCGTGGGAGACGCATTCCAGATCTACGTCCCGCCGACACCGTTCACGCTCTGCGGCGGCGCGAACGGTTACTCCTGGGTCGACTTCACCCGTGGTTCCGGCGGCGGCTTCAACGACACGCTGCTGATCGCCAGCGACGATCCCGACGAACCGCTGATCGGGATCCCGCTGCTCGGCTGCACCGGTTCGTACGGCGACTGCGACGGGGACGCCATCCCGGACGGTATCGACAATTGCCCCTGGGTCCCGAATGGACCCCAGACGGACACCGACGGCGATGGCTTGGGGAATGCGTGTGATGGGCCGGACACCGACGCCGACGGCATCCTCGACGACGGCAACCTGTCCGGAGTCGCTGGAGACGCCGCCTGCGCCGGTGGACACGCGCTGCAGTGCGATGACAACTGCCCCGCCGTCAGCAATCCGAATCAGGCCGACCGGGACCTCGACCACGTCGGTGACGCCTGTGACAATTGCCCCGACCTGCCCAACCCATCGCAGGACGCGATCTGCGCCGGGGTCCGGATCAACTTCGCTCCTGCGGGGACGGAGGCAGGCGTGGGGAGCGATTTCAACACGGATGCGGGCGTGCCGTTCACCGCGGCGGCGGGCCACGGGTGGAGCACGACGGTGCAGACTCGTCGCCGCGGCTCGGGCCTGCCGCGGGAGTACGACACCTTCGCGTTCACCGGTTCACCCGCCAAGTGGATGCACGAGATTCCGAACGGCGAGTATCGACTGCGAGTCGTGTCCGGCGACCCGAGCTTTCCGCAGGGGCCCCACTGCGTGACGGCCAACGGCTCCGTGGTGCACGCAGGGGTGACGACACCGGCCGCGAGATCGGTGCAGGATTTCGCCGAGGCGATCGTCCCGATTTCCGTGCGCACCGGCCGGATCGAGCTCGTCGTCGGTTGCCAGGGCGGGACAGGTTTCTCCCTGGTCAACTTCCTCGAGGCGTCGGAACTGCCCAATGAGAAGGAGGTCGCCTCGGTCAACTTCCAGCCGATGGGTTCGGCCGTACCCGACCGCTTCTTTCCGGACTACGGTGAGCCGTTCGATCCCATTGACGGCTACGGTTGGAACGGCCCCGTGCTGACCCGCGATCGCGGTCTCAACGTCCCGCAGGTGCTCGATACCTTCGTCTACAGCGTGGTGCCGCGAACCTGGAGCGTCAGCGGCCTTCCCAATGGATGGTATCGTGTATGGATCTCGGTGGGCGACGCCGCGTACGCCCAGGGTCCGCAACGCGTCGTGATCGAGGGTACTACGGTCGTGGACCACGAGACGACCGCGGCCGGTGCGTTCATCGAGCGCGAGGCGCTCGTTCAGATGACCGACGGCTCGTTCTCCTTGACCATCGGCGGCGGCGGCGGCGGCACCGCGTTGAACTACCTGGTCGTCGAGATCCCGCCCGACCTCGACATGGATGGCATCGCGGATCAGGACGACAATTGCCCCGATGTGGGCAATTCCGATCAGGCGGACAGCGACTACGACGGGACGGGCGACGCTTGTGACGTGTGTCCGCTGGACGCGGACAACGACCGGGACTATGACAACGTGTGCGCCGACGAGGACAACTGTCCGATCGTCTGGAACTTCGATCAGTCCGACACGGACTCCGACGGCGTCGGCGACGCTTGCGACAGCTGCCCGCTCGACGCCGACCCGGACCAGGCGGATCGCGACGGGGACGGGTGGGCCGACGCCTGTGACAACTGTCCGGATCTGGCCAACCCGTTCCAGGTGAACGGGGATGGAGACGGGGGAGGCGATGAGTGCGACTGTGCCCCGGCGGACCCGGACACCTATCGGGGGGCGCCCGAGATCAACGACGGCGCGGACAACCAGTGCCCGGGCGACGTGGGGTACGGGGTCGCGGACGAGACCTCGGGCGTATCGGGCTTCAACACCCCCGGGGTCCGCACCCTCTACTCCTGGCCGGCGCAGAACGGTGCCACGGCCTACGAGGTTGCGAGAGCGAGCACAGCCGATTTCAGCGCCGGGTGCGTGCTGACTCCCACGGGCGCGACTCAGCTCGTCGACGTTCAGGTGCCGGCTCCCGGTCTCGTTTTCTTCTATTTGAACCGGCCGATCGCGCCGTTCCAAGGCAGCTGGGGCCAGCGGTCCTCCGGCGCCGAGAGAGTCATCTGTCCGTAACGGTTTCGCCGCGGTGCGGTCGAGAGACCAACCAGGGATCGATCCTGAGTCCGGACCGCCGTTCGATCCGACGGACTCGGGTCGAGAAGCGTGCGGTGGCGTGTCCACGACATCCCCAGGAGTGCTCCCCGCCGGAGGCTACTCGAAGTGCTTCAGGCTGGGCCAGGCCTCATCGAGGGGAATCCGCGGTTGTCGCGCGATCCAGATCGGCATGCCGTTCTGATAGCAGAAGTCGCACCGGAACTCCGCGGCGCGCTCCACCTGCGCGAACAGACGATCGAGGTCGCGGACGGGGATCCCGAACGCGACGATGACGCGCGGCGACGGGTTGCCGGGACCCCAAAGGAAGTAATTGTTGTGAGTCCCGATCACGCCCCCGATCCCTCTCGCCGGGCCGAACAGCTCGAGAGCTCCCGCGTACCCGTAGTCCCCGGCCAGCACGATCGCGCTCCGGCGCTCGCCGTCGGGCATCCTGCGCAGGACCGTGGCCACGGCATCCGCCAGATCCTCCCATCCGAGCCGGTCCGCGGCCCATTGCGGCACCTCGCTCCATCTCTGGATCTCGATCCGGGGGTTGATGTGCAGCGCCGCCGCATACTTCGCGAGCCCGGCCGGCGAGAGCAGCGGTAACGCCAGCGGCGCGAGGACAGCGGTGGTCGCCGCCAGCACCGGAACGAAGGCGTTCCGCAGGAGACGAAGGGCCGGTCGCTCGAGGACCACCGCCCCCGCCGAGAGGAGCATCGGGTAGGCTCCCGCGATCCGGTCGGGACGGCTCGTGGGCGCGATCAAGATCAGCGCGAAGAGCGTCACGAAGACCGCTCCGAGGACCCGCCACGGACGTCCCGCCCGGTCGGCGAGGTAGAACCACAACCCGAGCAGCCACAGCGGCGCCATGGCCGGGTTCATGAACAGCACCTGATCGAACGCCGCGCCGAGCGACGAGGTCGACACGTTCTTGACCGCGGCGGCCGTACGGTAGAACTCCAGGGAGATCCAGTCGTGGCGGACCTGCCAGATCAGGTTCGGAACGAAAACGAGGAGCGCGACGAGGAGGCCGAGCCACGGCCACGGGCCGCGGAGGAGCTTCCGGGCGTGAGTGGCCAGAAGCGAGACGGCGAGCGCGGCGCCGAACGCCGCGGTCGTGTGCTTGTTCTCCAGGCCGAGTCCAGCCGCAGCGCCCAGCGCGAGCCAGAGCCTGGCATCCGCTCCCGCGGCCAGAGCCATGAGCAGGTCGGCGCAGACCACCCAGACGAGGATCTCGAACGCGTTCGTCGAGTAGAAGCCGAAGAGGATCATGAGGCCCGGCGCGACCGCCACCGCGAGAGCCGCCAGCGTCTGTGCGAAGGCACGCCCGCCCAGGCGGCAAGCCATGCGTCCCGCGAGGAACACCGTCGCCGCGCCGGCGAGCGCCGCGGGAAGCCGGACGGCGGGCAAAGAGTCCCCCAGGACCGCGCGAACCCCGCGCAGGATCAAGGGGGCCAGCGGCGGATGGTCGAGGTAGCCGAGAGCGAGTCGCTTCGAGCAGGCGATGTAGTAGAGCTCGTCGGTGAAGTACCCGTAGCCGTGCCATCCGTTGAGCGCGACCTCGACGAGGACGTAGCCGATCGCGATCGCCAGGAGCGGCCCGCAGGAGAGATCCGCGTGCGTGACGGAACCGCCCGGGATCTCGGTCCCGTCGGCCGCGCAGGTCCTGGCAATGCGCATCATTCACCGGAGCTTGAAGCCGCGTGCGGGCGAAGTCAAGAAGCACCGGGACCCGGCCAGGCCTGCGGCAGCCGGCGCTGATGCGCCGCAACACGGAGTGCGTGGATACCGTGGTGTACCGCCGCAGGAATCCCGAGAATGGTTCGATCTCTTCCTGCGGATCGCCGGAGCACCCCTCGACGAGAACGCTCCTGAAAGGACGATCAGGAAGGCGAGGCTGCAAGAACGCGCTGATGTGCGAAGCCGGGAACGGAGCGTCGGCGACGTGTTCCTGAGCGTGAGCCACGCCGTGGATCTGTGCGAGGCCAACCCCCTCAATCACCTCGTCGCGCTTCAGCGGTAGCTCGCCGCCGTCAAACCAGACCCCCAGCGGGGACACTGTGGAGTTTCGCCGCAGCCAACGTTGACGGTGGTCAGAACGCGGGCGAATCTGCTGAATGACGCGGACCCTCCCCGGGTTTCTCGATCGCCGCTCGTCGAGAAGTCCCTGTCGTAGCACAGCGTGTAGGAGGGGTGAGAATCCCGAAGGGGTTTCCACGCATTCCACCGGTCCGGCGCACGCGATCTCGCGAAAGCAGCCGAGTCGTGGCGGTCCGCCTGTCGGGCCGCCCAGGCCGCGAAAGCCTCACCGCGCCGAACTCCGCAGCACGAGTCCTCTCATTCTGCGTCACGATTGTTTCCAGAGTTCGATAACACGCGCGATAGTCCTTCGACGTCGAGGAAGTACAGCAGCAGCCCGCACTCGGAGCATACGTATGGATATCCTCTCGCCGAATCGCCAATGAACAACCTGTGGAAATATGAACCGGAGTCGTTCTTCACCTCGGTCGTCGCACCGCCAGCCACGAACTCCCACATGCGGGTCAGAGGGGTTGCATCGTACGGGCACACGCGATTCGCTTCCGGCGTTTGGTTCATGTCGCTCCTCCCTGAGATCCACGGATCATCGGCACAGGTGCAATTATCGCCCGAATGCCCGATTCCGAACCACCCAGAGCTGCCCCGTCCGATTTCCGCTTCCTCGTGGTCACGGCGGGGTCGCCGCCCAGACGCCAGCGACGCGACGCATGACCCGGAGATCCGTCGGCCGGGGCACGCGTCCCCACGATCGATCTGGAGCATCCCAGACGAGGAGCGTGAAGGAGGTCGTTGTTGTCACGCAGCACCGTCGGACGGACGGGCGTTGGCGCCGAGAGACACATCGGCCATCTCGGGACCATTTGGATGGCTTTCGGATCTCCCCGAGGCTCCGAGCCCGGGATTCGAAGGACCTGCGTGATCCTGCAGAACGACGCGTTCAACGCCAGCAGGATCTCCACGGTCGTCGTTGCGGTGGTTACGAGCAACCTGCGGCGTGGGGAGGCGGTCGGAAACGTCGTCCTTCGCAAGGGGGGAAGCAGGTCTGAAACGTACGAGCGCGGAGAATGTCTCGCGGATCGTCACCGTCGATCGGTCGACGCTCGACGGCCGGATCGGGAAGCCGAGCAAGCGGAGGATCGGGGGAGTTCTCGAAGGGATCCAGGGGATGCTCCATCCGATCGAGAAGTAGACTCGAGCAGGGATATTCGCTGATACACTCCAGTCCGGGCGATCGGCGTCGCGTCGTTGGACCCTACGAGGAGGAATCTCGGAAACAGGAAGGGAGGCGAGTCACATGGCCAAGGGTACGAGCATGCAGAAGGAAAAGAAGAAGCCGAAGCAGCAGAAGCCGAAGCAGCAGAAGAAGCAGGGCACGAATTAGAGCCAGCCAAGGGTTTTTGGTCCACAAGCCTGTCCCGGCGGATCTCACGGAGTGTAGAGACCGAAAAGGTCCGAATTTCCGCGTGCCGTTTGTTATATAGATCGTTCCCATGCAAGGAGCGACGATGGAACGGCAGCGACGGTCTTCTGGTACGGCCTGTCCCTTCCTCCTTGCCTCCGCTGCCGCGCTCGCCGGAGTCGCGCGAGCATCCACCCGTTCGTGAACCCTCTCATCGCGAAAGGAGCGGAACCATGCCCATCGATTTCACATTGACGAGGGAGCAGAGAGAGCTGCAGCACGCGGCGCGCGAGTTCGCGCAGAAGGTGCTGAAGCCGGTGGTCCAGGAAGCGGACCGCTGCCCGGACCCGTTCCGAGCGTTCCAGATGACGAAGCCGGCCTACGAGCGCGCCTACGAGCTGGGCTTCGCCTTCAGCTTCGTGCCGAAGGAATACGGAGGTCCGGGTGCCTCGAACGTGGACGCGCAGATCGTCTCCGAGGAGATCTGCGCCGTCGACCCGGGGTTCGGGTGCACGCTGCTCGTCAACGGGCTCGGCCTCATGCCGCTCCTCTGGTGGGGCTCGGAGGCCCAGAAGCTCCAGTGGCTTCGTCGCGCGACGTCCGATCCCGCCAAGAGCTTCCTCGTGGGCTGGGTGGTGAGCGAACCCGAGGGGACGGCCAATTTCGACCACCCCGGCGAGCATCCATCCGGCATCCGGACGACCGCCGATCTCGATCCGAAAACCGGCGAGTACGTTCTGAACGGGGACAAGATGTGGAACTCGAACGCCCCCGGATGGGACGGCCTGGGCGCCGATCTGAACGTTGTGGTGGCCCGGACCGATCGCGCGGCCGGGGGGCGCGAGGGACTGTCCTGCTTCCTGGTGCCGCGGGGCGCGCCGGGTTTCACGGTCCACGAGACGCTGGACAAGCTCGGCCATCGGCTGACCGTCCAGCCGCGGCTGCGCTACGAGAACTGCCGCGTCCCGGCGACGAGCCTGATCGAGGGAACGGCCGGGAACGGCGACCTGGCGATCACCAAGGCGTTCACCTGGTCCGGCCCCGTGGCGGGGATCGCCGCCGTCGGCGTGATGCGCGCGGCGTTCGAGTTCGCCCTGCAGTGGTCCAGGGACTTCACGGCCGGAGGGCGCCACCCCATCATCCACCACCAGAACGCGGGGTATCTGCTCGCCAACATGAAGATGAGGATCGAGGCGGCGCGCTACCTCTCGTGGCGCGCAGCCCACTACCTCGACCAGTACGACTGCGAGGGGCAGGAAGCGGGCGCCCTGTCGAAGATCTACTGCGGCGAGATCGCGATCGACGTGATCAACATGGCGATGCGGCTGGTGGGGATCAACAGCTACATCCGCGACTACCCGCTCGAGAAGCACATGCGCGACGCGCTCTGCTTCCCGATCTACGACGCCGGAAACATGGGAATGCAGCGGCGCCGCCTGCACGGGATCATGGCGCACGAGAGCTACAACCCGATGGCGCTGGCGCAGAATCTCCGGCAGGAGTTCGTCAAGGCGATGCACGGGGTCGACTCCGACCCGGGTCATCCCGTGGGTGGACCCGCGCGATGCGGCTGATCGTCGCGCTCAAGCAGGTTCCCGACACCTCGGCGGTGCTGAAGGTGCGTCCCTCCGCGCTGGAGCCGCATGCTCCGGGCGTTCCGCCGGTCGTCAGCCCGTTCGACGAGTTCGCGCTGGAAGCGGCGCTGCGGCTGCGCGAGCGGGCTTCGACCGGCGAGGTCGTGCTGCTGACGCTCGCCGCAGCGCCCGTCGAGGAGGCGATCTTCCACGGCCTCGCGATGGGGGCGGATCGCGCCATCGTGCTGCGCCTTCCGCACGGATCCGTCCCGGACCCGCTGGCGGCCGGGGAGCTGCTCGCGACAGCGGCGGCGGAGATCGCGTTCGACGCGATCTTCTGCGGCGAGCGGGCGGCGGACGACGATGCGGCCCAGGTCGGTCCCACGCTGGCCGAACGGCTCGGACTTCCGTTCGTGGGCGGCGCCGAGGATGCGTGGTCGGAGGACGAGAACCGGTGCCTCCTCACGCGTTGTCGCCGTGGAGACGTGGCGGCCGTCCTGCGAGCGGAGCTCCCGTGCGTCGTGAGCTTCGTGCGCGGTCCGCAGCTGCCCCGCTACGCGTCCCTCGACGGAATCTTCGGGGCCGCGAGCAAGCCGGTCGAGACGCGCGAAGTGGCCTTCGACGCGAAGGCGAACCGCACGCGCCGGGTGGGCCTCGCCGCCCCGTTCGAGGAGCGCGCGGGTGAGACGGTGCCCGGGACCCCGATCGAGTCGGCGGTGGATTGGCTGGTCGAGCGCATCGCGTCGCGCGCGTTGATCGGATAGGCTCACAATGGTCGCCGTCCCCGCCGCGCGCGCGACCGGACCGGTGCTCGTGGTGGCAGAGTGTCGAGGCGGCGGCTTCACCAGAGGATCCCTCGAAGCCCTCGGACAAGGCGCGCATCTCGGGAGAACGCTGGCAGTACCGGTGATGGTTGCCGTCGCGGCAGAGGACGTCGCCAAGCTGGCGGCGATCGTGGGCTCTCTCGGCGCGCAGCGGATCTACGTGTTGCCCGCGCCGGAGCACGGCAGCATGGGTGCCCTCGTGCCCGCGCTCGCCGATCTCGTCGCGTCCCTCCGGCCGTCGGCGGTGCTCGTGCCGGCGAGCGCGCCGGGGCAGGAATGCGCTGCGCGGCTCGCCGCTCGACTGGGCGCGGGGATCGCGAGCGGAATCACGAGCTTCGAGGTCCATCCGGACGGAGCGCTCCACGTGCGCCGGCCGGTGTACGGCGGCCGGCTCGTGGAGGAGGTGGCCTTTCTCGGGGCGACGATCGTGTGGACGCTTCGTCCCACCGTCTTTCCTGTCCCCGTGGCGCAACGCTTCCCTCCGGCGGAGGTCCATCGGCTCCCACCGCCGACCGGCGACGCCATCGCCGCGGCGCTCGTGACGTGGACGCGCGAGGAGCGTCGCGGCGCGAGCCTGGCCGAGGCCGAGGTGGTGGTCTCGGGGGGCCGCGGCATGGGCGGACCGGAGGGCTTCGCGTTGCTGCACGACCTCGCGTCCGCTTTGGGAGGCGTCGTGGGAGCGTCGCGCGCCGCGGTGGACGCGGGATGGATGCCTCCGGACCGACAGGTGGGGCAGACCGGGACCGCAGTGGCGCCACGACTCTACGTGGCGTGCGGGATCTCCGGAGCCATGCAGCATCGAGCCGGCATCCGCAACGCGCGTTACATCGTGGCCATCAACTGCGACCCGCAGGCGCCGATCTTCCGTTTCGCCGACGCCGGAGTGATCGGAGACCTCTTCGCGGTCGTGCCGCGCCTCGCGGCCGCATTGCGCGCCTGCCGGACGGACCTGTCGGATCCACCGGCCGTGCCGCCCGGCGCGGACGGGAGCCAGGGCCCATGACGCGCGACTTCGACGTCGTCGTGGTCGGCGCCGGGCTCGGCGGCATCGTGGCCGCCCTCACGGTCGCGCGCGCCGGCCGCTCGGTGGCCGTCGTGGAGCGCGGGCGCCGATCCGGAAGCAAGAACGTGATCGGAGGCGTTCTTTACACGCCGGTGCTCGATCGGCTGATCCCCGATCTCGCCGCCGTCGCCCCGCTCGAGCGCCACATGGTCTCGCGCAGCTTCGCGTTCCTGACCGGGGATTCCCACTTCTCGTTCGAGGTGCGCTCGGAGACGTTCGCCGCTCCCCCGTATTACAACCGCGCCTTCACCGTCCGCCGTACGGCGTTCGACCCGTGGCTCCTCGATCAGGCTCGCGCTGCAGGCGCGGTCCTCGTGCCGGGCACGGTGGTCGAAGGGTTGCTCCACGAGCGGGACGACCCGGCGGGCCCCGTGGTGGGGGTGCGCTGCGGGAGGGCCGGCGGGGAAATCGGCGCGAAGGTCGTCGTTCTCGCCGAGGGGGCGAACGCGCTGCTCGCCGAGGAGGCGGGCCTTCGTCCCCGGACTCGCTCCGATCAGGTCCTGCTGGGGGTCAAGGAAACGCTGCAGCTCGACCGCGGCGTCCTCGAGGACCGCTTCGCGCTGGAGGGGAACGGCGGCCGCGCGCTCGAGTTCTTCGGCGATCCGGCGCGGGGCGGATTCGGATCGGGATTCCTGTACACGAACTCCGACACGCTTTCGGTGGGGCTCGCCGTCTCGCTCTCCCACCTGTCGCGGCAGAAGCTGACGCCGCCCGAGCTGCTCGACCGCTTCAAGTGCCATCCTTCGGTGCGACCGCTGCTACGCGGCGCCGAGCCGGTGGAGTACTGCGCGCACCTCCTTCCCACCGGCGCGGCCGAGGGACCACCCACGCTGACGCGCGACGGCCTGCTCCTGGTGGGGGATGCCGCGCGCCTCGCCAACATGTCGCACTACAAGGAGATCACGAACCTGGTGACGGCCTCCGGCGAGGCCGCGGGTGCTGCCGCCGTGGAGGCCCTCGCGCGCGGCGACGTGAGCGCCCGCTCTCTCGCGGGCTACGAGCAACGGCTGCGCGCCGGCTTCGTGCTCAAGGACCTGCGGAAGTTCGCCCGCCTGGCCGCTCTCGTGGAGGGCTCGCCGGTCCTGCTCGAGCGATACCCGAGGCTCCTGGTCGAGTCGTTCGTGAAGCACTTCACCGTCTCCGAGCGGCCGAAGGACGAGGTCGAGCGCGACATCCTGCGGGCCTGGAACCGCGAGGCCCGTCCCGCGGAGATCCGCCGTGATCTGGTGAGCGTCCTCGAGGCCATGGGCTTCTCCCTGGTTCCGTTGATGCGCGAGATGGTCGCGCCCGCGCTGCGCCCCGGGTGGGACTGGCTGAGGAATCTCCGACCGTGGCGGCGCGGAACACGAAAGGCGGCGCCATGAGCACGGATCGACCCTTCACCGCCGAGCCGCTGGACGTGAGGCTCTCGCGGGTGGTGTTCCAGCCCGACCCCGAGCCGCACATCGTGCTGGACGCCGACGTGTGCGGCCGCTGCAGCATCGAGCGGGTGTGCGCGACGGTCTGTCCCGCCGGGAACTACCGGTACGACGCCTCCCAGAACCGCATGAGCGTGTCGACCGACAGCTGCATGGAGTGCGGCGCCTGCCGCATCGCCTGCACCGAAGGCGCCGTCACCTGGCGCTGGCCGCGCGGCGGATACGGAGTGTGCTACATCCGCGGGTAAGGGGACGCGCCGGGCGCGGCAACTCGCAACGAATTTCGCGGGCGCTTCCCGGGGCGCATCGGCCGGTCTGTGGGACGCACGCCCGCCACGTTGCCGATGAGAGGCGCGCCCAGTGCGATTTCCCGGCGTGCGGAACCTGGAGGTGCGGAACGATCGCTTCCGGCGTCGGACAATGGACCGGAACCCCGCCGAACCCGCCGACGACGATGGCGTGTGGTACAGTTACTACGCGTTCCCTTCCCGAAAGGACGGTCCCGTGCACATTCCGCCGCTGCCCGAGTTCGTACCCTGGTCTGCCGCTCGATTCCATACCGAAGAAGCCCGCGACCGATTCGTCAGCGTCGTACAGACGCAACCGCCGAGCGAGGTCGAGGTCACGCCCATGCCGAACGAGAGCCGGGCCGCGCTGGTTCGCTGGCGTCCTCGGCACTTTCTGGGTTTGAACGATATCGCCTATGCTCACGGTGGTCGGATCAACATCACCTCCTCGCGACGCGGCAGGGGGAACGATCAGCCGTAGCCCCGAAGTCGGGAGCTTCAGCGAGCCGCATTCGAGACCAGACGGTTCCGCTCACGCGGCGGTCGAGAGCGGTCGCCTGATGTCCATGTTGCGGGTCTCCTCTTCGACGCGGAAGAATCTGTCGACCTCGCTCTGAAGGAGGCTCGCCCCGCAGGTCGTGCTCCCGACCGAGCCGCGCTCACCGCGGCGTCGATCTCCGACCCTGCACATCCCGCGGTTCCTCACCAGGTCTCCGTACCGCCGGAGCCATTACCCCTTGCCCGGATCGGAACTCGGCCGGGCTCGACGCCTCCGTTCTCGCCGGCGCAGGTACGCGCGTAAGGCGACCACAATGGTCGCCGCGAGAAACAAAACGGAGTTGATCTTCTGCCAGTTCATGCGCACCACCGGGCAGCGGAGATTTGACCGCGGGCACGGGTCTCTGCGCGGTTGGCCATCCAGGACCTTCTCGCTTTCCTTTCCCGCAACGGAGTTGGTCCACTTGTATCACGGACCATGGCGGAACGCGTCGCCGAAAAGAGACCGTCGGAACCCCATTTCTCTCCGGGCTCCTCTCGGTTTCCCGCACCGATGGGCGCCGTTCGTGGTGGCAGCGGAACTTCCCATCAGTAACGTCGCGACAGCCGAAGCGCCCCGCCGTCGCGCACCACGTGAAAGAGACCGGCCAAGACATCCCGCCACGGGCCGTCGGCCGCCGGCGCCCCATTGATCGTCTCGACGACGACGGAGGAGACCGGGCTCACCGCGCGGCCGAGCATCGAGCGCAGGAAGCCGAGGTAGGCGGGGAGGAGAGGATGATCGGCCGGCGCAGCGATCTCGAGACGGCGGCCCCGGCGCTCGGAGACGACGACCAGGCGCGTCCCGTGGAACACCAGGTGATTTCCGGGAGCCCGCCGCGGTAGCCGTTCAGGTAGGCCGCGCAGGCCGAGGCCGCACGGGGACGCCGGATCGATCGCCGCAACCCACCACACGCGCTCCTCGTCGAGCCCGGCGGCCAGCCGGTCGAAGGCGGGCCGGGCTGCGAACTGCAAGCCGGGGACGTCGCGGAAGAACTGCCCCGCGAGCACCTCGCCGGCGAGCTCGAGGAGTCGCAAGGCGCGGAACACCGCCTTCCAGCGGAGCGCGGGAAGCTCGCGCTCGATCAGCTCGCGAAAGACCACGCCGTACCGCTCCAGGAGCACGCGGGCGCGGTCCTTGTTGCGCTCCTCGCGATCCAGCGGATCGGCGGCCGGCTCGGGGCGGGGGAGCCGATACCAGCTCCCGGCGAAGGGGCGAGTCGACCTCCAGCGGTCGAAGCGCAGACGACGGCGCGGCGCGGCAGGACCGGCGGCGAGGATCTCGGCCGGCTCGAAGCCGCTCGGAAGGCCGCGGCGCACCGCGGCGAAGCCGTCGTTGGTCGCGTCGCCTTTCCAGACCTGACCCCACAGAAGCCGCGAAAGCTCGGCCGTGGGAAGCCCGGAGCGCGCGATCAGATCCTCGAAGGTGAAGCGCCCGGGGCCCTGCGGGAGGATCTCGTCCTCGAGATCCGGCGCCTCTACCACCTCCGCGAACAGCTCCCGGTCCGCGCCAAGGGCGAACGCGATCCGTCGCTCGCCACAGCCGAACCACAGGAGGTCGGTCTCGGCCAGCACCGCGTCGAGCCAGGCTGGGAGGTATCCCGGGAGGCGCGCCGGGAGAATCTCCGTCTCCCAGGCCTGCGCGGGCGCTGCGTGGCCGAAGAGGCGATCGAGCGCCTGCTCGAGCGCACTGGCGCCCGCGCCCTCCTCGCCCACGCGCTGCCACGACGCGAGGAAGAGCGGAAGGGCGTGAATCGGCCGCGCCTCGAACGCGGGACGCGCGCCCGCGCGCGCCATGCGCAGCAGGATCTCGAGGTTCTCGGCGTCGCACACCTCGAGGTCCGGCGCGTCGTCGGTCAGGCGATCGACGACGACGCGCTGCGCGGAGGCGAGCCCCTCGAGCGCCTCGGCGACCGACGCCGGAGCGAGGCCGAGAAGCCGCTCCGGCAGCGAGGGATCGATCGGTCCGTGGAAGCGCAGCCACTCGGCGATCAGCTCGGACAGGGGGTCGCTCTCGCTGCTCTCCTGCGTGCTGGTCGGTGCGTCCCGCCAGAGCCGCTCCAGCGTCTTCCGTGACGTCTCGGCCGATGACGCGTCGAGCACCGGCGATTCGAGCGTGACGCTCCCCGGAGCCAGGGAGAGCGCGTGCAAGATGCGCGGGAGAGCCTGCAACGCGACCACGATCGCGTCGACCGCGCCCGGGAAGCGGACCGCGACGGCCTTCTCGCCCATCTCCCGGAGGAGGACCTCGCGCTCCGCGCCGTGGTCGCGCTCGGTCGCCGCGAGCAGCTCGATCCACTCCGCACGCGACAGGACGACGCGCTCCTCGAGCCAGTCCAGAAGCTCCTCGGCCGACGACGGCGCGTACCCGGGCCAGGTGCGCTGGAGCTTGCGGCGGAGCGTCTCCGCCATGGATGGAGCGATGCGCGGGCGCAGGTGCGCGGTGAACACGACCTCGCGTAGGAGGTCCGCGCGGGGTGCCGCGACGCGTCCGGGACGGCGCGCGTCGTCCTCGTACATCAGCTCGTTCGTCCGCCGCCAGACGACCCCCGCCGCGAACGGGGACGGTCGGGAGGTCGTCACCGCACGGAGCTCGATCCGGCCCTCCGCGATCTCGTCGAGCACGACTCGGAGAGCCTGGAGGTCGAACGCGTCGGCGAGACAGGCGCGCCATGCCTCGAGGCGGAGGGGAAAGTCGCTCCACTTTGCGACGGCCTCGAGGAGCTCCTTCGCCCGTTGCCGCGCGAGCCAGAGAGGCGTCCGACGCCGGAACCCCTCGCGGGGCAGCAGGAGAGAGATCCCCGCTGCCTCGCGGAACCTCGCTCCGAAGAAACCGCTTCCCTCGAGTCGCTCGGAAACGAGCCGCTCGAGCGTGGAGCTCGATACGAGCTGCAGCAAGCCGTTCGGATCGAGCGCCGCGGAGGAGCTCAGCGCGACGCAGTCGTCGTCGTGCAGCGTCTCGATCGGAACGCCGTACCGCTCCTCCAGCGCAGCGGCGAGCGCCATGGCCAGCGGCCGGTTGACGCGCCCTCCCCAGAACGTGTGCAGGACGACCTGCGTCTGCCCCGCCTTGCCGAGGGGATCGACGACGCTCTCGGCGACGACGCTGTGGCGGTGGGGGAGGGCCCCGCCGAGAGCGGCCTTGCCCTCGCTCAGGAACGCGACCAGCGCGCGAGCGGCATCGGGCTCGAGGCAGTGGTCCGTCTCGAGCCTGCGCAGGAACGCGGGATCGTCGAGGGCGGCGTCGGCCTCCTCGAGAAAGCGCCCCACGCGCTCGGACAGCTCGAAGCCGCGGCCCTGCTCCTCCGCGCGCCAGAACGGGGCCATCGCGCCCGAGCCGCCGACGGGGGTCACGAAAACGTCGTTGTGGGTGATGCGCTCGATGCGCCAGCTCTGGACCCCGAGCGTGAACGCATCGCCGACCTTCCGCTCCCACACGAACTCCTCGTCCAGCTCGCCGAGCAGCGCGCCGCTTCCCTCCCGCCGCAGGTGCAGGTACCCGCGGTCGGGGATCGTTCCCCCGGAGCGGTACACCAGCCGCTCCAGCCCGGGAAGGCCGTGGACCGTTCCGTCGACACGGTCGATCGACAGCAGCGGGCGAAGCGGACGCAGGCGCGCGGCGGCGTAGCGCCCGGCGAGCATCTCGAGGGTCAGGTCGAACGGGCGCCGCCCGAGATCGCGAAAGGGATCGGCGGCCCGCAGCGTGGCGTGCAGCTCGTCGATCTTCCAGGTCTCGGTCGCGACCATGGAGAGGATCGTCTGCGCGAGGACGTCGAGCGGAGCCGCCACGGGGCGCACCGGCTCGATCGCCCCGTCGAGAACGGCCCGCGCGGTCACCGCGGCCTGGAGCAGGTCCCGGGGCACGAACGGGAGGAATCGCGCCCGGCTCACGCCGCCGACCGCGTGTCCGGCTCGCCCGATGCGCTGCGTCGCCGATGCGACCCCGTGCGGCGTCTGCGCCAGGACCACCTCGTCCAGGCTTCCGATATCGATCCCGAGCTCGAGAGAGCTGGTCGCGACGATCCCGCGCAGCTCGCCCCGCTTCAGTCGCTCCTCGACCACGACGCGCACCTCCCTCGCGAGAGCGCCGTGGTGGGAGTAGACGAGCATCTCGGCCTCGTCACGGTTCAGCAGGCGCGTGAGCTTCTCCACCATCCGCTTGCTGTTGGCGAAGATCAGGGTCGAGCGATTGCGCCGGAGCGGCTTGCGCAGCTCGTCGGCGAGCGCATCCCAGAACGCCTCCGAAGCGCGCGAGGGATCGTCCTCGCGCGCGAACGGGGCGCGGGCGAATCCGACCGACAGCTCGTAGCGCTTCGGCTCCCGGGATGCCAGAACCGCGACCGCACGCCCCCCGCCGATCCAGGCCGCCACCCGCTCGAGGGGGCGGACCGTGGCGGAGAGCGCGATCCGCTGGAACTCTCCCGCGATCCGCACCAGACGCTCGACCCCGGTGATCAGGTGCGCGCCGCGCTTCGTCCCCGCGAGCGCGTGGACCTCGTCGAGGATCACCGTCGCGACCCCGGAGAGCATCACTCGACCCGCGCGGGAGGTCAGCAGGATGTTCAGCGTCTCGGGTGTCGTGATCAGGATCTCGGGCGGCCGCCGCGCCATGCGCGCCCGCTCGGTCGCCGGGGTATCGCCGGTGCGAACGGCGACGCGCAGCTCCGGCACGTGCTCCCCGGCGGAAGCGAAGCGTCCCTGGATCTCCTCGAGGGGCCCGAGCAGGTTGCGCCGCACGTCGTTGCCGAGCGCACGAAGCGGCGAGACGTAGAGGACCCGGACCCTCCCGCCCGGCCACGCGCCGGAGAGCAGCCGGTCCAGCGTCCACAGGAACGCCGCCAGCGTCTTGCCGCTTCCGGTCGGGGCGACCGCCAGGACGTGCTCGCCCGCGGCGATCCGCGGCCACGCGAGCCGCTGCACCTCGGTCGGCTCGCCGAATCGCTCGGAGAACCAGCGCACGATCAGGGGGTGGAAGCGCTCCAGGGGATGCACCCGCCGATTCTACAGGGGAGCGCTCGCGGCCAGTGCCGGCCGCTCGGAGACATGCGCGATCCCCGTTCACGACGGATTGCGCACGACCAGCAATGGCGCGAGCAAGGAACAGGAGATCGTCGGGGTCGTCGCAAGCCGATGTCGGGACCGGGATGGGGACGACGATTCAGCTTTCGCGAGTCACGATTCCGCGAAGGGGTTCGGCATCCACCGGATGGTACGTGCACTCGAGGCGCGCGCCGACACGGCGGTATTCCGCGAGTATTTCAACGCTCGCGATCAGTTCGAACCGTCCGCCGACCTACGCCGCGAGAATCTGCGCCGGAGGACCCGTGTGGCTCCTCGCCTTCGCCGCAAGAGCCAGAAACTCGCGCCGCCCCGGCGTCTCGATCCGTCTCGAGATGACGACGTCGCCCCGGCTCCTTGACCTTGGCCGGGAGCTTCAAGGTGACGCTGGGCGCCGGGGATCCTCCGTTGGTGAACACGCCGACTGCGCCGATCTCGACGCTCGTCACGCTTCCGCCCGGGCTCGGCGCTTTCGTGTATGCTTCGTACGAATTTTCGGCTGAAATCCGGTCGTTGTGGGGAGTTCCATGAAAGTCTTCCTGGTCCACGTCCGCGATCCGCAGTTCTACGCCATCCCCTCCAAGGGCCGGGCCCGGAACGGCCGCCCGCAGGTCATGGGATTCCCGCCCATCGGCATCATGTCGCTGGCCTCGGTCCTCGAACGGGCCGGCCACGACGTGGTGATGTTCGATCAGGCGAACCCCGAGACCCCCGACGAGCTCATCATCGGTGAGATGCTCCGGCAGCGTCCCGATCTGGTGGGGCTGAGCTTCCTTTCGACCACCAGCTATCCCTTTGCCAAGATCCTGGCGCGGCAGATGCGGGCGGCCGACGCGAACGTGAAGCTTGCCTTCGGCGGGGTGTTCGCCTCTCTCAACGCGCAACTCGTGAAGAGGCAGGTGCCGGAGGTCGACTTCGTCTGCCGCGGCGACGGCGAGCAGCTCATCCTCGACCTTCTGGAGCGGTTGGACGATCCGGCCACGGTGACCGGGGTCACCTGGCAGGAGCCCGACGGGACGATCCGCCACAACCCGGAACGCGCACTCGCCCGGGATCTCGACCAGTGGCCATTCCCCGACCGCGAAGGGCTACCGCTCGACTTCGTGGAGTCGATGCCGCTCGATGTGCCGGCGGTCCTGTCACTCGACCGCTTCACGACGATGCAGACCTCCCGCGGCTGTCCGTGGCCGTGCGTCTTCTGCGACATCCCGATCTTCAACGAAGGGAAGTGGCGGGCCCGCAGCGCCGGTCACGTGGTCGGGGAGATGGCCCAGCTCCAGCGTGACGGCTACGGCGCGGCGTTCTTCGTGGACGACCACTTCCTGCTCCAGCCGAAGCGGATCGAGGCGATCTGCCAGGGCATCGGCGAGCAGGGGATCACCATCGAATGGGGCTGCGAGGGCAGAGTGGATTCGACCTGCATGGACCTCTTCCCGGCGATGGCCAAGGCCCACTGCCGGACCCTGATGTTCGGGATCGAGAGCGGCAGCCAGAAGATGCTGGACCGGCTCAAGAAGGAGCAGACCCTCGGGGAGATCGAGGCCGCGGTCGCGAACGCCAAGCGGGCCGGCATCGAGATCGTCCACGGCTTCTTCGTGGTCGGGATCCCCGACGAGACCGAGGCCGACCTGCGAGCCACCTTCCGGTTCGCCTCGAAGATCCGCATCGACAGCTTCGGCTTCAACCGGTTGTGCGTCTACCGCGGCACGCCGCTGTGGAAGGAGTACGCGCAGCGCGGCCTCGTGAACGAAGCCGACGACTGGTACAAGTACTTCAAATGCACCTCCATCGACCCCACCTGCCTCTCGGGCGAGGAGGTCCACCGCATCCGCTCGGAGGAGATGCGCAAGCTGATCCTGTACAAGTTCACCCACCATCCGATGCAGACCCTGCGGCTGCTGCGCCGGTTCACGCGCCACATGCCGCTGCGCGACGTCCTCTACCTCCTGGTGAAGCCGTTCCTGGGGAAAAAGCAGGGGGCCACGCGGGCCGAGGTCCTGTCCCGCACGGTGGAGCACGGCGACATCAAGAGCGCCGCCGCCGACCTGACCCAGCTCGCCGACGAGGCGCTGGAGCACGCGATCAAGGCCTCACGCGAGGAGCGCGCCCGCCTTCAGGCCGAGGGCTAGCCCGCCCTGCCCCACAAGTAAGTCTGGACATTTGCGGCCGTACGACGAAGCCGCCAGTCAATCTCGGTCAGGCGATCATCCTGGTCGAGACGGGGCGGATGTTGGGCGCCGTTCCGACCCGGCGAGCGAATCGCCCTCCGCTCGAGTCTGGGCCTCGCGCCCTGCGACGTGACGTACGGTACAGTACGTTTCGGGCCCGAGTCCCTGCGGGCGCCAAGCAGGACCGGCATCTTCGCGGTCTCGCTACGGTCCTTCGTGAATGATCCGGGCTAGCGGGGCCGCGGGGCGCCGTTCCGGCGAGCGTGTCGAGGGTCCTCGTCGCTTCCTGGTTCTGGAAGAGGTCCTCGTATCGAGAAAACCCGAAGTCGACTCGGGGCAGATCCACGGTATCGCCGGTCCGGTCGATTGGGAAGCCGAAAACGACGGCAAGCACACGAAACACTCGCGTGCATTCCGCGATTGGATCCGTTCGGTCCGGCTTTGCGCGTCTGGTATCGGCTGTCGGAGATCCCCAAAAGAGACCTTTCTCGTCTCGAATCCAGGAGTGAAGATCGTTGACACTCGCACCATCTCTCGGTAGGTTCCATTGAGCGGAGAGTACCGTCTTGCCCAGGACCGATCGCTACGGCGCATGCACCGGGGGGCGCGAGATGAACGTGCGAAATGCGATTCTTTCCTGCATCGTCCTGTTCGCCTGTCTCCCGGGAGTTCCGGCGGCGTTCGCCGCGGACAACACGTGCGAATTCGGAGAGGCTCCCGAGCTGATCATTGCTCACATCCAGGACAAGCTCCGTTACGGCGTCGTCGACGACATCACCGGCTTCGCCGTCGGCAACTACTCGTGCAATCTGGGAAGCTGCTGGGCGAACTGGTTCGCGCTCACGCCGGACCATCCTCTCTTCGGGCAGAACATGTTCCGTCTCAAGAGCGGCCAGTTCGAACACATCGGGCAGGCCTGGCTGAAGCACGGATTCACTGCGCTGCAGGGGACGTTTTGCGTCCCCGACCACCCGGAAAATTGCATCGCGGCCCCGGACGGCACGCACCTTGGGGTGAATTGCTCCGACCCGTACTCGGCGAGCCTCAACGGAGCCCAGTCTCGTCTCGGCCCGAAGTTCGAGGTGAGCGCGAACTGGGGGACGTTCCCGTACCCGGCGTGGAACGGCAGCCAGACGGGCGATTTCATCTACAAGCGTCTCCAGGTCCACCACGCCGACCTCGAGCCTACGTTGAACCTCGGCGCGCAGTACTTCGTCGAGATCCAGCTCATCGCCCGCGACGAGGCGATTGCCCGGAACCACAACAACAACGCCTCGTACCGTCCCATCGCGGTCTCCGGATCCGCCGGCGTGTACGACTTCTGCCCTCACGGGATCGACGGTGCAACAGAAGGCCGGCATCGAGGCCTGGGGGGCAGCCGACCCGTCCGTGGTCACGACGAACGTCTTCGACGGCGACGGCGGGCGCATCATCGTGGCCGCGAAGGCGACCGACCTGCTGAACGGGCTCTGGCACTACGAGTACGCCGTGCAGAACCTGACCTCCGATCGCGCCGTCGGCACGTTCCAGGTGCCGATCCCGCCGGGAACCGCGGTGACGAACACCGACTTCCACGACGTCGACTACCACAGCGGAGAGCCCTTCGACGGGACGGACTGGCTCGCGACGGTCGGCGCGGACGCGGTGACCTGGGCGACCACGCCCCGGGCGACGAATCCGAACGCCAACGCCCTGCGCTGGGGAACGCTCTACAACTTCCGCTTCGACGCCAACGCTTGCCCCCGCGCCCTATGACGTCACGCTCGGAATGTTCACCCCCGGCACCCGTCCCTCCGTGGGTCGCCAGCTCGCTGGCACCCAGGTGCAACCGGAACCTAACCTGCGATCCCTGGGAGAACTGCCTCAACTGCGCGGCGGATTGCAGCAGCCAGGGAGGCGGCACGGGGTGCTGCGGCAACGGCACCTGCGAGGCCGGCGAGAGCCCCTGCCGCTGCGCGACGGACTGCGGGAGCGCATCCACGTTCGAGCTGGTCTGTAACAACGGGATCGACGAGGACTGCGACGGCGGAACCGACTGCGTCGACTTCGATTGCTGCACCGACGTCGCCTGCCAGGGGAGCGATCCCGACTCCGACGGGTACGCCGCGTGCGACTGCGACAACGCCAACCCGTTCGTCTGGAGCACGCCGGGAGAGGCCGTCGATCTGCGTCTGGGCAAGGGCGCGGGGAACGCGGCCCAGCTGGCCTGGTTGTCTCCGGTGAAACCGGGAGGCTCGTCGATCGCGTACGATGCTCTAAGGTCGTCGAATGCGGCCGACTTCGTGTCGCCTGCCATCTGCCTGTCCGTGCCGGTGCCTTCGAGCCCGGCCTGCTCGGACGGGTCCGATCCGGCACCAGGGAGCGCGTTCTTCTACCTCGTGCGGGGGACGAACGCCTGCCCGGCGGGAGTCGGTCCCCTCGGGGTCCGCTCGAACGGGACGCCTCGCACCGGACGCACCTGCCCGTGAAGCCGCCTCGCCGCTACAGTCGGTGGCGCGCCGCCACCCTGATCGGGCTCTATCTGGCGATCACGGCCCACTTCGTCCACTGGAAGCTCGCGGGGCGCACGCTCGCCCCCCTCGAGCTGAACGAGATCATGTACACGCTGGAGCTCGGCATCGTCACGGCCGGGTTCCTGTTCATGGTGGTCGCGTTCGCCTCGGCGGCCATCTTCGGACGCTTCTTCTGCTCGTGGGGCTGCCACATCCTGGCGCTCGAGGACGGGAGCGCCTGGATCCTGAAGAAGCTCAAGATCCGCCCGGTGCCGGTACGCTCGCGGGCGTTGCTCCTCGTGCCGCTGGGAGCCGCGCTGTACATGCTCGTGTGGCCCACCGTGAAGCGGATCGCGGCGGGCCAGCCCGCGCCGATCCTCAAGATCTTCACCGACGAGCAGGGGTGGGCCTCGTTCGTGACCGAGAACATGTGGCGCAACCTACCCGGGCCCTGGGTGTCCATTCTGACCCTGTCCATCTGCGGTCTTGCCACCATCTACTTCCTGGGTAGCCGGGCGTTCTGCACCTACGCCTGCCCGTACGGTGTCGTGTTCGGTCTGGCCGACCGCGTCGCCCCGGGAAAGATCACCGCGGTGGGGAACTGCTGCGAGTGCGGGAAGTGCACGGAGGCGTGCCAGTCGCACGTCCGCGTGCAGGAAGAGCTGGCCACGTACGGCAGGGTCGTCAACACCGCGTGCCTCAAGGACCTGGACTGCGTTGCAGCTTGCCCCAACGAGAACATCGGCTTCCGATTCACGAAGCCGTCGCTCTTCAAGTCGTGGCGCACCCGCGGCAGATTCGGCGTGCCGTACGATTTCTCCCTCGGCGAGGACCTTCTCATGACGGCGGTGTTCCTCGGGACGATCTTCGTCTTCCGGGGACTCTACGAGGCGGTACCATTCCTCCTCACCCTCGGGCTCGGAGGCGTCCTCGCCTACATCGCCGTCGTTGCCTTGCGCCTCGTCCGTGCTCCGGACGTCGCGTTGAACCGCTACTCGCTCAAGGTCGCGGGCCGGCTTCTCCCTGCGGGACGGGTCTTCGCGTCGTTTGTGGTCGTCCTGGCGCTCTTCACCGCTCACAGCGCGTTCCTCCGGTACCACGAGCAGCAGGGGCAGCTCGCGTTCGACCAAATCGAAGCCGCCCTCGCCCGCGGCGAGACTCCGAGCGCGGAGCAGGTCGCTGCGGCCGTGGCCCATCACGACACGTGCGTGCGGTGGGGGCTGATCCGGCCCGTCGGCCTCGATCGGCGCCTCGCCACCCTCCACCTGATGCGCAACGAGAACGCTCTGGCCGAGCCTCACGCGCGGCGCGTCGTCGAAAAGGAGCCCGAGGACGGCGACTGGAGGATCACGCTCGCAGCGGTCCTCCTCACGACCGGGAAGGTCGACGAGGCCGTGGGGCAGTTGCAGTCGGTCGCGGGGTCCGCCGCGTTCACGGAAAAAGCACGCGGCGCGGCGCGGGCGATGCTCGCGGAGATCCGGGCCACGCAGGACCAAGCGGCGAACTAGCCGCCTACCTTTGGTCCCTGCGCGAGCGACGTTGAGCCCGCGCGGTTCCGAGCGAGATCTCGGAAGCAGAGCCCACGCGCCAGACACCGCCCTCGAAGCGGGCGACGGTGTCGCGCCTCTTCCGCTGCAGCTCTTCCCGGACGGCTTTGCGTCCCGGACCCGCGACCTCGATCGCCGCGAGCAGGTGAGCCGTGGCGAGGTACGAATGATCGCCGGGAGAGCTCGGCATCGCCGTGCTCTTCGGATCCGAGTGCGCGCAGGCCGCAGCCGCGAGGACCGCGCCCGCAGCGCGCGGCGCGAGCCCTGCGAATTCGTCGTTCACGATCCCGTCCCCGCCGACGAACGCCGCCCGGAGCCCCTGCTCGCGCATCCGTCGCAGCAAGAGCGCCGAGGTCCGCGCGTCGCTCCAGGTGAGCACGGCCTGCACCTTCTCGCGGCGCATCCTCGCCAGCGCGGGAGCCAGATCGTCCGTCTCGGGGTTCCAGCTCAGATCCAGCACGACCGGGTTCCCGCGTGAGCCGGCCCGCCGCACCCAGAAGTCCAGGCGTGCGCTCGAGCCCTCCCCCGGCGTGCGCAGCACCGCCAGCCGCGGACGATCGATCGCCCGCAGGAGCCCGTCCAGGAGGGCAGCCTGGGACGCGTGGCCGTACCGGTCGCATCGGAACACCCAGGGATCCTCGATCGGCCTCGTCGTCCGCAGGCGCCTCGGGCGCCGCGTCCACGATCGGGATCTCGAGTCGAGCGGCGAGCACCCTCTCGGCGCGCGAGCCGGCACCGAGATGGCCGACGACGCCGGCGACCCCGGGGCGGAGCGCGAGGATCGAGAGGGTGTCCTCGGGGGTCACCCATCCGTGGTGCTCGAACTGGAGCGTGGGCGCGGACAGCTCGAACGGGATCCCGCCGCGATACCCCCCGCGGGCGTTCGCGTGGGCGATCGCTTCTCCGACGGCCGCCCGGTCCAGCATCTCGTCGGACCCGGGAAGCTTCGCACCCGGCAGCGTGATCGTCTTTGCCATCGCGACGAGAAGCCCGATCGCCACGGTCTGCTCGGTCCGCGATCCGGCCGAATCTCGGGCGACCGTGCCGGTAGCGCGCGTCTCTTCTCGCGCGAGCGCTTCGTCGACCGACAGCGGGATCTCCAGCGGGACAGGCTCGATCCGCGCGGACGGCGCGTCGGCGGGGATCCAGTCGTCCGTCCCGATGTCGTAACGCAGGTGGAGCCCGCTCGACGAGGTGGCGAGCAGGACGTCCTCGCCCGGCCGACGGAGCAAGCGCCGGCACCACGGCGAGGTCCTCGATCACGACCTGCGGCGCGTCCCCGCGCCGCTCCAGGGAGAGGGTCCACGTGCCGGTTCGCGAATCGAAGCTGCTGACGCCGCTGCCGGTGGCGCACCAGACGCGGCCGTTCCAGAACTCGACGTCGAGGACCTGATCCCCGGCGATCCCGCTGTTGAACTGCGTGAATCGGTCGATCCGCCCGGCCGAGTACCGGAGGAGCCCGGAGCCCAGGGTGCCGATCCAAAGGTCGCCGGAGCCCGGGTCGGTGACGATCGCGCTGACGACCGCGCGGGGGACGAGCCTGCGCCCGGTCCGCGGCGTCGCCGGCGTGCGCCCCGACTCGCGCTCGCGCCGACCGAGGTCGGCGAGGACGATCGCGCAGGCCGCTCTTCGCGTGAACCGGAACTGCATGCGGGCTCCTGCACGGCGCCGCTACAGGGTCTTCAGATACTCGATCAGGTCGTTGAACTGCCTCCGGGTCAGATCGCCGGTCCTGCCGTGCCACTCGTACACGTTGAACCGCGTCCAGATCTCCTCGAGCGTCGCGGCCGCGCCGTTGTGCAGGTAGGGCGGCGAGCTCCGGATCCCCCGCAGATGCGGATTGTCGAGCGGCCTGAGGCGGGACGGGTCCTGGGAGAAGTAGACGATGCCCAGCGGTCCGAGGCTGTCCTCGTCGTGCAGGTCGATGGCGGGGACGTCGACCGCCGGGGAGTCGAACCACATCTCCGTGCCGACGCCCGGTCGACCCCGGCGAGGTCCCGTACGGGCCGCTGTGGCAGTTGACGCATCGCGATGAGGCGGGGATCGACTCTCCCCGGTTGTCCCGCTGTCGCTCGAACACCTGTTTTCCGCGCCGCTGCGCCGGCGTGAGCCCTCGGGAGCGCGACGCGGGTTGACGGGCTGCTCGATCGTCCCCACGAAGCGGACGAGAGCCGCGAGGTCCGCCGGCGAGGGCGGGTCCAGCCGCGAGAAGAACACGGACAGCCGCGGGCCGCACTGGCGGGCCAGCGAAGGGTTCGTGCCGTCCCACTTGAACGGAGGGGTGTCGAGGATGCCGCGGAGCGCACGGATGTCCACGGGCTTCAGGCCGATCCCGTCCGCCTCGATGTCCAGCGCCAATCCGTTCATGAGCCCGTCGGGATGGCAGCTCCGGCACGAGAACTGCCGCCCGAACGCCGAGGCCGCGCTGTGGAAGAGCCGCTCGCCGCGGCGAGTCTCGGTGATCGCGTCCGGCCCGCCGAGCGGGATCTCGCCCGACCACGGTGAATCCCGCGGTCTCGATGACCGTGATCGCGTCGCCGAGCGTCGCGGCGACGTACGCGAAACGGCCGTCGGGAGAGAACGCCACGGCGCGCGGGTTGCGGCCCACCGGGATGCGCTTCACGAGGAACCGCGCGGCGGCTCCCAGACGGTAGGGGAGGTCGCCGGCGCGGCGCTCGTCCGGTGTGGCGGCGAGCAGGTCGAGCAGCGCGGTCACGTCCACCACGCCGACCTGGTCGGACCCCGCGCTCGTCACGAGGGCGAACCGGCCGTCGGGGCGGACCGCAAGACCGGTCGGATCCGGGAACGAGTCCGCCGGGTCGTCGAGCAGCAGCTGGTCCACGCGTCCGTCGGGCCAGAGCACCCCCAGCCCGTTCGAGATCACCCATCCCTGCGCCAGCCGCGTCATCGGGACGAGGTCCTTCGAGCGCATGAGCGTGAAGAGCGCCACGTCCCGGCCCGGCACGAACGCGATCGACTGCAGCGTGTTCGCGTCGGGGACGGCGACCCGGCTCGACACGCGCCCGCTCCGCGGATCGACGATCGTGATCTCCGACCGGTGCGGCTCCCGGAACGGAGCGAGCTCCGGCCGGGCGTTCGTCACGTAGAGCGCCGTCCCGTCCGGGCGGAGCGCGGCGGCCCACGGAGCCACCCCCGCGGCCAGGTGCGCCTTCTCCGTGAGGTCCTTCGCATCGAGAACCGATACGGCGTCCTGGCCGGTGTCGAGCACGAAGAGCCGCTTCCCCGAAGCGTCGGTCCGGACTCCGTGGGGCTCGACGCCGACCTTGACGCGCGCGACGACCTTGCCGGCGGCCACGTCGATCGCGCTGACGGTGCTCGCGCCGCGGCTCGTGACGTAGACCGTCCGTCCGTCGGGGTGGACGGTCACGTCGTGCGGCCTCGGGTCGACCGGAATCTCCGAGATCACGCGGCGTGCGACCGGATCCACGATGACGAGGCTGTCGCTCCGCTCGCAGGCGACGAAGAGACGATCTCCCGAGGGGGAGACGGCGAGATTCACCGGGTTCTTGTAGCGCAGGTCCGCCTCGGGACGGCGATAGCCTGCATCCAGAACCTCGCGGTGCGACGGCCGCGGCATGTGGCACGAGCCGCAGAGCGCCTCGCGCGGCGAGATCGTGAGCGATGCGTCGCTCAGCCTCGACGCATCGCGTGCTCCGGGTGCGCCGTTCCGCATCGCCCGCGCGTGATCGCTTCGGGGACCGTGGCACGCCTCGCACTGCACGCCGTCCTCGGTCCGGAACGTCGGCTCCTGCCAGCGGGGCCCCTCCTCGGCGCCGGTCGCGTGACAGCCGAGGCACAGCCGGCTCTCGTGCGGCGGCTCCGTCGCGCCCGAGAGGAACGCGATGTGGGGCGCTTCCGGCCGGAAGAGCGCCTCGTAGGACCGTCCGTGCGCCTCCACGGCCTCGACGGTGCACGCGGCGGCCATGCGACCCGCCCCGTGACAGGTGGAGCAGACTCTGCTTCCCGACGTAGAGGGGGAGGGCCTCCTCCTTCGGCGGGCCGCTCGCGGCGGAGCCGGCCGAGACGGCCGCCGCCAGGAGCAGGGCAGGCCAGGCCGCGTTCGTCCTCGTGCTCACGGGGCCTTCCCCGCGGCGTCCTCTCGCTCGACCGCCGGGATCTCGATCTCCCGCGGCGGACGGCGCAGCGCCAGAGCGAGGCGGTTCGGCGGCGTGAGGTCGCGATCCTCGTGGCAGCCGATGCACCCCCGCCTCTCGTTCGGCATGACCCAGAGGTAGCTGCGCATCGAGTGCAGGACGTTTCCCGCGGAATCGAGCGTCTCGACGCGCAGCGGCGTCAGCGCCGGAACACGGAGGTGAAACGATCCGTCCGCCTCCACCGGAACTCGACCGAGCAAAACCTCCCGCACCGGTCGAGCGCCCCGGCGGATCGCAGTTCCCGTTCCCGCCGCCTTCTCCGAAGGCTCCGTCTCGTCCCGCGCGCGGAACACGCTCAGGGATGCGATCGCGACGCGCTGCGGATCGCCGGCGACGATGGAGTCGCCCGAAAGACGGGCGTCGAGACAGTACAGCTCGCCGTGGGAGACGCGCTCGTCGACTCCGCTCGACCTTCCCGCCTGGCGGGGCCGCGCGACGACGGCAACCGGATCGAGGTCGTGCCGGTCCGGCGCGTCGAACAACGGCTCGAGCCGCACCGGATCTCTCGCGTCGAGCCGGTAGATGCCGTACGTGCCGCGCCCCTCGGGCTGGAACGCGACCAGGAAGCTGCCGTCGGGAAGAGGCGACGGCGAGTGGAAGCGCCCGATCGGCGATGCGCTCACCGAGCGACGCTCCGTGCGACTCCGGGTCCGCGGCACCGCGATGAGCGCGCCGCCGCGGAGCGGATCGGCCGGGTCGGACTCCACGAAGACCACCTCGCCGCCCGCCGACTCGCACGCCATGCCCTGGCGAACGGAAGATGCCGGGGGGGAAACGAACGGGAAGACGTCGGTGCCGTCCGTGAAGATCGTGAACAGAGTGGCGCCGCGACCCTCGGCGGCCGTTCCGCTCGCGTAGACGAGGCGCCCATCGCTGAGCAGGAGCGGGTCGCTCGCACCGAGCGGGTTGAACGTGATCTTCCGGGGCCGCGAGCCGTCCTCGCGCGCGGCGAAGAGGGACGAGCGGCGCTGGTCGAGCCCGTCGCCCGCCGGCGAAGGCGCGCACGAGAAGACGATCAGGGGAGTCGACTCGCCGGCATCGAGCGTGTAGAGGCGCGAGGCGTAGATCGCCTTCGTGCAGTTGCCGTCGCAGCGCGCGACGCGCCGCTGCCTGCCGTCGTCGATCGCCATTTCCCAGATCGAGAGCGGATCCGCCGCTCGTTTTCGTGCGACGAAGAGGAATCGTTGCGCGTCGACCGAGATCGACGGGCGTCCCGCCGAGACGAATTCTCCCGTGAGGACCCGCGCGCTCTCTCGCGGTCCCGACAGGTCGAGCAGGACGATGCGGGCGCCGACGGGAAGGTCCTCACCCTCCGTCCCGGCGGCACGCGCGCCTTCAACGGGGACTTGCGTGACGAGGATCCTGTGCTCGAAGCCGCGCCCGTCCACGGAGGAGCCGGAGCCGGATGCGAGTTCGGGGAGCGTCAGAAAAAGCGCCGACAGCAGGAGACGGGGGACCCATGAGCCCCCGAGCCTCGGTTGTTGCCACCGCGGTCGCGTCACCGGTGTCCGCTTGGCCGCCGCCCTCGCGGGGATGGTGCCGGCGGCTCATCGTGAATCGGCCGTGAAGTATATACGGCCGCGACGCGGCGCCGGCATCCCGGCATGGCCGCGTCGCTTCCGCATCGCGTGAGACCGAACATACGTCCCGGGGCTGCGAAATGCGAGCGTCTCTGTCCTGTTTCGAGGGCCGGATCTGCTCTATTCTCTCGATGATCGGCGAACGTCGATCGACGCCACCGGGTGCGGAGGAAACGGCACGTGCAGTCCGGGAAACTCGTCGGGATCACGCTGGCTCTGACCGCAGCTCTCGCGACTCCCCATCCGCGGGCGGAGTCGGGCGACCTCGCGGCGGCGGAGTCGAGGCTCGAGGCGCTGATTTCGGGGCAGAATCGCGCGGATGCGATCCTCCGAGGGCAGAGGGTCCACGCGCGGGTCTGCGCCGCCTGTCACGGGCCGGAAGGACGGGGCGATGGACCGGGGGCCGCGGAGCTCGTTCCGTGGCCCAGGGATTTCAAAGCTGGGAAGTTCCGCTCCCGGTCGACCGAGAGCGGTCAGCCGCCGCGCCGCTCCGACATCGAGAGCGTCGTGCGTCTCGGGAGGGCGGGTACCGCGATGCCGGCGTTCGGCGGCCTCCTCTCCGAGAGCGAGATCGGGGACGTGGTGACCTTCCTGTTCTCTCTGAGGCCGCGCGGGCTTCCCGATCGCGAGCCCGAGGCTCTCGCGATACCCGAGTTCCCGCCGCCGACGGCCGAGCACCTGTCCGACGGGCGCGCGCTGTACCTGAGTCTGGGATGCTGGAAATGTCACGGGACCGACGGCTCGGGTCGCGGCCCGTCCGCGGGGAAGCTGCGGAGCGACGAAGGCCAGCGGATCCGGCCCAGGGACTTCCGCTACGAGCCCTTCCGGGGAGGCCGCAAGCCCGAGACCGTCGCGCGGGCCGCGCTGAGCGGTCTCATCGGCACGCCCATGCCCTCCCATGCCGAGATCATGGTCGTGCCGCGGGAGTCGATCGACGCGGTCGTCGAGAGCCTGCCCGCCGAGGTGCGGCCGGAGCTGGAGGGATTCCGCCGCCGGGCGCCTTCCGCCGCCGAGGTGGCTGCTCTCGACGACGGCGAGTGGCAGCGGCTCCGAGATCGGAATCTCGTCTCCCTCGCCTACTACGTGCTGTCGCTGAGCCGCCGCAACGGCCTCGCGTACCACCTCTTCCGACAGGAGCCGGAGATGGAAGGACGGAACCCGTGACCTTTGACCGCAGGCGATCGGTCATGAGCGGCGCCGTCGTTCTCCTCTTGGCAGGCGCGGGCGCGGCCGCCGGAGCGCTGCTGCAGACCTCCCCGCCCCCCCAGGAACGGCGAATCAAGATGACCGCACGCCAGTACGCGTACGATCCCCCGGTTCTGCACGTCAACAAGGGGGACACGGTGCGCCTGCGCCTCAAATCCCTGGACGTGACGCACGGGTTCTTCCTGGAGGCGTTCGACATCAACGCCTCGATCATCCCCGACAGCCCCTACGTCGAGCTCGCGCATCCGAGCCGACCCGACGAGCCCGCGAAGAAGGTCGAGGAGATCGTGTTCGTCGCCGACCGAGCCGGCAAGTTCCGCTACCGCTGCTCCCGCGTCTGCGGCACCATGCACCCGTTCATGCAGGGCGAGCTGGTAGTGGCGCCCAATCGTCTGCTGGGGGTCGGCATCGGCGCGTGCATCGGGCTTCTGGTGGCCGGCTTTCTCGTCGCCTCGCGAAGCGACATCCGGACACGATGAGCGGGCCTGCCACCTCGCAGCGGATCGACCTCCTGACGGCCGTTCCGGGGCTCAAGTGGCTGCTCACGCGCCGCTGGTTCCAGTTCGCCGTGGTGCTCCCGAACCTGGCGTTCTTCTACCTCTTCCTGATCGCGGGGGTTTTCGGATCGCCGGTGGGCAGCCGCAACATCATCATCATCTTCGTCTGGATCCTCTGGTGGTTCCTGCTGATCGCGATCATGGTTCCGTTCGCCTCGCGGGTCTGGTGCACGGTGTGCCCGATCCCGTTCTTCGGAGAGTGGTACCAGCGCCGCGCGCTCGTCGGGGTGCGCGTGGGGAAGCCCGGCGTCGGGCGCAACCGGATGTGGGGCCTCAACGAGCGCTGGCCCGCTGCGCTCTCGAACATCTGGCTCCAGAATTTCGGCTTCCTCCTCCTCTGCACGTTCGGCGTGCCGCTGCTCACGCGGCCGATCGTCAGCGCCTTCGTCCTCGGCGGGCTCATCCTGCTGGCGACGGTTCTCCACGTGATCTACCGGCAGCGGGCGTTCTGCAGCTACGTCTGCCCGATCAGCGGATTCCTCAGCCTCTACTCGATGTCCTCGATGGTCGAGGTGCGGTCCCGCGACGCGGAGACCTGCGACCGCTGCACGGACAAGGCGTGCCTCGCCGGCGGCGACACGGGGTGGGGGTGCCCCTGGTCCGTGAACCCGGCCAAGCTCGACCGGAACAACTACTGCGGGCTCTGCATGGAGTGCCTCAAGAGCTGCTCCCACGACAACATGACGATCCGGGCGCGCCCGTTCGGCTCCGACACGCAGCTCAAGGGGTACGACGAGGCCTGGAAGGCGTTCATCATGATCGGCCTGGCGCTCGCCTACTCCGTCGCGCTGCTCGGGCCGTGGGGGACGGTCAAGGACTGGGCGAACCCGTCCGAGAGCGGTAAGTGGGGCGGATTCGCGCTCTACGCCGGCTCCCTCTGGGCGCTCACCCTGATCGTCCTCCCCGCGGTCTTCTACGTCGCCGCGCGCCTGGGCCGCCGGCTGGCCGGGGCCGGCGGGGTGCCCATGAAGGAGATCTTCCTGGGATTCTGCGGCGTGCTCGTCCCGCTCGGGCTCACCGCGTGGATCGCGTTCAGCATCCCGCTGATCCTCGTCAACGGCTCCTACATCGTCAACGCCGTGTCGGATCCCCTGGGCCGCGGCTGGGACCTCCTGGGAACGGCGCACTTCCCCTGGACGCCGTTCTACCCGGAGTACGCGTCGTACGTGCAGATCGCAGTCCTGCTGATCGGGCTGGTCTACGCGCTTCGCACCGGAACCGGATTCGCACGGGACCGGTTCGGCAGCGGTCCGGCGGCGACCCGCGCGGCTGCGCCCGTGGCGATCCTGAGCACGGCGGTAGCCTGCGGCTTTCTCTGGCTGTTCGTGGGGTAGGACGATGGTTTCGTGGCGTCTGGAAGCGGCGAGCACCCTTCTCGTGCTCCTGACTCTCGTCGGGATCCCGGTGTGGATGCTGCGCGCGGAGTCCGGCGGCGAACGAGATCCGCAACGCGGAGGAGCTGCACGTCATCGACATCACGGCGGTGGCGAGCGGCGGCATCTACACGTTCGAGGAGGTCGTGGGCCACAACTACTGGCGCCGGCGGCCCGAGGTGGCGCGTCCCGTGGTGCGGGTCGGCGAGAAGGTCCTGTTCCGTCTCCGGAGCGCCGACGTGATCCACGGCTTCTCCATCCCGGAGCTGCAGGTGGGCCCGATCTACATCGAGCCGGGGTACGTCACCGAGGTGCGGTTCGAGCCCAAGGAGTCGGGTGAGTACCTGATCCAGTGCACCTACCGCTGCGGGGGGTGCCATGAGGAGATGTTCGCCGTCCTCGAGGTTCTCGGCCCAAACGGGGAGCCTCCCCCGGAGGAGATGCGGCTCCGGCTGCCTCCCCGGGTCAAGTGCCCTCTGAAGAGCTCCTGAACGGGCTTCGGCCCTGGAGACACGAGATGAAGCTAGCGAGAATCGGAATGGTCGGCACGTTCATTCGACCGGATCCTGGTCGCGGTGCTCGTCGGGTTCGCGCTCTGCTCGACCGGCCAGGCCGCGAGCCCGGCCGGCGCCAGGCTCCGCGGAGCCCTGACGTACAAGGGCCCCGTGCCCAAGCCACAGCCCCTCGAGGTCGATCACGACATGGAGTGCTGCGCGAAGGTCTCGATCCTCCCCGAGACGCTGCTGGTTTCGCCGAGCGGGCGAGTTCGCAACGCGGTCGTGTGGCTCGAGGGGGTCAAGGGCGACAAGCCCTGGCCTGCCGGAGGCGGCGTCCTGGATCAGGAGGGATGCGTGTTCCGTCCCCACGTGACCGTCCTGGGCGTCGGGCAAACCATGCAGTTCCTGAACAGCGACCCGATCATCCACAACATCCACACCTGGCCCAGGGAGAACGATTCCATCAGCGTGTCCCAGCTCGCCAAGGGGGCGGGGCGACCGATCAAGCGCACGTTCTCGACACCCGACGAGATGAAGGTCACCTGCGACGTGCACAAGTGGATGAGCGCCTGGGTCATCGTGCGGGACAACCCTTACTTCGCGCTGACGGGCGAGGACGGCACGTTCGAGATCACCGACGTTCCTCCGGGCTCGTACAAGATGGTCGTGTGGCACGAGTCTCTGGAGCGCGTCGAGCGCACCGTCCAGCTCGAGGCGGGCGCGGTCCGCGTGGTCGGACGTGGAGCTGAAGCTCAAGTAGGCGCGGCGGATCAGAAGAACAGGTGGACCTCGAGGTCGGCCTGCGTGTCCCGCGACCCGGGGACCTGCGGCGGCCCGTCGCCGTGACGCACCACCGCCCTCAGCTGCACGAACGGATACGGGACGTACTCGAGAGCGAGCGCGTCGCGCTGCCGCTGATCGGTTCGAACGTCCCGGCTCGGATCGATCCAGTCGTGCGTGTACTTGATGCTCAAGCCGCGACGGATCAGCACGTCGGCCTCGAAGAACCCGACCCACGTCTTCGTGGCTTCCGCCCCGGCCGGGCCGATCCGCCGCGCGTCGGCTTCGGCGAGGAGCGAGAGCCGCCCGAGGTTCACTCCCCCGAGAACCCCCGCCCAGGTGGTCGTCGCTCCGTCGGCGAAGTCGGCGGCGCCCGATACGCCGATCTTCGCCCGGCGGAACCTGCGTCCCGCCAGCAGCGTCAGCTTCTTCCCGCGGTCCGAGTCGCTCGCGCCGCCGCTCCCGTTGATCACGGCGAGCTGCGCCGACCACATTCCGGGCTCGAATCCAACCTCGACGCCGGTGTCGGGGGCGGAAAACGCGAAGCCGAGGGGCTCCCGGATGAACGCGTCGTCGTCGGGCAGGGCCCAGCCGTACGGCGGGAGGAACCTGCCGACCTTGACGTATCCGCGCACCGTCGGAAACGACACGAGCGCGAACAGCTCCCGGGTCGACGAGGCCCCGGAGCCCAGCTTCTGATCGAGATAGATGCTGAAGCGCTCCGGGACGAACCGGACCTGCCCGTACAGATTTGCCGCCGCTAGCTCGAAGGACGCGCTGTCCTCCGCGTGGGCCGCGCCGATCCAGTAGAAGCCGTCGCGCACGTCCCCGCCGAATCCGAAGCGGGATTCCGGGTCGGCCGGGAGCAGGTAGCCCTTGTCCTTCCACCGCAGGAGCCGAGCCGGGAGCGCGGTCTGCGAATAGACGCTTCCGAACGAGGTGCGCATCCCGCCGCCCGAGCGGTTGACGTGACACTGTCCGCAGCTGAATCCGGTGCGCACCGAGAAGACAGGTTCGGCCCGCGCCGTCGTCACCGCGAACGTCCCCAAGATGACGAGGCCGCACGCGGCGATCGCCCGGCCGATCCTCTCCCTCCCGCTGCCGGCGCGGAGGCGCGGGATCAACGGGGCGCTCCCAGCGAGATCCACTCCCGGATCGCGCCGATCTCCTCCTCGCTCAGGGGGGGGCGGCCGCCGGACGGCATCCTGTCGCCTCCGGCCTGATTCGATCCCTCGAGCTTCAGAACGAGGCAGGAGTTGTCCGGATTGCCCGGATCCACGAGCAGTCCGGAGCACAGGAAGGATTGGACCCGGACCAGATTCCGATAGGAGACGTCCTCCGTATGCAGGGGCATGAACCCCCCGGTGCCCTGCGGGAAATGGCAGGCGGAGCAGATCGGCGTGAAGATCTTCCGCTGGATCGAGGCGAGCGTCGGGAGCACTCCCGGGTCGCTCTCGACCGCGCAGACGGCGCTGCAGCCGTCCCCGTTCGCGGTGTTCCCGTCGTCGCACGTCTCGGGGGGTTCCAGCACGCCGTTGCCGCAGACGCTCGTCGGGGGCTCCTCGCGCACGCAGACGGCGCTGCAGCCGTCCCCGTTCGCGGTGTTTCCGTCGTCGCACGCCTCGGAGGGATCCAGGACGCCGTCGCCGCAGACGCCCATCAAGAGGCCGTCCTGCGCGCAGCCCCACAGGGCAAGGACGGCGAGCATCGGGACGATGGTGCGGAAGGAGCGTGTCATCGCGTCGCCATCGGGATCCATGCCCTTCGAGCGGCCGCCTCGATCTCTGCCGAAGGCGGAAAGAAAAGAATAGAGCATGAGACCGGGTCGAAACACGACCCAGAAGCTCCTTTTTGGCGATTGATGCCGGCTCCCGGTTCGCTTCAAGCCCGGGGGCTGGCTCCCGGGCCACCGCCCCCGCGTACGGTGCAGTCCGGCGGACCAGCCTGCAACTCCCGCGGGTTGCTCGAGAAGCCAAGCAGGGGACCGTTCCCGGTTCTCCGAGCCCTGGGCGCGAAAACACCTGCCGCGGACCGCCGCGGCCGGGTATCATGAGCGCAATGCTCGGTGGCGGGGGAGACGCGCACGATGGAACTTCAGCCTCAGGCCGACCGTCACGAACCTCGCCGAATCGTTCCAGGATTTACCCCGAAGGCGCGACGTCGCATCAGGATCTGGTGGACGGTGACCGCACTTCTGGCGCTCGTGTGGCTCGTGCTGCGCAGCGGCGAGAAGCCGAGCCGCCTTGCCTATCCCTGCCAGCGCGCCGCGCTCGCGACCGCGTCCTCGGGCCTCTGGGCCTGTTTGCTGGGGGCGCTGGTCCTGTTCGGGCGCCGCGTCGCGGGGCCGCGACGCACGCTCCTGCGCGGAGCGATCGCCGCAGCGGCCCTCGCGATCGTCGGGATCTGGTCGAGCCGCTTCGTCGTGCCCGTCGCCGGCCAGAGCGCCGCACTTGCCCCGAGCCAGGACTACCGCGCCCAGGTCTTCCACGAGAGCGGGTGCCCGCAGAATCCGGTGGGGGACCGCTTCGTCTGTCTCGAGGACCTGGTGGAGAGCATGGGGGCGGCCGGGCTCAAGTTCTACCGGTCCTCCGTTCCGTCGCTGACCTCGGGTCCCGAGGGAATCCTCGCGGCGGACGACACGGTGATCCTCAAGATCAACTACCAGTGGTCGGAGCGGGGAGGAACGAACGTGGACCTGCTGCGCGGCCTGATCCGGCGCATCGTGTCGCATCCCGACGGGTTCACCGGAGAAGTGGTCGTGTGCGAGAACGCGCAGTTCGCGGCCACGGCGGGATTCGACCGGGGCAGCAACAACGCGCAGGATCCCTCGCTCTCCCCCCACGATGTCGTGCTCCATTTCCAGGCCCTCGGCTACCGCGTCTCGGACTTCGACTGGACCCTCATCCGCCAGCAGTCGGTCGTCGAGTACTCCGCCGGAGACATGACCAACGGCTACGTCGTCTCCGCCTACGACTCGCGCACCGGCGGACGCGTGTCGTACCCCAAGTTCGCGACCTCGTACGGCACCCGGATCAGCCTCAAGCAACGGGATCTGGACCCAGGCGAGCGGCTACGACCGCACGCACCTCAAGATCATCAACCTGCCGGTTCTCAAGTCGCACCATTCCGTCTACGGTGCGACCGCGGCGGTGAAGAACTACATGGGAGTCGTCACGACCGCTCTGTCCACGAACTCCCACGGCGCGCTCTCCTCGGGGATTCTCGGCGCGGTGATGGCGGACGTCGGACTCCCGGACCTCAACATCATCGACGCGATCTGGATCAACGCGAACCCGTACAGCGGGCCGTCGACCAGCTATTCGGGCGCCACGCGCACCGACCGGCTGGTGGCCAGCCGCGACCCGGTCGCCGCGGACCTGTGGGCGGTGACGAACATCCTGATCCCGGGCTTCGTCGCGAACGGATACGCGCCTCCCTGGCCTTCTCCCAGCGCCGATCCGACGATCCCGACCAGCACGTTCCGCAACTACCTCGATCGCTCGACGGAGTTCCTCCTGAACGCCGGCATGAAGGTGACGAACGACGCGACGCGCATCGATGCGCTGGGAACGGGCCCGCCGGGAGAGGCGTCGGACCCGTCCGGAACTGGCTCTCCCTTCACCGTCTCGAAGCACCCGGAGGGATACGAGCTTGCATGGTCGAGCCCGTCGAGGGGGGACGCGGCGGAGTCGTACTGGCTCTACGCCATTCCACTCGCGGGGATCTCGGCAGGTGCTCCGCCGGAATGCGAGGGCGCGCTGGGGGCCGGGAGCCGAGCGATCGTGCCCTCGCTGGCCGACGATCGTGCGTTCGTGGTGGTTGCGCGGAACGCCGTCGGCGAAGGCTCGCTCGGGCGAGACAGCCATGGGCGCGATCGGAGAGCCCCCGAGGAGGCCGGCGCCTGCCCGTGACCGGCCGTCGGAGGCAGCGTCGCGCTCTTGGCGCGAAGGCAGCCCCGCGATCCTCCGAGAAACGCGAGGGCCGTGAAACTGCCCACGGTGCCCGGACGGTGCAGACTCCCGACCTCTTTCAGGAGACAGCCATGCACCGTCCTCCGCACGCATCCCTCGTTTTCGCCCTGTGCGCGTTCGCTCTTTCTTCCGTCGGGGCGGCCACGGCTCCCGCTGCGGAACCCGCGTAGGATTCCGTCAAGGTCCCTCCGCCGCCTCCCAGGCCGCCGTCGCCCGGCGAGAAGGCCAAGGAGTACTACGAGAACATCCAGGTGCTCGAGGGAATCCCCGCTGACGAGCTGATCTCGATCGTGCACTCGCCGCGCGGCGACAACATCACCGCGTCCGACGGGCGGAGCGGCTGGCTCGGGAACTCCGGTCGTCCCCCGCGCGACATGTCGGCTTCGGAAAGCGAGGCTGCGCGCCTCGACGCCGACCTGCGGTTTCCCGTCCACGTGAAGCAGCTCTTCAAGGAGCTTCGGGCCACCCCCGCGGATGCCGTCGACGGGCGCGAAACCGTGCGCGTCGTGGGAAACAACGAGCGACGGCCCCCCGTCGAGATGTGGTTCGATACGCAATCCGGACTTCTCGTGCGACTCGTGCGATACGCGGAGACCTCGCTTGGCCGCAACCCCACCCAGATCGACTACGCGGACTACCGCGACGTGGACGGCGTGAAGGTGCCGTTCCGCTGGACCGTGGCGCGCCCCTCGGGCCGGTTCACGATCCAGGTGGACGAGATGCAGCACAACGTTCCGATCGAAGACGCCCGGTTCGAGAAGCCCGCGCCGTCCTGATCCGCACGATTCCCGAAGCTGCTGCCGCGACCGACTTCGGCGAGCTCAGTCGAGCCGCGGATCCGGCCGTGTGGACGGGCCTCCTCGGTTCTCGGACCTTGCCACTTCCTGTTCGAGCACGTCCTGGGCTCTCGACCCTTCGATTGCAGGGCGTTCGGGTCGTCTCCGGGGCCTGTTCGCACCGAGGGGACTCCGGAACATGACGCTCGCTGACGCTGCATCTCGAACCGCCTGCGATGGAGGAAACGGGTACCCGCGACGCGTTCCCGGCGGCGAATCGTCTCGGACGACCACGGCGGCCGGTCATCGCGAAAAGAGGAGAATTACCATCCGAAAACGCCGATGAACGTCTGCCGCGCTCGGCGTATCCTCCTCCTCTACTGAGTGTGTCCGTGAACGATGCCGTGAAACGCGAGACACGCGCCGCGAGATGTCGCGCCAACGAAGGAGATCCTCGCTCCGCTCGCAGCGACGCAAATGAGGCCGCGCTGCCACGGTGCTTTCGAATCCGTGGATCGCTCCCCGCGTTGCGGAGCGCATCCCCTGGTGTCGAGCCGCCGCCCGACTAGCGAGAAACCTCAGGCTAGCGGCGTGACCGATAGGAGAAGAGCGAATGAGCTCCCCTGGCACGCAGGACCGCTCGGGCCACGCCGGGACGCTGCACGCGGAGCTTCGAGACAAGACAGGAAAGAACCCGGCCGCGTGCTACCAGTGCGGGAAGTGCTCCGCCGGCTGTCCGATGGCTGTGGAGACCGAGCTGCGTCCTCACGACGTCATGCGGCTGATCGGGCTCGATCGCCGCGAAACGCTGCTTTCGAGCGAGTCGATCTGGCTGTGCCTCACCTGTGAAACCTGCACCGCGCGCTGCCCGAACGGCTGCGACCCGGCCCGAATGATCGACGGACTTCGGGAGATGTCGATCGCGCGCGCTCCGCGCTCCATCGGCGCCTTCCACCGCTCGTTCCTCGACCAGGTCCGGTTGAACGGCCGCATGTTCGAGCTCGGCCTGGTCATTCAGTACAAGCTGCGCTCGGGGAAGCTGCTCAACGACGCGTTGTCCACTCCCGGCCTGATGTCGCGCGGGAAGCTCAAGCTCGTCCCCTCGCCGATCCGCGGCGTCGCCGACGTGCGGCGCATCTTCGCCGCGTGCGAGGCCGAAGGGGGAAGCCAGTGATGCGCATCGGCTACTATCCCGGTTGTTCCCTCCACGCGACCTCCCGCGAGTTCGACGAAAGCCTGCGCGCCACCGCCACGGAGCTCGAGGTCGAGCTCGCCGAGATCGACGACTGGTCCTGCTGCGGGGCCACCTCGGGGCACGCCACCAACCACCTGCTGTCGGTCGCGCTCCCGGCTCGCAACCTGGCCCTCGTCGAGGAACAGGGGATGACGGAGGTGCTCGCTCCGTGCGCCGCCTGCTTCAACAGGCTCGCCGGGGCCCGCCGCGCGATGCGCGACGACGCCGCCCTGGGCGCCAAGGTGAAGGAGATCCTGGCGCGCCCGTTCTCCAACGGCGTCGAGGTGCGCAACATCCTCGAGCTCTTTCGAGGCCTGGTTCCGCAAATCAAGGTCAAGTCGGCGGGACGGCTCCTCGGGATGAAGGTTGCGTGCTACTACGGGTGCCTGCTCGTTCGGCCACCGGAGCTGTGCGGCTTCGACGACCCGGAGCATCCGACGTCGATGGAGGAGATCTGCCGGGCCACCGGAGCCGAGCCGGTCTCCTGGAACCTCCGGCTCGACTGCTGCGGTGGCGCCTTCTCGCTCTCGCGTACCGCGTCGGTGCTCCGCCTGGGCCGCGCCATCCTCGAGGACGCTCGCCGGGCCGGCGCGGAGGCGCTGATCGTGGCCTGCCCGATGTGCCACAGCAATCTCGACTTTCGGCAGGACGCCATGACGAGGTCCGGCGAGGCGCCGATGCCGGTGCTTTTCCTCAGCGAGCTCGTGGGCATGTCCTTCGGCCTACCGGCCAAGGATCTGGGCCTCGAGCGCCACTTCGTGAGCACCGTGCCGATCCAGGCTCGGGCTCGTGAAGCCGCGGCGAACGCTCTGGCAAGAGCGTCGGCCCCGGCGGCCAAGGCGGCGAGTCCGGCTGCCGGCGCGGCCGACACGCCCGGCGCGGCGATCGGCGCGAGGAGGGCAGAGTAATGTCGCGCATCGGCGTTTTCGTCTGCCACTGCGGCGAGAACATCGGCCGGACCGTCGACTGCGCCCGCGTGGCGGACGCGCTGCGACACCTCCCGGGCGTCGCGCACTCGGTCGATTACAAGTACATGTGCTCGGATCCCGGCCAGGCTCTGGTCAAGGAGGCGATCCGGGAGAAGAAGCTGGACGGCGTCGTCGTGGCCGCCTGCTCGCCGCACATGCACGAGAAGACTTTCCGCCGCGCCGTGGCTTCCGAGGGACTGAACCCCTTCCTCGCGGAGATGGCGAACATCCGCGAGCACTGCTCGTGGATCCACGAGGACCGCGAGAAGGCCACCGACAAGGCCATCGAGGCCTGCCGGTCCATCGTGGAGAAGGTGAAGCGGAACGCCCCCCTCGAGACGATCCGGATCCCCGTGACCAAGCGAGCCCTCGTCATCGGCGGCGGCATCGCCGGCATCCAGGCGGCGCTCGACATCGCCGACGGAGGCGTCGAGGTGGTGCTGGTGGAGAAGGAGCCGTCGATCGGCGGCCACATGAGCCAGCTGTCGGAGACCTTCCCCACCCTCGACTGCTCGCAGTGCATCCTCACGCCCCGCATGGTGGAGCTCTACCAGCACCCCAAGGTGAAGCTCATCACCTATGCCGAGGTGGAGGAGGTCCGGGGGTACATCGGGAATTTCAAGGTCAAGATCCGGCAGAAGGCGCGCAGCGTCCATGCCGACCGGTGCAACGGCTGCGGAGCCTGCGCCAAGGCCTGCCCGAGCAAGAAGAGTCCCATCGGAGTTCGACGAGCGCCTGGGGACGCGCACCGCGATCTACGTTCCCTTCCCGCAGGCGGTGCCGAACATCCCGGTCATCGACCGCGCCAACTGCGCGCTCTTCCGGGGGCGGGCCAAGGGGATCAAGAAGGAGGCGTGCGCAAAGTGCCGCGACGCCTGCTCGCGCGAGGCGATCGACTACGACCAGCAGGATACCTTCCTCACGGAGGAGATCGGCGCCATCGTGGTCGCGACCGGCTACCAGCTCTACTCGATCGGGAAGGACCAGCCCTCGGGCCTGACCGGCTACGGCGAGTACGGCTACGGCACCATCCCCGACGTCATCGACGGGATGCAGTTCGAGCGGCTGGCCTCGGCCTCGGGGCCGACCGGGGGCCGCATCCTGCGCCCCTCCGACGGGAAGGAGCCCAAGCGGGTCGCGTTCCTCCAGTGCATCGGGTCGCGCGATCCGGCCAAGGGGATCGAGTACTGCTCGAAGATCTGCTGCATGTACGTGGCCAAGCACACCATGCTGTACAAGCACAAGGTGCACGACGGCCAGGCCACCGTCTTCTACATGGACATCCGCGCCGCCGGGAAGGGGTACGACGAGTTCACCCGGCGCGCCATCGAGGAAGATGGAGCCCGCTACATCCGCGGTCGCGTCTCGCGCCTCTACCGTGACGGCGAGGCGATCAAGGTCCAGGCCTTCGACACTCTGTCGGGAGAGCCGATCCTGATGGACGCCGACATGGTGGTGCTGGCGACGGCCATCCGCCCTCAGCCGGGGATCCGGGTGCTGGCGCAGCGGCTGTCCGCCTCGTACGACACGCACGGCTTCTTCAACGAGGCGCATCCCAAGCTGCGCCCGGTGGAGACCAACACCGCGGGCATCTTCCTCGCCGGGGCGTGCCAGTCGCCGCGGGACATCCCCGACTCGGTGGCCATGGCCTCGGCCACGGCAGCGAAGGTGCTGGGGATGTTCAGCAAGGACCAGATGGAGCGGGAGCCGACGGTGGCGCGGGTGGACGTCCATCTGTGTGCCGGCTGCTTCCATTGCGAGAGGGTCTGCCCGTACGGCGCAGTGACGCGCGAAGGAGATCCGCGATCGGAAGGGAAACCTGCTCAAAGTGGTGGCCGAGGTCAACCCCGGCATTTGTCAGGGGTGCGGGACCTGCCAGGCGACCTGCCCGTCGAAGAGCGTCGAGCTCCTCGGCTTCACCGACGACCAGATCTTCGCGGCCATCAACGCCTTGGTCGGGTAGAGAGGCGCGCCATGGGAACGACGACGAACGAGACCTTCGAGCCCAGGATCACCGCCTTCGTCTGCAACTGGTGCACCTATACCGGAGCGGATCTGGCCGGCACGAGCCGGCTGCAGATGTCGCCGAACGCACGGATCATCCGCCTGCCCTGCACCGGCCGCATCGACCCGCTGTTCATCGTCAAGGCGTTCGAGCGGGGCGCCGACGGGGTCATCGTGTCCGGCTGCCATCCGGCCGACTGCCACTACACCTCCGGGAACTACCACGCGCGGCGGCGCTTCGCCCTCTTCCGGGAGCTGGCCGCCTTCATGGGAATCGATCCGCGGCGGATCACGTTCTCCTGGGTTTCCGCCTCGGAGGGAGGGAAGTGGCGCGACGTGGTGAACGACGCGGTGGCTCGGGTGCGGGATCTGGGCCCGTTCACGGCCTACCGTGAGCTGGGAAGAACACGGATGTTCGGGATCGAGGCGAAGGGAGTGGGAGACAGCCATGCAGGAGCTGAGGGATCTCGCGAGGAAGCTCCTCGCTGACGGCACCGTCGGGGTGGTCATCGGCTACGAAGAGGGGCCGCGCGGCGCACGCCCGGCCTTCGTGACCGACGCCGCCGACGCGGGCCGACTGGTCTTCGGCCCTCGATGCGTCCAGAACCTGGCCACGTATCTGTCTCCCCGGCGGAGCCACTTGCGCAAGCTCGGCAAGAAGGCGGTGGTCGTCAAGGGGTGCGACGCGCGCTCCGTGGCCGGCTTGATCCGCGAGAAGCAGGTCGCGCGAGACGAGGTGGTTCTCATCGGAGTTCGCTGCGGTGGGGTCCTGCGGTGCGAGAAAGGGAAAGACGAGGAGTTGACCGCGGAGACGGTGGCCGACCGCTGCGCCCGCTGCGACTGCCCCGAGCCGCACCTCGTCGACCACCTGGTCGGGGATCCGCTGCCGGCTCCTCCTGTCGCCACGCGGCGCGCGGAGCGCATTGCGGAGATCGAGACGATGTCGCCGGACGAGCGCTGGGACTACTGGACGCGGGAGCTGGAGCGCTGCGTCCGCTGCCATGCGTGCCGCGAGGTCTGTCCCATGTGCTTCTGCGAGCGGTGCGTGGCCGACAAGTCGGTGCCGCAGTGGATCGAGTCCTCCCCCCACGGGCGAGGCAACCTGGCCTGGCATCTCACCCGCGCCCTACACCAGGCTGGGCGGTGCAGTGACTGCGGCGAGTGCGAGCGAGCGTGTCCGGCGGACATCCCATTGGGTCTCCTGAACCGGAAGCTCGCGCAGGTCGTGGAGGAACGATACGCATTCCGGGTGACGGACGACCCCGCGGTTCCCGCGCCCGTCGGCAGCTACAAGCTGGACGACGCGCAGGAGTTCATTCTGTGATGAAGACGAGGAGCATTTCGCCGGAGAGCCTCGCTTCGCTGGTGGCCGACCTCGTGAAGGATGGGACCGGCGTGGTGGCGCCGTTCCGCGCGCCCGGCGGGAGGATCGAATACCGCCGGGTCTCGACGTTCGACGAGATCGCCTGGACCGACGAGATGCCACGTCGGTCGCTGAAGGAGTTCTTCCTCCCGCCCAGCGAACCGCTATTCGCCTGGAAGCAAAGTCAGGCGGAGGTGGTGCTCGAGCCGGTGCCGACGACGTTCGGCTCGACGGTCGTTCTGGCCGCGCGCCCGTGCGACGCTGCCGGCGTGCAGGTGCTCGACGGGGTGATGGGCTGGGACTTCCGGGACGAGCTATGGTTCGGCCGCCGCGAGGCGACGACGATCGTGTCGCTGGCCTGCGGCGGCGTGCGACGACTCCTGCTTCTGCCGTCTGGTCGGCCTTTCGCCGGAGACGCAGAAGGGGGCCGACCTGGTCCTCCACCCGGTCGATGGCGGCTACCTGGCGAAGCCGGTCACGGGAAAGGGCGAAGCGCTGGTCGCAAGCGCACGCGGCGCGCTTCACGGACGCGCAGGCCGAGCCGAAGGCGCTGGCGCCCGCGAGCGTCGGCCAGGGGGCCGCGCAGGCCCCGGCCGATCCGGATGTCCTCGCCGCGTGGCTGGCCGACCACTTCGAGCACCCGATCTGGGAGGCGATCGCGCTGCGCTGTCACGGCTGCGGCGCCTGCGCCTCCGTCTGCCCCACCTGCCACTGCTTCGACATCGTGGACGAGCCGGAGGGGATCACACGCGGAACGCGCCGGCGCAACTGGGACACCTGCCAGACCTCGCGCTTCACGGTGCACGCGTCGGGGCACAACCCCCGTGCCGATCAGAACGCCCGGTTCCGGCAGCGGGTGATGCACAAGTTCTCCATCTACCCGAGGAAGTTCGGCGAGACGCTCTGCACCGGTTGCGGGCGATGCGTGCGTGACTGCCCGGCAGGCATGGACCTGCCCGAGATCCTGGCGAGGATCGCGTCGTTGGCGGCCGAGGAGAGGCAGGCCGGCGGCGCCGTTGGCCTCCACGCAGCGGAGACGTCGAGATGAACCTCTACCAGCCGCACCTGGTCCGGATCGAATCCATCATCGACGAGACGCCCGACACCCGGACGCTGAAGCTCCGGTTCCTCGATTCCGAGGTGGCCGCGAGCTTCGAGTTCCGCGCCGGGCAGTTCGGCGAGTACTCGGTGTTCGGCGCCGGCGAGTGCACGTTCTGTATCGCTTCCTCGCCCACCCGCAAGGGGACGATCGAGTGCACGTTCAAGTCGGTGGGCAAGACGACGAACGCGATGCGCGGTCTGAACGAGGGAGACACCATGGGGTTCCGCGGGCCCTACGGGAACTCCTTCCCCCTCGATCGGATGGAGAAGTGCGACCTGGTCTTCATCGCCGGCGGCATCGGCCTCGCCCCCGTGCGATGCGTCATCTGGAACGCTCTCGACCTGCGCGACCACTTCCAGGATCTCACCATCATTTACGGGGCGCGCTCCGTCTCCGATCTCGTGTACGCGCGAGAGCTCGCGGACTGGGAGGGGCGGTCGGATGTGACGCTGTGGCAGACCGTCGACCCGGGCGGGGAGACGCGCGGACTGGAAGCACGAAATCGGCTTCGTGCCGGCGATCGTCGAGAAGGCGGCGCCGAAGGCCGACCATGCCTACGCCATCGTGTGCGGTCCGCCCATCATGATCAAGTACACGCTGCCGGTGCTCGAGAATCTCGGGTTCCCGCCGGAGCGGATCTACACCACGCTCGAGAACCGCATGAAATGCGGCTGCGGAAAGTGCGGCCGCTGCAACATCGGCCCCGTCTACGTGTGCAAGGACGGGCCGGTGTTCACCGCGGCCGAGATCGCGCATTTGCCCGGAGAGTATTGACCCAGATGTCGTCGGGCGCCCGGCTCGAGCGGGTCCTGGCGATCGGAAACGTTCGCCGTGTGTGTGTGGGGGGAGCGATCGCCGCTCCCGTTCGCCGATCGATTGCGTTCCCGGCGATTGCCCCGAGAGAGACCTTCGACGATTCGAGGGCGCCGGTCATCGGGTACACCGCGAGTGGACACCTCGCGAGGATACTTGAATCGGCCATCGTGGAGCCTGTACATTCCTCACCGTCGGAACGTCGGCCACATGGTCGGACTCGATGGGGGTGGTGTGGCAGGGAAGATCTGCATTCGATCGCTTTCGCCATGAAGCGGCGCCGGCGGTTGGCGACCGACAGCGGGAAGCTGACGCTGGGAAGCAGCGGGTGCTAGTCGTGGGGCGTGATCCGGATTTGGAGAACGACGGACTTCCCACGCCCGAGGTCGGACCATGGGCCGAGACGAAGTACCGGCTCGTTCGGGAGTGCGCGGGAGTTCTCGGCACGTCGACGAAGGCGACGTGGAGTCGGCGCGTGTACGTCGACCTGTTCGCAGGTGCCGGCCGATCGCGGGTGAAAGGGACGTCGCGGATTCTGGCGGCCTCGTCCGTCCAGGCACTTCGGATTCCGGACCGCTTCGATCGGTACATTTTCTGCGAGGCAGAGCGCAACCTCATCGAAGGGCTGAAGCTCCGAGTGGCGACGGACTACCCCGGGGTCGACGCGCGCTTCGTTCCGGGCGATGTGAACGACGAAGTGAGCGCTCTGCTCGATGAGATTCCGCGACCCGAAACGGATGCCCGCGATCTGGTGTTCTGCGTTGCCGATCCCTGCGATCCGGGGCGCCTGCGATTCGACACGGTTCGTCTCCTCGCGAGTCGTCTCACGGACTTTCTCGTCTTGATCCCCACCGGTGCGGGCGACCCGCGCGGTCCGGGGGGCTTCCTGCGGGGGGGCAGCGGGAAGCTCGACGCCTTCGTGGGCACCGTGCAGTGGGAAGGGGAGTGGCAACGCGCGGCAGCGAGGCACGAGTCTTTCGATCTGTTCCTCGCGGGGTTGTACGGCGCGCAGGTGAGAGCTCTCGGCTTTGAGCACGGTGGCACCGAGGATCGCGTCCTGGTCCGTTCGGCCGAGAGGAGCCAGCCGCTCTACAGGATCGGGTTCTTCAGCAAACACTCCCACGGCGATGCGGTGTGGAAGCAGGCGAGGAAGCACAGCGAACCGCAGCGGGTGCTGTTCGAGTAGGCAGGCCCAGTCGCTCGTCACGAGGGTCCACGTGATCCCGAGAGCGCACATCCGCGACCGCCTCGTTCTCCTCGAGATGCGGACGACCGCACGATGATCCTGACGCGAGCTACCGAACCCGCCTGGCTTTCGAACGCCTACCTGGTGGCCGACCGAGACGGCGGTACGGCGGTGGTGATCGACACGGGCGCGCCGATCGAGCCGCTGTTGCGCGCGCTGCAGGAACGGCGCCTCACCGTGGCCGCGATCCTCTGTACCCACAGGCACCTCGATCACGTGTCGGGGAACCTGCGCTTGGCCGGAACGACCGGGGCGCCGGTCTTCGCTCTGCACGCCGAGGCCGAGCACGTCCCGCTGGCTCGGCCGCTCGAGGATGGAGAGCGACGCACGTGGGGTGACATCGGAGTCCGCGTGGTGGGGCTCGCGGGGCACACCGCCGGCCAGTGCGGGTACCTGGTGGAGGGAGTGGGCCTGTTCACCGGGGATTGCCTCTTCAAGGGCTCTCTGGGAGGAACGGTCGGACCAGCGGCGAGCGGGTTCGAGGATGTCCGCCGGTCGGTGGACCGAATCCTGGCGCTCCCGGACGAGACACCGCTCCTCCCGGGGCACGCGGATCCCACCACGGTGGGACGCGAGCGGCGGCACAACCCGTTCCTGCGGGTCATGACCGGCGCCGACCCCGAGGGAGCCGGGCGCTGCGCAGCGCTCGGGATGCCTGCGCGTCTCGTCGTGCTCGCGCCCGACTACGATGGCGGCACCAAGGCGTGGGTGCGATTCGATGCGGACGGACGAGATGCCATCGTTCCCGGCAGTCGCGTGCAGGTCCACCCGGCTCCCGGATCTCCCTGAACCGCGAAAGAGGTCGGCCGGTCCTCGCTCGGAGCCACGATCGGCAAGCTCGACATGCGACGCCGCGACGGCCGGTCGTTTCCTGGGAGAAAGAACGTCGCGCAGCGCGGCGCGATCGGTCCTGCCGCAAACACGGCAGGCGACGTAGAATGTGCGCCCGGAGGCTCGAATGGGCATTCTCGATTTTCTCGGTTGGCGTACCCGATCCGACGGACAGAGCGGCTCGTCCGCCGACACCGAGACCGTTCGCAAGATCGCCGCGGCGCTCGACCATCTGGATCCGGCGCTGGCGCGTTACCTCGCTGCGTTCGCGTATCTCCTGAGCCGGGTCGCGAACGCGGACATGCGGATCAGCGAGGAGGAGACCCGCGCGATGGAACGTGTCGTTGAGGAGACGGGCGGCCTTCCGGAGGAGCAGGCGGTCCTGGTCGTCCAGATGGCGAAGACGCAGAACGTCCTCTTCGGCGGCGTCGACAACTTCCTGGTGACCCGGGAGTTCAACACGATCGCCTCCCGCGAGCAGAAGTTCGCGCTCATGCACGCGCTGTTCGCCGTGTCGGCCGCGGACGGGTCGGTCTCGTCGGCAGAAGACGCGACGATCCGCCAGATCGCCGGCGAGCTTCTCCTCGATCACGCCGATTTCATCGCCGTCAAGATCGCCTACCGGGAGCATCTGGCGGTGCGCCAGAACCGTCCTCCTTCCCGACCCCGCGGCAGTCGGAGCTGACGGACGACACGCGTGGCGGGTCGCTCCGTCTGGTTGCTGTGGCGCGCTCGACATCCGGAGGTTCGGTCACCGTGCGCGCGGCGAGAGGAGCCGCGGAATCTCCGCGATGCACGACCGTCGCGGCCTCAATGATCGTGACGGTGATGAGAATCCGAAACGTGGGGATGCCGATGAACGAAGCGGGAGTGCCGGTGCGTGTGGGCGTGGGGCTCCACGGCGAGTCGATCGTGCGCGTGGGCGTGGTGCTCGTCGTGGGCATGCACGTGGTCGTGCGCGACCTCGTCGTGCCGATGCAGATGATCGTGGCGCCAGCGCAGCAAGAGGATCAGGCCGAACAGCATCAGCGCGGCGGAGACGCCGTGCGCGAGCTTCGGGCGCTCGCCGAGGATCGGAATCGCGAGGACGGCTCCGGCGAAGGGCGCCGTGGAGAAGAACGCAGCCTCTCGCGCGGCGCCCAGCAGGCGAAGAGCGTGCATGTCCAGAAGGACGCTCAGGCCGTAGCTGAGAGCTCCGAGCAACATGGCCCATCCGATCGCGGGGAGGGTGACGTGGAGGCGGCCGGTCCAACACGAGATCGTGAGCAGGCAGATCGCGGAAGCCAGAGTCTTGAACCGAACGACCGCGAGGGGGCTGCGCAGCGATAGGCGCTGGGTGAGGTTGTTGTCGATCGCCCAGCACGCGCAGGCTCCCACGAGGGCCAGGACGCCGCCCAGCTCCGCGCGCCCGGCGTTCGAGCCGGCGGCGAGCGCGGCGGCGCCGACGAAGATCAGCGTGGAGCCGAGCAGGGCGCGGCGCTCGAGGTGCTCGCGGAACACCAGGACCGCCAGAAGCGCGGTCAACGGCCCTTCGACGTTGAGGAGCAACGAGCCCGTCATTCCGGAGACGCGCTCCAGTCCCACGAGCATGAGCACAGGTCCGACGATCCCGCCCGTGACGGCGACCGCGACGAGCAGGGGGAAGTCGGAGAGGCGCAAAGCGGCTTCACGCCCCGGACGAGATCCCCGGAAGATCGGAGTCAGGATCGTCAAGGCGACGCCTGCGCCGGCGTACAGCAAGCCGGCGAGCAGGATCGGACCTGTGTCCGGCAGGAGCGCTTTGGCGAACGGCGCGCTCGCGCCGAACAGGAAGGCCGCGAAAAGCCCGAGGATCGCACCGCGGCGGGCATTGCCGGCATCGGACATCGGGCATCCAGGATACGCCATGTCGGTCTCCCGACTTTCGTGAACGCCTCGGCGCCCACGTTCGGTGCGTGCCGGTCCTCCGGCGCGGAGGAACGACCGGCAAGGGCGCCGAACAGAGATGAATCGCGGGCTCCGACTCGGGTCGGACCCTCGGAAACGACGCCACGCGCGCTTGACACGGAACCGGGGGCGTCTTATTCCAACCTCAGTCGCGGGCAAGCACCCGTCGCGACTGAATCGGAAAGGAAGGACGCAATGCAACTCGTTCGATGGGACCCACTCCGAGAGCTGGTCGCGATGAGCAACCGGCTCAACAGCACATTCAACGACCCATACACTCCGCGCGCCGAGGATTCCTTCGGGGCGTGGGCTCCGCCGGTGGAGATCTTCGAAAAGCAAGATCACCTCGTCATCCGAGCCGAGATTCCGGGCGTCCAGGCGAAAGACATGGATGTCCGCATCGAAAACGGCGTGCTGACCCTCCAAGGCGAGCGGAAGCAGGAGACGGAAATCAGGGAAGAGACCGCATACCGGATGGAGAGGGTCTACGGGACGTTCACGCGGAGCTTCTCGCTCCCCACGACGGTGGACGCTTCGAAGGTGACGGCGACTTGCAAGGACGGAGTCCTCGAGGTGACCGTTCCGAAGGCCGAGTCCGCGAAGCCCAAGAAGGTCGAGATCAAGGTCGAGTAGTCGCCCGCCGCGGCGTCGGGACAATCCTCGATAGACGCCCGACGGACGGTTCCCGCCGTCAGGATTCTCGCCGGGCAGAGATTCAGCGGCGAGTGCCGAAACGGACGAGAAGAGAGTACGCGGTCGGGGTCGCGAGCAGCGAGAGCGGTACGGAGATGCACGGCGCGCCGATCATGGCGATTGCCAAAGGCTTCAGCATGTCCACTCCGGAGCCGATGCCCCACGCCAGGTGCGAATCGGGAACAGCCCTCCATGACCCCGAGGCGTCACCCTGAGATTGATGAAAACGTCGCGCGGAAATACACGCCGGTCCCCCGACGTGCATTTTCCGCGGGACGTTTTCAGCATTTCAGGGTGACGCCTCGGGGGTCATGGACGACTGTTCCCGATTCGCTTCGATTCAGCTCCTCCTCACGTTCCTGTCGTACACCCCCGCCCAGTCCCCCCCTTGACGGAAGTGTCACGGACCTCTACAATGCACGGAGGTCCAGGCGACACTCTCTCGTACAAGCAGAACGAAGCGTGCGTATGCCAGAGCCGGTCGTGCCGCGGCACCTCTCTCGACCCATTCCGGGTCGGAGGTCAGGACCTGAGATTGGTCTCCGAGAGAGGCCAGAGGAGTCAGAGAGTATGGGAACGAGGCTGTACGTGGGGAATCTCCCTTTCAGTGCCGACGAGCAGCAGGTCCGAGACCTGTTCTCGCAGAGCGGCCGCTCGGTGACCGAGGTCAAGCTGGTTACCGACCGCGAAACCGGACGCCCGCGAGGGTTCGGGTTCGTCGAGATGGGGAGCAGCAAGGATGCCGATGGAGCGATCCGCGACATCAATGGAATGGACCTGGGCGGTCGAGCGCTCACCGTCAACGAGGCGCGTGAACGCACGTCCGGCGGCGGCGGGGATCGGTGGGGTCGCGAGCGACAGTCTTACTGAGCCGCTCGCGGCGTGGCCGCACGCCGTCGAGAGAGGACGCCCCACACGGGGCGTCCTCCTTCGGAGAGCGTTTCGAATGGACGAGGGTGGGTCGTCTCTCGACCTACGGGTCTTCCGCGACGGGCTGGGGGCCGGGTTCGATGCCCTCGAGGTCCGGATCCACGTATTCGACGTCCGTCGATTCTCCCGCCGGCCGCTCTTTCGCCTCGAGTCGTCGCGCCGCTTTTTTCTTCTGTTTCTCCTGGCGAGCCAGTTCCTTCTGCCGCTTCTCGAAGTGCGCTCGGGACTTTTTTGCCATGCTTGAGGGCCTCTCCGTGGGACGCGCATCGAGCCGACAGGCCGACGCGTGTTCGCCTTCCCACCGTCATCGAGGGCCGCATCCGCGCGGAGCGGCGCCTCGAGCAAACCAGCTTACCTCGGATCGTGTGAGATCGAGACGACGATGTCCGGCCGTCTCTGGAGGTGTCGATGCCAAAGAACGTCGGGTCCTATTCCGTCAACGACCGGGTCAATCACTCCGTGTACGGACCCGGGACGATCCTGCAGGTGAACGAGCGGCACACGACGATCACTTTCGACGCGAACGGCACCAAGAAGTTCGTGACCAGCATCGTTCAACTCGAGCAGAGTAGCACGCCGGCTCCGGCGAAGCCCGCGCGGGCGAAGTCGACCAAGTCCGCGAAGAAGGCAGACGCCGCGCGAGCGGTCCGCGCGGCCCGGTAGGCTTCGTCCCGCCCTTCCCGGACGCCGCGGGAGGTGCCGGCGAGTCCGAGCCCACCGGAAGCGTCGCGAGCCGAGGGGGCGTGATGGCCCCTTCCGCGACCTGCCCGGTTTCCCGTAGAATGAGGGCGTGGATGAACCCTGCATCCGACGATAGCCATCGAAAGGAGCGAACGACATGACGCACCCACGAGTGCTCGGCCGCATGCTGATCGTGGCGACGGTACTGCCGATCGTTCTCGGCACTCCGGCTGCCGCCGCGACGACCGAAGAATCGGATAACGAGATCGGAGTTTCTATTGGGGTCGGGTTCGCGGATTCGGATCTCGTGGGCGCGAACGACAATGAGACTCCCGCACCGCTGCTCGGAGTGCGATACGGTCGTCTTTTCACCGACGCCATCGGGCTCTCGGCAGACGCTTCGCGGGTGTTCAACTACTCGAGCGAGCTTCAACCGGGAGAATGGACCGAGACCGAGATCGGCGGCTCCATGGACTGGTTCTTCCACCGAACGGAAAGGTCCCGATGGTTCCTGAGTCCGGGAATCGGCTGGGCTTCCTTCGATCCGGAGGAAGGTTCGTCGTTCAACAAGGCCTTCGCGTCCCTGGCGATCGGACAGAAGCTCTTTCCCGGTGATCCCGAGGCCAACCTGCGGTGGTCCTTCCGCCTCGATCGGACGCTGAGCTCCGGTGGTCCGAGCGAGTCGGCTCTCTTGAACTACAAGCTTCTTCTCGGGGTTGCGTGGGGCTTCGGTGGACCTCCCCCGGATGACGACGGCGACGGGGTGAAGAACCGGAAGGACGACTGCCCGGCGACTCCCGGGGGAGCTGTCGTCGACGAGAAGGGCTGTCCCAAGGACACGGACGGGGACGGCGTGTTCGACGGCATCGACCGTTGTCCCGACACCCCGAAGGGCTGGCCCGTGGATGCGGCCGGCTGCCCTCTGGACACGGATGGCGACGGCGTGCCGGACGGCAAGGACGAGTGCAAGGACACGCCAACCGGAGCGAAGGTCGACGAGAAAGGCTGTCCCAAGGACACGGACGGGGACGGCGTGCTCGACGGTATCGATCGTTGCCCGGATACGCCCAAGAAAGCCACGGTCGACGCCACCGGGTGTCCGATGGACACGGACGGCGACGGCGTCTTCGACGGCCTCGACCGCTGCCCGGACACCCCGCGAGACAAGAAGGTGGACGAGAGCGGCTGTCCTCTCCCGGAGAAGGCAGCGCCGCTCTTTACACCCGAGAAGAAGACCCTGGTCCTCGAGGGAGTGAACTTCGAGTACGACCGCGCAGATCTCACGCCGGGATCGTCGGAGATCCTCGACAAGGTTGCGGCGTCGCTCCGGGATTGGCCGGAGGTCCGAGTGGAGATCGGCGGGCACACCGATTCCCGGGGCTCGGAGAGCTACAACGAGAGGCTCTCGGAAAGTCGCGCGCGGGCGGTACAGGACTACCTGACGTCCAAGGGAGTCGATGCGTCGCGGATGAGCGCCAAGGGGTACGGGGAGTCCAAGCCCGTCTCGGAGAACGACACCGATGAGGGGCGGGCCAGGAACCGTCGGGTCGAGCTCACCCGCGCGGACTGATCGGTCCGACTCGGACGGATCCTCGGCGCGCCCGCGCCGAGGATCCGTCGAACCGTGCATCGATCAGGGGCATCGGGCGGCGGCGGCCTGGATCAAGCACGCCGCCGCGGATGCGGGGCGCGGCGAGCCGCTGCTTCCCGAACCGTACGATCCCTCCCGGCTCGCGTTGCGGGGAACGATCAAGTAGTACGCCGCGCTGGGTCCGGGAACCAGGGAGGCGACCGTGGCGCCGCCGGTGGTGCACAGCCTCGGCACGTGGCTCGTGAAGGTGCCGCCGATCGTTCCCTCGTAGACCTCGTAATCCGTGTCGGCGGCAAGGCACGAGCCGCCCCAGCTCATCGCGAGAGTGCCGCCCCCGGCCTTGCCCAGCGTCAGCGGCGTTCCCGGCACGCGGGCATTGTCGGGCACCCGCCCGGCCGCGGGCACGAGCGTGCAGACCTTCACGTCGTCGACGTACCATCCGTCGAGTCCGTTGCAGCCGTCCACTCCGAAGTCGAACCGGATGCGCACGGTGTCGCTCGGACCGGCGTAGGCGGCAAGGCTCGCCTGGGACTGGCCCCACGAGCCGCGGACCTGGCCTCCGTCCGCGCCGCTCCACGCAGGTTGACCGACCATGGGGTTCGTGTTTCCCGTGCCGCTTAGCGTGGTGTTGTACGGGTTGAAGACGAAGCTCCCGGAGGTCACCGTCTGGTACGGGCCGCCGTTCACCGCGATCTTCACGTTGCCTCCGTCGAACAACGGCTCGGTGGCGACGTAGTGATCGAACGTGAGGCTCGACGCTCCGCTCAGCGGGATCGGAGGACTCTCGAGGCTCATCACCCCGGACTGGTCGTCGCCGGGCGAGCAGCCGCCGAGGGTGAGGCTGTCCAGAGCGAAGAGCGCGTGCCCGCTGCGTCCCCCGGGGAGCGCGGAGGTCCACGCCCAGTCCCGCGGGATGTACTCCGGGTTGACGCCCGCGTTGCTCCGCGTCCAGGTCGGCGCCGGATCGGTCTCGAAGCCGGCGGAGAACACCACGTTCTCGCAGACGGAAGGAGCCGGTCCGGCGTTGAGGAGCGGCGCGAAGCTGCACGGAGGGGCGCTGCGCATCTCCACGGCGAGCATCGCCTCGTCCACGGCGCTGCAGTCGGCGAGCGTGATCACCTCGCCGGACGGCGCGCCGGTGGTCAGGCTCGCCAGATTCACCCCCACGAGATCCGAGCAGCTCTGGGACAGCGCGTCGGCGTGATCCGCGAAGTCGGTGGCCGGCACCTGATAGGTTTCCATGGCGCGCCAGTACACGTGCGCGGTCTTCGTCAGCCCGATGGCGGGGACGGTCCGGCCATTGAAGGTCCCGCCGTCCACCAGCAGCGCGAAGGCGTGGTTGGGAACGCCCGAGTTGGTGTGGACGCCGCCGCCGTCGGAGGTGCTGCACACGTACTGCCGGTCCGAGACCTTTCCGGGGTCCGCAAAGCAAGTCGGGCTCCACATGTCGCGGATCGGTCCGCCGAACGCCCACGCGTCCTCGGAGACGAGCCACCGTACCGAGGTCGTCGAGGCGGCAGTCAGCGAGATGGTGGCGGAGACCCCCGCCGCCAGCTGTGCCTTGACGAGGTCTGCGTCGCTCCGCGCGATCAGCACCGACGGGATGGTGATGGCGGGGTTGCTGCCGGACATCGTCAGAAGGCCGTTGTCCGTGTTGGCGACGATCACGGCGACGGCCCCGGCGTTCTGCGCGTTGACGACCTTCGTGGTGAAGCCGCACGTGCCCCGGTCGACCAGCGCGATCCGTCCCGGCGTGAATCCGATCAGCGCCTGGCAGGCGTCGGTGACCGATGCGGTTCCGCCCTGGTTGTCCCCGTCGTTGACGAGCTGCACGGCGCCGGAGGCCGTTTTCGGCGGCGACGGGTTGAACGCCGCTCCCGCGGCGGAGAAAGGTCGTGCGATGGGAGGCGGCGCTTGCACGACGAGTCCGGGAGGCGGGGTGCCCCCGACCGTGGAGCAGTCGTTCTGGAGCCTGGTGCTGTTGGGCAGGTCGGTGCCCGCTCCGTCCAGCAGGTCCACGACCTCGCCGAACATGTCCGAGTACGCCTCGTTGAGCGCCCCGGACTGCCACTGGTAGATGAGGCCGTGCGTGCTCTGCGTGTACGCGTGGGTCCATTCGTGGGCGATCACGTCGTCCGACGCCACCCCGTCGCAGAAGTTCGTCGTAGCGCCGTTCCAGTTCGCGTTGGGGCACGAGACCGACGAGGACTTCCAGACGGTGTGCATCGTCGCGCTGGCCCCGTCCCACGACAGGAACGTGCCGCCCGAGAGCCGCGAGTAGAGGTCGTAGACGTCCGAGGAGTGTCGGATGAGGCCGTTGACCTGTCCGTCGTTGAGTGAATCGCCCGTGGAATACGGCAAGCTCTGCCCCTCGTTCCAGATGACCACGTTGTTGAACGCAGGCTGATGGACGGTGCGCGTGAGCGTCTCCTGGATGCCGGAGATGCGATCCACGACCTTGCCGCTGCCGGCGTCCACGAACACGAACTCCCGGATTCCGGCGCCATCGCTCACTTCCACCTCGAATGCGAGACGGTCCTGCCCCGGGACTCCCTGCAAGAGGCCCGTGCGGAACACCACGAGGCGAGTGCCGCGCGCCGAGAGGGAGGGCGGCTCGTTCTTCTCCCGGACGACGCTCAGGGCCACCTCCCCCGCTTCCGATGGGGACAGCACGGGTTTGGGGTCGATCGAGATGCCGGGCACGAACGTTCCGTTGAAGGCCCTCATGCGCCCGGCGGCGTCGAAGTGCGCGCGTAGCATCCCCGCGAAGACCGGGACGCCGCGGTACACCTGCCCGTAGGTGAGGCGCGATCGACCGTGACGATCCGTGCGCTCCACGGGCCCCGTCAATTCGGCGGCCGGGTCGGCGATTCCGAACGCCGCTCCGTACCGGTCGAGGAAGTCGGCGCCCTTCTCCGTGGGTCCGGCGCCGCGCAAGGGTAGGGCCCCGGGTTCGAGACGAACGAACCGGGCGACACCGGTGGCACGGTGAAGGCTCACCGAGGCCGCCCCCCCCGATTCCTCGTCCAGCCGCGCGAGAGCGGCCGAGGACGTCGATGCGATGGAGGGAAACGAATCCGCGCTGGCGAGCGCGAGCGTCGAAAGGGACACGAGAGCCGTCACGAACGAGGTAGATAGTCTCATGGTAACAATATACCCCACACGTCGACCCGGCGCGGGTGGACCGGGCCGGTCCGTTTCCATGGCCCACGCGGACACAAATCGCCTCTTTTGGTCCGATTCACGATCGCGCGCTCTTTCCCGAACCACCCGAGCCGTGGTACATCTCTCGCGTCGCCGGACGCGTCGCCGCGGGTCCCACGGGGCCTTGGCGCCCAGGAGGAGAGCATGGCAGGCATCGTCGGGTACGGGGCGTTCATTCCTCGAAACCGGATCCGGTCGGAGGAGATCGCCCGACAGTGGGGGAAAGACCCGGAGACGATCCGGAGGGGTCTGCTCCTCGAGGAGAAATCGGTCCCTGGTTTGGACGAAGACACGATCACGATCTCGGTGGCGGCGGGGCGCGATGCGATCGCCCGGGCGGGCGTGGACCCGAAGAAGATCGGGGCCGTTTACATCGGGTCCGAGTCGCACCCCTACGCGGTGAAGCCCAGCGGGACGGTGCTGATCGAGGCGCTGGGGATCGCGCCGGAGGTTCACGTCGCGGACTTCGAGTTCGCGTGCAAGGCGGGGACCGAGGCGATGTTCGTCGCGTACGGCCTGGTGAAGGCGGGGCTATGCGAGTACGCCATGGGGATCGGCGCGGACACATCGCAGGGGGCCCCCAACGACGCGCTGGAGTTCTCTGCTTCGGCCGGAGGAGCGGCCTACCTGTTCGGAACGACGGACATCCTGGTCCGCGTGCTCGACACCTACAGCTTCACCACCGACACCCCGGACTTCTGGCGCCGCGAAGGGGAGTTCTACCCGCGCCACGGAGGTCGGTTCACCGGGGAGCCGGCGTACTTCAAGCACGTCCTGTCTGCGACTCGCGGCATCCTGGCCAAGACCGGTATGGCGCCCAAGGACTTCAAGTTCGTCGTGTTCCACATGCCGAACGGGAAGTTCCCGCTGGAGGCCGGGAGGACGCTCGGGTTCGAGAAGGAGCAGCTCCAGGTCGGGCTGGGTCGTTCCCACCATGGGCAACACGTACTCCGGGTCTTCTCCCACGGGGCTCGCGGCCGTTCTGGACGTGGCCGCTCCCGGCGACCGGATCCTGATCACCTCGTTCGGGTCGGGCGCGGGAAGCGATTCCTTCGTTCTGGAGGCGACCCCACTGCTCCCGGAGCGTCGGGGACGCGCCGCCACGGTTCGCTCCATGCTGGACGGCGTCAGGCGCTATCTGACGTACGGCGAATACGCCAAGTTCCGCGAGAAGATCATCGTCAACGAGTGAAGAGGCGAGGGGGAAACCATGCGTGAAGTGGCGATCGTCGCCGCGGGGATGACCCGGTTCGGCGAGCTGTGGGAGACGAGCCTCCGCGACCTCTTCGTGGAAGCGGCGGCGGAGGCGTTGCGTCAGGCGAAGGTGGACCGTCTGGATTCCATCTACGTCGGCTGCATGTCGGCCGGTCAGTTCGTGGGCCAGGAGCACCTGGGCCCG
>CAVOVZ010000004.1:0-25211 GCA_963699985.1 Terriglobia bacterium
ATCGAACCCGCGGCCAGCTTCCCAAGACCCTCGGCGGTCGACGAATCGCCGGGCGGTTCATGGCCGGGGCCCGACGAGTCGCCGTCCCACGATGTGCCCGCGTGCCCTCGAGACCCTTCCTCAGCCCACGTGATGTCCCCACCTCGCGAGGGTGCGCCCGGCCGAGGATCCAGTTGGAGCTTTACACGGTCGGGATCCGCCCCCTCAGGCGGAGGCTGTTCGCAACCACCGAGATGCTCGAGAAGGCCATCGCGGCCAGGCGAAGACGGGGGACAGGAGCCAGCCGGTCCACGGATAGAAGACGCCTGCCGCCAGGGGGATTCCCAGAACGTTGTAGCCGAACGCCCAGAACAGGTTCTGCCGGATCGTGCGGATCGTGGCGCGCGAGAGGCGGATCGCCCCGACCACGCCGCCGAGTCCCGGCCGCACGAGCGTGATGTCCGAGGCGGCGATCGCCACGTCGGTTCCGGTGCCGACCGCGATCCCCACGTCGGCCGCCGCGAGCGCGGGGGCATCGTTGATCCCGTCCCCGACCATCGCGACGCGTCGACCTTCGGCGCGCATCCGCGTGATCTCCAGAGCCTTGCGGTCGGGGAGGACCTCCGCGATCACCCGGTCGATTCCTACCTTCCTCGCCACCGCCTCGGCGGTTCGCCTGTGATCGCCGGTGAGCATCACGACGTCGAGATCGAGTCGCTTCAGGGCGGCGACTGCTTCCAGCGCCCCCTCGCGCAGCGGGTCGGCCACCGCCGCCGCGCCTGCGATCGTGCCGGCCACGGTGACGACGACCGGGGTGGCGCCTCGTGCGGCGAGCTGCTCGACGCGGTCGCGAAACGTCGGATCGATTCCGTGGAGGGAGCCCAGGCTTCCGGCCTCCACGCGTTGGCCGCCGACGACCGCCGCCGCGCCGAGTCCGGGCCGAGCCTCGAACTCCGTCGCGGGAGCGAGCGCCAGTCCTCGCTTCCGTGCTTCGTTCACGATGGCCTCGCCGAGCGGATGCTCGGAGAGAATCTCGACCGACGCGGCGAGCCGCAGCAGCTCGCTCTCCGAGGGTCCGCCGTCGACGAGGAGCACCTCGGTGACCGCGGGTTCCCCGCGCGTGATCGTGCCCGTCTTGTCCAGGACCACCGTGTCGACGAGACGGAGCGCCTCGAGGGCTTCTCCGCCTTTCGAGAGGATCCCCATCTCGGCTCCGCGCCCGGTGGCGACCAGGATCGCCGTGGGAGTGGCGAGCCCCATGGCGCAGGGGCACGCGATGATCAGGACCGAGACGGCGTTCACCAGGGCGAGCCGCAGCCGGTCGTCGGGCGAGGAGAGGAAGAACCAGGCGAGGAACGTGACCGCCGCGATCGCCAGGACGACGGGAACGAAGACGGCGCTGATCTGGTCCGCGAGTCTCTGGATCGGCGCGCGGTTCCCCTGGGCCTCCTCCACCATGCGCATGATCTGCCGAAGGAACGTGTCCTTCCCCACCCGCGTGGCGCGGAAGCGGAACGACCCCGTCCGGTTGAGCGTCGCTCCCACGACGGGATCCCCCGGCTTCTTCGCGACCGGAACGCTCTCGCCGGTGACCATCGACTCGTCCACCGTCGAGGACCCGGCGACCACCTCGCCGTCCACCGGAATCCTCTCGCCGGGGCGCACGACGATCTCGTCGCCGACGGCGACCCGATCGAGCCCGATTCGCACCTCGCGGCCGTCCCGCAGGACTGCGGCGTCGGAGGATTGCAGCCGAGCGAGCTTGCGGATCGCCGCCGATGTCTTCCGCCGCGCACCGGTCTCGAGGAGGTTGCCGAGGAGAACCAGCGCGAGAATCGCCACCACCGCCTCGTAATAGACCGGTGCTTCGTGGCCGTGCGTGTCCCCCGCGACCATCGCCGGAGACAGGGTCGCCACCAGCGAGTACACGAACGCGGCGCCAGTCCCCAGGGCCACCAGGACGCTCATGTTCGCAGACCGGTGGCGGAGCGCGGACCAGGCCCGCGCGTAGTAGCCGCCTCCGCTGTACAGCAGAACGGGCAATGTCAGCGCGAGCTGGACCCAGTTCTTCCCGCGGAAGTCCAGGAGGCCGTGCGACATTCCGACGAGCACGACCGGAAGTCCGAGAATGGCGGCGACGAGAAACCGAAGGCGGGCTTGCGCGACCTCGCGCCGGTGCGCCGCGGCGGCGATTTCCTCGTGCTCCGCGCCTGCGGATCCGTCCGCGCCCGTTTCGCGTTCACCGGGCGGTGGAAGGACCAGCGTGTACCCCGAGCGTTCCACCGCCTTACCGATCGCATCGAGATCGCAGGCCCCGGGGTCGTAGATCACCGTGGCGCGATGGGTCGCGAGGTTCACTCGCGACGAGCGGACGCCCTCGACGGATGCGAGCGCCTGCTCCACGCTCCGCGCGCAGCCGGCGCACGTCATCCCCAGGACAGGGACGTCGATCCGGGTCCCATCGGGCTCGGGCCCTGGGGGCTGTCCCGCGGGAAAGAGCGTGAGCCCGCCTCCGCTGTCCGTAGGTGACATCGTCGAAGGGATGATCCCACCGACGCCGCCGATGGGCAACGGATGCCGAACTTGCGCGATCGGCCCCGATGGGCGAGATTACCGCCCCGGGGCAAACCGGGGCTCAAGGAGAGGACGAAGCCATGAACGAGCGCATCCGCGAGATCCTGTCGTACTACGATTGCGAGAATCCGGGCGTACGGACGAGTCTTGCTCGCATGCTGAACCACGGCACGCTGGCGGGAACGGGACGAATGGTGATCCTGCCGGTGGATCAGGGGTTCGAGCATGGCCCGGCCCGGTCGTTCGCCATGAACCCGCCCGCCTACGATCCCGACTACCACTTCCAACTCGCCGTCGAGTCGGGCTGCAACGCCTACGCGGCGCCGCTGGGCTTCCTCAAGGCGAGCGCGTCGCGGTTCGCCGGCGAGGTTCCGCTGATCCTGAAGCTCAACAACCACGAGTCGCTGCTTACGGACAAGGATCCGATCTCGGTGCAGACCGGCAGCATCGGCGACGCCCTTCGCCTCGGGTGTGTGGCCATCGGCTACACGATCTACCCCGGCTCGAGCGAGGCCGGCCGGATGTACGAGCAGATCCGCGCCCTCACCGAGATGGCCAAGGCGTCGGGACTCGCGGTCGTCGTGTGGTCCTACCCGCGGGGCTCGTCCCTCTCCAAGGATGGCGAGACGGCGCTCGACGTCGCCGCGTACGCCGCCCAGATCGCTGCGCAGCTCGGCGCGGACATCATCAAGGTGAAGCTCCCCTCCGCCCACATCGAGCAGGACGCCGCCCGCAAGGTGTACGAAAAAGAGCGGGTGCCCACGGCCACGCTCACCGACCGCGTCCGCCACGTGGTGCAGTCGTCCTTCGACGGGAAGCGGATCGTGATCTTCTCGGGAGGCGCGAAGACGAGCGACGCGGAGGTCTTCGAGCAGGCCCGCGCCATCCGGGACGGCGGCGGGTTCGGCTCGATCATCGGCCGGAACTCGTTCCAGCGTCCGAAGGCCGACGCGCTGAAGATGCTCCGGAGCATCATGGACATCTACAAGGAAGCGCCCGTCCCCGCAGGAGTGCGCTGAGCTTCCAGATTCCGGGGACAGCGACCACGACGATTGAGGCGTTGCTCCGAACGCAGAAGAACGTCCCGCGGAAGAGCACGCCGGTCCGCCGGCGTGCTTTTCCAGCGGGAGCGGGGGTGCGGGGGCAGAGCCCCCGCTTCTTTCTTTCCGGACCAGGCACCGAAATCCGCGCGCGAGTCGACGGCCCAATGCACGTGCGACCCTTCGAATTTCGGTTGCTAGAGTGAAAATACCGGGGGCCAGCCCCCGGCCCCCCGCACCCGCGTACGGTGCAGTCCGGCGGACCGGCCTGCACCTCCCGCGGGACGTTTTCAGCATTTCAGGGTGACGCCTCGGGCGTCATGGACGACTGTCCCCGAGATTCTGAAGATCCTGGGGGCCGGCCCTCGGACCCCGCGTACGGCACAGGCCGGCAGACCTGCTCATGCGTCCCGCGGGTCGTATCGTCTCCGAGTGACGTCCCGGAAATCATGGAAGACAGTCTCCGGAATTCGCGCTCGTACCTCACGCAAGCAGCGCCAGCAACTCCTCTCGCGTGATCGAGGCTGCGGCGTCCGCCGAGCCCAGCGCCGCCTCGGCGATCGTCCGTTTGTGGTCCTGGAGCGCGAGGATCCTCTCCTCGACGGTTTCCTCGGCGACGAGCCGGTGGACGAAGACAGGCCTGTCCTGGCCGATGCGGTGCGCGCGATCGGCTGCCTGGTCCTCGACGGCTGGATTCCACCAGGGGTCCATGAGGAACACGTGATCCGCGGCGGTGAGGTTGAGGCCGCTGCCGCCCGCCTTGAGCGACACGAGCAGCACCGGCGGTCCGGCAGGATCCTGGAACCGCGCGACGACGCCGGCGCGGTCCACGGTCGAGCCGTCGAGGCGGATGAAGTCGATGGCCGCGGCGCGCAGGTGCGGCTCGATCAGGTCGAGGAGACTCGTCCACTGCGAGAACACGAGAGCCTTGCCCTCCTCGGCGAGGATCGTGTCGAGAGTCTCGACGAGGAGCGTCACCTTCGCTGAGCCCTCCGCGGTCTGCCCGGGAACGAGGGCCGGGTGGCAGGCAGCCTGCCGCAGCCGGAGGAGCGCCTCCAGGGCGGCGAGCACGTTTCCGCCCCCCTCCATCAGCTTCCGGACGACCTCCTCCTTCGTCGCCGCGTGCACCGCGTCGTAGACCTGACGGGCGATCGGATCGAGCTCGCAGCGGAGAACCGTATCGGTTCGGGGCGGAAGCTCCGGAGCGACCACGCGCTTCAGGCGCCTCAGTACGAAGGGACGGATGCGCTCGCGCAGGCGCTCCGCGGCGCCGGGAACCCCGTCGGCGATCGGCCGCGCGTAGCGCTCGTCGAAGTCCCTGCGGCCGCCGAGGAGGCCGGGGTTGACGAAGTGGATCTGGCTCCACAGCTCGTCGAGGCGATTCTCGACGGGGGTGCCGCTCAGGGCGACGCGGAACTCTCCCCGCAGGCGGTACGCGGCGGTGGCGACCTGACTCTCGGGATTCTTGATCGTCTGGGCCTCGTCGAGAACGACGGTGTCCCACGCGACCGCCGCGAGCCGGTCCGCGTCGATCCGCAGCAGCGCGTAGCTCGTGACCGTCACGTCGACTTCGGGATCGAGCGCACGGCGAGGACCGTGGTAGAGGGCGCAGCGAAGCGCCGGCCGGAATCGCTCGATCTCCTCGCGCCAGTTATGGAGCACGCTCGTGGGCGCGACCACGAGAGTTCGCCCGCGGACCGCGCAGAGCGTCTGGAGGGTCTTCCCGAGCCCCATGTCGTCCGCCAGAAGCGCCCCGAGCCCCGCCTCGCGAAGGAAGCGCAGCCACGCGACGCCGTCCCTCTGGTACGGGCGAAGCGTCGCGCGAAGGTCGGAGGGAAGAGGTGCCTCGGGGATCCCCTCGAAGCCGCCGAGCAGGGCGGCGAGCCGCTCGAATCCGGGCGGCCTCGGCATGTCCAGGTCGTCGCACAGCCGCGCCAGATCCGGCATCGCGCTGACCGGAAGCCGTCCCGCAGATTCCTTCGCCGCGAGGAGGTCCGCGACGCGGTGACCGAAACGCGCGAGCCATTCCGTGGGAAGCGGCGCCCATCCTCCGCCCAGCAGAGGAACGAGCGATTCGCCGGCTCTCCACGCGCGCATCACTTCCCGTGGATCGGCGCGCAGCCCATGGCCCCGCCCGGAGGATGCCGCCCCTCCGGGGGCCGGCTCGAACGAGACATCGAGATCGTCTGCCTGGACGCGGATGCGCGGTACGAGGGAAGGAAGAAGGCGGAACCAGTCGCGACCCGCACCGCGGATCGACGAGGACCACCGGTCGAGCCTCTGGTTGAACGCCACCGCCTCGGCTCCCGCGAACGTCGCGCGTAGTCCCGGGGCGAGGCCGAGCTCGCCGGAGAGGCGCCTCAGGAGCCGTCGCTCCGCCGGCTCGTCGCGCATGGGAACAGGGCCACCGAGGTGGACGAGGCGCCCGCCGTCGACGCGCCCCCTCGGCGGATCGCCGTACACGAGCGTCGCGAGGACCGAGAGGACCGATCCCTCGCGCGTCACGGCGAGCGCGACCCGCGGTGGATCGTCGCTCAGCTCCGGTAGCCGCGTGGCGCGCACCTCGACCGGCAGGCGCCCGCGGAGCGACGGCAGGACCTCGGTCACCAATTCTGCGGCCCGCTCGCGTCCGAAGTGCGTCCCGCGGGAGAAGTCCTGCAACTCCCGCGCGGTCAGCGGAGGCTCCGCCAGCGGCCGGAGCAGGTCTCCGCACAGAGCGATGCCGTTCGCGAACACCTCCGTGAGCGACGGGTCCGGCTCGAGAACGACGCGGAACCCGTCCGCCTGGTCCGACACGGTGATCCGCGGGAGCACAGGAGCGATGGCGGTGCGTACCGGTTTGCCGTCGAGCGTCACGTCCTCGCAGCGAATCATCGCCGCGAGCGTTTTGTCGACCAGCGGTCTAGGCAGGAGTCCGCGCCGGTGGGTCCCGAGCGCGAGCTCGACCGCCAGGTCGGCCTGCGACGCGGAGAACCCCGGTCCGTCGACGCGGCGCGCTGCCAGGTTCGCAAGCGTGGTGTCAAGAGGGTGGAAGCGGTCCTGGGCGACGATCCCCCGCTCGAGAGCGAGCCCTGCCGGAAGCCGTGCGAACCGGTACGCAACCTTCCCCACCGCGAAGCGCGGAGCCGGAAGCTCTTTCCCCTCTTCGCGCGCACGCTTGAGCGCGATGACCGCCGCCGCGGCATGCTCGCAGCCGGCTGCTCCGCACGTGCACTCCCACCCGTCATCGTCGAGGAAGAGCCGCACCGTCCGCGAGATCATTCCCTCGCGCATCGTGATCCGCACGACGATCTCGTCGGCCCCGGCGCTCTCGCCGAGGACGGCGTCGGCGCGCACGAGCTCGACCCCCCGCGACCAGGACGCGGCGCCGCAAGCTTTCCGGACGGCATCGAAGAGCGACTGCATCGCGGGAAGAGGATACGGAAACAACGACGGTTCGGCACGGGGGAGTACGGGATTGGGAGCGAGATCCCGGGGGCCAACCCACGGGCTGCTTCAGGATTCCTGAATCGAGAAGACGAGGTCGTGGGCATCAGCGCAGATCCTCTCGCGCCACTCCCCGGTGTCATTCAGGAATCGATGACAACCCGTCGTGCGGGGCGGGGGTCCGGGGGCATGCCCCCGGATGTTGAAGAGAAACTGGGGACAGCGAAACTCGTGGGTCTGCAAGTGCAGCGCGTTTCCGGTTGCCTCGCGAATCTCGTCTGGTCTCCCCGATTCCGCGGCCCCCATGCAGTGCTCCCTCGGGTATCATCGCGTCCGATGTCGTCCGAGCGTGCGCCCGATGTCGGACTCCGGGGCCGGGAGAGACGGGCTTGGCGTGTGGATTCCCGGGATCTGCTCGTTCTTGCTGTCCTTGCGGGAGCCACGATCGCCGTCTACGCGCCGGTGTGGAGCTTCGGCTTCGTCAACCTCGACGACCCGGCGTACGCGGCGGACAACGAGATGGTGCGGGCCGGATGGACCCTGCGCGGGGTCTTCTGGGCGTTCGGGATCCACGAGGCGAACTGGCATCCGCTGACGTGGCTCTCTCTGATGCTCGACGCGGAGATCGGCGGCGGGCGACCTTCGGTCTTCCACGTCACCAGCCTTGCGCTCCATCTCCTCGCCGCATGCATGCTGTTCGCCGTCCTTCGGCGCCTCACCGGGGCGCGCTGGAAGAGCGCGTTCGTCGCCGCGGCGTTCTCGCTCCACCCGCTCCACGTCGAGTCGGTGGCTTGGATCGCCGAGCGCAAGGAGGTGCTGAGCGCCCTTTTCGGATTCGCGGCCCTGTGGGCCTACGCTCGCCATGCCGAGCGCCCGACAGGCGGTCGTCTCGCGCTCGTCGCGGCCTGTCTCGCGCTGAGCCTCATGGCAAAGCCCATGTGGGTCACCCTCCCTCTGGTTGTCCTGCTGCTCGACGTTTGGCCCCTGCGGCGGCTCGCGATCCGAGGCGGCCACCCCGCCACGGGCGCTCCGGCGTTCACGCGGCTCCTCGCGGAGAAGATCCCTCTCTTTGCGATGTCGCTCGCCTCGGGCGCGGTCACGCTCGCGGCGCAGCACAGTGGCGGCGCCATGCGCACGTTCGAGGAGATTCCGCTCTGGGCGAGGCTATCGAACGCGGTCGTCGCCTGTGCGGCGTATCTGGGGAAGACGATCTGGCCGGTTGGCCTCGCGGTCTACTACCCCTATCCGTCCGGCGGGCACCCGCCTTCCGCAATCCTCGGCGCGGCCGGCCTTCTGATCCTGCTGACGGCTGCTGCCCTCTGGGCCGGGCGGACGAAGGGCTACTGGTTCACCGGGTGGCTGTGGTACCTGGTCACGCTGCTTCCCGTGGTCGGAGTGGTCCAGGTCGGACGTCAGGCGATGGCGGATCGCTACACGTACGTGCCGCTGGTCGGGATCTTCGTCGCCGTAGCCTGGGGCGCCGAGGCCCTGCTCGTTCCGGGGCCGGCTTCCGCGCGGTCCACCGGGGCGTCCTCCTCGACGCGCCGCGGTGCCGTCCTCGCCGCCGCTCTCGCCGCGACCGCGCTTGGGGTCAGGTCTCGCGACCAGGTCTGGACGTGGCGGGACAGCGGGTCGCTCATGGAGCATGCGCTTCGCGCGACAACCGACAACGCGCTGGCCCACAACAATCTCGGAACGGAGCTCCACGCGGCCGGTCGTTGGCTCGAGGCCGCGGCTCACTGGCGGGAGGCGCTCCGCATCACGCCTGAGTACCCCGATGCTCGAGCCAACCTCGCCGGCGTTCTCATCCGTCAAGGACAGGTGGAAGAGGGCATCGCGTCGTGTCTCGAGGCCCTCCGCCTCGAGGCGGATCATCCGGGAGCGCTGTCCAATCTCGGCTTCGGGCTCATGCGCCAGGGGAAGCTCGACGAGGCTGTTTCGAAGCTCAGGGATTCGCTCCGGGTCCGCCCCCGGCACGCCGGCACCCATCTGAACCTCGGCACGGCCCTCGCCCTGCGGGGGGATGTCGGCGCGGGCATCGCGGAGTACGGGGAGGCGCTCCGGCTCGACTCGAACCTGGTGGAAGCCCACCTCAACCGAGCAACGCTCCTGGTCCGGGAGAGGCGAGTCGCCGAGGCGACGGCAGACTTCGAGGCGGCGATCCGAATCGATCCGAACAACGAGGCGGCTCGGCAGGGCCTCGATCGCCTGCGTCGAGGCGCCGGAGCGACGCCGATCCCATCCGGGCCGCACTGAACGGAGCGGATCGGGATACGGCGGACGTCACCCCGCGATGATCCGACCGCTGCCGGTTGGCCTTCGGGAGAGGCGGAAGACGTGCTCCCGATCGCGCCCACCGGTTCCTTTCCAGACGATCACGTTGCGGTGCACGCGACTTCCGAATCGTTCGCAGTAGATTCCGTCTTCCACGACCGCACTTCCGTCGGACGGGAGCGTCAACTCGATCTCGTCGCCTCCCACTCGCGCCACCGCGCGCGTGGAGCCGGCGATGACCGACGCCTCCGGCACGAGCCCGACGCGCACCGCGACTGGAACCTCTCGGGGCCCATCCACGCGGTCGGACCAGACGACGTCCCCTCCGCCTTCCCAGCGGACGACCCGCCTGTGGACCCCGGCCGATCCGAAACCGTCGTGCTCGCCCGAGACGGTGGCTCCGTCGATTCTGCGGCCCCGGACCTTCGGTCTGCGGCCCATCCGGAAGCCGCCGAACGGCTCCCCCTGCTCGAGGTCCCCGATCTGAAGCGTGGCGTGAGCGGAGGTGCTGCGCTGGAAGTCCCGGTCGGGACCGGCCTCGTAGCGATCCACACCGGTATCCACCACGACGCGGCGCCCCCCCAGACTCAGCTCGAACGACAGCGCGTCGCAGTGGGCGTGAGCCGGTAGATGGTCCGGACCGAATCGCCCCGCGTCGAGGATGAGGGCGTTGGCGCCGCTTCCAAGCCGGAAGTAGCCCGCGTCGGGGAGGTCGAGGCCGACGCCGGATCCGCGAGCGACGCCCAACCCCGCGGCTAGAGCCTGGAGCGCCGGAGGCGGGGCGCAGATTCCGAGAGCAGAATCGTTGAAGAGGGCGATCTCGCCGTCCGGGTGCACGACCGTGGGGAGCGCGTCGAGGAGGCGGGAGCACCACCGAGCGGCCTCCTCGGCCAGCTCGGGCGAGGCAGGGCAGGCGAGGGAAGAGAGCAGGAGGTCCTCGAGCGCGAGGCAGTGGTACATCGGGCTGCGCTCGTAGTGGAAGCCGTCGGGCAGGACCTGCTCCGACAGCTCGCGCAGGAGAAGGCGCCTGCCGAGCGCGGCCCAGGCCGCGCCGTCGGGGCCTTCGAACCACGCGCCCGCGGCGGTCAGCGCGGACGCATTCCGCAGGAGGTGATTCCCGCCGATGTCCCGCTCGAGCCACCGGCTCAGGAAGAGCGCGCTCGACGCACCGAGCGAGTCGAGACGCCTCGCGAGGTCCCGCGCCTGCGGGCCCGAGACGGGCAGGAGAAGAAGCCGCGCGAGCCACGCGTTGAGGAGCCTGGTCGAGACGGCGTAGCTCGACCACGCGTCGGACCAACTCCCGGGATCACCCGCCGGGCACGCGGCGCTCCAGTCATCGAGGAGAAGAATCGCACGGCCGAGGATCCGGCCGGCCGATTCGGGACGACGGACTGCCTCGACGGCGGCATCCACGAGGAATCGATGGTAGTGAAGGTTGAACCTCCACAGATGCGAGGCGCAGCCAGGCCCGCGGAAGTTCCACGCGGGCCGCTCGCCGAGGTTCCGCGTCGCGCCGAGGAACGTGAACTTCCCGGCGAGCAGCTCGTCCGCCCTCGAAGGGGGTGAGACTCTCGCATCGAGCGCGAAAGCCGGCAGGGCGTCGGATCGGGCGAGCGGCCGTACCGGCGGCGGCGCGTTCCGCAGCGCCTCCAAGCGCGCGCGAAGCGCGCCCGGCGCGAGGCTCGTTGCTCGCCGTCTGGCCACCACCAGGAGGCGGCGCGCGATCTGGCCGGGACGGTAGTGCGCGAGCGCACGGACGTCCCGCGCCCCGCGTGTGAGCCATCCGGGAGCGCGACGGGGGAATCCGGGCGCCAGACCGTCACCTGGAGGTGCGTTCGTCACCGCATCGACGTCCCGCGTTCTCCGGGCTTGCGGCGCCCTCCGCGTCCGAGCGCCCCGGGTGCGCGGCGTTTGCCTCGTCGCGAGATCGCCCTGCGTCGGCGAGATCTTGCGGATGCTCGTGGGAGCGGGAGCTCAGGAGGCATGATGACGGAACGTACCACAGCGGAAATCGGCGTGGCAAGACGACGACGCGCGCGCGGGGGTGTGCGTCTGGAAAGTGAGGCGACGATGCTGCGAATCGGGGACAGTCGTTCATGACGCCCCGAGGCGTCACCCGAAAGCGATGAGAACCCGCGGGAGGTGCAGGCCGGTTTGCCAGGCCAGCCCGGATCATTCACGAAGGACCTACTGCGACCGCGAATCTGCCCATCCTGCTTGACGTCCTCGGGCCTCGCGCCCTGCGACGTACGGTACAGTACGTCTCGGGCCCGAGTCCCTGCGGGCGCCAAGCAGGACGGGCATCTTCGCGACTCGACTGAGCTCGCCGAAGTCGGTCTCGCTACGGTCCTTCGTGAATAATCCGGGCTAGCAACCGAAGCCCACGAATGCCCCGTGGTTCGAATGAGTTGCCTGCTGAAGAGTTTCGGTTGCTGGACTGAGAACATCGGGGTCATGCCCCCGACCCCCGTCCCGCGTACGTTCAGTCCGGCAGACCCGCCTGCACCTCCCGCGGGACGTTTTCAGCATTTCAGGGTGACGCCTCGGGCGTCATGGACGACCGCCCCCGATTTGCTTCGATTCAGCTCGTCCTCACTTTCCGGTCGTACACCCCGCGGACCGCCGCGGGGCAGGCTCGGGCCCGTCCCGAGGCGATCTGGCCGCTTCCGGAGCGGCTCGGCGGTGGGAAGGCAGGTCAACTCTCCGATTCCCGGGGGCCCGGCGCATCTGCACCTTTCGTCGTATCTTTAACGAGGCGTGACTTCGCGGAAATCCATGATTCGGCCCGCGGTTGAGGCGACCGCGGTTCCGGCGGCGTATCCCTGGGGCTCTCGCCGGGAAAAGCGCGGCGGATGCGCCTCCCGGCTTTGAGCCCCAACGGTGGACCGTCGTCGCGGCTGTCTCCGCGATCTCGCGACGCATCTTCGAGCATGAGGCGGAAGAGTGCTCTCGGAGGCTACGATGACAAAACGTGTTGGGAATCGCACGCATCATTCGGGACTCTCCGGTCGTTCGCGTGGAGACGGTTCCGTTCTCGATCGATCGTCCCGGGGGCGGATCATGAACGCGGTACGGGCGTGCAGTCCGACACCTCCGGAAGAAACAGGCCCAACCGGAGCGATGCCGGTCCGCCGGCGTCGTGGAGGGCGGGAGTGGGGGTTCGGGGGCGAAGCCCCCGAGCATCTGTTTCCTAAGAGGGTCTCCTGGCGCTTCGTTTGGCTCGGAGTCGCTCTGGTCGTGGTCGGGGGGCTGGGACCGAGAGCCGCCTCCGAGCCTGCGATTCGAGCGGTCGATGAAGCGAAAGACGATTCCCGGTTCACGTTCCGGGTCACTCCCCCGGACCTCGCTGCGTCCGGCTCCCCCGAGGCGGCGGCCCTCCGGCTGGACGGCTTCGATGGGCTCGACCGCCATGTCGGCGCACCGGAGCTTCCCAGGAAGATGGTCCGCGTGACGCTGCCTCCCGGAGTGACACCGCGAATCGAGATTCGCGGACTGGATGAGTTTCTCGTTCCGGGGATTCGGCCACGGGCGGTCGCTGGATTCGAGGCGGATCCGGCGGCCGCTTCGACGAGCTTCGAAGGGACTGCCGGCCAGCCCGTCGCCGGGGGCGAGGATCTCCTCCAGGCCTTTCCGGCGCAGCTCGAGACGCGCACCGAAGACCCGGAGGCCTACGGCGGCCGCGAGACCTACCCGCGTGAGGTGGCCTGGCTCGGGAAGATCGGGATTCTGCGCGATCAGCGCTACGTGGAGGTCCACATGGCGCCGATCCGGTGGGACCCCGCCTTCGGCGGAATCCGGACGGTGCGCTCGTTCGAGGTGGTGGTTCATTTCGACGGCGACAGCGGCAAGCGTTTCGTGTCGAAGCCGGAGCGCATGTTCGAGTCGGTATACCGGAACGCGTTCCTCAACTACGGGCAGGGGACGACGTTTCGCCTGAGCGCGGCGGCCGAGCGGGAGTACCTCGACGGAACCGGCGGCGCCTCCCGAAACGAAGCGCTGGCCAGCTCGCCGCGGTATCGGATCAAGACTCGCCAGAACGGGATCGTGCGCCTCGACTATGCGACGATCTCGGGGACGCCGTTCGTCACCGAGAACCTGTCCGCGTGGAAGCTCAGCAGTCGCGGCGTCGAGGTCGAGCTCCAGGTCACGGACGACGGCGACGGGATCCTCGAGCCCGGGGAGTGGGTGCAGTTCTACGGACAGGCGCTCGACGACGAGCCGAAGGCGGTCTTGAACACGGAGTTCCCCGGGGCGGATCCCGACCTGTTCGAGGCCCGCGATTTCACCGACGAGAACGTCTACTTCCTCACGATCGAGCCGGGCGCTCGCGCGCGGATGGCAACCCGAGCGTCCGCACCGATCAACGCGACCCCGGCGCTCGACTTCGAGGCGGTCGCCCATCTCGAGACGGACGACTCGTTCCAGCCGCTCGGCGGCGCCGACCCGTGGTACTGGGGGCTGAGCCTCTGCGTCTCGGGCTGCGTCGGCAATCCTCCGCCGGCCACGTTCCGGACCGTGGACGTGAGCCTGCCGGGGCTTCGTTCGGGGTCGCTTCCCGTGCGGGTGACGGTGAAGGTGCGCGGCGCCTCGGAAAACGCCTCCGTCAATCCCGACCACAAGGGCACGGTGACTCTCCTCGACGCGTCGAGCCAGCCTCTCGCGGTGAACACGGACGACGGCACCTGGGATGGGCGGACGCTGTACACGCACGACTTCATCTACTCGGGCGCCGGGGCCCCAGTCACCGATCCCGTGAAGGTGAAATGGGAGCTGGTGCCGACGGTCCCGGCGGTGAAGAGCGAGGCATACCTCGACTGGGTCGAGGTGCGCTACCGCAGATCGTTCGCCGCCCTGGGCGATGTTCTCGTGTTCGACTGGCCCGATGGCGACTCCGAGTTCGTCGTGAGCTCGCTCGGGACGGCTTCTCCTTCGATCTACGAGGTGACGGGGCGCGTGGGATCGTCCGGGATCGTCAGCCCGGTGCGCCTGACGGGAGCGAACCCCGGCGCAACGGGTCCGTTCAGTATTCGATTCCGCATCACGAACGACCCGGCGTTACCGGACGGGACGCTGCGGCGCTTCGTCGTGGCGGGGGACGGGGGCGTGAGCGTTCCGTCCGTGGCGGACTTCGCGGCGGCCGCGGTGTCCGACTTGCGGAGCACTGCGAACCAGGCGGACCTCATCGTGATCGCGCACGAGAGCCTCCGGTCCGCCGCCCAGCTCGCGAATTTCCTGGCGCGCCGAGCCTCGCAGGGGATCACCTCCAAGATCGCGCTGATCAGGGATGTGCAGGACGAATTCAACGACGGCCTTGCCGGGCCTCTCGCCATCGAGAAGTTCCTGGCGTGGGTGATGTCCTCGAATCCCGGTGAAGGATGGGCGCTTCCGAAGCCCGAGGCCGTTCTTCTGCTCGGGGACGGGTCGTTCGACTACAAGGGGGGCACCGCGTCGGGCAACCTCGTACCCACGCAGGTGATGTTCAAGGACGTCTACGAGCTCGGTCACTACACCAGCGACAACCTGCTCGCGGACGTGCTGGGCGACGATCAGCTCCCGGACCTGATGATCGGGCGAGTCCCCGCCCGGACCCTCGGCGAAGCGAACATCATCTTCCAGAAGATCGTGCAGTACGAGCAGAGCTTGCCCGGCCAGCCGTGGCAGCGCCATGCGGTGCTCATCAACGACCGCGGGAAGGATTTCTCGATCGCCGAGTCGAACGCGTTCCGCAAGGTCAGCAACGACTCGGCCGCGTTCATGAAGACCCCGCCCCACACCGTCCGCTTCCTCGACTACTGGATGGATCCGGCGTTCGCGAACCAGAACCCGACGCGATGCCCGGAGCCTGCCGCGACCGCCATGCGCTCCGAGATCAAGAAGGCGGTGAACGGATCGGACACGTTCTCGGATGGAGCTTCGATCGTCCAGTACACGGGCCACGGGAATTTCGTGCTGTGGTCCAACGACTTCTTCTTCAATCAGGCACAACAATTCCCCGACGTGAACGGGCTCTTCAACGGAACGAAGCTGCCCTGGCTGATCGCCCACAACTGCCTGACCGGCGCCTTCCACACCACGCTGACGTACTCCATGGGAGAGGACTGGCTCAAGAGGAACGGCGGCGGCGCCGTCGCCGTGCTCTCCCCGTCCGGTCTCTCCAACACGTTCGTCGGCGAGCAAACGGTCGCGGTCCTGTTCAAGAACCTGTACGGGCCCGAGAAGGAGAGGATCGCTGGGATCCCGGTGATGAACAGCCTCGCCTACTGGTGCGGCCGGGGATCCGTCGAACCCTGCCAGAGCTACGTCTACATGGGCGACCCGTTGCTCCACCTCGTGATTCCGGCGGTCGCCCCCCCGAGCGGCCTCCAGGCGACGCCGGGGAATGCGCGGGTGAGCCTCTCGTGGAACCCCAGCGCGCTGCCGGGAGCGCTTTACGACGTCTATGGCTCCACCGGTCTCGTGCCTCCGGACTACCAGAAGCTGACCGGATCGCCGCAGACGGAGACGACGTTCGAGCATGCTCCGGCCGATAACATGCAGACCTACTACTACTTCGTCGTCGCCTTGGACGCGGAGGGGTTCGAGAGTCGGTGGTCGAACTTCAACTCCGATTGCGCCGTCGACGGTCCCGACTGCGTCAAGGCGACTCCGTCCAACCCGAATCCTCCGCCGCCACCCCAGGGCGTGACGGTGGTCGACCCGGAGACGGGGGGGAACCTCAGAGTGTCCTGGTCGTCCGCCGGGGCGCCGGACGATCTGAAGAATTACACGGTCGTGTGGGGTACCGCGCCGGGGGTGTATACGCAGTCCGTGAACGCGGTGAACAAAACGGCGTACCAGCTCAGCGGTCTCACGAACGGCGTCCGCTACTACATCGCGGTCACCGCGACGAACACGTCGAATCGGACCTCGGGGTTCTCCACCGAGGTGAGTTGCGTGCCGACGTTCGTCCTGGGGGTGCGCTCTCCCGCGTTCATCACCTCGCTGCGCCTCTCGAAGTCCGGCACGAGCGCGGTCCTGACGTGGGACCCGGTCACCATGGACATCTACGGAAAGCCGGAGACGATTGCCTCGTACGAGATCTTCCGCGGAGAGACTCCGGGTTTCCTCCCGTCTCTGTCCAACCGGATCGGCACGTCGACCTCGCCCACGTTCACGGATTCGGGCGCCCTCGCCACCGCGGCGCCGTATCATTATCTCGTGCGAGCGGTGGATGTTGACGGCAACGTGGGTGGCCTCGGAAACCAGCTTCCGAGCGGGATCCTCACGCTTCGCGTCAACCGGGGCTCGCCGTCATCGACCGTGGTCCTTTCCTGGACGGCCGTCGGGACGGATTTCGACGGACGTCCGACCACCGTGGTGAGCTACAACGTCTACGTGTCGAGCCAGCCGTTCTCCCGCGACGCGATTCGAGCGGGGACTGTCGGGGTGTTCCAGAACGTCTCGGGAACCTCGCTCGAGCTGCCCAATCCGCCTCCCGGGAACCAGTACTACTCGGTCCTGGCGGTCGACAGGCGAGGAAATCTGAGTTCGTTCTGACCCTGGATTTCCTGACGCGGCGCTCGGGTAGGCGCCGACGAGATCCGACGCTCCGGGTTCGCTGGTGGCGAGGAGCGCGAGCCGATCCGCTGCCCGGACCGGCCGCGGGGAGCGTTCGGGTCCGGGCGCGGCTCGGACCGATGGATCACTGTCTCGTGTACACGATCTGCATCGTGTGGAACTCTTTCCCGTTCGGATCGGGCCCATGCATGTCGAACGTGAAGCTGTTGTCCCCGTTTCGCGTCAAGACCTCGCGCACTGCGGACGGTTTCCCCGTGATGGGGTCGATCATGCTGCCGGTCAGGGTGCAGGTTTTTGCCCCGGCCGCGCACTTTCCGCGCGTCATCATGGAGCCGGTGCTCATGCTGTCGACCCACATGCCCCACCGCTCCTTGCTCGCGTTGTCGAATCCCTCGATCCCCATCCCTTCGAACGGCTGACCTCCCATGTCGCCATGGACTTCCTGCTGCATGTAGCGGCCGCCCAGAAGCGGCTTGAACTCCGCGGTGGCCGTGCTCTTCTGCGGCGGGGCGCCGGGGGCTGGCCACGAGGTGACGTCGAGCTTCCAGCTCCCCGCCAGCTTGGCCATTTCCTGGTGCTCGGGTCCGGGCGTCGCCGCTTTCATGTACGCCTCCATCATGGCCCTCTCATCCATCGCGGGCTTTGCCGCGCTCTTCTCAGCCTTCGGAGCGGCCAGGATCGCGTGCGAGACGAGAAACGCAGCGGCGGCGAGAAGCGCCGCGAGAGACGAAACTCTCCGTGCCTTCATGGAATCCTCCTTATCGTTCCGAAGCGAATCGGTCGCCACATCGAGTCGTCGGCCATTGTACGCGATTCACGCCGCGCCTCAAAGTCCTCGCTGTTGCAGGGATGTACGACAGGAAAGTGAGGAGACGATGCTGCGAATCGGGGACAGTCTCTCATGAGGCCCCTGGGGCCTCATGAGAGACTGTCCCCGATTCGCTTCGACTCAGCTCCTTCTCACTTTCCTGTTGTACACCCCGAGCGACCTGCGCCCGCGGGGAGCCTTCCTCTCGGGACCCGCGGGATCGTCCGTGTCACGTGCCGGCGCGGAGCGACATCGAGGATTTCGGTGTCGGCATCCTCCGAGACGATCGGCGGACGCCGGCTTGCGCTATCGATCGGGCGGCCGCATGTTCTTATCGGTAAGATGGAGGGCCGAACGCTCGGGAGCCGCCGCAACGACGCGGACGCCCCTTGTCCCCATGATTCACGAAGCTCCTGCTGCGACCGACTTCGGCGAGCTCATTCGAGCCGCGGATCCGGCGATGCCGACGGGCATCCTCGGGACTCGGGTCGTGCGAGGTACTGTTCAAGTAGGTCTCGGGCCCTCGCCCCTGCGGCTGCCCGTCATTACCGCCGTCTCCGCGGCTCGACTGGGCTCGCCGAAGTCACTCTCGCGACGGACCTTCGTGAATCACCCGGGCTAGAGGACGGAGGGGTATCCCGGAGGACGTTCGCGATTCGGTCGGCATCGAGGTCGGTGTCCTGTCCGTCGTCACCGGGGACGGTGACGCCGTCGTCCGCAAGCGAACGGCCGTCCCTGCGAGGGGAAGATGAGTCCGATACTCCGCGACGCCGTCTATCCCATCGCGTTCGCCCCGCCGGCGTCCGGGCCGGGCACGGCGGCGTATCTCGACGACCCCCTGGTCCGACTCCTCGTCGGCTTCTTCGAATCGAAGGGGCTCGACGCGCTCAAGACCGAGGACCGGCAGGAGGAGTGGTACACGGACTGGATCGAGTTCCAGGCAGCGCACGGCATGTACGCGAGCCTTCTTTCTCCGGCGCGCTTCTCGAGCCGCGGCAACCGGCTCGATCTGCGCAGGCTGGCGCGGTTCCTGGAGGCCGCGGCGTACTTCAGCCCGGCCCACGCGTACAGTCTCCACGTGTCGTTTCTCGGTTTCTTCCCGATCTTGATGAGCTCGAACGAGGCGCTGAAGGCAGAGGCAGTCACGCGCCTGGAGGCCGGAGGGCTCTTCGCGTTCGCGGTATCGGAGAAGGCCCACGGGTCGGATCTCTTCGCGAACGAATTGACAGTGGAGCCCGCGGGCCCGGGGCGGTGGGTCGCGAACGGGTCGAAGTACTACATCGGAAACGCCAACGCCGCGTCGATCGTGTCCGTGCTGGCCAGACGCAAGCCCGGTACTTCCGGCGAAGGGCGGAGATCCCCGTTCGTTTTCTTCGCCGTGCGGCCCGGCGATACGCCGGCGTTCCAGGCCGTCCGGAAGATCCGCACCATCGGGATCCGGACGGCCTTCGTGGGCGAGTTCGACATCCACGACCACGAGTTCCCGGACGGCGACATCATCTCCGAGGGTCGAGAGGCCTGGGAAGCGGTGTTCGGGACGGTGGACCTCGGGAAATTCTTCCTCGGATTCGGTGCGATCGGGATCTGTGAGCACGCCTTCGCCGAGAGCTTCGAGCACATGCGCTCCCGGAAGCTCTACGGCCGGCGTGTCACCGAGCTGCCCCATCTGCGCGTAACGCTCGCGCTGGCGTTCGCGCGCCTGGTTGCGATGAAATTCTACGCGAGCCGCGCGCTCGACTACCTGCAGGTCGCGGGACCTGACGAGCGGCGCTACCTGCTGTCCACGCAGTCCAGAAGGCCCGCGTGAGCACCGAGGGAGTGAAGGTGATCGCGCTGCTCTCCGAGTGCATCGGCGCCCGGGGCGCGGAGTCCGAGACCTACTTCGAGACCGCCCTCAGGGACGCGCAGCTGATCCCCGGGCTCGAGGGGAGCACGCACATCAACTTCGGGATGACCGCCCAGTTCGTCCAGCCGTACTTCGCCGGTCTCGGCAGTGGACTTGCGCCGCCGGAGCCGAGTGACGGCGAGCCAGGCGAGAACGCGTACTGGACCGGACCCCACGAGCGCAATGCGAAGACCGTGCGGTTCGGGCACTTCCTTGCGGCGTACGAATCTCTCCGATCGGTGGCGAACGTGCGGCTGTTCGAGTCCCAGGTGGACGCGTTTCGCCGGTTCGCGGAGAGCGTCGCGGTGCCGCCCGAGGCGCTGCAGGACCCGTGCGTTCTCCTCGGAGTGGGCAGATGCTTCGCGATCGTCGTCTTCGCCCAGTTGGTGGCGGAGTGCTGTGCGGCAACTGCGGCCGCGCCGGCGATGGTCGCGCTGGTCTTTCACGGTCTGATCGAGGATCTCGCCGCTGAGACCCTCCGACTGTCCGCGACGATCCCGGCCGGGAGCCCCCGAAGAGCCCTGCTCCGGCGGGTCGTCCGGGTTCCGGAGACGGCGGCCGAGGACTACGAAGAGGTGTCCGCGCTCATCGCGGCGCGCTATGGATCCGGGTGACGCCGCGCGCGGGAGCGAGCCGCCGCTACTTCCGCGCAGCCGAGGGAGAATCGGCGCGGCGCCGTCCTGCACGTCGGCGTCCGATGCGCCCGCGCCGCGCGCCCAGGCAAGATCGTACCGGTACGATGGAGGGCGGAGTCATGGCAGCGGTCGCGACGACGCGAATGTCCTCGAAAGGGCAGGTCGTCATTCCGGAGGAAGTCCGCAATGCGCTGGGCCTCACGGTCGGCACCCAGTTCGTCGCCATGGGGGACGGAAACACCGTCATCTTGAAGCGAATCGCCGTCCCAGCGAGAGCGAGCTGAGGGCGCTGATCGGCAGGGTTCGCTCGCGGGCCCTCCGCCGCGAAACCAAGACTTCACAGGTCGCGGAACCGATTCGCAGGTCCCGCCGGGAGCGATGACGCCCGCCGGCGTCGGCCCACATGGGGCACGGATGGGGCCGCGGATGATCCTGGTGTTTGGATCCGCGACTGCCACGCAGAGTGGCAAGACCTGGAACGGTCCTGCCGCGGCGTAGCGCGGCGATCGCCGGACCGACCGCCGGAGCTCCCCGGCGCAAACCACCCAGTCGCTGATTTGGTGGATCGCTATCGATCCCGAGACCTGGGGACGACCAACGCTCGGTGTCGAGAAGACGAATTCCGAAGGATCATGAGGAATTCTCCAGGCGAACTTCGACGTTCTGTTGGGATTCTCGGGAGCGGCCGCACGGGGCGGGCGCCCCGACACCTCAGGAAGAAACAAGCCCAACCGGAGCGATGCCGGTCTGCCGGCGTCGCGGAGGGCGGGATTGGGGGTTCTGGGGCGAAGCCCCCGCGCCGCTGTTTCTTAAGAGCGGCCGCACGGGGCGGGCGCCCCGACACCACCGGAAGAAACAAGCCCAACCGGAGCGATGCCGGTCCGCCGGCATCGCGGAGGGCGGGAGCGGGGGTTCGGGGGCAGCGCCCCCGCGCCGCTGTTTCTTAAGAGATCGAGGAACTCGTGAATCGTCGGTACCGGCGGCGGCTCCACCTAAATCCGTGCAGCCAGCAAATGATTCAAAACAGGACTTTTATCTCGACTGATGCACGCACTCCCGAGTCGCGAATTACGGAATTGCCATCCCATTCATCATCTTCGTGCGGAGCAACAATGGGCAGAATACCAGTAGGCACCCAAATGCAGAGCTTCCGAGAACTCGAGCGCTTCGGCGGCCATCGCCATGAGACCTTCGCTTTGTTATCGTCTATTGACAACAAAAAGTAGATTGTTCTTAGAGTAGCTACGGCCCCGGAGGCTCTCTCGGAGGAGAGGTCGAGCAATTCAAACCGTTCCTCGCCCTGAGCATGCAGGGAACGGGCGTGCTCGCCGGCTTCAATCGCGTCGTCAACATGCAGGCGATGTGCGAAGCGCACACGGCACCGCGCATCCTGGGACCACTCTAATCCTTCGCCAACGACATGTTCATGCTGCAGGGGCAGCTTCCCCCCGGCGATCCCGATTTCGATCTCCTCAGGATCACGGCCGGACCGGATTCGGCATGCCGAGCCCGGGCCATACCACGCTGACCCAGCTTCCCGGCGGGCTACGACGTCGTCTGCGGGGATCTGCGGACGCTGCGGAACTCCGGCGGTGACTTCACCGTCTCCACGACCCAGTGCCTCGAGAACGACCAGCCGTCGACGTCGGCGCCGCTCGCCGCGATCCCCTCCCAAGGAATTGGAATCTGGTGCGTCGTGCGGGCCGAGAACATCGGGAACGGCACCTACGACGCCGGCGCACACCAGGTCGGGTCTCGGGATGCCGAGATCCAGGCCTCCGGTTTGGGCTGCCCGTGAGCCGTTGACCCGAATGTTCGGTCGTAGCGAGAATGTCCCCGGACGAGGGCGGGCTCCCATGCCCGCCCGCTGTTTCCGGAGCTCGCCTGGCGACTTCGTGACGGCGATTCGGGAAGAAGCCCCCGCCCGAGACGGTCCGGCCTCGGTGGCCGTCGAGCTAGCCCCGTTCATCGCGAGACCTCGACGTCGCACGCTGCCGTGACGGCCGTAGCCAGGCCACGGCGGCGCGACAGGGCCGGCATTCCCATGAGCTCGCTCACGGGCTATCTTCTCCTCGGCGCGTGAACGGCCCGGCCATTCAGGACGGGCGGGCACGATCGCCGGGAGGGCGTTCGTCGTCGCATCGAAGGGAGCTCCTTCAGGTCGATGGCGGGATCGGGATCCGCGGGTCCACGCCGGCGTTGCCCCTCCGGGCCGGTGCGGACTCCCAACAGGGAGATCGAGAGGACGGCGATGCACGGGCGTGGTCTTCGAAGGAACCAACATGATCTGCGCGGACCTGGTGTGCCGATGAAGGTCCTCGTCACGAGCGCCTCGCGAAAGGTAGGGCTCGTCGAGCGTTCCGGGACGGCTGTCGGCCGAGGGAGGCGGCGCCGTCCTGGCGGCGGACGCGAGTCCGCTTTCCGCCGCGCTGTACGTCGCGGACGGGCATGTGCTGCTTCCGCAGTACCCACCCCGAGTTCCTGGACTTCCTCGTCGATTACTGCCGGCGCGAGGCGGTGCGCCTCGTCGCTCCCACCCGCGACGAGGAGCTTCCGATCTTCGCGGCGCACCGGGAGCGGTTCACCGAGGTGGGGACGGTGACGCCGGCGCCCAGTGCGGAGGTCGTGAAGGGCTGTCAGGAGAAGGCGGCCTTTCTCGACGCCTGCGAGGCGGCGGGGCTCGCGATGCCGCGGCGTGTCGATTTCTCCATCCCCGGTCTGCGGTTCCCGCTCTTCGTGAAGCCGCGTTTCGGCAAGGGAAGCCGCCTCACGTTCCGCGCGGACGACGCGCGGATCTGGATCTGGCGCTGGGCAAGGTCCCCGATCCGATCGTTCAGGAACTCGTCGAGGCTCCCGAGTTCACCATCGATCTGTTCGCCGATCTGACGGCAGGGTGCGTCCGTGGTTCCTCGCGAGCGGATGCTGGTTCTCGGGGGGAGTCGTTGATCAGCCGGACGGTGAAGAGCGTTCCGTTGATCGAAGCGGCGATCCGGCTGGCCCGGGAGCTGGGTCTCACGGGACACAATACGATCCAGTGCTTCCTGGACGGAACTCGCATCCCGTTCATCGAGGTCAACCCACGCTTCGGCGGAGCACAGCCCTCAGCTTCGCCGCGGGCGCGCCGTCGCCGCGGTTCCTCGTGCGGCTCCTTCAGGGGAAGACCGTCGCGCGGGCGGTGGACGACTTCCGCGATGGTCTCGTGATGCTGCGCTACACCGAGGACCTCTTCCTCGAGCCCGGGCGACTCGGCACGCGAAGCGTGCCATGAGCGGCGTTCGTGCGGTCCTCTTCGATCTCGACCATACCCTGTTTCCGGAGATGGATTTCGCCGGAGCGGATTCCGAGCGGTCTCCAGACATCTGTCGTCGCGGTTGGGCGTTTCCGAGGGCGTGATGTTCGGAGCATGCTCGGCGTCCTGGCGCGGAGGGGCGCGGTCACGTGTTCGACTCGGGCTGCGCTCCCTCGGCGCCGAGCCGACCGAGCTCGTGGATGTGTGCGTTTACCTGTACCGATGGCACCGGCCGGACATCGTCCCGTACGCGATGCGATCCCCGTCCTGCGACGCCTCCGCGACGCAGGGGTGCGCCTGGGGATTGTGACGGACGGGATGGGTGCCGTGCAGCGAGGCAAGATCGAGGCGCTCGGCTGGATCCGCTCGTGGACGCCGTCGTGTGCAGCGATCTGCTCGGGCCCGAGAAATGGAAACCTTCGGGTGAAGTGTACCGCGTCGCGCTTCTTCCTGGGCGCGCGTCCCGAGGAGTCGGCGTACGTCGGGGACAACCCCGTGAAGGACTTCGTCTGGCCGAACGCGGCGGGGATGCTGATGATCCGGATCCGGCGCTGCACCGGCTCGAGCGAGACCTGGAAGGAGTTCCGGACACCGGCCGCGCACGGCTCGAGGTCGAGAGCCTGGCAGCCATCCCGCCCTACCTGGAAAGATGAGTACGATGCGAGGACCGAACCCCACGATCCGGATCGGCGCGCGGGAGATCGGGCCGGGCAGGCCCGTGTACGTCGTGGCCGAGCTCTCGGCCAACCACCGAGGCAGCTTCGACGAGGCGGTGAAGATCGTGGAGGCGGCGAAGACCGCGGGGGGCGATGCGGTCAAGCTCCGAACCACACTCCCGACACCATCACCATCCGCTCGGATGCGGAACTGCTCCGTCACGGGAGCGGCTCGCTCTGGGATGGACATGCACCCTCCACGACCTGTATGCGGAGGCGTTCGCGCCGGTGGAAGTGGCAGCCGCGATGAGCGAAGTCGCCCGTGAGATTGGCCTCGATCTGTTCTTGACCCCGTTCGATCCCAGCGCGGTGGAGTTCCTCGGGTAGGACTGGACGCCCCGCCCGCGTACAAGATCGCGTCGTTCGAGCTGGTGGACATCCGCTTGTCCGCCTCGTCGCCGGCACCGGGAAGTCCTCCTCGACCCTCTCCACGGGCATGGCGAGACTGGACGAGATCCCGCGGAAGCGCTGGACGCAGCGCGAAACGCCGGTGCCGCGGAGATCGCGCTTCTCAAGTGCACGAGCGCCTATCCGGCGCCGCCCGAAGAGATGAACCTCCGGACGATCTCGGCCATGGCGGAGCGCTTTGGAGTGCCGGTGGAGCGTCCGACCATTCCCTCGGGGGATCGCGGCGCCGGTCGCCGCCGTCGCGGTGGGAGCCGCGATCGTCGAGAAGCACCTGACGCTGTCGCGTGCGATGCCGGGGCCGGACGGCGCGTTTTCCCTCGAGCTCGGGAGTTCGGGGAGATGGTTCAGGCGATTCGATTCGCCGAGAAGGCGATGGGAGGGGTGCGCTACCAGCCCACCGAGCGAGAGGCGGCCAGCCGCCGCTTTCGATGTTCCCTGTTCGTCGTGGCGGACGTGAAAGCGGGCGAGCCGTTCACCCAGGACAATGCTCGTTTCACCGGCCCGGAGACGGCCTTCCGCCCAAGCACCTCGACGAAGTGCTGGGCCGGCGGGCCGCTCGCGATGTGGCGCGCGGAACGCCCCTCGCGTGGGAGCTGGTGGAGCGACCGTGACGGAAGGCC
>CAVOVZ010000005.1:0-263655 GCA_963699985.1 Terriglobia bacterium
TATCCGTCTGAAACGATGCCCGGGTACGTCGCGCCCCCAGGCGAGGAAGGGCGTCTCGCTCACGCCTGGCCCGGTGGGAACCTTCGCGACGTGAGTCATGCCGCGCTTCGAGCCGCGCTCCACGGAGCGCTCGCCGACCTTGAGGCCAACGTGATTCGTGCCGCCCCACAGGAGACGCAGCCCGCGTCAGCTCTGAAGAATTTCGAGCAGCAACTCCACACGGTTTTCTGTCGAGTCCTCATCGATTCCGCCAGGAAAGAGCTGTTGACGCTTTCGCGCGCTCAGGTGGCGACGACCATCCTCGCCGTTCAAGCCGGGAGGGTCCTCCACCTCGCCCCGGAGGGGGGGAGGTGGCGCCAGACTTCGCGCTTCCCCCAGCTCTCCGCGCGCGCTGTCCTCCGCCCCTACTCGGACGTACTCGGACGTGGAGCAGGAAACGCAGTGTGAAAGCGCTATCCGTCGGACGCCTATTTCGACTGTCGGCCGTCATGATCCGTCCGTCGCGCCGGAGGCTCTGCTACGATATTCTCGTGATCGCCGCCGCCAACCCGGACCGCTACGCCGCGCTCAGGCTCATTGCCGGGGCGGCTCCCGGTCTGCGATTGTTGCTGCTGTACGGCTCGCGAGCCCGCAACGAGGCGCATGGACTTTCCGACTGGGACTTCGCCTACGAGGCGGATCCCGGCTTCGACGCCGACGCGATGCTGGCGGCGGTCGCCGATTCGATCAAGGCGGATCGGATCGACCTCGTCGATCTCGACCGTGCCGGTGCGCTCCTTCGCCACCGCGTCGCACGGGACGGCGTCGTCCTGTTCGAGCAGACCCCGGGACGGTTCGATCGGTTCTGGCTGAACGCCGTGCACACCTGGTGCGATCTGGCACCAATCCTCGAGCCCCTCTATGCGGGCGTTCTGGAGACGCCGCCCGGATGAGCCCGATGGACCACGCCGTTCTGGCCGAACGAGCGCTTGCGCTCGAACGCCATCTCGCGCGTGTCGCGCAGAAGCTGCCACCGAGCGCCGACGGTTTTCTCGCGTCCACTGATGCGTCCGATGCGGTGATTCTGCACCTGTGGCAGGCGACGCAGATCGTCATCGACCTTGCCGTCGCCGCGTGCGTGGCGTACGGCTCAGGAACGCCGCAGAGTTACGCCGACGCGTTTCGGCGCCTGCAGACGGCGGGTGTCATCGACGGTGCGCTCGCCGATCGCCTCGTCCGAGCCGCCGGATTCCGCAATATTGTCGCGCACGCCTACGAGGGGCTGGACATGACACGCGTGCACCAGGCGGCACGCACGGGTCCAGCCGATCTCCGCGCGTTCGTCGCCGCGATCGCCCGCTCGGCGTCAGGACCGGCATGACCGGTATGTTGGTGCGAGACGCCCCTTGCATCCCAGCGCACGGGGAAGAGCATCCGCGTGGGAACTCTGGGGCCCCGTTTCCATCGCCGCCCCTACAGCGTCGCCTGCTTGCGTCTGGATCCTCCTGACGCGGCGCGGTGAGCCCTCACGATCACCCGTGCAGCACGTGGTCGGAACAAGCGACCGATTCTTCGGTGCCCCCAAGTACCTCGCGTCCCCCAGGGCCCGGTAACGGGCAGTCCGTCAACCTCAGCCCCGGTCGATCCCCAAAAGGCGCCTTCCATCGCGCGCTCCACCGGTCACTCCGGCGGAAGCGGAACCCGAGCCGGTCGACTCCGATTGAATCCTCGACCCGGCCTAACGTCGGTTGCGGCCACCGCTGGTGCACGTCCTGGTAGTGGCCTTCGAGGGATTCGTATTCCTGGCGGCCGATTGTGGGGATATGCTGGGGACGTCTCGGTCGTCGGCGGAGGCAGGTTCGGTTGACCTAGCGCGGCCTGACGGCCGCAACCCAAGGGAATTCGAATCGTGGCGAGCGTCGGTGGGTGTAGGGATCGACGGCGGTTGACCTTCGCGCAGGCGGGACGCATCCTCGGGCCTTCCGTCACCGATGGAGGCCCGCCATGGCGACGTTCGAATCCGTTCACGCCGACGCGATCATCGGCAAGCTCGTCCTGTTCGACCGGATGTTGTTCAAGGGCTACCTGGGCCTGTGGGACGGCGCTGCCTTCGAGCGCCTGCTCAACTCGCAACACGTGCTGCTCGAGGACTTTGGCGCCTACGTCAAGAAGACGACCTCGATTCTCGAGGAGCATCTCGCGCAGATCGCGCAGCGCGGTGGGCGGCCGCTTCCGTACCTGCCCGTATCGATGACCGCCAACAAGGGGCGCTCCAAGGAGGACCTGGCGCGCTCCATCGCCGAGCGGGATGGGATCACGGAGGGTCTGATCGCCGTGCTTTCGACCGTCGAGCCGTGCCAGTCGTTCGACGTGCGCTGGGATCCGAAGCAGAAGCGACTGGCGGCGGTGAGGCGGCCACGCAAGGGTCTGCACTACTACCCCGGTCGGTGCGGCCTGACTTGGCCGGTCGCGCGGGGTTGCGCTCGCTCGGCCACGTCCGGTGAGACGGCCCAGGCTCCCCGCAGAGGTCACAGCGCCGAGAACGGAAGTGCCGACACACCGGGTGCCAGGGGGAGTCGGACGTCGCCGGGGTGGATCACGTACCCGTCGCACACCTTCCCGCCGAGGATCTCGCGCAGCTTGAGGATCCCCGCAGCCATCCTCGGCGATGGCGTCGACGAGAGCTTCACTTCGATGGGCACGAGCTTCCCGCGCTCCTCCACGATCAAGTCGACCTCATGCCCGTCGGAAGTCCTCCAGAAGTGGACCCTCGGCTCTTCCCCACGATGAACGAGCGTTCGGATGATCTCGGAGAGGACCGCCGTCTCCAGGATCGCTCCAGCCATCGGGCCGGCAGCGGCATGTCCTGAATCCTGGAGCTGCGCGAGGTAGCACAGGGTCCCGACGTCGCCGAAGTAGACCTTCGGCGTCTTGACGAGGCGCTTCCCCACGTTGTCGAACCACGGGCGCAGGACGACGACCTGGTACGTCGCCTCGAGGACCGACAGCCACGCCTTCGCCGTGTTGAGCGCCACACCCAGATCGCGAGACACGTCGGCCAGGTTCAGGAGCTGGCCGCTGCGCGCGGCCAGCACGCGGAGGAAGTTCTGGAACTGCGCGAGGTCCCCGACCTGCCGGAGGCTCCGGAGGTCACGCTCCAAGTAGGTCGCGATGTAGCTCCTGTGCCACGCCGCGGCATCGCGCTTCGGCTCGGTCACCATCTCGGGGTAGCCTCCGCGCAGGAAGCTCCTCCAGAGATCCCGGCCTGCCGGCCCCTTCCGCCGTGCCGTCCCGCGCGTCGCCTCCCACGGAAGACGGGCCCGCGGCGCTCCCTCCGCCTCGCGGCGCGACAGCGGAAGCAGCCGGAGCATCGCGGCGCGCCCGGCGAGCGACTCGGTCACTCTCGCGAGCAGCAGCAGGTTCTGGGATCCCGTCAGGAGGTACTGCCCCCGCAGCCTGCGCTGCGCGTCCACCCGTTCCTTGATGTAGATGAGCAGGTCGGGCGCGTACTGCACCTCGTCGAAGACGACCGGGGGCGGATGGAGGGCGAGGAATCCTCGCGGGTCCGCCGCTGCCGCCGCCCGCACGTCCGGAGGCTCGAGGGAAACGTAGCCGTGGCTCTTTCCGAACGAGTGCTGCAGCAGGGTCGTCTTGCCGGATTGGCGCGGCCCGGTGAGGACGACCACGGGGAACTCTCGGACGGCCTTCGCGAGGACCGGCTCGAGGGCGCGGGGAACGTAGTGGCTCACGCGGGCGGCCTCCTCGTGCAATTATGCATTTGGAATGCATAATTACAAATCAGCGAATTGGCCGGGGGCGAACCGACCCAGGCCTCCGCCGGTGCCGCCCCGATGATCGGTCCGCGGTGCGCGCGGAGGTGGGTCCCGCGTCTAGCGGTCTACGGGCCGAGCCAGGGCGCCTTCAGGTGGGCGAGCGCCTCCTGCACTTCGCGGCGGACGACGCACGCGCGGTCCCAGCTCCGCTCCTCGGAGCGCGTGACGAGGGCGTCGAGCACGCCCCGCACGCGCGAGCATTGTTCCAGCGATAGGTACCCGTGCAGCGCCATCTTGCCGAGGCCGCGCACGGCCTTCGCGCGCACCGCGGGCTGGGGGTCCCCGATCGTGCGGAGGAGCGCCTCCTCGATCTCGCCCCGCCGCCGGTCGGTCAGCGCCGACGGAGGGACCGCCTCGACGATCTTGCCGATCGTGCGCGCCGCGCTGTCGCGCACCTCCTTGTCGGGGTGCATGAGCGCGCCGACCACCTCTGGCAGCGCCTCGTGCACGGACGGCGACCGGACCTTGCCAATGGCGAACTGGGCGAAGGACCGGCTGTAGAAGTCCTCCGTGTTCGGCGACTCCGTCGCGACAGGAGGGGACGTCAACGGCGACGGGTACGCGGACGTCATCGTGGGGGCCCCTAACTACGACAACGGCGAGACCGACGAGGGGCGGGCCTTCGTCTACTACGGCAACGAAGGCCCAGGCCTGAGCCTCCTTCCCCGCCAGCGGCGAACGACCGCCGCCGGCCCCATCGCGCACCTCGGAATGTCCGACGGCCCCGAGAGCTTCCGGCTCAACCTTCGCGGCCGTACCCCGTTCGGCAGGGGACGGGTGTGGCTCGAGCAAGAGGTGAAGCCGCTGGGAGACAGTCTCAACGGCATCAACACCAAGGTCGGCGTGCATGCGCACGACACGGGCGTTTCGGGGGTGGCGCTGAGCGAGATCGAGACGGGCCTCTTCGACGTGACGCCGTACCACTGGCGCGTCCGGCTGCGGTACGATCCGGTGACGACGCCCTTCGCCCAGCGCAGCCGCTGGCTGACCATGCGGTGGAAGGGGTGGCAGCAAGCGATGCTGCGCACGGCGGATCCCTCGGGCGCCGCGCGCGTCGCGGGTTTCAGGGTCGACGAGGCGGTCGGGGTGAAGCTCACGCTCACCTGGGATCCCTCGTGCCGGACGACGGACACGGACTACGCGATCTATGAAGGAGTGCTCGGCGAGTTCTACAGCCATGACCTGCGTTTCTGCAGCACCAGCGGCGTCACGACGAAGACGTTTACGCCAATCGCCGGCGACACGTACTACCTGGTCGTGCCGCTCAACGCGACCCGGGAGGGCTCCTACGGCACGACGAAGGCCGGCACCGAGCGGCCGCCCGCCACGCCCGCCTGTCTGCCGCAGTGGATCGGGGTCTGTCCGTGATGCATCGCCTCGGGAGAAAAATGCGGGTGAGGTGACAGGACGAATCGCTCCGAGAAATTCCTGATGTGGTGCGAAGCTCGCTGCGTCCTCGTGAATCCTGGATCCGAAGACGCTGCGTGTCTGTGAAGAACCGACATGGCGCGAGCTTCACAAGCTTCGCCCCACCTAGAGTGAAAATACCGGGGGCCAGCCCTGGCCCCCGCACCCGCGTACGGTGCAGTCCGGCAGACCGGCCTGCATCTCCCGCGGGTTTTTCATCGCTTTCGGGTGACGCCACGAGGCGTCATGGACAACTGGTATGCTTCCCCGCGAGGGCTCGACCCGGCGGAGTCCGATGGAACCATGATCGGCGGGGACTCTCGGACACGGTTCCCGGCGCGCGATCCGGGGCAGGCTCTCGGAGGTGCCGGGTGCGACACTCCCGGGCGGCCTGGTTCTTGATGGCGCTGGCCGGATTCGTCCGCGCCGAGGAGCGGCCGGTTCCCAGGGAGCACCACGGCTGGGTGCTCCAGGAGCCGCTCGAGGTCTACGGCGCGGACAACCTGTACGACTACATCGATGGGGGCGCCGAGGTCTACCGCGCGCTGAACGTCCGGAGCGTTGTCGCCGCGCGGTACGTGAAGCCGGGGGCTCCGGAGATCCTCGCGGACCTCTTCGACATGGGCTCGTCGTCCGACGCGTTCGGGGCGTACCACCACGACCTGCGCGACGGGGCCGAGGCGGGGATCGGTCAAGAGTCGGAGATCGCGGAGAGCTCGCTGTCCTTCTGGAAAGGGCGCTACTTCGTGTCGATCCTGGCTCTCGGGACGGGCGCGGAGATCCGGAGCGCCGTGACCGGGCTCGGAAAGGCGGTGGCGGAACGAATTCGCGACGGCGGGGCCCCACCGCAGCTTCGCCGCTTTCTCCCGGAAAGCGGGCTCCTTCGCGGCCAGGTCCATTACTTCCACGACGATCGGCTGCTCGATCGGCGATTCTCCATCGCCGAGGGGAACGTGCTGCGCCTGGGGGCCCGGACCGAGGGGCTTCTGGCGCGCTACTCGGGATCGGACTTCGGTGGGAAGGGCGAGAGAGCGTACGCGGTCCTGGTCGTTCGCTACCCCTCGGAGTCCGAGGCAAACGCAGCACGACGGAGCCTGCTGGCGTCGTGCGCGGGCGAAGTCGAGCCGGGAGGCGTTTGCCGCTGGCGGGAGGGGACGTGGGCCGCGGCGCGAGCCTCGGGCGCGTTGCTCGCGGCGGTCCTCGGGGCGCCGCTTCGGAGCCAAGCCGAGCGGACGCTGGATGCGATCGGCCGCCGGATCGAGGGGCGAGGGGACGGCGCTCCCGTCGAACCGGGGCGCGAGCGCGCTGGAGGCGAAGAACATGAAGGACCGTAGCGAGAAGCCGCGGGGAAGGAGCCGCCGAGGGGTCACGCGGAGGGCGTTTCTCCTGGACGCGGCCGGCATCGCGCTCCTCGGTGCGGCGGGCGGAGCCGCGTGCGTGCGCCCGCCTTCGGAGCCCCAGCCGGTCGTCCCGCGCGAAGCGGCCGGGGCTTCCGGCGACCGGGTCGCTCCGCCCCAATCGCCCGGATCGAGATCGCGCGTGGTTCTCGTGCGCGACGAGCGCGCGGTGGGGGCCGACGGGAAGCCCGACGGCCCGGTCCTGCGGCGCATGCTCGACGAGGCGAGTGGCCGCGCTCACCGGGAACGAGGATCCGCTGGCGGGATGGAAGAGCCTCTTCGGACCCTCCGACACGGTCGGGATCAAGTCGAACGTCTGGCGCTTCCTCGCGACTCCGGCCGAGCTCGAGGACGCGATGCGAGCGCGACTGATCGATGCCGGGGTGCCCGCCGCACGGATCGCCGTCGACGACCGCGGGGTGCTCCAGAATCCGATATTCGCCGACGCCACGGCGCTGATCAACGTGCGGCCGATGCGGACGCACCACTGGGCCGGCGTGGGAAGCCTCCTCAAGAACTACATCATGTTCAGCCCGCGTCCGGACAGCTGGCACGGCGACTCCTGCGCCGACCTTGCGGGGCTGTGGGATCTGCCGATCGTCAAAGGAAAGACGCGGCTCAACGTGCTCGTGATGCTCACGCCGCTCTTCCACAGCAAGGGGCCGCACGACTTCGCCCCCGAGTACACCTGGCGCTACGGCGGCCTCCTGGTCGGGACCGACCCGGTTGCGACCGACGCCACCGGGCTGCGAATCCTCGAGGCCAGGCGGCGGGAGCATTTCGGAACGGACCTCCCCTTCGCGACCTCGCCCAAGCACGTCCAGGTGGCCGAGACGAAGTTCGGCCTCGGGGTGGCCGATCCCGCGCGGATCGATCTGATCCGGATCGGATGGACGGAGGGCCGGCTCGTCTGATCGAAGAACCTCGATCCCGCGCGCGTGGGCGACGAACGCCCGTTCTTTGCCGAGATCCGATCCAGCTCGCTCAGATCGGTGGTCTCGGCGTTCCGGGAGGCAGGCCCGTGGATCTCCGAGCTGCGCGGAGGACCCCCTATCGCCAGAGCGAGGCCAACGGAGTTTCGAGCCCATCCCAATCGGGATGCGTCAGCGTGAAATTCCCCTCGACATCCACGACCGTCGCGAGCGCAGCTGCGCGAAGCGGACGAGAGGTGGCGGTGGGCTTCCGAACGGTTGCGACGCAGAAACCGGGATTCTCGGGGAACTTCGGCGTGGACAACTGCTTTGCCGAGCTCCGGGGCAGGAACGATTCGAGGAAGCCAGCTCCGGTCCAAAGACCCGTGTGGACCGCGTGCGCCGCGATGGCGACAACGGGGCCGGCTCACGCTCGATTCACGACGACGAGGTCGTCACCGGCGCGTCCACGTCCTTCGGTACCCCGACCATGAAGTTCAGGCTGGCGATCAGCAGGTCGCGCATCTGGGATCGCTCGAAGATGATGTCGATCATCCCGTGCTCGAGGAGGAACTCGCTGCGCTGAAAGCCCACCGGGAGCTTCTGGCGGATCGTCTGCTCGATCACCCGCGGTCCCGCGAATCCGATGAGAGCCTTGGGCTCCGCGATGTTGAGATCTCCCAGCATGGCGTAGGAGGCGGTGACGCCCCCGGTCGTGGGATCGGTCAGGATCGACACGAACGGGATCGACTCTTCGTCGAGCCGGGCCAGCGCCGCCGAGATCTTCGCCATCTGCATGAGGGACAGCGCCCCCTCCTGCATGCGGGCGCCTCCCGAGCAGGAGATCACGATGAGGGGCTTGCGCTCTTCCAGGGCCCGCTCGGCGCAGCGGCAGATCTTCTCGCCGACCACGCTTCCCATCGAGCCGCCCATGAACCCGTATTCCATGGCGGCGACGATGACCGGATGGCCGCCGAGCCGTCCCGTACAGGACAGGACGGCGTCCCGCATGCCCGTCTTGGCCTGGGACTCCTCGAGTCGCTTCTTGTAAGGCTTCGAGTCGAAGAACTCGAGGGCGTCGACGGGGCTGATTCCGGTGTCGAATTCCTCGAACGCCCCGTCGTCCAGCATTTGCGCGAGGCGCTCCCTGGAGCTGATCCGGAAGTGGTAGTTGCATTTCGGGCAAACGTTGGCGTTTCGGGCGACCTCGCGCTTGTAGACGATCTCCTTGCAGTTGTCGCATTTGACCCAGAGGCCCTCGGGGATCGTGACCTTACGTTCGACGGGGCGCTGCTTCGGGGCCTTGTCCTTCTTGAACCAAGCCATGGATGTGCCTCGGGGCCCGGGGATCGAGGGAAGCTACCCCGGCGCGGCGAGGCAGTCAAGCGCCGGCGCCGACCATGTTCGTCCTGTTTTCGTCCCGTCCGCCCCCAGAGGACATTCGAGCCGGCACCAGGGCGGGGTCCAATCGCCAAGGCGACAGGAAAGCGACGGGCCGCGAGGCGGAACGCCGGGGTTGTCGGCAGAGGGCCGGCGGGGAATCAGCCCCGGCGCGACAATCGAACGAACGGAGTGTTCCGCGGATCGCGAGTCTCGTAAACCGTATACCGGCCGGTGCCGCCGATGACGCGCAGCCAGCTCTGCTCCACCGGGTCGAGCGACGGTGTCCGCTCCTCGTCCACGATGACGAGAGGTGAATCGCGTCGCGCGAGCCGCTCCGCGAGCCTCGTCCGGTCCACCTTCTCGGGGACGCGATCGAGATAAAACGTCAGGCTCGGCACGTCGGCCTCGAGCACGACGACGGGACGAGAGGAGAACAGATCGGGGACCGCCAGCAAGGTCGGCTCCGCGCTTCGCTCCCGGGCGAGGATCGGGTAGAGCCCGAACGCGGCCGCGCTCAGGAAGACGATGCTCGCCACCACCGCGGTTCCGTAGACCCAGCGGACGCGCTGCAACGTGACACCGGCCAGCGCCGAGAACGCCCCGAGCCCGAACACCGCGGCGCCTGCCGCCGCGAGCCCTTCGGCGCCGCGCCCGGCCAGAAGCGACCCGATCCAGGCCAGACCGAACGCGAGGCACGCCAGCGTGGCCACCACCAGGCCGGGGCCGAGCCGGCTCTCGCGCTCGCGGCTCAGTTCCTGGCCGAGCTCCCACGTGATCACGATCGCCGCGAAGGGGAGAAGCGGCAGGATGTCCTCCGGCCGCTTGCCGGACCCGAGAGAGAAGACGATGAGGCCGGTCAGCAGCGCTCCGGCCGCGTACAGCGCCGTCTTCGACGCGGGGTCGCTCCGGCGCCCGATCAGACGCACGAAGCCGAGCAGCAGGGGGGCAACCCAGGGAGCGCACGCAGCGAGAAGAACCTTCGCGTGGAACCAGGTCGGCTCGTCGTGTCCGCTGCCCGCGGTGTACTGCGCCACCGCCTCCCGTCCCATCGTCCACACCGAGCCGGCCAGGCCGAAACGCTCGAGAAACGCGAGCCCCCACGGAAGAACGGCGACGGAGAACCCTGCGACGGCTGCGGCCGCGCTCGCGCCGGGAATCACGTTGCGGCCCGAAGCGGTCCGCCCGGCGACGAGGAGAAGCACGGGGAACACGATTCCGACCGGACCCTTGGCCAGGAACGCGAGCCCCACCAGGGCGCCGATGGCCGCTCCGCGGTATCGGCCGGCTTCGCCGGGCTCGGCCATGTCCAGCGCAACCGCCGCGAACACGTGCAGGGCGAACAGCGACTCGAGCGTCCCTACCTTTCCGGCCACGACCACCAGCGGCATCGTGCCGAAAGCCGCGGCGGCCCACGCGGCCCCCTCCTCGCCGAAGCGGCGGCGAGCCACGAACGCGACGAGCAGGAGAGAGCCGAGCGTCGCCAGGATGGCGGGAAGACGCGCCGAGAACTCCCCCAACCCCAGCGCCCGGAAGAACGCGACCTGCATCCAGTGGAACAGCGGCGGACCGCCCGGACGCGGTGCGGCTTCGAACGTGGGCACCACCAGATCGCCGTTTCCGAGCATCTCCGCCGAGGTTCGCGCGAGACGGGCTTCGTCGGGATCGGTGAGAGGCGCGGAACCGCTGCCGGTCACCAGGATCGTCGCCACGGACGCGATCACGAGCCAGGTTGCGACACGGCTAGCGGTTTCCACGCCCCCCCCGTCCTCGCGGCGCCGACAGGGTCTCGGCCCCGGAGAGATCCGGCTCGCGAGCTAATATAACGTCCGGATGCTCTCGAGAAACAGCGGCGCGGGGGCTTTGCCCCCGAACTCCCACTCCCGCCCTCCGCGATGCCGGCAGACCGGCATCGCTCCGGTTGGGCTGTTTCTTCCCGAGGTGTCGGGAGAACGCCCGTGAGGCAGCTCCAAGGAAACTCGACCGAGTCGGATCCGATTCGCTGGTTGTACGGGCTGGAGCGATTCGGGATCAAGCTCGGGCTCGACGGCATGCGGTTCATGCTCGAGGCGCTCGGTCGCCCCGATGCCGGCTACCCCTGCATGCTGGTCGGAGGCACCAACGGCAAGGGTTCCGTGGCCGCGTCGATCGACGCGATCCTGAGCGCCGCCGGGATCCGTGCGGGGCTGTACACCTCTCCTCACCTGGTGCGGCCCGGCGAGCGGGTGCGGATCGCGGGTGCGGACATCTCCGATTCGGAGCTTGGCGGGTACCTCGCCGAGGCTCGCGACGTGATCGCATCGGGCCTGAGGGACGGATCGCTTGCCGCGCATCCTTCCTTCTTCGAGACCATGACCGCGGCGGCGCTCGTTGCGTTCCGGAAGGAGCGGGTCCAGGCGGCGATTCTCGAAGTCGGCCTGGGCGGGCGCCTCGACGCCACGAACGCCGTGGACGCGGTCGCTTCAGTGGTGGTCACCGTGGACCTGGACCACACGGACCGCCTCGGGACGACCATCGAGCAGATCGCCCGCGAGAAGGCGGGAATCGTCAAGCCGGGTCGTCCGCTCGTCAGCGGGGTGCGGCAGCCGGAAGCCGTGGAGATCCTCAGGGGCGCGTGCGCCGCGGCCGGGGCCCGCTTCATCGAAGTCCTCGATGCTTCGTCGCGGGTCGACCATCCGGACGGCAGCTTCACCATCGAAACCGCTCGAGAGCGGTACCCCGAGATCCGGCCGTCTCTTCCCGGCCGCCATCAAGCCGAGAACGCGCGCACGGCGATCGTGGCGCTCGAGGAGTTCTCTCGCGAGTCCGGCCTGCGCGTCTCGCCCGAAGCGGTTCGCAGCGGACTGACACGCGTTCGGTGGCCCGGCCGGCTCCAATGGATCTCCGGCGATCCACCGATTCTCCTGGATGGAGCGCACAACCCGGCCGGGGCCGAAGCGCTCGCCGCGTACCTGCGCTCGCGGAGGGGTCCGCGGCCCGTCCTGCTCTTCTCGGCCGTGAAGAACAAGGACGTCGCGGCGATCGCGCGTCCGCTCCAGAGTCTGGTGGCGGCGGTCGTCGTCACGCGGTCGCGCGTGGACCGCGCGGCGGATCCGGCCGAACTCGTCTCCCGGCTGTCCGGTATTCTTCCCCGCTGCGAGGAGGTCGCGGATCCTGCTCGGGCGCTCGCCCGCGCCAGGGAGATCGCCGGAAAGCGCGGATGCGTGCTGGTCGCCGGTTCGCTCTACCTGGTGGGAGAGGTCCTCGCGATGCTCGAGGGAGACGTCGGAGCGCCCGGGCCGATCTCGCTGTAGCGGGCGGACGCAGGATGGCAATCGCGGGAACTGGATCGACGAGCGATGGCCCGCCGGGCCGATGGGGACGGTGCTCGCCACGATGCGCCGCAGATCCCGCGGGCTCTGGGACATCGGGCAGGCCCGCTACCGCGCCGCGCCTTCGTCCAGAGACTCGGTTGGGCGGTGAGCTGCCGATCTTGGAGGCATGCTGGGGCCCGCTTGGGCGTCGGCGATGCCCGGCGGACCGGCGGAGGTGACATCGTGCCCCATCTCGAACGCTGGTCGGAAATCGCTGCTCGCGGGTGCTTGAGAACGGGCGGTTCATCCGGGCGATCCGCCGAACGGGTGGCTGTCGGGTAGTCCCGGGCTCTTTCAGAAGCGCCAATCCACTCCGACCGACGCCAGGTACAGGTTGTCGACCGCGGCGACGTCGAGTTTCTCGTACTCCGCGCGAATGGCGATCTTCTTCAGCGAGAACGCCAGCCCGAGCCCATATGCCGCGTCCTCGCCCCGTCACGAAAGGAGGTCGGACCGTTCGCGAAAGCAGGGCAACTTCACTCCCCGTCCTGCCCCGACTCGGCGGGAAACCGCCGCTCGGGCGCGCCCCATTCGGGCCCCGGCACGCAGGCGGTACATCACGTTGCGCACCACGTTGGAAAACGTCACTCGCCGGCTCCGTCTCGCCCGAGGTTTGCGGCACTCTCCCCGCAGAGCCGCGTAACGAACCCTTACATCTCGCCCGGTCGCGCGGTTTCCTAGATACGAAGAAAGGGGAATCCCCATGAAAACGCCGCGCTGGTCGCCCGTGGTCGTTTCGCTCTGGTTCTTCCTCCCGGCTTCCGCCGCCCCTTCGAGCGAGGCGGCGGCTCGCGGGAACCTACTGCTCGGCACCGTGGTCCTGAGTCAGCCGGAGACCACCCCGGAGGGTTCGGGTCGCACCCGGCTCGAGCTGCTGGTGGAGTGGACGCCCGACAGCCAGATCCGCTCCCGCACCACCGTGCTGCTACGCGAAGCAGCGCGATTCGAGTCGGGTGAGCCGGTCGAGGTCCTGGTCGGAGCGATCGCTGGCCCCGGCCCGATCTACGGAATCCGACGCCTCGACGATCCTGCGCGGAAGGTCTACCCCACCGAGTTCGCGGTGTCCGGCGCCCCCTCGTTCGTGGTTCGCGCGGTCAAGTCATGGCGGGCTTCCCCACTGATCGCCAAGGCCGGCGTGAACGTGCCTGACGCTCACGAGCCGTCCGCGAGCCCAATGACCATGGCGCCGAGCGTCCCGTCCGCGCCGGTTCCGCCGTCGCCCCCCGTCCGGGATCCTCCCCGCGCACCCGATCCGACCTGCGGAACGGCGGACACGCGGCCGCCCGCTTCCTGCCTGATCGCGTACGCGGATCTCGACCGCGATGGCATTCGGGATCTGGTCCTCGTGCGTCCGGACGGGACCCGGATCGTGGTGTTGCTCGGCGACGGCCGCGGAGGGTTCCTGCCCGCCCGCGAGATCGTTTCGGAATTCAAGCCGAGTTGCGTGACGGTCGGTGATCTGGATGGCGATGGCCGACCCGACCTCGCGCTGGCCGACCGGTCCCGGGGCGTGTCCATCATGGCGGGGGACGGCAAGGGAGGGTTCAAGGCGATTGCCGAGGTGGCGATGGATGGGAGTCCGCGCCTCGTCACGGCGGCCCCTCTCCTCGGCAACGAGAAGTCCGATCTGGTGGTGGCGGTTTGCGAGAAGAACGGAGAGTTCTCGCTCGCGTTGTACACCGCGGACGGGGGTGGCGGATTCGCCCAGCGGTGGAGCATTCCGATGGAATCGCGTGCCGATGCCCTCGTCGTCGACGACTTCGATCACGACGGCATGCTCGACCTCGCCGAGCTATCGACCACGAAGGGCACCGCCAAGCCCCACAACGGCGCCCTCCTGCGGTCGCCGTGAAAAGGGGTCAAGTCCCTTTTCGTTCTGCACTCACGGGTTTCGCAACGATGCCTTCCACTGGGCCTCGCCGATCTCGTTGCCCACCCCGTCGTACGCAACGAGACGCGCCGAGGCGGTGCCGGCCTCGAGCACGAGGCCATTCGGGTTCGCGTCTCCGCCGTAAACCTTGATCAGGCCCAAACCGTCATCCCCGAGGAACATGCCGACTCGGTCGTAGACTTTCTCGTTCGGGGTGCCGTTCAACATCACGGCGGCGTGGGCGTCGTTCGGAGCGACCGACATGCAGGCGGCCTCTTTGCCGGTCTCGTAGTCGAGACAGATGATCGCCCGACCGTCCTCGAACGCACCGATCCCTCCGCGCTCGCCGCCGTTGCGAGGGTCGTAGATGGTGAGACCCGCCTCGGCCGCGATGCGCTTTACCACTGTCCCGTCGCTGGACACGGCGGGGGCGTTCGCTCCGACCGCCACGTTCAGCCGTCCCGAGGAATCGAGGACGACCAATCCGACGGTTTGGGCGAGCCTGGCATCCGCGGTGGCGTCGAGCATCGGTGCGCCGAGCACGATCCTCGTCTTCCCTGCGGTGTCCGTGATGACGAGCCCGCGGGCCCGCAGTACGTCCGGTGGATTCCGCAGCGCGCCGACCAGCGCGATGATCAGCACGAGGGCAGCGAGGATCCCGAAAAGCGCTGCGGTCCAGCGCCAGCGCCGCTCGAGGGCATCCATCCGACGTGTCAAGATCGAGGGTTCGTCCATGGGAGTGACCTCCTGAGAATGAGAGTTGCCGCCGATGGCAAAAAATTCCACGGATTCCGTTCCGAACAGAGATCGCCACGAAAGGCCACTCGGTCAAGGCAGGACAGGGTCCCGTCGATCTGGTCGGTGTGCCTGGCGATGAACGGTTCCATGGACTCATCGCACACCAAGTCCGGGCGGGCACCCAATCGGCACGAAGACCGAGCGGCGACTGGCTTGGCCACGGCCGCCTCGCCGCGGTGCTCCGCGCGAGCCCCGTTTTCCCCTGATGCCCGGGCACGCGGTCCTGCCCCGCGTCCGACAGCGGCGTTCCTGTCACCCGACCGGGCCCGTCCGAGCCCCACCCGAACGCCCAGCGACCCGAAGCATACCCCGAACCCCCCCGACGAGGAGACGACCTGTTGCCCCGAGGACGAACGTGTTCAAACGCGCAGCAAACTCCACAGCCCTCTTCTCCCGTGCGCCGGGCGTCGCATGCGCGTCGACGGCTTTCTCCGCGGCGCTCGCTCTTCGTGGGCTCGATCGGATGCAAATCCCGGATCGGTCTCCTCCGGCTCGGCCTCGGGTGCGGCCTGGGCGATGGGCGGAGCGCAGATCGGAAGGTCGAGGCGTTCGAGGATCGTCCGAATCGCCTCACGACAAATACGCGCTCGCGTTCAGCGCCGACAGCGTGCCCGTCGAGCACCGATCGATTGAGCCCGGACGGCTCACTCGTTGGATTCGGACGGAGGGCCCAGACGGTCCCGAAGTCGTTCGAGCTGCCGGAGGTCCTCGAGATCTTTGGGCCGGTTGGCGGCGCGTTTCATGGCGATCAGATCGTCGAGCGCAGGAGAGCCTGGATCGGTTGCATTCTTCTGGGCGAGCCTCAGGAGAACGATGGATCGTTCGATGATCATCCGGAAGCGGGTCGCGGTGTCCAGGGAGCAGTAGTACGAGAGATCGAATTCCTCTTCAACAATAGGGTCTTGAGTGCGAGGCACTTTCATGAGGCCATGGCCCATGCAGGCATTCTACCAGATCCCGTGCTCCGCGACGGTCACTCCGTGATTTCCTCAGCATCTCCGCGCCTCGGGCGGGCGGGGCGCAACTCGCTGGTGCGTGAGAAAGGGCCGTTCATCCGGGATGCCCGCCCAGGCGCCTCGATCCTCGGCATCGCGACGAACCGCTGTACCGCCACATGAGGTGTCCTCCGGAACGAACGGGTGGGCGGGGAAGGGCGGCGACCTCAGGGCGACAAGCGAGCGACTACTCTCTCGGCCATCTCGACGATCGATGCCGCTTCCGCGTACGCCCGCTCGGCATCCGCCGCGGAGTACTCCTCGGTCGGGATGAAGTCGAGATCTCCGTAGAAAGCCAGCTCTCGCTCTCGGCGCAGGCGTTTCGAGATCGCCGCCGCGCGCGGAAGCGAGTCTCGCTCGTCGTCGGGGAACTTCGCCGCGTGCTCGACCAGAAGGCCGCCGACGTCGTGGAGCTTGGGGGGCTCGATCCCTGCCGAGCGGAGCATGCCCTTGAGTGCCAGCTCGACCAGCTCCTGGGCCTCGCGGACGACATCCGAATGCGCGCCCTCGTCTCTCAGAACGGCCAGCGCCTTGAGTCGCTTCCGCGCCTTGACGACGTAGCTCTGTGCGAGGTTCCGGTTGGTCACAGCGCGAAGATCTCGCCCGGCCGCAGGTTCGGTTTGAGCTCCCAGTACCACCCGTTGCCGCTCACGACCCGTCGAGCCCCCAGCTCTCTCAGCCTCGCACGGAGGCGATCGAGACGACGCGTCAGGACCCCCTCGGCATCGATGAGGATCCTCGCGTCCTCGACCATGTCGAGGAAGAGGGGGCTGCCTTCCTCGCACTCCTCGGGCGTCTTGAAGATGGGTGAAAGCTCGATCGGAACGGTGGCGTCGTCGACCGGCTGCAGGTCCCTCTCGAGCCGAGCCTCCACCGGCAGGAATTCCTCGACCCGCGCGAAACGCCCCCGGGGAAGATCGCGGGCCACGATCAGGAGGTCGATGTCCGAGTCCTGCCGAGGCGTGCCGCGCCCCACCGAGCCGAACACGGCGCACGCGACCAGCCTGGGGCCGTAAAGGCGGGCGACTTCTTCGGCGACCCGACTCGAGATGGCGTCGTATCGTTCCAGGAGCGTCATGCGCGTGCCTCGTCCGCGATTCTACCTCATCTCTCCTCACCCCACGCGGAGCTCCGTCTGAACCTCCGTGCTGCCCGCGCCGTCCCGTCGCCCCGTTTCCGCAGCGATGATTCTTCCGCGGATTCCTGCCCGAGCGGAACGCCGATTCCGCCGAGTTCTTCCCACGATCGCTCGACCTGCATTGCATCTCCGGTTTGGAGGGATTCTTCGGGCGTTTGAATCACGCGTGGGCGACCCGACTGGAACGGACCCTCGAGGAGTCGAAGGCCAGGCCGTTCCTCGACCTCGTGCTGCTGGGGCCCGCCTGGGCGTCGGCGATGCCCGGCGGAGGTGACATGATGTCCCAGCGCGGACGTTGGCCGGTAGGGTGCTACTCGCTGGTGCGTGAGACATGGCCGTTCATCCGGACGATCCGCCCGTACCCGGTCGTGCAACAGCTGCTGGCCGGGATCGATGTTCATCGGGCCGTCCTGCTCGTCGACGGACAGCCGTCCGAGGGACTACTCGGATTTCCGGACGACGAACACGAGATTCCCCACATGCTCCTGTTCGGCGGCGAGAGGGTCGTCAAGTAGAGCCGGTCTCGTGATCGTCCCGCTGCGCACGAGATCGTCGACGAGATCCCACATCAGCTCATGGTAGGCGATCACGAGGGCCTGAGACTCGTCGCGGAATCGAAATTCTCGCACCAGCTTTCGAAGGTCGAGACGGGACACGGCCTGGTCGGCAACCTGGTGTGCCAGGGTGTCTGCGGCCTCGTACAACGAATCGCCGTCTCGTTCGGCGAAGATCGGGAATGCGCATTCTCCACTCTTGCTCACCAAACCGTACGGTGAGAACAGATCGAGAAGCGCCTGGCTCTCGACCCGTCCCCTGTCGACGCAGCTCGCGAACAACTCTCTCAGTTGTCGGTCGTCCGCCATGAAAGGGGCCATCCGGGACGCCGCCACTTCCGTCCATATCACGTACATGACCGCCCGGTCATGCCAGAAAGTGATCGTCCCCGGGTCGACTCCGCGGGACGGTGAAACCGCCCAGACCTCGCCGCTCCAGAATGGAGTCGCGGTTTCGTGGCCAGTCAGTCCCGCATCGCTGAAGAGTTCCCAGACCCTCCCATCGAGGATGTACGCAAACAGTAGAGGGTAGGTATTGCCGGCCTGGCCTCTTCGCTCGAGCTCCTTCTTGAAATCGAGAATGGCACTTTGGGTCGCATCCGCGACCGAAGCCGCTGCACCGGCCGTGAGGCCCCGCATTCTCTCCGTGGCATCTCGATCGAGCATCGGGATGCGGGTCACGAGCCGCTCTGCTTGCCTGTCCAGCAATCCCATCAAGACCAGGAATTCGATCTGACTCTCCGTGACTTCGATTCCACGCTGTAGCAGGGAGTCCTGTTTTGCTGGCTCCTTGAAAGTGGACAGGATTTCATGATTGTTGTCGAGCTTGACGACATCGGCTGGCGAAAGGTACCTGAAATCTCCGTAGTGATAGATGTCGTAATCCCGCCCGCGCGGCGGCTGACGAGGGTCACAGGCGGCGATCAGGAGCAGTCCGAGGCTCAGCGAGATTCGCGCATTGGATGTAGTCAATTGCTCACCTCCCGGACTCGACCCTACGAGCTCGAGCCTCGATGCCGGCGGGCGGTCGCGGCAACGGGATCGACGAGCGATGGCCCGCCGGGCCGGCGCGGGGGATCGGGTGGACATTCCAGACTTGCCCCTGCGCAGAGGGGCGAAGCCCCGTAGAATGGCGCTCGTGTCGGAGACGAAGCCGCAGCGAACGGAGAGTCCCTTCCGGCTCGACCCGGACGAGGCCATGCGGGGGCTCGACTGGTCGCGTGTGTTCGCGACCGACGGGCCGATCGAGGTCGAGGTCGAGATCGGAATCGGGAAGGGGAGGTTCCTGCTGGAGGTGGCGGCGGCACGCCCCGAGATCCGGATGCTCGGCATCGACTGGGCGAACCAGTACCTGCGGATTGCCGAAGAGCGTGCCGCCAAGCGCGGACTCGAGAACGTGCGGTTCCTGCGCGCCGACGCCCGGGATCTGGTGCACCGCGCGTTTCCGCCCGCCTCCGTCCGCACGTTCTACGTGTTCTACCCCGACCCCTGGCCGAAGAAGCGTCACCACAAGCGGCGCTTCTTCCAGCACGAGACTGCAAACGACATCGCCCGGATCCTCGTGCCCGGCGGTCATCTCCACGCCGCCACCGACCACGACGAGTACTGGTCCGTGATCGAGTCGATTCTCGACTTCCACTCCGCTTTCGAGCGGCTCCACGAGTTCGGAGGACCCGAGTTTCCGCTCTCCCCGGACGCACCCCTGACGAACTTCGAGGCGAAGTACGAGGTGCAGGGTCGCAATCGCCACCGCGCCTCCTGGCGCCGATCTCGGGGACAGTCGCCCATGACGTCTGAGGCGTCACCCTGAAATGATGAAAACGTCCCGCGGAACGCACGCCGGTCCGCCGGCGTGCATTCCCCGCGGGAGCCGGGGGCGGAGCCCCCGTGTTTGCATGCCAGTTGTCCATGAGGCCTCGTGGCGTCACCAGGGAACGATGATAACCCGCGGGAGGTGCAGGCCGGTCTGCCGAACTGCACCGCACGCGGGTGTGAGGGGGGGCGAGGGCTGGCCCCCGGCGTTCTTTCTCCAGTCGCCCGTCACGCCTGCGGCGTCATCCTGAAATCACACCGAAGCGCTTGTCTCGGCTTTCCGCAGCCGCGGCGCCATGTACGGTACCGCGGACTGATAGCGCCGGAACGCGTCGCCGTGACGTCGCAGGTAGCGACGCTCTTTCAAGCGCGGACCGGCGATGCAGTAGGCCGTCCAGACGGTGGCGAGGATCAGACGGTCCGGAGTCCAGACCGGCCCCGTCCACAGCGTCGCCGCGAAGCCGACGTAAACCGGCTGCCGGCAGATCCGGAAGAGGCCGTGAATGGGAAACGCGGGGAAGACCGGCCTGCGGCCGCGCAGCACCGCCATCCATCCGAGCGATCCGGTCTGCAGCGGCAGACCGGCGTCGTACAGCGCCTTTCCGAGGAAGAGCCAGCTGGCCCCGTAAAGGACGTTCATGCTCGCGGCGGCGGCGCCGACCGGGTTCCACCACACGATCCCGCTCGGCGACCAGAGCAGGAAGGTCAGGGCGATCTGGACCGCTGCCATGCCGGCGAAGGTCGTGGTCGCGAGATCCGCTCCGAGACCGCCGGGAGCCATGCGGGCCAGCAGGGCGCGGCCGCGACGCGCCAGCAGGAACGAGTGCACCAACGGGAACTGCAGGATCAGAAGAGCGTTCGCGGCGACCGCGGCGGCCCCTCGCGCAAAACCAAGCGACCAGCGCATTCCCTGGTGCAGGTTGAGGATCATCCCGCCGACGGCGACGAGGAACAGGCCGTGGGCCGCCAGGCCGTACAGCAACGCGAGCAGCCGGCTCGGGATCGGTCCGATCCCCTCGGAGCCGGGCTTCGAGCGTCGCATCAGCGAGCCGACGCCGCGCCGTCGGTCCAGCGACCCTCGGCGTGGACCTTCACCTCGACGGTCTTCTCGGCGCGCGCGACGAAGAAGCTTGGATCGTGCATGCCCCACTCGACGTACGGGATCGGGAACTCCAGCTCACCGCGCACGCGCCCAGCGACGCTCTCGATCTTCGCGGGCAGGGTCATCGGGTGATCGGCGCCGTGTAACGTCATCACTCCGACCAGCCGCAGCTCGCTTCGGCCGGGGTCGACGAGCTTCCCCTCGACACGGTCCACCCGAAACGCCATCGTCGGGAATCGTTCGGTCTCGAGAACGTCGGCATGCATGGTCTTGTCGCGCTTCCCGTTGCCGGTCTGGGCGCCGCGCGCGTCGACGGTGATCTCGCCCGAGGCCTTTCCGGTCTGCGGGTCGAACCGGACGGTGCCGCTCGACAGCGTCATCGTCCCGTGCACCTCGTGAAATGTGGTGCCCAGTGTGAATGTGAGCTGGCTCGCCGCGGGATCCAGCACGACCGTCCGCTCCGCGGCCGCTGCGAGAGGAGCCAGTAAAGGAAGAACGGACAGGATGACGATACGGAAACGATGCGCCATTTCGGGAACTCCTGCGGTCGACGATTCGTGAGCGATTGGGAAACCCAAGCGCCGTAGACGTAATGTAGCACCACGGGCATGCACGGCCAACCAGGGAATCACAGGCCTGCGGCCTTCGCGAGCCGCGTCGCTGCCTCCTCGGCGGACAGACGAAACGCATCCGCCACGATGAGGCGCATGTTGCGGCGCACGTAGGCAGCCGACAGGTCGAGAACGACCGGTGCCGCTCGCCCGCGCACACGGATCGCCTCGTCCTTCCCCTCGATATGGAACCCGCCGATCGCCACGAACGGCGTACCGGGGGCGTCGACGAACTCGATGAGCGCCAGGACGCGCGGGTCGACGTCGGCGCCGACCCGTTCGGGGCTCCCTGCTGCGCCGCGGCGGAACTCCTCGAGCGCGGCGACGTAGCGCTCCATGTCGGTGTGTCCGGGAACGCCGGACGGCCAGTTGCGCCGTTCCTTCTCGTGGATCGCCGCAAGGACCCTCTTGAGCACGCGCGTGTAGAGCAGCGTCTGGACGACGACGCGGCCGCCGCGCCGGACGATGCGGACCTCCCCCTGAGGGCGCTGGGCCGAAGGCACGAACGCCCGTTCCACCACGACATCGTGGCTGACGTCGAGGAAAGCGGCACGATCGGCGCGTTCGCCGGTCGGGGCCGCGATGGTCGCGCCGGCGGCTTCGCCCGCGTCGGCGGCCAGGCCGAGAACAACCGCCGCCGCAGCGCAGCCCCGAACGACGCGGCGCCCGGTGGCGCTTCGGGACCAGAATCTCATCGCGGCACCTCCCGCTCGGCATGCAGCACCCGGAGACACGCGGGCAGGAGCGTCATGGTGCAGGCCAGCGCGGTCACCATCGTCACCCCCGAAAGCAGCGAGAAATAGACCGTAGGCTTGAAGCTGCTCAACGTGCCGACCCAGAAGCCCAGGGTCAGCACGACGGTCGTGATCGACAAGACCCGGCCGGTGATCCCCGTGGTACGCAGCACCGCTCCTTCGAGGTCACCCGAGTACTCGCTGCGGAACCGGGTCAGGTAATGGATCGCGTCGTCGACCGCGATGCCGAGCACCACCGAAGCCACCATGGTCGTGGCCGTGCTCAGGTCGATGCCGAGCCACCCCATCAATCCCATGGTCCACAGGATCGGCACGACGTTCGGCAGGACGGCCGCGACGAGCAGCTTCACCGACCGCAGCATCAGGCCGATGACCAGAAGCACGAGCGCCAGTGCCAGGCCGAAGCTGCCCACCTGGCCGGCCACCAACCGGTTCGAGTCGACCGTGATCTTGTAGAAGGACCCGGTCGGCGTCACGACGTAGGCGGAGCCCAGGGCGGCGCGCCCGGCTTTTTCGACGCGATCCAGCAGCGAAGCGACCTCGCGCGTGCCCATCGAGTGAAGACGAAGGGTAACCCGCGCCCGACGGACGTCCGGAGTCATGACGCGGCGGATGTCGCTCTGGTCCTCGGCCGCGTCGAGGAGGTCGAACAGCTCCGCGAGCCGATCGCCGTCCTCCGGAAGCGCGAGGCGGTCGAGGCGATGCTCGGCACGGTGCAACTGCTTCAGGAGGTCGGTCAGCGCGAGGGCGCCCGTGACGCCGGACAGACGCCGGACCTCGTCCACGAACGCATCGAGCCGGCGCACGTCGTCGATCCCCGTGAGCGGCCGGCCGTCGCGCCGCTCGATCACGAGGTCGATCGCACTGGCCCCGCCGAGGGTCCGGTCGATGAAGCGGGTGTCGCGCACCAGTGCCTCGTCCTCCCTCAGGAAGCGCACGAGGTCGGTGTTGTTGCGGATCATCGGCAGCCCGATGAGCGCCAGAACGGTGGGCACTCCCGCCGCGAGGAACGTCAGGCCTGGTCGCCGCACCGCGAAACGAGCGGCGGCCTTCAAGGCGCCTTCGAAGGCTACCCCTACCCTCCTGCGCGGTGCCGCCGGCGGGTCGAGAAACGACAGCAACGCCGGCATGAGGGTGAAGTTGAGAACGAACGACAGCATGATGCCAAACGCGCCGAAGGCGCCGAACAGCCGCACCGCCGGGATGTCGTTCACCACCAGCGAGCCGAGGCCGATCGCGGTGGTCAGCGAGGTCATGAAGCAGGGCGCGACGAAGAAACGGAGGACGCTCCGCAACCTCCCGGCCCGGTCGGGCACCCGGGGGCCGAGCGCGACCCACTCCTGGAACAGGTGGATCGCGGTGGTGGTCGAGAGGACGAGCAGCAGGGGCGGCAGGAGCGACGTGATGACGTTGACCTGATGACCGAGCGCCGCGTACAGGCCGAGCGTGATGACGACGGTGACGCCGGTCACGACGAGCGGCAGCAGCACGCCGGCGATGTGGCGCGTCACCACCGCGAGGGAGATCGCGAGCATCAGCAGCGAGAGAGGAAGCAGGATCGACTGGTCGCGGCGGACCAGGCGCGTGGTGTCGTCCTTCTGCAGCGTGATCCCGGTGACGTGGATCGCCGCGCCGGCGGGTCGCGCTTCCTGCTGGATCGCGCGCACGTCGCGGACGAGGCGAGCGCGGTAGGAATCGTCGCCATCGCGGTTCTCGAGCTCCACGAGGATCGCGGCAGTGCGCCGGTCCGCGGAGATCAGCAGGCCGGTCAGGTGCGGGTTGGCATCGAGCGCGCGGCGCACCGCCGCAGCGCCCTCCTCCCCGGGCGGCAGCGGATCGAGGAGCAGCGGAGCGGGCTCGGCCCCTTCCGGGCCGCTCACGATCTGCCGGACGTTGGTGAGGCTGGTCGTCCGGCGGACGCCGTCGAGCGCGGCGATCCGCTCGGTGACATTCCGGACCATCGCCACGCCGTCGGGTCCGAGGATCTCGGGATGGGTGAGGGCGACGACGATGACCTCGTCGTTGCCGAAATCGGCGAGGAAGCGCTGCTCGACCGCCCTCTCCGCCGGACGCGAGGAGCTCATCGAAGCGTTGCTCTGTTCCGCGCGCAGGTGGAGGGCGTAACGGCCGCAAACGATCGTCAACACCAGCATCGCGACGAGGAAGGCAAGGCGGCCGCGCCCGAGGACGAGAGCATCTGCCGTCCGGGCGAGGGGCAGCGACGGGGTACTCACGCGAGAGCTCCAGGTTCTCCGATGTCAGCCGGATCGGCCGCGCGCGCGACGGATCCGCCTTCGAACCGATGTGATGTGTTCCCCCCTGGGAGACCTCATCATAGGCGAGCCGACGGGCGCGGGGGCGGAGCCCCGTGCGCCGGTCAAAACCGGCGAGGTGTAGTGGATGAAAGAGCCATACGGTGAAGGAGTAGCGACCCACACCGGCCCCGAGTCATGCGCTGCCGGCCGTGAGACCGGAGGCGAAGCGTTGACAGGGGTACGGACGGGCCGGGCACTGAGCCGCGAAAACCCCCAATCTACCGGGTGCCGACGCCGTGGGGCTCGGCGGAAGGTCACACTGGGTGCGCCGAAAGGGAGTAGCGAGGCGTACCTGGACCCGGCGCGGTCGAAGACCCCGAGCACGTCCGGAAACACCTCGCACGGGAGCCGGGAGATCCCGCGCCCGCCTGCCGCTGAGGGGCGAGCAGGTCGCACCGGGAAGTCCAAGGACGCACGCCGGTGATGAACGGACGCGGGAAGTCGGACAGCCCCACTGTACCGAAGAAGCTGTCGAACAAAGCCGAGGGACCGGCTGCGGAGACGGTGGAGGGAAATGGGCTGGCCAAGGGGAATCCGGCCGAGTGCAACGCGCCCCGGACACAGAGCCGGGACGGCGCGCCCAGCGCGCTCGAGCGGATACGTCAGGCAGCAAGGAGGGACAGGAAGCAGCGGTTCACCGCGCTCCTGCACCACGTGTACGACGTCGAGCGGCTGCGGAAGGCCTACCGCGAGATCAGGCCGGACGCAGCACCGGGTATCGACGGCGAGACGTGGCGGCATTACGGGGAGAACCTGGATGGAAACCTTCAGGATCTCTCGGGAAGGCTGAAGCGGGGAGCGTACCGAGCGAAGCCGGGTCGGAGAGCGTACATCTCGAAGGCGGACGGGCGGCCACGGCCGCTCGGTGTCCTCGTGCTGGAGGACAAGATCGTCCAGCGCGCTGTCGCCGAGGTGCTTTACGCCATCTACGAGGTGGACTTCCTCGGGTTCTCGTACGGTTTCCGGCCCGGGCGCAGCCCACACAGAGCGCTGGACGCACTGGAAATCGCGATCGTAACGAGGAAGGTGAACTGGGTGCTCGACGCAGACATTCGTGGTTTTTTCGACACCCTCGACCATGGATGGCTCGTGAAGTTCGTCGAGCTCCGCGTGGGGGACCAGCGCGTCGTGCGGCTCATCCAGAAATGGCTGAACGCGGGCGTGCTGGAGGATGGCGAGCGGACGCAGAGTGAGGTGGGGACGATCCAGGGTGGAAGCATCAGCCCTCTCCTGGCAAACATCTACCTTCACTACGTGTTCGACCTCTGGATCCGGCGATGGAGGACGAGGCAGGCGCGGGGCGAAATGGTCGTCGTGCGCTTCGCGGACGACTTCGTCGTGGGATTCGAGCATCGCGCCGAAGCCGAGAGTTTCCTGGAGGAACTGCGCGCGCGGTTTGCGAAGTTCGGCCTGGAACTTCATCCTGACAAGACGCGTCTGATCGAGTTCGGCCGGTATGCGGTCGAGAGGCGCGACAAGCGGGGTGACGGCAAGCCGGAGACCTTCAACTTTCTGGGATTCACGCACATTTGCGCGAAGACCAAGAGCGGTCGGTTTACGGTGCTGCGGCAGACGATGCGAAAGAGGCTGCAAGCGAAGCTGAGGGAAGTGGCAGTTGAGCTTCGGCGGCGCATGCACGATGCCGTTCCCGAGCAGGGAGCCTACGTGAGGGCGGTCGTGGCGGGGCACATCCAGTACTACGGAGTGCCGCGGAACGGACCCGCCCTGCGGGCTTTTGCTCGGCAAGTCGCGGAGGCCTGGCGGCGAGCCCTTCAGCGGCGCAGCCAGAATCACCGCATCACCCGCGCCCGGATGCGACGGTATGCGGAGAGGTGGGTACCACCGATCCAGATCGTCCACCCCTATCCCTCCCAGCGTCTTGGCGTTGGTACCTGAGGCAGGAGCCGGATGCGGGAAATCCGCACGTCCGGATCTGTGGAGGGGGCCGCGGGCGACCGCGGTCCCTACTCCGACCGTGGTTGCATGCCAGTTCTCCATGACGCCTCGTGGCGTCACCCGGGGGCGATGAAAACCCGCGGGAGGTGCAGGCCGGTCTGCCGGACTGCACCGTACGCGGGTTCGGGGGTCCGGGAGCTGGCCCCCGGTATTCTCACTCTAGCAACCGAAACTCGCACCATGCCCGGTGGTTTGAATGAGCTGCGTGCTGTCGAATTTCGGTTGCTGCTCCCGATTCGCTTCGATTCAGCTCCTCCTCACTTCCCTGCCGTACACCCGGCACGAACTTCGGCCTCCCCCTCGACCAATTTGCGGTTATGCTCACCGTTTCCGGACGCTCCGCGAAGGACCCGGCAGCCACGACACGAGAAGGTGTCCTTTGGACTCCCACGAGGCAACCGTCGGCGTTACGCTCGGAAACCCGGGCCAGCGGATGAAGCGCGTCCTTCCCCGCCTCGCGCTTGCGCTGTGCCTGCTCGTCTTCTCCCTCAGGGCCGTCACCAGCATGGTGCAGGACTCGGCGACGTGGGACGAGACGCACTACTTTGCCCTCGGCAAGTATCTGCTGCAGCACTTCACCTGGGATGTGTCCGGCTCGATTCTCCATCCGCCGCTCTCGTACTACATTCACAGCATCCCGTTGCTGTTCGTTCCCACGGATCCCACGGTGTGGCATCCCGTTCCTCCCGGCGATTCCCGCCTGGATCTTCTCGCCGGGGTGGACGGATCCGATACGATTCGAGGCCAGATTCTGCTCTCCAGTCCCTTGAACCGCGACGACCGGCTTCTCACCCTGTCGCGGCTCATGATGGTCTCGACCGCGCTCCTGCTTTGCTGCTTCGTCTACGTGTGGAGCTACTCGCTGTACGGGGCGAAGAGCGCCGTCTTCGCCGCGGTGCTCTGCTCGTGCTGCCCCAACATCCTGGCCCATGCGCGACTCATCACGCCCGACATCGTCCTGGCCACGTTTTCCACTCTCACCCTGTACGCCCTGTGGCGGCTGTTGCGATCGCCGCGCCTGTCGATTGCCCTGCTCGGGGGGGCGAGCCTGGGGCTGTCGCTTCTCTCGAAGTTCACCGGCGCGCTTCTCGTCCCCGTCTGTCTCCTCCTCGTCGCCCTGTGGTGGATGAAGGAGGGGAGGCCGAGCCTCTCGCGAGTCACCTGCTTCTTCGCCGTCGGGTTCGTGATTCTGGTCCTCGGTTACGGACTGGACTTGACACCCTATTTCCAGGGGATTCGCTTCCAGCGGGAGCTCGCAGCGCAAGGGCACCCGAGCTTCCTGCTGGGAAGGTACTCGGACTCGGGATGGTGGTACTACGTCATCGCGTCCTTTCTCCTGAAGACTCCGCTGGCTGTTCTCGCGTTCCTGGCCGTCTCGATCGTCGCATTCGCCAGCAATCTGCGAAGACGCGCGTGGATCGACGAGGCATTCCTCTTGGTGCCTGCGATCGTGATGGTCGGGTTCTTCAGCGTCAACCATCGAGCGACCGGTCTGCGCTACGTTCTCCCGATCTATCCTCTCCTGTACGTGTTCGCGAGCCGAGCCGTCGAATCCCTGACTTCGAAGGCGACGAACGTCGCCCTCTTCGCGGCGCTGTGCGCATGGTACGTGGGGGCGTCCTGGAGCATCCATCCTCATTACTTGGCCTACTTCAACGAGATCGCCGGAGGCCCGAGCCGGGGGTACCGCTGCCTGGTGGACTCGAATCTGGACTGGGGACAGGATCTCAAGAGACTCGAGCGGTTCATGGAGGAGAACGACATCCCCAGGATCCGACTGAGCTACTTCGGCTCGGACTCTCCCCAGCGATACGGCATCGCATACGACTGGCTTCCCAGCGTCGTTCTCGTCGATCCGTCTCCCGAGAGAAGAAAGCCGATCCTCCGACAGGGTTGGTTCGCCATCAGCGCCACCAACCTGCAAGGCGTGTACTTCGAGAACAAGAACATGTTCGCATGGTTGAGAGAGCGACGACCCGTCGCTCGGCTCGGGTACTCGATGTTCATCTACCACCTGGATGGCGAGGATGCCCACCGATGATCCCGGATCCGGGCGCCGCCGATGCCGACACGGGCCGAGCCGAACGGACCTCGAAGGCGCCCTGCCGCGGAAGACGACGCAAGACCCGCGCGCTCGGAACCAGCAACGGTCGAATCGCGATTCGATTTGCCCCGTTGCGGGAAGCGGCTACGAACGACGAGCGACCGACTCCGCGTCTCGACCGAATCGCTCTCGAGCCCACCGCCACGTCTCCGGCGCTCCGGCTCCGGCGAGTGCGAGCAACAGGGGCGCGACCAGGATCACGTGTCGGTACACCGTGGCGCCGATCAGGAACGCGGGGATCACGCAGAGGGGGAAGAGCAATGCCGGCGGGGCGCGGTGGTCGGCGCGCCGTAGCTGCAAGAATCCGACGGCGACGAGCGGCCAGAGGAGCGGGGACACGATCCGGATCAGGTTGCGAAGGTACAGCCAGAGCCGGAACGCGCAGCCGGCGAGGAAGTCTCGGGGGTCGGACACGATGTGCTCGAGTGGTGTGCCCATTTCCTCCTGGAGCCGCGTCATCAGGGACCCATCGACCGGCAGGTTGCGGGTGCGCCACTGGTGCACGCCGAGTAGGTAGACCCAGCGGTCCTTCCCGGACACGCGCCACTGGCCGGTGACCGCGTGCAGGTACACGTGGAACACCCCGGCGATCGCGAGACAGAGCAGGCCGGCGACGGCGATCTTCGTCCAGGGGACCCGCCACCGAACCTGCAACAGGACGAGGAGCGGGAGGAGCAAGAGGGCTTCGGGCCGCGTGAGGCACGCGAGGCCGAGCGCGACCCCGGCCATCGCGTGGCTTCCGCGAACGAGCAGGGTTGCAAGCCACAGGTACAGGAGCGCGCCGAGGGTCTCCGGCTCGAGGAAGCTCGATCGGAGAACCAGGTGCGGCTCGGCGGCAATGAGCAGGCCGGCGAGGAGACCCGCGCGCGGACCGAGGACTCGCCCGACGAACCCGGCTCCTGCCACGGGCACGAGCGAAGCGATGAGAATCGCCACGATCGCCCCCGACGCCATCGGGTCGCGCACGATCTGGAGCCCGACCGCGTGGAGGGCGGGGAACAGGGGTGAGATCTCGAGCTCCGTTTTTCCGAACGCCTCGTATCCCCGCCCCTCGGCGATGTTGCGTGCCAGATCGGCGTAGTGCCTCTGGTCGGGGTCCGGAACGGGTGGCCGCCAGAGGCGGTATCCGGCGCGTATCGCCAGCGCGAGGAAGAACAAGGCGGTGAGCTGGAGCGCGATTCTTCGGGGCGAACGCTCTGGTTGCGAGTCATGGGGCCGCATGCGTCCTCCACTCTAGAGTGAACATGCCGGGGGCATGCCCTCGGACCCCTAAACCCACGCACGGTGCAGTCCTTCGGACAGGCCCGCACCTCCCGCGGGTTTTCATCGTCTCCGAGTGAAGCCCTGCGGCTTCATGGGGAACTTGCATGATATCGGCACCCGACGCAGCCCGGACCTTCTCGCTCACCAGAAATCCTGGTGACGCTTCATTGCGAAGGTCGTGAGAATCTGGATGACGACCGGGTAGAGCGCAAATCGCGGAGGCCTCAGGTCCGTCCACCGCTCGATCTCCGGCCCGGCGACGAGGGTGACGAGCGGTACCAGGAAGATCCACAGGCGCGCCACCTCTCCCTTCGTCCGGCCGAAGAGGTCGAGGAGCGCGAACACCAGGAGGACCGAAAGCGCGAAGAGGTCCTGGGGAGACAGCGAGCGCCGAATCGCCGCGCGGAGCGAACGCATCGTTCCCGCGACGAAGGCCACGGCCAACGCGAGCCCGACCCAGGCGGCAAGCTCCAGGTTGTTCAGGAACGAGAAGTACGCGATCGTGCGCGCGCGGGGCTTCCAGAGCTTCCACGTCTCGTGGAACAGCATCGCGTCCCGGTACCGAACCAATGGGTCGTAGTGGAGGAGGAGGACGCACGCGATGCCGAGCACGACGGCACCCGCCGCAAATCCCACGAGGGCGCGAAGCGTGTTTCCGAGCCGCCGAGGCGCGCCCCGGTCCTCCCAGGCGAGGGCGCCGATCAGCAGAAGCGCGAGAGGGAAGACGGGCAGGAGGGAGAAGCTCGTGTAGACGGCCCCGTAGGCCGAGGCCCCGGCGAGGAGGGCGATCGGCAAGCTTCCCGCGACCCGCGCCCTCGCGAGGAGCGCCAGCGGCAGGAGGAAGAGCGTCGGGTAGAGGACCTGATCGAGGTGGAGCGTCACGAGAGTCACGTTCGGAGCGACGACGAAGAAGAGACACGCGAGCATCGCGGCCCGGTCCGATCCGAAGCGCCGGGCAAGGGCGAAGAGGGGGAAGACGGCGAGGTAAGTGAAAAGGGGGAAGACCCAGCTCGCGAAGGTCAGGAAGGCGAGATGACGGTCCTCGGGAGACTCCGACGGGAGAATCTGCGCCGATGTCTCTGCGGCCACCATGAAGAAGAGGATCGTGCCGGGCGGCTTGGCCCGGGCGTAGCGGCCGAGCCGGCCCTCCGCGAGAAGCTCCTCGTAGTGGGTCGCGACGTCGGTGAGGGACCGCTGCTCCACGGCGACTCGAGCCAACTCCGCGTGCCCGGTCGTGACGAGACGGTCGCGGATCCCGTCGATCCCGCGACCTTCCATGAAGCCGAACCCTATCTGCAACGCGTAGCCGAGACCGACGAGGAGGATGAGCCGACCTCGCCCGCGTGCCGGCCCGGCGAGGACGCCTCTCGCGACGAGGAGAGCCAGGGCGAGCAGCGGGAGCACGAGCCACCCGTGCGGGAGAGGCTTGTCGACGAACCGCCAGAACCATCCTGGCAGGGACTGGAATACAGGTACCCGGAAGGCCAGGACGAGAACGTGCAGGATCCCGGCCGCGCAGGCGACGCCCAGAATCCAGCCGGAGCCGGCTCTCTCGCGCTTCGTCATCGGAAAGGGGAGTCTACACGCGTGGCGCCGGGGACTGGCGTCGGGAAGCCGTACTCCTCGCACTTTTGCGGTCTTCGGATCGAGAACCTGCCGCGCCGCCCCAGGGACACAACCTCGTCACGAATCACCGACTCGAGGGCCCTGCAAACAGCGTCGTGATGGTGCTGGGCGATCTGGGCGGAGCCGCCGTTGTGGGTGACCGCGGCGGACGCGGTCGAGAACCCAGGTTGCCTTACAACTAGTCAACTAGTATATTCCAGACATGAAGTCCATGGGCATTTTCGAAGTGAAGACACGGCTATCGGAGATCTGCGAGGAAGTCGCCCGAACGGGCCGGAGCGTCGTGGTCACCCGCCGCGGCAAGCCGCTGGTGCGCATCGACCCGGTCGTCGGGGAGAGCTCCTCGGTCTGGGAGGCGCGAACGGCGTACATCGCGGACCGGGGTCCGATGAGGGAAGAGTTCGAAGTGCCCGCGCGCAGCCCCGAGCTTCCCACCTCGCCCCTCGAGGACTGACCGTGCCGGTGACGCATCTGCTCGACACGTCGGTCTTCTGTCAGCCGCTGCGCAAAAGACCGCGCTCCTCGGTGGTCGAGCGCTGGAAGGCCCTCGGCGACGCTTCGCTCTGCGTATCGGTGCTGTGCGAGGCCGAAGTGCTCCAGGGACTCGAGGCCAAGGGATCGGATGCGTTGTGGCACCGCTACCACGGCTTGCTCGAGGGGCGCCTGCCGACTCTCGACGTCACGCTCGCGGTGGCCCGCAGTTATGCGGCGCTCGCCGGCCCGTTGCTCCGGTCGGGCAAACCACGACCGGTGGTGGATCTGCTGATCGCCGCAACCGCGAAGAGCTCGGGGTTGATCGTGGCGACCCTGAACGCGCGCCACTTCAACGGTCTGCCGGGGCTCGCCGTCGAGGACTGGTCGGCCTGACCGTCGACGGCTCGCGCATGACCCCGATCTCGATCGCCCCCGCCCTCGCGGTATGGACCGTCGCATGGAACGTCTCGATCCCCGCCTCGATCCGATTGCTGCGTCGTGGAACATCGGACCCTTCACGCCGGCTCCCCGGACGCCGTGGCCGGTCGTCGTCGCAAAGCTCGCCGCCCCGTTCCCTCCGCCGAGCTTCAACTCGACTCGACACCACGGTGTACTCGCCCCCGCGGCACGCCTGCGGCCATGGACCGCCCCAGCAACGAGGTCACGGCGGTCAACGCCAGAGCGCTTCCAGGTCGATCGTGAAGCTCGCCCAGTCGGGATGGGAGAGAGCCGCCGGCCCTTCGGCTTGGACGACGAGCGAGTAGGCAGACCCGTCGGCTTGCGATCGATAGCACTCGATGCGGCGTGCGTCCGGGTCGACGAGCCAGAAGTGGCGCACGCCGAGGGCCGCGTACCGGCGAGCCTTGCGGGTGCGATCGCGCTTGCGCGTCGAAGGCGAGAGAATCTCGACGACGAGGAGAGGCGCGCCTTCGATGCCCCGTGTCGAGACCTGTTGGGGGCGATCCGCGACCACCAGGTCGGGCTGCAGGATGTCGTGGTCGGAGAGGATCACGTCGATCGGGGCGGCGAACACGGCCCCGGGGGAAGAGTCGCCGAAGTGGTTCACGAGCTGTTGCTGGAGCCGAAAGGAGATGAGCTGGTGCCGGGGACTGGACGCGGGGGTTGCGAGCAATCCGACTTTCAGGACCTCGTAGCGCTTTCCGTCCTGCGGGATCGCCGCATGGTCGGTGTAGTCGAGCTTGCGTTTTCCTGGAGTTCGCATCGGGTTCAGCTTCATCGACGATCGTGGTGCGATCCGTGCAGCACGACGAGGATCAGAGGTTTCCCAACGGCAACGTCCCGTCCGCGATCACTCCTGCCGACGTCGCAGGTACCGGCGATCCAGGCCGAAGGTCAACCACCACAACGCGCGAAAGGAGCGAGGACAGGGACCCGTCACGAGCTGCCCCGCACTGCGCGCACGTTTCCGTCGCTGTCCTCGGACGAGAAGAGCTGGTTTCTCGTTCCGAAGTGAGCCGGGTCCATCACGACGGCTTCGACCGCATGCCCGCTCGCTTGCCGAGCGCGTCGTCGAGACGCGCGCGAACCATCGTCCGGCGCGACGGATCGCGAATCCGCTCGAGCCAAAGGCGAGCCTCCTTCTCGTTGAAGCGTTCGGGGATGGCAAGCTCGGGCAGGTTCGCGAACAGGCGGCTGCGAGCGCTCCCCAGGTAGAACACGTCCATCAGAGCTTTTTCGGAAGTGGCGAGACGGACCCCCGAGTCCTCCGCCGTCGTGTATCCGCCGAAGTACTCGGGTGCCAAGCGATGGATGGAGTAGGTGCCCATCGAGGTTTTCACCCTGCGCGTCGGCGCCAGCGACGCGACGTAGACGACCTGCGGGATCTGGCCGATCAGTCCGTGGAAGTAGAGGGCCGACTGGAACGAGATGTAGGCGGGGAACGGCGCCGTCAGAAATTCGGGAACGGCGAGCGGGTCGACCTTCATGTCGATGGTCCAGAGGCCGCGGAAGATCCGTTTCGCCAGCCCCGCCGCTTGCAGCCGCGTCAAGAGCCTCGTGGCGGCCGAAGGGGAAACGCGAAGCCTGAGGGACGCATCCCGCGTCGTCAGGATCGGCTTCGTCATGCGCAGGAGGTCCGAGTAGGCGCCGACCGTCGTCATGGCGCGAGCTCCGTCAGGCGATCGACCACCCCCTCGCGCATGCGATCCCACGCTTCGAGCGTCCCGAAGATCTCCTGATGGTCGTCCGTCAGGAACGGCACGACCTGGGACTGGAATACCGTGAACGTCGTCTCGAGCACGCGCTCGACGGCGGATGTCAGCGCCTGCCGGAGCCGCGGCGGAAGCGGTCGCGGATCGGCATCGGCCCGCGTCCGAAAGAGGTGATCCAGGTCCCAGATGTCCCGGGCCTGTGGCTCCTTTCGGCCGACCAGCGCGCCGATCTTCTGCCGGACCGCAGCCGCAGCCGTGTAGTGGTTCGCCGTGGGGGCGGGAAGGCCGTACACCCGGACGACCTCCGATCGCGCAGGCTCCAGGACGTAAGGCTCTTCGGAACCTCGCCGGCTGAATTCGATCTTCGTGTGCAGGGGAAGCCGGCCGGACTGGCCAGTGATTTCGAGCTTCCAGCGCTGCGTCGTCTCGGTCTGCTTCGGCCGGGAGGCTCGGGTGACCTGCAGCCCTTGCGATCGCAGCAGCGTCTGAAAGGTCGCGGACGAAAGAACCTGATCGACGCGGTCGCGGAGGACGTGCGCACCAGTCGAGACGACGTCGAGGTCCAGGTCCTCGGAATAGCGAGCGCTGCCGAACCAGGCGCGCAGGTTGACTCCGCCTTTGACGACGTAGCTCTTGCGATCGAGTCGCGTCTCGAGGGCTCGCAGGAAGAGGAGGTGGAGAAGCTCCACCTCTTGAATGGGATGTCTCAGGTTCACATCGACATTGTAAATTGTTTACCTGAGGATCAACAAGTCCTAATTCTGGTCAAGCGTCCCGTGCTTTCTCGATCGCCGGGATTCGCCCGAAGGCCCCACCTCACCGCGGGAGCGCATCCGTGGCGCTCCAGCGTCCAGCCCAGCACAGTCGCCGCTCCGGCAACGCAGCGGGTCACGGATCGCCCCGGCAACGAGGTCACGGCGGTCAACGCCAGAGCGCTTCCATGTCAATGGTGAAGCTCGCCCAGTCGGGATGGGAGAGAGCCGCCGGCCCTTCGGCTTGGACGACGAGCGAGTAGGCAGACCCGTCGGCTTGCGATCGATAGCACTCGATGCGGCGTGCGTCCGGGTCGACGAGCCAGAAGTGGCGCACGCCGAGGGCCGCGTACCGGCGAGCCTTGCGGGTGCGATCGCGCTTGCGCGTCGAAGGCGAGAGAATCTCGACGACGAGGAGAGGCGCGCCTTCGATGCCCCGTGTCGAGACCTGTTGGGGGCGATCCGCGACCACCAGGTCGGGCTGCAGGATGTCGTGGTCGGAGAGGATCAGGTCGATCGGGGCGGCGAACACGGCCCCGGGGGAAGAGTCGCCGAAGTGGTTCACGAGCTGTTGCTGGAGCCGAAAGGAGATGAGCTGGTGCCGGGGACTGGACGCGGGCGTCACGAGCAAACCGCCTTCCAGGACCTCGTGGCGCTTTCCGTCCTCCGGGATCGCCGCATAGTCGATGTAATCGAGCTTGCGCTTTCCTGGAGTTCACATCGGATTCAGCTCCCGCGGGGATCGTAGTGCGACCCTCGGCGCACGACAAGGGTTGGAGGTTGCTCTTCGGCAACGCAGCTTCCGAGATTACTGCTTCCGACGTTCCCAGTTCCGGCTCGCCCCAATGATCGGGCCTCTCGCGGTCACGACCTCGGGCGCAGCGGTGCGAGCGACCGCCGGATCCACGGCAGAAGGTGATCGAAGTCGCATTCGCCGGCTTCCAGCAAAGCGATCAGGAATCGGTGCGCCTTGTTCGCATCGACTCGGAGCTTCCACCCGTTCAGTCGTAAGAACACGTCCGTCGCAAAGAACGCGACGCGCTTGTTCCCGTCCAGGAACGGATGGTTCATCACGAGTGACTCGAAAAGTGCCGCTGCCATCGCCGCCAGATCCGGGTAGTGGCCGGTCCGCGGTCGGAAGAGCGCGCTCTCGAGGAGTCCGTGGTCCCGGATCCCGGTCGCCCCCCCGAACGTCTCGATGAGCCGATCGTGGATCGCAAGCACTTCGTCGACGGTCAGGAAAATGGTCCGGTCAGCGGGCAAGGAGACGGCCCAGCTTCTCGTTCTCGACGATGGAGTCTTCCATGTGTCTCGTCACGACGGGTCGGACGCGGCGCCGCTGGACGTACTCTCGAATCGCCTCGGTCAGCAACCCGGAAAGGTTCTGGTGGGATTCGTCGGCCAGTTCCTTCAACTCTTCCCAGACGGACGCTTCCACTTTCGAACTGATCTTGATCGCGGCCATCCGATCCTCCTGACGTGTCATGATACGTCAAGGCGTGGCGGGAAGCAACGCGGATGAGGAGGCATGTAGGGAGTTCATGAACTTTCCGCCCCCAAGAGCAAGTGAAGTGTCCCTTTCGCATCCCTCTTCGCGGCGAAGTGGACGCTCGTGAGCACTGGAGCGCGCTCGTGACGTGTCATCGGTGTGCCACGAGCGACGCCTCGTGGTCCGGCGACCGGTGACCACGACTGAAGTGCTGGGGACGGGAATCTCGGGAATGGAACCGGGGCCGGACGGCGAACGATGCAGCGCCAACCCCGGCATCGACGCCCAACGTTTCCTCGAGCCGCCGACCTCGGGACGGATGGGATCGACCCCGAACATCGATTTCGATCTGGACTACGAGTAGGGGGTCCGCGTTTCGGCCAGCGCGAAGGGCTCCGGGGATGGCGGGCCGACCTGCCCGAGACCCGTCGCCAGGGCAGGAGTCGGTCCCGGGGCCGTGTGCGGCGGCTGGCATTGTATACCTTAGGAAGGTATACTTCCGCTGTGGCCATTCGATCGTTCGCCGACGGAGCCACCGAGACGTTCTTCATCACTGGACGCGTGGCCCGTGGCCTGGGCTGGGCCTCCGTTCGCGGGGTCGTCAAGAGAAAACTGGACATGCTTCACTACGCGTTCAAGCTCTCCGATCTGCGGAGTCCGCCGGGCAACCGGCTCGAGGCTCTCGAGGGCAGGCTGGACGGCTACCACAGCATCCGCATCAACGACCAGTGGCGAGTGGTCTTCGAGTGGACGGCGGAGGGCCCCTCGCGGGTCAGGGTGACCGATTATCACTAATCCCGAGAGGGAAGGAAGATGAAGATCCAGAGAGAACCGACCAGTCCGGGAGAGATCCTCAGGGAGGAGTTTCTGAAGCCGCTGGGGATGACCCAGAAGGAGCTGGCCGACCACATCCGTTGCGACGTGAAGGTCGTCAATCGGATCGTGAACGGTCGCACTTCCGTGACCGCGGAGATGGCCATCCGGCTGGGGGCGGCGCTGAGGATGAGTCCGGAGTTCTGGCTCAACGCCCAGCAGGCCGTCGACATCTATCACGCCGCCCGGAGAGTGAAGAAGGTACCGGAGCCGATTCCCCTGGCGGGATGAGCGCCGCAGTCCGGACACTCCCGATCCCGCTGCGACAGTTCGACCCGGGCGATCCGGCCGCGGGAATCTCCGCCGTGCCAGGACGTGGGCGGAGGTCGATCGTGAAGTTCAGGTTTCCCACCGGCGGTCCTTCCGCTCGACCGGGTAATCCCGAGTTGGGCGGGGGCGGGGTTTCGCCCCTCGTCCGACGACAATTACACCTCCCCATGGGCGACAGCGGTACTTCCCCATCTTTGAGGGGTGCGAGCCGGTAGTCGCTATCCTGCAATCTCCTGAAAATGTGGAGGTTGCAAGTGCGGACGACGGACGCCCAGGTGAGGAAGCTGATGGAAGAGATGAGCAAACGCGGTCAGGTCGGGCAGGCGGCGCTGCGCTGCGGTTCGGCCGAGGCGGTCCAGACGCCAGATGACGATACAGTCGACAAGGCCGGCCCGAACGTCGCGCTCGAGGTCCTCGATACCAGGGCGAGCGAACGTCGTTCCGGTGAACGTGTCCTGGTACCAACGGACGGGTCGCCCTGCGGCATTCTGCTGTTCCCAACTCTTGAGATCGGGTTCCTGGGAGGCCACATCCTGGCCGTTCGAGGACACGCGCATGTAGATGGCGACGTGTTTCGGTCCCATCTCTGCACTGTACGGTTTCAACTGAACTTGTAAATGGACAGTTATCCACAGCCCGGCATGCAGCGCGGGCGCGCTTCGATCGCTTCGATGGGCGGGTTCAATTCAGACAGGACGCTGCGAACGCGATCGGGCGAGGGTGCCCCCGCGTATTCCGCCACCGGTCGGCGAAACGCACGGGAGCGCGCGGCATCTCGCAATCAGGAGACCAAGACCGTCGCGAACCCCCTCACAAAGTTCTTCCATCCGGGCCGAGCGTGGTGTACGATCTTACCCGTAACGGCGATCGCGCCGAACCACGCCGGCGGTGCTCCAAGCGACGGAAGCGAGTGTCCGAATGGAACTTCAGTTCTGGTCGGACATGGCCGCGGATTCCTGCTCGCCGTTCAGGATCCCGTTGCAGCCCTGCAACTCACCTTCGATTTCATGCCGGACATCCTGCAAGCCCTTGACCTCGCTCGATCTGCGATAAGCTCGATTCAACCGCCGCCCGCGGAACCACGACTACTGCTGAGAACGTGACGCAACAGTCACTGAATCCAGATTGACACCGCCCTGCGGCGGCGTATCCTCGGGCGTACAAGCGCTGCTCGGGTTAGAACGGGCCGCACGTCACGCGCGTCCGCAATCGCCCACCGAGCAGTGCCGAGAGGAGGTACGCATGTCTAGGTCGCTGTCATACCTCGCATCGCGACGGCGTTCGATGGTGGTTGCAGCGACGCCACCACCTGAGAGAGGTTTCGCTCGGGATGTGCCTCCAAGACCAAGGAAGTTGGGGAAATGCAGGGAGGTTACGCGAGGGCTCGGCCGTAGCGTCCACTGGCGCGTTGCCAGTGGACTACTCGTTCTCATGATGATCTCCGGTGAGGCCACGGCCGAGGACCGCGCTCGTCGTGTGGCAGCGGATCTCCGAACCTGGTCGAACGTAATGGAGATGTTCCGGCTGGATGACGGCCGCTATCCAGAGGCGTCGTCGATTCAGGCTCTGGGCGAGGAAGCGCACCGAAGGGGGTACTGGGATGCGCCGGCGGTGGCCGATCCCTCCGGGCGGCCATATCGTTTGACTTCGGATCATTCGACCTTTCGCATCACGTCGTGGGATGGCCAGACCGTGGAATCGAAGACCGAGGACGCGCCGCCAGGGGCCCACGAAGCTGTGGAGTCGCCTCACCTTCGCAGCCGCGACGTCTTGATCCCATCGATCGTCAACGCGGGCCCTCAAGTGCCCGAGAGCCCTGGTACCACGCTCACCGTGAACAAGTCGGCCGGGGATGTCGTACTTTCGTGGACCGGTACGGGCACGGTATACGCAGGAGCCCGCGCAACGGATGCGCCGTTCGCGAATGCGACGACGCTGTTTACCGGCTTCGGCGGGACCAGCTACACGTACGTCGGTGCCGTCACCAACTCTCGGCAGCTCGAGTTCTTCGACGTGACCGATGAAACGGAAAGCAACCGGGGCGGCAACTGGAACGGCGGCGTGCTGCCGCCTCCGCCACCCGTTATCGACACGGGGAACCCCTCGACCAACATCGGCAGCTTGTTCGTGGGCAGCACAGGCACCATCGCGGGGAGCGGTTTCGCAAGCGTCCCGGGAAACAACACGGTGTGCTTCAAAGGCGGCGTCTGCACCCAGGCCAGCACAGCCACAACTACGCAGATCCAGTTCGTGACGCCGCCGGGCTCGTTAACCGGTGGGATCACGGTGACCGTCGGCGACCAGACCTCCGAGTCAAAGACCGGAGGTGTGACGCTCGAGGATCCTGCATCCGGCTGGCTAATTCGGACCATCGGGTTTTCGCGGCAGGACAAGAGCTTCTGGATGGCGGGCAGCAGCGCGGCCGTGAATTCCGTGTACCGCGTGTACTACGACAGCGGCACGAACAAGTGGCTTCGGGAGGACCGAGGGGGCGGCGTCTCGGGCAACCTTCTGTATTGCAGCACGAAAACGGGCCGCACGGGACGACTCTTCTGCGTGCCGGGGGCAGCCACGTCGGGGAACAACCAGACCTACGTGGCGGAAACGAGCCCTCCGTCCGGCCTGTCAAGCTGAGTGAGCCTTTTCGTCGGCGGAAACAACAACGTCCGCGGTGCTGCAGTGGACCCGAACCCAGGGGCCGTGCCGGGACGCGACGTCTACTACGTCGCCCACGCGATCGATGAAGTCTCGACGTACCTGGTCAGGAAGATCGTGGCGGACTGCACCGGAACCGCCGATGCGGACTACGGCAACCACAACTGGTTCGGGAACTGGAACGCTATTGTCGGTATGGCTGTCGATCCGGGAACGGGAGATCTCTACATCGCCGCGAAGACGGAGATCTACAAGATCGCGCCCGATGAGAGCATCACCTTGGTGAAGGGAGGCTTCACGAGCGTCAACGGCATCGACGTCGTGCGCGACGGCGCAACTGATCCCGGGCTGCTTCTCGTTGCCGATGGAGGCGTCGCGAATACGGTCAAGGCGCTCGCGCTCGATAACACAAGTGCATCGCCGATGACGATCGCGACGGCATCGATCCTGCGGGCCTCCGCTTTTGGGGCGCTGGTTTCCGGTGGCCCATGGCTTGCTTCGAACGTGAATCGAACCGTCGTGGTCCACAACAACGGGAACTCCGGAGCCGTGAATCCTGTCCGCCCTGATCCACTTGTAGAGGTGCGGCCGGTCGGGCCGTTCGAGATCCGCATCTCCTCGCCCTCGACCACGGAGCAATTGCCCGACGGACAGTCGAGGATGCGACCCTCGACCTTCGGCGACACGAGTTTCTCGCAATCGTTCACCGAACTTCAGTACCGCGACGGGCTGTCCAGGTTCACGTGCGCGTGGGTTGGCGACCCGGGCGCAGGAGCGCCGCAGTACGACACCGCGCCCCCGACTCCCGCGAGCTGCAACAAGCCGCGGACTTTCGCGGTCGGAAACTGCGACAATGGTGCCGACATCGCTACCGGCGGTCCCGGCTCGTTCGTCGAGAGCGGGAACCCCCTCCAGTCTTGCAAGACCTGCGGCAGCGCCAGCTCACCATGCCGCTGGGAGTTCCGGATCACGAACCGGTTCGGCGGTGACAACTACAAGGCTTACTTCGCGTTCGATTCGAGCTCCAACGATTTCGCCGCGACCAGCGACATCTACACCTCGTGGAAGCACGTCCACTTGGAGCGCGACCGGATGTGCAAGGTCGGCGGATTGCTCTTCCAGGATTACGGCGCCCCGGGTGAGTGCGGCGGCGCCGGAGAGCCGGTTTGCTGCGGGACCGGAGGGCAGCCACCCTGCAACCAGATCGTCCTCTACGGGCCGACGGGTCTGCAGCAGAACGACAGCCTCACGATCTTCGACGCCATACCGTACAAGACCGGGGCTGTGACCCGGACCTTCGAACAGGGCGGCGAGACCCGGACGGTGGCAGTGGCGCCTGTGGACAACGGGAACGGCACCGTGACGGTGACGTTGAGCGCGCCAGCATTGGCCCACAGTTATCGAGCGGCGGACCCCGTCTCGCCCAGCCCGCCAACGACCCCTGCTTTCACCAACGGCCACTCCGGGGGCGTGTGCGTCGGTGCCGGCGGGTTCTGGGAAGCAGACGCGTCGGACTTCCCGCAGCCGTATGGGGATGCTCTTACGTCGGCACACGTTCCCGCCCCCGGCCTTGCGGGCACGGGTTCGGGGACCATCCCATTCGTGCCGTCGGCCTTTCTCAACTCCTCCACAAGGCCCTGCACTATGCGACGGTTCAGTCGGATCTGGTTCAACGGGTTCTCGCAAGGACCGACCATTACGAACTGCCCTGATCCGCCAGCGAACGTCTGCAACGCGACCAATCAGTTCCATATGAACGGCGCGCAGGCTGAATCGAGCAGTCCGGCTCTTGCAGGAGCCAGCCTCGCGGATGCCAACTTCTCGTACGTGTATGGCGCGCAGATCGCGACGGATTGCACGATCACGACAGGCGGGTGCACACCGAGCAAGGAAGCCAACATGATCCGCTTCGTCACCGCCCACGAGTTCGGTCATCAGTTCCGGGTTGACGACTGCTCCAGTCTGCACGACAGCCGCAACGCATGGTGCGGTCCCGCTGGCGGCACCTGCGTGGACTTCACGTTGGCCGAGGAGAAGTGCGTCATGTACAACGGAAACGCGGCAGGCAGGGACATGGACCTGCGAGCCAACGGCATCGATCACTTCTGTCCCGAAGATCTCATTCTGGGCGATCCAAACTGCATCGGCACTCCGCGGCCGGGCGCCATCCGTACGTGGGAGGACCCCCAATGAACCTGCTCACATTGCTGCTCGTGTCGCTTCCCCTCCTGTCTGGTTCCGTTCCAGCGGACGAGACATCGTTGGAGCTGCGCTCAGCCAAGCCTGACCTTCTGGTCGGCGAACCGTACGATCTGCGTCTTGCCCTCATGAACCGCGGGCAGGCGCCGGTTTCGGTGGCGCCTACGTTCTACAGCTACCCAGGAATCCTGCTCATCACGGAAGATGGGCAGATGGATTGCGAGACTGGCGTCCAGGGGATCAGGGGTGCGCCCGACGTCAAGTGGGAGATGATCGCTCCCGGGGCCGAACGTATTGTCGATCTTCCTGCGTTCCGGTGCTTCTGTAAGAAGGACCAGTCGACCGGTTGCCAAGATTGGCTCTATAGCCCCGGCAACTACAAGCTTAAGGTCGTACTCGCCCATCGGCCAGGAGATCTCGATATCTCTCCCGCGTCCGCACCGCCGGCGAAGCCACTAGACGGCACCTTTGAATCAAACATCGTGGCGATCCGCGTGAAGGAGCCGACCGGCGTCGACGCGGAGGCGCTCGCTTGGGCCAAGAGCATCGACGAGCATCCGCTCTCGATCAAAGTCATCAACAAGTTCCCGACATCGACCTACGCGGCACTGGTCGTGTATGGGAAGATCAATCTCGAAGGCACCGACCCCGTCACGGTCAGAGGGCTCATCGAGAAAGGGCAGTTTCCTGCCTGGAATTCTGTACCAGATCCTGCGTCACCGGATGGCTGGACCAGCCTGCACGGGGCGGAGTTCGCGCGCTGGCAAGTACAACAAGCGGAGCAGATCCTGCGGGAGCATCCCGAGTTTCCATACGCCGGCCAACTGCGGCTCGTCGCCGCCGTGAACAGCCTATCGCTCGGAATGAAGCAGCAGGGGATGAATGTCCTTCGCGATCTCGCAAGGCGCCCGGAGAAGACAGAAGGGGCGTGGGCCAAGAGCTTCCTGAGCCCGGCCAAGTAGGCTGTTCACGTCGCTTCCGGCAGGGTCTATCACCGGAGCCCGCCCACACGACCGATGGGACGGTGATGGCGCCACGATTTCTCGGTGATTCAATCAACTTCGCACCGGTAGGTGACCTCCTGGAACAGTCGCCGCAACGCATGCGCGCGGGCGGCCCCTTGGTGCAGTCGGGAACATCGTCTCGGGGCGCTTCGATATGCGACTGTTGACGTTGGCATGTCTGCTTCCAGTCCTCGTCACTCTCGACGATCCATCATGGGCGGCCAACAAGGCGATCAAGCCGCTGAGCCGGGAAGTTGTTGCGAGAGTGTGGGTGGGGCTGTCGGAGGACGAGCTTTACATCTTGCGCCTTGCGTTGTCTGCAGACGGCACCGCCGCTGGTGGCTACGCCTTCCTCGATGACCCTCCGAAGGTATTTCGAATCGCCTCATGGAACTACGAGCCTCAGCGGATCAAGTTGGTCGTTGCTTCCGCAGACCGGGAAGCCGTCAGCATCGAGATGCTGGAGGGGGCCGTTGTCGGTACCGCTATGAACCTGACCGTCCGGGGTCTCAGCGCGGGCGTGAACTCTGAGGTCTTTCCCCCCACATCCTGATCGAATAGAACGATGGACTGCGAAGTCCCCCCTCGGGGAGCTTGACAGAAGCCCCCCGAGAGGGTCGTCTCCTTGTCCGCCAAGACCAGGAGACGAAGCAAGTGTGCCACGCCCTTCTGTCCGACTCTACCTTTTGGAGATTCCTGTTCCGGCTCGACCAGGATCTGGCCCTCGCAGCACGAAGGCGGGGTTGCCGATGCGGCGGCGTGCTTCACAGCGCCCGCTACCCCCGGAAGCCGAGGGGGCTCTGACGGATCTGGATCCTGAGTACGGCAGCCGTCTGAGCCTGTGCTGCGCGCGCGAGGGCTGCAGGAAGCGGACGACTCCGCCGTCGGTGCGTTTTTTGGGGCGTCGCGTGTACCTCGGCGTGGTGGTGGTGCTCGCGTCGGCCATGCGGGATGGGATCACGGCGAAGAGGACGGAGCACCTGCGGGATCGTCTGGGGGTCGGCCGGCGGACGCTGCGGCGCTGGCGCGCGTGGTGGCGGGGGGCGTTTGCCGCGGGTGGGTTCTGGAAGAGCGTGCGTGGGAGATTCGTCCCGCCGGTGGAGGTGAGTGCTCTCCCTGCCTCCCTGGTCGAACGATTCTCCGGCGAAGACGATCGATCGAGACTGATCCAAGCCCCGGCATTCGTCTCTCCGCTGACCACGACTTCGGCCGGCTCGTCGAGGCGGTCATTCTCCTCGCGGGCGATGCCGGGCTACGGGCCGAGGAGATCTGCCGGCTGCGTTGGTCCGACGTGCGTGAGGGCTACCTCCACGTCGGGGTCCGGGGTGAGCAGGACCGCACCAAGAGCGGCCGGAGCCGGGACGTGCCGATCCTGACCGAGCGTCTCCGGGTCGCCCTGGCCGCGTTGCCGCGGCCGGACATCGGTCCGGCCGTCCCAGGCTGTGGGACCAGGTGGTCCGTCCGGAGGATCACGTCAATGGCCTGGCGACCGGTCCTGGGCGGCCCGGCCCAGGTGCATCCAGGAGTTCCGCGGCGACCTCTAAGCCCATGAAGTGAGAGGCGTTCGGCGAGGGCCGGTTCCCGAGAGGATTCTGGGGTTGAAATCTGGCACAGTTATTAATTTGACTTGTATGCCAGAACATGCTAGCCTTCACCGCGATGGGGAGCGAGAGCAGCCGGCTTCGGCAGCGGATTCTTGACCTCGGGCGGCGGTACGAGGCGCTGCTCCGGCGCATCCTGGCCGAGCGAGGGCCTCTGATTCGTGGCAGCTTCGGGGCCCGATCTCGCGTCTGCGGGAAGGCGGGATGCCGCTGTACCCGCGGAGAGTTGCACGAGTCCAGATACCTTTCGGCAACGGACGGGGGGAGAGTCCGCCAGGTTCACGTCCCTGTCGCCGAGGAGGAGAAGGTTTCCGCCGGGGTAGGTCGCTACCGTCGGTTCTGGCAGGTCCGAGCAGGGCTGGCTGAGCTGAACGAGCAGCAACTGGAACTGATCGACGAGCTCGGACGTTCGTTACTCGATCCTTACCCTCCCGACCGTCCGCTTCCTGCGGCACGGCACCGGGGCCCTCGTCCTCGAGGAGAAGGTCACGAACCGAGCTGACAGCATCGAGGCCACTGTGCTGGCCGACGCGGGGCCGGGTCCATGGAGAATCGGTCCAGGGCGATTACGCCAGTTGGTGACCTATGGTCGGGATGTCTACGACCTGAAGGATCTGCTCGGTGGGGTCCGGGACGGGTGCGGATTCCGGAGCAAGCTGAACGCCGATTCCGGGCGAAGGTGAACACCCGTTCCGGCGGAAGGTGAACGCTCATTCCGGGATGGTGAACAGCGATTCCGGCATGGTGAACACGGATTCCGGGCATGGTGAACGCTCGTTCCGGGATGGTGAGCGTCCGTTCCGGGCAAGCTGAACGCCCCGCCGTTCCGGCCTCATCGGTAGCGATCTGGTATCCCGGGGACCCTCTAAAGGAGGACTCCCTGGATGGCAGCGAAGAGGCTACGGATGAGACAGCTACGAGAGATTCTGCGGCTGAGGTTCGAGGCGGGTCTTCCGCACCGGGCGATCGCTCGGGCCTGCACGGTCGGCTTGGGGACCGTCAGCGAGTACCTCCAGCGCGCCACGACTGCCGGCCTGAGCTGGCCGTTGCCGGACGGTCTCGACGACGCGACCTTGGAGGCGCGTCTTTTCGCCAAACCGGGTCGGCCGGACACCCCGCGGTCGCTTCCCGACTTCTCCTGGATCCACTGCGAGCTTCGTCGGCCCGGGGTGACCCTGCAGTTGCTGTGGCACGAGTACGTCGAGGACCACCCCGAAGGTTTCCGTTACAGCCAGTTCTGCGAGAGGTATCGCCGGTGGTCCCGCAAGGTCGCGCTGTCCATGCGCCAGGTGCACCGCGCCGGCGAGAAGACCTTCACGGACTACTCCGGCAAGAAGCCCTCGATCGTGAATCGGATCACCGGAGAGGCGACTCCGGTGGAGCTCTTCGTCGCGGTGCTCGGGGCGAGCAGCTACGTGTACGCGGAGGCGAGCCTGTCGCAGGAACTCGCCTCCTGGATCGGGTCGCATGTCCGGATGGTGGAATTTTTCGGCGGCTCGTCGTCGATCTGGGTGCCGGATAACCTCAAGAGCGGGATCACGACAGCCTGCCGCTACGAGCCGGAGGTCAACCGCACGTACGCGGACCTGGCGGAGCACTACGGTGCGGTCGTCATCCCGGCGCGACCCGGGCGCCCGAGGGACAAACCCAAGGTCGAGGTTTCGGTCCAGGTAGCCCAGCGGTGGATCCTGGCCGTGCTTCGCAATCGGGTCTTCTTCAGTCTCCCCGAGTTGAACGAGGCGATCTGGGAGAAGGTCGCCCAGGTCAACGCGCGACTCATGAAGAAGCTCGGCGCGAGCCGCAAGGAGCTGTTCGAGCGCCTGGACCGGCCTGCGCTTCAGCCCTTGCCTTCGAGCCGTTACGAGATGCGTCAGTGGAAACCCTGCGGCGTCAACATCTTCTGTGGCGTTCCTCCTTATGTGGCCGTCGGCGCCGTTCTGCGCCGGGCAGTCGACGCCGTCGTGAGGCCGACGGCCACATAAGTGCGACCCTACAGCGCACGCAAGAACGCCATCAGCCCGTTGTCCTCGCGCCACCGCTTCGGCGGCTCGCTCTCTGTGATCTGGCACAGCGCCAGCGCCTTCGCTTTCATTTCCAGGTCGACTTCTGCATAGATGTTCGTCGTGGTCAGCGAGACATGCCCCAGCCACGCCCGGATGGTGTTGATGTCGACGCCGGCGCGCAGGAGATGAGTCGCCGTGGTATGCCGAATGGAATGCGGGCTGACTCGCTTGGCGGCCAACGACGGTACGTGCGCCCGTGCCTTTCCGACATGACGCTCCACCAGCGTGTGGATCCCGAATCGTGTGATGGGCTGGCCGCAGCGATTGAGAAAGACCCTTTCGGTCTCCGGCCGTCCGGTCACCAGCGCCGTCAGGGCGGTTGCTGTCTGCGGCCAGAGCGGACAGTGCCGCACTTTGTTGCCCTTCCCTCGAAGCTTCACCGCGGCATAGCCGCTGCCGGTCACGTGGCCCAGTTGGAGATCGGCGATCGTGACTTGCGCGGCTTCGTCGGCGCGAGCGCCCGTGTTATAGAGAAACACGAGGAGGGCGTGATCACGACGTCCTTGCGCCGTCTCCTGGTCGGGCGAGGCCAGCAAAGCATCCATCTCCGGCTTCTCCAGGTAGGTGACGGGCGTCTTGCCGCATTTCTTGAACGGAATGCTCCGAATCTGCCCCGCCCACTCGAGATGCTCCGGACTCCGCTCGCCGACAAAGCGAGCGAGCGCGTGGATCGCGGCCAACCGCTGGTTGCGTGTCGCCGGGGAGCACTGCCGCGTGTCTTCGATCTCTCGAAGAAACTGCCGCACCCGGTCCGCCGTGACATCGACGATCGTCAGCCGATCGACCGCCGTGTGCGCCTGGCCGCCGACAAACGGCACGACCAGCGCCAGCGTGTCCCGGTAGCTGCGCTGGGTGTTGCGCGCGAGGTTTCGTTCGTGGACCAGATGCTCCAGGAGAAAGCGACGAATCCATGGCCCGAGCGTCGCGTTATCGCTCATGATGGCCCTCCAGGTCGGCATAGCGCCCGAAGCGGAGGCACGCTTCGCGGAGCAGCTCCGGCGTCATGGTGAGATAGACCTGCGTGGCAGCGATGCTGAGATGGCCGAGGTACGTCGAGAGCTGTGGGAGGAGTCGTTGCACGTCTGCGCCGGCTCGGTACCACGCCGTCACACGGTGGCCCGCGAAGGCGTGCCGTAAGTCATGGAGGCGCGGCTGATACCGCGCACCGTCCATTCGGCTGACACCGGCGCACCGCCGGAGCTGCGCAAAGGCGCTCCGCACGGTGCCATCCTTCAACGGCCATCCGTGGCAATCGACAAGGAACGCCGACTTGGCGGTGTGTGTGCGGTCGCCTCCTTGTCGAAGCTCGGCATAGCGGCGCAGCACGCCACACAGATCGGAACCGATCGGTACCAACCGCGTCTTGTAGAATTTCGTGTCGCGGATCGTCAGCAGCGCTGCCGGCAGATCGACGTCAGCGAGCGTCAAGTGCAGGGCTTCGCCGAGTCGTAACCCCGCGCCGTAGAGCAGCAACAGGAGCGCTCGAAAGGTGTGCGGCTCGAAATGACACCGGCCGGTCCGATACCGGCTCGTGGCGTCGAGCAGGCGGTGCACCTCCTCACGGGTGAAGAGGTACGGCACAAACGCAGGCGGTCGTCTGACGTTCGTCGACGACAGCGGGACGTGCGCCACCAACCGATGCCCCACGGCATACCGATAGAATCCCCGCAACGCCGACTGTTTTCTGTGCCAGTAGCGCGTCACCGGTCCGTGACCGTCCACGAAGGCACGGACTCCGTCGATCGGAATCTCGGCAAGGGGCACGTCTGGCCCCACAGCGCGACAAAAGGCGCCCAGGAGTCGTGCCGTGGGACGAAAGTCTGCCCCCGCGGCTTGGCGAAACGCGATGTACTGCGTGATGGCTTCGTGTGTGGTCGTCATAGGAGCCCCTCCAGGTTGAAGTCCGCGACCTGCCTGAGCCCCGCGAGATCGACCTTCGCGTACACACTCGTCGTCGCTGGATTCCGGTGCCCGAGGTGATCGCCAATCTCTTTGATGGACAGCCCTTGGCTCAGGAGGTGGGTCGCGCACGCATGACGCAGCGCGTGGGGGCCTTGATGCACCAGCGGAAGACCGAACGGTCGGAGGCGACGATTCACGATCTGCCAGAGCGCGCTGTTGCCGAGGGGGCGAATCGGAGCCTTCAGCGACAAGAACACGTTCCGCGCCGCGCTACGCGGGCGCGCCGCCTTCAAGTACCGCAGGATGGCGTCGCCCACGACGCCGACGAGTGGGTAGGTCTGGGTTCGCCACTGCTGTTTTGACCGCGTGATGCGAATCGCCTCCGCCTCCCAATCAAGATCCTCGAGTCGCAACCGACGCACCTCGCCGACACGCAGGCCGTACACGGCGAAGAGGAGAAGAAGGGCTCGGTCCCGGACCTGGGCTCGCGCGTCACCCTCTGCGCCGGCGCACAATCGCTGGACCTGGTCCCATGTGGGGCCTGCCGGTAACGACTCGCCGGCATAGACACGCGGCGGCAGAATGCCTGCCACCAAGCCGGATGCGCACCAGCCTTGCATCTCGGCATACTGGAAGAACGAGCGGAGGATGTAGGCATACGTCCGAATCGAAGTGCGGGTGCAGCCGTCCTGTGCGCCTTTCTGGGCGATCGCCTCATCAATCTGCGCGATCGTCACTTGTTGCAACGCCCGAACGTCCGGGCAGACGCGGCCGAGAAACTCCTCGATTCTCAAGCAGCGCGTGTAGACGGTGAGCGGAGATAGCCCTCGTTCGGATCGCATGTGGTCGCGGAACGCGGCTACATATCCTGCACAGGGGTGCGCCGGACGTTGGGGCTGTGCCACCCGGCCCAAGAAACCGAGCCATCCCATGGCGACGGACACGAACGCGACCTTCGAGGCCGTGCCGTTCTTCTGGGCGTGATGCGTCGGTGTCCGCGAGGTCCATCGATCGGCAGCGGCCCTGATCTGTTCTGGGCGAAACGGACCGGCGGCCTCCACATCGATCGACCCGCAGAGGGCTCGTTGATAGAAGGCGATGTTCTTCAAGGTCGCCGCCGCCGCGCCCTGCGCGGCGCAGTGCCGGAGATACTGAAGTCTGGGTTCCAGCAGGGGTGCCGACAAATACCGCTGGACCGCACACGGACGGGAGAACAGTTGGTCGAACATGAGCAAACCTCCTTGTGAACGCTGAGGGGATTCGATCATGCTCGCCGATCAGTTATGTGGCGAATCATCTTGAATGAAGGGGCCTTACGAGGCTCACGCAGGCGGGCCACGCCACATAAGGAGGAACGCCACAGAATGAAAAGGGTTCTTCCCGGCGTGCGCGAAGCGCTATGCCGGGAAGAACGCATTGAACTGAACCGCGGGGCACACCGTCGGCGCCTCGCTATGGGGATTGGTGTTCGACCGTCCGACTTGAGGATCGCGTCGGAGACCTGTGCGAGGGAGCCGCGAGCGCGGGATCGGCGCCTTCGGGCGTGAGCCGTGGCGTTCGCAGTTCTAGCCAGGAGCGAGAGAGGTCGCGGAAGGTGCGATGAGGACGGACGGTCCCCTGCGCCGTCCGTGGCCGGTCGGCGCGCGGCCTGGCGTGGGTCGAATCCGTGGGCGTTGTCATGGCGAGCCCGCCCTCTCCTCGACCCGGCGAGCACAGCCGGTCGGTTCGATCCGCAACGTCGTGCGAAGGCGTCCTTCGCCACATTGCGGACAGCGCGTCACGTCCTTGCCGGTGAGCCGCAGGAGGAGTTCCTCCCAGGGCTCGCGAGGCGTGCGCGGGGCGATCTCCTCGCGCGCATGGAGGAGCTTCCGGCAGCGGGCGATCCGCTCCCGCCTCACGGAGTTCGCGAGCAGTCCGTAGTGGCGGATGCGGACGAAGTGTCGGGGGAGCACGTGCAGCAGGAACCTGCGGAGGAAGGCCTCGGCGGGAAGGGTGAGGGGCTTGCGCCGGTCGCCGTCCGCGCGGTCCTTGTAGAGGAACGTCACTGCCTCATCGTCCATCGAGAGGATGCGCTCGTTGGAGATTCCGATGCGATGGGTGTAACGGCCGAGGTAGGCCAGCACTTGCTTCGGCCCGGCGAACGGACGCTTGCTGTAGACGACCCACTTGCGGCGGGCGGCTCGATGCAGGAGTCGCGACGCGTCGGCACCGCTGCCGACGGACGAGGCGATCTTCCCACAGGCGACGGCGCGTTCGAGGGCGGCGAGGAACTTCGCGCGGAAGACCACGGAGAGGATGCGAACCGCAAGAAAGAAGTTCTCCCTCGCCGGGATCCATCGACGGCCACTCGGGTCCAGACCGCCGCCCGGCACGATGCAGTGGAGGTGCGGGTGGTAGAGGAGAGTCTGCGTCCAGGTGTGCAGGACCGCCGTCATGCCGATCTCGGCGCCGAGGTTCTTCGGGTTCGCGGCCACCTCCGCCACGGTCTCGGCCACCGCGGCGAAGAGCAGGTCATAGGCCACCCGCGGGTGTCCGAGGAAGATCTCGTGGAGCGCGTCGGGGACGGTGAAGACGAGGTGGAAGTAGGACACAGGCAGGAGGTCCTCCGCCCGCGCCTCCTGCCAGCGTACGCGCTCGAGCCCCTGGCACTTCGGGCAGTGGCGGTCCCGGCAGGAGTTGTACGAGATCTCCTGATACCCGCAGCCGTGGTCGCATTCCCGGACGTGGCCCCCGAGCGCCGCCGTGCGACAACTCGTGATCGCGGCGACGACGCGGCGCTGCCGCTCGCTCAAGCCAACAAGCTGTTGGCCGTGGGTCCGGAAGACGTCCGCCAGCTCCAGGTGGCCTTGGTCGGCCACCCCGGTCGCCACCGCTCACTCCTCCGACAGCGTGACCCCCTCGAAGTTGGGCAGGAGGTCGTCGAGCGGGCTCTTCGTGTCTCGAACGTAGCTCTCGGCCACGTGGGTGTAGATCTCCGTGGATCGCAGGCTCCGGTGGCCGAGGAGGCGCTGGATCACCCGAATGTTGACCCCACGCTCGAGCAGGTGCGTGGCAAACGAATGCCTCAGCGAATGCGGACAGACGCGCTTGCGGATGCCGGCCTTCTCCTTCGCGCGGGCGAAGAACCTGTCGACGGACCCGTACGTGATCGGATCGCGGGAGGTCTGCCCGGGGAAGAGCCAGGGGTCGGGACGGCTCTTCAACCAGTACCGGCGCAGCGTCTCGAGGAGCTTGCCGGACAGCATGACGTAGCGGTCCTTGCGTCCCTTCCCCTGGGCGACCCGGATCATCATGCGTTTGCTGTCGATGTCCTCCAGCCGCAGGTGGACCGCCTCGCTGGCGCGAAGGCCGGCCGAGTAAAGCGTCATGAGGATGGCACGGTGCTTGAGGTTCTTCGCCGCGTTGAGGAGGGCGATCACCTCCTGGCCGCTGAGGACCACCGGCAGCCTCTTGCCGGTTTTCTGATAGGGGATGTGCTCGACGTCCCAGTCGACCTGGAGCACGGCCCGGTAGAAGAAGCGGATGGCACAGACGTGGACGTTGAAGGTGCTCCACGTCACCCTCCGGTCTTTCGTCAGGAAGAGCTGGTACTGCTTCACATCCTCGGCGGTGAGCTGGTCTGGCGGCCGCATGAAGTGGCGGACGAAACACCGCATCTTCTCGAGGTAGCTCTTCCTCGTGTTCTCAGCGAGACCCCGAATGCGGAGCTCGCGGTCCATTAGGTCTTGAAACTTGCCCATGGCGATCCTCCCCGTCGTAGGGAGCTCGACGACCGGCCGTCACGACGACGGCCACGGGGAAAGGATCACCGATCCAGCGTCAACCGGGGCTGGGAGCCACGCGATCGAGTGCATGCACGCGCGGCGCGACGCCTTCCACCGCGCAGCGGTTTAGTTCAAGATGTTAAATGTGGTCGACCACATTTAACATCGACTACCACGTCGAGGTCGACCACAACTACTACAGCGTGCCATTCGAGCTGCGTCACGAGAAGCTCGAGGCGCGTTTCACCCAGCTCACGGTCGAGGTCTTCTTCAAGAACCAACGGGTCGCCTCTCACGCGCGACTCTTCGGTCGCGGTCGCTACTCCACGCAGCTGGAGCACATGCCGGCCGCACATCGGGCCCATGCAGAGTGGAGCCCGTCGCGACTGATCTCTTGGGGGGAAAAGACCGGGCCGGCCACGGGGCGGGTGGTCGCCGAGATCCTTCGATCCTACCCGCATCCGGAGCAGGGCTACCGGTCCTGTCTTGGGCTCCTGCGACTATCCAAGTCCTACGGCCTCGAGCGTGTCGAGGCGGCCTGCGCGCGGGCCGAGCACCTGGGGTCCGCTCGGTACCGGACCGCCAAGAACATCCTCGCCGCGGGAACCGACCGACTCCCCTTCGAGGAGGAAGCGTCCGTTACCCCCTCGCTCCCGTTTCACGAAAACGTCCGCGGCGCCGGCTACTACGCCGACAAGGAGATCGAATGCTGAACCAGCCCACCCTCACGAAGATGCACGCCATGAAGCTCTCGGCGATGGCCGATGCCTTCCAGCGCCAGATCGGATCGAGCGAGCACGCACAGCTCGCCTTCGAGGAGCGGCTCGGCCTGCTCGTCGATGCGGAATGGATCCGCCGAGAGGAGAGCAAGCTCACCCGCCGGCTCCAGCAAGCCCGACTGCGTCACACGGCCTCGATCGAGGACGTGGACTTCCGCGCGCCGCGCGGACTCGACCGCCAGCTCGTGCTGTCGTTGGCGCAATGCGGCTGGATCCGTGAAGGACTGAACCTGCTGATCACCGGCCCGACCGGCACGGGCAAATCCTACCTCGCCTGCGCCTTCGCCGAGCGCGCGTGCCGGTCGGGCTTCTCCGCGCACTACCTCCGGACTTCGCGGCTCGTCCACGATCTGGCCGTCGCCCGCGGCGACGGATCGTACAGCCGCGCGCTCTCGCGGCTCGTCAAGACCGACTTGCTGATCCTCGACGACTGGCTCCTGACCTCGCTCAAGGAGTCCGAGCGCCGGGATCTCCTCGAGATCATCGAAGATCGCCACGAACGAACCTCGACCCTCATCACCAGCCAGCTCCCGATCAAGGCCTGGCACGATGCGTTCGGCGAGCCGACCATCGCCGACTCGATCTGTGATCGACTGATTCACGGCGCTCATCGAATCGAGCTGAAAGGCGGATCGATGCGCGAGACTCGCGCCGCGGCGCGGCGCGACGGCAAGGCGAAGGCATGATGGCCGTCGCTTCGCTCCGAAAAAGGAAGACCGAAATCCGGGGGTCCTGCGGGTCGCCCGAGGTCGAGATCTTCGATCCTCGTCGATCCTGCGCGGTCGTCTCCTCTCCCGGAAGCCTGTGGATCCTGCCGGGACCGTGGAAAACGCACACGACGCGTTTCCCACCGCCCCTTGGACGGCGCAAACCACGCGCCGCCCACAAGGCTCCACAGGCTCTGCGACACCCCTTCCCCGAACAGGAAACCGGGTACAATCCCGCGCGACCGTGACCAAGGAGGCGTGACCGAAAGTCAGACCAACGTCGCTTCGCTCCGATGAGGTGATCGGAATCCCCGGAATGGGCGTTCACGATCCCCGGAACGAGCGTTCACCTTGGCCGGAATACGCAACGGGCGGCGGCGACCACGGACACCGGCGTGGGAAGTGGCGAGCACGGTTCTTTTCGCCGGCTTGCTTCGGATTCGGAGCTTCAACGCGTTGGAGCCGAGGCTATCGGAGAGGCCGTTCTTGTGGTTGATCGGCGCCGCGGAGAAGGTGCGCAAGTTGTGCGGGGCAGACACCCTGAGCCGAGCCGTACGAGTGGCCGACTTGGCGACGGTGCGGGAGATAAACGTCAGGCTGCTGGCCCAGGCGGAACGGAACAAGGTTTTCCGCGAGGGTTGGCATTTCGCTCTGCGCTACGTTGCCGTGGACGGCTGGGAGCCGATCCAATCCTGGAACCGCCACTGCGAGGGGTGCCTGATTCGACGGGTGAAGGTCAAGACTCGGAAGGGGGAGATCAAGGAGGTCGAGCAGTACTACCACCGGTACGCGGTGGCGATGCTCATCGACGCCCGATTCGATCTGGCGCTAGACATCGAGCCGGTGCTCCCGCACGACTTGCGGCCGGAGGGTGCAGCCCGAGACAACGAAGACGAGGGGGAGCTGACGGCAGCCAAGCGGCTGTTGCGCAGGGTGAAGGAGACCTTCGGGTGGCTGGACGTGGCGGTGGCCGATGGACTTTACTCGAACGGGCCCTTTCTGAGCTTGGTGAAGGAACTGGGGATGGGGGCCGTGGTCATCGCGCGTCGGGAGAGCGATGAGCCGTTGAAGGAAGCACGCAGGCTTTGTAGCAACCAAGCTCCCCAGAGTGTGATCGAGGATCTCGAAGCGAATGAGCGAGTGGAGTTGTGGGACTGTCCCGGGCTGGAGACCCTGGACACGTACCGCGGTTCGATTCGGGTGGTTCTTGCTCGCGTGGGCGATCTGCGGCACCCGGAGAAGTCGGCACGTGAATGGTGCATGGCCGTGACCGGTTGCGCGACGCGCCTGTCCGCGCGTCGAGTGCTCGCGGTGGGTCGCGGGCGATGGCACATCGAAAACACCGGCTTCCACCAGTGGACGAAGCATTGGGCATTCGGGCATGTGTTCACTCACGACCGCAATGGGATCCTGGCACTCTACCGGCTGTTCTTCGTCGCCTACAATCTGTTGACGCTCTTCCTCTATCGACAGTTGCGTGCTTACGGCCGAGACCGAGGCAAAGACGTCACGCGGACGATCTGCCGGTTGGTCCAGGAGATGCTGGACGACCTGGCCCGCCTAAGCGGCCCGGTTTGGGATACGAGCTGAACCCGCCGACGCCCCCGGCGAATTGGTCGCGCCGGTCCAACGGCGTCCCATCCCTCCGACCCCCAACCCTCGCACCCAGCTCCCACGAGTGCAGGAGGATCCGACAGAAAAGCGAGCGAACCAGCCAGCCCAGGGGGACGCCTCTCCCGGACGAGAGGTCCCCGGTCCCCCGGGCCGGCGCAACGGTCCGCCCGTATGCCGATGCGGAACTCCTGAGGTGCATCGGCTGCGGCATCGGTTCGCGTCCCGCTGTGCTAATCTGGGCGTTCCCGCGTTCAAGCTGATGCGGTGGATGGGACATGCGACCCTCGACGTCACGCAGATCTACTACCACGACGATCTCGAAGTCGACGAGCGGGTCGGGCTCGGGCTCGAATGGGGCATGGATGGGACACGACCACAGGCGCAGCGGAACGGCAAGGACGCTAAGGAGCTTCAGAATCAGCCAGATAGGGGAGTAGCTCAACTGGCAGAGCACCGGTCTCCAAAACCGGGGGTTGCAGGTTCGATTCCTGTCTCCCCTGCCAAATTGGTGAGAGCTTCGGCCGTCGTTTCGGCACCGTGCGTCCGCGAGTGGTGACGACTTCCGTGGCGCACCGTCGGGGCGGGGCAGAGCGTTTGCGCCTTGCCGAACACAGATCGATGCCCGATGCTCGCGGTCGCGCGCATCCCGCGTGACGTTCGCTCTCTACGAGGTTCGCGTTCCGGATCGGCGTCGTGCCACGAAGTCCCCGATGCGCCGGGCCCGCGCGATCTCTTCATCGTCGAGCGGTCCGAGGTCGAGGGCCCGCAGGGCCTCCGTCAGCTGCTCCTCGTTCGCCGGTCCGCTCAGGCACAGATCGACCGCCTCGTGCGTGAGCGCGAATCGGTAGCAATCCGAGGCGCGAAGCGGGGTCTCTCCCGCCGGCATCCTCTTCGGATCGAGCAAATGTCCCCATCGGGTCGCCGTATAGGCGACCATCCCGGGACGCCCCTCGGCCGGCACGAACGGAAAGATGTCGGTCTCGGCGCCGCGATGGGCCGCGCTGTACCGGAACATGAAGACATCGACCGGCCGATCGGCGTCCGCGGCGAGCCGCCCGAAGAGCCTCCGGTTGTGCCCGGAAAGCATCAGGAACCGGACCTTCCCCTCGTCGACGAGCCGCTGCGCCGCATCGAGCACCCGGGCGGAAGGGAGCTCGAAGTGCCATCCCAGGATCAGAATATCGGCCCGTTCGATGCCGAGCGCGCGCAGGCCACGCTGGACGAAGATCGGCATGAGGAACCCCGAACGGTCGTAGGACTGAAGCGCTACGACGATCCGATCCCTGCCACCGCGCGCCAGGCTTCGAACCGCCTTCCGCATGCTGCCGCGCCGAATTGAGCCCCAGTAGAAAAAGTTGACGCCGTACTCGTGGAAGGCCCGCTCGTAGGCCGCGGCCGGCGCTCCATAGCTCGAGCCGAAGCCGAGACGGCTCACCCGCAGGCCCGTCTTTCCGAGGACGATGGGATCGCGGAAGTTCATGGGCCCCGGCCTCCTGCCCCGACGCGGGAGGCCGCACGTCCCCCGGCGAAGGAGTGGGCGGCACCTCGGGGGCGTGAACGTTCCATGGTACCGGCACACGAGGGTTTGCAGTGGAGGAGTCGGCGGAGTCAACGGTTCTACGCGGGAAATCGCTTCGCGAGCCAGGCCTCGACCGCCTCCGGGTGGAATCCGAACGGGTCCGGCTTGCCCTTGCACACGATCGCGCCGGACTCGTCGATGGGTGACGGAAGCACCTCGAGCCTGCGCATCCGGCAGAGGGTGTACGACAGGAAAGCGAGGAGACGATGCCGCGAATCGGGGACAGTCCCTCATGAGCTTGCGTTTACGGGGCTGCGCCCCGACACCTCCGGAGGAAACAGCCCAACCGGAGCGATGCCGGTCCGCCGGCGTCGCGGAGGGCGGGAGTGGGGGTTCGGGGGCAAAGCCCCCGCGCCGCTGTTTCTTAGGAGCTTGCGGTACGGGGCTGCGCCCCGACACCTCGGGAAGAAACAAGCCCAACCGGAGCGATGCCGGTCTGCCGGCGTCGCGGAGGGCGGGAGTGGGGGTTCGAGGGCGAAGCCCCCGCGCCGCTGTTTCTCGTGAGACCCCCGGGGCCTCATGAGGGACTATCCCCGATTCGCTTCGATTCATCTCCTCCTTACTTCCTTGTCGTACACCCCCCGGCAGACTCAGCCGGCCGATCCGGCGGAGGGGGCGACGGCACCGTTCCGATCGGAACGACGAAAGGTCTACCCGTGGCGGCGTCGGTCCTCACGTCGGCCCGGACGCCGTAGACCGCCTCGAGATGCTCGGGCCGGAGCACGTCCTCCGGCGTACCGTCCGCGAACACCTCGCCGTGGCGCAGGAGCACGAGCCGCGCACAGTGCCGCGCCGCGAGGTTCACGTCGTGACTTGCGAGAACCAGGGTCAGCCCGGAATCGTGGTTGAGCGTCCGGAGCAGGTCGTACACGGCGAGCTGATGCCGCAGATCGAGGAACGCCGTCGGTTCGTCGAGAAGGAGAAGGCGTGTCTCCTGAGCGAGCGCCCGGGCGATCACGACGCGTTGCCGCTCGCCGCCCGAGAGCGCCCGAAACGACCGGGCCGCCAGGTGCGAGATGCCGGTTCTCGCCATGGCGGAGCGGGCCACCTCTCTGTCCCGGGCCCGCTCGAGGCCGAGAATCCCGGTGTAGGGGCTCCGGCCCATCAGGACCACCTCCTCCACCGCGAAGTCGTACAGCAGCGGACTCTCCTGAGGGACGACCGCGACGAGTCGGGCCCGCTCCCGAGGCGCGAGCTCCGCGAGGTCGCGATCGAACAGAACGACCCGTCCCGCGGAGGGTCGCACGGCTCCCGAAGCCAGGCGCATCAAGGTCGTCTTCCCGGTACCGTTCGGGCCCAGCACGGCGACCATGTCGCCTTTCGGTACCGCCAGATCGAGGGAGCGGAACACCGCCTGCTCGCGGTATGCGAAGCCGAGGCCCTCGAGCCTCAGGGCGAGGTCGTCGCTCACCGATCCCTCAACCTACCGAGGAAAAGGAACAGGAACACGGGTCCGCCCACCAGCGCGGTGATCACCCCCACCGGCATCTCGGTGGGGGCGAGCGCGGCACGGGCGACGGTGTCCGCAAGCATCACGAACGCGGCCCCTCCCAGAGCGGAAGCAGGCAGGAGGAGCCGATGGTCCGGACCGACGGCCGCGCGGATCGCGTGAGGGACCATGAGTCCGACGAACCCGACCAGCCCCGTGAACGCCACGACGGCCGCGGTGATCAGGGACGACGCGACAACCACCGTCCAGGTCGCCCGCTCCGCGTTCAGGCCGAGATGAACGGCCGTCTCCTCACCCGTGGCCATGAGATTGAGATCGTGGGAGCGCAGGACGAGGACAGCGAGTCCGCCCGCGACGAGAATCCCGACGGAGGCCAACGACGACCAGGGCAGGGGCGCGAGGGAGCCCACGAGGTAGAAGAGCACCCCCTGGAAGCGCGACGTATCGCCGGCGGTCACGAGGAAGAGAATGACCGCGGAGTCGAACGCGTTCAGCACGACCCCGACCAGCAGCAGAGCGGTGGTTTCGGTGCGTCCTCTTCTCCGGGCGAACCCGAACAGGACGCAGAGCGTGGTCATCGCACCGGCGAAAGCGGCGAGAGGCCGGCCGAGGGGCAGCCACGACGATGCGGAACCCGCCAGCGCAGTGAACACTACGGCGCCGAGGGCGGCTCCGCCCGAAATCCCCAGAATGTACGGATCGGCGAGGGGGTTTCGCAGGACGGCCTGAAACGCCGCTCCGGACGCCGAAAGAGCCGCGCCCACCATGGCCGCCAGCAATAGCCGCGGGAGCCGAACGTCGAGGACGATCGCTCGCGTCCAGGCGTCGGCCCCTCCGAAGATCGCCCGTCCTGCCTCCAGCCATCCGACGCGTCCCGCTCCGATGCCCAGGCCGAGCCAGAGCGATCCGGCGAGCACGGCAGTCAACGCCAGCAACAGGGCCGGCCAGGCCATTCGATCGATCGTCGGCCTGCTCACGGGCGGCCCCCCCCGGAGGTCTGGGTGCCGGGAGCGTGCAGCAGCGAGGCGATCTGCTCCACGGCGTCCGCGACGCGCGGTCCGGGCCGCAACGCGCTCGCGCCGTCGAACACGTAGACACGCCCCTCTCGCACGGCCGGGATGCGCGACCAGCGCCGCCAGTACTGGCTCACGACCTGCCGAGCGGCCCCGTCGGGGACGTCCATGCTCGTCTGAAGGATGACCTCGGGCGCTTCGGCCAGGATCGTCTCGATGCCCACCTGAGGGTATCTCGGGGCACGGATCACGTTGAGCCCACCCGCGAGCTCGAGGATCTCGCCGGGGAGCGTTCCACGACCTGCGACCACCGTGGGCTCCACCTGCAGGCAGAACAACGTCCGCACCTTCGGAAGCCCATGAACCCTTCCCGCGGCGGCCGCGACCCGGGCGCGGACCGCGGCGGCGATCTCGCGCCCGCGCGCCTCCTCGCCGCAAGCGCGCCCGACGGATTCGATGGCCGAGAAGGTCTCCGCCAGGGTCTCCGCCGGAATGACCTCGAGTCGTACGGCCGCGCGTTCTACGGCGAGAGCAGCGTCGCGGTTGCCCGCCGCCGGGCTGACGAGCACGAGGTCGGGATGCAAAGAGAGGATCGCCTCGACGGAAGGATTCGCGTAGCCACCGATCCGCGCCCGGCCGGCGACTTCCGGCGGGTAGTCGCAGAAATCCGTGACCCCCACGACACGGTCGCCAAGATTCAGGGCGAACAGGATCTCGGTGAGGGCCGGGGTCATGGAAACGATGCGGGACGATGGATGTGGGGTCGCAGGAACACGTGCTCCGTCGCCGTCCGGGGCGACGGTACAGGCAGCCGCGGCCAGGCAGAGCGACACGGCGATGACGACGAGGAGCGGCTTTCGAATCAAACCCCGCGGATGCTATCGCGACCGAGGTGGACGCGCAAAGGGCGGGCGAATCAGGGGTGTACGACCGGACGTGGGGGCGGCCGGGTACCGAGACCCCGATCTTCGAAGGGGGGGCGCTCAGCGAAGCAAGTTACTGGCGTAGAGATAGAGCAAAGCGCCCGCCGCTCCGACCAGGGCGAGCGCGACAGCCACCGATACCCACAAGCGGCGGCGTGGGGCATCCTCGACGACGTGGGGCTCGATCCAGTCGAGCGCAGATTCCGGGGCCGAAACCGCCGTCCCGGTCTGCGGCTCGCGCTCGACTGCCGCGGCGGCGGCCGGAGCGAAGGGGGCGACGTCCGGCTCTTCGAGGGCCGTCGCGACCGCGGAGGCGGTTGCCCCATCGGAGGGACCTGTTCGTGTCGCCGTCTCGGTCCCCTTCTTTCGGCGCTCCTTCTTCTTCGACTGCCGGGACTGGAAAGAAACGACCTGTTTCTCGTCCTGTTCGGGAGCCGTTCGCCCGAGCGAGGTCTCGGTGGGAACTGGGCCCTCCAGCTCGTGCATCTGGGGAAGGTCCTCGGCGCCGGGTTCCTTCCGAAGCGGTGGGAGGTCGGCAACGTGCGCGGAATCGGCGGACGAAAGGAAGGTCGTGGCGAACGGATCCTGCTCGACCCGGGAAGGCGACGTGAAACCATGACCGGTCGTGATCTCCGTCGTCGAAGGTTCTGCGATCGCCTTTGCCGACTGCTGAGGCGGCTCGGGCCGGGACGACGTCGCGGCGGGAAGGATCGCGTCGAGGCGCGCCATGATCTCGAGCTCGTCGTCCTCGACACCGGAGGCGGCGGACGGCGCGTTGGAGACGGTCCGGACGGCACCCGTGTCGACGGGGGTGGGGCCGGAATGCCACATCGCGGGGGGCCGGTCCCCGTGAGACATCTCGACGGTGTCCGACGGAGCGGCGAGCGGCTCGAGTCCGGCCGATGCCGCGGTGTCTCCCAGCAGCTTCCGACAGATCTCGACGACCTGCTCTTCGGAAACGGGCTTCTCGATGTACTCGTCGCAGCCATGCAGATGGAACGCCTGGGTCCGGTACTTCCTGCCCTTGTACACCGATGTCATGATGATGATCGGCGTGCGCTTTCCGTGCGGGGTCTTCTTCAAGTCCTGGCAGACCTCGAAGCCGTGCTTCTTCGGGATCATGGCTTCGATCATCACGAGGTCGGGCTTGAGGCGATGAAACGCCTCCACTCCCGTCACGCCGTCGGTGGCGACCTCGACGCGATACCCGATGTCCGTCAAAGGCCGGCGGACCTTGTCGATGCTCTTGGGCTCGTAGTCGATGAGAAGAATCGTATAATCCGGCATCCGGCATCCCAGGTTGACGTCATCGCGGAGCGGTTTGACTGCGACCCATGCAGGAAACCGCAGACCCCCGGCGGTCACGATTGAGCACTTTTTCCGGCGGAGTCCGCGGAGAACATAGAGCCCGGCCGAGCGGGTTGCAAGCGGGTGCGCCACTGAATGCTGCCCGAGGTTGCAAGCACGCGCATCGGCGGGGCAGGCCTCCGATCTCCGGGATGCAACTGCTTCGAACGAGGCCACTTCTGTCGGATGTTCCTCTTCTGCGGGTGCATGGAAAGAACGCGAAGGGAGGTTGGATTGAAGAGAACAGGGGATAGTCACCCATGAAGCCACGGGGCTCCCTCAGAAGCAGCCCAACGTGCGTTCCCCCGACACCCAGAGAAGAAACCAGCCCAACCGGAGCGATGCCGGTCCGCCGGCGTCGCGGAGGGCGGGAGCGGGGGTTCGGGGGCAAAGCCCCCGAGGATCTGTTTCTGAAGAGCAGCCCAACGCGCGTTCCCCCGACACCCAGAGAAGAAACCAGCCCAACCGGAGCGATGCCGGTCCGCCGGCGTCGCGGAGGGCGGGAGCGGGGGTTCGGGGGCAGAGCCCCCGAGCATCTGTTTCTCGAGAGCAGCCCAACGTGCGTTCCCCCGACACCCAGAGAAGAAACAAGCCCAACCGGAGCGATGCCGGTCCGCCGGCGTCGCGGAGGGCGGGAGTGGGGGTTCGGGGGCAAAGCCCCCGAGCATCTGTTTCTGAAGAGCAGCCCAACGCGCGTTCCCCCGACACCCAGGGAAGAAACCAGCCCAACCGGAGCGATGCCGGTCCGCCGGCATCGCGGAGGGCGGGAGCGGGGGTTCGGGGGCAGAGCCCCCGAGCATCTGTTTCTCGAGAACGATGAAAACCAGCGGGAGGCGCAGGCCGGTCTGCCGTCCGGTGTCGTACGCGGGGCTGGGGGGCCGATTGCACGCCCCCGATTCCCTCGGGCTCTTCGTTGCAGAAGGCGTTTCGAGTCGTGGCGGTGACGACCACGGATCCGATGAAGGGTTCCGAAGCCTCGAGGGATGACTCCTGGGCAGAGGCGCTTGGCTCGGCCGCCTCGATCCTGCCGCCGGCCGACCCGGAGGCCCACGTGTTCTACGAAGAACGCGAGGACTTCCGGGCGGACCTTCTCAACGGCGAGGTGCAGGACGTCGTTCATACCCGGTCCCGAGGCTTGGCGGCCGCCGCTTCATCCCGGGTGTATTTCCGCTCGGATCCCATCTACGAGGACGCGATCAGCCTGGCGCGAGACGCGATGGCGATTCGCTCTCGGCACCCGGTCCCGGCGCGCCCGGCGGTGGATCCCGGCTTCACCCCGCGGCTCGACGGCGCCGAGCCCGTTCGACTGCTCCGACAGCTCTCCGAAGAGGTCACGGCGCTGCGAACACCCGGGGCCTTGACCGTTCGAGCGGCGTGGATCGGGTTCCGACAGGCCGTGCTGACCGCTCGGCCTGGAGAGCCGGTCCGTTCGGACGTGCGCGAATCCTCCCGCGTGAAGCTGGAGGTTCGGATCGAACGCGGAGGTCGACGCGCAGTCGCCGTCCGGGAGCGGGTGGGTCGGCCGGGGCGTGTGGTCGCGACGGCAGGGCTCGCCGATGACGTCACTCGTCGCGCGCTCCAGCGTCTCGACGCAAGGCCGCTGCCGTCCGGCCCTCATCCCGTGGTGTTCGCCGCTGGGGTCGGCGGCATCCTGGTTCACGAGGTCGTGGGTCACGCCCTCGAGGGAGACACGGTGGCCCGGGGCGCCTCCGCCCTCTGGGTCTCCGGTCGCGGGATCGCGCGCCCCGAGCTGGTCGTCGTCGATGATCCGCGCCGCGGAAGGGCGCCGTGGCGATGGGACGACGAGGGCGGTGAAGCAGGGGCGACGTGCCTGATTCGAGGCGGCTCTGTGTGCAATCTCGTCCTCGACCGCAGGACGGCGGCATCCCTTGGCAGGTCATCCACCGGCCATGGCCGCCGGTCGTCCTTCCAGGAGCCCGTGCTGCCCAGACTGGGGTGCACGTTCCTTGCTCCGGGCTCTCTGGGCGCAGGGGAGGTCGCGGGAGGCGTCGCGCGCGGGCTTCTGGTCCACCGCATGGAGACCGCCGGGACCGACCCCTCGTCCGGCGTCTCCTTCTTCCAGATCGCCGACGCCGACCTGCTGATGCACGGAAAGTGTGACGTCCCACTCTCGCCGGCCCTTCTCCGAGTCACGTCACGCGAGGTGCTTCAGAGCCTCGATCGGATCGGCGACGACCTCGAGTTCGACACGTGCGTGGGGTCGTGCGTCCGCGATGGCCAGCCCATGGTCGCGAGCGTCGGCGCGCCGACTTGTCGGCTAGGGTTGGCCACGGTGTTTTCGTGAAGAGAAATGGTGCGGCAAGCCTCCTGAGCAAGGGACAGGGTCCACACGATCGACTCTGTTCCGACGGAGCCGGAGAGGTTCCGGCGGATCGAATCACGGATCCGGATCGTGACCTCGATGAGGTCGAGCACCTGCTCGATTCCATCAGGCCGTTCGCCCTGTCCAATCGCATCGAGATCTACCGAAGGAGCTCCTCGAGGGTCCGTGTCACGCTCGGTGGAGCGCGAGGCCGCACCGCGATCCAGACGGGATGGGAGGAGGGGGTTGCCGTTCGCCTCGAGGATCGGGCGGGCGGCGGCGGGACATGCTTCGGAGCGGCGACGGGGGCGGGCGTCGCGAACCTGCGATGCGCCGTGGAGATGGCCTTGCGTGCGGGTCCGGGCCGTGACGCGGCGCGGCCGCGGTGGGCTGATCCGACCGGCGAGGTTCTCGTCGACCGGGAGCCCAACATCAGCCTTCCACATCCGGACCCCATGCGATCGTGGCTCGGCGAAGCGCTTCGGGTGGACAAGGGAGCAGCCGACCGGCGGGGCGAGGTGGTCCCAGGAGGGTGGGTCGAGAGCGCGGTCACGGTAGAGACCCTGGCATCCGACGACGGCCTTCGCGCCTCGCGCACGCGCACCAGGACCTGGGCGCTCGCCACGATCCGGCGAGCAGGTGCCGAGTCCCGAGAGCGTATCCGGTTTCTCGTCGGCCGGAGCCTCGAGAGCCTGAGCACTGCTGGGTGGCTTCCGACCTACATCCACCGTGGCCGACGACCAGCCTCGCATCCGCCGCCGGGGCGGTACGCCATCGTCTTTGCACCCGAGCCGGCGGCGATCCTCGCGGCGGCGCTGGTTCGAGTGATCCACGGGGCCGAAGCGGAGGCCGGCCGGAAGGTGGGTCCGGGATGGAGGGTGATCGACGACCTGGCGGATCCGCAGTCCCTGTTCGGCGTTCGGTTCGATGACGCGGGGTTCCCGACCCGGCGGTGCGTGCTGGCCGAGAGCGGGCGCGTCATCGGCGGTATCTCGGGTCAGGGCCACCTGAAGCGGGCGTCCTATCGGGACCGTCCGACGCCCATGGCCGTCGGTGTGATCGTGCAAGGCGAAACCAGCTCCACCCTCCCGCCCAAATGCCTGTGGGTCGACGATGTCCGAATCCACTCGGTCGGTGCCGGCTCCTGGATCCTGGAGATCGACGGGACACAGGCCGGCGCGGAGCCCGGCGCCACGTTCGAGGGAGTCCTCGTCCGCGCAGACCCGGGGCGCATCGCGGAACGATGCGTCGGCTCCGTCGGGGAAGCCAGGTGGCATCCCGTGGGCGTTCGGACTGCGGCCTTGCTCGTGGACGGCCTAGAGGTCGTCGCCTGAGAGAGGCTCGAGCAATCCGGCCCCCCGCAGCGCGTCGCCCGCCTCGATCCAATGGCGGAGGTCGCCGGGAAGCCGGTTCAGCCTCTCGAGCGTCCGCGGGATCGCCGCGAGATATCTTCGCTTCCCCAGAGCCACGGCCTGATAGGCGAACGTGCCCAGGGCCTTGACCATGCGCTGCGCGGAAACCAGGTCGAAGCGGTCTCGGAACCCGTCGGCGGCGCGCGGGTCGCGGAGCGAAGACCGGTAGCGGGCGATCATCGTATCGACGAGAGTCTCCGGAAGATCGATGTACGCGTCCCGAAGGAGGGAGGCCAGATCGTATGCGTCCGGACCCCACCGGGCGTCCTGGATGTCCACCATCGCGAGGGACCCGTCTTCCCGGATCATCAGGTTCCGGCTGTGGAAATCCCGATGGCAGAACACGTGGGGCGACGAATTCGCCGCCGCGTCGGCGAGCGCGTGGAGGGCGGGAGCAAGCCCCGGCGGAGGGGCGACGACTCCCCGAAGTCCTTGCACGTAGTGTTCGACGAAGAAGTCCATCTCGAATCGGAACCGGGCGGCGTCGAGCGCAGGCCCCGAGCGGCGGTCCGAGCGCGACAGGGCGGAACTCCCTCGCACTGCAACTGCGACCGCGAGATCCACCGCGCCCTCGTACAGCTCGACGAGCCGGTTCTCGATCGCTCCCGCCGGAAGGCCGGAGCGCCGGAGCTCGTGGATCGTGGCTTCCAGAGTGCGACCGCCCAGGTCTTCGAGAACCAGACATCCCGCCGGAGGCTCGACACGAAGGACCCGAGCCACCGGCAGGAGCGCGGTAGCGAAGATCCGTGAAAGGCGCATGTCGTCAGTCTCTCCCTCGAACGGGGAGCCGTAGTCCATCACGACGGCCGTCGCGCCGCCGCCGAGACGGATGCGATAGAAACGACGGTGAGACGCGTCGCCTGAGATCTCCTCGACCGGCGCGCCTGGAAAAGCCAGGCCCAGGAAGCGACTCAGATCTTCGCGAAGAGGTATCACCGGGCGTCCAGGATCGGTCAGGGGAATGCGTACCGATCCGCGAACCTGCGGACGAGCAACCCGCCCTCCCGCACGGTTTCCGCCGGCAGGGGCGCATCGGGCTCCGTATCCGCGCACAGCACCACGTTTTCGCCACGGAAGCCGGCAGGCACTTCGGTCTCCGGGCCGACGATCGCCCGACGGAGCTCGCATCCCGGACCGATCCAAGCTTCGGGCATGACGATCGTGTCCTCGAGCCGCGTGCCCTCTGCCACGAGGGAGGCGAAGCCCAGCGCGATCCGCCCGCGCAGGTCGACAGCGTTGTGGAATTCGGCTCCCGGTCCGATCGCCACACGGGCTTCGCCGATCCGCTCCACCGGATCCATCTTGGCGATCGCGAGCCTGTCTTGGGAGTTCATCTGCAGCATCGCGAGCGAGCCGTCCAGGTAGTCCCCGGGAGTGCCGAACTCGCACCAGAACCCTTCGTGAACATGGGAGGCGATCCGTCGTTCCGCTGCCAGCTGCCTGTAGACGTGGCGAACGAGGTCGCACGGCGTGTCCGGGGGGATTCGATCGAGCACTTCCTCCTCGATGATCTGCATTCCAGTGAAGAAACGCCGCGCGGCGACTCGGGCCGGTTCGACGGGCGGGTTTCCCCCGAACGACAGCACCTTCCCCGCCTCGTCTACCTCCACGACCGTGTAGGGAGGTCGGTGGGGCGCCAACAGGAGGGTGACGGGGCATCCGGAGGCCAGGTGGACCGCGGTCAACGCGTTCAGGTCGGCATCCGAGAGGAAGTCCGCATTGCGGACGAGAATCGTCTCACCGCCGCGAAGATAGGGCGCGGCCTTTCGAACCCCGCCGGCAGTCCCCAGGATGACCTCTTCGAAAGAGTAGTGCAGCTTGGAAAGTCCCAGATCTCGGCCGTCTCCCAGCAGAGAACGGATCTTGTCCGCCTGATGATGCAGATTGACGACGACCGTCGAGATCCCCCCGAGGGAGAGGCGATGAAGGACCAACTCCGCCAGCGGGCGGCCGAGGACCGGGAGAACCGGCTTCGGCACGATTCTCGTCAAGGGGAGCATGCGCTCGCCAAACCCGGCGGCCAGCAGCATGGCCTTCATCTTGGGAAGAGATGGTAGCATCATTCGCTCGATCGACCGAGGAGGTTTCGTGCGCGAGGAGCGCGTCGTCATCACGGGGATCGGCGTCGTCAGCGCCATCGGCCTCACGCGGGACTCGTTCTGGCGTGGCTGTCTCGAGGGCCGCTCGGGCGTTGTACGGCTCGAGAGCCCATGGGTGGTCGAGACCGGCCTTGCCACCCGGATCGCGGCCCCCGTGCGCGGATTCGATCCCGTCCAGGCGGGGGTCCCGGCCAAGCAGGTTTCCTTGCTCGACCGGACGGCTCACTTCGCGCTCGCCGCCGCGCACGAGGCGCTGACGGACGCCGGTTTCACCCTGGACCCGAATCCCGAGACGCGTGACACCCTGCGCCTGCGCGGGATCGACCCGTACCGGGTGGCCACGGTGGTGGGAACGGGGATCGGCGGGCTCACCACCATCGAAATCTCTCACGGCGCCTGGCGCGAGACCCGGTCCAAGAATGCGGTCAAGCGCTACTCGCTTCCGATGCTCATTCCGAACGCGGCCGCCGGTCAGGTTGCGATCCGTTTCGGTGCCAAGGGAGAGTCGAAGGCGGTGTGCACCGCCTGCACGGCGGGAACCATGGCGATCGGAGACGCCTGGCGCCTGATTCGTTCCGGCGAGGCCGACGTGGCCATCGCGGGGGGAGCGGAGGGGTGCGTCGACGACGAGGACGCGTATGGCCTCATGGGGTTCGAACGGCTCAAGACCCTGTCCACGAGGAACGACGAGCCCGAAAAGGCCAGCCGCCCCTTCGATCGGGAGCGGGACGGCTTCGTTCTGGGAGAAGGAGCCGGAATCGTCATTCTCGAGCGTGAAGGGCACGCGCGGGCGCGCGGCGTCCGTGCGTACGCCTCCATCGCCGGGTACGCGTCGAACTGCGACGCGTCGTCGATGATGCAGCCCGATGAGACCGGGGAGACGATCGTCGCCCTGGCCAAGGCGGCGCTTTTCACGGCGGGCCTTCACGCCGCGGACGTCCGGCACGTGAGCGCTCACGCCACCTCGACGGTGCTGAACGACAAGACCGAGGCAAAGGCGCTGCGTCTTTTGCTCGGAGGGCGGAGCGACGACGTCCCGGTGACCGGATTGAAGTCCATGACGGGTCACGCCATCGGGGCGTCGGGTTCTCTCGAGACCGCCGCCGCGGCGCTCTCCATCCGCGAGGGGATCCTCACTCCCACGATCAACTACGAGCACCCAGACCCGGAGTGCGAAATCGACGTGGTGGCGAAGCCTCGGCATCTCGAGCCCCAGGTCGTTCTGAAGATGTCCTACGGGTTCGGCGGACACAACGCCTGCCTCGTTCTGACGTCGGCCTAGCCCGTGGGGGCCCGCCTCGATCGCTGGGCCGGGAGTCCCTGGCGGCTTCCGGCCGCCTCCGGGATCCTGCTGACGATCGCCCACTTCGGCGGGATTCTCGTCCCGAGCTTCGTCGCATTCGTGCCCATGCTGTTCTGGATCGACGCACGGCGCGAGCGATCGCTTTCCGATGTCGCGCGCGGGGCGGCCGTTTTCGGTCTGGTCGGCTACGGGCTGTCGCTCCACTGGATCTACGCGATGCTGTGGATCTCGTCGCTGGCGGGCCTCATGTACGCGGGACTGCTGATCCTCTTCACCGCAGGCGCGGTTGCCGCTTTGACCCTCGCTGCGTGGATTCGGCGAACGACGGGCGGGTCGTTCGCGTGGCTTCTCCCGGTGGCCTGGATCCCGTTCGAGTGGCTCCGGACGTGGGGCGACCTCCGGATGACCGCCGATCACGTCGCGTGCAGCCTCGCGGGATACCCGTTCCTGATCCAGTTCGCCGACAGCGTCGGCCCGTTCGGGGTGGGAGCGTTCCTGCTCTCGTGCAACGGACTGATCTACCAGGCCTCGATCGGCGGAAGGTGTCGGCGAGAACGGCGGCAGGCCGTCATGGCGCTCGTCGCGCTCGCCTTGGCGGTCCTCGCGTACGACGCGTGGCGCTGGACCCATCCGCCGGCGGCCGAGGGAACTCTCCGGGTGGCTCTGGTCCAGCCCAACATTCCTCTCGTGCTGAAATGGGATCCGAACGAGGACGAGCGACAGGAACGGGTCCTCGCGGATCTGACACGGCAGGCGGCGCGCCTGAAGCCCGATCTCATTCTATGGCCGGAGAGCGCGCGCCCGAAGCCGGTGCGTCACTGGCTGGGGGACGATTCGACCCTCGCGATGCCGGAGGTGCAGCGGCTCGCCATCGAGACGGGAGCGGCGATTCTCACGGGCGTCGAGTACGCGCGCGTCCGAGCAGTGGGGGACTCGAAACACTACAACGCCGCGCTGGTCGCGCGTCCCGACGGGAGCATCGAGCCCACGTGGACCGCGAAGGTGTACCTCGTGCCGTTCACCGAGGGGATCCCGTTCCGCGCGGTGCTGGGTCCCGTCCTCGAGGGGCTTGGCGGCGATCTGCACTGGTTGTCGGGAGGGTTCGCGCCGGGTCCTCCGGAAACGCCTCTCCCTGCCGCGGGCCGGAGCGTGGGTGTCCTCGTCTGCTACGAGCAGCTCTACCCCGATCTGTCCCGCCGGCTCCGCAACGCAGGGGCCGAACTCCAGGTGGTGATCACGAACGACGCGTGGTTCGGGCGCACCCTGTTCCAGCCATTCCTCGCGGACGTGGTACGCATGCGGGCCATCGAGACCCGGACTGCGTTCGTGCGCGTGGCGAACACGGGGATCTCCGGTTTCGTGGATCCGCTGGGACGGTACGAAGGACGCACCGGTCTTTTCGTCCCCGCCGTCGAAGTCCGGGATGTCCCACTGACCCGCCGGCGGACCCTCTACACGCGCACCGGCGACGTGGCCGCCTGGGTCTCCATTGCGGGGCTGTTGCTCGCGGCGGGGGACGCCACGTTTCGAGCTCGAAGGGAGCCGCGAGGAGCCGAGTGATAGAATCCCGCGCTCGTTGCGGCGCGGCCTCGAGCCGCCGCCTCTTGGAATTCGCGATGCCGAAACAGCCTACGATACTTCGGAGTCATCGTCGGCCTCCTGATCACCCTGGCCTGCGGCGGATCGCCGCCCGGCGGAGAGCCGACCTCGGGCGGCGCGACACCGGCCCCGTCCGCTCCCGTTTCGACGATTCCCGCGATCGAGCCGGCCCAGCCGCTCTCACCCGGCTCGAATCTCGTGATCGAGCCCGCGACGCCTCTTCGGCCGACCGACGATCCCGGCTTGAAGGCCGTTCGCACCTTCACGGAGATGTTCTACCGAGGCGATCTGGCCGCGCTGTACGCCCGCTTCTCGGACGAGATGAAAAAGAGCTTCTCCCGCGAGCAGCTCGACGCGATGCGCAAGCGGGTGCAGGACAGCTACGGAAAGGAAGCGAAGGTCCTGGGCGAGGACTCGCAGACCAAGGGGGACTTCCGGCGTTTCGTCCGATGGGCCCGGTTCGACCGATACGAGGGCGTCATCGAGGTGGAGTGGATCCTGCGGAAGAGCGGGAGCATCGCAGGGTTCTTCGTCCGCCCCGCCCGACCCAGCGAGAAGAAGGTCCAGAAGGCGCCATGATGTCCGAGCTCGCGACCGCCGCCTCCCGGGTTCCGTGAATTTGCCGGCGCGCTGGGACGCGCCGAGGAGGGTCTCGTCGTGACCTGGAACGTCATCGATCTAACCTGGGAGAACTTTCGAGATCGAGTGCCGGCGTCCTGCGACGTGGTCTTGATCCCCGTCGGGACCGTCGAGGCCCACGGCGCGCTGCCACTCGGGACGGACTCACTGATCCCGCTGGCGATCGCCAGGGAGCTGGCGCCGAGGATCGATGCGCTCATCGCCCCCGTGGTGCCGTACGGCGTCACGAACTCGCTGCTGCCGTACCCGGGGTCGACGACGGTCTCCTCGGCCACCTTTCGATCCTACCTGTTCGAGGCTGCGGCGGGGCTCGTGGATGCGGGATTCCGCCGCGTCGTGCTGCTCAATGGCCACGGCGGTCAGAGCGGCGAGGTGGCCGAGGTGGTCCAACGCTTGTGGAGCGAACGCCGGGCCTACTCGGTCGCGGTGGAGTGGTGGGGGCTCGCGTCGGAGATCTGCAAGGAGGTCTACGGGGACGTCGTCGGCGGGCACGCGGGCATCGAGGAGACCGCGATGGTTCTTGCGATCGCCCCGGAGCTCGTGGACCGGCCGCGGGCGTCGACGATCCGCCGCGTCCCGATTCGTCCCGGGGTCCGCGCCCGCCCGTTTCCGGCGACGGTCATGCTCGAGAGACCCGAACGGGCGGGGGACGGGGCTCCGCGTCTCGATCCTGCCCAGGCGGCCGAGTTCTATCGCAGGGTGGTCGAGGCGACCGAGACGGTGCTGAAGGACGTGTTCGCGGGCTGGCTCGAGATCGGGCGCTGACCAGCGCCCGTGATGCGCGCTGCGCTCGCTGCGCAGAGTCCCCCCGAGGATCGAGCGGGGATCCGCTGCAACGGGGCCGCCTCGAACGTCGCGCTCGAAGGGGTCGGACGCCCGTATTCCACGCGGAGGCTACTTCTTGTCGCGGATGGGATGGGTCCACCGGAACGCGATGCACTCGTCCAGGGCTGCGGGAATCCCCTGGTAGATCGTCGGGTACTCGGGCTCGAGACCGAGTTCGCTCCATAGCAGGCGCGGCTTCACGGCGAGGTTGAGATTCCAGCCGGCAACCGCCTCCGGGGTGTACAGCGAAGGCGTGCCGCGCAGCCGACGGACAGGAGTCAAGAGGTGGGTGCCCACGGTGGCGACCCATTGCGGCACGCCGATCGCCTGAAACCGCGGGTAGTACTGCCGAATCTCCGCGAAGAACTCTCTCCAGCTCGCCGGCTGATCGTCGGCCACCGCACGGACGCCGTGCCAGCTCTTCTCGGCAGCGCCCAGGAGAACGCGCGCCGCATCCGTCACATGCATGTGGGCGAAACGATTCCTGCCGCTCCCGGGCATCACGACCCGGCCGCGTCGCACCTGCTCGAACATCAGGTCGCGTGCGCCGTAGACGTGAGGGAGCCGGACGACGGCGAGTGCCATCGAAGAAGTGGATGCGATTTCCGTCAATGCCGCTTCGGCCTCGAGCTTCGCCCTTCCGTATCCGAGTTTCGAGGTGGCGGGGGTGTCGGCGTCGATAGGGGATTCTCGTCCCTCGTACACGAGCAGGCTGCTGCCGAACACGAACCGTTTGACGCCGGCCCGCGCTGCGGCACGCATGAGCGCGACCGACCCGTCGACGATCGTCGGCCGGACCAGGGAATACTCCTCGAACACCGCGCGGGCGGCGAGGTGCAGGACGGTATCGACGCCTTCCACCGCTCGGTCCAGACTCGACGGACTCGCGAGGTCACCCTGAACGAGGACGGCGTCGAGGTGCGCGAGCAACGGCGCTCTCAGCGGCCTGCGCACGAGAGCACGAAACTCCACCCCGAGACCGGCGAGGCGCCTCGCGACTTCGTAACCGATGAAGCCAGTCCCACCTGTGAGCAGCACGCGATGCATGGTTGTTCTCGTCCCTTTCGAAGACCGGGAGGCTCTCCGCAGTATGAGAATCCGACGCGTCAGTGTCAACCGAGCGGCTCGTCAAGGGTGCACGACGGGAAAGTGAGGAGACGGATTCCCGACGCTCGAATCGCGGTTGATGCCCGCGAATCCGCGTTGTAGAGTGTCGCCGTTCTCCTCTGAACTCCCAGCCAGTGAGCGACGTCAAAGCAGGGCATCCATGGGCGACGAGGCTACACGGAACGCGGACCGGCCGATCCTCCTCCTCACGGGGGCGACCGGTTACGTCGGCGGCCGGCTCTTGGCCGCGCTCGAAGCGGGCGGTCACCGAGTCCGCTGCATGGCGCGTCGACCGGAGTACCTCGCCGGCCGTGTCGGTGCGGAAACGGAGGTCGTCGCGGGGGACTGCCTGAAGTCCGAAGGCCTCGAGGCCGCGCTCGCGGGCGTGGACACGGCGTTTTACCTGGTTCACTCGATGAGCTCCACCGGCGATTTCGAGACGCAGGACCGGACCGCCGCGACTCAGTTCGGCCGCGCTGCCAGGAACGCCGGGGTGAGGAAGATCGTCTACCTGGGCGGTCTCGGAGACAGTAGCGAGAGTTTGTCCCGCCATTTGCAGAGTCGCCAGGAGACAGGCAAGTGCCTGCGGGACGCCGGTGTGCCGGTCATCGAGCTTCGAGCCTCGATCATCCTCGGCTCGGGCAGCCTTTCCTTCGAGCTGATCCGGGCTCTGGTCGAGAGGCTTCCGATCATGATCTGTCCCCGCTGGGTCAAGGCGCAGGCCCAGCCCATCGCCATCGAGGACGTCATCGCCTACCTCGAGGAATCTCTGGATCAGCCGGCCGAGAGCCGCATCTTCGAGATCGGCGGAGCCAGCCGCGTGTCGTACGCGGACATCATGAGGGAGTACGCGCGACAACGCGGCCTGCGCCGGATCCTGATCTTCGTGCCGGTGCTGACACCGCGGCTTTCCAGCTTGTGGCTCGGATTGACCACGCCCGTCTACGCTCGCATCGGCCGCAAGCTGATCGAGAGCATCAAGAACTCGACGGTGGTCACCGACACGACGGCGCTGCGGGTCTTCGCGGTTCGACCCATGGGGCTGCGCGAGGCGATCGAGCGGGCGATCCGCAAGGAGGACCGCGAGTTTTCGGCCACGCGCTGGTCCGACGCCATCTCTTCGGGGTCGGCGCTGCCGACGTTTGGGGGGGTGAAGCTCGGATCGCGTCTGGTGGATTCGCGCGCCGTGTTCGTGCCGGTCGACCATCGCACCGCGTTCGCGCCCATCCGCCGGATTGGTGGGGACCGTGGTTGGTACTACGGCAACTGGCTCTGGAGGCTGCGTGGCTTCCTGGATCTCCTGGTCGGCGGCGTGGGCTTGCGCAGGGGACGGCCGCATCCGGATCAGCTTCGGGTAGGGGACGCCCTGGATTTCTGGCGCGTGGAGGCGTTCGAGCCGGATCGAAGACTACGTCTGGTCGCGGAGATGAAGGTGCCGGGCCGCGCCTGGCTCGAGTACGACGTCGCGGACGCGGACGGAGGGTCGATCATTCGCCAGACGGCGGTTTTCGATCCCGCGGGGCTGTGGGGGCTGGTGTACTGGTACGGCATCTACCCCCTGCACCGCCGCATTTTCCAGGGAATGCTCTCCGCGGTGGCCCAGCGGGCGGTCCAGAAGGAGCGGGGCTGAGTCCGGTGGATGTCGGCTCGAGCCGTGTCGGCGTCGCCCTGCAAGAGGGCGCCCGACGGCGTATGGCCCAAGATCGCGACCGATGCTCGGCCCGGTGCTCGACGGCAGCCGAAACGGGATTCCGAGTCACGCATGTCGCGTGTGATGCCCGGCCCGACGACATCGCGGAGTTCGGTCAACGTACCAGGCGATACGTGATCGCTGTGGATAAAGAGGAGAATCGGAAGAAGCCGGAACGCCAGGCGGGGCGAGAGGGTGGGATGCTATGCCGCGGCGCGATGGGAGTATCGCAGCATCCCACCGAGTCGTTCGCGACATCGAACCCGGCCGAGACTCCTCCCGATGCCTTCAGGCTCGATGATCGCGTCGGCGGGCCCCTGGTGATTCCGCTCCGCGGGTAGTGAGCGAGGTTGGCCAGCGCACCCTCGATTCGGCGATAGCCCGTGTTCGGATTCTCTCCGGCGAAGCGGACGACGAGCCTCTCGATTTCCTTTCTCACACCCGGCCGACTTGGTCCGCGCCGTTTCTCGTGCTGATCCCATTTGGCCGCGACGAGCTTCCGATGTCAGGCGAGGATCGTGTCGGAGGTCACAAGCCCGGCGAGATCCGGAAGTGCCTTTCGGCCGACAGCCTTGCCGGCAACGGCCAGCCGACGTCGTGGGTCATCGGCGAGCCGGTTCCGACGGTCGCCGAGCCGTTCACGCAGGATGCGGTTGTCCTCTCGGAGGAAGTCGATCGCAGTCAGCTGTTGGCGGTTGATCCAGCCCGCCAGCGCCGCGAGGGGGACCTGCCAGGGCTGGATGACCCGTGCCATGGGCCGGAGTCCAGGACAGACCGGCGCCGCGGAGGGCGATTCAGCTTTGTCGAACTCTCGGGTAGAGTCCGGGTCGTGCGACCAGCGTTCGAGTACTTGGACACTACGGGAGTGCGAAGCGCGATCGGCGCTCCCGTCCTGGTAGCTTGCCTCACTCGTCGAGGAGCCTTTCTAGCGCCGAGGGGTCGACGACTTCGATGCGCCTCCGGCCGAGCACGACCCAGCCCCTCTCCTGGAACGACTCCAGGACGCGGCTGATGTTCTCCCGGGACGCCCCGAGGTCGTCGGCGAACTCCTGGTGGCTCGCGCCGAGGCGCTGACCGGATCCGAGCAGGAGCGAAGCGACTCGCTGGTCCAGGCGGAAATGGGTCGCCTGTTCGACCAGATCCAGCATGACCTCGAGACGGCGAGCGATCGCGAAGTGCGTCGCGTGGGCGAACTCCTTGGAGTCGTGCACGAGCGCGCGAAACACTTCCCCCGGAACGACGACCGCCCGTACTTCGCTCTCGGTCACCACGCGTGCCCCGAAGCGCCAGCGCGCGAGCAGCCCCGCGGACGAGAGGAGACAATGCTCGCCCGGCCGCAGCCGGTAGAGGAGCGTGTCGCGCGTCGCGGCCCCGATCTTGATCACCCGGGCCGTCCCGGCGATCAAGAACGGAAATCGCAGGCAGAAATCGGCGGGCTCGAATACCACCGTCCCCGCGGGAAGCACCGCCATGACGGCTTTCGCCCGCAGATCGGCGGCGAGATTCGGCGGCACGCGAAGTAGCGTTGGGTAAGCCTCGAGGAGCGCCTCCTCCCATGCGGCGTCGATCGGCATGCACTTGCCTCCCAAGAGGATGTCGAAGACGAGTCGCATTCTAGCCCGCGCGGCTACGAACGACGCTACCCCGCTTCGCACCACCGTGGACGCTGCCGCCCGCTCTGTGACAGCCATCACAGAGGGAGCCCGGAAAACGGAGTATCCTCCCGCCGCCACGGATCGGCGACCCTTCCCGGGGGGCGCCGGGCGCGAGAGGGTCGTCCGGGACGCAAGGGGGGACTCATGAGGAAGTTTGCTCTCGCTACGATTTTCCTCGCGAGCCTGTGCGGGCTCGCCCGGGCGGATTTGCCCACCTATCAGGTCCAGTTTCTCGGCGCGGGTTGGACCGCGACCGGAATCAACGAGCAAGGCGACGTCTGCGGAAGCGTATCGCCCGATGGCACCTCGATGCGGGCCGGCGTGTCCCGTCACGGCCAGCCGTTCGAGCCGCTGCCGCTCCCCCCGGGCATGCAGACCTCGCGCGCCCACGACATCAACGACGCCGGCGTGATCGTAGGATCGGTCTGCCCCAACCAATACGTGGTGACGCAGCCGATCGCCGCCGTCTGGAGGCCGAACGCTGCGGGCTACGACGTGGAGGTCTTGGGGCGCCTGCCCGGAGACCCGTACAGCGCAGCGTACGCGATCAACAACGTCGGCGACATCATCGGCGCGTCGGGGTTCTGGGGCTGGAACCTGTCCACGGGGGTGGTGTTCGCCGCGGGTGGCCCGGCCGCGTTGCCGGGTGGGATGCGGGGCGCGGACATCAACGACCAGCGGGTGGTGCTGGCGGATCGGAGCCTGCTGGACCTGGACACCGGTCAGATCACCGAGGTGCCGCTGCCGGCGGGGAACTGGCAGGGGTTCGTCGGCGCGGCCCTGAACAACAACAACGATTTCGGCGGTTACATCCTCGGCTGGTCCGGGTGCAGCACGTTCCCCATGCGCTTCCGGCAGGGAGTCGGCTGGGAGTACCTCGGCGGTTGCGCGACCACCACCAGCGCGACCGCGATCAACGATCGTGGCGACGCTCTTCTCTATTACTACACGACGACGTCCGGCGTGAACTTCGTTGGTGACGGTTACTTCGCCCTGGGAAGCCTGATCGATCCGTCTCAAGGCGAGTGGTACATCCAGTACGGCGGCGCCAACGGCATCAACAACGCACGACAGATCGTCGCGGCCGCCCGTCAGGGCTTCAGCGGTCCGATCGGGGCGGTCCGGATGACTCCCATGACCGCCGTTGGTCCCGGTCGCGTTCCCGACGGCCGTGAGGGCACGGGGCAGCCCGTCACGATCGCGAAACTACCGACCGGGGAGATCGCACTCACCTGGAGCGCATCGTCGTGCGCCGCTGCGGGCGCGGACTACGAGATTTACGCGGGCACCATCGGCGACTTCACGCGCCACGCGCCGCGGCTCTGCTCGACCGGCGGCTCGACCTCGGCCACGATCTCGGGCCCGGGCTCCAGCGAGTACTACCTCGTCGTTCCTCGTGACGGCGCGGCGGAAGGCTCGTACGGTGTCGACGGCTCGGGAAATCCGCGGCCACCCTCGGCGGCCGCGTGTCTTCCGCAGTCTGCGACCGGCTGCCAGTAGCATCGGGTCCACGGTGAAAGAAGCCACGACGCCGAGGATACGACGCGGGCGTGGTGTCCCTTTCTCGGTTCTCGGCTGCTCTTTTCCGGCGAGGAGGCACACGACCATGCAGATTCGCTCAGGTCAGCTCACCGTATCCGCCGCCCTTCTCGTGATCGCCACGACCCTCGCCGGCGTCACCGCGGCCTGGGCGGCGCGGCTGCCCGCCCACTTCGTCCCGGGCGACGCGACGATCGCCGCTGCGGCCAAGGACCAGAACGCTCCGTCCCTGTGCCAGGGCGGCACCACCGTGCTCGCGGTGTGGTCGGACAACCGCGCCAACAGCACCGGCGGTTACGAGGGCGAGACGTCGTGGGACATCTACGGGATGCGCTTCGACGAGTTCGCTAATCCGCTCGAGACGGTACCGTTCGCGATCGCGGCGGGCCCGGCCTCGCAGAAGAACCCGCGGGCATCCTGGAACGGCACGAACTGGCTCGTGGTTTTCGAAAGCACCGACTTCAACGGAACCGGCTACTACCACCAGACCCTGGAAGCGCTGCGCGTGGCCCCCGACGGCCACGTGCTCGACCCCAGGCCGATCGAGCTCCACAACATGACGCCGGTCGGCGCGACGTGGGCGGTCGCGTCGGACGGCTCGGGATGGGTGGTCGTCAACCAGGGGACCTCGGTCAACGGCGATCTCGTCGCGGCACGGATCTCGTCCGCCGGCGTCCTGCTCGATCCCGGCCCCAAGCGCATCGTTGCCGCGACCTATTTCCTTCGCGGCGGGTTCCAGCTCGCGTACGCCGGCGGGGTCTTCCTGCTCGCCTACGAAGAATCGATGACCGGCTCCGACCCGACGGCGGCGATTCGGTTCGATGCGAGTCTCAACCTCCTCGACGCCGCTCCGTTCGGGCTCGCGCCGGCGCCGCTCGGCCGGTTGATCGCAAACGGCAGCGGCTTCTACGCCGTATGGAGCGAGCAGCTTCCGAACTGGACGATGGCGGTGAAGGGCAGCCGCATCGGGACCAACGGCCAGAAGCTCGACGGCAGCGGGGTGATCGTCTCCGGCCCGAATGCACCGGTGGCCAACACCACGACGAGCGTTGCCTGGGACGGCTCGCAGTGGAAGGTGATCTGGGGTGCGTCCGGCGGGACGCGGCTCGCGCGTGTGAGTTCGGCGGGGCAGGTCCTCGACCCGGGGGGCGTGGCGGTCGCCGGGACGAAGACCGGCGCCACCGCCAGCGCCGGCAACGGCAGCGTGCAGGTGGCGTGGTCGGAGTTCGTCGCCAACGGCTACGAGGTCCTCTCCGCCCGGATCGACGCGAGCCACGTCGCCGGGCCGAACCGGACCCTGTCGGTCGGCGCTCCCGCGCAGCTTCGGGTCGATCTCGCGACGAGCGGCAACGGCACCATGATGGTCTACCGGTCGAGCACCGCGACTCAGAATCGGGTCCTCGCCCAGCCGCTCGATGCCGCAGGCAACCCTTTGACCGCGGAGCCGGTCGAACTCGCCGCCGCCGATTCGGCCAACTACCCCGGCTACCCTGCCGTCGCCTGGAACGGCTCGGTCTACATGGCCGCCTGGAACAACGGCAGCGGTGTCGTGGCCCGCCGGCTGCAGTCCAATGGGACGCCGATCGATGCCGCGCCGGTCGTCGTGATGAACCCCGGCTTCGGCCCGGTCGACGTCGCGGCTCTCGGCAGCGATTTCCTGGTCGTCGGTCTGCGCTGCGGCATCAACTGCCAGTACATCTTCCCGATCGCGGCGCGGGTGCGCGGAACAGATGGCGTAGTTCTCGACATCTCGCCCATCGCGATGAGCGGAACCTACTGCAGCACCCCGCGGCTGGCGGTCCTGGGCGGACGGTGGCTGGTCGTGTGGCAGGCAAATGCCTCCCATGACAACAGCAGCGCGAGCACGCTCGGGACCTTCATCGACGCCACCGGCGGAAAGGTGCCCGATTTCACCGTCCACGGTAGCTACTCCAGCGCCGGCGGCAACGGCATCTTCAGCATCGGGCTGGCCTCGAGCGGCAACGTGGCGCTCATGGTGCAGTCGCAGGAGCTGACCTCGGGGGTTGAGACCGACCTGCTCATGCGGCTGATCGACCCGGACGGCACGGTGCATCCGTACCTGAACCTCACCCCCTGGAAGGACGATCAGTACCGTCCGCGCGCGGCGTGGGACGGCACCCAGTTCGTCGTGGTGTGGCAGGACCAGAAGACGGACCTCGGCGGCGACTGGAGCCTCGAGCCGATCGACGCGCGCAGCGACTTGATGGGGATGAGGATTTCTCCGGCGGGGGCCGTCATCGATCCGCAGGGGTTCGTGTTCTCGAACGGCCTGACGGGCGAGGCGTACCCCGACGTCGCGGCGTTCGGAGGCAAGACGCTGATCGCCGGATCGATCGTGAGGAACGACGCTTCCTTCGCGAACTACCGGATCGGCTACGAGTTGTTCGGCGCGGGCGGCAACGCCTGGCCGGTCGCAGTGGCGTCGGCCACCCCGGCGGGAGGGGACGTGCCCGTCTCGGTGGGCTTCAGCTCGGCCGGTAGCACCGATCCCGACGGTGCGGTTGTTTCCTACGCCTGGGACTTCGGCGACGGTGCTTCCTCGACCGAGGCCAACCCGACTCACCCGTACACGGTCGGCGGGCCTTACGTCGCGACGTTGACCGTGACCGACAACGGCGGTGAGCCGACGGTGCAAGAGCTTCTCGTCCAGGCGGTCGAGCCGAACATTCCCCCGGTGGCGGTCTCGTCGTCGAACGTCACGTCCGGACCCATGCCGCTCGACGTCAGCTTCTCCGCAGCCGGGTCGTACGACCCCGATGGCTTCGTCGGCAATCTGAAGTGGACGATCAGCGACGGTGCCGAGTCTTGGGGCGGGACCGCGGGCCACCTGTTCTACGATCAGGGAACCTATCAAGTGACGCTCACCGCGTACGACGGGCGGGGCGGCACCGGGTCGGCTCCGCCGCTGACCATCACGGTGGGCCCACCGTTACCTCCGGTCGCCCCCTCCGGTCTTTCGGCCATCGCGTTCGCCCCCGACTGGATCAACATGACGTGGGCCGACAACTCCGACAACGAGGATGGGTTCGAGGTCGAACGTTGCTCCGGCACCACGGCGTTTTGCGACGCACACCCCGGGAACTGGGCACAGATCGCGCAGACCGGCCGCAACATCAACTACCACGGCGACACCGGGCTGCCATCGTCGTCGACCTACAGTTACCGCGTGCGCGCCTTCAACGTGACGGCCCAGTCGTCGCACTCCAACACGTCCACCGCGACGACGCCGGGTTTCCCACCGGTCGCGAAGCCGGTCCCCTCGGTCCTCCACGGCCCGGCGCCGCTTCCCGTGATCTTCGACGGCGGCGGCTCGCACGATCCGGACGGATCGATCGTCTCGTGGATCTGGAGCTTCGGAGACGGCGGCACGGGGTCCGGCGCCGTGGTGGATCACACCTACACCAGCGTTGGCTGGCAGTACGCGTCGCTCACGGTGACGGACAACTCCGGCTTGACGGCCACCGAGTACGTCTCGATTGAGGTCAAGACCGACGGCGTCGAGGCCACCGCCACCGGCGACCAGACGCCGGTCTACGGCAGCATCCTGTCGGGTTCGTACCTGACGACGATGACGCAGGACGACACCGCGGAAATCCTCAGGGAGGCCCTCGTTTCGTCGTCCAGCCGGCTCGAGTACACCTGGCCTCTGAGCGTGGCCGCCGGACGCGATCAGACCTTCTACCTCGACGCGTACCACTCCTCGAACACCGAGGGGGACCATTTCCTCTTCGAGTATTCGAAGGACCGCCTGTCGTGGACGCCGATGGTCACCGTCACGAAGACGGCCGACAACGACGTCCTCCAGTCGTACCCGTTTATCCAGGACGTGACCGGAGTCCTGTACGTCCGCGTCCGCGATCTCGACCGCACGACCGGACGGACCAGGCTCGACACGGTGAGCGTCGATCAGATGTACGTGGCGTCCAGGGCCTCGGCCGGGCGTTCCGGCGAGGTGGCGCGCGGGGCGGCGGAGTCCGGCGAGATGTTGCGCGTTGCCAAGTCGGGCGCTGGCTTGCTCGTTGCGTGGGGTTCGTCCTGCGTGAGCACGGACATCGACTTCGCGGTGTACGAGGGGCCGATCGGCGATTTCGCCGCGCACGTCCCCTTGTTGTGCTCGACCGGAGGAGCATTGAGCGCGACGATCTCGCCGTCTCCTGGGAACACGTACTATCTCGTCGTTCCGAACGACCAGTACTACGAGGGTCGCTACGGCACCTCGAGTTCCGGCGCCGCGACACCCGCCGGGCCGACGCGATGCTATCCCGCCGCGTCGACGGCCGGGTGCCCTTGACGGCGTGAGCTCGAGCCTAGGCCGGCGTCGGAGTGGCGGCCGCATCGAGAGCCAGTCGACTACGGGACGCTCGAGCGCGTAGGGTCCAAGATCGCGACCGGCGCTCGGCCCGGTGTTCGACGGCAGCCGAATCGGGATTCCGAGACACGCATGTCGCGTCTGGTGCCCGGCCCGGCGACATCGCGGAGTTCGGTCGACGTACCAGGCGGTACGAGATCGCTGTGGACGAAGAGGAGAATCGGGAGAAGCCGGAACGCCAGGCGGGGCGAGTGGGCGGGATGCCATGCCGCGTCGCGATAGTAGTAGCGCAGCATCCCACCGAGTCGTTCGCGACATCGAACCCGGCCACGACTCCTCCCGATGCCTTCAGGCTCGATGATCGCGGCGACGAGCCGCTGGTGATTCCGCTCCGCGTGGTCGTGAGCGAGGTGCTCGCGAACCGCACGCCGCAACGACTCCTCGCCGCATTAGATCATCCGGTCGAGACACTCCGACTTGATGGACGCATGAACCTCTCGATCCATGCACTCCAATTCGGGGATCGCGCCGGCAGCCGGACGGGTGCGGTGCCGGCATCGTCCGGCAAGGCGCGGAACGCCTCGGTGAACTCGGTATCGCGATCCATCAGGCAGAACCGCTTCTCGCGGAGGAAGCCGTCGCTGGAATCGGTGAGATCCCGCCCGGCCTGGCGAATCCACGCTTCGTCCGGGCTCGGAGTCATTCCGGCGAAGGGAACGCGACGGCTTCGCAGTTCGATGGCGAACAGGACATACACCGTCACCAGCCCGTGGCGACACCATGCTTCGACGGTGGTGAAGTCGATGGCGGCGATCGTCGAGCTCCGGAGCCCCTGAAGGCCGCCAGTCGTCGTCAATGCCGTCGCGCGCCGCACGTGCCGGCGTTCCCTTGTGGGCACGGACTCGCGTTCGGTCTCGGGATTCCCACACCGTCGAGTCCGAGGCTACCCTCCACCCCGTTCTGCACTCCGGTCAGAAGGGACAACACCGCCTTGCCGGTCGGCGGAACGTCGGCGTCGGCGTGGCTGCCTCACCGCCGCCAGTCGCTTCCGCTTCGGATCCCATCGCACGTCGAACGAGTGGCACGGCTCGACGGTGGAAAGCACGGCGATCAGGCCCTCCGTGATCCCATCCCGCTCGGCGATGGAGCGTGCCAGGTCCTCCTTGGAGCGCCTCTTGTTGGCGGTCATCGATACGGGCAGGTACGGAAGCGGCCGCCCACTGCGCTGCGCGATCTGCGCGAAATGCTCCTCGAAAATCAAGGTCGTCTTCTTGACGTAGGCGCCAAAGTCCTCGAGCAGCACGTGTTGCGAGCTGAGCAGGCGATCGAAGGCAGCGCCGTCCCACAGGCACAGGTAGCCCTTGAACAGCATCCGGTCGAACAGGACGAGCTTGCCGATGATCGCGTCGGCGTGAACGGATTCGAGCGTCGTCATGTCGGGCCTCCGTCGGTGACTGAAGGCCCGAGGATGCGTCCCGCCTGCGCGAAGGTCAACTGCCGTCGATCCCTACACCCGCCGACGCACGCCACGATCCGAATTCCCTTGGGTTGCTGCCGTCAGGCCGCGCTATGGGATCAAGCCGGTTGCTGCCGCGCGTCGAGCGGCGCGGGGTGGATCGCCACGCGGTTCTTGCCCTCGCGCTTCGCCTCGTACAGCGCCCGATCGGCGGCCTGCAAGAGATCGTCCGGCGAGTTCATGAGCGGGGTGGACGGGCAAGTGGCGGCTCCCGCGGAGGCCGTGAGCCGCGACGGGCTCTCGTTGGCGAGGAAGACGTGATCCCGAATGGCGGCGAGGATCCGCTCGGCCACACGGGCGGCCATGGCCGATTCCGTGTGCGGCAGGAGGATGGTGAACTCTTCGCCGCCGTAGCGTGCGGCCAGGTCGGTGGCGCGGGCACCCCCGGCCACGAGCGCGGCCACCTCCCGGAGCGCTCGGTCGCCCGCGGGATGGCCGAGAGTGTCGTTGAGGAGCTTGAAATCGTCCAGGTCGATCATCACCAGGGAGAGCGGGTTCCGATACCGCTCGGCGCGCAGCCATTCCTCCCGAAGCCTTCGGCAGAACTGCCGGTAATTCGCAAGCCCGGTCTTGTCGTCGACGATCAAAAGATCCTCGAGGTGACGGTTCGTGTCGGCGAGCTCGCGGTTGCGTTCCTCGAGCGTCAGGTACAGCTCGCGCTTGCGGAGCATGGCGCGGATCCGGGCGTCGACCTCCTCGAAGGCGAACGGCTTGGTCACGTAGTCGTCGGCTCCGGAGTCGAACGCCTCGACCTTGCAACGCAGGTCGCGTCGAGCGGAGAGGAGGATCACCGGAATCCCCTTCGTGGCGTCGCCGGACTTGAGCCGTCGCGTGGCCGCCAGCCCGTCCATCCGCGGCATCGTCACGTCGAGCAGGATGAGGTCGGGCTGCTCGCTGTTTGCAACGCGGAGACCTTCTTCTCCGTCGCGCGCTTCCAGGATCTCCACCCACTTTCCCGCGTACCACGAGCGGAGGAGACTTGCGTGCTCGGGCTCGTCGTCCACCACCAGGATGCGGCACGGGGTGTCCACGAAGCGCTCTCCCGAGATGCCGTCAGTCCATTTGACGGCGCAGGAACGCGGGGACGTCCAGGTCGTCCTTCATCCGCGTGGTGTAGTTTGGGGTGAATCCCTCGTCCGTGGCTTCGAACTCCAGCTCCGGCAGCTCGCGACCCTGCCTCAGGAACCGGCGGGAAGGGCGAACCAGGGTCGGGGCGCTCCGGTCGATCTCTGCGTCCGGCGTATCAGCGGCGGCCCTTCCGGCGCCCTGGCCGACCACGGCGGCCCGGACGTCGTCCCGGGCGAAGCCGGTGGCGATCACGGTGACCTTGACCCGTCCCTGCAGGGCGCGATCCACGACGGTGCCGAAGATGATGTTGGCGTCCGGATCGGCCGCCTCCTGGATGATGTTGGCAGCCTCGGCCACCTCGTGGAGGGTCATGTCCTCCCCTCCGGTGACGTTGATCAGCACCCCGCGGGCTCCGTGGATCGAGGCGTCCTCGAGGAGCGGCGAGGAGATCGCGCGCTGCGCGGCTTCCACCGCCCGGTGCTCCCCTTCCGCGATTCCGGTTCCCATGAGGGCCATTCCCATCCCCGACATGATCGTTTTCACGTCGGCGAAGTCCAGGTTGATCTCGCCCGGGACCGTGATGAGGTCCGAGATCCCCTGGACCGCCTGGCGCAGAATATCATCCGCCATGTCGAATGCGGTGCAGATCGGTGTTTCTCTGGGGACCGTATGCAGCAGCTTGTCGTTCGGGATGGTGATCACCGTGTCCACGACCGGGCGCAGTGCCGCCAGCCCTTCCTCCGCCTGGAGCCTGCGGCGGCGCCCCTCGAACGCGAATGGTTTCGTCACGACCGCGACGACCAGCGCGCCCAGTTCCCGCGCGAGGCTGGCCAGGATCGGCGAGGCTCCGGTGCCGGTTCCGCCGCCGAGCCCGGCCGTCACGAACACCATGTCGGCGCCGGAGAGCGCCTCGAGCAGCTTCTCGGTGTCCTCGAGTGCGGCGGCTCGTCCGATCTCGGGGTTGGCGCCCGCCCCGAGCCCCTTGGTCAGCTTGGCTCCGATCTGCATCTTGAGCGGTGCCCGGTTCACTCTCAGATCCTGGCAGTCGGTGTTCACGGCCAGGAACTGCATGCCCCGCACGTTGGCGGCGATCATCCGGTTCACCGCGTTGCCGCCGCCGCCGCCGACCCCGATCACCTTGATGTTGGCCTGGGAGGAATGCGCGTCCTCCATGGTCAGGTTCAGGGGGCGACCGCCGCCGCCCAAGTCGTCCATCGTGATCATTCCCATCGCGTCGCTCCCTGTGAGCGGCCGTCCCCGGCCGCTTCCTGTTCTTGCACTCGGCTTGCTTCGCTCACGGCTCATGCCGAGTCCTTGAGCCACCGGCGGAACTTCCGCCTCCACGACCGAACGAATCCCGCTTCCGCGATCGCGGAGCCCTGCGGCATCACCGAGCGGTTCCGAGACCCGTACACGACGAGTCCCAGCGCGGTGGTCGCCTGAGGATCCGCCGTCTCGGCCAGTCCGCCAAGCCCCTTCGGCATTCCGCGCCGCACCGGGAGGTCGAACACCTGCTCGGCGATCTCCACGGTGCCCGGCAACAAGGTGCCGCCGCCCGTCAGCACCACGCCCGCGTTCAGCTGGCGCTCGAAGCCCGCGCGGCGGATCTCCTCGCGCAACAACTGGAAGATCTCCTCGGCTCTCGGTTGGAGGATCTCGGCCATCACCTGCCGGGAGAGGAGCCTGGACTTCCGGCCTCCCACCGTGGGCACCTCGATGGCCTCGTCCCCCTCCACCATCGTCGAGAGGCAACAGCCGTGCTTCTTCTTCAGCCGGTCGGCGTCGGGGATCGGCGTCCGCAGGCCGACCGCGAGGTCGTTCGTGAAATGGTCCCCACCCACGGCCAGGACCGCCGTGTGCCAGATGGACCCCTTCTCGAAGATCGCCAGGTCCGTGGTGCCTCCGCCGACGTCGATGAGCGCGACGCCCAGGTCCCTCTCGTCCTGGGTCAGCACCGCTTCGGCGACGGCGATCTGCTCGAGGACGGTGTCGCGAACCACGATCCCCGCCCGGTTCGCGCAATTCACCAGGTTCTGCGTCGAGGCCGTCGCGGCGGTGACGACGTGCACGTTCGCCTCGAGCCGGGAGCCGTTCATGCCCAGCGGCTTCGTGATGCCGCCCTGGTCGTCCAGCACGAACTCCTGGGGGAGCACGTGGAGGATCTCGCGCTCGGCCGGGATGCTCACGGCGCGGGCCGCGTCCAGCACACGGCCGACGTCGTCCTTCGAGACCGTCTTGTCTTTCCCCAGGACGGTGATCACGCCGCGGCTGTTGAACGAGCGGATGTGCGCACCTGCGACCCCCAGCGTGGCGGACTCCACGTCCACCCCCGCGACCCGCTCGGCCTCCTCCACCGACGTCTTGATGGCCTCCACCGTTGCATCGAGGTTGACCACGACGCCCTTCCGGATTCCCCGAGACGGCGTCAGTCCGATCCCGACCACATCGATTCGATCGGCGCTCACCTCGGCGACCACGCAGCAGATCTTCGTGGAGCCGATGTCCAGGCCGACCACGTACCGGTCATTTCTTCCCATCGTTCACTCGCTTTCCGTTCGTGCGGGAGGGGCCGGCATCGCCAGCATCCGGTCGCGCCAGCGGAGATCGACGTACTCGAGCGGCCCGACGCGGCGGTCGATCTCTGCGCGGGAGATCAGATAGGAGCCCAGATTACGCTGGACCTCTCGTGGATCGAGCCACAGGCTCGGACCGGGCGTTCGCGTCCACGCGACGATCCGGTCCGGAAGGGAAACGTCCAGCTCGGAGATCTCGTCGAACCACGGACCCGCGGATTCCCGCAGGACACGGGTCGCTGCCACGCCGACGCGCAGTCGTGCCGTCAGGGCCTCTTGCTCCAACCCGTCGAGCCCGCGAACGATCGGCAGGTCCTCCGCGATCCCCGGCCCCACAGCCCCGATCCTCTCGCCGGTCTCGTCCACCAGATCGATGCTGCCGTGGATCAGGGCCAGAGCGCCGGGCGTACGCTCCACGACCTCCAATCGAAGGCTGCGCGGAAGGACTTTCTTGACCGAGGCCGAACGAACCCACGGATCCTGCTCGGCGGCGTCCGCGATCTCGTCCAGATTCAACTCGAACAGATTCCGTCCGACGAAAGCACGGAGCAGGCCGCGCACGGCGTCGGGAGTGGTGCGGTGCGTCCCGTGCACCTCGATGAATCGAAGCGCGAAGGTGGGGCTCGTGAACAGATGATCGACGCCGCGCGCGACACTGAACGTGGCGAGACCCGCGGCGGTGATGTTGAGGAGCACCGTCTTCCACGATCGCAGCAGGCTGCGGCGCAGGCGCAGCTTGTGGACTCGCAAGTTCCCGCGCCGACGAAGGTAGCGGAGCTCCGGCTCCGGGACGTCACGGACGAGGATCGGTCTCACCGCGCGGCCCTCCGTTCGGTGCGAGCGCCGCCCGCCGCCGCCGCTTTGAGAAAGGCCTCCCCGACCCTCCACACGTCCCCGGCCCCCAGAGTCAGCACGATATCGCCCGGCCGAACCATCCCTCGGAGCAGGTCGGGAATTTTCTCGAGACGAGGTTCGTGGACGACCGACGGGTGACCGTGACGGGACATGGCGTCGGCCACCGCGGAGCCGTCCACCCCGGCGATCGGGGTCTCTCCCGCCGGATAGACGCCGGTGACCACCACTCGGTCGGCCAGAAAGAACGCGCGACCGAACTCCTCGAGGAGCGCCTTGGTTCTCGTGAAGCGGTGAGGCTGGAACACGACGATCGTCCGGGCTCCGAACCCCTCGCGAACCGCTTGGAGCGTCGCCGCGATCTCCGTGGGATGGTGGCCGTAGTCGTCGAGGACCATGGCGCCGAACGCTTCCCCTTTCTTCTGGAAGCGCCGATCGGCGCCGCGAAAACTCGCGAGAGCCGCGACGATGGTGCGGAACGGCACATCGAGCTCGAGCCCGACGGCGACAGCCGCGAGGCTGTTGTTCACGGAGTGGCGGCCGGGCACCTGCAGTCGGACGGGCCCGAGGCGCGCACCGTGCCTGCGGGCGACGAACGAGGCTTCGAAGCCGCGCACCACGAGATCGGTGGCGGTCACGTCGGCCTCGCTGGACAGACCGTAAGTGATCACCTTCCGGTCGATGCGGGAGAGGATGTGGCGGACGTTGGGATCGTCGAGGCACACGACGGCGGCGCCGTAGAACGGAACGCGGGAGAGGAACGCCACGAACGCGTCCTCGATCGCCGCCAGGTCGGCGTAGTGGTCCAGATGCTCGCGGTCGATGTTCGTGACCACCGCGATGGTGGGCTTCATCTTCAGGAACGACCCGTCCGACTCGTCCGCCTCGGCCACCATCATCTCGCCCTTCCCGAGCTTGGCACCGGATCCGAGCTTCCCGATCCTGCCTCCGATCACGACGGTCGGGTCCAGACCGCCACGGGTCAGGACCTCGGCGATCATCCCCGTGGTCGTCGTCTTGCCATGGGCCCCCGCCACGGCGACTCCGTAGCTCATCCGCATCAGCTCGGCGAGCATCTCCGCCCGCGGGATGACCGGGATCAACCGGCGGCGCGCCTCGACCACTTCCGGGTTGTCCTTGCGGACCGCCGAGGAGATCACCACGACGTCGGCGTCCCCCACGTGCTCCGCGCGGTGCCCGCGATGGACGCGCGCGCCGAGCTTCTTGAGGCGGCGCGTCGCGGGACTCGAGACGAGATCCGATCCCGAGACGGGATAACCCAGGTTCACGAGAACCTCGGCGATGCCGCTCATGCCGGAGCCGCCGATCCCCACGAAATGGAGGTGCCGGGCCTTACGAAACATGGGCGCCCCCGTGCTCGTCTCGATCGTCTGCCCCCGCGCTCCGCCCACGTCCCGACAGGAGCCTCTCCGCCAGGTCGACGATCCGCGACGCGGCAGCGGGCATGGCCAGTCGGCGTGCCGCCTCCGCCATGAGTCCCAGGCGCGCGCGGTCCGCCCCGAGTGTCTTCACGATTTCGAGGACGGCGTGGCCGGTGAGCTCCGAGTCCCTCACCACGACGGCGGCACCGCCGCGCTCCACCGAGTCCGCGTTTCTCGCCTGGTGATCGTCCGCGGCGTGCGGGTACGGGACGAGAATCGCGGGCCTCCCGGCCGCGGCCAGCTCGGCGAGAGTGGTCGCCCCGGCGCGGCAGAGGATCAGATCCGCAGCTGCGACGCGGGCCGGCATGTCGTCGAGGAACGCGAGCACGTCGAACGCGTCGCTCGGATAGCGGTCCCGGTAGGCGGCGGCGACCTCGCTCTCCTCCTCGGCGCCGGTCTGGTGGACGATGCGGGGGACGGGCTCGATCGCCGCCAGGTCGGCGAGGGCGTCCACCATCGCGCGGTTGATGGTACGGGAGCCTCGGCTTCCACCGAAGACCAGGAGCGAAAGGGCGCTGCGGCCCGGCGGAGGGCCGATCGACGCGAACTCCGCGCGCACCGGATTGCCGGTCACGACACCGCGGCCGGCGAGTCGACGCCGCGCCTCCTCCGAGGGCACGCATACCTCATTCACCCAGGGGGCAAGCCAGCGGTTCGTCGCACCGGGGAAGTGGTTCTGTTCGAGAATCATCGTGCGAACACCCAGGAGTCTCGCGGCGAGCACCGCTGGCCCCGATGCGTACCCGCCCACGCCGATGACGAGGCTGGGCCTTTCCCGCACGAACCATGCGGCGCAGCGTAAGACCCCCTGCCCAGCGGCTGCCGCGGCTCGCAGCCGATCCCACCCGCCTTTCCCCTTGAGACCCGACAACGGAAGCGTGCGCAGGGGGTAGCCCCGTCCCGGAACCAGCCGCGTCTCGATCCCGCGGCTCCCCCCCACGAACACGATGGAGGCGTGCGGCCGGCGTCGACGGATCTCGTCCGCCACCGCGAGCGCGGGAAAGAGATGGCCTCCCGTGCCCCCCCCGCCACGACGATCCGCGACGCATCTTCATTCACTTCAATTCGAGTGCTGCGACACGTTCAAGAGAACGCCCACGGAGGCCAGCGTCGCTACGAGCGACGACCCCCCGGCGCTCACGAACGGCAGCGGAAGGCCCTTCGTCGGAAGCATGCCGAGACACACGCCCATGTGGATCAGACCCTGCAGCACGATGAGGCAGGTGATGCCGAGGGCCAGGTAGGATCCGAATCGATCTGGCGCTCGCAGCGCGGTTCGCATCCCTCTCCAGAACAGGAGCACGAATGCCCCGAGGAGCAGCGTCGTTCCCAGCAGGCCGAGCTCCTCGCCGACCACGGAGAAGATGAAATCCGTATGGGCGGCCGGAAGGTAGAGCGCCTTCTGCTGCCCCTGTCCCCAGCCGGTCCCCGTGATCCCGCCGTTGCCCAGCGCGATCAGAGACTGGTCGAGCTGGAATCCCGAGTCTTTCGGATCGGTCCCGGGACGGAAGAAGCTGATCACGCGCTCGATTCGATAGGGCTCGGCCAGGACCGCACCGACGAGGCACAGAAACCCGACCCCCAACGTCGCGCCCAGGTACTTCCACCGCAAGCCGGCCACGAAGATCATCACGAGAACGGTGATCCCGATCATGAGCGCCGTTCCCAGATCCGGCTCCACGACGATCAGGAAGGCCAGGGGAGCGACGATCCCGAGGCAGGGGAGCGGCACGCGGCGCAGATCGTTGACTTCCCTCTCGCGAAGGGAGAGGAGGAAGGCGATGGAAACCACCACCGCGAGCTTCGCGAACTCCGAGGGCTGCACGGTGACGAACCCCAGGCGAAGCCAGCGTCGCGCGCCGCCGCTTTCGGACATGAACAGCACGGCCACGAGGCAGGCCGCCGACACCCCGATGAGCCCGACCACCACCCTTCGGTCCGCGAGCCGTTCGTACGGAATCAACAGGGCCGCGGCGAAGACGCATGCCCCTGCGAGGACGTGGAATGCGTGCTGCATCAGGAAGTGATACGGGTTGCGCCCGAGGCTCACCGCCACGTAGTTCGATGCGCTTCCCACCATGAAGAGCCCTCCCACGACCAGGAGCGCCGTGGTCAGGAACAGCCACCGGTCGAACGCCATCCGCCTAGGCATGGTGAGTCCCCTCGGGAAACAGTGCCTCGACCGCCCCGCGGAAATCCCTTCCCCGTTCCTCGAAGTTCCCGTACTGGTCGAACGACGCACAGCCCGGCGCGAGAAGCACGACGTCTCCCGGCGCCGCACCGTCGAAGCCCACGCGCACCGCGGTCCGGATCGTGCCGCAATCCTCGAGGGGAACCGCTCCCTCGACGCCCTTCCGGATCGCCGCAGCGGCTTCCCCCACGAGAAGGGCGCGCCGTGCCTGCTCGCGAATCACCGGAAAGAGCGCGCTCCAGTCGGCTCCCTTGTCCCTTCCGCCGAGGATCACGTGGACCCGCCCCGCCGGAAACGATCGCAACGCCCGAACCGCAGCATCCAGGTTCGTCGCCTTCGAGTCGTCGTAGAAGGCCACGCCGTCCAGGGTTCCGACGTACTGCAGACGATGCGGCAGCGCGCGGTACGCGCGAAGCCCGTCGGCGATCGCCTCGGGAGCGCACCCCACGAGGCGGCACGCCAGTGCCGCGACGAGCGCGTTGGCGAGATTGTGCTCCCCGGGCACCGGAATCTCCCGGGCGTCCATCAGCTCGTCCTCTTCCTCCGGTAACCGGACGACGATCCGGCCAGCGCGGACGAAGGCTCCGAGGGTGGTCTCGCCGCGCGTCGAGAACCGGAAAAGCTCTCCGCGGACCGCGCCGCTGAATCGCATCTCGTCCGGATCGTCCGCGTTGAGGATCGACGCGTCGCGCGGCCCCTGGGTTTCGAAAATGCGCGCCTTCGCGGCCGCGTACGCGTCGTACGACGGGTAGCGATCCAGATGATCGGGGCTGAGGTTCAGGATCGCGGCGACGGCGGCCTGGAAGCGATCGACGGTTTCCAGCTGGAACGAGGACAGCTCGACCGCGTGCACCGCGGTGGGGCCGTCCAGGCTCAGCAAATCCGCGAACGGAGTACCCAGGTTTCCCCCGGTTCCTCCCGGAATGCCCGCGGTCCGCAGGATCGTTCCCGCCATGGAAGTGGTCGTGCTCTTGCCGTTCGATCCGGTGATGCCCACGACCCTCCCGCGGCAGAATCGCCAGGCAAGCTCCACCTCGGACCAGACGGGAACCCCCCGCGCCCGCGCCGCCAGGACGATCGGCAGGGACGCCGGCACACCCGGGCTGAGAATCACCAGGTCCGTCTCTCCGGCGAGCTCTTGCGGATGCCCCCCGCAGTGCACCGTGGCGCCCAGCGCCAGAGCCTGCGCGATGCCGTTCGACATCTCGGACCGGGGTTTCCGGTCCGCCACGAGCACGTGCGCTCCCCGGGCTGCGGCCAGGCGCGCAGCGGCGAGGCCGCTCCTTCCGAGGCCCACGACGAGCACTCGGAGCCCCGACAGCTGCGGTTCCTTGGCGGAGAGGAGCGAGGTACCCACGGGATGCCTCATCGCAGTTTCAGGGTGGCCAGGGCGAGGAGGGCGAAAATGATCGCCACGATCCAGAAACGAATCACGACCTTTGTTTCGCTCCACCCCGAAAGCTCGTAGTGATGGTGAAGGGGGGACATGCGGAAGATCCGCTTCCCGCGCAGCTGGAACGACGCGACCTGCAGGATCACTGAAGCGGCCTCGAGGACGAACAGTCCGCCCGCGATCACCAGCACGAACTCCTGCTTGATCAGAACCGCCGTGGTGCCCAGCGCACCGCCCAGGGCCATCGAGCCCACGTCCCCCATGAACACGTCCGCCGGATGACAGTTGAACCAGAGAAAGCCGAGGCTGGCCCCCACCAGGGCGCCGCAGAAGATCGTGAGCTCCCCGCTTCCCTTCACGTTGGCGATGCCCAGATAGTCGGCCACGATGGCGTTTCCGGCGGCGTACGCAAGGACGCTGAGCGTGCCCGAGGCGATGAGCACCGAGCCGATGGCGAGTCCGTCCAGGCCGTCGGTGAGATTCACCGCGTTCGCCGAGCCGGCGAGGACCAGAACGACGAACGGCACGTACCCCCAGCTCAGGTCGGGGGAGAATCTCTTGACGAACGGAAGCGTGATCCGCGTGCTGAACATGCCGTTCTCGGAGAGCCAGACCAGGACGATCCCGAGGGCCACCGCCACGATCACCTGAAGCCCGAATTTCGTCCGGGCGGTGAGGCCGAGGTTGCGGCGTTTCGCGACCTTGATGTAGTCGTCGGCGAAGCCGATGGCGCCGAACAGGACGGTCATGGCCAGGGCAAGCCACGCGTAGACGCTCCGGAGGTCGACCCACAGCAGCGTCGGGACGACCACGGCGGTGACCAGCAGCAGCCCGCCCATGGTGGGCGTCCCGCGCTTGGCCTGATGCGATGCCGGTCCTTCGGGACGGATCTCCTGCCCGATCTGGAACTGGCGGAGACGCCGGATCAGGCCCGGGCCGAGAAGGAGCGAAACGAGGAGCGCCGTGAGGGTGGCCATGGCCGCCCGGAACGTGATGTACCGGAAGACGTTGAAGACCCCGAACTCGGCGCGTAGTGGGAACAGCAGGTGGAAGAGCATCACTTCGCCTCTGCCCGCGTCGCCGCGAGGCTCTCGATCACCTGCTCGAGCCGGATTCCCCTGGATCCTTTCACGACGATCAAGTCGCCCGGACGGACGAGCGGCGGGATTTCCCGCGCCGCCGTGGCCGCGTCCGGCTCGTGCCGCACTTCGGGTACTCCCGCCTTCCGCGCCGCCTCCGCCGCCGTGCGAGAGAGCGGCCCCACCCCGAAAAACACCTGGACTCCCGACGACGCGGCCTGGCGTCCCGCGTCCCTGTGGTAGGCGGCTTCCTCCGGGCCGAGCTCCAGCATGTCTCCCATGACGAGGACTCGTCGTCCCGAGGGTGTGCTCGCGGCCAGCGTCCTCATCACCGACGAGAGCGCCGCGGGATTGCTGTTGTACGTCTCGTCCACCAGCACGACACCCTGGGGGAGCCTCGAGACCCTGCCGCGCCCCGGACCGGGCTCGACGCGGGCGATCGCCTCGGCCGCCGCGTCCACGTTCCCGCCGATGGCCACGATCGCCGCAAGGGCAGCCAGCGCGTTCTTGGCCGCGTGGGCTCCGGCCATGCGGAGATCGACGCTCCGGGACTTCCCGCCGTAGCGGAACGTGAAGCTGGCTCCGGGAAGAAACCTGTCTTCCACCGCCTCGAGGACGAGATCGCAGGACGCATGCCGGCCATACGTCACCCGAGGACCACCGTGGCGCGCCGCCTGGACGCGCACGAGGTCGTCGTCGAGGTTCACGACCGCCACGGCGTCCGATCGCAGAACCGCGAACAGCTCCCCCTTCGCTGCGGCGATGTCGTCCAGAGTCCGGAAGAACTCCAGATGGACGGGGCGCACGTTCGTGATCATCGCCACGTCGGGGTCGGTCATGGCGGCGAGCAATGCGATCTGCCCCGAGCCGCGCATCGCGAGCTCGAGGACCTGCACCTGGGCGTCCTCGGGGCAGGCCAGAAGCGTCAGAGGGACCCCAATCTCGGTGTTGAGATTCCCGAAGGATCGGTGAACGCGGCAGCCGGGATCGAGCCCGGCGGCGATCAGCTCTTTCGTCGTGGTCTTCCCGGCGCTGCCGGTGACCGCCACCACCCGCGCGTTCGGGGTCTTCCTGCGCGCGAGCGCCCCGCAGTGCCCCAGGGCATCCACGCCATCCGTGACCCGAATCAACGCCGGTGGACCCGGCGCATCGTCTTCAACTTCCCTTTGGATCACGGCAGCTGAAGCCCCTCGCCGCGCGGATTCCTGGAGAAAACCGTGACCGTCGGTCCGCGTCCCCTTCAGAGCAAAGAACACCCCTCCCCGGCGCAGCTGACGGGTGTCCACGCAGAACGAGTCCACGAGGACGGAAGGGTCGCCGCGGAGCAACGTCCCACCCGTCGCTTCGACGATTTCGGCGAGCCTAAGCGCCGGCACGGCGCGCTCCTGCCGCATACCCGAGCGAGGTCAGTGCGGCGATGGCAGCCTCTCGATCGTCGAAGTGGATCACCAGCCCGCCCGCCGTCTGGGTGGTTTCGTGGCCCTTTCCCGCAATGATCACGGCGTCGCCGGGACGTGCCGACCCGATGGCAGCGGCCACGGCCTCGCCGCGATCGGGAGTCACACGACAGCGCGCGGATCCCCCCGGAACGGCCGTCAGCCCCGCTTCGGTTTCCCGCAAGATGGCAACCGGATCCTCTCCGCGAGGGTTGTCCGATGTGAGGTATACGCAATCGGCGCGCTCGGCGGCGATGCGCCCCATCTGGGGCCGCTTTCCCCGGTCGCGCTCGCCCCCGCAGCCGAAGACGATGAGCAGTCGCCCGTCCACCAGTTCTCGGACTGCGCAGAGAAGGCGCTCCAGAGCTTCGGGCGTGTGGGCGTAGTCCACGAGCACCGCGAACGGCTGACCGCGATCCACGCGTTCGAGGCGCCCCGGGACCCGATCGAGCGCCTCGACGCCGGCCGCGATGGACTCGACGGGACACCCAGCGGCCAGGGCGCTGGCCGTGGCGGCGGCGATGTTGTCGAGATTCAGTCGACCAAGGAGCGACGTGTGAATCGGAACCGCGCCGGACGGGATCCGGAGCACGGCACGAGATCCGTCGAGCCGGCAATGCTCCTCGGTGATGCGGACGTCCGAGGCGGGGGACCGGCCGAAGGTCACGACACCGGCACGGGTCCGAAGGCGCAGCGCAGGCCCTGCCGGGTCGTCGGAGGGGAGAACGGCGGTCGCGATGGCCGCATCGAGATTGTCGAACAGAGACGCTTTTGCCTCGAAATATCGCTCGATCGTGCCGTGGAAGTCCAGATGGTCGCGGCCGAAGCTGATCAGCGCGGCCACTCGGAACTTCGCTCCCGCAACCCGCCGCAGCACGAGCGCGTGAGAGGAAACTTCGATTGCGACCAGTTCCACACCGGCGACCAGCATGTCGCGGAGCAATCGGTAGAGATCCGGGGCCTCGGGGGTCGTGTGGGATGCCTTCTCCTCGGTCCCGTCGAACCCATACCCGACCGTTCCGATGCGCCCGGTGCGAACGCCCGCGGCGCGCGCGATGGATTCCAGGAGGTAGCTGACGGTCGTCTTTCCGTTCGTTCCGGTGATCCCCACCAGCTTGATCCGCTCGTCGGGTCGACCGTAGCACTCCCGAGCAAGGACGCCGGCGGCGCCCCTCGGCTCCTCCACCCGGATCCAGGCGACCTCCACGGGAAGCCAGGCCGGCCGAGGAACATCCGACAGCACCGCACGGGCGCCACGAGCGAGGGCGTCACGAACGAACTCCACCCCGTGACGAATCAGGCCCGGCAGCGCGAAGAAAACGTCCCCGCGTGCGGTCCGGCGAGAATCGAGCGACGCGCCGAGGATGTCCGGATTCGCCCCGGGCGGTTCGAGCGGGCGTATCCCCGCGTCGATGAGCAGGTCCGCGAGCGGTCTGGGCTGCCCCGTCATGGCGTCGCCCGATCGCCGGACAACAGCGTCAAGGAGCAGGTTCTGCCCTCTTCGAGCGAGGTTCCCGGCGGAGGGTCTTGCTTGACGACGATCCCTCGACCGTCCGCCAGCGCCCGGTACCGACGGGCGGTCAGGGCGTTGACGGCCGACCGAAGGCTCATGCCGCGCAGATCGGGAACTTGGCCCGCCGTCGAAGCGACTCGCTCGAACGGCTCGGGTCGCGATCCGTCGTCCATCTTCACCGAATGCGACACAGGTTCGTCGTCGCTCGTCCCCTTCTGCATCGCCGCGCGGCGGGCCAGGAGCACGTCCTCGTCGGGTGGAACGCGGAGGTACGCCAGGGCTGCCGCCATGATTCTCGAGAACACGGGAGCCGCCGCAACGCCCCCGGTGTGGGAGCCGCCGGACGGCGTGTCCAGGACGACAACCCCCGCCAGGCGCGGAGATCGCACGGGGCCGAATCCGGCGAACGAGGCGATGAACTCCGAATCCGAATACCGGCTGTTGCGCCCGTTCGAAAGCACCTTCTGGGCGGTCCCCGTCTTTCCTGCGATCCGGTAGCCCGGAACCGCGGCCTGCTTCCCGGTGCCGCGCACGACGACCCCCTCGAGGAGGTCCGCCAGCGTCCGGGCGGTCTGACTCGAGATGACCCTGCGCGGCTCTCCCGAGGGAGCAGGGCGCAGAGACCCGAGTGCGTCGCGCATTCCCATCACGATCCGCGGCGGTACGAGAACCCCATCGTTCGCCACCGCGGCGATGGCGGTCGTCACCTGGAGAGGGGTCACGGCGATCTCGTGCCCGAAGCTGATCGAAGCGTGCGTGGAGGGAGTCCAGCGAGACGGCCCTGCGACGAGCCCGGCTGCCTCGCCCGGCAGCTCGATTCCCAGTTTTCGGCCGAAGCCGAAGCGCCGGATGTAACTGTAGAAGACGTCGTCCGAGAGACGACGCCCCACCTTGATCATTCCGATGTTGCTCGACTTCTCGATGACCTCGCGGAAGCTCAGGATCCCGTACGGATGGTGGTCGTGAATGATGCGCGGCCCTACGACCAGCACGCCGTTCTCGCAGTCGAAGGGATCGGACGGCCGCACCACTCCCTGATCCAGAGCCGCCGCAGCGGTGACGACCTTGAACGTGGAGCCGGGTTCATAAAGATCCGCGACAGCCCGATCGCGCTTCTCGGCGAGAGTCGCCTTGCCGTACTGATTCGGATCGGCGTTGGGTCGGTTCGCGAGGGCCAGAACCTCGCCCGTGGTGGGGTCCATCAGGACAGCCGTCGCCGCGGCCGCTCCCGTATCCCGGATCGCGGCGTCGAGCTCCCGCTCCAGCATGTGTTGGAGCACGAGGTCGAGGGACAGGACGACGTCGTCGGGCTGGCGGGACGGGGGTTTCACGAGCTTCAGGAACATCCCGCCACGTCCGTCGCGGACGGCGAGGTACGTCGTGGAGTCTCCCAGAAGCGCCCGATCGAGGGCGAGCTCGATCCCCTCCACGCCCCTCTGATCGATGTTCGCGAATCCGAGGACGTGGGCCGCCATCGGGCCCTGGGGGTAGTCGCGTCTGCCCTCGGTCTCGAAGCCAAACGGCTCACCGCTGCCCAGCGGGAGGTCCAGCTTCCGCACCGCGGCCGCCGTCTCGGCATCGAGGCGGCGGGCGAGCCAGACGAACGGAGCCTCGGATCGCAGACGTTCGAGGATCTTCGCGGCGGGCAATCCGATCACGGGCGCGAGCCGGCGCGCCGCGGCCTCCGGCTGCTGCACCTTCCACGGGTGGACGAAAAGCGAGTAGCTCTCGACGCTCACCGCGAGCTCTCGCCCGAAGCGATCCACGATGCTACCGCGCCGGCCCTCGACCACGATCCGTTGCTCGTGCTGGCGGTGCGCCCGGGCCTTCAACTCGGTGGCACGCGCCACCTGGATCTCGTAGAGCCGGGCGCCGATGAGGAGCGCCGCGGTCGCCACGGCCAGGACCAAGAGCGCGACGCGTTTCGGGAACGAGGGCTCCATCAGCGATCGAACCTCCGCGCGCGCTCGCATCGGGTCAGCGCGCCGCGGGTCGCGTTTCGTCGGGTGCGCGGACCCCTCCGGCGCCCCGATCCTGTGCGATGCGACGCAAGACGAGAACGTCCGTCGCGCCTGCCCGCACCAACCCCAGTTGTCGTTGCGCCAGAGTCTCGACCCTCGGAAGGGCCTCGAGCTTTGCCCGCTCCGTCAGGAGACGGCGCTCGGCCTCGAGAGCGCGGTCGTACCGTCCCCGCAGCTCCTCGATGCGGTAGCGCACTCTCAGGTAATCGATCTGGAGGAGCGTGTACATCAGGAACGGGGTCAGGGCCAGCACGAGCCCCGCGACGATCGCGACCATGCGTTTCGTCAAACGGACGTCGATCTCGCGGCGTAGGGACGCGTTCCTCCAGCCGGGAGCCATCGCGCTCGTGCCGTACATCACAACCTCTCCGCGGCTCGCAGGCGCGCGCTTCTCGAGCGCGGGTTGCGCTCGACTTCGTCGACCGCCGGTACCACGGGGCGCGCGGTCAGCACCCGAACCAGATTCTCCCTGCCGCATCCGCACACCGGCAGGCCCGGTGGGCAGATGCAACGGTGGGCGAGCGCCCGGATCTCGCGCTTGACCGCACGGTCCTCGAGCGAGTGGAACGCGATCACGACCAGACGGCCGCCGCGACGAAGGAGGGAAACCGCGCCCGGAATCAGACGCGCGATGGAATCGATTTCCCGGTTCACCGCGATCCGGAGCGCCTGGAACGTCCGAGTTGCCGGATGGATACGGTACCGCCGCGCGGCGGGACCGAGCACGCGCTCGACCAACTCCGCGAGCTGCAGAGTGGTGGCGATCCGCTCCCTCGTGCGAGCCTGAACGATTTCGCGCGCGATCGTCGCCGCCCGGCGCTCTTCGCCGAACTCCGCGAGGACGTTACGGAGATCGCCCACGGTCAGCGATGCAACGAGATCTGCCGCCGTCGGACCCGTACCCTGGTCCATTCGCATGTCGAGAGGGGCGTCGACCCGGAATGAGAAGCCTCGCGCCGGGTCATCGAGCTGGAGCGACGATACCCCGAGATCCGCCAGGACGCCGTCGACGGCGAACACGCCGTTCGCCGCCAGGAGCTCTCGAATCTCAGCATGGTTGCCCGCGAGGGGGACGAACCGGTCGCCGAACCGCGCCAGGCGATGAGAAGCATGGGCCAGCGCCTCGGGGTCCAGATCGATCGCGTACACCCGTCCGTCGGAGCCCGCTGCTTCCAGGATCGCCTCGGAATGGCCGCCTGCGCCGACCGTGGCGTCCACGAACACCGCTCCCGGTCGGGGACGCAAGAACCCGATCGACTCTTCGAGAAGTACGGATCGGTGGATCCCGCGATGCGTTTCCACCGTTCCCTCCGCATGAATCCGCGTCGCTGCTAGCACCGCCCGACCGCCTCAAATTCCAAGACCGGCCAGCACTTCGAGGTCGGAATCCGACAACGGGTCCGCGTGGATCTGCTTCTCGAACGCGGGTCGGTTCCACACCTCGAGGTATTCCTGCTGTCCGAGGACGATGACATCCCCTTGCGTTGCCGTCTGCTCTCGAAGCTCGGGATGGATCAAGATGCGACCTTGCCCATCCATGACTGCGGTCTGACCCCAGAAGCTGAGCGCCCGCTGGAACTTCGTCTTCAACTTGTGCACGGTCGATCCGCTCGCGAGCTTCTGCTCGACGCGAGCCCAGGCTTCCATCGGGTAGATCCGCACGCAGTCTCCCTGGAAGCTGGTGACGTAGAACTCGCGGCCGTGATTCGGGTCGAGCAGGGCGCGAAACGAGGACGGGAGCTTCAGGCGCCCCTTCTCATCCACTTTCGCTCGAGCGCTCCCGCGCAGCATCGTAAGGGCTTTCCCGCGAGCAGGTGAAGTCACGAACCCGGAATGAAAGAGCGACGTGACGACCCGTCGCGCCGACTCGAGCCAACTGCCGTCTTTCGAGATCCGCCCGTGAGAAGTTGAAGCGAAGGTGGGCCTCTGGGCTCCATTTCGCTCCACTCTGGGCCACGCGGGAATATATTGGGACCCGGCGAGCCTGTCAAGCACATTCGTCGAAATCAGTGTGCGAAGATCCGGCGAAGGATGCCCCACACCCAATCATCGCGCTCGAGGAGTCGCCCGAGTGCAGCTCCACGGGCGTTCTCCCGTCGTCTCCGGAGGAAACAAGCCCAACCGGAGGGATGCCGGTCTGCCGGCGTTGCGGAGGGCGGGAGTGGGGGGTCGGGGGCAAAGTCCCCGCTCCGCTGTTCTTATTGAGACGCCTTCCGGCTCGAGTTCAGGGGAGAAGAGGAAAGCCGCACCGACTGGTTCCGCCGGTTCGCGATTCCGGACGAAAGGTCGCTCCGCTGGATCGAGTGGGCAAGGACCTTTTTTGGGTGTCGACCGCGCTTCGTGCTTCGCGACTCTCGGAAGCCTACCTCAAAGAGGCCGACACAAGAGAGCCCCCCGGTCGCAACCTGGCAACCGGCCGGAGGACGCCCGAAAGCCAGACTACCGCTGAGGCGTCGAACCGGGGTTCGTCGTGCTCTGAAGACCACCGTCCGACGGCGCCGCCCCGGGAAGCGGGAATCCATCGGGTCCATCCTGGATACCGGACGGCCGGTTTCCAGCTTCGAGGGTCGGAAGGTCGACGATGCTCACTCGCGACCCGGTTCTGAACGCCAGCACGAGCCGCCCGCCGATCACGCGCAGCATGGGCGCTTCGTGCCGACCCGCACCGAGCACCACCAAGGCGGGCGTCGACCAGTCGTCGGCTCCTGCGCGAAGGTGCGACAGGTAAACCTGGCCCGTTTCGCGGACCGCGTATGCCAGATACACGTTGCCTGCCTCGTCTCCAGTCAACGAAGGCTGGATCTGGCTCATTCCATCGCCCGCGCCGAGGAAAGTCGGCTGGGCCCAGAGACCGCCGGGTTCCTGAACGGAAACGGCGATATCGAAGCGAGAGCCGACCCGATAGGCCCAGGCTGCGTGCGTGCGACCCTGCTGCCCGGTCTGGATCTGGACCACGGGTCCATCGAGCCGAGGCGCGAGATAGCGTTCCGGGAGATCGACACCGGCGACCAGCACGCTCCCCGCCGACAGCGTGAGCAGAAGCGCTAGGCTGTTCAGAATTCGGTTACGCATCGGACCGCCCCCTTTCCACGTGGGCGTCGAAAGCATCAACTTCGGGACATCTCCTCTCGAGACTCGACCGCAGAGCCTTCAGGCGTCCGAAAGCAATCTTCTCTCTGGTGGGACTCGACTCCTCGCCGGCCATCTTCCATTCGTAGAACGAGTTGACGAAGAGGAGGTCGTTCTGAGGCTCCTTGTCGGAGCCGATGACGGCGTTGGATTCGGCGAAGCACACCCGCGCACGCTGAGCGTCGGACGAACGATAGTGCGCCTCGCCAAGACTGGTCCACGCGTGGGCTTCGAGGCGTCGGTGGCCCTTGGAACGAGCTTCGGTGAGCACCTCCCGAAGCAGCCGGATGCCCTCGCGGACCTTCTGCATGCCGACGTAGCAGACCCCAATGTTGATCCGAACCCGGATTGCCTCGTAATGATCCCCACTCTTCTCATAGAGCCCCGCGGCTTCTCGATAGCGCTCGATGGCCTTCGGAGCAATTCCGCGCTCGGCAAGAACGCGAGCGAGGGTGTGGAGAATTCGCGCCGCAAGGAGGTCCATGCCTTCGGCGACCGCGTAGGTCTGCGCCCGTTCCGCGGCAAGTTCGGCGAGGAAGAGATCCCCCTGGTCTGCGTGGAGGTTCGCCAGGTTCAGCAGCGCCTGGGCCTGGAGCGCAGTCCCCAGTCGATCCACCTGTCGGAGCGCCAGCTTCAACTCGCGTTCCGCGAGGGAGAGTTTGCCGAGACGGCTCAGAGCCACCGCCAAGCTCAGTCGGGCGCGGGCGATCCACTCTTGACGCTCCGAGCTATCGGTCCGGTCCTGCAGCAATTCGAGCGCGCGCTCGTAGTAGGCGAATGCACGGCCGACGTCGCCTGCCCGAAGCGCCGCGTGCCCGTCCTCGAGAAGCGTCGACGGCTCGCCGAGGGCCGGCTTGAGCTCGTCGAAGACCTCGAGGTCCACCACGTCCGAAAACGCCTGGACAGGTATGTTGAAGACCCCCGCAAGAACGCGGAGCTTGTCAAACGACGGGTAACAGATTCCCTTCTCGTAGCGGCTCAGCTGGGAATTGTCGATTTCCCCGCCTTCCTGGCGCGCGCGCTCCTCGACCCGACGGAGAGAGTATCCGTACCCAGCGCGCAACCGACGAAGGTAGTTGCCGAGCCTGACGCTCCCCTTGAGATTCTGTGCGTGAGCTTCCATTCGTCTTTCTCCGTCCCTTTCGCCGCCAGCCGCTGGTGCCGAAGGGACCATGACGACGTTTGCTACATCACCGTAAGTGTAATCCCTCCGGCCACGCTGCGGTACCACGACTTACATCACATGACATACTTTCCTGCTGGTCCGACGTCAACGGGGCATGCGGTCGGGCTTGCGGAGAATCTGCCGCAGAGTTTCTCTCGCGGCGACGGGGATAGGCGAAAATAAGGAGAAGCTCCACGCCGGAGATCGTGATGGAACCATCGGGTCAGCCGGTCCGACGACTGTTTTCGGCACCCATCGAGGGGGAGACCATTCGAGCCCTTCTGGTGTTCGTGGGGCTGTTCAGCCTCCTCGCCGTCGCGGCCGGCGGACTGGCTTTTCGGGAGCTGAACCTGAAGGCGGTTGCACAACGGTTCGCGCTCGGACGGGACGAAGCCGAGCGGATCGCCATGGCGGTCGCGTCCCTCGGCCGGGAGAGCGGAACGGTCAACTTCGTCCGAGTCCATGAAAAGAGCGCCGTTCTGGCAAAAATCATCGACGAGCGAATCGCCGAGAACCCGTTCGTGCGCCACGTCGAGGTGATCGACGGTGTGGGATCTCGCGTGCTTTTCGTTGCCCGAGGCACGCCGTACCGGGGAACGCCGGGGATTCTGGGCGGCGCCGAAGCGGGTCTGCCGGACGGATCGGAGCAACTGGTTACCGCAGAGGTGGAGCCGGGAGCGAGGTCCGGCGGGGAGGTTCGGGTCGCGGTCTCCCAGGAGGCGTTCAAGCGCCAGCTGGTGCATCTGCGCATTCGGGTCGTTTTGGCAGCCGCCCTGGGGATCCTGGTCCTCCTCGTGGGGTTCGTCTACGTGCTGCACCTGATCCGCAAGAATCGCCGTCTGGAGCAGTCACGGCTGGCGGCCGAGCGCCGGGCTTACGTCGGCTTCCTGGCCTCCGGGCTCGCCCACGAGATCCGGAACCCGCTCAACGCGATGAACATGAACCTTCAAATGCTGGAGGAGGAGATCCAGGGGCTATCGGGCCTGGAGGGGAGCGACTATCTGGACCTCCTGGCGTCGACCAAGAGCGAGATCAAGAGGCTCGAGAGGCTCGTGAACAACTTCCTCGCCTACGCCAGGCCCAGTCAACCCCGATTCGAGACGAGGAACCTGAACACGGTCCTTTCGGAGATGGCTCGGTTCCTTCAGGCCGAGTTTCAGCAAAGCCGGGTCCACGTGACCATCGACCCCGAACCTCTGCTCCCCACCGTCGAGATCGACGAGACCCAGTTCAAGCAGGCGCTCATGAACCTCCTGGTCAACGCTCGACAGGTCATGAAATCAGGCGGAACCGTGGTCCTTCGCTCCCGCGCCTCGCCCAGCGGGGAGGTGATCGTGGAGGTCGAGGACGATGGGCCGGGCATCCCCGCGGATGCTCGGGAGAAGATTTTCGAGGTGTTCTACTCGAACCGAGGAGGCGGAACGGGCCTCGGTCTGCCCATTGCCCGGCAGATCGTGGAACGGCACGGGGGGCGGATCGAGGTGGAAAGCGTGGAGGGCCGCGGCACCACATTTCGCATTCGACTTCCGCGACGGCACGAGCGCGCATCGGCATCGCCGCCGGCGCCGCCGAGGGCGTCGTGAGCGAGCGGAGATCCGCGTGGCGGCCCTCCTCCGCACGAGCGGGCCGCCGAGTTGCGGCGTCTCATCACGTACCACCGGAAGCGTTACTACGTGGACGACGCTCCCGAGATCTCCGATGCGCAATACGACCGTCTCGAGCGCGAGCTGGCCGACCTCGAGGCGGTCTTTCCGGAGATCGTCACGCCCGATTCTCCCAGCCTTCGCGTGGGAGGGGCGCCCTCCGAATCGTTCGTGGCCTTTCGGCATCGGTCGCGTCTCCTCTCCCTGGACAACGCTTACTCCGGTGAGCAGCTCCGGGAGTGGGAGCAACGGTTGCTCCGGGTTCTGGGCGGGACGAAAGGCAGCTACGTCGTGGAGCCGAAGGTGGACGGACTGTCGATCTCGGTTCACTACCGCGACGGGGTGCTCGAGCGCGGAGTCACGCGGGGCGACGGGACGACGGGAGAGGAAGTCACCTCGAACGTGCGCACGATTCGCTCGATTCCGCTCCGTCTCGTGAGGCCGCTGTCGTTTCTCGAGGCCAGGGGAGAGGTCTACATGCCCAGGCGGGCGTTCGAGGAGCTGAATCGCCGAAGGGAAGAGGCCGGAGAGGACCCGTTCGCCAACCCGCGCAACGCGGCCGCCGGTTCGGTGCGCCTGCTCGACCCGAGGGTCACCGCCTCCCGTCGCCTCGATTGCTTCTTTTACGCCCTCGCGGACTGCGAGGGGGAGACGCCCCCCAGCCACATCGAAGGTCTGGCGCTGCTGCGCGATCTGGGGCTCCGGACGAACCCGCTGAACGAAAGCTGCGCGGACCTCGACGCGGCGCTCGATTACGCCGAGCGATTGCGCGCGAAACGGATGAGCCTGGACTACGACATCGACGGTGTGGTCGTGAAGGTCGATCGGCTCGACCTTCGGCGGCGGGCAGGCGAGACGTCGAAGTTCCCGCGGTGGGCGGTCGCGCTGAAGTACCCGCCCGACGTCGCGCAGACCCGGGTACGGGACATCGTGGTCCAGGTGGGCCGGACCGGGGCCCTGACGCCGGTGGCGATCCTCGATCCGGTGCAGCTCGCCGGGACGACCGTCTCCAGGGCGACCCTGCACAACGAGGACGAGGTGCGGCGCAAAGACGTCCGAGTCGGGGACATGGTGCGGCTCGAGAAGGCGGGGGAAGTCATTCCGCAGATCGTCGACGTCCTCGACGACCACCGGCCGTTCGGCACGCGTCCGTTCGAGATGCCGGGCCGGTGTCCCGCCTGCGGCTCGGAGGCGGTGCGGGAGGAGGACGAATCGGCGCGACGCTGCGTCGGCGCTGCCTGTCCGGCCCGGCGGCGTGAAGCGATCCTCCATTACGCATCCCGAGCGGCCATGGACATCCAAGGGTTGGGTGAGGCGCTGGTGGATCAGCTCTTGCGGCGCGAGCTGATTCGAGACGCTTCCGACCTCTACCGGCTCGATCTCCCGACCCTCGCCGACCTGGACCGAATGGGGACGAAGTCCGCCGCGAATCTGCTAGGGCAGATCGAGGCCTCGAAACGGCGGCCGCTCCATCGGCTCCTCCACGCTCTGGGGATCCGGCACGTCGGGGACCGGGCCGCGAGGGTGTTGTCGTCGCGTCTCCGCTCCGTGGAGGTGATCGAGCGCGCGACCGCGGACGATTTCCAAGCGCTCGCCGAGATCGGTCCGAAGACCGCCAGATCGATCCGGGTGTTCTTCGACCAGTGCCAGAATCGGGAATTGCTTGGCCGGCTGGCGGACGCGGGGGTATCCCTCGAAGCCTCGGCCGAGGAACTCCGGGAGGAGACGGCCAGGCCCGACTCGCCGTTCGCTGGGAAAACCGTGGTGCTCACGGGAACTCTCCCGGGGAGAACCCGCGCCGAGGCGGCGCAGTGGGTCGAGCGCCTGGGAGGGCGCGTCTCGGGGAGCGTGAGCGGGAAGACGGACTTCGTGATCGCCGGCGCGGACGCGGGCTCGAAGCTGGAGAAAGCCCGTGGTCTCGGCGTTCGTGTGGTGGACCCGGAAGAATTCGAGAGCATGATCGCGGCGGTCCCGCAGGACGGAAGCGAGTAGAGGCGGCCAGGGTGCGAATCGGAGGTGACTCCTCTCGAGACCCGTGGCCTCGCCCCGGATCGGGTCCTCCGGCCCGTCGCCGTTCCGTCGAACGCCCGCACGCGACGCCGGTCTCGCTTCCAAGGGCGCTGCGGCGGTAAGATGATGAAGGCCCCATGAACGAAGACATCCATATCGTTCTCATCGAAGATGAGGACGGAAACCGTGAGAGCCTCCGTCGCGCCCTCTCCCGCGTGGGCTACCGGGTCAGCGCATTCGGGGAAGCGAATGCCGCGCTGGGGTTCCTGCGCGAGCACCGGGACGTGGTGCTGGTGATCACGGATCTCATGATGCCGGGAATGGACGGGTTCGGCGTTCTCGAGGCCGCGCGCTCCATGGATCCCGAGATTGCCGTTCTCATGGTGACGGGCCACGGCTCGGTGGAATCCGCGGTGGACGCGATGAAGCGCGGGGCGGACGACTACCTCACGAAGCCCGTAGATCTCTTCGAGCTGCGCAAGCGAACGGATTCCATCATCCAGAAGCGCGTTCTCTCCCGGCGGGTGAAGGACCTGGAGGACCGCCTGGGGGAGAAGTTCGGGAACCTCGTGGGGCACTCGAAGGCGATGGAGGCTCTGTTCCGGCAGATGCAGCTCGTGGCGCCGACTCGATCCAGCGTCCTCATCATCGGTGCATCGGGCACCGGCAAGGAGCTCGTGGCGAACGCGTTGCACGACAACTCTCCCCGCCGACAGGGTCGGTTCCTCCCGATCAACTGCGCGGCGATCCCCGCGGAAATCCTCGAGTCGGAGCTGTTCGGCCACGAGAAAGGCTCGTTCACCGGTGCAACCGGACGGAAGCTGGGAAAATTCGAGATCGCGGACAAAGGAACGCTCTTTCTCGACGAGATCGGGGAGCTCCCCCTCGACATGCAGGCGAAACTGCTGCGCGTCCTCGAGACCCGCGAGTTCATGCGGGTCGGGGGGAACGAGAGCATCAAGGTCGACATCCGCCTCGTCGCCGCCACGAACCAGGACCTGGAGGCGGCGGTGGAGCAGGGACGATTCCGGAGCGACCTCTACTATCGGCTCAAGGTCGTGACGCTGCGCATCCCCCCGCTGAAGGAGCGTCCCGAGGATATCCCGCTTCTGACCAGCCACTTCCTCGAAATCTTCGCCCGCGAAAACGGTCGCGACGGGATGCGTTTCACCGCGGACGCGATGCGCGCGATCGTCGCCGCCCCGTGGGAGGGCAACGTCCGCGAGCTGCGCAATCTGGTGGAGAGCCTCGTGGTGCTGACTCCGTCCGCCGAGATCGGCGTCGCGGACCTCCCGGATGAGTACCGCGGTGACGCTGCGTCGTATTCCGGGAGTCGTCCGGAGGCTTCCGCGGCGTCGGCAGCGGCGCTTCCCGAGGGGGCGTCCCCGTCACCGCAATCGGGGCTCACCATGGACGAGATCGAGCGCCGCGCCATCTTCGATGCTCTGGCCCGCACCGGCGGCAACCGGACCCTGGCGGCAGAGCGGCTCGGGATCGGCCTTCGCACGCTGCAGCGGAAGCTGAAGGAATACCGGGAGGCGGAGGCGCATCGCGAGATCGATGAGAGGCCGGCCGGCTCACGAGGCTCCGGTGGCGACGGAGCTTCGTGAATCCGGTGGAGCGGGCCGCGTTCGACCTCGGCGGCAGACTCCAGGTCGCCCGTCCACCACCCGCCGTGCAGACGCCGGCGTTCAACGGAACCGTGCACGGACCTCCGATTCGGCGCGCCAGCGCAGGGCCGCAAGCCTGACGGGGTTCGCTGACTCCGCTGCCAGATTGGCACGTTCGAGGTCCCGCGGGGTACCATGTTCAAATGCGCGAAGTGCACTGGCTCCAACAGGCGACGCTTCGAAACGCATGGGCACAGGCTTTGCCCTCTGAACCGGCATGACGGCTGCGCCTCAACCTCGTTACACGGTCCTGGTGGTGGACGACGATCCGTCGGTCCTGGCGACATACCGGCGCCTGCTCGGAAGATGCGGCTATCGGGCCGTCACCGAGGACGACCCGGTTCGCGTTCTCGAGACGGGGACGGAGGCTTCGGCCGCAGATCTCCTGCTCCTCGACTACAAGATGCCCGGGATGGACGGGCTCTCGCTGCTGGAAAAGCTCAGGCAGAAAGACTGTAGGGCGAGGTGCATCCTGATCTCCGCTTTCTTGAACGACGAGGTGCGGCTGCGGGCGCAGCAACTGGGTGTGGACCGCATGCTCGAGAAACCCGTTGATGTTACGCTGCTCCGCACGGTGATTGCGAATCTGCTGCCGCCCGGTGGAGATCACGCAGACGTCAAGGAATGAAAACGGAGGCAGTCTCTCCGGCAATGGGACCTTGGAGGTTGGACTGATGGACCGCAAGCTCGGATTCGTGGCGCTCCTCGCCGTTGTCGGCGTGAGCGTCGTCTTCGGCATGATTCTCGGCGGGAAGCTCAACTCGCCCCAGACGATGGTCGCCGGCGGGCCGGCCGGCGTGGTCGGCGGTCTGTCCGCACCGTCGAGCGGTGACAGATTCGCTCCCCCGGATTTCGCCGACATCGTGGAGGCGGCAATTCCCGGGGTGGTCGGGGTCGCGAACACCCAGGTGACGAAACCCTCGGAGCGCGGCGACGATCCCCACGCGCCGTTCCGGGGCGACCCGTTCTTCCGATTTTTCTTCCCGGACGAGGAGAGGAGGCGGCGGCCGGTTCCGGAGCAGCGAAGCACCGGATTCGCGTCGGGTTTCATCGTCTCCCAGGACGGGTACGTCCTGACGAACAACCACGTGGTGGAGGATGCGACGCGGCTCGAGGTGACGTTGAACGACGGGACCAAGTACGAGGCGAAAGTCATCGGATCCGATCCTCCCATCGACCTCGCGCTCATCAAGATCGACGCCAAGGGGAAGTCGCTCCCCGTTCTCACCCTGGGCGACTCGGACAATCTCCGCGTCGGCCAATGGGTGATCGCCATCGGAAATCCGCTCAATTTCGAGTACACGGTCACCGCCGGAGTCGTGTCCGCGAAGAAACGGCGCGTGCCCATCGGCGACGTCGATGCGGCGATCGCCACGTTCATCCAGACCGACGCGGCCATCAACTTCGGAAATTCGGGGGGGCCGCTCCTGGATACACGGGGGCGCGTCGTCGGGATCAACACCGCCATCAGTCGGGCCAATTTCGCGGAGGGGATCGGCTTCGCCCTTCCGATCAACGAAGCCCGGGCGGCCATGGATCAGCTCCGGGAAACCGGCGAGGTGAGGCGTGGGTTCATCGGGATCAGGATGAACTCCTCCACGATCAACGAGAGCGCTCGCGACTACTACGGTTTGCCGGATACTTCCGGAGTCATCGTCCAGGGGGTCGAGCCGGACGGGCCCGCCGCGAAGGCAGGCGTGAAGCGGGGCGACGTGATCCGGAAGATCGACGGCGAGAGCGTCAAGGACAACCAGGATCTCGTCGGGCGCATCGCGACACGCCGACCGGGAGAGAGAGTCCGCCTCGATGTCTTCCGCGGAGGCAGGTCGACAGACGTGATCGTCACTCTCGGATCGCGGCCGGGCCCCAATGAACTGGCTCGCAGCGGCCGGGGTCCCGGGGCGGATGAGGCTCCCGAGGGCGAAAGCGAAGAAGCCACCGAGGCCAAGGGTATCGGTGTCACGGTGGAGAGTCTCTCTCCCGCGTTGCGGCAGCGCTTCGAGATCCCGGAGGACGTCCGTGGCGTCGTGGTATCCGACGTGGAAATCGATTCCGAGGCCTCGGAGCGGGGGATCGAACGCGACATGATCATCACGTCGCTGAACGACCAACCGATCCCCAACGTCTCCGAATGGAAACGCATCGTGAGATCGCTCCGCGTCGGGTCCCCGGTGAAGGTCGAGGTGCGCCAACCTGGGCAGACGGCGCAGTCCTCCTACGTGTTCCTGCGCGTGCCGGAGCAAAAAGAGTAGCGTTCTGCGCGCGTCCACGGATCGGACCCCGCGCGCCGTTCCGATTCGTCCAGGCGCAAGGGAGCCCGGGGGGATCGTCGATCGCGCGGGAGGCGCCACGCGAACGGAGGGACGCTGCGCAGCGTGCGCGGAACTGCTGGCGGTCGGGAACGGCCGAGAGGTCAGCCGGCGTGTGCTAACCTGCTCCGTTGAGCGATTTCGATCCTGATGGCCCTTCGACGCAAGCCGCTCGTGCTCGTGGTGGATGACGAGGCGGACATCCGCGCGTCGCTGCGCAGGATCCTCGAGTACGAAGGGATGGCGATCATCGAGGCCGCGTCGGGTCACGACGCGCTCGAGCGGGCGTCGATTGATCGCCCGGAGGCGATGCTCCTCGACATCAAGATGCCTCGGACGGACGGTCTCGAGGTGCTCGCCGAGCTACGGAAGCGCGACCCGTTGCTTCCCGTCATCATGATCTCAGGACACGGCACGGTGGCGACGGCTGTCGAGGCGACGAAGCTCGGCGCCTTCGACTTCATGGAGAAGCCCCTCGAACGGGACCGCGTGCTCCTCGTGCTGCGCAACGCCCTCGAACGGCGTCGCCTTCAGGACGAAAACCGCGATCTGCGCCTCACCTTCGAGGAGCAATTCCGGATGGTGGGCCGTTCCACGGCGCTGCGGCAGGTCCAGGAGACCGTGGCCCGCGCGGCGCCGACGAGGGCGTCGGTCCTGATCACGGGGGAATCGGGGGTCGGAAAAGAGCTGGTCGCGCGGGCCATTCACGGGAACAGCACGCGCACCGATCGGCCGTTCATCAAGGTGAACTGCGCCGCGATTCCCGAGGAGCTGATCGAGAGCGAGCTGTTCGGCCACGAGAAAGGGGCCTTCACCGGAGCCACGCGAGACCAGTCGGGAAAATTCGTGCAGGCGGACGGGGGAACGATCTTCCTGGACGAGATCGGCGACATGAGCCTCAAGACCCAGTCGAAGGTGCTTCGGGTCCTGCAGGACGGAGAGGTGGAGCCGGTGGGCGCGGCCAAGTCCTCCGTCGTGGACGTGCGGGTGATCGCGGCCACGAACAAGAACCTCCCCGAGGAGATCCGCGCAGGTCGTTTCCGGGAGGATCTGTACTTCCGGCTCAACGTCGTTCCCATCGCCATCCCTCCGCTGCGGGAACGAAGGGAGGACATCGACGATCTGGTGACGCGGTTCGCCGAGACGTTCTGCCGCGAGAACAACTACCGGATCAAGACGTTCGCCCCCGACTCGCGCGAAGTGCTCCGCGGACTCCCGTGGCGGGGGAACATCCGCGAGCTGCGCAACGCGGTCGAGCGGTTGATCATCATGACTCCCGCCGAGACGATCGGATCGTCCGATATCCCGGCGGGGCTCGGCGGCGATCTGGGAGTTCGAGAGGGCGAAGCTCCTCCCGGAACGATCGCGATTCCGGCCGCGGCGGTGACCTTGCAGGGTTTCAAGGACGCCGCCGAGCGGTCGTTCCTCGTGGCCAGACTCCGCGAGAACGACTGGAACATCGCCGCGACCGCGAAAGCGATCGAGACGCCCCGGTCGAACCTCTACAAGAAGCTCGAAGCGTACGGGATCAGCAAGGAGCGGGATGGGTAGGCCGGCTGCATGATCTCGGAGCGCGACGTGGTTCTCGTCGGTGGCGTCCGAACGCCGTTCTCCGAGGTCGGAACGATGTTTCGGGACGTGCCCGCCGTCGAGCTCGGCCGCGTCGCGGTGCGGGAGGCTCTGGAGCGGGCGGAGATCGATCCAGGCGCGCTCGATGAGGTCGTCGTCGGAAATGTTGCGGCCCCCGCGGACGCGGCGAACCTCGCGCGCGTCGTTTCGCTGCTCGCCCAGGTTCCGCACCACGTTCCCGCGTTGACGGTGAACCGGAACTGCGCTTCGGGAATCGAGGCCGTGGTGGAGGCGGCATACCGGATTCGTGCGGGCGACGCGGACCTGGTGGTTGCGGCAGCGGTCGAGAGCATGTCCCGGATTCCGTTCGTCCTCGGCGACGAAGCGCAGCGGATCTGGAGCGACGTGGCCTGCGCGGGATCCGGCGTGGGCCGTCTCGCGTCCCTCGCGCGGCTCCGGCCGCGCCACGTTCGGCCGGCCTCGGGTCTCGACATCGGCCTTCGGGATCCCGTGTCGGGGCTGAGCATGGGGGAATCGGCAGAGGTCCTGGCCAAGGAGTTCGGGATCACGCGAGAGGAGCAGGACGACTTCGCGCTGCGTAGCCATCGCCGCGCGGCGTCCGCGTGGGCGGAAGGCCGCATGCGGGACGAAGTCGTCCCCGTTCCGATCCCTCCGGCCTTCGAGCGGGTGGCCGATCGCGACAACGGGATCCGCCCGGAGCAGACCGCGGAAGCGCTGGCGAGCCTGCCTCCGGTGTTCGATCGGGAGTACGGCACGGTGACCGCGGGCAATTCCTCGCAGATCAGCGACGGCGCCGTGGCGCTCGTGCTGGCCTCGCGCGAGCGTGCCCGCCAGCTTGGGCTCCGGATCGTGGGGCGGGTCCGTTCGTGGGGATTCGCGGGGTGCGAGCCGATGCGGATGGGGCTCGGTCCCGTGTACGCGGCCCCGATCGCACTGCGGCGCGCTGGCGGGCTCGACATGGCTCGTCTGGATCTCGTGGAGATCCACGAGGCGTCTTCGGCGCAAGCCCTCGCGTGCTTCCGGGCCTTCGCGTCGCGGCGGTTCTTCCAGGAGAACCTCGGCACGGCGCCCGTCGGGGCTCCGGACCCCGACCGGGTCAACGTGAACGGCGGCGCGATCGCGTTCGGGCATCCCGTGGGGGCCAGCGGGGGCCGCCTCGTGCTGACGATCCTCCGGGAGATGGAGCGGCGCGACTCGTCGCTGGGCCTGGTGGCGACCTGCGTCGGGGGCGGGCAGGGCGGGGCGCTGGTGCTGGAGCGATCGTGAGGGCCGGTCCGGTGGCGGAAACCGAGGTTGTGGCGGAGGGGATCGGATGGCGGCTGGAGGAGGACGGAATCGTCCGGGTCACGTTCGATCGGCCGAAAGAGCGCGTCAACCTGTTGAACCGCGCGGTCCTCGGCGCGCTGGGTGAGATCCTCGACGGACTCGGAGAGGGGCGACCCGAGGCGCGCGGTCTCCTCTTCGAAAGCACGAAGCCGGGGGTGTTCCTCGCCGGAGCCGACGCGGCGGAGACCGCCGCACTCAACGACGCGTTCCGCGCCGCGGAGGCGACACGCTTCGGTCAGGCGATCGTCCAGAGAATCGCCGATCTCACGATTCCGACCGCCTGCGCGATCTCCGGCCTGTGTCTTGGCGAGGGATTGGAACTGGCCCTCGCCTGCACCTTTCGACTGGCCGCGGACGATCCCAGCGTCCGCATCGGCCTCCCTCAGGTACGGCTGGGGCTCGTACCGGGTTTCGGAGGAACGCAGCGTCTTCCCCGCGTGGCGGGTCTCGCGTCGGCCGCCGACCTGATCCTGACCGGTCGTGAGATCGACGCACGATCCGCGGCTCGATTGGGCCTCATCCACCGGGTGGTGCCTCGAGAGTATCTCGTTCGGGAGACGACGTCGGTGCTCCGCCTCGCCGGCAAGGATCGTCGTGCCGCGGATCGACTGATGCGACGGCGGCGGGCACCCGCGATCGCGCTGATCGAGTCGTTCGCATCGCTGCGAAGGGCGGTGCTCCTGCGGGCGCGCCGGGCGGCGGTCCGTCGTGGATACCCTGCCGACGGTCCGGCCGCCCTTCGCGCCCTCGAGGCGATCGAGGCTGCCTACGCCGTCCCGCTGCGTCAGGGACTCGACCTCGAGGCTCGCATCGTCGGGGAGCTGGTTCCTACCCCGACATCGAGAAACCTCGTCTGGCTCTTCCTGAACCGGTCGTCGCTCGAGAGGGAAGGGACCGCCGTCGGAACTCCGCCCCGCAGGGTCCGACGCCTCGCGGTCATCGGCTCCGGGATCATGGGGGGGGGGATCGCTCGGCTCGCGGCCGCTCGCGGGATTCCCGTGCGCCTGCGGGACGTCCGCCAGGAGGCGCTCCTCGCGGCGCTGCGAGCGGCGAGCGAACATTGGTCCGAGGAGGTTCGCCTCGGGCGCCTGTCTCGCCGCGAGGCCGGGCAGCGGCTGGCGCTTCTCTCCCCCTCCCTCGACGATCGAGGGCTCGGCCGGGTCGATCTCGTCATCGAGGCGGTGGCGGAAGATCTTGCCGCCAAGCAGAGCGTGCTCGCCGCCGCGGAAGAGCGGATCGCGGAGCGCGCGGTGTTCGCCTCGAACACCTCCTCGCTTCCCATCGGTGAAATCGCCGCTCGCGCTCTGCGGCCCGAGCGGGTCGTGGGGCTTCACTTCTTCCGCCCGGTCCATCGGATGGCGCTCGTCGAGATCGTGGCCGGGCAGAGAAGCTCGCCCGAAGCCGTCGCCACGGTCCGGTCCTTCGCCGTCCGACTGGGGAAAACACCCGTCGTGGTGCGGGACTCGCCCGGCTTCCTCGTGAACCGAATCGTGATGGTCTACCTGAACGAGGCGATGCGCCTGCTCGCCGAGGGGGTGCGGGTCCCTGCGGTGGATGCGGCGGCCACGGGATTCGGCATGCCCGTCGGGCCGTTCGCTCTCCTCGACCAGGCGGGCCTCGACACCGTGAGCCACGTCGCGTCCGTCCTTCACGCGGCGTTCGGCCGCCGGGTCGGGGCGTCCACGACCGTGCTGTCCGCCATGGTGGCGGCAGGGCGGCTCGGGGAGAAGAACGGCCGAGGCTTCTACCACCACCGCGGCGGCCGGCGGAGCGGGCCCGACCGAAAGGTCTACGTTCTCGCCCAGGCCCCGCGGGCCCGTGAGATCCCGATCGAGACGCTGCAAGAGCGCATGGTCCTCGCGATGGTCAACGAGGCAGCCATCTGTCTCGAAGACGGTGTGGTGCAGGACCCCCGCGACGTGGACGTGGCGATGGTGCTCGGGGCGGGCTTCCCGGCGGCTCGGGGAGGCCTCCTGCGGTACGCCGATACCGTCGGGGTCACGGCGCTCACGGATCGGCTCTCGCGGACGGCGGACGCCCACGGGGAACGATTCCGCCCGGCGGCGCTGCTCCGGGAAATGGCGCGCGCCGAGAGGCGATTTTACCCGGAGGGATAACGCCTCGCCCTCGGCGTCCCGCATGCGGGATCTTCAGCGGCCGTAAGCCGACGGGGGTGATTCTCGCGTCGAGCCTCCGTGTGGCGGGTCACACCGCACCGGGTGCGTACCGTATTCGTTGATGTAGAATCCGATCGTGTAGACAGGCGGAATCCACGGAGGATCCCCAGATGCTCAATAAGATCATCGCTCGCGTCGCTGTCGTCGCCGTCGTTTTCGTCGGGTTGGTTCTTTCCATGCCGGGCGCTCGCATTCGCGCGGAAGACCCGATTCCCGACAAGGTGCGCGCCGAGCTCGAAGGCATCGTGAAGAAAAAGGCCACCGATCTACTCGCGGAGAAGAACCAGGAGGGCAGGGCGTTCAAGCGTGGGAACTACTCCAGGAACTTCCGCCGCGTGGACGACGGGACGTACCAGAGCGCCTTCCAGGTCGACACGGTGAAATCCGGACAGATGATCACCGAGCGGTTCCTGCTGACCCTCAAGAAGGATCCCGCGGGGCGGTGGGCGATCGCCGACCAGCAGCTCAAGGACACTTACGACGGCCTGTACCGAGGCGTGCTCGGGGACGAGGAGTTCTACCGCTTCGACCGCTTCGCGTTCGACCGCGAAGGGTTGAAAGTGACTGCGACCAACGGGTTCGTGATGAAGGACTTCCTGAACGGGAAGACGTCGCGATTCATCCTCGCGGCGGGCGATCTGGCGTACGAGTACTCGCCCCCGACGGATCTCATGGATTTCTATCAGGTCCACAAGAGCGTGCTCCTGAAGAAGTACGCGGCCGATGCGGTCTTCGGCCCGAAGTACGTGCGAATCGAGTGTGTCGCCCCGTCCTGCGAGGAGCTGGAGGGATCGACGTTCACGAACCTTCGAAAGGTAGCCCTCGCGGAGACCGACGGGTCGTTCCAGTCGGTCTACGGTGCGATCAAGCGAGACGCGGAGGAGTTTTTCAGGGACAACGCGTTCAGCGGCTTCCGTCCCCTGTACGCGCAGGACCGGCGCACGTACAACCTCGCCATCCGGAAGGACTCACCAAAGGAAATCTGGGTGTGGATGGACTACGACAACTGGGCGCCGTGGGAGATCTCCGTCGGGGGAACCCAGTCGGACCAGTCGGGGCCGATCTTCTCCTACTATTCAGAGGACACCCGGAAGAGCGGAGCTTCCCCGTACGATCTGGAGAAGCGCGACGATCTCGAAGCGAAGGACTACGAGCTCGACACGCTGACGGGGACGGTCTCCGTGGCGGTCGAGGATCCGGAAGCCATCTCCGGGGACGTGACCTATGGGATGACGATCAAGCGCGACCTGCGGGAGCTGCAGTTCCGGATCGCGCGGGTGCGGCGCCCCGGTGAGGACACGACCGAGGCGAAGAACCCCAAGCTGTTCATCAACTCCATCCAGGACGAGAAGGGGAACGATCTGACCTGGGTGAAGACCGGGGCGTACACCGGGATCGTCGCGTTTCCGAAGCTCCTTCCCGCAGGAGCGAAGGTAACGCTTCGCATGCAGTTCACGAACCTGGACAGCATCTACAAGCTGAACCCCTCGTACTCGTACGTGGACCGGGGGGGATGGCTACCGTTCGTGCGCTTCTCCGACATGATCGACTCCTTCGATCTCACAGTGAAGGTGCCTGCGAAGTACCGGACGCTGAGCGTCGGAAGGAAGGCATCCGACCAGGTTCAGGGAGACGTGCGCGTCACGCGTTGGGTGTCGGAGAAGCCAATGAACTTCCCGACGGTCATCTTCGGCGACTACGTCGACGACGGCCCTGGCGTCACGGCGATGAAGCTCGACGGCACCGAGATCCCGGTCCGCGTCTACGTGGACAAGATGAGCACGCAGACCCTGGACACGAAGATGCTCGAGACGCAGCGAGGGACGGAAGAAGACGCCCGAGATCTGAGCGAGGCGTTGAGCTCGGGACAGCGGGGGATCCGCCAGGGCCAGCTGCGTGCCGTAGCGGACCAGGCGGCGAACTCGCTGAACATCTACCGAGCGGTGTACGACGTCGACTACCCCTTCGGGAAGCTCGATCTGGTGTGCGACCCGGTCGGGTCGTTCTACGGGCAGTCTCCGGCGTCGATTGTCTACCTGGGCTACGGGGTGTTTCGAGGGGAAGGTTTCGTAGCGGGCAGCGCCCTTTTCGGACGGGCAGGCGCGGGCATTTCCAGGTTCAACAAGGACGTCGTTGCCCACGAGGTGGCCCACCAGTGGTGGGGGGGCACGATCGCCAACGCGAACGACCGGAACTACTGGTTCGTCGAGAGCCTCGCGGAGCTCTCGTCGGCGCTGTACGTCGAGGCGGTCAACGAGAGCCAGAGCAAGAACGGCCGCAAGAAATACCTGGAGAAGGTGGCGGAGTGGCGACGGAACATCCTGGAGGCGGAGATTATCACGAGCGTGCAGAACGCCAGCACGCTGTGGGGAGGCTCGAACCCGGGTCAGGCCTACGTGGCGAACGTGTACAACAAGGGACCGTACGCTTTTCACATTCTCCGGGAGACATTCGGCGACGAGAAGTTCTTCCAGTTCCTGAAGACGCTCGCGAAGGAGCGAGAGGGGCAAGAGATCGTGACCCGCGACATCCAGGCCGCGATGGAGAAGTCCTACGGCGGAACCATGGATTGGTTCTTCGACCAGTGGATCCGAGGTATCGGCATTCCGCAGTACGCCCTGAGCTACACGGTCCGGAAGACCGAAGACGGGAAGTGGCTGGTCGAGGGAAAGGTCCGGCAGCGGGTGCTGTTCGGGCCGGACAAGACGGAGATGAAGGGGGTCTACTACCGCGCCGTGGCGCCCCTCACGTTTCTGACGCAGGGCGGCAAAGAGCTCAGGTCGAAGCCGCTGCTCGTGCAGGGCGCGGAAACGCCGTTCCAGATGAAGGTCGCGGAAGAACCCGTCGAGGTCGCGTTCAACAAGCAGGGCGAGATCCTCGCCCACGACGTGCTGGTGAATCGGAGCTGGTAGGCGGGGCATGGCCCGCCACGAAGCGGTCATCGGGCTCGAGGTCCACGCGCAGCTTCGGACCCGAACGAAGATCTTTTGCGCGTGTCCCGCGACGTTTGGCTCCGATCCGAACTCGCAAACGTGCCCCGTCTGCCTGGGTCATCCCGGCGCGCTCCCCGTGCTGAACGGGGTCGCCGTGGAAGCCGCGGTGCGGGGCGCCACCGCCCTGGGGTGTACCCTGCACGAGCGAAGCGTCTTCGCGCGGAAGAACTACTTCTACCCGGACCTGCCGAAGGGATACCAGATCTCCCAGTACGAGTCCCCGCTCGCGGAGGGAGGGAGCGTTCCCATCGAGGTGGGAGGCAAAACGCGCAGGATCGCGCTCGAGCGATTCCACATGGAGGAGGATGCGGGGAAGTCGATCCACGACGGGATGCGCGATTCGGATCGAGCCGCGTACGTCGACCTGAACCGAGCAGGGATTCCCCTCGTCGAGATCGTGTCCGAGCCGGACCTACGCACCCCGGAGGAAGCCTACCTGTACCTCCAGCGTCTGAGGAGCATTCTGCGCTACACGGAGGTCTGCGACGGGAACCTCGAGGAGGGATCGCTGCGCTGCGACGCGAACGTCTCCATCAGACCGGTCGGCTCGCCCTCCCTCGGAACCCGTACCGAGCTGAAGAACCTGAATTCGTTTCGAAACGTCCAGCGCGCCCTCGAGTTCGAGATCGCCCGACAGGAAGCGGTTCTCGACTCGGGCGGTACCGTCGCCCAGCAGACCCTGCTGTGGGATGCCTCCGCGGGGGAGACGCGGGTCATGCGCGACAAGGAAGAAGCGCACGACTACCGGTACTTCCCCGATCCGGACTTGATGCCGCTCCTCCTCGATCGGGCGATGATCGAGCGAATCCGAGCCTCGCTTCCCGAGCTTCCCGCCGAGCGCAAAGCCCGATTCGTCCGGTCCTACGGGTTGTCGTCCTCGGACGCCCACCTGCTGACCCTCGAGCGCGCCGTCGCGGACTACTTCGAGCGCGTGGCGGATCTCGCGCGCAATCCGAAGGCGGCCGCGAATCTGGTCCTGAACGACCTGGCTCGAGAGCAGAAATCCGCGAAGCGGGACGAAGGCGACATCCCGCTCCCTGCGGAGCACATGGCGGAGCTGATCCGACTCGTGGACGCGGGGACGATCAGCAACGCGGCCGCGAGGGATCCTGTCTTCGGCGCGGTCTATCGAACGGGCCGTCCGCCCTCCGATCTCGTGCGCGAGCTGGGGCTCGAGCAGGTCAGCGACGAAGCCGTGCTGCGACAGCTCGTCGAGCGCGTCGTCTCGGCCCATCCGGACCTGGTGGAACGGTTCCGGGCCGGGAAGCGGTCCATCTTCGGCCATTTCGTGGGAGAGGTCATGAAGGCCTCGGGCGGCAAGGCGAACCCGGTTCTCGTGAACTCGCTGCTGCGGGAGCTCCTGGGGTGAGACGGCGGGAGGGCGGGCGGTGATCCGCATCGTCGGACTGGGAAAGCGCTATCCCGGAGGAGCCATCGCGCTGCGCGACGTGAATCTGGAGGTTGCGAAGGGGGAGTTCGTCTTCGTCACGGGGCCGTCCGGCGCGGGCAAGACCACGCTTCTCAGGCTGCTGCTCTGCCAGGAGCGGCCGACGGAGGGGCAGATCTTCGTCGACGGCAGGAACCTCGCGACGATCCGGCGGAAGAAGATCCCCGCGCATCGACGGGCAATGGGGGTCGTCTTCCAGGACTTCAAGCTGGTTCGGAGGAAGACGGCTCTCGAGAACGTCGCGTACGTTCTCAATGTCCTCGGCATGCCGCCTTCCGAACAGCGACGGCGCGCATACCTCGCATTGAAGGGAGTCGGTCTCCATCATCGTCTCGGCGTCCTGCCGGAGACACTGTCGGCCGGCGAGAAGCAGCGGGTCGCCATTGCGCGGGCGGTCGTCGGCGAGCCCGAGCTCCTCCTCGCGGACGAGCCGACGGGGAACCTCGATCCCGATCTCGCGGTGGAGATCATGCGCTTGTTCCGGGAGGTGAACGCGCGGGGGACCACCGTCGTCGTGGCCACGCACGATCGGGACCTGATCCGGCGGATGCAGCGACGCACGGTGTTCCTCGAGCACGGTCGCGTCGCCGAGGCGGGAGCCACGGAATGAGCCAGATCTGGAACCGTTTCCGCTTCTTCGTCTCGGACGCGGTCGACGAGTGGAGGTACAGCCCCGGGGTGAATCTCCTTGCGACGTTCACGCTGGCGTTTGCCCTGCTTCTCGCAGGGCTCGCCCTCGTGGTGCTCGCGAACGTCGGGGGCTGGATCGAGCGGCTGAAGAGCGAAAGCCCCGTGCACGTTTTCCTTCGGGACGACATTCCTGCTGAGAGCCGCGCGGAGCTGGAGGCGCGCCTTCGATCGGCTCCCGGCGTCGCGAGCGTCGCGTACGTCGACAAGGAAGAAGCACTACGCCGATTCCGTGTCTCTTTCGGCGATCTCGCGGAAGCGACCGCGGAGCTCGGCGGGAATCCTCTTCCCGCCTCGATGGAGATCGCCCTGTCTCCGGGCGAGGAGGGCGCGCGCGCAGCGGAAAGCCTGGTCCGTAGTTTTTCCGAAGCGGAGGGGGTCGAAGACGTGCGCTACGACCGCGCCTGGCTGGACCGTGTGGACGCAATCCTGAAGGTCGCGCGTGGTGGAGGAGCCGGTCTTGGCTTGCTGGTGTTCGGTGCGGTTTCATTCGTGATGGCCAGCGTGCTGCGGCTCGCGGTCTACGCCCGAAGGGACGAGATCGAGATCATGCTCCTCGTGGGTGCCTCGCCGATGCTCGTGCGCGGGCCCTTCCTCGTCGCCGGCGTCGTGCAGGGTTTCGTCGCCTCCGTCATTTCGCTCGGGATGTTGGAAGTGATGCGCCGTGCGGCCCTCGTGTGGGCGGAGGCTCGCCCCGGCGCGATCTCGACTCTCCTCATCGGTCGCCCCCTCGGGCCGCCGTTCGAGCTCCTCATCGTCGCGGTCGGATGCGCCGTCGGTCTGGCGGGGTCGTACCTCGCGGTTCGACGCTTCTCCTGACCGCCACCGCGAGCCGCCGCACGAGTGCTCCCGACGGTGAACGGCCTGCCGCATCATGCCGCCGTTTCCGCCAACCGCGGGGACCTCGAGGAAACCCCGACCAGCACCACGGAGACGCGCGTCAGTAGTCGAAGACGATGTAGAAGTCCATCCGGCGCCCCCCCTGGTCCCCCTCGACGGGGACCAGGTTGCGACACAGGGGGTCCGTCGGATCGCAGACGAAACGAGTGTAGGAGGCGCGGTTCGCCCAAGACCAGTTGAACTGAAGGCCTCCCAGGAAGAAGAACTGAAATCCGAAGCCGTACGAGCCGCGAGCGTCCTGCAACCGATCGTTCTGCGAGTCCCAGAAACCGAACCCGGGGTTCGAGCGGACCGCGCCGGCGAGCAGCTCCGGGTCATAGAACGACCCGTTTTGGAACCACGCGGCTCCGAGATCGGCGAACAGGAATCCGCGGATCGATCGGATGCCGAGGAACGGGAACTGGAGGACATCCACGAGAGGATACCGAAGCTCCAGATTCGTCCAGAACATGCGGGAGCCGAAGAACTCCCGGAAGTCGTACCCGCGAAGCTGGTTGATGCCGCCGAGGGAGTAGTACGTCTCTCGCTCCCCAGCGCCGTACACTCCGGCCAGTCGGAATGCCAGAAGCGACCGACGGGTGAGCTGACGATATCCGCGAAAGTCGAGACGGTACTCCTGGATGTTGCCGTACGCGTCTCCGCCGACGTTCAGCCCGTAGAACGCGCCGACGGTGAAGCGCTTTCCGTGCAAGGGGCCGAACGACTGGTAACGCGTGGTGTCTCCAACGAGTGAAGCTTCGAAGGTGATGAAGCGATCCGTGATCGTCGCGAAGAGAGGCTGCGGGAACCCGAGCGACGTATCCGTGCCGATCAGGTAATCCTGGGATCGGTCGAGATAGCCTACAGTTCCATCGACTCGGTAGTAACGGTTGAGCGGTCGTTCCAAGAAGAACGTCACACCTGTCGTTCGCTGGATCTGGTCCTGCTCTCCGAAGCCGCTGTTGTACTGCACGTAGAAATCCCTGTAGTCGAACAGCGAAGCTCCCCAGCGCGTCCGGCGCCGGAGGTTGTAGTACGTCGTCGCGAAGTTGGAGAAGGTCGAGACGCTGTACGCGAGAATCTGGAATCGCTGGTCGCCCAGGAGGTCGGAGAACTGGACCGCGGCGTTGGCCAGGAAGGTCCCATCGTTGGTGACTCCAACGGAGAAAGATGGTCGATCGATGTCCCAGCGGACCTTGTACGGGCGCATTTTGTCGGCGTCGAGAGTGAGGCGGAGCGGCGGCTCGTAGGGCTCCGCGTCCGTCGGGCCCCCCGCGCTCTCGGCGGAGGCCACCGTGGCGTCGGATTGCCGCACCGGCATGCGAAAAAGTCGGAAGGTCCCCTCGAAGAACGCGGCGAACACCAGGTAGGGCTCGCCATCCCGTTCCGCCATCTCCACCGGACTGAAGCAGCCGCCGACGACGTCCGTGATCTGGCGAATCTCTCCCGATGCCAGGTTGAGGACGTGGATGTTGAACACGCCGTAGCCGCCCCGGTCCGATGCGTAGTACACGGACTTCTGATCTCGGGAGTACGCGGGCTGGATGTCCAGGGAGTTCCCGAACGTGAGCTGCGTTTTTCTCGAGGGATCGGTCAGGTCCACCGAGAAGACCTTCCACGCGGCTCCGATCCGGCGGTTGTACAGAAGCGACTTTCCGTCCGGAGCGTACCAGGGGTTTCCGTCGAAGAAGTCGTCCTGCGTCAGGTTGCGGATCTCGCCGTTCTCGAGATCCACCTCCAGGATGTCCACGATTCCGTCACGGTTGCCCTCGAACGCCACACGGCGACCGTCCGGGGAGAAGCAAGGGCTTGCAGCCGCCGCGATGCCCTCCAGATCGATGCGCTTTTCCAGGGTTCCCTTCAGGGCGTCGAACAGGAACAGCGGCCGGGCGTTCTCGCGCCGCGCGAAAACCGCCAACAGGTCTCCAGACGGGGACCAGGACAGATCGCGGCGGCCCTGGAACGCTTCCGCCACCAGGTGCTGGTAGGCGTTCGTCCATCCCTTGGTCACGTTTCGGACCTTGGATCCGTCCTCGGCGGAGAGGACCAGAAGGTCGAGCTCCAAACGCGTGGGGCTGCCAAGCACGGCGACCAGCTCCCCCGAAGGCGACAGCGCAGGGGCGAAGGTGAACACCCCTCTTTTCTTGATGCCGATCTCTTTCCCGTAGTCCTCGGGCGCCTTCTTCTCCAGGAGGACCGGCACGAACTTGCGACGGAGATAGCGGTTGAATCGCCGGTTGAATTCGTCGACGTCGTAGCCGAACGCCTCCTTGATGGCCTTCTCCACGCTTCCCGTGAGCAGGACTTTCCGGTACTCATAGATGAAGTTGCGGAACCCTTCTTTCCCGTGCTCCTGCTCGATGAAATCGAAGATCCCGTGGCCGTACCGGTAGGCGAGAAACGTGGCGTCACCCAGCTCTTGGATGGAGGGCAGCACGTTGTTCACGACCGCATCCCGCAACGCCATCGTGTCCAGGGTGTCCTCGTCCTTGGCGAGATACGAGGCCATCCCCTCCATGAACCAGGCTGGAGCGTTGGCGCGGAGGGCGCGACCCAGGTAGCCCTCGAAGAAAATCGAAAACTGGAAGATGTGCGTGAGCTCGTGCGCGATGAGAGCGGCGAGCTTGTCCGGCGGTTGATCAATGGGCAGGACCATCCGATTCTGAACCGGCTCCGCAAACGCACCCACGTTCTCGCCGACCTCTCCGAGGTCGACGTTGGTCTGCTCGAACTCCGCGTGGGTTCTGTAGATGATCAGCGGCACCCGAAACCGCAGCTCGTGGTCCAGGTCCCGACTGATTCGCAGATATGCGCTCTCCGCGTACGAGACCACGTCTTCCAGCGAGATCTCGTCCGCACCGTAGTAGTGGATGTCGAAATGAGGCGAAGCGTATATTTTCCATTGAAATCGATCGTACGCGATCTTGTTTTGTCCGAATCCGTCGAACTGGGCAGGCGTGAGGGACAACTCGCCCGAGGCGCAGAAGAGCACCAGGACTCCCGCCCAGAATGCTGCATGGCCCCGCTGCGACTTCGCTGTTCTCACCTGTATCGCCCTCCTCTCGGCGTCCGGCGATCCGGGCGCTATTTCCGGAAGAGCCAACGAGGTTCGTCGCGCGTGCCCTGGGACAGGGCGGGGAGCAGATCGACCGATGCGGCTCCGACCAGTTCGTAGAACGCCGTGATCGGATCGTTGGACAGGCCGACGAACGTCACGGCCCGCCGCACCCGGTCGCGAAGTCGGAGCTCTCCGGTGGCGCCGTTCATGAACAACGCGTCGATTTCCAGGGAGAACTGCTCCCGCTCGACGAACCGGGTCTGGCGGATCTTCTGGCCGGTCACCGGACTGACCACGTCGACGTCCTGGAAACCCGAGGCGTCCCGACGGCTGAATCGTGCGAAACCCGAAACGATCAGGTCGGAGCCGTACTCGCGCCCGAGGTGCTTCCAGAACTCGACGTTCGACGCCAGATCGTCCACCAGCTGCTCGGGGACCGGCGGGTTCGGCGTCACGTCTTGGACTTCGAGCGCGGTGCGTTTCCGGAGTTCGCCTCGCAGATAGCGGACGAGCTCGCGGTTCGTATCGAGGAGCTCCGTCTCTTCCGTGAGGAAGCTCGCCACCAGCAGCGTTTTTACTCCAGAGAGGTCCAGTCGAGCGGGTACGGGTAGTCGTACCGTCACCTCGACGGTCTTGCGCTTCTTGGCGGTGGCGTCGAGAGGCTCCGATTCCCCCGAAGCCTCGCCGGTCTCCGAGGGCCTGCCCAATCGCGCCTGAGAGACCTTCAGCCGGGCCAAGTTGTCGGCTGTCGCCTTGTTCCCGGCGGAAAGCTCGATCGCCCGTTGGTAGTACCTCTCCGCAGCGGCCGGGTCACCGAGCGCCTCGCTGGCCACCCCCAGGTTGTTCTGGAGTCCCGGATTGCTCGGCTCGATTGCTGTCGCCCTTTCCCAGCGGAACCTGGCTTCCCGCCAATTCCCTTTCCGGGCCATCTCCACGCCGAAGCGGAGGAGGGCGTCCGGATTCTCCGCGTCGCCCGCGGACGCCATGCCGCAGACCTGGAGAAGATAGACGCTGACGATGACGGCGGCCGAGTTCACTCGTTTCCGATTGACCATTCTGATCCGGCCCCGAACGTCGGAAAGATTCAGCAGCCGCGCCACAATCGATGGATGAGTATACTATCAGCAATGCCGATGGATCACCGTCGTGTGAGGACCTCGATCGGACCGATCCGCGCCGTCTTCCGTTCGGTTCCCTCGAAGAGTGTCACGCACCGGGCCCTGGTCGCGGCAGCGCTCGCCCGTGGTTCCAGCGTCCTTCAGGATCCCCTCGATGCGGAAGATACCCGCCACACTCGCGCCGGTCTCGAAGCCATCGGCTTTCGCGTGACCGAGGACGGGTCGAGGTGGCGGGTGGACGGGGGCGGCGGACGGGTATGCGGCGGCGGCGATCTCTTTTTGGGAGCGTCGGGAACGTCCATGCGCTTGCTGCTGGCGGTGGCTGCCCTCGGAGAACGGCCGACGCGTCTCGATGGCGACGCGCGGTTGCGCGCTCGCCCGCTTCGTGAGCTGGCGGACGCCCTCGTGGGACTCGGAGGGCGGCTCGTCGTGCGCGGCGACGCCGGCGGACTGCCGGTCGACGTCGGTGGATGTCCCATCCGGGGCGGATCCGTCCGCATTCCGGCGGGGCGGAGCAGTCAGTTCGCGAGCGCGATGCTCCTGATCGGCGCGCGGCTGCCGGGTGGATTGGATCTTTCGCTCGATCCTCCCGTCGTCTCCCTCCCGTACGTCGAACTGACGTCTCGAGTGCTCGAGAGGTTCGGGGTCTCGATCGAGAGGATCGAACCGCTACGATGGCGCATCGCGCCGCACGACTACGAAGGGATCTCGATGCGAATCGAGGGCGACCATTCCGCCGCATCCTACTTTCTCGCAGCGGCGGCGATCGTCGGAGGGCGGGTTCGCATCGAGGGTCTGGATCCGGAAAGCGCGCAAGCCGATGCCCGACTGGGAGGGATCTTGGCCGAGGCAGGATGCGTTGTGAGCCACGGTGCGGACTGGATCGAGGTCGAGGGAACCGGAACGCTGCCTCCGTTCGATCTGGATCTCGGCGGTGCTCCTGATCTCGTCCCCACCCTCGCGGTTCTGGGAATGTTCTCCCACGGCCGCACAGTCCTTCGGGGCGTGGGGCACCTAAGGGTCAAGGAATCGGATCGGCTCGAGGCACTCGCGCGGAATCTCCGCCGCCTCGGATGTCCGGCGAGCGAGATCGGAGACCGGCTCGAGATCGGGCCAGCCGATCATGGCCGGCTGCGCGGCGGGCTGCTCGACACTTCTTCCGACCATCGGATCGCCATGGCGTTCGCGATTGCGGGGCTACGAATTCCAGGTGTCGTGATCGACGACAGAGGCTGTGTGGCGAAGTCATTCCCCTCGTTCTGGACGGAGTTCGAGCGGCTAGAGCGCTCGTGATACCAGAGTGCCGGAGTGGTGATCGGAGGCGCCCGTTGCCCGACGCCTCGTCAGATCAGAACTGGAAGCTCACGCCAAAGCGCAGCGAATCCAGAGTCAAGTCCTTGGTCGAATACAGCCCCTGGGTGCCGAACCTGATTTTTTCCTCGCTCTCGGGAATCTGGAGCTCGAAGGGGAGGAGAATGACATCCTGGTAGGCCATTCGGCTCCACGCCACGTAGAGCACGAGACCTTCCGCCAGTCGCACGCGCGCACCGATTTCCGCTCCCAGGTTCCATGCCGTCTTTTCGAGAGTCTGGTCGATGCGAGCGTCGGCCGCGATTTCCGGAGGATTCTCGCCGGTTGTTTGACTGACGAGCGTGAAAAAGTCTCCAGAGTCCACGTTGAGTGTCGTGATGAGGAACGCGAATCGGGCCTCGCCGAACAGCTCGAGGCGATTCCGGAACAACCGGCGCCGCAGCTCGAGCGAACCGGTCGGCCCCAGACCCGACGTATCCTGATTGAAGCTGAGGAGACGCACAGCCGACCCTTCCGTGTACCCGCCGCTGATCGAGGACGAGGAGGTGCTCAGCCAGGCGGCCGCGGGGAGGTTGCCCTGATAGACGAGATAGCGCAATCCGCACGAGTAGCGGGCTCCCCAGAGTCGACCCCCGAAATCCCGCAGGAACAAGAAATCGGTCGTTTGGATTCGATTCTGGGCGTTGTCCGGAACAGACGTGGCGGTCACCAGATCCGGATTCTCCGGGTCGTAGACAATCTCGTCATCCTGGAGCGCGCCGTCGAGTATGTCCTCCCCAGTGATCGGATCCGGCCGCAACTGATCCTCCCACGTCGGAGGAATGAGTTGAGAATCGACCCGACCGTCCCGGGCCGTCACGTGCCACCACGGGAGGTTCGTCGACGGAACATCGGTCGTTCCCTTCACCGCCTTCCGAAGGCCGGTCGCCTCGAGCGTGTATGAGTCCTCGCTGTAGCCTGTGAAGACGATCCGGAAGCTCCCGCGGTCGTACGGCAGCTTCCATCCGATCGCGGCGCGACCGGTGAGAACTTCGTCCAAGCGGAGCGTGTTCTCACTGGTCCGGATCGACTGCGTCTGAACGGATGTGTCGAGATCCTCCGCGGATGAGCTGCCGCCGGCGGCCTCGACGAAGAGGGCGAACCGATCGCCCCAGAACCCGACCTTCGTTTCACCCTTCTCATCCTTCTCATCGGTCGGTTTCGTGTCGGTCGACGGCGCTCCTTCGTCCGGTTTCGGCTCACCCTGGCCTTCCTGGGCCAGCAGTGGCGACCCTGTCGCGAAAGTGATCGTCAGAAGACCCGCAACCGCAAGCAAGCGCTTCAACATGGGTGATGCCCCCCTGCGGCCGGACCGGCCCCCGTTTCGCGCCCGCGACGGATCCGGCTCGATCGCTTCCTGCACAGAGCCTCCTATATAATGGGATCTGCTCGCGGGAGTCAAGGCGTTCGATCCATAGAGCGGCCGGCCGCAGCGTTTCCTGCTGCATTCTTGCAGTGCCGGGGAACAGCTCGTGGTATGATCCGACCGCTCTTTTCTGAGTTTCGAGGGCCGCGAGACGACGCCGCGCGGAAACCGGGTTTCCTCAGGTGCGGATACAGAAGACGGCTGCCGACACGATCGGATCGTGGCTCGACCAGACGCTCCAGGAGCGCCCCGCTGATCCCGCCATGATGGTCCGAGTCGGACCGAGGTGGGAGACGCTGTGTCGAAGCGAGCTCCGGGAGAGAGTCCGCGAGATCGCTGCGGCACTCCGGGCCTACGGTGCGGAGCCCGGGGATCTCGTCGCGATCCTCTCTCCTCCGCGTCTGGAAGCGGCGATCGTGGATCTTGCGATCCACCTGGTCGGTGGGGTCGGGCTGGCGCTCGATCCAGGGCTCGGAGAGTCCGATCTCCTCGGGGTCCTCAGGCGGGTGCGCCCCCGCCAAGTTCTGGTTTCGGACACGCGACAACTCGACAAGATCGTGGCGATTCGTCCAGAACTGGCCAGCCTAGAGATCGTGCTCCTATTCGACGCGCCTCTCGGAGATCGCCGCACCGCCGCAACGTCTCTGAAAGACGCTCTTGCCGTCGGTACCGAGGTTCTTGCCAGAGATCCGACACTCCTGGATGGCGCGCGCGTCGCGAGTGGGGAACACCCCGCCCGACTCATCGCACGCCGGGCTCGCGGAGAGCCTGAGGATGTGGTCCTGAGCCAAGCGAATCTGATCGCCGGCACACGAGCTCTCGCCGGCGCTCTTCCCCTGGGACCTGACGACGTTGTCTTGTCTTCGTTGCCCGTGACGCGCGCGTCACGGCACGAATTGGAGCTTCTCTGCCTCTTTCGAGGAGCTGTCCTCGCAACGGCGGGTGATCCGGCGAAGATCGGCGATGACCTCGTTTCGCTTCGACCGACAATGCTCGTCGCAGCCAGCGATCACGTCGAGGAACTCGCCCGACGGATCGAGCCCGCCGTACGATCCCGCGGTTGGCCGGTGCGGGCGGCGCTGGGCTGGGCAATCGAGCGGGGATCGATCCGGGCACGAGACGCGCTTGCCCGCGGGCAGATTCCAGTAGGCGGTGGCGGAATTTGGCGAGTGGCGGACCGGCTCGCGCTCGGACGGCTGCGGCTTGCCCATTTTGGAGGAAAGCTCCGCGTCCTCGTCTCCGTGGGGCGTCCGCTTCCTCCATCGGCGAGGAATCTCCTGTTCGCTTGTGGGTTCGTGGTTCTCGAAGGTTGGGACGTGGACGCAGCGTCCGGAATCGTCGCCTTGAACCGAATCGAGGCCGTGAAGCCGGGCACGGTCGGGCGCGTCCTCGACGGCGTCGAGATTCGAGCTGTCCCACCCGGCCGGATGTACTTGGGTGGCCCGATGGTCGCGACGGGCGAAAACCGAATCGGCGCGGGCCCCGTAGCATCCGGCAGGCGGATTGAAGGGGCGGCCGGAAGTGTTGATGCCGATGGCTTCCTCACTCTCGAGGCGCACTGAGCGTGCGCCCGTCAAACTCGTCTCGCTGCGCCGTCGTGACTGCCCGCGACGACCTCCGCGGCACCCTGCGACAGCGGGACGTTCCAGGGTCGGCGGAGTCGAGCGAACCCAGCGCCTTCCGAGGCTTCTCACCCTGGAACCATCGAACCCGGTTCCCGGAGAAACGCCTGCTTCGCACCTCGTTGCACCGTCGCTCGCGAATCCTAGAACCTCGCTTCGTTTCCATCTACTTCGTTCGATGAGCGCTTGATCCAGGGATGACCGGCGGATCTGGGGCGACGCGCTTCTGTTGGCCCGATCATTGCTTTCACGATGCAGGAGATCAGGAGCACCGCGAATGCGATCCGATCCTGCGACGGCCCCCGGTGGCGGCCGCGAGTCGACGCTCCCGGGATGGCGGTTGAGCCAGGCGTCCGCCGAGAACCTGTGAATCCGATGGGTCAACCGCGGAAAACGCCAGGTGTGCTTCTCGCGTGGCGACTCGCTTGGGCCCAGGCGGAAACCAGCTTGAACCGTGGACTCCGCGACGCGATCACGTCGATTGCGATCGTCCTGTTTTCTCACATCGCTGCGATTTCCGCGCCAGCGACAGCTCCGACCGGCGAGCTTTCCAAAGGACCGGAGATGGTCGGTCGCTCCTCGGGCTCAACCCACGACGCCGACCCCTCGTTGCACACCGCGTTACGGCTTCCCCACGCCGAGGAGGAAAACGTCCGCCTGGTCCTCTTGCCCGCGAGCGTCGCAGATCGGAAAGGGCGGGTGGTCCGTGGACTTTCGCGAGAGGACTTCCGCCTTTTCGAGGATCGGGTTCCGCAGCGAATCAAGTACTTCTCCGTGGAGGACCTCGAGCCGATCGAAATCGGCTTCCTCCTGGACATCTCAGGTAGCATGCGGCAGGTCGGCAAGCTCGAGGAGGCGAAAGAGGCGATTCGGTATTTCTTGGGAATTCTCCGGCCTCAGGATCGGTTCGCGTTGATCTGTTTCGCCGACGAGCAAGTCAGCTGGGTCACCGACTTCACATCCGATCGGGAGCGGTTCCTCGAGCGGCTGGCCGCTCAAGAGGCGTTCGGCCAGACTGCGATTCACGATGCGGTCTCGATCGCTCCCGAGCTCGTCCGACAGGCCGCGCCGGGGCGGAAGGCGATTCTGTTGATCACGGACGGTCTGGACAATGCGAGCCGCCTCACGCTTCTCCAAGCGATCGAACTAGCGCGAAAAACGAGTGTTCCGATCTACTCGATCGGTTTCGCCACCGTTCCGCGGGAGCTGATGAAGCGTGGGGAAGTGCAGACGAATCTGGAGATGCTCGACCTGCTGTCCCGCGAGACCGGCGGTGTCTTCTTCGAGGTTCGAGATCCGGATGATCTGAAAGAGGCGGTGGCGAGGATCGGAAGCGAGCTGCGGTATCAATACGTCATCGGGTATGCGCCGACGCGCGAAGCCTGGGATGGGAGTTACCGCCGCGTTCGACTCGAGGCGCGCCGACGCGGTCTCGAAGTCAGGACCCGCGCCGGGTACTACGCGAACCCCTGATGCGTTCGCCTCCGCACGCCGAGATGGAAAAAACTACACGATTCTTCAGCCGCGGTTCAAGAACTTCCTTCCAGCCATGCGCGCTCGCGTGATTCGCCGCGCCCAAGCCGCGAGCGCGGAGGCGACCGGACGGAAGGGCGGATCGAGAGGTTGCATCCGGTGCACAACACCGAAGTGGCGAGTCAGCAGATCGCCGCGAATCGGGGATCGTCTTCCATGAAGTCTGCGGCGACACCCTGAAAAGAGGAGAACATTCCGCGGAAATGCGCGCCGGTCCGTCAGCGTGCGTTCCCTGTGGGACGTTTGCAGCAGTTCAGGGTGACGCCTCGGGCGTCATGGACGACTGTCCCCGATTCGCAGCATTTTCTCGCCACTCTCCTGTCGCGCACTCGATCGCATCCGGCCGCACATCGGTTGGGCGCCCGCCGGATCCTCGCCGGCGCGGTTGTCCGACGACATGGCAGTCTCCGCGGCGGCAGCGGGTGATTCGGGAGGCGTGCAGGCCCCGGCCTTCGCCCGCGCCGCCGTGGCGAGAAACGGAGCGCTCGGGTGCCGCGCCGATTGGCGTTCTTTCCGTCGGACTCCCGAAAGACCCGTTCCAGAGGCTGTCCCGATCATGGCACGATACTTGTAAGCACCTCGAGGGGTGCTGCGGGGTGAGTGACTGCCGCGTGGCGACGCGGAGAAAGAACACGATTCGCAGCGAACAATCCGATCGCGCGGGATCGCACGTCTTCGGACCACGGGACGCGAAGCGAGAGTGGAGAAAGCCTTCGATTCGGTGCATTGTGTTGCCAGCTTCACGTCGAACACCCATGACCTCCATCCCGTTTCGGGAAGGGCACAGAGGAAAGTGTTACAGTGGGCTCGCTTCCGCTCGTGGGGCCGGCGAGCGGAACGAGATCCCACGCGGCCGCAAACGTCCGCCTCGCTCCATCCGTTTCACGACTCGGAGCGAGCGGTTAAGGAGAGCGAGAATGTTGCAGCGGAATCTTGCGATGATCGCGGGGGTGGTGATCGTCGCCGCGTTCGCGTCATTCGGGTGCGTGTCGAAGAAAGTCTATCGGAAGAACGTCGACGAGACGGACGCTCGGATCAACAGCGTCCAGGGGCAGGTGGAACAAAACGAGAGGCGTGTCGGGGATCTGGGCAAGGACACGGACACCAAGCTCGCGGGATTGAAAGGCGAAGTTCAAAAGGCCGTCGAGGCGGGCAACACGGCGCTTTTGCAAGCCGAGGAAGCGCAGAAGCTCGCCAAGGGGAAAATACTCTGGACCGTCACCCTTTCCGACGATCGCGTGAAATTCGGCTTCGATCAAGCCACGATTCCTGTCGAAGCCCGAAGATCGCTGGACGAGCTGGCGGCGAGAGCAAAAGAAATGAACAAGACGGTGTTCGTCGAGATCGAAGGACACACCGACAACATCGGCAGCGAGGAACGCAACGCGCAGTTGGGGCGGCAGCGCGCCGAGGCGGTGCGGAACTACCTCCACGAAAAAGGCGGCCTGCCGCTTCACTCCATGAACATCATCTCCTATGGCGAATCACGACCTGTAGCCGAGAACGGGACGCCGCAGGGTCGCGCGCAAAACCGCCGCGTCGTCGTGCGTGTGCTCGAGTGATCACTCGCGTCCGACCCGATGCCGTGCCTCGGAGCACGCTCGCGACGGAGGCGCGCGAGCTCCGCGACGGCTGCATGGTCGTTCATTGCGGAGAGGGGACTCCATGAGACCATTTGAATCCCGGAGGATTGGTTTCGGTTCGCTCTTGATCTGCGTGAGTCTGCTGGGTGGCTGCGGACAGCAACCTGCCCAGAAGCAAGCTGCGACTCCGTCCACCACCGAGCAGCGGCCCGAGACCCCGCCGCAGACCCCCGTGTCTACAGACGCTGCGCCGCCAGGTGCTCTTCGGGAGGAGGAACCGGCAGCGCCAGCGAGCGAGCCACAGCGTCCCGCGCCGACGAAGAATCCCGCGGTCGCACCGCCGCGTCGCCCCACGCAGAGGCGCGAGATTGCGGAGAATCCACCGGCGGCGTCCTCGCCGGCAGAAACGCCTCCTTCGAAACGAGTCGCCGAGGCGGCGTCGGCTCCTGCGCCGATCGTCAAGACGCTGCCTGCCGGGGCTGAAGTCGACGTGATCCTCATGGATGGCCTGTCGAGCGAGACGAGCCAGGCGGGCGATACGGTCCGAGCCCGCGTGGCAAACGACGTGATGCAGGACGGCGTCATGGTCATCCCCGCGGGATCGATCGTGAGTGGCACCGTCACCGAGGTCGTGCCTCTCAAGAAGATCGGGGGTGCCGCCAAGCTTGCGCTGTCGTTCGGGCGTTTGGAGATCACGGCAGCCAATGTGATCGCCATCGAGGCGAATCTGCTCAGGGAGGGAAAGAGCCAGACCGGGAAGGACGCCGCGACCATCGGAGGGGCCGCCGCCGGCGGCGCGGTGCTCGGGAAGCTCCTGGGAAAAAGCAGCAAGGACACGCTCATCGGAGCGGTCGTCGGAGCCGCTGCGGGGACCGCGGTCGCTGCGAAGAACAAGGGCGAGCAGGTGGAGCTGCCCGTCGGGACGCAGATGAGCTTCCAGTTGAACAGACCGGTGGAGATCACCGTTCGCCCCTGACCTGGATTTTCACCCCAGCGACCCCGGTTGTCGCACGCCGCCGCGAGACTACGCCTGTTGCCCCGTTCCGGCGTCGACAGCTCGGTGCTCCTCACGGACCCATCCGGGTTCGTTACCGGGTCCACGTTCTGGAGTGAGAATACAGGGGCCGGCCCCCGAGCCTCTGCACCCGCGTACGGTACAGTCCGGCAGACCGGCCCGCACCTCCCGCGGGTTTTCATCGTTCCTGAGTGACGCCCCGGGGCGTCTATGGACCACCGGAATACCGCGTCCTGAGGTCTTACCGAGCCGCTTTGTCGAAAGCGGAACCGCGCTGGAATCTCGAGTGTTGGCGGGGCTGGAGCTGCCGCTGGGGCCCACGTGGGGCCTGCTTCTCGAGGGACGCTACTCCTGGTCGGGTGATACTCCGAACGGCGACTTCGTCGACCTCGGCGACCTGAATCGGGACGGTTTCTCTGTGTTCACCGGTCCGGCGATCCGCTTCTGAATCCACGCGCTCGGGCACCGCGGAGCTGGCGACCTACTTTTCCGCGGCCTCGCCGCCGGTCTCCTCCGCCGCCCCGATGTCGTTCCCGTTCCGATCCCGCCGGCGCTTCGCTGATGCCGGCTCTTCCTCGATGAGTTCTTCGACGTCGGCGTAGTAGGACATCGGGTCCACCGGTGACCTGTCACGGCGCACCTCGAAATGGCAGTGGTCGGCGGTAGCATTCCCCGTGCGACCCACCAGGGCCACGGGGCTTCCCTTCTCCACGACGTCTCCGACCTTCACGAGCAGCTTGCTGTTGTGGGCGTAAAGCGTTTCGATGCCCCCCCCGTGGTCGATCATCACGACACGCCCATACGCCCCGCCGGTCGGTCCGCTGTGAGTGACTCGACCGGATGCCGCCGCGAGGACCTCCTGGCCCGAATCCCCGCGGATGTCGACTCCTGCGTGCAGGTGACTACGGCGCGGCGCGCCGAATGGAGACAGGACCGCGCCGCCCGGTACCGGCCAGCGGAAGCCCGAGGTTCGCGGAGCGAATCCGTGCGTGTCCGCAGTCGAGCCCTGAGGGGAAGAGGGGAAAGGAGCTCGCAGCGGAGGAACGTCGAGGACCAACTTCCCCCCAGGAATGAGGAGCTCGAGTCCCACGGGAACGGCACGCGGATCGGTGATTCCGTTGACCTTCGCCAACTCCTGCCAGCGGACGCCGTAGGCACGGGCGATCCGCCAAAGCGTCTGGCCGCGTTCTACCCGATGAAAGACTCCCGAGGGAACATCGGGGTCTTCACCCACGATCGCTGAACCGGGCGACTGGGACGAGGTTGCGGACCGCGAGTCGTGATCCAAGTTCGAGGGCTGCCTCCGTGATGAGCACCCCGTCGTCGCGGTGGACGCGAGAAGGGCGACGACCATCAGGGGTCCCCATCGCGGCCCGCCCAGCCGCAGCCTCGAAAGATCGGACAACGCCCCACCTCCTCGCTCGCAACCCAGTCGCTGGATCCGATTCTACCAAGTCCTCGCACGGGCAGATCCAAGTCGTTTTCGCGTCGGGACTCGAGCGGTCGTCGGGCTTCGGTCGCCCCTGATCCGGGCGAGGCCCGCAGCGAGAGGGGCAGACGGGACTTTGCGAAACGGGGAAACATCGCGGAGGGCCCCCTCCCCATCGCTTCCGGCGGAGAGACAGGAACCAACCACGAGGTCGCCGGATCGCGCGGACCACCGCGAGCGTCGCGAATCGAGCAGGAGGAGTCCGGGATCCGACGATCTCGCCGCGGCCAACGGTGTGCACCCGATACGACTGGACTATAATCCACCCCAGCGTGGCGATGCGCGTGCCGCGCGAGAAAGAGAAACCGGATGAAGTGGATCAAGCGTCTTCTCATTCGCATGCTGCCCGCCGCCATCCTCGTGACCGGTTGCGGGGACTCGCCCACGACCGCAAGAGAGGCCGGCCGAACGCTCCCGCCGGAGCGGCCCGAGGCTGCGGCGCCGAAGGAGACCGTCGTCCGCGTCCCACCCGCTCAGTTCGGCGAGATCTTCCCGAGCTACGTGTACGCGAATCTCAATCCCGCTCCGGGGGGCAAGGGAAGCGTGAACCTCGGCGAGTTCCTCGGCAAGCGCCCCATCGTGTTCTGCTACTGGATTGCCGGTCGATCTCGCGGGGAACGCATCTTTCAAGACCTGCAGCGCCTCGCCGACGAGGCGGGTCCCGGGAAACTCGCTCTGTTCGGAATCGTGCGGGAGAAGCCCGGCGTCGATGCGGCCAAGATTGGCGATCGAATTCGCGATCTGGGCATTCGTGTGCCGGTGCTGAACGACGAGGAGTTCCGGCTGGGACAGCATCTCGCCGTCCGCACCGTCCCGAGTGTCTCCGTGATCGACGCCGAGGGGAGGCTCCGGCTCGGGAACGCGTCCAGCCTCAGGCAGGTGCTCGAGTACAACCTCGATGTGGAAGCCGCGATCCGCCGGGTCGCGGCCAAGGGAACGCTCGGAACGTACGGAAACCTCCCCCGCTACGATCCGGTGAACGAGCTCATCGGGAAAAAGTCGCCTGACTTCGAAGCGACGGTGGTGGGAGACGGCACGTCGCGTCGATGGTCGAGTGTTCTCGATCCGAAACGGATCAACGTTCTCGTGTTCTGGTCCGTAGATTGTCCGCACTGCAAGAGAGCCTTGCCGCAGATCAACGACTGGCTCAAGCAGCATCCCGACGGTGTCAACTTCGCCTCGGCCGCGGCCGCTCAGGACGAAGCGTCGCGGCAGAAAACGGAGGATTACTGCCGAGTCAATCAGTTTTCCTTCCCGACCTTCTTGGACCGGGGACTACAGATCGCGGAGCTGTATGAGGTGTCAGCCACCCCCACGATGCTGATCATCCGTCCGGACGGCGTGGTGGACTCCGTTTTCTTCGGCGAGATAGATTTCCCGAAGGCCCTCGATGCGAAGCAAAAGGAGATTCTCGGAAGCAGCAAATCCTGACCCCGTTCCTTCGCGGATCTCGAACCATGACCGCCGGGTTGCAGGGGCCTGGGATTCAGTCCAGGGGAACCTGTTCGGCCGGGCGGTCGAGAAACGTCTCCTGCCACAACTCGAGCGTGAGAAGCGCGTAGATCAGGTAGCTGTGGTCCGCGCGATTGGAGTCGTTCTCCGCGAGAATCCGGCGAATCGCCGAGGGATCGAACAGACCGCGGGCGGCAACGCATTCGCTGGATAGAAGCCGGTCCACGGTAGGGCGAAGTTCATCGGCCATCCACTTTCGAAGCGGAACTCCGAACCCGGTCTTGCTCCGGTACAGTACTTTCGGGTCGAGACGGCGCTCCATGGCCTTCTTCAGGACGTACTTGGTCACGCCTCCGTGAAGCTTGAAGCGTTCGGGGATCCGGGCGCACAGCCGCATGAGCTCGAGATCGGTGAACGGCACCCGCACCTCGAGGGAGGCGGCCATGCTGGTCTTGTCGGTGTAGAGGAAGTTGTGCGCCGCGAGAAAGCTCTGAATGAGAACATGGGAGTGCCGGTTCAGCTCGCCGCGGCCGACGAACGAGTCGAAATACGGCCGCAAGAGATCGGCCGCTCCCCCCGGCCGACGGAACGAGGCGACGAGTTCGGCGCTGAAGAGCCGGTCGCGGGTCTCGGGACTCGACCAGTCGACCAGCGCGACGTGCCGCTCGAGCCCCGTTCGAGCCAATCCGCTCCGAAGCCGCCGCATGCGACGCGCGGGGGCGCTTTGGGCGCCGAGAGACGCCGCGACCAGGGCGGCAGCGGCCTGCAGGACGGGGGAGAGCAGCGCGTGGGGAATCCACCGCAACCTCTCGTACATCCGATACGCTTGGTGGCTGCGATACCCGAAGAACACCTCGTCGCCGCCGGTCCCGGAGAGAAGCACCGTCGTGCCGTCTTCCCGCGCCAGTTTGGCGATCAGATACGAAGGAAACACCGCGGGATCCGCGTCCGGCTCGTCCAGATGGTAGATCATCTTCGGAAGCAGCCGGATCATGGAAGGCTCGAGATCGATGCACTTCAAGGTCACTCCGAGGTCGCGAGCAACCTTCTCGGCGTACGGATAGTCGTCGACGAACTGATCCCGCACGAGGTCCCCGGGGCGGTGGCGTGCGGTGTAGCATCGGATCTCGCGGTCGGGGAACGAGTCGCGCATGCAGGCGACGATGCTCGAGGAATCCGTTCCGCCGGACAGGAACGCGCCTAGCGGGACGTCGGACACCATCTGACGCCGCGTGCTCTGCGCGAACGTCGCGTCGACCCGCTGGAGCCAATCGCGTTCTTCGAGGGAGTCGTCGGGTTCGTACGCCAGTGAAAACCAGCGCCGCTTCTCGATGTGTCCGGCCCGCCAAAGCAGGGAGTGGCCGGGCTCCACTTTCCGGATTCCCTCGAGGAGGGTTTCCTCTCCGGGCACCCAGCAGAGGGTCAGGTAGGCCGGGATCAGATCGCGGTTCAGCCGCCGAGGGATCTCGGGCACGCGAAGGAGGGCCTTGATCTCCGACGCGAAATAGAGGCGTTCCGAGTTCTGCCAGTAGTAGAGCGGCTTGATCCCGGCGTGATCGCGGGCGAGCAGGAGCTGACGGCGTTTCCCGTCCCAGAGCGCCAGCGCGAACATGCCGTTGATCTCTCGGACGAAATCGGGTCCGACGTCCTCGTAGAGGTGGATCAGCACCTCCGTATCGGACCGGCTTCGAAATCGGTGCCCCCGCTCGAGGAGGCGAGTGCGGTGCGTCTCGAAGTCGTAGATCTCGCCGTTGAACACGATCCAGACCGTGCCATCCTCGTTGGACATCGGCTGGTGGCCGGCCGGACTCAGATCGATGATCGAAAGACGCCGATGGCCGAGGCCGACCGTCGCACGCGCGTCGCTCCAGAGGCCCGCGTCGTCGGGTCCACGGTGGGCCATGCTGAGGCTCATCGGCTCGAGGAGCTCAAACCGGTCGTCGCCGACGAATCCACAGATACCGCACATCGGCCGGTTCCCCCCATTCTCCCGGACCGGGCCGTCCTGCGGGGCCGGATCTCGGGCGACGCCCGTGCGCCACGATCGGGTCTGCCGTTCCGGTCCTCGCGGGGGCCGGGCCGGCTACTGCGCTGCGAGAACCTCCAGGATTCCTCGGGCGAAATCGGGAAGATCCTGCGGCTTGCGGCTGGAAACGAAGTGGCGATCGATCACCACGGGAGCGTCCTCCCAGATGGCGCCTGCGTTGACCAGGTCATCCTTGATGCCGAGAGATCCGGTCAGCCGAACACCGCCGCAGACGCCGGTCGAGATCAGAACCCAACCGCCGTGACAGATCGCCGATGTGAGTTTCCCCGCCGCCGCAATCTCTCGCACGAGGCCGAGAGCGTGAGGATCGCGTCGGAGCACGTCCGGCATGAACCCTCCGGGAACCACCACTCCGTCCAGCGACCGGACGTCCATCTCCCCGATCGCGAACTCGGCGTCGCAGGGGTATCCGTTCTTTCCCGCGTAGCGTCCACCCTTCGCCGGTCCTGCCACCAGGACTCGGACGCCCGCCTCCAGCAGCCGAAGCTTCGGATACCAGAGCTCCAGATCCTCTCAGAAAACAGAGGCTCGGGGGCTCTGCCCCCGAACCCCCGCTCCCGCCCTCCGCGACGCCGGCGGACCGGCATCGCTCCGGTTGGGCTTGTTTCTTCCCGGGGTGTCGGGGGAACGCCCGTGAGGCCGCTTTCAAAAAACAGATGCTCGGGGGCTCTGCCCCCGAACCCCCGCTCCCGCCCTCCGCGACGCCGGCGGACCGGCATCGCTCCGGTTGGGCTGTTTCCTCCCGAGGTGTCGGGGCGCAGCACCGCAAAGCAAGCTCGTAATCACCGCCCACGAACAGCAGGATTCTTCGCCCGCTCAGCGATCCCATTCGAGACCTCCCCCGTTTCTCCGGCGAGCGTCCCTGCCACCGATTCCGCACGCGGCGGCGCAGAATCCGCCGCAGAATCCGCTGATGACATCACCGCTCCAAGTCGAACAACAGTACATCAGGAATCCTCGAAACGTGAGAACGATCGGACCTAGGCAAAAACGGGGCGGTGAATTCAGGGGAGCCCGTCCCGCGCGATGCCGGGCAGGCTGGAGAGATCCGCGATCTTCGGGAGCCCTGGAGGCAGACGGCGCCGACGGTCCACGAGCACGGCGTCGATCCCAGCGGCGTGGGCCCCGCAGAGGTCGATCTCCGGGACGTCTCCCACGTGAAGGGATTCTTCAGCGTGTGCGCCGAGGCTCGCGAGCGCACGGCGGAAGATCTCCGGCTCGGGCTTTTCGATCCCCTCCAGATGCGAGATCGTGACGGTACTGAAGTGTTTGACCAGGTCCAGCATCTCCAGAATCCGTGGAAGCCGCGAGTCCCAGTTGGATACGATCCCGAGCCGCACGCCGTCCGCGCGAAGGGCAGCGAGGGCGGGGAACACGTCGTCGTAGACGCTCCAGGCGGCACGCGACCGGAACGCCTCGCGGAGACGCTCCAGGGCAGATTCCGCAAATTCATCGGAGACCGGTCGGTCGGATGCGCGCTCGATCGTTCCCCGGGCGAATCGGAGCCAGTAGCCTCTCTCCCCGTCGTCGAAATGGCGGTAGCGGTCGGCTCCGCGAGGTACGATCCGGTTCAGCTCATCCCACGTTTGCCGCAAAGCCGCTTCGAAGACGTCGGAGGGCAATTCGAGGCCCATGGGCCCGAGCGCCCGTGCGTAGGTCGCGCCGAAGGACTCCCGCGGTCCGAGCAGCGTTTCGCCGGCATCGAAGAGAACGAAGGGATAGCGCATGGCGCTCCGGAGGCCGAGCCGAGAAAGGCCCTTCCGAGGGCGCGATCTCCGGCGGGCCGTGCGAACGGTCCCCGAGCAATGCCGGAGGACGTTTGAATGAAATCGGTATTGTAGTGCATCCGGGTCGCGCGGCCTCTTCCCCTCGGGTTCGAGGCGGTCTCCGTGACGCCCCGCCGGTCGCTCGAAAACGATGGAGAACGGCCGGCGTCGCAGGCCAACACCGCTCGTCGAACTCGTGGCCCGCCGAAACGCGCTTCATGACGACGCCACTGTCCGGGATGTCGAGATACACTCCGGATGCGCATGGAATCCGAGCCGCCCGTCGAGACGCCGTACCGATTTCCGGGCTTCCGTGAGGAGGACTTCCGCGTCTTCGCCATCGCCGAAAGGGTCGCCCGGAGGCGCGCGATCTTGGACGCGTTTCACCCGCCGTTGAGGCTCCTCGCCGAGGACCTGCTCGAACGGCTCGGACCGAAGTGTGCGGCGCCACTCCACGCCCACCTGCCGAGGCTGGACTGGCCGGCCGGGTATCAGCCGTTCTGCACCTGGCTGGCCCTCTCTCGCGAGAAACACGGGTATCAGGCCGGGCCCCAGATCAACGTCGGGGTCCATGCCGACCACGTGGCGATCCGGCTCGGTTGGGATCCGGCGGCCGACGCCTTCGGACGCTTTCGTTTCCTGTGCCTCCATGCCGGTCTCGGCCCTACGTTCGTGACCGCTGCCGAGAAGCTCGCGCTGCGCTTCCGCGTGTACGCGGCGGCGTCGTGGCCCGAGGGATCGCGACGGGTGTTCGAGGCGGAATCCGACATCCACGGAGCGTTTCGCGCGGTTGCTCGCAGCGGCGTGTGGTTTGAGCTGGGGGCTCGCCACGACCTGCCCGAGTCCCTCCCCCTGGTCACGACTCCGGCGCTGGCCCGGCGCGCGGTGGAGGTGGCGGTCGGGCTCCTGCCGCTCTACGAGCGGATCACCGGTTGAGCAGGCCAATCACTCGGATCCCGGACGACATCGACGGACTCCCGCGAACCGTCGCGTCCCCGTCGCATCGTGCGCCGCAGCGGCATCGACGGTGATCGCGGGCCGACGGTCGGAATTCAAGAAAAGACGGAGCAACGGACATCGATTCGACGCCTCGCCCGAGCTCGGACTGGACAGCTTGCGGAAACCAACGTACAACGTTCTACTGGCCATCCCGGCCAAGCTGACAGACCAAGGAGCATTTCAGGATGCGCTTCACACGCACGCACGCCGCTCTCGTCACTCTTCTGGCCATTGCCCTGCCCGCGCATGCGCTGGTGGACCGAGGGGGAAGCAAGGACCCCCGCCGGATCGACCCGCGACGCCCCGAAGCACGGGCGGAGAGGCTGGACGTGGCCAATGCCACGGCCGAGTCCACGACGGCGGCGCGGGCGTTTCTCGCCCGCAGCGGAGGACGATGGGAGTTCTTCGTGGACCCGCGGACCGCGCGTGCGAGCCTCGTGCAGGGGGAGGGGATTCCCTTTCTTCCCGGTCCGGGCAACTCTCTTCCTCCTGAGGCGGCGCCGGCGGCTCTGCCCGGGGGCAAGCTGGACATCGACGCGATCGCGTCTTTCGCGGAAGCGTTCGTTCGGCAGAACGCCGAGCTCATCGGTCCGCCGGCCGGGAGCCTCGTGCTCGATCGCGACGCGAGCGGTGCGCTCGATGACGGGCGTCTCCTGAACGTCAACTACGACTGGTACCTCGGCAATGTGCCCGTGGAGGGCGCCGGGGTGTTCGTGCGGATCAACTCAGGCAACATCGTTCAGTTCGGCGCTCCTCTGGTCGGGCCGAGCGAAGTCGATCCGAATCCCACCGTGCGCGCCGAGGAGGCGGTACTTCGGCTCATGGTCCATTCCGGCGACGGGGAGCTGGCCCGCCTCCAGGCCGAGCCGCGCCTCACGATCCAGCCCGAAGACGGACCCGGTGGACGCCTGCTCTACCGCCTCGTCTGGGTCATCCGATACACGATGACCGGCGGGATCGAAACCTGGGAAGGGCGAGTCGACGCGCATACGGGGCGAATCGTCGGGTTTCGCGACGCCAACGCGTACGGTCGCGTGACTGGCGGCGTGTATCCCCGCACGGTGATCGATCCGGAAGTCCGAGTACCGTTTCCGCACGCGCGGGTGGACGGCTCGCAGGTCTTCAACACGAACGTCGGGGGCGGGTACGCGTATGCCGGAGGAAGCGCCCAGTCCGGTCTGAACGGGCAGTACTTCGACACGGGCTGCCAGGGCTGCTCGAACCCGGCCCAGCCGTCGGTGTCCGTCGGTGTGGGGATCGGTTGGCTCGACTTCGGTCTCGGAGGCGTGGACGCCGTCGGAAATGGGACCTCGACACGCGCCGATCGAAACGCCTTCTATCACTTGACCCAGGTGCGTCGTGTCGGGAAGAAGTGGCTTCCCAATCTGTTCTTCCTGGGACGAGTCATGCCGGCCAACGTGAACATCCAGGATGTGTGCAACGCGTACTTCGACGGGAGCTCGGTCAACTTCTTCCGCTCCGGCGGCGGCTGCAACAACACCGGCGAGATCAGCGACGTGATGCAGCACGAGTGGGGGCACGGGCTCGACTACGGAACCCGCGCCGGCGACGGTGCCACCGGCGAAGGGACCGCGGACGTCGTCGCCCTCCACATGACCCACGATGCGTTGATGGGTCCGTACTTCGGCACGAACGGGGGCTACGTCCGTCACCTCGATCCTGCGGTCTCCGGGCTCTTGACCCGCACGAACATCGGATCCTACTGTCCCGGGGGAGGCGGTCCGCTCGGATACGAGGAGCACTGCGAGGGGGAGATCTACGGCCAGACGTCATGGGACCTCGCCCAGGCGCTCACCGCGAAGCACGGCCTCCACACGGGCTGGCGCACGTCCGAGCGCCTGTTCTTCGTCTCGTTGCCCAACGCCGGTTCGTACCTTCCCACCGGCACCTACCCGATCTACTCGGCGTATCTGGCCGCGGACGACGACGATGGCAACCTGGCCAACGGAACGCCGAACGGCGCGGAGATCTACCAGGCGTTCAACCGACATGGGATCGCGGGCACGGCCGCCGTGTCGACGGCGGGCTGCGCGCGGCCGGCCCAGCCGAATCCCACCGTCAGCCCGCTGTGCGATCGAGTTGCCCTTTCGTGGGACGCGATCCCGGGCGCCAACCGCTACCAGGTCCTTCGCGCCGACGTACGCTCCGACACCGCCTACCTTCCCATCGCGACCGTGACCGGAGGGGCCACCACCTACGAAGATCGGGAGGTTGCCCCAGCGACCGACTACTTCTACGTCGTGATGGCTCTCACCGCTTCGAACTGCGAGTCCAAGGTGGAGAACCCGATTCTTGCTCGCCTCCCCGCGCAGCCGATCCTCTCGGTGACGGCCGCGTCGGTGGACGACATGCCGAGGGGCAACCGCTCCGGCTATGCCGACCCCGGCGAAGAAGTCGATCTGCGAGTCACGCTGGCGAACGTCGGTGAGGTGACGGCGAGCGGCATTGCGGCGACATTGGTGGCGGTGACGCCCGGGGTCACCGTGCTGAACGCCACGGACGCGTGGCCCGGCATCTCGGTGAACGGGACGGGAGCGAACCAGGGAATCCTCCGGTTCCGAACCGATCCGGCCCTGGTTGCTTGCGGGGCTCTGTTGCGCTTCCGGCTGGTGCCCAGCGACGGGAGCGGCTGCGCCACGGACGCGTCCTTCTTTGATGTGCGAATCGGTCAGACGCAGGGTGCGCAGACGGTGTGCGATCCGACCCCCGCGTGCTATGCGGCGCCGACCTTCGCCGGGGTCGCCTCGGCATCTCCCGGCGTCTCGTGCGGGGAAGCGGTGCTTTCCTGGGCGCCGGCCGCATCGAACTGTGCGAACGCGACACTCTCCTACAACGTCTACCGGGGAATTGTCCCCGGTTTCGCGCCGGGGCCTCAGTCCCTCGTGGCAGCGAACGTGGCCGCAGCGACGTTCACCGATACGGTTCTTGTGCCCGGTGCGACCTACCACTACGTCGTCCGGGCCCACGATTCCCGTTCCGGAGAAGAAGGCAACTCCGTGGCCGCCTCGGTCGTCGCCCCTTCGAGCCCCGACCTGGCCGCGCCGGTGTTCGCAGGGCTAGCCTCGGTCGTAGCCGGAGGTTCCTGCGGCGAGACGGCGCTCTCCTGGGCGCCAGCGCTCGAAAGCTGCGGCACCCCTGTCGCGTACGACGTGTTCCGCTCCACGGATCCGGCCTTCGTTCCGTCCGCGGCGACGCTCGTCGCGACGACTTTCTCGCCGTCCTACACCGATGCCGCGCTCACTCCGGGCGCGGCGTATCACTACCTGGTCCGGGCCAGGGATTCCGCCGGCAACGTGGATTCGAACCAGGTTCGGGCCAGTGCGGCGGCGACGGTGACCGACCGACTCATCGTGCACGAGGACTTCGAAACGAGCGATGGGGGCTGGACGCCGATCGCTCCCAACGACGCGGTGTCCGGGCGGTTCGAGTGGGGCGATCCGGAAGGAACCGGAGTGCAGCCCGAGAACGACCACACTCCCGGGTCCGGAACCAAGTGCTGGATGACGGGGCTCGCCGCGCTGGGCGGTCCGGGGAACAACGACGTGGATGACGGCCTGACGACGATCCGCTCGCCGCGGTACGACCTGACGGGAACCGTGGCCCCGTACGTCCGGTACGCGCGTTTCTTCAGCAACGATCAGGGATCACGACCGTCCGAGGACCCCCTGCTCGTGCACGTGAGCACCAACGACGGCACGACCTGGGCCGTCTTCGAGAACGTGAGCACGTCCTCGTTCGACTGGATCGTCTTCGAGAAGAACCTCGTGCAGACGCCGACGGCGAACATGCGGTTCCGGTTCCAGACCCGCGACTACCTGAATCAGGCATCGCTGGTGGAGGCCGGGTTCGACGATTTCGAGATCTGGGATCGCAACCAGGGCTGCTCCGGTTGCGCGAGCCCATCGCCGACCGTGGGCACCATTCTCGTCTCTCGCTCCGGCGGGGACATCGTCCTCGACTGGTCCGCCGATCCCGTTCTCGCCGCTCGCTTCGTGGTCTACGAGCTCTCCGGTCCGGACTTCGCGACCGCCGTGCGGGTGGGCACCACGTCGAGCCGCACGTTCGTGCATGCGGGAGCCGCGTTCTCCGGGGAGGATTTCTACTACCGCGTTGCCGCGGTCAATGCGTGCGGGACCGAGTCGGCGCTGCACTGAACCGGGGTGAATCGAGGATCGGAGAGCCGCGGTCGCGCATCGAGCCCGCGCGGGGGATGTCCTGCCCTCGCGCACTCGGACCGAGCACGAGCCCGGCGGTTTCGGATGAAGCGCAGAGGAATCCGCCGATCAGCGGGCTGGAGGCGCCTCGGTCAGGAGGCGCCGCTCGTCATCATGGTCTAGGCGGCGAAGAGCGTCGGCGCGGGTCAGCCACACGACCTCGTCCACCTCCTCGCCGGGGACGAACGTGCTCTCACCGCGAGCCTCCATGTTCCAGAAGAGCACGATTTTCGGGATGCCGAGAATCTCGTAGCAGACCAGCCCCGCGAACTCGCCCAGTTCGGCGTTGTATCCGGTTTCCTCGCGGACTTCCCGGAGCGCCGCGTCCTGCCATTGCTCTCCGGGGTCGAGTTTCCCCTTCGGGAGGACCCAGTCACCGTGGCGCGGGCGATGCACGACGGCGAGTCGCTTCCCGTCGGGCCCGTCCCTCCAGAGAATTCCCCCCGCCGCGAAGATCGCATCGAGCCTGGCCATCTTCCGGTTCCTCCGCCACGGTCGTGCGCCGCGCGCTCCCGGCTCACCTTTTCGTTGCTTCTCCATCCTTCGCCCGTCCAGCCTCGGCGAGAGCGGCCGCGAGATCCCGCCGCGCGCGCGGGTCTTCCCGGATCCGCAGCGCGATCTGGAACTGGGTCGCCGCCTCCGCAAGCCGTCCCTGTTTCCGGATCGCGACTCCCAGGTTGTACGAAGCCTCGAACGATTCGGGGGCTAGCCGCAACGCCTCCCGGTACTCCGCCTCGGCCTCGGGGACTCGTCCCTGCCGGAGCCGGAGAGTTCCGAGGTTGTTGTGAGGTTCCGGGAGCCACGGTGCCAGACGCGTCGCCTCAACGAGCCGAGCCTCCGCCTCCGGCAGCCTCCCTTCTCGCGCCAGGAGGATCCCCTCGGTATCGAGCAGGTCGGCAAGGCTCGACTTGGCGTCGTGGTATTCCGGCACCAGCCGCAGGGCGGTCTCGAGGTGCTCTTTCGCCGGACCGAGCTCGTTCCGCCGCTTGAGGACGATGCCGAGGTTCACGTGTGCCGCAGCGAAGGAGGGTCGAATCTCGATGGCGCGTCGGAACTCGGCGCCTGCCCGCTCGAGCTCCGCTCGATCGAGGTAGACCACACCGAGGTTGTTGTGGAGGAGGGCGTTGTCCTGCGTCACGCGAAGGGAGTGGGTGTACAGCGATTCGGCGTCCCGCCATGCGCCGGCCTGCACCCACGCGGTTGCCCCGAGTGCCGCGATGACGGAAATCGCCCCCGACACGAACCAGCTTCGCAGTCTCGGTCGCGCCGCGACGAGGTCCGCCGCCGCCCACACGGTCGCGATGTAGATCCCGACGAGAGGTAGGTACGCGTACCGGTCGGCCCATGCCTGCATGCCGACCTGCACGATTCCGATCACCGGAACGAGGGTGCCGACGTACCAGAGCCAGCCCACGGCGAGGTAAGGCTTCCGCCTCGCGGCCACAGCCGCGACGACGGTGCCCGTCACGAGGGCCGCCGCGCCGCCGACAGCGCCGGCTGCCAGACGCGCGCCGCCCGAAGGAAGGAATCCGGGGTGCGGGTAGAAGACCGCCAGGCCCGATGGCCACACGGTGCGCGCGAGATAAATCCCGTAACTCGAGAGCGCGTTCGCGAGGCGGGAGAGAACCGGGAGGCTCGCGAGCGACGATGCGGCTCCGCCGCGGGCCTGCGCCGCGATCGTGACCACGGACGAGACGCCCACCAGAGCAAGGAGAGGGAGCTTCTCGAGAAGGTTGCGCCCCAGGGCGCTCGCCGTGATCCCCTCGATCCGGAGCCGCCTCAGGGGCCAGACATCGAGGAGCACCAGGACGAACGGAAGCGTCACCAGCATCGGCTTCGCCATGAGACCGAGGGCAACCAGCGCGAAGACTGCGCCGTACCTCCACCTCGTCGGCGTCTGCGCGTATGCGGCCCACGCGAGCAGCGCGGCGAGCCAGAAGAGCCCCGAGAGGACATCCTTCCGTTCGGCGACCCAGGCGACCGACTCGACCCGCAGCGGATGCACGGCAAAGAGCGCCGCGACGATGGCCGGGGGCGCGAGAGCGCCGGTCATCCTGCGCAGCGCGAGGAAGAGGAGCACCGCGTTCGCGGCGTGAAGGAGCACGCTGCTCAGGTGGTGCCCGGCGGGGCGCAGCCCGAAGATCTCCACGTCGAGCATGTGGGAGAGCCAGGTCAAAGGATGCCAGTTTCCTTCGTAGCCGAAGCTATCAACGAAGGCCCAGCGAGTCCCGTCCCACGTGATGCCGGCCTGGACCTGCGGGTTCGCCGTGACGTACGGCTCATCGTCGAGTCCGACGAACCCGTACGCGAGAACCCGGCCGTAAAGGGCCAGCACCAGCGCCACCAGACCGACGCAGATCCACAGCGAGGGACGGAGGCCGGCGCCCGGTCCGTTCAAGGACGCTTCCGGGGTGGCCGGATTCCTCGCCGCGCGCCGGCACGCACCGCAGTGGACCGGGCTCGCGGTGGTCGCGCGCCGACGGCCCCTTCGGCGGCGACCGGAAATGCCGCCGTCAGGGCCGGCAGAGGGGGGTCGCCTTCGTACAGGACTCGCTCGAGAAACAGCCCCGAAGGAGGCGCGGTCCACTCCGCGGGCGTTCCGATCTCGGGCGATTCCGGGAGCCGGTTCAATAGAAGGTCGCCGATCTGCACCGGCTCGATCTGCCCGGCGCCGACCTCGACGAGAGCTCCGACGATCCTGCGCACCATCTTCCAGAGGAAGTGCGATGCGACGAGCCGGACGAGAATCAGCGCCCCCTCGCAAACGACGTCGGCCCGTTCCACCACGACGATCCGACTCGGCTGCTCCGCGGGCCGCTCGCAGAACAGCGTGAAATCGTGCCGGCCCACGAAACGCTCGGCGGCTTCCCTCATGCGGTCCGCGTCGAGCGGCCGCTTGACCCACCAGACGTGCCGCTTGCCGAACGCCGTGCGCCTGCGGCAGACCTGGTACAGGTAGCTTCGCGCCGTTGCGGCGTGCCGGGCGTGGAATCGGGCCTCCGCGGGCTCCACGGAGAGAATGTGGATGTCCGGCGGAAGTCGCTCGTTCGTCCTGGTCCTGAGCACCCTCGGATCGATGGCCTCTTTCAGACGAAGATGCGCGGTCTGGGCGAGTGCGTGGACCCCGGCGTCGGTGCGCCCGGCGCCTCCCAGCTCGACCACCGGAACGACTTCCTGGACGGCCCTGAGGATCTCTCCCGCCACGGTGCGGGCGTTCTGCTGCGACTGCCAGCCGTGGTACCGGGTACCGTCGAACTCGATCGTCAGCCGGTAGGTTGCCACCAGAGATCATCCGGCCGCGGGGGGGACTGTGAAGTCTCGCCGGGCCGGTCGGATTATAGGGCGTGCGTCGCCTCCCGCGGAGCCACAATTATATAGAAGAATTAGAATTTTACTGCTCGATCCCACTGCGGTCCTGGGGATCGCAACCCGGGGCAGCGGGAGGGAATTCCGCTTGACGCCCAACCTCCGGCGGCGTATCACAAAGGCGACTCCAAGTACGCTTACGAGGGTTCTGTCTGCGCCAGGGGTGTGCCGAGGGTTCGGATTGAGCCGCCCGGTCGGGCGGTTCCTCCCCGGGGCGCTAAGGGGGTAAGACGCGATGAGGAACCGATTTCTCTTGCAGGCAGCGATCGGTCTCGGACTGATCGTGGGCCTGGCCGGCGTGCTGCCGGCGTTTGCTTCGGACGGAAGCGACGACATTCAGATCCTTCGCCCCGAGCCCGGCGCGAACAAGATCGTCCGCTTGGACCAGCCTCGCGAGTCGCTCGCAGACGGCGCGACCGTTTACCTGAACGACCACGACACGGGGCCGTTTTTCATTTTCGGGATCACGGGAACCCGCCGGCCGGACTGGGGCGAGCACCTCACGTTGGTGCCGAACACGCCCGCGCCGCTTCAGATCACTTCGATCGAGTTCTCGATCACGGTCTCGGCGAACACGCGGCTGGTGGCCGAGTTCGATTTCTGGGACGTGTACAACACAGCCGCCAGCCCGGTGAACTCGGGCCTCCTCCGTGCCGAGGAGGGGAACTACGGCACGGTCCCGGCGAACGCATCGGGGTTCTTCTATCGCCAGATCCTGTTCCCGCTCGGCTCGCCGCTTCCCCTCGCGGATCCCGACGTGTTCGTGGAATTCAAGTACAAGACCACGACGGGCGCGGGCGCTCCTCTCAACCTCGCGATCCGGCCCATCGCGGACGGCAACGTCGCGGGCCCGCAGATCGGCGCCAGCGAGGATGACATCTACGTAGACCAGAACAGCGACGGCATCTTCACGTTCTCCGCGCTGAACGCCGGCGATCGGCGACAGCTCAGCAGCACCGCGTGCAGTCCGAGCCTTGTGTGCGCGACGAACTGGAACTTCCACATCCGTGGCGCTTCGAATCCGAACGTGATCGATCCGGGGATGAGCCTCTACGAGACCCCGCCGGGCGGAACGACGTACTTCAACGACCCGCTGCCGCCGGGGACCTTCGACTTCGACGACAACGGGAATCCCTGCGCTCCCGCGGGGTTCACCTCCGCGCCGTATACGGGCGGGATGATCCTCGAGGGCATTCCGGTCCTCACGGATTTCGACATCTCTCCCACCGACACGATCATCGGTCGGAACGGAGTGGCGAACCTGCCGGTTCCGGGAAGCTCCGCGACGATCCCCATCGAGATCCTGGCGCTGAGCCTCGTGAGCTCGCAGCCCATCACCGTGAATTACACCAACGGAATGAACACGATCCCGACGCAGTGGAATGTCGAAGTCTGCCTCTCCGACAACCCGCAGCCCCAGGGAACGATGACCATCGTGAAGGGCGCTTGCCCCGGAGAGGGTGGGACGTACACGGCGACGGTCCCGGTCCTCCCCAAGCTGCGTTTCACGATCATCGGCACGCCGCCGGACCCGACGTGCAGCGGGCAGTTCACCCTCGACTTCGGGCCGATCGGTGCCCCGAGCCTCCTCTTCGACGAGACGGCCGGACACTGGTTCCCCACCGCTCCGGCTTCCATGGGGCTCATCGAGGATCCGATCGGCGGCACGGCCGTCGACGGGAACTGCGACGGGTTTGCCGACACGAATACGCTCCCGGTGACGAATCCGAACTTCTGGCCGGGAGTGCGGGCCCCTCGTTGCCCGAACGACTTGGTGTGCGACCCGGTCGGCGACCCGGTCAAGCGCCTCCAGACCGTCGTGGCGCAGCAGCCCAACATTGCGGCGCACGGCGTGCTCCCGGCGGAGACGCCGACCCTGACCGACAGCGATCTGGACGGCATCGAGGACATCGCCGACAACTGCGCGATCAATCCGAACCCGTTCCAGCAGGATACGGACAACGACACGGTCGGCGACGTGTGCGACAACTGCCCGACGATCTGCAACCCCGGGCAGGAGGACCTCGACGGCGACAACATCGGCGACCTGTGCGATTGCGCCCCCGCCGACCCGACGAACCCGACGCCCCCTGAGACGCTCGGGCTCCAGTACTCGGTTCCTTCCCCGGACAAGCAGACGATCACGTGGCTTCCCAACGCGGGCGCGTTCCAGTACGACGTCGTTCGGGGCGATCTCTCCGCGCTGCCCGTCGGCCCCGGCGGGGGCGACGAGATTTGCTTCGACAACCTCGCGGCCGCCACGGTGACGGACGCGGCGATCCCGAACCTCGGCGCGGGCTACTTCTACGTCGTTCGCGGAGAAAACCTCTGCGGCGGCGGGACGTACGGCAACACCCACACGAACCCCGGACCGCCCCTGAACGGGCCGGCGAGGAGCACGACGACCTGTCCGTAGTCTCAGTTGGTTCTCGAAGTCGATCGTGGGCCGGGCGGTGCAATGCACCGCCCGGCCCTTTTTCGTCACAGCGCACAATCGAACGTGAATCGGCCGTGTTTGCCTCGAATCGTGCGGAAAACCGCGACTGAAGCGAAGTGAACGAGCCGACACTGGATGCGGGGAGGAGTCTCGCCAGTGACCGCTATCTCCGACCGGCGGCCTTGGGCCCGGCCCCGACCGACCTCCCCGGTCGTACACCCGAGCCGGTGTTTCCCCTTGACGGAGCGTGACGGGCGGCGTACAGGACATGGGAAGTATTCGGTCAGGCTGACTTTCTCCTGACTTTCTCTGTTCCGTTTCGGCGCATCCCCTGGGGTGTGGCGACGCGGAAAGCTCGTGGCGCCTGCGGCAGAAGTCCGCAGGGGGTGAGGGACGATGAGAAGACCATTCGTGCCGTGGGTGGTGCTCGGGATTGGATTGACCTTGGGGGTGGTGGGCAGCAACCCAGCGTTGGCCGCCGTCGGGGACGACGACCTCGAGCAGGTCCGGCCGGAGTCGGGCTCGAAGATCGCCCGAATCGACCGAGCGACGGAGAGCGTCACGGACGGCGCGACGATCTACCTGAACGACCACGACGGTGGGCCGTTTTTCATTTACGGGACCAGCACGGGGGGCCGGCGGCCCGACTGGGGCGAGCGCCTCTCGGTCGTTCCGAACACACCCGCGCCGCTCGAGATCCGCTCGATCGAGTTCTCGATCAGCGTGAGCGCGAACACGACGCTCGTGACCGAGTTCGATATCTGGGACGTCTACAATACTGCCGCGAGCCCGGTGAACTCCGGCCTCCTGCGCTCCGAAGAGGGCAACTTCGGCACGGTCGCGGCCAATCCGGTGGGCCTGTTCTACCGCCAGATTCCGTTCTTGTTCAGCTCGCCGATTCCGCTGTCGGACCCCAGCGTGTTCGTGGAGTTCAAGTACAAGACGACCACGGGCGCCGGGGCTCCCCTGAACCTCGCGGTCCGGCCCGTCGCGGACACGAACGTTGCGGGACCGCAAATCGGGACGAGCGAGGACGACGTCTACACCGACCAGAACGCCGACGGGATCTTCACGTTCAGCGCGCCCAACGCGGGAGACCGCCGGCAGACCTCGAGCAGCGCGTGCAGTCCCACGAACCTGTGCGCGACCAACTGGAACTTCCACATCCGGGGCGCGGCCAACCCGAATGTCATCGATCCCGGTATCGATCTGTTCGAAACCCCGGCGGGCGGCGCCTCGTTCTTCAACAACTCCTGGCCGCGCGGGTTCTTCGACAACGACGACTTCGGCGACCCTTGCTCGCCGCCGGGGAACTACACCTCCGACGTCTACTCATCGGGAATCGTCCTTAAGGGTCTTCCGGTCTTCAACGACGGCGGGCTACAGCCGACCGACACCATCCTGCGGCGCCTCGCCACGGCGACGTTGCCATCGCCGGGGAGCTCCGCCACGATTCCGGTCGAGATCGTGGCCATGTCCCTCGTCAGTCAGACGCCCATCACGGTGGTGTACCGGAGCGGAGGGACCACGGTGTCGACGCAGTGGGACGTCTCCGTGTGCCTCTCGGACGAGCCTCAATCCCAGGGTTCGATGACGATCGTGAAGGGCGCGTGCGCGAACGAGGGAGGAACCTACACCGCCACGGTGCCCGTTCTTCCGAAGATCACGTTCACTCTGCGCGGGACGCCGCCGAACCCTCTCTGCAGCGGCACGATCACCCACGATTACGGGACGCTGCTCCTTCCCGCCGTGGTCTACGCGCAGACCGCCGGGCGTTGGTACTCGTCCGCGCCGCCGGCCCTCGGCCTCATCGAGGATCCTGCCGGCGGGACGAACGTCGATCCCAACTGCGATGGGGTGGTGGAGCCGCTCGCTCTTCCCCCGACGAGTTCGAACTTCCACGCGGGGGTCCGTGCTCCGCGCTGCCCGGCGGATGCGACCTGCAACTCCGTGGGGGACGGGATCAAGCGGATCGATACGTTCGTCGCGCAGACGCCGGATCTGTCGAATCTCGCATTGCTTCCCGCCGAGACCTCCGTTGCCGACAACGACGCCGACGGGATTCCGAATCTGGGGGACAACTGCCCGAACGTGGCCAATCCGCTTCAGCAGGACTCGGACGGCGATTACGCCGGGAACTCCTGTGACAACTGCGCCTCGATCTGCAACCCGGGGCAGCAGAACGCCGACGGCGACGCATTCGGAGACGCCTGCGACTGCGGTCCGCTCGATCCGACCAACTCGCCCCCGGATATCCAGAGCTTGAACTTCACCCAGCCCAGGCCGGACAAGCAGACGATCAGCTGGGTCGCGAATCCGCCGGCGACTTCCTACGACGTCGTCCGTGGAACCCTCGCGTCGTTCCCGGTGGGGCCGGGCGGGGCTCCCGAGAGCTGCCTCGGAAACAACCTGGCGGCAGCAACCGTCACGGACGGCACGACCCCGGCAACCGGCACCGCCGGATACTTCTACGTGGTCCGCGGCGACAACAGCTGTGGACTCGGGAACTACGGGAAGACTCACACGAACCCCGGACCCGCGCTGAACGGGGCTGCGAGGTCGACGACGACCTGCCCGTAGCTCCAACGCCGATCGATAGGCTGGGCGGCGCGCGATGCGTCGCCCAGCCCGTCACGAGTCGGATGCCCTTTCCTGGCCTGCTTTTCGGCTCCTTTTCACCAACTCCTCGCTTCTCCGTCGCCGCCCTCCCGCGTGCGTTTGAGAATCCGCGGTGCATGAGGCAACATGTTCCGGCCATGAGCAAACCAAAGAACCTCTCCGGCGCATCCGTATTTCTGTTCGTCCTGATCCTCGGGGTCGCCCCGGCGTTCGGCACCGAGGAAAGCTCCCAGACCCCTACTTCCGCCCCCGAGGCGAAGGCCGAGGGGCCGAAATCGGCCGACCCCGATCCGAAGGTCGGGGACCCTGCGGAGAAGCCAACACAGCCGCCGGCGTCCGCAGAGAACGCCAAGCCCATCGATCCGCCGCAGCCCGGAGCGATCCCGGCGCCTCCGGATGTAGCGGGACCGCCGCCCGAGGCCAGCAAGACGCCCTCGGGGCTCTGGTGGCAATTGCTCTCGGCCGGCACGGGCTCGACTCGTCCCACCCCCACCGATCTCGTCACCGTCCACTACACCGGGTGGCTTTCGGCGGATGGGAGGATGCTCGACAGCTCCGTCCAGCGCGGCAAGCCGCTCACGATGGTCCTGAAACGCTTGATTCCGGGGTGGGTCGAGGGGTTGCAGCTCATGGTGCCCGGCGAGAAGCGCCGATTCTGGATTCCCGAGTCCCTCGCGTTCCAGGGGAATCCCACGGCTCCCAAGGGGATGATCGTCTACGACATCGAGCTCATCGACGTCACGCCCGGCCCCGAGACGCCTCCGCCCGACGTGGCGGCTCCGCCCGCCGCCGCCCAGAAAACCGCTTCGGGTCTGGCCTGGAAGGTGCTGAATCCCGGGCACGGCACGAGGCATCCGTCACCCACGAGCTCCGTGACCGTGCACTACACCGGTTGGACGACCGACGGGAAGATGTTCGATAGCTCGGTGGTTCGAGGAACTGCCGCCAACTTCCCGCTCAACCGGGTCATCGCCGGCTGGACCGAGGGGCTTCAACTGATGGTCGAAGGGGAAAAGCGGAGGCTCTGGATCCCCGAGAAGCTCGCCTACAGAGGCCAGACCGGAAAGCCGGCCGGCACGCTCGTGTTCGACGTAGAGCTCCTCGCCATCCAGAACTGACCGGAGACGAGCTCCCGCAGCCATGCCTCCCTACCCCGGGATTTCGCCGTCCCTTCTCGAGGTGCGCGACTCGGCCTTCTCCTCGCTCGCTCACCGCCTGGCGAGCCATCCCGGAGAGGTGTACCCGCTCCACGTGGGCGATACCTGGCTCGAGCCGCCCGAGAATTGCCAAATGGAGGACCTGCGAACGCAGGATCATCCCGGCATGCACCGGTATGCCCCCCCGCAAGGTCTCCCTCCACTGATCGACGCCATCGTGGAGCGTACCCGGTCCCGTACCGGCACCGGCACCGAACGGGACAACGTGCTCGTGACCGCGGGAGCCACCGGAGCTCTCGCCGCGGTGGCAGGGGCGATCCTCTCGCCCGGGGACGAGGTCCTGCTCGTCGCCCCCTACTGGCCGCTGATCGAGGGAATCGTGCGCACGTTCCACGGCGTCCCGGTCGCCGTGCCGTTCTTCGGTGTCGTCGACTCGCCGGAGACCGCGGTCGAGGCCGCACGCGCGCGCCGGGGGCCGCGCACCGTCGCGCTCTACCTGAGCACGCCCAACAACCCCACCGGGCGCGTGATCCCGAGAGCATGGATCGAGGCGCTGGTCGCGTGGGCGACGGCCGAGCGCCTGTGGCTCGTCGCGGACGAGGTCTACGAGGACTACCTCTACTCCGGAGACCACACCTACTGCCGCTCGCTCGCTCCGGAGCGCACCTTCTCGGCCCACTCGTTCTCGAAGGCGTTCGGCATGGCCGGCAATCGCTGCGGTTATGTCGTCGGCCCGTCGGCCGCGATGAGCCAGGTGCGGAAGGTGAGTACCCACACCGTGTACAGCGCGCCGGCCGCCTCGCAGCTGGCTGCGCTGCGGGTGTTGCAGGGGCCGGGAGACGCCTGGCTGGCATCGGTCCTCCCGCAGTACCGCAGACTCGGGCAGCGCGCCGCTGCGCGTCTCGGCGTCGCGCCGCCGGACGGAAGCACCTTTCTGTTCCTCGATGTCGCGGCCCGGCTCGCCGGGCGCGGGCTCGCCGGGTTCCTGGAAACGTGCGTCGAGCGCGGGCTGTTCGTCGCGCCGGGCTCGAGCTTCGGGCCGTACGCCACTCACGTCCGGGTGTGCTTCACGTCCGCCCCGCCTCCGGTGGTCGAACGGGGTGTCGACATCCTCGCGCGGATCCTCGGCCGTTGATCGATCAGGGACGCATCGCCTTCAAGATCGTCCCCGCGAGAATGATTGTCGCTCCGACGAACGACCACGGTCCCGGCGTCTCTCCCTGAACGAGCCAGGCCCACAACGGGTTCAGCACGGGCTCGAGCAGGAGAAGGAGCGCCGTGTCGAGCGCGGGCACCTTCCGGAGCGCGGCGGTGAGGCTCAGATACGCCAGGCCGATCTGGAAGACGCCGAGGTAGGCCACGACGAGCCAATCCGCAGCGGTTCCGCCGCCTTCGACGGGCAGCGCGAAGGGCAAACTCCACAAGAAGGCGATCAGGTTGCCTGCGATCACCGCGGCGCCTGCAGGCGTGGCGCCCGCTCGTTGGCTCCGGCCGAGCCAGCGGAGGCCGATCATGGTCAGAGCCCAGCCGATGCCGCTCAGCGTGGCGAGGACGTTGCCGAGGGCCGGATCGGGCGCGCTGGCGGTCGGCACGTCGGTTCCGAGGAAGAGCGTGATCATCCCCACGCCGAGTGCCGCCATGAAACCCAGGTCCCGGAGCCGAATCGGCTCCCGGAGGAGCCACGGCGAGAGGAGCAGCATGTAGAGCGGGGCTGTCGATTGGAGGAAGATCGTGTTCGCCGCCGTCGTGGTCTTGTTCGCCGAAACGAACAGGGTCAGGCACGCGGCGTACGCAGCGCCCACCAGGAGCGCGCGAGGTTGCCAGAATCGCCGCGCCGCGGGCACGAGAATGAAGACCGCGATCGCCGCCACACCGGAGCGAAAGCTCGCGACCTGCCAGCTGTTGAACGAGCATGCCTTGATCGCAGCCCCCCCCGTGGAAAACAGGAGGGCCGCGACCAGAATCTGGATCCTCGACATCGCCAGTGAGGACACCGCCGCACGATAGCCGCAGCGCCAAGCCGTCACAAGACGCGCAACGAGTCGCGTCGTCACCAGTCGGTCGTACGTCCGCTGGAGCGCCGGAGCCTTTTCTTTGGTAGGATTCGCGTCCTGAAGTAGAATCCGCCTTCGCCAGACGGGTTCGTGTTGGCGAGAAGAATCAAGGAGCGAACGATCATGAGAAGATTCGAACAACAATGGGTGCCAGCCGCCGCGCTTCTCGTCCTGATGGCGTTGGAAGCCCCTGTGGCCGGCGCAGTGGATGTGCAGAAGGAAAACGAGATCGGAGCGTTTCTGGGCGCCGGCTTCGCCGACCGTGCCATCGTCGGCGAAAAGGACGACGATCGGGTCAATCCGTTGGTCGGCCTGCGTTACAGTCGCTTGGCGTGCGACGGGAAGTCCGCATTCTTCACCGACGCCACCTGGGTCGAGTACGAAAGCTCCCCTCCGTACGGGGACACCGAGGAGCTCGCGTTCCGCTTCGGCGGACAGAGGTTCTTCGGCTCCGGGCGCCGCACGGACTGGTTCGTCGAGGGCGGCTTGGGCATGCTGCTCTTCGATCCGGAAATCCAGCCCAGCTCGCAGCGAGGGATGCTCTCCATCGGGATCGGACAGCGCGTCAGCCTTCGAGGGAATTCGAACTTCCAGTGGATCGTACGGAACGACTTCGGGATCGGCGGCTCCGGGTACGACGATGCCCACATCAGCAACCTCAAGGCGCTGGTCGGCTGGAGCTTCGGCTTCGGTCCTCGTCCCAAGGACAGCGATGGGGACGGCGTCAAGGACTGCACCGACTCCTGCGGCAGCACGCCTGCGAGAGCGACCGTCGACGCGAAGGGCTGCCCGACGGACAGCGATGGAGACGGCGTCTACGACGGGATCGACCAATGCCCGGACACGCCGAAGGGCTGGCCCGTGGACGCGAAGGGTTGCCCGACGGACGACGACGACGACGGAGTGCCGGATGGGAAGGACTCGTGTCCCAACACGCCGCGAGGAGCCCGTGTGGACGCGAAGGGCTGCCCGACCGACAGTGACGGCGACGGTGTCTACGACGGGCTCGACAAGTGCCCGGACACGCCTCGCGGCGCCAGGGTCGACGGAAACGGCTGCCCCCTCGATTCCGACGGCGACGGCGTGTACGACGGGCTCGACAAGTGCCCCGACACCCCGCGCGGCACCAAGGTGGACGCGAACGGCTGCCCGGTGGAAGTGAAGGCTCCTCCCGTGTTCGAGCCGGGCAAGAAGAGCCTCGTTCTCGAAGGGGTCAACTTCGAGTACGACGCGGCGGTGCTCACCCCCGAATCCCTCGCGGTGCTGGACCGGGTCGCAGCGTCGCTGCGGGACTGGCCCGAGGTGGGCGTCGAGATCGGCGGCCACACCGACGCGCGCGGCTCGGACGTGTATAACCAGAAGCTCTCGGAGCGACGGGCCCAGGCCGTGAAGGAGTACCTGGAATCGAAGGGGATCGGTGCGTCCCGCGTGACCGTTCAGGGCTACGGCGAGAAGCGTCCCGTCGCCGACAACACGACGGACGAAGGCCGGGCGAGAAACCGTCGGGTGGAGTTGACGAAGCTCGACTAATCAGAATGAGGCTCGTGCCAGCGGCAGGCTCGAGCACGCAGTTGCAATTTCTCGGGGCGTGGACCCGCGGCGTAACGTCGGAGTACGTCGCGGGTCCCTCGCCCCTGAGCCGCGAGCCGCTCCTCTTCGTGCGGCGACGAGCGGAGCCGAGCTCGGCGACGAAGGGTGCGCGAGAGATCTCCCGTGGCGTTCGCGGCGGAGCGACCGGCGAGAGCCCGGGGGTTCGGAACGATCTTCAATCGATTCCCGGCGTGGGTCCCAGCATCGCGCGGCACCTCGTCGACCTCGGGTGCTCCCGCGTCGCCGATTCGAGGCACCGGAGCGCGGAGCGGATGTACCGCGATCTGTGCCGGCTGCGGGGCATGCGCCTCGATCGATGCGTGCTGCATGTGTTTCGCTGCGCGGTGGACGTGGAGCAAGCCTCGGCGAGGAGTTCCGGAACCGCGGCATCATGACATCCGCGCTGCGGACCGTGACGGAGTCCGCCGTCGCAACGCACCGATTGACCCGCGTCTTCGCCGCACCCTACGAGTGGAACGCGGCATCCTCCCGTGTGCCCGAAAAGGTGGGGTGCGCTCTCGAGGGGAGGATGAGGCGGAGCGCGATCAAGGACGGGAAGATCATCGACCCGCTCCTCTGCGCCCACGTGCTTCCCGCGTGACGAGCCCGTGTCGTTCGGAGTCGCCTCCAGCCTGAGCGGCCGCGAGCGGATCGAGTGCAAGTCCAGCGGGCCGGGCGTTGCCGGCGCATGCAGGGAGGAGCCATATTCGGACCCGTGACGGCACGGCTCACGACTCGCGAGATGCAGGGCACACGGGCGCTTCCCGTGACGGCGCTCCTGCTGCTCGCCGCTCTCGCCGGCTCGTGCCGTGGGGAGCACGCCGCCTTCGCACCCCCGGACGAGGCTTCGCGCGTGGCGCCTTCGGCATCATCGTCGGCCTACCCGATCAGCGAGCGCGGCGGGACGCCGGCGACCGGTCCGGGGGGCCGGTACAACCGCTGCGAGCGGATCTGGTGCTCCGTGCACGGTGAGAATTTCTTCGTGGACCATTTTCTCGACGGGCACCTGGGGTGGATCCTCCACGACGAGGTTCGCGGCGACCTGTTCGTGGTCCGGCACAGAACCGGTGGCCCGAATCTCGACCACGCCAACGCGTCGGTGCTCGTGCTCTGCGGACGGCACGTGCATCCCTGGCTCCTGGACATTGGCGGGGGGCGTCCGATCCGTCACACCGGATTCAACCATGCGCTCGGCTACGGGCGCGGCCACTTCCTCGAGTTCGGCACCAGGCTCGAGCCGTGCTGCATCAACGGTCTCGGGTCGGCCTACGTGCATTCGTCCGCAGGGAAGCGATTCCCCTTTCACGACACGGCGAGGTTCCGGGCCGATCCCGCGACGGGCTGGCAACGGCCGTTCCCCGCGAGGTCGGCGGAGGCGAGATAGGCGCCCGCGCGTCCGCGAGCGGACAGGCGATCAGCGGGAGGGAATTCCGGTCTGCTCGACCTTCTCGACGCAACAGACCCGGTTGCGCCCCTTCTTCTTGGCTTCGTACAGCGCCCTGTCCGCAGCGGCGATGATGGCAAGAGCGTCCGCCCCATCCTCGGGAAACGTGGCGACGCCCAGGCTCAAGGTGACCCGTCCGCCCGGCTGGGTCTCCCGTCCTTCGAACGGTTGATCCTCGATGGCCCCGCGCAGGTCCTCCGCCAGGACGAGCCCGCCGCTCTTGGCGGTCTCGGGAACTAGGAGGACGAACTCTTCCCCGCCGTAGCGAGCGGAGAGAGTCGTCGAACGGGACCGGTCGCGGATGATCTTGGCGACGGTCTTCAGGACGCGGTCCCCGCTCAGGTGTCCGTGCGTGTCGTTGTACTTCTTGAAGTGGTCCACGTCCACGAACACCAGCGAGAAGATGCGGCCGTGCCGGCGGCATCTGAGAATCTCCAGCTCGAGGCTGTCCCGGAAGTGCCGGTGGTTGAAGAGTCCGGTGAGCCCGTCGCGGACCGCCATCTCCTTGAGCTGGCTGTTCAGCGCCTCCAGTTCCTCCGCGCTTCGCTTCAGCCGCTCGACCATCTCCTCCTTCTCGTGGAGGGCGAGCAACTTCTCCGCGGCTCGCTTTGCCACCGCCGAGATCTGCGCGATGTCCTCGAACGGCTTCGTCAGGTAGTCGTGCGCGCCCTGTCTCAAGGCCGTGGTCGCGGTCGCGAGGGATGCCTGACTCGTCATGACGATGACGAGAGTCTCGGGCTCCATCAGGCGGATCTCCCGGAGGAGTTCGAGGCCGTTCATCTTCCCCATGACGATGTCGGTGATGACGATGGGGAAAGGGTCCGCTCGGAAGGCGCTGAGAGCCTCCTCGCCCGAGCCGGCGACGGTGATGCGGTACCCGTCTTCGGTCAGAACCTGCTCGATGACGCTTCGGATCGTTGGCTCGTCGTCGACCACCAGGATCCTCACGCTCATCGTTCTCCTCCATCCGCCGGCCGGCCCGCGAGAGGCCCGGGTGCTGCGGTTCGTGCGCCCGTTCCCGTCGACGGGTCCAGAGCCGCCGCGACGCCGGTTCCCGGGGCCGACCCCGGACACGGGCGCTCGGCGGCGGCTTCCGGCCCGCAGGAAAACCTAGGTCCACGAGCGGCCCGATTCAACCGGTATCGGCAGGGGAGGGCGCGGAAGAAGTGTGACGAGAAGGCGAGTATCGGGACGCGGGCGTCCCCGGCGTCACTCCGACACCAGTTGTCCATGACGCCTCGGGGCGTGACTCGAAAGCAATGACAACCCGCGGGAGATGCAGGCCGGTCTGCCGGATTGCACCGTACGCGGGGCCGGGGGTTCGGAGGCTGTCTCACTCTAGCGCACCGCGTTCGGCGCCGATGCATCCGCATTCGCGAACGATCAAGCCGTGACGCTCTCGAGCTGTCCGTCCGGAGCCGGTGCCGGAGCATGGGAGGGGAGCGTGATCACGAACGTGGCGCCCCGTCCGGGAATGCTCTCCACCGCGATCTCCCCGCCATGGTCCTTGACGATTCCGAAGCTGACGGAAAGGCCGAGCCCCGTTCCCTTCCCGCTGGGCTTCGTCGTGAAGAACGGCTCGAAGATCCTGTCGGCGATCTCCTTCGGGATTCCGGGCCCCGTATCCTGCACGCGGATCTCGACTCCTCCGCTCTCGGTCTTCCGCGTCCTCACCGTCACGATGCCGGGGGCGCCCTCCATGGCCTGCTGGGCGTTGATCATCAGGTTCATCAGGACTTGCTGGAGCTGGTTCGAGCTGCCGAGCACGGCGGGGAGCCCCGGCGCCAGGTCGGTCTCCAGACGCACTTGGTTCATCTCGAGCTGGTGGTCCACGATCGCCGCCGCGTCCTCCACCACCGCGTTCACCCCGATGGGCTCCAGGAACGCTTTCTCCTGGCGCGCGAAGCGGAGCAGGTTGTCGATGATCGACTTGCAACGCTTCGTCTCTTTCTCGATGAGCTGCAGGTTCGTATGGATCACGGTGCCCGGCTCCGCCTTCTTGACGGCGATCTGGGCGCAGCCCAGGATCCCCGCGAGCGGGTTTTTCACTTCGTGAGCGATCCCCGCCCCGAGCTGCCCGAATGCGGCCATCTTCTCGGACTGCACCAGCTGTGCCTGAGCCGAGCGGAGCGCCGCCTCGCGCTCCTCGAGCCCGGTGGCCATCCGGTTGAAGGACCCGGCGAGGTCTCCGATCTCGTCCTTGGATGCCACGTTCACGCGGACGTCGAACTTGCCCTCTCCGATCTCCCGCGTGGCACCCGAGAGCCGCTCGAGGGGACGGGTGATCTGCTGCGCTCCGAACAGTCCCAGCAGGGCTCCGCAGGCGAGGAGCACCAACGCGACCTGGCCGAGCTGTCCGAGGAGGTCGCGGGACGCGAGATAGGCAACGCTCTTCGGCGATCGGACCACGGCGAGCACACGGCCGAGCCCTGCGTCCGCGAACCCTCCGATCTGGCGGCTGCCGCCGTCGTCGTAGTCGAGGGTCACGCTGGCCCCGCCCCGTCCCACCACCTGCTGGGCTTCCGCCGGAAGGACTGCCTTCTCGCGGCGCGCCACTCGGGCTGGGTCGGGGTGGGCGAGGAGCGTCCCCTCCGCGTCGGCGATGGAGACTTCGAATACGCGAGAGCGGGCCGACAACCGTAACAGCGCATCGAGTCGGATCACCGCCGCGGCGACGATGTCGTTTCGTCCTTCCTCGCCGGTGGCCTCGAACGCCATCGTCAGCGTGGGCAGCTTCGCGGACAACGTGCTGTTCTCCACGAGCATCCGGCCCTGGCGCAGCCGCTCCGGAGAGAACGGGTGCTCCTGCTGGAACCCCTGGAGAGCTTCCTTGGATAGACCCGCTTCCTCGAGCTGCCCGGTGCTGTACGCTCCTGCGATCTCGACGCCGTCCCGGTAGGCGGCCACCGCGACGAGCTCCGGGAAGTCGCGGAACAGGTCCCTGAGTAGCTCATCTCGCTCCCCTGGAGCAAGATCGCGATCGCTCATGATGCGGATGTACACCGACACGCGGTCCCGGTAGCCGGACAGGAGCGAGTGCGTCTCTTCGGCGGTGCTCAGCGACGTCATGGAAACGAGGTCGTTGATGTAGGTCGTCTTGTCCTCGTGGAACAGGCCGGCCATGGTGAAGACGATCACGCTCACCACGGCGGTCACTGCGAACAGGAGTGTGACCAGGATCTTCAGGCGGATCGGAATGCGGAACGCGACCTTCATGACGACCTCTCTCCCTAGTACCGGGCGTCCACCATGCTCGACCTGTAGGACGCGTTGCCTGCCGCGTCCATCGCCTCGACGACCACCACGTTCAGCCCGGGCCGAAGAGGAACCGCGCACTCGAATCGTCCCGAATCGTCCGTGACCACCCGCCGTTTCCCCACGTAGACCTCGGCTCCGCGCTCGACGGTCCCGTGCAGGACGCAGGTTTCCGAATCCACCGGTCCCTGGGGAAACGCGACATGAAGCGACGGAGGCTCGCCATCCGGGACGATGGCCAGCCGCCGTACCTCGCTGGGCCTGCCCTGGGCCGCACCGGCGAGACCGCTCACCCGCCAGAAGTAGGTCCCCGCGCGGAGGTTCCCGTGGACGAACTCCGTCCCGGCGACCCGCTCGCTCTCCACGATCTCCCGGAACTCCCGGTCTCGGGCGATCTCGAGCCGATAGGCATCCGCCCGAGGTTCTTCCGTCCAGGCGCAGCGCACCCGCGGCGGAACGTCCCGGAACGGCAGCACCGCGTCCGCGGTCGGCTCGGCGAGTTCGGGCGGCTCGGGGAGGCTGACCGGATCGCCCGGAGGCGCGGACGGCGACGCGGTGACGGCCTGGTGGTCGGTCAGGATCACCGTTTTTCCTCCCGAGGTCACTTCCAGGGTTCCGCCGTAGGATACGGAAGTGACGGTATTGTCCGGATTGACGGTAACCCTGAAATCGGTGGATCTTGCGCCTGCGGGAACCTTCGTGGTGCCCGCAGGCGTGACCACGGTGAGCTCGGTAGGTCGGTCCGACTCCCCGCCGACCACCCCCCGCAGGGTGCCCTGAGTCACGAGGATCGAGGTCTCACGTTTGGCCTCGTGCTCGACCTCGCTTTCCGGGCTTCGAATCACCAGAAGCGTGTTCTCGCCCAGTATTACCTGGCTGCGATCGCTGAACGAGATGGTCGCGCCGGAGTACTCGAACGTCTGCACCGCGTGCCGCTCCTCCAGAGGGATGCCGAGCTGGGCGGTGGACCAGGCGATCCCTTCCGAGGACTTGTCCTTCACCCTGCGGTAGATGTCCGAAAGGCGCGCGACGAAGCGTGGGCTCGCCGCGGCCGTCGCCCCTGAGCCGAGATCGAGGATCGGTGCGGGACGCAGAGGCTCGGCCGGAGACCATCCGCCCCCGGTCATGAGCTCGTGCAGGCTCCTGCCCTGCGGGAACGCGTAGCCCAGGATGGAGAGAGAGGCAAAGTAGAAGAGGAGAACGAGGGCGACGGCCGCGATCGTCTCGGCGGCCCGCAGGAGAATCGTCCGGAGGATCTTGTGCAACATGTGTCCGCCCGCCTCGCGGCGCTCAGTACCGCGCCTGAACGCGGAAGTACCAGCCCTGAACCTGGTAGTCGTTCTGCGAGAAGACGTCGTCGGAGAAGTCGGTGAAGTTGTAGCCCACCCCCGCGGCGAAGTTCTTCATGAACTCCCACATCACCTCGGTGAGCCACCCCTGTCTTCGATCCTCCGCGAGGCTCTGGTCGAGCACGCGGTACTCCACGCCCAGGCCCACGGGCTTCCAGATCTTGAAGTTGAGGCGCTGGATCACGAGGAACGTGTTGGATCGAATGGACGGGAGAGAGCCCGAGTCGTCGTCCTGGATGCGCAAAGCTTCCTTCGCCAGCCACTCGGTGCGTGCGCCGAGACGGAGCGAGGTATCGAGAGCGAAGACGTCCATCTTCCGCTCGGAGCGGACCGAGGAGGTCAAGTTGAGAGGCCGCAGGTCGGTGAGGCTCGTGTACTTGAAGAGCGCGTTGAGACGCTGGCTCCGCACCGGCCGGTACGCGGCGCCCACGGTCCGCTCGTCGAACTGCGCGTCCACGGCGCCCGTGGCACGGTCCTCGGTGCGACTGTACCGGAGGCGTCCCAGCAGCGTCACGTCGGGGGTGACCGAGTAGTCGATCTGGTTCACGGTGAAGTACTGGCGTTTCTGGGTGGTCCCGCTCTCGAATCTCACTTCCTGTCGTGTCGCGGCGCGAAGGCCCCGATCGTTCGAGTAGGAGACCCCGCCCGATATAGCCGATCGCGTGCCGGATCCCGTCTCCCCGTTCACGTCGGAGGTCTCCCCTGAAAGGAGGAACCTCAGGCCGCTCCCGAAGTCCCACTGGCGCTGCAGGCCGAGCAGAGAAACGGTTCGGCCGCCGCCCGATGCGTCTTCCCACTGATACTCCGCGTACACCTTGCTCGACGCGCCCAGCGGCGACCTGGCGCCGAGCACCGTCGAGGTCTTCTGCCCGGCCTGGTCCTCCGCCAGGCGCTGCGTGAGGTACACGCTCGACTCGCCGTGGGTGTACACGAGGCCTGCCTGCGCGGAGGTTCCCAGCGTCCCGTCGGTGGCGAGGACCTCGAAGGCGAGGTTCCGGAGCATCCGGTACTCCAGTCCCGCCGAGGTCTGGTCGTTCGCCGTTCCGGAGAGGGTCTGCTGGTGCTCGAACCGCGCGGTGAGCTTCTCCCCGAGCTTGGACCAGTAGCGCGCCGCCATGTAGGTCCGGTCCTGCGGACCGACTCCGCCGGTGGCTCCCGTGTCGAAGAGCTCGACCGCCAGGCCCCACCGCTCCCGGGAGTGCGTCCAGTCCACGGCGCTCGTGGTGGTCTCGCCGGTGCGGCTCGGGTCCAGACCGCCTCCGGTGCGCTCGTCGCGGTCGTAGCGGGCGTGCACCGTGTCCGCCGAGGTGAGGGCCGCCGACGCGTCGAGCCCGAACCGCCGGGAACCCTGCTCGAGGATGCTGCCGTTGGAGAAGAACCCGGGCTCGAGCTCCTTGGCGTACGCCCGGGCCCGGTAGCGTCCGGGACGTCCGAACCACTCGCCCACGTCGAGGTCGAGGGCCGCCTTCCAGGCCGAGCCGTCCCGGGTGTCGGTCGCGGGGGCGGGAGCGTAATCGAGCCCGCCGTTCTCGCTCGTGTAGAGGAGCGAATCGACTCCCGTGCTGCTGGCCGCTTCCAGCATGATCCTCGTGGATTCGCCCAGCTTGACCTCGGTGTCCACCCCCTGCAGGGTGTACTCGCCGGAGCCGACCTGGTCCTTCACGTAAGTCCCGCCGACGGACACGTGGTCGCCGAGCTGCTTCCTCACGCGCGTGCCGTACCCGGTTTTCTCGAATCCGTCGAGGATCGTCTCGTAGTCCACCAGGGCGTACACCGAGTTCCCGGACAGGGTGGCCTGGTCCACGATGGACCCGCCCGGCACGACGCTCGAGATCGGCCGCTGGAACATGATGCGTCCTTCGTCGTACTTCACCACGTAGTCGACTCCGGCACGCTGCCGCTCGTTGGAGATCTGCAGCCCCGTGTTCTTGTCGCGGACGACCAGCGTGACGGTCTCGCTTCCTTCGACGACGTTCCGGTGGCTCAGGTAGTACACCGAGCCTCCGGTGGCGCGCACCTGATCGTGAACGTGGGCGTAACGCACCTCGGCGCCGAAGACCACGACCTCGGTGTCCGGATCCCCGTATCGACTCCGGGAGGCGCTCTGGTAGACGAAACGCCCCCCGTACAGGGTGCGCTGGTACGAGGACAGCTCCGTCTGGTTCAGGGTCAGCGGGTAATTCCCCACGACGGCGTGGATCTCCTCGCTATCCACCGCCAGGTAGAATTTGCCCTGGCTCTCGGCGTCCCAGACCACCGTGCTCGCGTCGCCGTACACCGGGTAGTACTTGTCCGGATCGAGGTTCGTCAGGAGCCGCCCGGCCTCCTCGGGACCGAGATTCCCGAACAGGGGGTCCGACGACCCCTTGTCCGTGGAGTACGCCGACGTGATCAGGTACTTCCCGGAGATGACGCCCTTCAGGTAGTACGCAAGCCGACCGTCGGTGAAGAACTGGTCCGACTCGTCGAGGCCGGCTCCTTCCACGAACCCCTTCCCCTTGAGCTTGCCGAACCGCCCCTCGGCGAATGCCAGGAGGAAGATCTGGTGCTTGTCCACCTCGACATCGCGCTCGATGGTCGCGGTCCGTCCCTCCCGGTTGGTCGCCTCCACGACGATCCGGCTCGGCCCGCGAGGGAGCTCGATCGACGCGGCGAACCGGCCTTCGCCGTCCACCGGCACCGGCTGCCCGTTGATCGAAACGCGGCTCTCGGGGTCGGTCGCTCCGCGGATGTCGAGCTTGGGCTGAGAGAGGCGCACCCCCCTGGGTGGCAGCTCGACGGTCAGGCTCGCCGATCCGTCGCTGGCAACGAGCAGCCGACCCTCGTCGTCGCGGTCCGTGACGCGCGAGACGAGATTCGCGATCCGAGCGATCCCCTGCGCGTTTCGGACGACCACTCCGGTCGCGTTGTTGCCCAGGCGGAGCGGGATCTCGGCGTCGAAGGATCCGTCTTCCTGCACCTCGAGGGGCTTGCCGTCGATCTCGGCGGCGTTCCCAGGCTCCGTGCGCCCACGCAGCGAGCACACCACCACGGAGTCCTCGTTGCTCCAGCCACCGGCCGGAGGCGCCGAGGCTCTGCAGCCGTCGTCCGCAGCGCCGTAGGGAAGAAGTCGCTCGCCGGTGGGGGCCGTGATCGCGAGGGTAGGCACCGCGATCGCGGTGCGGGACGACCGCCCGCTGGGGTCGGTGATGGACACGTCCACCCGGCTGACGTCCGCTCTCTCGATGGGGGTAGTGAACCGGCCGCGGCTCCCGGCCTCGATCTCGGCTCCGTTGATCCGGATCGCGGGGGCGGTCCGGTACTGGTCGCGCACGCGCACCCGCTCGGTCTGTCCGACCTCACCTTCGATGACGACGCGCCGGTTGAGCTCGCGCCCTTCCGGAAAGTCGTTGGGTGCGATCGGACGCTCCTCGCCGTACCAAGCCAGGAGGAACTGGGCTTCGGGGAGCCTCTGCCTCCCGACCAGATAGTCCCGTGCCGCTTCCGCGCGGCTCCTGGACAATCCCAGGTTGTACTCGCTGGATCCCACGGCGTCCGTGTGCCCCTCGATGACGATCTTCTCGCCCGGGTACTGCCGGATGACGTTCGCGGCCTCGTCCAGGGCCTTCCTCGCCCTCGAGCCGAGAACCGCCTTCCCGCTTTCGAACGCGTCGCCCGTCAAGGAGATCGCCGCTACGGTGTCTCGGTCCACCCCGAACAGCCGCCTCGCGCTGGTGGCGCGGGATCCGTCCCGGTACTCGAGCTCGAGCTGGTAGGCGCACACCTCCCCGCCCGATACCAGCTGGCCGTCGTCGCGGACTCCGTCCCACACCAGGGTCCCCGGAGGAGCGCCTTCCCCTGCGATCTTCCGCACGGTCTCGCCTCCGGGTCCGCTGATCGTGAGCGTGAACGCGCGGACCTCGTCGGGTCGCTCGGTGCTCAGCTCGAAGCGGGCCGGCAGCTCGAGCTTCGTCCCACGCACGCGGACGTTCCCGTCCAGCTCGGCGGATTTGAGGCGGACCTCGCCCGAGGGGAGGAAGACGCGGGAGCCGTTCACGAGGAGGGTCAGCGCCTCGGCGCTTCCCTGCACCTCGATGGGCGGCTCCGAATGTTCGCTTTGCACCCCGACGACCGGGATGCCCTTCGGCTCGATCCTCTCCGTCTCCGTTTGCACGCACACACCGAAATCCGCCGTGACCATGAGGCCGGGGGTGATCCACAGCACCAGGCTCTCGTCGGTGGTCGCGGTGGCTCCGGGGGGCAACCGGCGGAGATTGATCTTCACCATCCTGTGGCCCGGGCGGACCGCCGGGAAGTGATAGCGGCCGAACTCGTCCGTGAGGGAGTACGTTCCGTCGTCGAGCGCCACCATGGCGTCCGGCACTCCCGGCTCGTCCGGATCCTGCACCCCGTTCCGGTTCCGGTCGTCGAAGACCTTTCCGAGAATGGTGCCCAGATCCATGACGGGGTCGAGGCGGACCTCCACTCGCGCGCTCGCCTCGTTGGAGATCACGCAGCTGTCGCAGTAATCCGTGGCCACCACGGTGTTCGTATACGCGCCGGGGGTGGCTCCCGAGCCGACCACGAGCTGGTACGTCAGGAGCCGGTAGCCCGGCTCGTCCGCGTCCACCTTGTGGTTCGAGTTCCGGTCCACAGGGGCGACAACCGTGCCCACGAGGAAGACGAGCGGACGGTTTCCCGCGGGATCCGGCAGCGCAGCGCCATCGAGGCGTGCGGTTCCCTTCACGTACTTGAAGTTGGGCGGGATCCGATCCTCGACGCGGACGTCCGTCACGTCGAGATGGAGCGCCGGGTCGGTGGTGTTGCGGATCTCCACCGCGTACGTCACGACTTCGCCGACGATCGCGGATCGCCGATCGGCGGTCTTCGTGAGATCCAGGACGATGCCCTGGGTCCGTACCGTCTCGACCTGAATCCCGTTCGAGTCGGTGGCGATGCCGTTCGCATCGCCGGCCTGCGTGGCCTGAACGATGGTCCCGTCGGCCACCGTCGAGGGGAAGTCGGCGACGCCGGAGTCGGCGGGTGCGTCGGCCGTGAATGCGACCTCGATCCGGTCGCCGGAGATCGTGACCTTGGTTCCGAGCACGACCGTGATGGTGCCGCCTCCCACCGTGGCGCAGTACTGCCCGGCGCCCGGCGTGGGACAGCCCGAAGCGAGAGCCGCATTCGCGACGGTCACGCCGGTCACGGAGGGGTTCCCATGACCCGCGGGGACGGTGATCTCCACTCGGCTCACGCCCGCGTCCGCGGGACCGATCGTGGGCAAGATGGAGTACGCGAACGCGTTCCCGGTGCTCGACGCGAATATCTGGCTGGGCGCGATCTCGGCGAGCGCCGAGGTCACCGCCGAGCTGGCGCGTGCGAGAGAGACCCGTGCCCTCGCGTCATCGAGAGCGAACCCGCCGCTCGTGCCCGACGCCTGGTTCGACAGCGTCGTGGCCCCGAATGCGGGGAGCCACGCCGTGAGAGCCAGGACGAGGAAGACGAGCGCCGATCCGGCCGGACCGGTGCCTCGGAGTGGACGCGACACGACCTCAGGGGTCGGGAAGCGTCGCCGAACGAGGAGCTGGCCGATGCGCGAGGGGAACGTCATCTCAGTTCACCCTCACCCGGAAGCGGATCGCCGTGAGCGAGGATCCGGGAACGTCGAGTGGGACGTTCGGCTGCGGAGGTGCCGCGCCGGACGTGATCCGGTCAGGCCCTGGCGGGCCTCCCGTATCGACCGCCGAGCCATGATCGTCGGGCGCCCCGATCGCATCCGACATGGGCGTCCAAGCGCTGGCCCAGATCGCGGATTCGCTGGCACCGGTGGGAGTCGTGGTGCGCGCCAGCGTGCCGGAAACGTACGTGAACGCGGAATCGTCCAGGAGGTCGGTGATGCGAACGTCGAGAGCCGGGAAGGGCGTCGTGTTGTCCACCTGGAGAACGAACCAGATCTCTTGACCCGGTGACACGGCGGCGCCTTCGGCCAGCACCGCGCCGGTGAGGTCCCGAGCCAGTTTCGTCAGGCCGAGCTGCACCGACTGCAGGCGGATTCGCGCCTGCCCCGTTCCGTCGCCGTTCTCGAGCGTTCCGCCGTTGGTGCCGTCGATGCTCCCCGTGGCCGCATTGACGATCTCGGCGGCCGGCGCGGGCATCGCGCTCCACAGCAGAATCGCGGCCAGGACGGCGGCGAGTCCTATGGTCCTGGTGAATCTCAAGACGTCGACCTTGCGCTCCTTCGGTTCATGGACGAATTCCCGGGCTTCGAGACACACCTCGCGTGCGGGGCTTCCCGGCAGGGTTCACGCCGGAAGGCCTGCGTCGGTCGGGCAGCGGCGAGAGGCGTGTACCGGGCCGCACGCGTGCGGCCGGTGGCCCCGCTCCGCCGCCGGCGGGAGCGCGGGGTGTGCCCGACATGAGGCAGCCCCGGCTACTGGACCTTGACGCTGAAGATCACCGCCCAGACCCTGTTGGCGGCGATGTTGAGCTGCCCGTTCCCGGCGTTCTGATTGCCGAGATCGATGTTCGGCGCCGTGTAGCCGCCCACGTCCGCCACGCTCACCAGGTCCGTGACCGCCGTGCCGGAATCCACCGCGGTGTAGATCGCTGCTTCCTCGGTCCCATCGCAGTTCAGGCCGCAGTCGACCACGGTGTTGCTGACCTTGATTGTTCCGGCCTGGTACTGGAGCTCCGCCGCGAGAACGTCCTGCACGCTCACGTCGTTCACCGCGATCGGCGTGTTGTTGTTGATGTAGATCATGAACTTCACGAGCGTGCCCTTGGGGATGGAGGCCCCGCTCACGATCGCGGTTCCGTCCGCCAGGAACGCGCGCTTGATGAGGGCGAGGGTCTGCGTGTTCAACACGAACGTATTCGAGTCGTCCAGGTCGGTGTTCACGCCGTTGACATCACCGGTGCCGGTGTTGTTGACGGCGGCGGCGAGGGCTGCGGGCGCGAGAAGCAGAAACGCGGAGACGAACAGCAACGTGACGACGAGCTTCTTCATGATCGTTTCCCTTTCCTCCTTGTGAGAGATGGAATCGTGATGGACGTTCTTGGCGACATTGGATTCGTTCATGACGTCTGTACCTCTTCTCCCTGCGATTTCGTACGAGCACCTCTGCGAACAAAAAAAGCCTGCCACCGGGAACGGGACAGGCCGAAGCGGAAGGCTCTTGCCACTTCGGCGGCCCGGCAGCCGTTTCGCGAGGGGCGAGTCAGGCTCCGAGGCTTTGCGACCGTGGCCTCTCGGCCACGGCAGCCCTTATCGGTGGCGGGAAATCGAACGATTCGTCGGTTCTGTCGCGTCACCTCCTTCCTGTTGTTGCGTGTCGATGAGCATCGGAGAGGACGACGGCTCGCGCGAGAAGACGGAGGGAGGAACGGATGGCCATTCGTGACGCGGCCTGGCGGCCGCGACGCGATACGTGGTGCGCCAGAGCGCGCATGTCACGGGCTGTGACTTCGGACCGTGAACCAACGTCCCCTCGCGAATTCGAGCAGTCCCGGGAAATGTAGGGCGCTGGATTGCGGCACGGCCAGTACGAGATCGTAATCGGAGCGTGTCGCGGTATCCGTCGCGGCTCGCAGAGAGCAGCGGCCTGAGCGGGGTGTACGATAGAAACGTGGGAGCCGATGTCGCGAAGGCGGCTCAGCGGGCCGGGGGAGCGGCGCTCGGCTGAGCGCCGAGGTCGGCGGGGGATTCCCCGCCCTCGGCGGCGATCGAAGCTTGGATGGCTCGCAGCAGCGTCTCGGCCGAGCACGGCTTCGGGATCACGGTGTCCACTCCTGCAGCCCGCACGTCCTCGCTGTCGTGCTGAATCGCCCAGCCGCTCACGAGCAGAACGGGAATGGACGACCGGAGGGCCTTGGCGCCCTTGGCCACGTCGAAGCCCGACATTCCGGGGAGGCTGAGGTCGGTGATCACCACGTCGAAGTCGTCGTGGGCCAGGGCGGACAGGGCCTGGCCCCCCTCCGAAAAGGCGGTGACGCGGTGCCCGGCCGAAGCGAGGGTCGACTCGAACGTCTCGCGGACCAGGAAATCGTCCTCGACGAGCAGGATCCGCGCGGAGCGAAGCAGGGGGGGGCGTCTTCCGCGACGGGCTCCGGGGCGTCTGCAGGTGCCGCGGGGAACGTCATGCGGAAGCAGGTGCCCTCGCCCCGCCGGCTGCGGACCGCGATCTCTCCCCGGTGCCGTGTGACGATGCCGAACACGATGCTGGTGCCGAGCCCTTGCCCGTCCGTCTTCGTCGTGAAGAACGGCTCGAAGAGACGGCTTTGCGATTCCTCGGTCATCCCTTCCCCGGTGTCCTCGAGCTCCAGGACCACCCGGCCGTTCTCCTCGCGGGTGCGAAACGTCAGCGTGCCCCCCGAGGGCATGGCGTCCACGGCGTTGTAGATGAGATTCCCGAGCGCCTGGGTGAGCTCGTGCAGCGAGCCGCTGATCTGCGGCACCTGCGCGAGATCGAGCCGGACCTCGACGGTGGCGCCGCGCGTTCCGGGCTCCTCCTTCCATTTCGGTCGGGTCAGTGCGATGGCCTCGCGAATGGCGGAGCTCAGGCTCACGGGGGCGTGGGGCTGGTCCTTGCGGATCCTCGTGTAGTCCTGGATCCGCCGGATCGTCTCGGCGGCCTGCTGCGAGACCCGCTCGATGGTCTCCAGCGCGGCGCGCGCCCTTCCAGGATCGGAGGGACTGCCGCGCAGGAAGGCGATCCCCGCCTGCGCCTTGCCGAGCACGACGCTGAGCGAGTTGTTCAGGTCGTGGGCGACTCCGGCCGCCATCTGTCCGAGCGCCTTGAGCCGCTCGGTGGCGACGAGTCGGTCCTGCGTGGTTCGAAGGGAATCGTAGGCCTTCTTGAGCTCGCCGAAGTGGAAGTTCCGCTCGATCGCGACGGCGATCTGGCCTCCCACGCTCTTGAGGTACGCCAGGTCGTGCTCGTCGAACGGCTTCCCGGATCGCCGGTTCGTGGCGTTGATGACTCCCAGCACCCTCGCGCCGGCCTTGATCGGAATGGCGAGAACGATCGGGGCGCACACGAAGGCGCTGCTCATCCCCGGATCGTTCTTCATGATCGCGACCGAGCAGTCGCTCGAGTCCTGGACGACCAGCGGCTTTCCGGCGAGGGCGACCGACCCGGAGATCCCTTGCCCGATCTCCACCCGCACTCCCGTCGCATCCACCTGGTCGATCCCGCGGCTCGCGGCGACTTGCAGGTGGCCCTGGCTCTCGTCGACGAGCATGATCGAGACGCGCTCGACGCCGAGCTCCTCCGCGATGAGCCCCACGAAGAAATCGAGAAGCTCCTCGAGGGACTGAGATTCGCCCATGGCGCGACCCGCCTCGAGGAGCGAGGAGAGCCGGGCCACGGCATCCGTGAGGCGGCGATTCTGTTTCTCTTGCTCGCGGACGAGATCCCGGTTGAACTGGGCGAGTCGCCGCTTCTCCACGGCCCTCGCGACGGCCAGCCAGACCTCCTCGACCTCGTCGAACGGCTTCTGGATGTAGCTGTACGCGCCGTGCACGATCGCCCGGAGGGCGGTCTCGAGCGAGGCGCTGCCCGTCATCACGATCGTCTCGGTCTCCGGAGACGTGTCTCGGATCTCCTCGAGCAGGTCGAGCCCGTTGTCCTCGCCGAGATGGATGTCGACGAGAGCCACGGCGATGTCCCCACCGGCGAGGCTTTCGCGAGCCTCGTCGCCGGAGGCGGCGACGGCCACCTCGCACCCCTTCTCTTCGAGGAGGCTGCGGAGCACTGCGGTGATCGTCGGCTCGTCGTCCACGACGAGGATGCGACGGGCGTCCATGGTGCGGGCGCTTCCTCCGGGCCGGGGGGGCGGACTGAGCGGCCGTGTCCCCAGCGGGGCGACGAAGAGAATGTAGGCCTTGGCGGAGCGGGGGCAATGGGAAAGAATCGCATGAGGGCTGGGACGTGCTCGGGTCGGTCACCGCATCCGGACGGTGAACACCAGCGCCCAGATCTTGCCGCCGGCGATGTCGAGCTGGGTATTCCCCGCGGATTGATCGCCCGCGTACACCGTCGTCGCGCCGTAGCTGACCGTGTCGTCGGCGAGGGCGTCCGTGCCCGGAGTCCCCGAAATTGCCGCCGAGACGATGCCCGCCTCCTCGGCCGCGGCGCAGGCGAACAGCGCGCAGGCCGGTGGGGAACTCGTCGTCAGGATCGAGCCTCCGACGTATGCGAACGCCGGGTCCAGCGCGTCCGCGAGGCTCACGTCCTGCACAGCGGGTCCCTGATTGTTGATGTAGAGGAGAAACCGGAGGAAGCCGCCTTTGGGGACGGTGCTTCCAGCGGCAAGTGGCGTTCCGTCGAGAAGGAACGCTTTCTTCACGATGGCAAGGGGCCGGAGGGGCCCATTGGGGCCGAATTCGGAGGTGTTCCCGTCCGTGTCGGTCGCGGTACCCGAGATGGTGTCGCTCAGAACGAGGCCGGCGGCGGGAACACTTCCCTGGAACCCGCCGTTGGCGGCCGCGGTGAGGAAACCGAGATACGTGCGGCCCTCGCCATACCCGCTCGGATCGCCGTCGGACTGGAAGATCTCGACGCGCGCTCCGGCGAAGGCGGGCTGGCCGGGAGCACTCCCCACGTAGCCTGAAACGGAGAGATTGCCTCCGGCGAGAACGGCGGAGGTGAAGACGGGGAAATCCATGAAGCGGTTGGGTTGGCCCGCGGTGATGGCGCCGTCGTTCGCCGTGAACCCGTCGTTGCCCAGGTCGATCCCGAGGCCGGCGTTGGCGTAGATCGAGTTCGCGAGGATCGCGTCCCGTTCCCGACCGGCTCCCGACACCCCGATCCCGCGGACGATGTTGCTCGCGATGATGTTGCCGGCACCGGGGGCGGCGCCTCCGATCGTGTTCTGCGCCGCGTGGAGGAGGACGCCCTCCCCGTTGCCGAGCCCCGCGGTTCTCGTCGCGTCGAGGCCGATGACGTTCCCCTGCACGAGGTTCCCCGTTGCTGCGGCGCCGAACAGATAGACGCCGATGCTGGCGTTGCCGGAAACCAGGTTCGCGGTCTGCGGGGTGGTGCCTCCGATGGTGTTTCCCGGAGCCTCCCGAATGTACACGCCGATCAGGTTGGACAGCGGTGCCGTTCCGGCGGCGTTCGTGCCGATGTAGTTGCCTCTCACGAGGTTGCCGGTGGCGCCGCTCGCCAGATTCACTCCTCGCCACGAGTTTCCGGAAACGATGTTCCGGTCCGCGGCGGTGGTTCCGCCGATGATGTTGTTCGTCGAGTTGTCGGTGGTGATCCCCCAGTAGTTCGGTGCCGCGGCGGTACCGGCGGCGTCGGTGCCGACGTGGTTTCCGGCGATCGTGTTGCCACCCGCTCCGGTGATCAAGATGCCCGACTTGCCTACGGCCGGAAAGCCGCCGATCGCGAGTCCGCGGATGGTGCTTCCTCCCGCCGAGACGGTGAGGCCGTCGGAGGCCCCGGCTCCCGCCCCGTTGATCTCGACGATGGGAGTGCTCGACCAGCCGGGCTGTGTCGTCGCGTCGAGCGCGAGAGGATCGGAGATCGCCGGCAAGGACGAAGCGGGCGAGATCGTCGCGACACCGGCGACGAACTGCGACGGATAGCTCGCCTTCATCCCGGGGCGTGCCGTTCCGTCGGCGAGCATGAAGACGGCGTTTTCGATGCCGGCGGGGCGCGCCTGCTGGGCCAGGCTCGCGTTGCCCAGCGCATTGGCGTTGGCGAGGAGCTGGCGCAGGCTTCCTTGACCGCCGTCGTTGCGGTTCACGATCGTATCGAAGTTGAAGCCGAAGTCGACGCCGATGGCGGCGATGCCGGTGATGATCCGCACGGGTGCTTTGGACTGGGCGACGAAGCTCCCGAGATTCTGATTCGTCACGTTCGCGGCGGCGTCGATGGACGAGGGGCTCGCGCCCCCGACCTCGTCCGTCACGTCGGACGGGATGCCGGAGCTGGCGTTCGTCCGAAAGGTCTGCACGGGCCACTCGCTCCCCGTGGCGCCGGGGCGGGAAGACCTCACCGTCCCATTGGCCACGCGCACGGTGTAGTCGCCGTCCACCAGGCCGGCGAAGCCGTAGCCGCCGCTCGCGTCGGTCGTGGTGGTGCGCAGCAGGTTCCCCGCCGCGTCGTACAGCTCGAGGGTGGCGTTCGGTCGCGGAACGGTGAACCCCGGCGCGGCGGCCACCGCCGTGGCGAGATTCCGGCCCGATCCGCCGCCGTAGTTCACGTCCTCGAAGACGGTGCCCGTGATGATGTTGGACTTCACCTGGAGGAGCACCGCGTTGAGGATCACGAGGTCGGGGCCGACGGACACCGTCGTCGTCGCAAGTGTGTCGCGCGCCGCGATGGAGGCCGAGACGTCGTAGCTGTCCAGGTCGACGCCGTACGACGTGCTCGAACCGAGCGTGTTGATCGTGGAGTTGTAGACGTTGTTGACCGGGTTCAGCGCGTCCGAGAGGTTCCCGCCGTCGAACACCAGCGTCTCGCTCGCGCCGCTCAGCGTTTCGTCTCCTTCCCACAGGAGAAACGTTGCCTTTCCCTGCGGCGGGGGGAGGCGTAGATCCCGGCGAGGACGTACGCGGTGGACTCGTTGCGCGCGATGTCGAATCCATCGTAGAGAACGACCGTCTTCCCGGTCGCCGAGGAGTCCTGGTAGACCACGATCAGCGCCCAGCCGGCGAGCACCGCCTGGAGGGAGCAATAGGGGTTGGCCGTGTCCACGGTGAGGCCGCCGAACGTATAGTTCCCGTTCCGCTTCCCCTGGACGTACGCGGTCACGTCCTTGAAGCCGCCGAAATAGTCGTAGTTTGTCCCCCCCAGCGCATACCGGCCCGAAAAGGTGCGATCGGCCGCGAGAGGGGCGGCGTCGAGGGTGACTGAAGAGTCGATGGTCGAGCCGGATCCCCCCCAGTAGAGGTACGCCCCGGCCACGGTGGCGGTGACCGGGATCCCCGCCAGCGCCGCCGTGGAGCTGGCGCCCACGAGACAGGGGTTGCCGGTGTTGGGCTGGGTGCGAAGGGTCCCTCCGGTCACGGTCGAGTCGATGAAGCCGTGGATCCTGCGGTAGAGCGTCAAGGGGATGTCGGTCGTCCCGCCCACGACCACGGTGGTGGACGCCGAGGCCGAGTTGTTCGCCGGGACCGGATCGGGCTCGGTGGCGGTGACGCTGGCGTTGTTGGTGATCGAGCCGGAGCCGGAGGTGACCACGAGGATCCCGACGCTCGCGGTGCCGGCGTTCAGGATCGCGCCGAGATTGCAGGTCACGGTGGTCGTCCCCGAGCAGCTTCCCTGGCTCGGGATCGCAGACACCAGGGTGACGCTGGCCGGGAGGACGTCGGTCAGGGTGACGTTCGTCGCGGTGCTCGGCCCGTTGTTGGTGATCAGCAGGTTGTAGAGCAGCTCGCCGCCGGAGGCCGCCGGATCCGGGTTGTCCGTCTTGGTGAGCGACAGGTTCGCCGACGGGTCGAGCTCGAACGCGCCGATGTCCACCACCGCGATGGAGTCCCCGTTCCCGTCCTTCGGGCGGGCGATGCCGCGCTGGTCGGTCGCCGGGGCTCCCGCGCCGAGTCCGGCGTCGACCGCGGGGCTTCCGGACGGCAGTGCGTGAGTGTTCGTGGGGCCCCCGTTGTCCTGGAGCGGCCCGAGCGAGGGGTTGGTGCTCGGCAGGTCGCCGGGACCGGTCAGGCTGCAGCTCGCATCGGACGCGAGATTGCCGCCGAGTGACGCTGGAGAACCCGAGCATTGGCTGGTTCCCGTGTTGCCGGCCACGATCACGTTCTTCATCGTGAACGGCTGCCCGCCGCGATCGCTCAGCCCCTCGCACCCGGCGCAGGTGTTTCCGCTGACCGTGACATTCGTCAGCACCCCATGGTCGAGCTCCAGGCCGCCGCCGTTGTTGCTCGCGGCGTTGCCGCTGATCGTGACGTTGGTGAGGAAGTTGAGCGGACCCCCGCCGGTCGACTCAATACCGCCCCCTGCTGACGACGCGGTGTTGCCGCTCAGCGTGACCCGAACCAGCGTTGCCGTTCCGTTGTTGAAGACTCCGCCGCCATCCTTGCCGCGGCACCCGGTGACGGCGACGTCGGTCAGCGTGACGGTAGCGCTGTTGCGAACGCCTCCGCCGGCGTTTCCTCCGCCGTCACCGTTCGCGATGGTCAAGCTCGAGATGGCGGCGGTGCCTCCGATCACGTCGAACACGCGGTCGATCGCCCCGCCGTCGACAATCGTGAGGCGCGCTCCCGCTCCTTGGATCGTGACGTCGGCGGTGAGGTCCAGGTCTCCGTTGGTGGCGGTGTCGTCACCCGCGGGACGGGTCAGGGTGAACGTCCCCGCGGGCATCGTGATCGTGTCCGCGCCGGCGAGCGCGTTGGCCTCCTGGATCGCCGCCCGCAGGGTGCAGACGCCGCCTGCCGTCGCGCAAGTGCCGTTGCCGGGATTCGCGTCGACCGCATCGACGGTGCTGTTCACGGCGAACCCGGCGGCTTGGATGAGGGGTGCGACCAGGAGAGCCCCCGCGAGCGCGAGGATCCGCGGCACGGCCCGTCCGCGATCGGCTCCGTGCTGTCGAGTCCATCCAGTGCCGATCCGACGCTGCATCTGAGCCGTCCATCCCCCGCGCGTCCCACAAGGCCAATCCGGGCCTAGCCTCCGGGATCCGGAATCCGCCAGCGCGCGTACGATCCCCCTGCGGCACGAAAGCGGCACGGAAAAATCTATTTTGGCGAGAGGAAAGGTCAAGCGACAGGCACCGGTCCGCGATAGGCGCGGGGTCTTGACGGGTGGGACGCTCGAGCCTAGCTTCGAGGGCGGCGCGATCCGGATCGCTATCGCCGGGATCCGCTGCGATTCTGGTCTCTGCCGCTCGAGCCGATGGTGCGCGAACGAAGTCCGATCATCTACGTCGTCTCCGACGGACGGGGCGAAACAGGTACCCAGGTCCTGAAGGCGGCGCTCGTTCAGTTCGACGACCACCCGTACCAGATCGTGCGCTGGGCGGAGGTGCGGACCGAAGACAGGGTGCGGAGCATCGTGAAGCAGGCGGGACAGGTCCGCGCGGTGATCTTCTACACGCTGGTCGGCGAGGAAACCCGTCGAACGATGCAGGAGAGCTCGCGTCGACTGCTGGTGCCCACCGTGGACGTGCTGGGCCCCGCCTTCTCGGCCCTTCACGACGTGTTCAAGCAGGCGCCTCATTCGACGCCGGGCCTGCTCTACGCTTCGGAGCGGGAGAGGTTCGACCGGCAGGAGGCGATCGACTTCACCCTGAAGCACGACGACGGGCAGAACGTCCACGATCTGGATCGGGCCGACGTGGTCCTCGTGGGGGTCTCCCGCGCATCGAAGAGCTCGACCTGCTTCTACCTCGCCTACGAAGGGGTCAAGGCGGCGAACGTTCCTTTGATTCCCGGCGTGGATCCTCCGCCGCAGCTCCTCCAGCTCGAGCCGGCGCGAGTGATCGGGCTTCGAGTCAACGTGATGCGCCTGATGACGGTGCGCGAGATCCGGATGCAGGACCTCTCGGGCGCGACCGCAGCGGTGCAGGGCTATCTCGACCGCAGGACCGTCGCGCGCGAGGTCCTCGAATCGAGCCACGAGATGGAGAGGCGCGGTTGGCGGAGCCTCGACGTCTCGTACATGGCGGTCGAGGAGATCGCAAGAGAGGTCATGCGCCTGCGGGGGCTCGAGGGGATTTCGGCGTAACGGGCCGAGGGGCGAGATCGACGCCTCTTCTATTCCAGACGTCTGCGGGCGTCCTCGAGGTTCTGTCGGGCCTGGGGGAAGTTCGGCGTCAGCTCCAGGGCGCGATAGAAGTGCGGGATGGCGTCTTCGACCCGGCCGCGCAAAAGCAAGGCGCTTCCATAATTGTTGTGAGCCTCGGCGCTTGCGGGGTCGACGCGAAGCGCGCGCTCCCACAGAGCCACCGCGTCGTCGAGCTTCCCCTCGTTCGCGAGAAGCGTCCCGAGGTTGTTCAGCGCCCGGACCGAGTCGGGATCGATGCGCAGCGCCTCGGCCAGCTCGGCCTTGGCCTCTTGCGACCTCCCGATCCGCGCGAGGAGCGTTCCGAGGTCCGTGCGAGCCATCTCGAATCCCGGGATTGATACCGATGGCGCGACGGTAGGCGTCCTGGGCCTCGGCGAGCCTGGCGTGGTCGGCCAGGAAGCGCGCGTAGTGGTACCAGGCGTCACCGGCCTGGAGAAAGCCGCGGGATCCGGGCGGGTATCGGTTCGGCTGGGCGGCGGCGGTCGCGAATTCCTTCTCGGCCAGATCGGTGAGCCCGCGCTCCTCATACAGGTGCGCCAGGTTCATCCGCGCCGGTGAGTTGCCGGGGCGGAGCGAGAGCGAGGCGAGATACTCCTGTTCCGCCTCGGCGAGCATTCTCTCGCGCGCGGCCGGGTCCGACGACTGCGGCGCGCTCGCGTGGAGCAGGCTCGCGAGGTTCGCGCGCGCCATCCACGCGCCCGGGTTCTTCCGGATCGTGTCGCGCCAGAGCGTCTCCTGGTCGCGGTACACCGACGCTCGAGACCAGGTGGCGGCTGCGAGCATCGAGAGAGCCAGCAGCGACAGAGCCGCACCGACGCCCCGCGCCCGTTTCGTTTCTCCGAGCGTGCGCCGGATCCCGCTTGCCGCGCCGGCGGCGGCCAGGGAGAGGAGCCCCAGGCTCGCAAGGTACTGGAAGTGGTCCGCGACGAACGAGTAGAGCATGGGGAACACGTTGACGAACGAGAGCGCGGGGAAGAGCGCCCCACCGAAGTACAGCACGGCGGTGAGAGGACCGCGTCCCAGCGCGCCGCGGGCGAGCCACAGAGCCGCCAGCGTCGCGATGGCGGCGAGGGGCCAGAGCCACTGCGACGCGGCGCTGGCGTCGATCTCCCAGCGCGGGTACACGAACGACAAGCCGGCGGGCCACACGAGCTTGCCCGCGTAGAACCAGACGGCGCGGCCGGCGACGAGGAGCCTCTCGACGAAGGACAGGTCCCAGTCCGGCCCCCATGCGCCCACGCGGTGCTTCTCCAGCCACCCCGTGAGCGATCCCATGGCGGCGCCCGCCGCGAAGAACGGCACGAGCGCGAGCGCATCGCGCGCGACGATGCGGCCCCGCTTCCAAAACGACAGCAGCAGGAGGACGGCGGGAAGCGAGCCGGTGACCGTCTTGCTCCCGAGGGCGCAGAGGAAAAGAAGGAAGGAAGGAGCCCAGAAGCGCGGGTTCCCTCGCTTCGCCTCGACCAGAGGCGAGAACGAGAGCCACGCAAGGAGCGAGAGGAGGAAGAACAACCCCGAGAGCACGTTCTTCCGCTCGGTGATCCACGCCACCGACTCGACATGGACCGGGTGCAGCGCGAAAAACGCCGACGCGACCCACGCTCCCGGGACGGCGAGGCGTCGCAGGATGCGCCAGACGAGAACGGCGCTCGCGGCGTGGAGGAGGACGTTCGTCAGGTGATATCCCCGGGGAGCCTGGCCCCACAACCGATACTCGAGCCAGAAGCTCGAGAGGGTGACGGGGTAGTACTGAGGGCTCGCCCAGGGCTCGAGCCAGATCCGCGCGAGGCCGTCCGGCGAGCGCACGGCAAGGTTGTGCGTCACGTACGCGTCGTCGTCCCAGAGAAAGCCGGCGTCGAGTGCGGGGAGGTACGCGAGAATCGTGGCGAGGACGAGGGCGGCTGCGGCCGCGCCCGTGCGGAGCCGCGGAGACCCGGTCATCGCCGACTCTCCAGCTCCTCGATGGTCCGCGGCCAGTCCGTCCGCAGCAGTCGCGAGAGCGCTCGATCCCTGAGCAGGCTCCCGCCGGTCTGGCAGCGCGGGCAGTAGTTCGACTCGTTGTCCGCGTAGGCGATGCGCTGCACGGCGGTGCCGCAGGCCGGGCACGGCCTGCCGAACCGGCCGTGCACCGCCATCCCGTCGCGAAACGCCGTCACCTTCTCCGGGAACGCATCGCCGCTTGCAGCGCGCAGGCGCTCGGTCCACTCAAGAAGCGTTGCGCGGACCGCCTCGTGCAAACGGCCGATCTCGTCGTCGCCGAGCTGATCGGTGCGTCGCGCCGGCGACAGGCGCGCGCGCCACAGGATCTCGTCGGAGTACGAGTTGCCGATCCCACTGAAGATGCGCGGGTCGGTCAGCGCCCGCTTCAGCGTGTGCCGCTCGCGGGCGAGCGCCGCGCGGAACGAGCCGAGGTCCGTCGAGAGCGGCTCGAGGCCGCCGGGGTCGAGCGCCCGGAGCCCGTCCTCGCCGGCGACGACGTGCAGCGAGGCGCGCTTCTTCGAGCCGGCCTCCGTGAGCAGCACGGTGCCGTCGGGGAAGTCGAACGCGGCGAGCCCCAGCTTCGCGGGAATCCGGGCGCCCGGCTCCTTCCACCGGAAGCGCCCGGCGATCATCAGATGGAATACGAGGAAGAGCGTACCGTCGAGCTCCCACACCACGCGCTTGCCGATCCGCCGCAGGCCCGTGACGATCCGTCCTTCCGCATCTCGAAGGGAGGGAGAGACCGTCCGCAGCAGGAACGGGCTGGCCAGGCGGACCTTCTCGAGGGCCCGGTCCACGATGCGCGAGGACAGGCCCTCGAGATAGAGGACGAGATCGGGAAGCTCCGGCAGAACCGCCTCCTAAGAAACAGCGGCGCGGGGGCTCTGCCCCCGAACCCCCGCTCCCGCCCTGCGCGACGCCGGCGGACCGGCGTCGCTCCGGTTGGGCTGTTTCTTCCCGAGGTGTCGGGGCGCGGCCCCGTAAACCAAGCTCCTAAGAAACAGCGGCGCGGGGGCTCTGCCCCCGAACCCCCGCTCCCGCCCTGCGCGACGCCGGCGGACCGGCGTCGCTCCGGTTGGGCTGTTTCTTCCCGAGGTGTCGGGGCGCGGCCCCGTAAACCAAGCTCACCAGCCGCAGGTCTGTCCCTTGTTTTGCTCGTCGAGCCACGTCCGGAGGGGCGCGAAGTACTCCAGGATCGCCGTGGCGTCCATCTTGCGCTCGCCCGTCATGGCCTCCAGCGCATCGGGCCACGGCCGGCTCTGACCCATCTCGAGCATCTGCTGCAAGCTCGCGCCGGCCTCCTCGTTCCCGTAGATCGAGCACAGGTGCAACGGCCCCTCGTATCCCGCCTGCTCGCAGAGCGCCCTGTGGAACTGGAACTGGAGGATGTGCGCCAGGAAGTAGCGGGTGTACGGGGTGTTCGCGGGAACGTGGTACTTGGCGCCCGGGTCGAAGTCGGCCTCGGTGCGCGCGACCGGCGGGGCAACGCCCTGATATCTGCGGACCAGATCCCACCACGCCTTGTTGTAGCCCGATTCGGGAACCTCTCCCGAGAACACCTTCCAGCGCCACTGATCGACGAGGAGGCCGAAGGGGAGGAACGCCACCTTGTCGAGGGCCATCCGCATCAGGAGCCCGAGGTCGCCGCTCCCCGGTGGAACCGCATCGAGCAGGCCGATCTTCACCAGGTACTCCGGCGTGATGGACAGCGCGATCGTGTCCCCGATTCCCTCGTGGAAGCCGTCGTTCGCGCTGTTGCGATAGAGCGGGGAGAGCTTGTTGTAGGCGCGCTGGTAGAAATTGTGGCCGAGCTCGTGGTGAATCGTGACGAAGTCCTCGTCGTTGATCTCGATGCACATCTTGATGCGAAGGTCGTCCACCTGATCGATGTCCCACGCGCTCGCGTGGCATACGACTTCGCGGTCGGCGGGCTTCGTGAAGAGCGAGCGCTTCCAGAAGGTGTCCGGGAGCGGTGGGAACCCCAGCGAGGTGAAGAAGCCTTCGCCGTACTTCACCATTCCCAGCGGATCGACGTTCTTCTTCTTCAAAAGAGCGGTGACGTCGATGGAGGCGTCGTTGCCGGGAGGCTTCACGACGTCGTAGACGTTCGACCAGCTCTGCGCCCACATGTTCCCCAGCAGGTGCGCCGGGATCGGCTTGCCGGACGGGACCACCTCGACGCCGTAGCGCTCCTGCAGCTTGCGGCGGACGTAGCAGTGGAGCGAGTCGTAGAACGGCTTCACCTGGTTCCACAGTCGGTCCGCCTCCGCCGCGAAGAGATCGGGAGGCATGTCGTAGCCGGAGCGCCAGAGCGCGCCCAGATCGGAAAAGCCCAGCTCGCGCGCCCCCTCGTTGGCGAGCGTGACGAAGCGGGCGTACTTCGGACGCATGGGAGGAGATACGGCCCGCCAGCCTTTCCAGACGTCCAGCAGCTCCTTCGGATCGCGGCTCTCCGCCATGGTGCGGCTCAGCGCGGTCAGGTCGAGACACTCCTCCTTGCCGTCCTTCCCCGGGCGGCAGTACTTCCCCTTGCCGTACAGGCCCTCGAGCTCCGTGGTGATCTGCGAGAGCTCCGCCTGCTTCTTGGCATCGCGAGGTGCTGCGAGCGAGAGAGATGTGCGCAGGAGCTTGAGCTTGCGGTCGAGGTCGTAGGGCAGCTTCATGTCCTTGAATCGAGTCGCCTCCGCGGCGAGGTCCGCCGTGGCGGCGAGGAGCTGCTCGCGCGCATCGGCGGCGAGTTTCTCCGTGTCGTCCGTGATGAAGTTCGCCTGAACCCAGTTGGCTCGTTCCGACTTGATCCAGAGGTCGAGGAGCCTCGCTTCCACCTTCGCCGCAAACGCTTCGGCCTCCGCGACGGTCGGCGCGGCGGCGGCGGCGGCCGTGGCGAACCCCAAGACGGCGGCGAGCACCGAAATCCCCGCGAGCCGCACCCGGCCACTCCTACTCGTCATGCTGTCCTCCCATGGAGTGAATCCCCATCCGTGAGCCCGAACAGTATAGAAGGATTTCGGGAACAGCAACCGACGCTCGATTTCGGGGACAATCACCCGTGAAGCCCCGGCGCCTCACCCGGAAACGATGAAGCCCCGCGGGAGGTGCAGGCCGGTCTGCCGGGCTGCGCCGTACGCGGATAGGGAGATCTGGGGGCATGCCGTCGGGATCGTCATGACAGCAACCGGAAGTCGAGCCGAAGGCGCCGAGCCTCCGACCAACCGAGATCTGGTAGAGTCGCGACCGACATGAAGCAGGCGAGCAGCCCCGAGGCGCATCACTTCATCCTCGATCCGGACGTCGTGTACCTCAATCACGGATCGTTCGGCGCTTGTCCGCGCCACGTCCTCGACTTCCAGCGGGAGCTGCGCGAGCGGATGGAGCGGGAGCCGGTCGACTTCCTCCATCGCCGGCTGCCGGAAGCGCTCGCGGAATGCCGCGACGCCGTCGGCCGGTTCGTCGGAGCCGACCCCGAGGGGCTCGCGTTCACCGGAAACGCGACCGCCGGCGTCAACGCCGCGATGCGCTCGCTCGACATCGGTCCCCGCGACGAGCTGCTGACCACCGACCACGCGTACGGCGCGTGCCGCAAGACCCTGGAGTTCGTCGCGCGGCGACGTGGTGCGCGAGTCGTCGCGGCGCGCGTGCCGTTTCCTGTCCGGGGGCCGCACGAGGTGATCGAGGCGGTGCTCGGGGCCGTGACGCCGCGAACGCGAGTGGCACTGATCGATCACGTGACGAGCTCGACGGCACTGGTCATGCCGATCGAGCGGATCGTTGCGGAGCTGCTCGCCCGCGGAGTCGAGACGGTGGTGGACGGCGCTCACGCCCTCGGGATGGTCCCGCTCGAGCTCGATCGGCTCGGCGCGGCCTGCTACGCGGCCAACGCCCACAAGTGGCTGTGCGCTCCGAAAGGAGCCGCGATCCTCCACGTGCGGCGGGATCTACTCGATCGGATCCGCCCGCTGGTCGTGAGCCATGGCTTCGACGCGACGATCGATCGGGTCCGGTTCCGCGCGGAGTGGGACTGGACCGGAACGGTCGACCCCACCGCGTGGCTCGCGATTCCCGAGTGCATCCGGTTTCTCGGAGGGCTGCTGCCGGGGGGCTGGCCTGCGCTGATGGAGCGGAACCGCGTGCTCGCCCTGCGCGGCCGCGACCTCATCCTGAGACGGATGGGCGTCGAGGACCCCTGTCCCGAGGAGATGGTCGGCTCCATGGCTTCGATCCCGCTCCCCTCCGCCGGGCCAGGCGCTCCCGCAGCCGGCTTCGGGCCGGACGCCCTCGATGCGTGGATTCGCGAACGCGGGGTCGAGTCTTGTTTCTTCGACTTGCCGGGTGCGGGCGGGAATCTCGTGAGAATCTCTTCCCAACTCTACAACGACGATCGACAGTACGCGACGCTCGCGGAGCTCCTGCGGGAGGCGCTCGGCCTCGAAGGCGAAACCGGCTGAGCCTCGCGGTGCCACAGGGGGATCCCCGGTCCTCCGGCTTCAACGTTCTCGCTTCGAGCCGATGTTGCAGCCGCGCGGATCGGACTGCCTCTACAATCCCACCATGCGGATGCGAGGCGCGGTGCTGGTGTGGCTGCTCGCGGTGGGTGCGGGTACTCGTGCGCAGGACGATCCCGGGGCCCGCATGGCCGAAATCGCGCGACGCGTCGAGGAGATTCGCGGACTCACGTTCCGGAGCGAGGTTCCCGTCGCGGTCGTCGGCCGGTCCTCGGTGGGCGAGTACGCGGCGGAGCGGCTGAAGCGCTTCACAACCCCGGCGGTGGTCGAGGCGGAGGAGCGCGCGTTCCGCATCCTGGGCCTGCTTCCCCCCGGAGTCTCGGTGGCGGACGAATACGCGCGGGTCGTGGAGGAGTCGGCCGCGGGGTACTACGACCCCGAGGCGAAGAAGTTCTTCCTCCTCGACGCCCTGCCTTCGGGCGCCGGTCCGATCTTCGCAGCGCACGAGCTGACCCACGCCCTCGAGGACCAGTATTTCGACCTGGACGAGAGGATCGATCGGGCGGCGGATGACGGAGATCGCGGGTTCGCCGTCATGGCGGTCCACGAGGGCAGCGCGAGCCTCGTGATGGCGGCGTACACGGCGCGCGGTCTGGCCGAAGGGTGGATTCGCCGCGCCGACATCGCGGCACTGGCCTCGACGGAGGCGGTCCGAGGCGACACGGTGGCCGAGGTGATCCCGATCCTACGCCGCCCGTTGCTCGGAGCGTACGTGCTCGGCGCGCGATTCCTGGCACGCGGCCGGTCCGAGGTCCTCTCGGGGGCCGGCCGTTATCCGGTTGCGGATTCGAATCGTGCCTACCGCGACGGTCCCGTATCCTCGGAGCAGATCCTGCACCCTGAGAAGTTCTGGGATGCCGCCTCGCGTGACGACCCGACTCCGGTTCGGCTATCGCACCTGGAATCGGTGCTGGGCGAAGGTTGGAAGCGCGAAGGGACCGGGAGCCTCGGCGAGCTGCTCGTCGGACCTCTCGTCGGCGCACCCACGCCCTCCACCTGGAGCCCGTCCGCGCTGCGGGCCGAGGCATGGACCAACGACGCGGCGTGCGGGTGGGACGGGGACCGATGGGAGCTCTGGCGGCGGGAGGATGCCAGCGTCGTGGTCCTCGCCACCGTGTGGGACTCCGTTCGCGATGCGAAGGAGTTCGAGCGAGCGCTCGAAGGCGGCGACCGCCTGGCCGCGCGAAGGTCGGGGAATCGTGTCGTCGTCCTGGCGGGCGATCGCGTCCGCGTTCCCCAGCGTGCCCTGCTGCGCGCGGCGGCACGGCCATGAGGTTCCGGGGCGCCGAACTCGCCGCGTAAGTGTCCGGGGGCGATCGAGATCTGTCCCTTCAGCGCCGCTTCCACTTCTTCAGCGGCTTCCCGTTCCGATCGAAAGCCCGGCTCTTTCCCGGAAACACGACCTCGAGGACGCCCGTGTCATCGAGTCTCCAGGACATCGGCTCGTCCGACGCGCCGTACTTCCAGGTGTACGTCCAGCGAGTCCCGTGAAGGAGGTCGAAGACCGTCACACCCCGACTCGGCAGCTCCGCCACGTTCGGATAGGCCAGGTCAACGGCGAGGAAGGCCCCATGGGACGTCGCGGACAGCGACAGCGCGGACCCGTCCGATTCGTCGAGACGCGTGAGCTCGATCCCTTCGGGGCCGTAGATTCGCACGTCGGCAGGGGAGTCGGGATCGGCGAGCGTGATCACGGCGACCCCGCGTCCGGCCGACAGCAGCGCCAGGTCCCGGACGAAACGGCCCTGCTCCAGAGACACGCTCCACAGCCCTTCCGGATTCGCGGTATCGACCCACGAAATTTCGGTGGACAGGGACGGGGAGTCGCTCGAAGCTCCGGCCTGCCCCGGAGACGCCGCCGCTCGCTGGACACGCGTCGACAGGACGACGCCGAAACGATCGTCGGGGGAGGTGACCGCAGTCTCCACGACATCCTCCGCGGTTTCCACGTGCTCCCCGGGCCGGGTCGGTGCCGCGGAGGAGGAACCGCTGCGGAGACCTCGGTCGAGGATCGGCGCGCCGCCCAGGAAAAAGACCAGCCGAGACGTGGCCTCGGGGTAGATTCTGCTCCGCGGGGGCGGGGATAACGCGATGTACTCGGGGTCGCCCTTGTCGAAGAGGCGCACCCCATCTCGCGGCTCGGATTCCTTCGCGGTTGCCGGTCCGGCCTCTCGAGCGACGGGCTCGGTGCCGACGGGAAGCGCGGGAGGATCGGTAGCCAGAAGGGCTGCGACGAAGACGAGTGAGATGGGAATCATGGGCAAGATTAGAAAGGATCGGGCGGTTTTGCGCAAGCGGGTCTGAAGAAGCCCTTTCGTCCGCGAGGCTGCCACCCGCGCGACGATCGCTTCGTGGTCGGCAGGTCTCCGGTCCGATCCCAGACAGCGGCTCGAAGGCGCGCTGCCTGGCTCGCTCGCGGCGAAGGTGGCATATGATCGGCGACCCAGACGGCCTTTCGCTTCGAGAACGAGGATGCGGCGCTTGGGTGAGCGGACTGCGGGTGAGCCGACGCGACAGCCACTCGGGGTCGGCCTCTGGACCTGGCCCGTCGCTGCCGTTCTGTTCGCTCTGTTCGCGATTCCCGGCATGTTCAGCGTCTCGCACGTTTTCTTCGTGCGCGACCTCACGACGTCGTTCCTGCCTCACCACCTCTGGTTCCGCCGGACGCTCCTCGAAGGCCACCTGCCGATCTGGAATCCGTTCCCGGGATCCGGATACTCGACCGTGAGCGACCCCACCTTCCAAACACTGTTCCCCCTCACGCTGCCCCTGCGTGTTCTGCCGCCGATCCTGGGATTCAACTGGATCGTCGCCTTGCCGTTTCCCGTGGCGGCGCTGGGGATGTACCTTTTCCTGCGACGCCGCTCGTCGCCCCCCGCCGCGTGTCTCGGGGCCACGGTCGTTGCGGCTTCGGGTGTCTTCCTATCGACCGCGAACACCCCGAATCTCGCGTGGAGCTGCGCGATGATTCCCTGGGTCCTTCTGGGAGCCGACGCCCTCGCCGAGCGGCGGGAGCTGCGCAGCTTCGCTTCTCTCGCCGTCGCGTGCGCCCTGATGATTCTCGCGGGCGAGCCGGTCACGTTCGCGGCCACCGCAGGGCTTGCGGTGCTTTACGGCGCATTCGCGTGTGGCGAGCCGTCCTGCGGATGGCGCACGCGCTCGAGAGTCGCTGCGCTCTCCCTCGCCGCCATTCTCGTCGGCGCCCTGCTCGGCGCCGTCCAGATCCTGCCGCTGCTCGATGCGCACGGGCGCTCGATCCGCGCGGCCGGCGCGCTGATCGACACCTGGTCGCTGCACCCGGCCCGGCTCGCCGAGCTCGTGGTTCCGTTCTTCTTCGGCAAGTGGGTGGGCAGGCCGGAGGAGGTCACGCAGTGGCTCTTCGCGGTCAACGACGGGCGAGAGCCGTTCCTGTTGTCGCTCTACGTCGGTGCGGGTGCCTTGCTGGCGGCGCTGACAGGGGCGCTGGCCACCGGCCAGCGCCCCTGGGCCCGTTTCTGGTGCGTGGTCGGTCCGCTGAGCCTCGTGGCCGCGTTCGGCACCTTCACCCCGATCTACCCGGCCGCGCGGATCGTCCTGCCGGTGCTCGCGGTCTTTCGCTTTCCGTCGAAGTACGCGATCTTCACGACGCTCGCGGTAGGAGCCCTCGCGGCGCTCGGGTTCGAGGCGATCTCGCACCGCGAACGCATCTCACGTCGACGGCTGGCGTTACCCTTGACGCTGTCGTGTGCGCTCGCCGCGCTCGCGGCGCTGGGTCTTGCCGTCGCTCTGGCGCAGCCTCGCACGGCGATCGAGCTGGCGGAGCGCCTGGGGCAGGCCTGGTCGTTGCCGAATCCTGCCGCGGCTTCCACGTCGTTTCTCGGTCGAATCGGCGCCGGGGCGCCGCACCTGCTCGTCGCGTCCATCGTCGGCGGGCTCGCGCTGTGGCTGAGCGGATCGGCCGGCCGCAAGGCCCGGATCGCACAGGCGGCGTTCTTCATCCTGGTGGCCGCCGACCTGATCATGAGCAACGCGTCCATCAATCCGAGCATCGATGCATCGGCGCTCGAGCCGTTCGAATGGGTGAACCGGACCCGGCAGCACCCCGCGGATCGCGTCTTCGTCTCGCTGCGCTTCGCCGAAGGGCTCGCCCCGATGGACGACGCGGTTCGCCCGCCCCAGTACCCCGCGGACCTCTCTCCGGTCGTCCATCAGGCCCTCTACGACACGGTGCTCTGCAATTCCTGGGCGTGCGGCCCGGTGCGTCGAGCACTGTCCTCGGACCTGACCGGGCTTCGTCCGCGCGAATACCTCACGCTGCTTCGGGAGTTCACCGCGGCCGACCGGCCGACCCGGTATCGCTTCCTCTCCTGGGCCGGGACGCGGTACTACCTGGTGTCGGCACCACCCCCGATTCCCGCCGCCGAGCTGGCGCGGCTGCCGAAGCTCGGCGACGTGGCGCTGTACGAGAGTCCCCCATCGGGGTCGCGCGTCGCCGTGGTGTCCGCCACGGAGATCGATCCGGACACGGATCGTCAGATTCACCGCCTGTTCGAGGCGACCTTCGATCCATCGGCGACCGTGATCCTCGACGCCGCCCCGCCGTCTCCCGGGGGAAAGGCAGGAACCCCGCTGCGGCCGGAGGCGTCCATCGTCGAGGAGTCTGCGACCTCGGTGATCGTCGATGCGGCGGCTCCGGAAGATGGATACCTGGTCCTGCTGGATGCGTACGATCCGAACTGGGGCGTCGAGGTGGACGGCGAGCCCGCTTCTCTGCTTCGCGCCGACGGGGCCTTTCGTGCGGTTCGCCTGTCACCCGGTCGGCACCGCGTTCGGTTCTGGTATCTTCCACGCCCCCTGATCGTCGGAGGCGGAATCTCGCTTGCGACTGCGCTCGCCCTCGTCGCGATCGCGTGGTTCAGCCACCGCAGCCGCTCTCGGGGCACCGCAGCGGCGACGCCGCGGGCCAGCGTGCTGATTCCATCGAGGTGAGTGTACCGAAGGTCCTCGCGTCGGAATGACGCGGAAGCGCCGCAGTCGCTCTCGCCCTGGAGCCAGCTGTACGAAGGGCCAGGGCGCCGGTTCCGGCATCCCCGGCCCTTCACGATTCCCGATGGAGCGAAGCGGCGCTACTTGCCCGACTTCCACTCGGCGATCTGCTTCTGGAGCTTGGGGACGTCGTCGGCTGCGTCGCTGTCGGTCTTGCCGACGGCGACCGCTTTCTCGCCGACCGTGACGGCGTCCTTCATCTTGCCATCCTTCGCGAGCATCTGCGCTTTGAGGCGGAGGTTCCAGAAGACCTCCTTCAGGGCGATCGACTGGTCGATCCACCGCATCGCCTCGGCCTTGTTGTCGAGATTGTTGTTGAACACGAAACCGGCTGCGCCGAACGGGACGTTCCACTCTTTCACCTCGCCCGCCATGGCCTTTCGGATTTCGGCAAGCGCCTGGTTGGTGGTGTCGGCGCCGAGCGTGAAGGCCACGCGCACCTTCTCCCAGGCCAGCTCCACCTGGGCGGATTCGTTCTTCACGTCGGGGAAGGAGAAGGTCATCCACTCCACATGCGGCCCCGAGGCGGGGGCAACCTCGATGCGCAGCGCGTCCTGAGTGGCGTCGTACTCGTAGCTACCCCACTGGTCGGCCTTCTTGTTGAAGATGACCGTCCAGGAGCTCTTGCCGGGGACGGTGTGAAGGCTGTACATGCCGGCGGGGAGCGGCTTGCCGTTGATGCTCACGTCCTTGCTGAACTCGATGGTGGTGGCCTCGTTGGCGCCGGTACGCCAGACCTTGTCGTAGGGAACCAGTTCGCCCCAGATCACTCGTCCCTTCACGCCGGGACGGCTGTAGGTGATCGTGACGTCGGTCAGGCCGACTGTCTGCATCACCGACCCCTTCGGGCTGACTCGAGGCAGCTTGAGCTGCGCGAACGCGGACGGTACGAGCAACATCAGAACGGCAGCGGACAGCAGTGCCTTCTTCATGCAGTTCCTCCTCGACAGGGACCTTGGAATTGAATGGAACGGATGAGAACGGTGATTCTAGCCTCGGTCGCTCGATGGGGCAAAGGGCGGTGGCCCCGGGGGTGTACGACAGGAAAGTGAGGAGGGGCTGAATCGAAGCGAATCGGGGACAGTCGTCCATGACGCCCGAGGCGTCACCCTGAAATGCTGAAAACGTCCCGCGGAAATGAACGCCGGTCCGCCGGCGTGCATTTCCCGCGGGAGCCGGGGGCGCGGGGACGGAGTCCCCGTGTTTGCATCCCGGTTGTCATGACGCCTCGCGGCGTCACCCGAAAGCGATGAAAAACCCGCGGGAGGTGCAGGCCGGTCTGCCGGACTGCACCGTACGGAAGCGCGGGGGGCCGGGGGCTGGCCCACGGTATTTTCACTCTAGCAACCGAAACTCGCCGGCACGCAACTCGTTCAAACCACGGGGCATTGTGCGAGTTTCGGTGGCTGTCTCCGATTCGCAGCATCGTCGCCTCACTTTCCTGTCGTACACCCTGGGCCCGGGACCGCGGCGACAGCCTCCCCCCGCGAGCGGGGCAGAAGGGTCTCGAACGATGCGCCCAGCGTCAGGACGATCAGGCAGCCGATGAGGTTGTACCAGAGATAGCCGATGTCGGTGGTGAGGTAGAGCGCGATCACCGTGCCCTCCGCCGCGAGGGCGGCCAGGAAGACCGCGGTCCCCCGAACGCGCTTCAGAAGGAACGCGGTCAGGAAAAGCCCCAGGATGGTGCCATAGAACAGCGACCCCAGGATGTTGATCGCCTCGATCAGGTTCTCCGCGAGGGTGGCCGCCATCGCGAAGGCGATCGCCAGGAGCCCCCAGAACGCCGTCAGCAGCTTCGACACGAAGACGTAGTGCCGCTCGCTCTCTCGCGGACGGACGAGGCGGCGGTAGATGTCCACGGTGGAGGTCGATCCGAGTGCGTTGAGCTCGGACGAGGTCGACGACATCCCGGCGCAGAAGATCACGGCGATCAGGAGCCCGATGACGCCGCGCGGCAGCTGTTCGACGACGAAGGTCAGGAAGACGTAGTCCGAGTCCTTCGACTCCATCCCCGGCGCGACCTCGGCCACCAGAGTTTTCGCCTCGCCCCGGATCGCCTCGCCGCGTGCGGCGAGGCCCTTGACCCGGGCCTGGGCGGAGGCAGCTGCGCCGACGTCGTCGTTCTCGAGGGCGGCGGCCAGCGTCCGCACGGCGTCGCGCTTCTCGGCGAACACCGCCGCGTAGCGTGCTTCGATCTCCCGCATCTCTGCGGCGCGCGATGACGCGTGCGCCGCCTGGAGCGCCGGCCGCTTGAACAGGATCGGCGGGGGTACGAACTGATAGAACAGGAACACCATCACCCCGGTGAGCAAGATGAAGAACTGCATCGGGACCTTGAGCACGGCGTTGAACATCAACCCGAGGCGGCTCTGAGTGACCGACTGCCCCGTGAGATATCGTCCGACTTGCGACTGGTCCGTTCCGAAGTAGGACAGCGCCAGGAACAGTCCGCCGAAGATCCCCGACCAGAAGGTGTACCGCCGGCTGTAGTCGAAGGAAAAATTGATGATCTCCATCCTCCCCAGCCGGCCTGCCAGGGGAAGGGCCAGCGCGACGGGGATCTCCCGGGCCAGGTACGCGACGATGAGGATGAAAGCCACTCCCATGCCGACCAGGATCACCGCCATCTGGTGCTTCTGCGTGAGGCTGACCGCCCGGGACCCGCCGGCGACCGTGTAGGTCACGACCAGGAGCCCCGTCAGCAGGATGGTGGTATCGAGGTCCCAGCCTAGTAGATTCGAGACGATGATCGCCGGGGCGTAGAGTGTGATGCCGGCCGCGAGCCCCCGCTGCACGAGAAAGAGGATGGCGCCCAGCTGTCGGGTCTTCAGGTCGAAGCGCCTCTCGAGGTACTCGTAGGCGGTGTACACCCCGCACCGGTAGTACACCGGGAGGAACAGCGCCGACACGAGGACCAAGGCGATCGGCAGGCCCAGGTAGTTCTGTACGAACTCCATCCCTTTCTCGTAGCCGAACCCCGGGGTCGAGAGAAACGTCACCGCGCTCGCCTGGGTCGCCATGACCGAAAGGCCGATGGTCCCCCATCGCATCGAGTGGTCGCCGCCGAAGTACTCCTCGAGGTCGCGGTTGCCCCGGGTTCTCCAGGCACCGTAGGCGGCGATGCCCACGAGCGTGCCGGCGAGGACGAGGAAGTCGACGACGTTCACGCGAGGAGCCGCGTGAGGAGGTGGAACACGAGGATCAGGAAGCCGAGGAACCCGAGCACCGCGGCGTACACCCCGGCCCAGGTCCGGAAGAACGGCGGTCGGTCTTCGAGGATCCGCCTCTGCTTGTCGGGATCCGTCGTCATGCGGCCCGGTTCCAGCGGCGACGCGATTCGGAGACGCTCACCGGCTCAGTTTCCCAGCGCGAGGAGATTCGCGAAGAGACGGTAGGCCCCCGGCACTCCGGCCGGGAACTGCCGGAAGAAGGACAGGCCCGTGTACACGAACCACCCGTCGCCGTATCTGGCCACGAGCAGACCGCCGTCGCGTGGCGGCTCGCCGGCGTCGTTGCCGGAGAGCACCGCCGTGAAAGCGGGGTCCCATGTGCCGGCAAAGTAGAGTCCGCGCTCTTGAACCCACCCCTCGAAATCGGCCGCCGTGATCCGGTTCGGCTCGTTGAGCACCGGATGACTCGGGGCCAGGAATCGCACCTCGGCCCCCTCCTCGCTCACCCGGTCGCGCGAGATCGAAAGCGGCAGCGGCGCCACGGCGTCGACCTCGAGGTCGTGGCCGGTGGTGTACTGCACGATCATCGTCCCCCCCGCCTTCACGTAGTCGAACAGCGCCGGCTGCCGGAATCGGATGCGCTCGAGCGTGTTGTATGCCCGCACGCCCAGGACGATCGCGTCGAAGGCCTGCAGGCGCTCGGGGGCCAGCTCGTCCACCGACAGCTCCGTCACCGTGTAGCCGATCTCCCGCAACCCGGCCGGCACCTGGTCGCCGGCCCCCTGCACGTATCCGACGCTCTGCCCCTTGCGGCGCAGGTCGGCGCGCACCACCCGGGCCTCGGCCGCCGGCAGAACGACCTGGGTCGGGATGTGGTCGTGGACGAGGTGGAGGAGCCCGCGTGGATAGCCCCGCCCGGCGACCTCGGCGACCGCACGCAGGACCCCGGCCGACGGAGCGGCCGGCGGCCGGAGATCGAACGTCACCGTCGTGGTCGCGTCCTTCGCTTCGATCCGGAACGGGCGCGACGCGGGGCTCGCGGTCCAGCCCGCAGGGGCCTCGAGCCGCACCGTTCCCTCGACGCCGGCCCGGCCGGCGCGGACCTCGACCAGCACCTCGTGCGACGCCAGCTCCGGCGGCAGGACGAAGACGCTCTCCGTGATCTTCACGGCCGCCGCCGGAACCACCTCGAACGGCCGGTACTGCTCTCCGTGCACCGGATCGGTTCGCTTGTGGACCACCGGTCTTTCGAAGGCGATCAGCGTCCCTGCTACCTCGATGGCGAACGACGCCGACAGCGCCGGCGGGTTCTCCGGCAGGCCGATGAGAGTCGGGTCGTCGACGCGGAACATCCCGAGCGAGCCTCTCTCGCGCAGCCAGTACGGTTGCGAGTCCTGGAGTCCGGGCGGCAGCGTGACCTCGATCGTCTTCTTGAAGCTCTGGCGACCGTCGAGATCCTGATCCCAAGGGGTTTCGCTCCCGGCGGTGGCGATGCTCACTCTTTTCAGGCGCACCGTCACCGACGACCGGTTGGCCGCCTCGAGATCGATCTTCACCGTGTCGCCGGGCGCGGCCGCGACCGTCTCGGCCGCGGCCTCGAGGTAGAGGCCGAGGCAGGCGGTGAGGACCTGGTCGAGGTCGGCCCGCTTGGCATTCGTCCAGCGGCCGGGCGGCAGCGCCGTCAGCTTGGCGCGCGCCTCGAGGAGGCGCGGCACGATGGCGGCGGGGTTCTCGGGGGCGAACTCACGGTAGGCTCTCTCGAGGATGTCGCCGACCGCCTTGCCTCCCGGGACCCTCCCCCACGTCGTGTCGATCCCCTCGAACAAGTCCTCCTGCATCCGCTCGCCGTCGATCGGATCGAGGAACTCGATCATCTCGCCACGCTGCCCGCTCGATCCGAACCCCTGGCTCTTGTGCATGCTGCGGCTGCGAGCGGCAAGCTCGGTGTACGACTCGCCGAGAAGCGGGCTGAAGGCGCCGACGTCGACCTTGAGAAGCGTGTCCGGCTTGAAGTCCTCGGGCTTGTCGTAGAACCGCCGCGAGGTGTTCCAGAGGATCCGACGCGGCCGCCACGTCGTCAGGCGATCGAGTTGCTCGGGGAAACGCTTCGGGTCGCCGGCCGCCGCCATGGCGTCGCGCGCAATCCAGGCGGACGAGGTGTGGTGCCCGTGCGTCTCGCCGTCGGCGACGGGGAACCGGGTGATGACCACGTCCGGCTGGAACTGCCGGAAGATCCGCACCGTGTCGGCGAGCACCTGCTCCCGGTCCCAGATCCGCAGCGTCTCCTCGGGGCTCTTGGAGAAGCCGAAGTCGATCGCCCGGGTGAAGAACTGCCGCCCCCCGTCGATCCGCCGCGCCGCGAGCAGCTCCTGCGACCGGATGATTCCCAGCAGGTCGCCGATCTCGGGACCGATCAGGTTCTGCCCGCCGTCGCCGCGGGTCATGGAGAGATACGCGGCGTCCGCAAGGCGACCGTTCACGAGCCACGCGATGAGGCGTGTGTTCTCGTCGTCGGGGTGGGCCGCCACGTAGAGCGCGCTTCCCAGGACCTGGAGCTTCTTCAGCGCGAGCTGGATCTGAGCCGCGTCGGGCCGCGGCGGCACGAGCGCCATCGCCGAGCCCGTTCCCACGCATCCCAGCAGCATCCCCATCGTGCACGCTCCGACGATCTTCGAGACCCGTCTCATCAATGCGGCGCCCCCCCCGTTCCCTGCGGTGCTTCTCGACCCTCGAGCACCTGCCGATAGAAATCGAGATACTCCCCCGTGATCCGCTCGGCGGAGAAGAGCGCTTGCGCCCTCTGGTAGCCCCTCTCTCCCATCGGCCGGTAACGCTCCGGGTCCCCCACGATCGCGTCCAGCCTGCCCGCGAGGCCTTCGATGTCTCCCACCGGCGCCAGGAAGCCGGTCTGTCCGTCCACCACGACCTCCGGGATGCCGCCGGCGCGCGTCGCGAGCACCGGATGGCGGTGGAACATGCTCTCCAGGATGCTCAGGCCGAAGGACTCGTGCTCGGAGGTGTAGAGCGCCAGGTCGGCCGCGTTGAGGTAGGTCTCCACGTCGGGCACCGACTGCATCACGATCACCCGCGAGGCGATCCCGAGCGCCTCGACCTGCGGACGGTAGGAGGCGAAGTCGCCACCGGCCAGGATCAGCAGCCGCACGCGGTTGCGGTTCCTCGAGGCGGCGATGACCCGCAGGAGGTGCTCGATCCGCTTGGCCGGCCGCAGGTTCGACATGTGGATCACCAGGGCTTCGTCGCCGACTCCCAGCTCCTCGCGCACCTGCGCGCGGTCGCGGGTCGGTCGGGCGGGCGCGAAGAAGTTGTGGACGACGCGGATCTCGTGGGCCACTTGGAAGGTGCGCATCGTTTCGTCGCGCAGGAACTCGCTCACCGCCGTCACCCCCGCCGAGTGCTCGATCGCGTGCCGGATCACGGGCTGGTAGCTCGGATCCTTCCCCATGAGCGTCGTGTCGGTTCCGTGCAGCGTCGTGATGAGTCCGGGCGCTTCTTCCCCGATCATCTGCTGCGCCAGATAGGCGGCAACGGCGTGCGGAACCGCGTAGTGCGCGTGGATCAGGTCGAGATCGAAGGCCCGGCTGACCTCCGCCAGCTTCACCGACAGCGGCAGGGTGTAGTCGGGATAGCGGAACAGGTCGTACTCGTTGATGTCCACCGGGTGGAAGTGGACGTTGGGCGCCGAGGCGTCGAGTCGGAACGGCATCCCGTAGGAGACGAAGTGGACCTCATGACCCCGCGCCGCGAGCTGCTGCCCGAGCTGCGACGCGAGGATTCCGCTGCCGCCCACCGACGGGTAGCAGGTGATGGCGATCCGCAACGGATCGCCGGACCCGAGCGCGCGGCGCGAGCGGCTCAGAACCGCCTCCCCGAGCCCCGGAGGTCGGTGAGCCCGTCGAGGCGGATCGGGTCGTTCGCCCGCACCGCCATGGCGTGCTCGGCGCCGATCTCGAGCCCGAGCGCGCGGGCGCGGGCCACCTGCAGTTCGAGGTAGTTGCGCGTCGCCATCTGCGACGCGTGACATTCCATCGCCCTGCACCAGGTCGCGAAGACCTCCGAAACGTCCACGAGGATCCACGGCAGACCTGCGGCGGAGGAACCCGGACCGGTCCCCGTGACGTCGTAGAAATACAGCGCGTCGATGGCGTGCGCGGGAGCGGGCGCCAGGTCCTTCAACCCTCCGTAGCGGGCCAGGCGCGCCGCATCGCGGGCCAGCCGACCGACCTTGCCGTGGTCGGGGTGCTGATTCTCCTCCGGCGACGGGGCGAGCACGATGTGCGGCCGCAGCCGCCGGATGACGCGCGCCATGGCGACGGCGTTCGGCGGCCGGTACTCGATCCGCGAGTCCCCCTCGAGATCGAGGAACGTGAGCTCAGCCCCCATGACCTCCGCGGCCATCTCGGCCTCGCGGCCGCGCGTCTCGGGGGTGCCGTTCGACGCCGCCTCGCCGCGCGACAGGTTCAGGATCGTGACGTCGTGGCCGCGCGAAACTTCCTTGATCAGAATGCCGCCGCATCCGAACTCGACGTCGTCGGGATGGGCGCCGATCGCCAGGATACGGCGCGACGACGGAGAGGAGGAGCCTTGGACGTCATCGAGGGCGTCACGAGTCACGAGCGATTCTCCGTCGTCGGATCCCGGGTGACCCCCCGCGGGGCAGCGATTGCGCGGAACCAGGGGCCGAGCGCCTGGCGCAGCCCCTACGAGGCGGGGCAAGGAAGGGTATCACCCCCGAACGCCCCGAGCTACGAAGCAGCGGGCTCCGGGTGTACGACAGGAAAGTGAGGAGACGATGCTGCGAATCGGGGACAGCAACCGAAACTCGCACAATGCCCCGAGGTTTGAACGAGTTGCGTGCTGGCGAGTTTCGGTTGCTGTCCCCGATTCGCTTCGATTCGGCTTCTCCTCACGTTCCTGTCGTACACCCGCGGGCTCCTTCGTGCGGGGGGGTCAGGGGGCGGAAACGGTGTCCAGCCCCCCCGGGAACGGCCCGTCCACCAACGACGCGTGGGGGTTGTCGATGGCGTCTCGCTCCACGAAGACGACCTCCGGGGTCTCCTCCCGGTTCAGGTACTGCATCTCGCTCGCCCCGGCGACGTAATGGGTGCAGCGTACCACCGACTGCATCCAGATCAGCCGGGCGTCGCGCCCCGGACTGATCCGCTCCTTGCCGGTCTCGCGGTCGGGGAGCTCGATGTACTCGCCGCCCCCCCGGTGCAAGGCCAGCCGTCCTCCCTTGCGCCGGGCCCGCACCACCTCCCCCGCGTACTCCACGTCGACGAACGGGTCCTCGATGTCCACCGCGCGTCGGCGGACCTCGGGATCGCTCGACCGCACCACCTGGATCCCCTCCAGGATCCCGAGGCGCCGGTACATGTCGAGGCAGAAGTCTGCCACGGTCGCCGCCCGGACCGATTCGAAGAGCTCCACGAGCGCCGGAGACACGAAGCAGGGCAGGACGCGTGCCGTCCGCCCCTGCCAGCCGTCCTGGATCCTCTTGATGTAGAGCGGGGAGTAGTTCTTCTGGATCTTGCTCGCGTGATCGAAGTTCAGCCGCTTCGGCGTTCCCGTCTTGACGTCGACGAGCGGCGTCGTCGTCTCGCGGTGGTCGTGATCGCTGTCGTGGCAGAAGTAGACGATCCGCCCGCCGACCTCCCGCCGCAGCCGCAGCGCGGTGACCACCTTGGCGTGGAAGAACCGCTTCGGGAAGAAGCCGCAGGGCTGCTGCCCGAAGCAGATGACCGGCTCGCTCATCGTTGGATCCCGGGGCGTCATGGAAAGGGGAGCGTGGACGCGGCACGCCGGCCCTGCGCGCTTCTCGCCCCCCTCGGGTCGGCGGCCGCGAAGCGTACCATCGGTTGCGCTGCGGGACCATCCGCGCTTGGTTTCCCTCGCTTCGATTCAGCTCCTCCTCACTTTCTTGTCGTACACCCTTGGTTTCCCATCCGCTATGGCGGTGCCGCCTGATCGACTAAACTCCCCTCTCCTAGATGTGGAGACCTGACGAAGAAGGAGATCATCCGCTGAACCCGAGATTCTCAGGCGACTGCCCGATGCCGTGCGGATCGGAGCGATTCTGTTTGACGGCGTCCTGCACCTGCTTGATCGCGAGTCCGCCCTAATCAGCGGAGACGGCGGCGTGAAGCTTCTGACGGCGCACAGATGTCCGGAGCCATGGAGGGATCTTCGATGTTCAATGCGTCGGTCACCGGTTCGTTGCGGATCGCGGCGCTCGCGAGCGCCGCGATCGCGGTGCCTGCGCTGGCGGCCGCGGCCGAGCCATCCTACTCGCTCGAGGTAGAGGCGGGGCCGGTGTGGCAGAGCCGCAACGAGGTCCAGATCCCAAACGACGAGCAGGGGACCCGGTGCCGACACCGACGAGATCTACAATTTCGCCTGGTTCCACGACGGCGTGGTGTCCGGCCAGTACCGCTTTTGATGCCACGCCCGGGAGGAGAGAGACCGTGAAATCGATCCCCATCACTCTCCTGCTCATCGCATTCGCGCTGCCGGCGCCGTCGACCGCGGGCGAGCGGGCTCGGCTCGAGACGGTGCCTGCGGTCGACCTCGACCGCTACCTGGGCCGTTGGTACGAGATCGCCAGCTACCCCGCCTGGTTCCAACGGGGGTGCACCGCCTCCACCGCAGAGTACTCGCGGCGGCCCGACGGTGCGATCCGGGTCGTCAACCGTTGTCGCAAGGGAGCCCTCGGTGGGAAGCCGAAGGTGGCCGAGGGCAAGGCCGTTGTCGTCGATCCGATCCGCAACGCGAAGCTCGAGGTGTCTTTCTTCTGGCCGTTCTCGGGTGACTACTGGATCATCGACCTGGACCAGGAGTACGGATGGGCGGTGGTCGGCGAGCCGCGCCGCAACTACCTGTGGATCCTGAGCCGGACGCCGACCATGGACGAGGCCACGTACCAGGCGATCGTCTCGCGGCTCCCGGACAAGGGCTACGATCCGGGCAAGCTGCGCCGCACGCTTCAACCGACCGAAGTCCGACCCTGACGGGCGATCGAGCACCGAGGCCGCGATCCCCTGGGTACGCTTCGGGTGGATCTACGCTGCCGAACGTGAAGTCGCCGTGCGAGCGCCGAGCGCCGTGCGCGGCCACGACGGCGTCGAGGTCGTGCTTCACTTCGTCCGGGTTGGTTACGAGCTGCCTTACGGGCGTTCTCCCGACACGGCGGGAGGAAACAAGCCCAACCTCAGCGATGCCGGTCCGCCGGCGTCGCGGAGGGCGGGAGTGAAGGTTCGGGGGCAAAGCCCCCGAGCAGCTGTTTCTTGCGAGCCGCACCATGCCCGGCGGCCGCGATGGGATGGTCCTGGACGAACGCCTCAGGCCGGCTGATTCCCCGGTGCGGGAAGCACGCCTTTCCGCTCCCCCGGTCGGGTTCGCGGGGCCGCCTCGCCCGCGGCTCCGTCGGCTGCGGCCTCGGTTCCCTGGCCTTCCCTCTCGACCTTCGCCGGCAGACTGTCGCCGCGCACGAGCGCGTGGACCTGCTCGCCATCGAGCACCTCGCGGTCGAGCAGCGCTTCGGCGATCCGAACCAGGGCTTCCCTGTCTTTCTCGATGATCCTGCGAGCCGTGCCGTATCCCACCGAGACGATGGCCTTCACCTCTTGGTCGATCACGACGGCCGTCGCCTCGCTGAAGTCCCGGTGCTGGGCGATCTCGCGGCCGAGGAAGATCGCTTCCTCCTTCTTTCCGAAGGTCAGGGGGCCCAGCGTTTCCGACATGCCCCACTCGCACACCATCTTCCTCGCCAGGTCGGTGACGCGCTCCAGGTCGTTCCCGGCGCCCGTGGTCGTCTGATTGAGGAAGACCTCCTCGCTCACCCGGCCGCCCATCAGCACCGCGATGGCCGCCTCCAGGTACTGGCGCGAGTAATTGTGCTTGTCGTCCTCCGGCAGCTGCTGGGTTACCCCCAGCGCGCGGCCGCGAGGGATGATCGTCACCTTGTGGAGCGGATCGGCCTCGGGGAGCATGAGCGCGACGAGCGCATGGCCGGCCTCGTGATACGCCGTGGCCTTCTTCTCCTCGTCGCTGATGATGAGCGATTTCCGCTCGGTCCCCATCAAGACCTTGTCCTTGGCGACCTCGAAATCGTCCATGGCCACGGCCTTGCGGTTGTATCGGGCGGCGTGGAGCGCCGCCTCGTTCACCAGGTTCGCCAGGTCGGCGCCGCTGAAGCCCGGAGTCGAGCGGGCGAGCACGATGAGGTCCACGTCTCCCGACATGGGGATCTTCCGAACGTGGACCTTGAGGATCTCCTCGCGGCCCCGCACATCCGGCCGGCCCACCACGACCTGTCGATCGAAGCGGCCGGGGCGAAGAAGGGCGGGATCGAGGACGTCCGGGCGGTTGGTTGCGGCGATCAGGATGACCCCCTCGTTGGTCTCGAATCCGTCCATCTCAACCAGGAGCTGGTTCAGGGTCTGCTCGCGCTCATCGTGTCCTCCGCCCAGGCCCGCGCCTCGGTGCCGCCCGACCGCGTCGATCTCGTCGATGAAGATGATGCACGGGGCGTTCTTCTTCCCCTGCTCGAACAGATCACGCACGCGAGAAGCCCCTACGCCCACGAACATCTCGACGAAGTCCGATCCGGAGATCGAGAAGAACGGAACGTTGGCCTCTCCGGCGATGGCGCGAGCCAGGAGGGTCTTGCCGGTTCCCGGCGGACCCATCAGGAGGACGCCCTTGGGGATCTTCCCCCCGAGCTTCTGGAATTTCTGAGGCTCCTTCAGGAACTCGATGATCTCCTGGAGCTCGTCCTTGGCCTCTTCGACGCCGGCCACGTCCCGGAACGTGATCTTCTTTCCCTGCGCAGAAGTGAGCTTTGCGCGGGACTTTCCGAACGAGAGCGCCTTGTTGCCGCCCGACTGCATCTGCCGCATGAAGAAGACCCACACGCCCAGGAAGAGCAGCATGGGGGACCAGGTCAGCAGGAGCGCGAGGAACGAGCTGTCCCGCGGCTTCTCCGCGCGAACGACGACCCCCTTCTCCCGGAGGATCTTGAGCATCTCGTCGTCCTTGACGACGTAGGTTCGGAACGTCTTTACCGGCTGGTTCATCGCGCCGGTGCGCGGGTTCTTGAACTTTCCCTCGATCTCGTAACCGATGCTGTCGCCCGTGAGGGTGATCTCCTGGATCTCATCGTTCTGGATGAGCTGGTAGAACTGCGATTGGTCGAGTGGCTGCCGCTGCGCGCTCGCGGTACTGAAGATCTGGTAGCCGATCACGACGGCGGCGATCAGTACGAGCCAGACGACCACGGTCTTGAGATGGGAGTTCACCTGAGGACACCTCCCCGGTTCGAAGGCTCGTCACCTGCTTCACGCGGGCCCGTCGACCGGCTGGATTGCAGGTGAATAATATAGGACGGAGCATCCTGATGCCATCCGGGATACCCGAAGGGGTGTATGACGGGAAAGTTGAGGAGACGATGCTGCGAATCGGGGACCATCCCCACCACGCTCCCGCGAAACCCGGGGGGGCGATCGGCCTGCTCGGTCTTCGTGCCGGACTCACTCCACGTAGGAGATGTACGGGAGGTTGCGGTACAGGCCATCGGCATCGAGGCCATATCCCACCACCCAGCGATCGCGAACCGTGAACCCGGTGTAGTCGGGCCGTACCGGCGCTGCCCTGCGCGCGGGCTTGTCCAGCAGCACCGCGATCCGCACGCGGCGTGGCCCCAGTCGGTCCAGGCGGCTCGAGAGCGCAGAGAGAGTGCGCCCGGTGTCCAGGATGTCCTCGAGCACGAGCAGGTCGGCTTCCCGTACCGGGAAGTCCGCCGGCAGGGCCAGCGACGCCGGATCCCCGCCGCGGGCGACGGATCGGAGGGGAACGAGGGCGAGGCGGACCGGCATCGGGAGCCGCCGCACCAGATCGGCGCAAAACAGGAACGCCCCGTCCATGAGCGCGATCACCGAGAGAGTGGTCCCATCCGGCGTGTCGGCGGCGATGGCGGATGCCATGGCTTCGACCCGCTCGCGGATCTGGCGCTCGGTGAAGAGGATCTCGGTCGAGAGGCGCACGGGAATACACTAGCATCCCGGCATGCCTCAGGCAGACGACACCCGCGAAGGGCCGATTCCGGCTGCGTACGGTTGTACGGTGCCGCACGGCGTGCCATCCTCTTCGAATCGAGCAGGGGGAGCCGGACATGGAGCTGAAAGAGGCCATGGGGATCTTGGAGCGGGCGGGAACCGCGCAGAACCGGAAGGTCTACTCCCGCCACGGCATCGGATCGAACCAGTACGGAGTCAGCTACGCTAGCCTCGGCGCGCTCGCGAAGAAGATCGGAACCGATCAGCCTCTGGCCGAGGCCCTCTGGGAAACCGGCAACCACGACGCGAGGGTGCTGGCGACGATGATCGTCGTTCCGCACGCTCTCTCCTCGCGACTGCTCGACCGGTGGGCGAACTCCCTGGACAACACCGTCCAGACCGACGCGCTGTCGAAGCTCGCCGCCCGGACCAAGCTGGCCAGGAAGAAGGCGGAGGCGTGGGCGGCATCGAAGGGGGAGTGGACCGGGCAAGCGGGCTGGGTCATGATCGGACAGCTCGCCGGAACCGACCGGGAGCTTCCCGACGCCTACTTCGCGGCCCATCTCCGGACGATCGCGCAGGAGATTCACGGACGGAAGAACCGCGTGCGCCATGCCATGAACGGCGCGATCATCTGCATCGGACTGAGGAACCCCGCTCTCGAGAAAAAGGCCCTCGCGACGGCGAAGCGGGTCGGCCGCGTCGAGGTCGACCACGGCGAGACCGGCTGCAAGACGCCCGACGCAGCCGCGTACATCGAGCGAGCGTCGCAGCGCGCGAAGGTCCGGAACCCGTGACGAAAGCAGGGTTCCCCGAGATTCGAATCGCCCTGCCGGGCTGGGTCGAGGAGATCGCCGAGGCCGGCCGCACGTATGCCTCCGAGCTGGAGAGGATGTCGCTCGTCGTGACCCTGTCGCGCGAGAACGTGCTGCGAGGGGACGGGGGGCCGTTCGGCGCCGCGGTCTTCGAGATGGACAGCGGCGTTCTCGTCGGCGCCGGCGTGAACTGCGTGGTGCGCCTCGCCAGCTCGTCTCTGCACGCCGAGATCGTCGCCTTCATGATCGCAGAGCGACGAGTCGGGTCCCACTCTCTCCGCGCGCCCGGCCTCCCGCCTCACGAGCTCGTCAGCTCGTGCGAGCCCTGCGCGATGTGCCTGGGCGCCACGCTCTGGAGCGGCGTGCGCCGCGTGGTTCACGCGGCGTCCCGCGAGGACGCGGTGCGTCTGGGGTTCGAGGAGGGTCCGGTCTTTCCCCAGTCGCGCGAGTACCTCTCGAACCACGGGATCGAGATCGTCGCGGGGCTGCTGGCCGCGGAGGCGCGCTCGGCGCTCGACCTCTATCGGACGCGGGGCGGCCCCGTGTACAACGCCTGAGGGGGTTGGCGTGGCTGCCCGACTGGGCGCCCTCCTCGCGATCGTCCTGTGGGGGTTCTCGTTCGTCGCCACGAAGGTGGCTCTCGGCGAGGTCTCGCCCATCACCCTCATTTTCACCCGCTTCGCCATCGGGAGCACGTTGCTCCTCACGATCCTCGCCGTCCGCGGGCAGCCCGTCGTCCCTCCTCGCGGAACCTGGCGCGATCTGCTCGTGCTCGGCTTCGTGGGGGTCTTCGTCCATCAGCTCCTCCAGGCGAACGGTCTGACCCTCACCACGGCGGTCCACACCGGCTGGCTCATCGGGCTCACCCCGATCTGGTCGGCGCTTCTCGCCGCGATCCTTCTGCGCGAGCGGTTCGGCGTGATGAAGGTCGCCGGCTTCGCTCTCGGGTTCCTCGGAGCCGCCCTGGTGGTCACGCGGGGACGGCTCGAAGCCGGTCTCCTTTCCGTCCCGACGACCCGCGGCGACCTGCTCATCCTCGCGAGCACGTTCAACTGGGCGGTGTACACGATCCTCGCGCACGCCGTGCTGCGGCGCCTCGGTCCCGCACGCGCAACCACCGGGGCGATGGTTCTCGGCTGGATCCTGCTCGCTCCCTTGTTCTTCCTGGACGGCGGGTGGCGGGAATACCCCGCTCTGTCTTCAACCGGATGGGCGGCCGTTCTCTTCCTGGGGATCGGATGCTCTGGGCTCGGCTACCTGCTCTGGTACGCAGCTCTCGCGAAACTCGAGGCCTCCCGCGTCGCGGCGCTCCTGTACATCGAGCCGCTGGTCACGCTCGCCGCCGCGGTCGTTCTGCTGCAAGAGGAGATCGGCGTCTCGACGGTCGTCGGCGGGGTCCTGGTCCTGCTGGGCGTGTTCCTGGTCCAGCGGGCTCCGGTCCGGCGCGATGCCGCCTCGGCCCTCAGCGAAGAACGAAGCTGACGACGACGGTGCGGTAGACCGTAACCGGCCGGCCGCCGCGCGTCGCAGCGTGCTACGTCCACCGGCCCACCGCTTCGATCGCCTCGGCGGCGAACCGTTCGTGGCCTGCGCTCAACACTTCGATGGCGCTCACGTTTCCCCCGGAATCGATCACCGCGCGCAGGAGCACGCGCCCCCCAGGGCGAGATGAAGCGCAACCGCCATCGAGACCGGCGCGAGTTGGCGGCGTTGCCCGGAGGCCGGCGCGGTAAGGGTTTTCTCGAACCGCGACGCTTTCCCATTCGCGCCATCTACACGAGTGTGGATCCAACTTGGCCGTCCGGCCGGGGGATTGAACGGACGGCGATGCAACCGTACTGCGCGTGGTCTACCCGCTCGACGCAGGCACGCGGCGGCGGACCGCGGTCTTCGTGGGGCCCTGGAGCTTCAACACGCTCCTGTGGCACCGGGCGGTCACGCCGCCGGGCAGATCGAGGGACTTCGCCTCATGCGCGGCTGCGATGTCGAGGACGGCGTGGATGTGACGCGCGCCGATGCGCCGAGGGTCCACCCCGGCCCGCTCCAGCGCCATCCGGGCCATTCGGCGGGCGAGGGGCGGGGCGGCGTCGCGCAGGACGGCGGCGGGGAGCACGAGGACTCCGCGGACGCGGCGTGCGACGCCATCGATCTCCGTTCGAGCCAGCGCGTCGAGGTACTCCGCGTCCTCGCGCAACCGGGCTGCGGCCTCGACCAGGTGCCGTGCGGCTGCCGGGTTCAGCGACTCGCGCAGAAGTGGAAGAACCACTCGCCGCACCCGATTGCGGACGAAGCGCAAGTCGTCGTTCGAGGGGTCCTCGAGGAACGGGATGCTCCCGGCGTGAAGGTACGCGCGCAGAGCCTCCCGCTCCATCGCGAGAAGGGGTCGCACGAACGGTCCGGGTCCCGAAGGAGACATTCCGGCCAGGGCCGAGGGGCCCGCCCCGCGCATCAGGCGCATGAGGACGGTCTCCGCTTGATCGTCGAGCGTGTGGCCGGTCGCGATCACGTCCGCACCGATGGCGGAAGCCGTCTCGAGGAGGAACTGACGTCGCACCCGGCGGGCAGCCTCTTCCGGCGACTCGTCCGGCGCTCGCCGTGCGTCGACGCGGCGCCGACCGCAGACGCACCGCAAGCCGGCCTGTGCGGCCATCCGCTCCACGAACCGGCTGTCGCGAGCGGATTCGCGTCGCAGGCCGTGGTCCAGATGCGCCACGACGATGCGAAGCCCCGCGCCCCGGGCGTATCGAAGGAGAAGCTCGAGCAGTGCGACCGAGTCGCTCCCGCCCGAGACGGCTGCCAGCACGGTCGCTCCCCGGGGAAGGAGATCCCGCGCATTGCGGCGGAACTGAAGCTCGACGCGGCTCGCCATCCGTCAGCGTCCCAGTGCCACCAGCGCGAGGTTCTCCCGACGTCGTCCGACGACGGCCGCGGCGAGGCGGGTGATCGGCACGGCCGCAACGGCGGTCGAGGCGAGCCAGGCGGCGGCGATGCTGCACGCGAGCGGCTCGCGGAGGTTTCCGAGGGCAACCATCGACACGATGGCGGAAACGGGGGCGAACGACATCGCGGTGACGGCGAGGCCCAGGACGGCGGCGACGGGGTGGGGGTTGCTGGCGCTGCCGATTCTCGAGAGGTCTCCGGGCTTCGGGAACATCGCGGCGAGGATGGCAGCGGTGGGTGCGAACAGGACGAACGCCGCGATTCCTCCCAGCAGGAGGGTCGCGAGAAGGAACGGATCCACCGGCCCGCCCAGCAAGAGCGCTGCGGAGAGGTACAGCCCGAGAGAGATCGCGAACATCAGGGCGCCTCCGGCGAACTTTCCGGCGACCAGGTCCACGTCCGAAACCGGGGAGATGAGCTGCAGGGTCAGTCCGGCGCCGTCGATGGCGAACTGGTTCAGCAGAACCCGGTGCATGGACACGACCGCGAAGACCATGGCGCCCGCAACGAAAAGCGCCCCGGGTCCCAGGGGGAACCGATCGATCTGCGTCTCGGGGAACGCGCGCGGGAGGAGGAACACCAGCAGCGCGTACACAACGGGACCCAGCAGAACGCCGATCCTCCCGATCACGGTGCGGAGCACCGCGCGAACCTGGGCCCATCCTACGGCCGCGGCCGCCGGCGAGAGGAGCGGGACGGTGAGGATCGTGGGCGCCCGCCCACCGCCGCGTCTTCCGGACGCCGTCGCCGGCGATTCGAGGAGGCGCCGGTAGATGGCCCACGAGAATCCGCACAGAATGGACGCAGCGACAGCCAGGCCGGCCAGCGGCACGGCGGCCCCGGCAAATCCTTCCTGGGCACCGGAGGCGACGCACTGCACATACAGGTCGGAAGGTAGGACCGAAAGCGCGGCGAGGAGCCATGCGGGGGTGCCACGGTCCGCACTTGCGCCGCCCCTCTCGAACGCGCCGTGTGCCACCGCCGGAATGAAGCCGGCGAGAGAGAGGGCGGCCGCGACGACGAGCGTCAGAAGCTCCGCCCGCCTGCGGCTGCGAAACACCAGCTGAACCGCGAACGCGCACAGGGCTCCGAGGAGCAGCAGCGCGCCGAGGAAGAGGGCGCCCCCCGTGGCGGCCGCTGCGGCGGCCGCGTACGCGCCCGAGGCCGCCAGGCCTACGGGCACGAGCGCGATGCCGGGAGCGATGCAGAAGATCCAGGGGTCCGCGATGCTCGAAACGACTTCGGACAGAAACAGGACGCGCCGGGGCACGGGAAGCAACACGAGCCGGGCGAGATTCGCCGTCCCGCCGGACATGGAGCGTACGAGAGGTCCGAAGAGCACGGCCAAGGTCACGATTCCGAGCAGGGCCCGGGCCGCGTTCTGCAGTGTCCGCTCCGCCTCCCCGGCGTGCCCCAGGAACCAGCCGGCCGCGAGTCCGCCGGCTCCGGCGAGGAGAGCCAGAGGCAGGAGCAGCGCCGCCAGCGCCACCGGGACGAGGGCGGCCCCGATCCGGGATGCCCGCTCGAGCACGTCCCGACTCCGGCGAGGACGAACCGTGTTGACCAGCAGGCGCCAGCGGAGCCACGCGAAGGCCCGGATCAGGCGGATCATCCTGCGAGCCAGTGGAGCGAGGCGCGCTGCACGTCGCCCGCCCCCACCAGGTCGAGGAACATCTCCTCGAGGGTCTTGCCGCCTCCCGCCCCGGCACGCAGTTGCGCCATGGATCCCTGGGCGACGAGCCTTCCCCTGTGGATCACGCCGAGGTGGTCCGAGAGGCGTTCGACGATTTCGAGGATATGCGAGGTCAGGAAGATCGTGCCGCCGCCGTGGACGAACGCGAGGAGGAGATCCTTGATCTGGCGTGAGGCGACGGCGTCGATCCCCTCGAACGGCTCGTCGAGGAACAGCAACCGTGGGGCGGGAAGGAGCGCCCCGGCAAGCGCGAGCTTCTTGCGCATTCCGTGGGAGTAGTCCGCCACGAGCGTTCCAGCGGCTGCCGAGAGGTCCATCAGACGGAAGAGCTCGCCGGACCGCGCCAGGATCGTCCCACGGTCGAGGCCGTGCACCTGGCCGATGAACGCCAGGGTCTCGGCGCCGGTGAGACGCTCGAAGAGCGCGAGATCCTCCGGTACCACTCCGACGACCCGCTTCACGGCCACGGGATCCGCCAGCGGGTCCATGCCGAGGATGCGCATCGCCCCCGCCGTGGGGCGCAGAAGCCCCGTGAGGCACTTGATCGTCGTGGACTTGCCGGCGCCGTTCGGTCCGAGAAAGCCGTAGAGGCTTCCCTTCGGGACCGTTAGGTCGATGCCGTCCACGGCAGCGACATCGCCGAAGGTCCGGCGCAATCCCCAGGTTTCGATGGCGAGCTCCACGGGAGGAATTCTAGCCCGCTTCGCTCGCGACGGACCTTCGTGAATCCACGCGGGTCAAGGCGCCGCGTCCGGTCTTCGGATCCGGAATCGAGTGCCGCCGGTGGCGACGCGCTTCCCGGAGGCATCGAAGGCTTCCACCTCCCAGACATGGATGCGGCCGGAAGCGAACGCGGACAGCTCCTTGGCATCGAGAGCCAGCGCCGCGGTTTCCGTCGAGCGGACGAAGAGCGGCCAGATCGCGTCCGCGTCGGCGATTCTCACGGTGTATCGGGCGGCCTCCGGGACGGACCGCCATCGGAACTCCGACGGCGCGGCATCGAGGTCTCCCTTCGGAGAGACCGTCTCGACGAAACGCTCCGCGGCGGGATCGGTCGATTCGCTCGAGCGGCGCGGCGAACGCAGCGCGAGCCATCCGCCGACGACCAGGACGATCGCCGCCGCGGCGACGAACCGGCCGATCCAACGCGGAGGACCGCGGTCCAGCAGGTCGTCGATCATCGCGGGAGCGCTTCCGATGGGTCCGGGAGGAACTCGAGGCTTCTCAGCGCGGTGTCGAAGGCTCGTCGGTCGGAGGCGCCGTCCCTCTCGGAGGAGTAGGCGCGCATCACGTATGCCCACGCCTCCGTATGGGTGACGAGGGCCGTGATCCGCGTCTCGGCGGTGCGGAATCCGGCCTTTCCTTTCAACTCCACCTGCAGGGCAGGGCGTCCGCCGATCGTGAGATGGCTGCGGGAGATCTCCTCGAGATCGCGGTACCCCTGGTCCAGTTGAAGCCGCACTTGCGGGAACAGCACGTCGGGGAGCTCCGCGACCCAGTCTTTCTTCGCTTCCTCGAGGGTGTGGCGCTCGATGGTGAGGAACGCGCCGCTGCCTGCCCGAATGAAGTTGGGCCCTTCCGTGAAATCCGAAGGGTATTCGAACCGGCAGCCGAGACTCGCATTCGCGAAGACCCGTGTCGGCGTCTGTGGACGGTTCTGCTGAACCGCCAACCAGAGGACGGCACAGCTCGCGGCGGCCAGGGCGACCGCGACGACGACGAGCCATCCCTTGCGTGGCTCCGGGTTCTGCTGATGGTAGTCCTCCTGCAACACGCCCACGGTTCACTCCCGGAGTTCGCTACCACGCTCTGCGCGTCGACGAGATCCACGGAGATTCTACTGCGGCCGGGAATCCGCGCGCCTTTCTTCGCGACGGGAATGCTGGGAGCAAAGCACTTCCTCCGATGCACCGGGTTCCATTACGCGCCGCCCGCTGTCCGTTCCCGAACCGTAATCCCCGGCCGGTCGCTCGGCCGAGAGCAGGTTCGCATGCCGACCGAGCCGGTGCGCAAGTGCAGCAACTGGGAGAGATAGCGCTTCCGTCGCCGGGGGCGTCCCGTCGGGATCCATGGCACCTCGATTGCCCTTGGAGACCGGTCGAGCGCTGATGCCGTCCTACCGGAGGTCACCCGATGCGGAGAAGATTCGCGAAGGGAATGGTGGTCGCGCTGAGCTGTCTGTCTCTCGCGACGGCCGCGTTCGGCGGAACGATCCGGCTCGCCTGGTCGCCGGTGCAAGGATCGCTCGGCTATCGCATCCACTACGGCCAATCGTCCGGCGCGTACACCGAGGTCCGGGACGTGGGCCCGGTCACCGAGGCCGAGGTTCCCGACCTCGAGGACTGCGTGGAGTACTTCGTGGCCGTGAAGGCCTACAACGCAGGTGGCGAATCCCGAGGGTTCTCCAACGAGGTGTCCGGCTGGTCACGACCTGCGCTCGGCGTGGCGGCCCCCGTTGCGCGACAGCAGGGAGCTCGGTTCACCCTCGAGCTGCGCGGCGCGAACTTCCAGCCTGGGGCGGTCGTCGAAGTCGACAACCCCAACGTGCGACTCTCGGCTTCCACCGTGACGGGATGCGACCGGATCCTGCTGGCGACGACCGTCGAGCCGACGGTCGAGGGAGTCCGCCCCGCAGAAATCGGCACGTTCGCCGTGCGAGTGACCAACCCGGACGGCACGTACGGAACGCTGGCCGATGCACTGGAGGTCGTCGTCAATCCGGCGCGGTTCGACGTGAACCGTTCCGACGACGGGACGCACGGGCGCCTGGACGGCAAGGACACGGTCTGGCTGGCGAGGCTGTTCGGTGGGCACGAAGGGGGCGACGCGCTCTACGACCCGGACTTCGACTTGAACGGGGACGGCTGGGTCGACGGCCAGGACGTGGCGCACGTCGCGAGCAATCTGGGGCGCTGCTGGTCGGGGTCGGAGTGGACCGCTCAGGCGTGCGAGGGTCGGTAAGCGCACGTGGGAGGAGTCGAGGCGAGGAGGGGTGTCGCGATGCGAAGCGGCTGCGTCGGAGCGCTGATCGTGCTGTTGCCCATGGCCGCGGCGTGCGGCGGAGGGGGAGACTCCGGGAGCGTGATCCCCGACGGAGGGACGTCGCTCGTCGCCGGGTTCGTCCCGGAACAGGCGGATCCGGGCGCAATCACGGGCGCCACGGTCATGACGCTCGGCGGCACGGCCGCCGACGCGGTCACCGTCGCGGTGGACGTAGCCAACACCGCCGGCGTTTACGGTGCGGCCTTCGTGGTTCTCTTCGATCCCGCGCGCGCCTCGTTCGAAGGGTGGTCGGCGGGATCTCTGCTCGAGGTCGGTGGTCACACACCGCTGTATCAGGTCGACGCCAACCAACCCGGACGGATCTTCGTCGGGGCGACGCGGTGCGGCGCGGTGGCGGGCGTGAACGCGTCGGGAGCGCGCAACCTGATCAACCTGACGTTCCGCGCGAAGGTGGCGGGTACGACTCCGCTGTCCTTCGATGCCGCGCAGCTGTTCGACGACGAGCTTCCGCCTGGGCCGCTTCCGGACATCGTCTGGCACGCTGGAGCTCTGCAGGCGCACTGACAACCCGCGCGCGAGCTCCGTGCGCCTCCCCGACATTCCGCCCGGAATCCACGCACGAGCCCCGGCTCCTGGACGGGCGGTGCGTCCGGACTGGGCAGGAAGCGGCCCGGATCCAGGCCGGGTTTCGGAGCATTCTTGCCTCTCCGCGCCGCGGAACCTAAGTTTCGGGAACGTAAGGCGAAAAAAGGAGCATCCGGTTGGAGCGCAGCGTCGAGACGCGACCCGACGAGACTGTCCGAACGAGACGCGAGGGGGCGACCGCCCTCGCAGCGCCCCCGTGCGATTCCGAGACGCTCTTTCGTGGGATCGTCCACGGCATGCGGTGCGGCATCGTCGCGGTGGACCGGGCCGGACGTCTGCTGCTCGCGAACGGACCGGCGAAGCAGATCCTCGATCTCTCCGACGATCCCCCCCGGGCGAGCCCGTGGAGGAAGCGCTGCGCTGTCACCCGAAGCTCGCGCAGATCCTCAAGGAATCGTTCGCGATGTCGAGTCTGCCGAATCGTGCCGAGATCGAGCTCGCGACGGCCTCCGGGGGGACGAAGACGGTCGGCTTCACCCTATCGTTCGTTCCCGATCCGAGCGGCGCTCCAGCGGGCGCGGCGATCTTCTTCAAGGATCTGACACACGTCGAGCATCGCGAGGAGCAAGAGCGGCTGAAGGACCGGCTCGCCGCGATCGGGCAGATGGCGGCGAACCTGGCCCACGAGATCCGCAACCCGCTGGCGGGGATCGAAGTCTCCTGCTCGCTCCTGAAGCGGAAGCTCTCCGCGGACGACGCGAGCCGCGAGATCCTCGACAAGGTGATCGGCGAGGTGCGGCGGCTCAACCGAACCATCACGTCGAGCCTCGAGTTCGTGCGGCCGCTGTCTCTGGGCCTCGCCCCGAGCTCGATCGAGCCGGTTCTCGACGAAGCGCTTCAGGTCGCCGAGGGGCGCCACGGCCGAAGGAGCATCCGGGTGGTGAAGGCGTACGCGCCGGCGATCCCCCCGCTCCTCATGGATCGCACCCAGCTCCGTCAGGTCTTCGAGAACCTGTTCCTGAACGCAATGGAGGCGATGGGGGACGAGGGGACGCTCACGGTGGAGACCGCAACCGCCGCGGCACCCGAGACACCCCACACTCCGTATCGTCCTCCGGGAGCGCGGAGCGCGGATCCGTGGCACGGATTCGAGCGGTACCTCGTCGTCCGCGTTACCGACACGGGGCCGGGAATCGACGAGGAGCATGCGGACAAGCTCTTCTATCCGTTCTTCACCACGAAGAAGCAGGGGTCGGGCGTCGGCCTGTCGATGGCGCGCAAGATCGTGGACAGCCATCACGGCCTCGTGGACTTTGAGAGCAGCCGGGGCAGGGGCGCGACCTTCACCGTCCGCGTTCCCCTGGTTCCAGAAACGCCGGAGGAATGAGCCGTCATGAAGAGGATTCTCGTAGCCGAGGACGAGCCGACACTGCGCGAGGGGATCGTCACCGCGCTTCTCGACCGTGGCTGGCAGGTGGACCAGGCCTCCGACGGGAGGGAGGCGATGAGCAAGGTCGAGGAGGAGGTCTTCGATCTGGTGGTCACGGACCTGAAGATGCCCGAGGCGAGCGGCATCGACGTGCTCCGGCGCTGCAAGCTGCTCAACGAGAACACGGTGGCGGTGGTGATGACCGCGTTCGGCACGGTGGATTCGGCGGTGGAGGCGATGAAGGCGGGCGCCTACGACTACCTGGTGAAGCCCTTCGATCTCGAGGAGCTCGAGATGAAGATCGAGCGGGCCCTCGATCACCAGCGCCTGCTCGCGAAGCTCCAGGCCTACGACCGGGAGAGCGTCCTCCCGCGCTTCGAGAACATCGTCGGCGAGAGTCGGCAGATGAAGGAGATCTTCCGGACCATCGAGAAAGTCGCCCGATCGAACGCCACCGTGCTGATCCTCGGCGAGACCGGCGTGGGGAAGGAGCTCGTGGCCGAGGCGATCCACCGAAATTCGAGCCGTGCGGACCGCCCGTTCGTCAAGATGAACTGCGCTGCCCTTCACGAGAACCTCCTCGAGTCCGAGCTGTTCGGACACGAGCGAGGCGCCTACACCGGCGCCGACCGGCAGAGGATCGGGAGGTTCGAGCTCTCCAACGAGGGCACGCTCTTCCTGGACGAGATCGGGAACATGACCCCGTCCACCCAGGCGAAGGTCCTTCGCGTCCTCCAAGAGCGTGAATTCGAGCGGCTGGGAGGTAACCGCACGATCAAGGTGGACGTGCGGCTCGTCGCCGCGACCAACCGGGACCTCGAGGAGGCGATCGCAGGCGGCGAGTTCCGGGAAGACCTCTACTACCGCCTGAACGTGGTGAACGTCCACGTGCCGCCCCTGCGGGAGCGGAAAGAGGACATCGTCCCTCTGGCCCAGCACTTCATCCAGCAGTTCGCCGGCGAGCTCCAGAAAGACGTGCGTGGCATGGAGCCGGGTGCGGTCCGGGTCCTCAAGCGGCATACCTGGCCGGGCAACATCCGGGAGCTCGAGAACACCATCGAGCGCTCCGTTCTCATGTGCGAAGGGCAGCTTCTGACGGCGGACGACCTCAACCTGATGCCCGGCGGGCATGCGGACGACGAGAACGTCGCCTCGCTCAATCTCAGGCTCCCGCCCACCGGGATCCGGCTGGAAGACCTCGAGAAGCAGGCGATCCTCGAGGCGCTGCGCATCAACAACTGGATCCAGAAGGACGCCGCCAAATTCCTGGGTATCTCCTCGCGCGTCATGAATTACAAGGTCGCGAAATACGAGATCAAGTACCCGCGCTGGACCAAGAACAAGCAGGCCGGATAGGTCGGTCGCGCCGCTCTTCGGCGCGGCGTGCTAGGCTCTTGCGACGTCGATCCCGAGGAGACCTCGCATGCCCGACCGCGTCGACTGGCATACGTACTTCATGAACATCGCCCGCCAGGCGGCCACGCGCTCCACGTGCGCCCGAAAGAACGTGGGCTGCGTGATCGTCCGCGACAAGACCATCCTCTCCACGGGCTACAACGGATCGATCCGCGGAATGCCGCACTGCGACGAGGTCGGCCACCTGATGGAGAACGGCCACTGCGTGGCCACGGTCCACGCCGAGGCGAACGCCATCATCCAGGCGGCGAAGAACGGCGTCAGGATCGAAGGGGCCGAGCTGTACACCACCGCCTCGCCGTGCTGGAATTGCTTCAAGCTGATCGCGAACGCCGGCATCCGCGCGATTTACTTCGGCGAGTTCTATCGGGACGAGCGCAGCGTCGAGGTCGCCCGGCAGGCGGGGATCAACCTGACCGACCTGAGCGAGAGCACCCCGGAGAAGTGACGGGAGTTTCGGGGACAGTGGTTCATGACGCCCGAGGCGTCACCCTGAAATGCTGAAAACGTCCCGCGGGAGCCGGGGGTGCAGGGGCGGAGCCCCCGTGTTTGCATACGAGTTGTCCATGAAGCTCGGGGCTTCACCCGAATGCGATGAAAAACCCGCGGGAGGTGCAGGCCGGTCTGCCGGACTGCACCGTACGCGGGTGCGGGGGTCCGGGGGCTGGCCCCGTGCGCCGGTCAAAACCGGCGAGGTGTAGTGGATGAAAGAGCCATACGGTGAAGGAGTAGCGACCCACACCGGCCCCGAGTCATGCGCTGCCGGCCGTGAGACCGGAGGCGAAGCGTTGACAGGGGTACGGACGGGCCGGGCACTGAGCCGCGAAAACCCCCAATCTACCGGGTGCCGACGCCGTGGGGCTCGGCGGAAGGTCACACTGGGTGCGCCGAAAGGGAGTAGCGAGGCGTACCTGGACCCGGCGCGGTCGAAGACCCCGAGCACGTCCGGAAACACCTCGCACGGGAGCCGGGAGATCCCGCGCCCGCCTGCCGCTGAGGGGCGAGCAGGTCGCACCGGGAAGTCCAAGGACGCACGCCGGTGATGAACGGACGCGGGAAGTCGGACAGCCCCACTGTACCGAAGAAGCTGTCGAACAAAGCCGAGGGACCGGCTGCGGAGACGGTGGAGGGAAATGGGCTGGCCAAGGGGAATCCGGCCGAGTGCAACGCGCCCCGGACACAGAGCCGGGACGGCGCGCCCAGCGCGCTCGAGCGGATACGTCAGGCAGCAAGGAGGGACAGGAAGCAGCGGTTCACCGCGCTCCTGCACCACGTGTACGACGTCGAGCGGCTGCGGAAGGCCTACCGCGAGATCAGGCCGGACGCAGCACCGGGTATCGACGGCGAGACGTGGCGGCATTACGGGGAGAACCTGGATGGAAACCTTCAGGATCTCTCGGGAAGGCTGAAGCGGGGAGCGTACCGAGCGAAGCCGGGTCGGAGAGCGTACATCTCGAAGGCGGACGGGCGGCCACGGCCGCTCGGTGTCCTCGTGCTGGAGGACAAGATCGTCCAGCGCGCTGTCGCCGAGGTGCTTTACGCCATCTACGAGGTGGACTTCCTCGGGTTCTCGTACGGTTTCCGGCCCGGGCGCAGCCCACACAGAGCGCTGGACGCACTGGAAATCGCGATCGTAACGAGGAAGGTGAACTGGGTGCTCGACGCAGACATTCGTGGTTTTTTCGACACCCTCGACCATGGATGGCTCGTGAAGTTCGTCGAGCACCGCGTGGGGGACCAGCGCGTCGTGCGGCTCATCCAGAAATGGCTGAACGCGGGCGTGCTGGAGGATGGCGAGCGGACGCAGAGTGAGGTGGGGACGATCCAGGGTGGAAGCATCAGCCCTCTCCTGGCAAACATCTACCTTCACTACGTGTTCGACCTCTGGATCCGGCGATGGAGGACGAGGCAGGCGCGGGGCGAAATGGTCGTCGTGCGCTTCGCGGACGACTTCGTCGTGGGATTCGAGCATCGCGCCGAAGCCGAGAGTTTCCTGGAGGAACTGCGCGCGCGGTTTGCGAAGTTCGGCCTGGAACTTCATCCTGACAAGACGCGTCTGATCGAGTTCGGCCGGTACGCGGTCGAGAGGCGCGACAAGCGGGGTGACGGCAAGCCGGAGACCTTCAACTTTCTGGGATTCACGCACATTTGCGCGAAGACCAAGAGCGGTCGGTTTACGGTGCTGCGGCAGACGATGCGAAAGAGGCTGCAAGCGAAGCTGAGGGAAGTGGCAGTTGAGCTTCGGCGGCGCATGCACGATGCCGTTCCCGAGCAGGGAGCCTACGTGAGGGCGGTCGTGGCGGGGCACATCCAGTACTACGGAGTGCCGCGGAACGGACCCGCCCTGCGGGCTTTTGCTCGGCAAGTCGCGGAGGCCTGGCGGCGAGCCCTTCAGCGGCGCAGCCAGAATCACCGCATCACCCGCGCCCGGATGCGACGGTATGCGGAGAGGTGGGTACCACCGATCCAGATCGTCCACCCCTATCCCTCCCAGCGTCTTGGCGTTGGTACCTGAGGCAGGAGCCGGATGCGGGAAATCCGCACGTCCGGATCTGTGGAGGGGGCCGCGGGCGACCGCGGTCCCTACTCCGACCGGTATTTTCACTCTAGCGAAAATAGATCTGTCCCCGAGTGGACTTTCGCAGTTTTCTCGGCTTCGGGGCCTTGCTCTACGGCGATATCGTAGCGCGGCTATGCGGCGTGGGCGAGAGTGTCGAGAAGGACGCTCGCCATTTTTCGCGGGAGCGGTGTTTGCGCGCACGTCGAGAAAATCCTGCGACTCCACAAAGCTCGGCGTAGGGCCGCGAGAGCATCGACAAAGGAGGGCGTGTGCTTGCTTGTGTACCAGGGGAGGGGCTGCCAGGTGATCTTGGCTCCGTTCGTCGTGATGTACCAAGACCAGACCGCACTGTACAGCCACAGAGAGAGTACGGCGGCCCGTTCCGGTCCCGTTCCTTTCCAGGTTTGTGGGTCCTCGCCGCCGAGAAACTGCTTCACGTTCCGGAACGTGTCTTCGATGGACCAGCGGCCGGCGTAGTGCTCGGCGACGGTGGGTGCGAGTGCTTCGAGGTCGGTCGTAAAGAAGAAGTCGTCGTGCTGTTTGCCGGTCGGATCGCGAACGATCACCAACGAGACCTTGCGGTCCGGACACACTGCGTACCACAACACCGAACGAGACAGCAGGAGACGTTTCACCACCTTACCCCGTTCCTCCACGGCAGCGCGTACCCATCCCGTCCGGCTCCTACGGGCGATCTGCTCCGGGCTGGGTAGCCGCTTGCCCTTCTTGCGCGGACGGCCCCGCTGTCCCTTTCGGCGCGGAGGAGGTGGGTCGTACAGCGCCGCGTCTCTGCGGATCCGGGAGGTGACGTGGGTACGCGGCAAGGCGCGTCCGGCCAGCGAGGCGTAGGCTCCGTCACAGGCCAAGGCGAAGGACCGGGAGGGCAACCAGCTCGCGATCTCCCGAATCATCGCTTCCCCCAAGTCCAGGTGTGACGGTCCGCGCTTGCGGTAGAGCCGAGCATTGATGGGAAGTCCCAGCGGCTCGCCACCCCAGGGGGCACGGATCCTCAACGTGAGGACCACCAGGTTCAGCCCGAGGGCGTAGACCACCGATTTCGCACGGGACCGGACGGCGTCACGGAAGATTCCTGCGCCTTCGACCTTGCGCCCGGTCTTGTGAAACAGGGTGTCGTCCAGATCCACCTGAAGTTTCCCTTCCGGCGACAGGCGATCCACGAGCGAAATGACCAACAGTTCCCACACGACCACCGTGCTCCAAGCCCCAGCCCGCAGAAACCGATGGTAGGCGTCGTGGCACCGACGACCTGCAGGGTCCATGACCCGGATCATGCGCGTGACGGTGCGGCGCCCCGGGCACAGCACCCAGGCGCAGACCAGGTCGTCGAACAGAGCGAACGACGGTTGGGTGAAGGCTTGCGCAAAGACCGCCAGCAGCAGGTCCCAAGCGTTCGCGGCGCGGCTCACCGTCGCGTCCTCTTCCGTTCCGCCTTCTCCTTCCGGATTCGGTCACGCAGTGACCTGACTCCGGCGAGCGCCTTTCGATCCAGATCCTGGACGGCCTGTTTGTACCGCCGGAGCCCGGCTCGGACGTCCGGTACGTCTTCGGGGCGCAGGGTGACGATTTGGGTGACGTTGCGGAGGCTGAGAGAGAGGGCCGGGGATTCATGAGGGTCGCCTTGGGCGCAAGCGCAGTTTGGCTTCCCGCATTTGCGCCGGAGGACGATCAGGGAACCGCGGAGGAGAAGGGGTTCAGAAGAAGGACGATGCGTGGCTCGAGTCATGGGCGCTCCTTTCTTGTTGCATCTGTTAGCCTACAGGCTAACAGATAGCATACACGAGAAACCATGTCAATAGGGCCACGCCTCGCTCGGCTCAGTTGGTTATGGAATCCGACTCGAAGGGAGGAACGTCAAGCGGCGTCAAAAAGTGCGAAAGTCCACCCCGAAATAGGGAAGCAAAAAGGGCCGGCGGTGTTTCCGCCGGCCCTTCTGCATTGGCCTTGCGATCTCTTGAGAGACTGCGGCTACTTCTTCGCCGCCTTCTTCTTCGTAGCCTTCTTGGTCGCCTTCTTCTTCGCTGCCATGGTTCCGAAACCTCCTTTCGGGTCTTGCTGAGTTCCGCCAACGCGACAACTCAAGATCTGGGACCATCCCAGAGTCTGCACACAATATATAGGGATGCTCTTCGCTGTCAAGGGGAATTCTAGGGTCGAGTCACGACGAAGCGGTCGCCGGTACGGCACCGGGCAACTCGAAACCTGCCGAGCGCAGTTGCCCGAGAAGAGTCGTCTTGTCCGCGGCCTTCATCCAGGCCTCCTCGGGCGTGACGACTTTCTTGCGGACGAGCTCCATGAGCGAGTCGTTGAGCAGGATCATCCCGAACTTTCGCGATGTCTGCATGATGCTGGGGATCTGGTAGCTCTTCCCCTCGCGGATCAAGTTGGAGACTGCCTGGTTCCCGACGAGGACCTCGAGGGCGGCGATCCGCCCGCCACCGACTTTCTTGCAGAGAGTCTGGGAGACCACTCCGCGCAGCGACTCGGAGAGCATCACGCGGATCTGCGATTGCCGGTCCGCGGGGAACTGGTCGATGATGCGGTCCACCGTGGACGCCGCGGTGGAGGTGTGGAGCGTGCCGAAGACCAGGTGACCGGTCTCGGCGGTCTCGATCGCGATGGCGATCGTCTCCAGGTCGCGCATCTCGCCCACCAGGACGATGTCCGGGTCCTCCCGGAGCGCCGCCCGCAGCGCGTTCTTGAAACCCAGCGTGTGCGTTCCCACCTCGCGCTGGTTGATCAGGCACAGCCGGTTCGAGTGGACGAACTCGATGGGATCCTCGATGGTGATGATGTGGTCCGATCGATTCGAATTGATGTGGTCGACGAGAGCCGCGAGCGTCGTCGACTTGCCGCTGCCCGTCGGGCCGGTCACCAGGACCAGCCCTTTGTGCAAGTGACACAGATCGAGGACTCCCTTGGGAATCCCCAGGTCCTCCGCCGTCGGGATGCGACTCGGGATCACACGGAAGACCCCCCCGATTCCCTTGCGGTCGGTGAACACGTTGCACCGGAAGCGAGCCAGTCCGGCGATCTCGTGGGCGAAATCCGTATCGTTGGTTTCCTCGAACTGCTGCGCGTAGCGCGGCGGCATCAGCGGAAGGAGGACCGCGGCGGCTTGTTCCGCGGAGAGGACCCCCACCTCGTCGATGCGCTTCATGTCGCCGTGGAGACGGACCATCGGCGTTTCGCCGGCGGACACGTGGAGGTCGCTTGCGCCGAGCTCCACCATGCGGCGGAGCAACGCATCGATGTTCTCGACGACCTCCCTGCCGGCGGCCACCAACGGGGGCGGCTCCGGGCAGACCGCCATCTTGGGTGGAGCGTCGTCGAATTCTTCAGGAGATCGCGGGATGTCCGCTTCCCTTCGCGCGGGGGCCGGGGACGGTATCACCCGCGCGAGGGTGTCTGAGTCGGGCACCCCGATCTCACAAGCAAACAGGCTCCCGTCGGCGAGGCTGTAGAAGAAGCGGACGGGCTCTCCGGCGGCCATCCGCACGGCGTCCTCGGTTTCAGCCAGCTCGGTCAGGAGACTGTAGATGCGGGCCCGGCTCAGAACGATCTGGGAAACCGGACGGTCTCCGTCCGGGTACCGGAACACCGGGCGAGATCCTTCCGCGAGACGCAGCTCGACGGCTCCCCGCTCCGCCAGACCTCGCAGCATCGCATCGAGCTGAGGCACGCCGCCTCCTCCCCCCGACCCGGACCCCGGAGGCTTCGGGCCTTCCGGGACCGCGCGGGCACATCGTTTCACGGGCAAGGGAAACATAAGTTCCAGCATCGGGTGGATCAACCGAACTCGAAGAGGGCGACCGACGCGCGGCAAGAAAAGGCGAATCGCCGATGATGTCCCGGGCAGACCCTCCCGGGCAGGTCGTCTTGCGGCCGCCCGGGCCGGGGCGTAGGATTCCGTGCTGAACTCTCGCGGCGGCCCGGAAGACGGGCGTCCGCGATTCCGCTGAGGGGACCACGTCGAGGAGAAAACGAATGCGCAGAAGCACCGTTCTGACCGCCGTCCTGATGCTCGCCGTCGCCGCAGCGCTCGCCCCGGTGGCTCTCGCCGGCAAGGAGGCGCTGATGAAGCCCGCCTCGCTCAACGAAAAGGCCCCCGAAACGTTCAAAGTGAAGCTCGAAACCTCGAAGGGGAACGTCGTTCTGCAGGTGACCCGGGCGTGGTCTCCTGCCGGTGCCGATCGGTTCTTCAACCTGGTCAAGAAAGGGTACTACGACGACGTCCGGTTCTTCCGTGTGGTGCCGAACTTCGTCGTGCAGTTCGGGATGCACGGCGATCCCGCGGTCTCGACCGCGTGGAAGGACTCCCGGATCCAGGATGATCCAGTGAAAGAGAGCAACAAGAAGGGGTACGTGACCTTCGCGAAGACCGGACAACCCAACTCCCGGACGACGCAGGTGTTCATCAATCTCAAGGACAACGCTTCCCTGGATGCACAGGGGTTCGCGCCGTTCGGCAAGGTGATCGAGGGAATGGTCGTCGTCGAGAAGCTGAACAGCGAGTACGGCGACACTCTCGCGCAGGGGAAGATCCTTCAGGAAGGGAACGCGTTCCTCGCCAAGACGGCGCCGAATCTGGATTTCATCAAGAAGGCGACGATCCAGAAGTGACGAATCCGGCCCGCCCGTTCTCGCGCTTCGCGTTCGTGGCGTGCTCGCTCATGGCGGCCGCCGTCACCGTCGCGGCGGGGGTGTCGGAGTCTGGTGCTCCGTCCCCCGTCGCTCCGTTCAAGATCCCTCCCGGTCTCCCCCAGGGTTGGTACGCGAGGATCAGCACCAGCTTCGGCGACATCGTGGCGCGTCTCCTTCCCGAGCAGGCGCCGCAGTCGGTGGCGCACTTCGCCGCCCTCGCCGAGGGAAAGTTGGCCTGGACCGATCCGTTCACCGGAGAGACCCGGAAGGATCCCTACTACGATGGAACGAAAGTCCATCTGGTTGAAGCGGCTCAGCGCTTCGAGGCGGGCGATCGAACCGGGACGGGGCGCGGTGCGCCGACCTACTACGTTCCGCCCGAAGGGAAAGGACCGGTCAACTTCAGCCGCCCGGGGCGCCTCGGGATGACTCGCGCGTCCCTCGGCCGTGTCAGCGGGGTCCAGTTCTTCGCCACCGCGGCGAGTCAGCCGTTTCTAAACGGTCATCATCCTTGTTTCGGCGAGGTGGTCTCCGGGCGCGAGGTCATCGAGGCGATCTCCACGGTGAAGTCCTTCGCGAACGGCAAACCGCTCGATCCGCCGGAGATCCGGAACGTCCGTATTTTCAAGGTGGGTGAGCCGCCTCCGCTGCCGGATCCGGTTCTTTACCGGCCCACGCCGCCCGAGTTCGGCCGCAAGAAGCCCGCCTGAGTCTGCCGCCGATCGGAGTGCACCCCCACTGCGGGCGCGGGTTCATCTCGGGGAGCGTTCCGGGCCCTTCAGCCCTTGCGCGTCCGCTTCGGGTCGCCCACGCCCGCGGAGCTCACGCCGGCTCGGGGGGAAATTCCAGGAAGAACCGAGAGCCTCGCCCGAGCTCGGATTCGACGCGAACCTGGCCGCCGTGCAGCCGCATCAAGTGCTTGACGATGGAGAGGCCCAGCCCGGTGCCGCCGAGGTCCCGCGAGCGCGCCTTGTCCACGCGATAGAATCGATTGAAGACCCGATCGAGGCTGTCCATGGGGATTCCGATCCCGGAGTCCTCCACGACCAGCGTGGGGTGGGCGTCCGCCACCGTCGCGGCGATGCGCACGCGACCGCCCGGCCTGTTGAATTTGATGGCGTTGTCCACCAGGTTCGCGAGCATCTGCTCGACGCGGAGGCGATCCGCCCGAACCTGGAACGGAGAGGGGAGGTCCACCTGCACCTCGACGCTCTGGCTCGCAGCCTGCCGGGAGAGATGGCTCGCCACTTCGTGGGCGATCTCCGACAGGTCCACCGGCTGGAGCTGAAGCGACACGGAACCGGTCTCGATGAGGGAGAGGTCGGTGAGATCGTCGATCAGAGCGTTCATTCGGTTGGCGTTCTTCCGCACGATCTCGAGGAACCGCAGGCTGTTCTCGCGGTCGTCGAGCTTCGCTTCGAGGAGGGTTTCGACGAACGCCTTGATGGAGGTCAGCGGGGTCCGCAGCTCGTGGGAGACGTTGGCCACGAAGTCTCTGCGCACCCTCTCCAGCGCCTCGAGCCTCGTGATGTCGAAAAACAGGAACAGAGCCCCCGCGGGTGCGCCCCGGCCCGGCGCTCTCAGCGGCGTCACGTGAAGCTCGAACGATCGCCCGGAGCCGATCGCCTCGAAGACCGAATCGCGGATCTCCCGTCCTTCCACCTGGGCCCGTTCCAGATCGCGCAGAACCGAGGGATCGCGGATGATCTCGGCGAGCAGCTTCCCCGACGGATCGGAGGCGAGCCCGAAGATCTGCCGGAACGCGTCGTTGGCCACGCGGACCCTCCGGTCGGGTCCCACCAGGAGGAGCCCCTCGCGCATGCCGCCGACGACCGAAAGCAGCAACATTCGCTCTTGATCCAGCTCTCCGATCTTGGTGGTGAGCGAACGCCGCATCCGGTTCACGGACGCTGCGAGCCTCCCGACCTCGTCGCCGGCGTCGTACGGTACGTCGGCCCCCAGGTCGCCCTGCGCCGCCTGCTCGGCTACCGCGCTCATCCGCTCGATGGGACGCGAGAGAGCCCGGACCACGAGATAGGCGATCCCGCTGAGGACCAGGAGCGACGCCAACGAGATCGCAACGATCATCCAGCGGTAGTGCACCTGGACGTCGTGCACACGACGATAGGGGAGCGCGGTCCGAACGAAGCGGACGGGTCCGTCTCCTCGCGTCCGCACCGCCACGTAGAGGTACTCCGCGCCGGTGGTGTCCGACCAGCGGCGGGCGGAGCCCGTGCCCTCCCGCGCGGCGGCCTGGATCTCCGGGCGGTGCAGGTGGTTCTCCATCCGGTCGAGCGTCTGCGGGTCGCGCGAGGAGTCGCCCAGAACCGTGCCGTCCTCTGCGATGAGCGTGACGCGCACGCCGAGGATCCGGCTTCGTTCGACGGCGAACTCCAGGGGCGAGTCCGGAGGAACGGCGAACTCGACCCAGGAGGCGAGCAGCGCGGTCTCCGCGCGAACGCGCTCGGTGAAACGCTCCGCGACAGCCGATCGCATGAGCCGCTCGGTGCCGAGCCCCACCAGCAGCGACGCCGCCGCGGAGGCGGCGACCAGAATCAGGAGAAGCTTGTGACGGATCTTCACGCCGGGGTCCGGAAGCGATACCCCACCCCGACGACCGTCTCGATCCCGCGCTCTCCCGGGTCGCCGAGCTTCCTACGCAGTCGTCGGATGTGCACGTCCACCGTACGGGTCTCGCCCGGGTAATCGTACCCCCAGACGCGCTCGAGCAGGCGTTCTCGCGTCAGCACCCGGCCGCGGTTGCGGATCAGGTCCACCAGCAGATCGAACTCCTTGCGGGTGAGCGTCACCTCGCGGTCCGCCACCCGCACCAACCGCTCCGCCGTGAGGACCAGGATCGGTCCCTCGTTCAGGACCTCGGTCTCCTCGTGCGGGCCGTGCGGCGTCCTGCGCAGCACCGCCCGGATGCGCGCCAGCGCCTCCTTCACGGAGTACGGCTTCGTGATGTAGTCGTCCGCGCCGAGATCCAGCCCGACGATCCTCTCCGCCTCACCCACCCGGGCGGTGACCATGATGATCGGGACGGCCGCCGTCGTGGGATTCGACCGGAGGAACCGGCAGACCTCCAGGCCGTCCATCCCCGGAAGATTCAGATCGAGGAGCACCAGATCGGGGGGGTGGGAGACCGCTTCCCGGAGCGCGGCCTCGCCGTCGCGGACCGAGGCGACGTGATACCCGCCCTCGCGCTCCAGGTTGTACCGGAGCGAGAGCGCGATGTCCGCGTCGTCCTCCACCAGCAGGATCCGCTTCATGTCCCGGTGCCGTCGAACGGCTCTCCGGTGAGCCAGTGGTGCTTGATGACCTGGCCCTCCGCCATGTACACGACCTGCTCGCAGATGTTCGTGGCCTGATCCCCGATCCGCTCGAAATACTTGGCCACGATGGTCAGCCGCAGGGCGCGCGTGATCGCGTTGGGATCCGCCATCATGTAGGAGACGAGCTCGCGGAAGATCTGCTCCATCCGCCGGTCCAGGTCGTCGTCCATGAGGATCACCCGGCGCGCGGCGTCGGGATCGCGCTCCACGAATGCTTCGATGGCCCCGTGGACCATCTCCTGAGACCGGCGTGCCATGAGGGGGATGTCGACGAACGGCTTGAGCTGCGGCTCTTCGTTGAGCTCGATGGCGCGCTCGCTCACGTTCACGGCGTGATCGGCGATCCGCTCGAGATCGGCGATGATCTTCATGGAGGTGGCGATGAAGCGCAAATCGCGGGCGAACGGCTGCTGAAGCGCGAGCGCCTCCATGCACAGCCGATCGATCTCGAGCTCCAGCCGATCCACCGCGGCGTCGTCGGCGATCACACGGCGAGCAAGGGCGGAATCGCGCTCCACCAGGGCGCGCACGGATCGGCTGATCGCCTCCTCCACCAGTCCGGCCATCCGGAGGACGAGTTCGGAGAGCTCGTCGAGTCGTTCCTCGAAGTGACGGTGCATGTTCGCCCTCTGTCCGATCGGCCAAGCGCCTGCTGGATGCGACTTCCGAGCGACTCGCCGCCTGCTGCCGGCCGGCCCCGAGCGTCCGGATCGGATTCAGGAGGCGTCCGGCCCCTCGGTTCCTATCCGAACCGGCCGGTGATGTAGTCTTCGGTCTGCTGTTTCATCGGGTTGATGAAGAGCCGCTGCGTCTCGCCGTACTCGATCAGGCTCCCCAGGTAGAGGAACGCGGTGAAGTCGGATACCCGGGACGCCTGCTGCATGTTGTGCGTCACGATGACCAATGTATAGCTCTTCTTGAGGTCTTGCATGAGCTCTTCGACCTTCGCCGTCGCAATGGGATCCAGGGCCGAGCACGGCTCGTCGAGGAGAACCACCTCGGGCTCGACGGCGATGGCCCGGGCGATGCACAGCCTCTGCTGCTGACCGCCCGAGAGCCCCAGCGCGCTGTCGCTCAAACGGTCCTTCACCTCGTCCCACAGGGCTGCCCCCCGCAGGCTCCGCTCCACGACCTCGTCGAGCTCCCGCTTCCGGTTGACGCCGTGGATCCGGCAGCCGTACGCGACGTTCTCGTAGATCGACTTGGGAAACGGGTTCGACTTCTGGAACACCATCCCGACCCGCTTCCGCAGCGCGTTCACGTCCGCCCTCGGGTCGAAGATGCTCGAGCCCTCGAACCGGATGTCCCCCTCGATCCGGACCCCGTCCACCAGGTCGTTCAGCCGGTTGAAGCAGCGCAACAGGGTCGATTTTCCGCATCCCGAAGGGCCGATGAACGCGGTGATCTTCTTTTCCGGAATCTCGAGGGTGATGGCTTCCAGCGCCCTCTTCTCGCCGTACCACAGGGAAAGGGCATCCACGTGCAGCACGGGGCTCGGGATCCGGGGACAGAGCGCGGGATCGCCGGCATCCGCCCCAGACCCCTTCTCCTCCGGGGTCGGCTGGGGAGCCTCGGGCTTCGGATCGGGAGCCAGCATGGAGTACCTCACACCGCGCTCGAAGCGTACTTCCGGCGCAGCCGGTTCCGCACCGTGATCGCCACGAGGTTCATGGTGGTGACGACGGCGATCAGGAGCAGCGCCGTCGCGAAGACCAGGGGCTTGGTGGCATCGATGTTGGGGCTCTGGAAGCCGACGTCGTAGATGTGAAAGCCGAGGTGCATGAACTTCCGCTCGGGATGGAGAAACGGGAAATGGTGGTCGAGGGGGAGCGACGGCGCGAGCTTCACCATCCCGACGATCATCAGTGGCGCCACCTCGCCGGCCGCGCGCGCCATGGCCAGGATCATGCCCGTCAGGATGCCGGGTGCGGCCGCGGGGAGGACCACGCGCCAGGTGGTCTCGAATTTGGTCGCGCCCAGCGCCAGGGAGCCCTCGCGCACCACACGCGGGACGGCGGCCAGACCCTCCTCCGTGGCGACGATCACGACCGGGACGGTCAGCAGCGCCAAAGTGAGGCTCGCCCAGAGGATTCCGCCCGTTCCGTACGTCGGCGTGGGGAGGGAGTCCGAGTAGAAGATCCGGTCGATCGTCCCGCCAACCAGGTAGACGAAGAAGCCGAGGCCGAAGACCCCGAAGACGATCGAGGGAACCCCCGCCAGGTTGTTGACGGAGATTCGAACGAGGCGGACGAGCAGCCCCTGTCTCGCGTATTCGCGAAGGTACAGGGCTGCGAGCACACCCAGGGGGACCACCGCGACGGACATCAGAAACACCATCATCACGGTACCGAAGATCGCCGGGAAGACGCCCCCTTCCGTGTTCGACTCGCGCGGGTCGCCGGAGACGAACTCCGCGCACCGGGACAGATACAGCGCCAGGGTGCCGAAAGTCCCCAGGCTGTTCGGCCGGATTGCCCGGACGACCATCCCCACCGGGATCTCCTTCCGAGCTCCGTCGGCCGATTGAAGGACGATCGTTTCGGCATCGAAGCGCTCGCGCAGCGCCCCGAGTCGGCGGGCCAGCGCGTCGTACTCCTGCTGCGACGCTTCGAGACGCGTGGAGATCTCCGCGCTCCGCCGTTCCCGCTCGCCCTCGGGCATCTCCTCCCGGGCGATCCTCCGCACATCGAGACGCAGCGTCTCGATGTCGTGGTTCACGTCGCCGATCTCGCGTCGCTCGAGCCGCTGGATCTCGCCGAGCTCCGCGCGCTTGCGGCGGTGAAGCGGCCCGAACGCCCGCCACGCCTCGTCGGAGCCGCGCGCGAGGACCTCTTCGCCCTTGCGCAGCTCGACCATCGTCCCGTAGAAGTTCCCCCACTCCAGACGCTCCAGGACCACGGCGTCCGCGGGCTGCGAGCGGCGAAGAATCTGCTGCTCGTCGATCCACCGGAAGTCCGCTCCGTTGAGATCGCGGTTTCCGACCTTGACCTGGATCCGCGACGGGCGGTCGCGCGGATCCTCCTCCTGGCCCGGCGGGATCTCCTGCCGCGCGTGGACCTCGCCGAGAACGGCCGTGCCGTCGGCGAGATCGAGGCGCACGAGCTCCTTCTGCCAGAAGTAGCTCATGCCGTTGCCGGCGAGAAGGACGAGGAGGAACACGATCAGGAGGACGTTCAGCGCGAGCGCGCCTCCGCAGAGGGAGGTGAGCGACTCGCCGAGGAGGTCGGTGCGGCGTCGTGAGAGTCTCAATCCCGGTGCCCTTCCCACGCATCGACAGCGAGCCGTCGGACCCGACGACCCAGCACGCCCCGCGGCAGCTCAGAGAGCAGCATATCGCCGCCGGAGTCTCTGACGCACCAGCTCCGCGACGGTGTTCACGAGAAACGTCACGACGAACAGGAGCAACGCGGCGAGGAACAGCGTCCGGTACAGCGTCCCGCCCTGGGGCGCCTCGGGAATCTCCACCGCGATGTTCGCCGACAGCGTCCGGAAGCCGTTGAACGGATTCCAGTCCAGGATCGGGGTGTTCCCCGTCGCCATGAGCACGATCATCGTCTCGCCGACCGCCCGGCCGAAGCCCACCATGATCGCCGAGAAGATCCCGGGGCTGGCCGTCGGCAGCACGACACGCGTGACCGTCTGCCAGCGGTTCGCGCCGAGGGCGAGGGAGCCCGAAACGAGGTTCGTCGGAACGTTCGAAAAGGCGTCTTCGGCGATGGCGAAGATGATGGGAATCACCGCGAAGCCCATGGCGAGCCCGACCACCACGGCGTTCCGCTGGTCGTACGCAAGACCGGTGGTGTGGCGCAGCCAGTCCTGGAAGTTGCCGGCGAACAGCAGGCTTTCGATGGGCCCGGACAACCTCAAGCAGAGCGAGATGCCGGCGACCAAAGCCACGATGTAGAGCGACACCTCGATCCCGGCCGGAAGTCGCCCGCGAACGGAGCGCGGCAAGAGAGAAAAGAGGCGGCCTGCCGCGAGAACGAGAATCGTCAACACCGGAACCATGAGCATCAGTCCAGGAAAGACCGTCTCGAGGCGCGGCGCGAGCCACAGTCCGGCGAGGAATCCGAGAACGACGCTGGGAAGCGCCGCCATGATCTCGACGGTGGGCTTGACGAACCGGCGGAGGGTCGGGTGCATGAACTGGGATGCGTACATGGCGCCCAGCACACCCAGCGGAATGGCCAGGATCAGCGAGAAGAAGGTCCCCTTGAGGGTGCCGAAGACGAGTGGAGTGAGGCTGAGCTTGCTCTCGAAATCGTCGGTGCCACCCGTGGACTGCCAAACGAACGCGGGCTCGTCGTACCCTTCGTACCAGATCCCGGCGAAGAGCGCCTCGATCGAGGTCTCCGGGTGCGAGTTCCGGATCCGCAGTCCCCCGACGCGACCGGGTCCGGCGACGTACGCACCGTCCGCCTTCTGCGTGTAGACGAGCGCGGTCGCGTCGTGGACGGGCGATGCGCCGCGCCACATCACGCGATGGGAGGTCGAGTAGTAGAGGCCGATCTGGCCGCTCTCGTCCTGGGCGAGGAACCCCTTGTCGCGCGACGAGGGGGCGATCATACGCACGGCGCCGGGCAGGCGCGGGAACTCGCGGATCTTGCTCAGGTCGAGCGTCTGATCGTCTCGGCGGATCCGGAACCAAACGCTCAGCGAGCCGTCGGCCTGGCCGACCACCAGAGATCGGTCGCCGACGAGAAGGCTCATCGCCGTCACGGCGGCGGGGCCGGCCTCGACGGATCTCGCCGGCCCGCGAGGAGCCCCGTCGTCGAGCGTCCACCAGAACAGGCGGCCGTCCGATGCGCCTCCGTAAAGATTCTTCTGATCCGAGTCGAGAACGAGATGGGTGAGTCCCGGCGGAGCGACGATCGTGTGCCGAGACGATGTCACGGTTTCCTGTTCCGTGATCGGGTTCCGCGTCGCGTCGCGTCGCACGACCGCCAGCGAGCCATCCGCGAGGAGCGCCGCGGCCGTCGTCGTTCCGGCTTCGGTGTCGTGCCGGGCGGCGAAGACCGCCACGGGTTTCCTCGACGGGTCGGCGTCGAGGGGGATTACGACCTGGACGCGTGGCTCGATGCGGCGATCCTGTCCGCGGAAGCTGGTCTCGAAGAGTACGGGGACCACCACGACCCATCCGAGGGAGGTCGACGCCGTGAGAACCGAGCTGCCGGGAACCGGCTCGATCCGGACCACTCGCCCCGTCGCGGAGTCGAGGACCGAGGCTCCGATCGAGGCGGCTCCATCGTCGAGACGGATCGACCGAACGGCCCCGTCGTCGCCGAGGCCGACCAGATGCGTCCGGTACTCGTCGGCGACGATCGCGCGAAGTGGAGGGCCCGCAACCGCGGCGACCCCGGCGGGGGAAACTCTCGCCCTTCTCAGCAGCGGCGCCACCTCGACGAGGATGAACACCAGAATGCCCAGAACGCCGAGGATGACCGTCATGCCGCCGGCCGTGACTCCCCAGCGCGCGATTCGATCGACGAACAGGCGGAGAGGCGACGTCCGGCGCGCCAGGGAAGGCCTGGGCGCCGGGGCCGGTTGTGCGGTTTCGGGGCTCGAGACCATCGTGGTTAGGCTCGCCAGGCGAGCCCCGATCGAGGGCCGGAGGGGTTTGCCCCCGGCCTCGCCGGAGCCCGATCAGAGCTTCTTCGTCTCCTCCTCGACCACCTTGGCCGGGATCGGGATGTAACCGTCCTTCACCACGATCTCCTGGCCGTCCTTCGACAGGACGTACCGGAGGAACTCGCGGACCAGCGGATCGAGGGGCTTGTTCGGAGTCTTGTTCACGTAGATGTACAGGTACCGCGAGAGCGGATACGTTCCGGACAGGACGTTCGAGGATGTGTCCGCCACGAACGGCGCTCCGTCCTTCCCGGCGAGCTTGAGGCTCTTGACGCCCGACGTGCGGTAACCGACCCCGCTGTATCCCATGGCGAACCGGTCCTCGCTGACGCCCTGGACCACGGACGCGGAGCCGGGCTGCTCCTTCACGGTGTCCTTGAAGTCGCCCTTGTACAGCGCGTGCTCCTTGAAGTAGCCGTACGTGCCCGACGCCGAGTTGCGGCCGTAGAGGCTGATGGGCTTGGTCGCCCACTCCCCCCGGAGCCCGAGGTCTCCCCACGTCGCGATCTCCGAGGGGTGGCCTCCCCTCCGGGTCTTGGAGAATATCGCATCCACCTGCGGAAGCGTGATCTGGTCGAGGGGGGCGTCCTTGTTCACGAAGATCGCGATGCCGTCCACCGCGACGCGGATCGGGGTCGGCTTGAATCCGTACTTCTTCTCGAACTCGTCCGTCTCCGTCGACTTCATCGTGCGGCTCATCGGACCGAGCTGGGCGGTCCCCGCGATGAGTGCGGGCGGGGCGGTGGAGGAGCCCTTGCCCTCGATCTGGATCTTGACGTTCGGGTACTGCTTCTGGAAGCCCTCCGCCCAGAACGTCATGAGGTTGTTCAGCGTGTCGGAGCCGACGGAGTTCAAGCTGCCGGCGACCCCGCTCTCCTTCTTGTAGGGCCGGATGCCCTGGTCGACCTGCTCGGCCTGCGCGACCGCAGGTCCCGCGACGACGAACGCGGCCAACGCCGCGGTCGCGATTCGGATTCCGATGCTCATGGGTGCCCTCCGGGGAATTCCGCCCGCACCACTCCGGCAGGGGCGTCGTTCACGGTTCGTTCGGGAAATCGGGCGGGACCCGACGGCGATCCCGCGCGTTCATGCTGCTCCTTCGCCGACCTGGATCGACCGGGAGATCCGCTCGTCCCTCGCCTGCGTCGCCCACGTGCCCGACCCTGGGTCGGACCCCGTGACGCACCGCGTGCGACCCGGCGTATGAGGAGGGATTGGAGCCCAGGCATCCGACACGCGCGTGAACGGGCTGTTAACGTCTCGTGAACTCTCGGAGGGGCACCCGAAAGGGGTCCACAGCGCCAAGTCGTGTCCCGAATCGGAATCACGCTCGCCGAACTCGGGACCGGCCGGGGCCACCGAAGCCGGGAGGTCCGCCGGATCCGCGTCCACGTGGGTCGTCCGCGAGGCCGACGAGATCCTGAGAGGCGGCGTCGAGTCGATGCGATGAAAAAAGAAGGGGGACGCCGTCGAGCGTCCCCCGCAATGTCTCTTGCTCGGTCCCGAACGGACCGTGGCGGATGTCTTACTTCTTCGTGGCCTTCTTCTTCGTGGCCTTTTTCTTGGCTGCCATGTTCCTCTTCACCTCCTTTCGTGGACCGTCGAGACGGTCTTCGTTGCAACTTCACCTCCGAATATAAAGGAGCCCTTCACCATGTCAAGATGGAAAATTGATTTTCTTGCGCGCGAGGAGATCGGCGAGAGCGCCTGCGAGCGACGACGAGCGACCCTTCTGCGCAGTACCGAACGACGCGATCGCATCGATGAGCTCCTCGCGAGCGCGACGTCGGACACGCGAGCAGCGAGCGTTCACGACGCGCGATCCCCCGCAGCGGATCCGCGACGAGGGCGGCGTCGTCGTGGTTGGATCTCGAGGCCGAACGAGCGGATCTTCCGCTGTAGCGTGCGCACGCCGATCCCGAGCATCTCCGCCGAGTGGGTTCGATTGCCGCCGGTGTGCTCGAGCGTCCGCCGGATCAGCTCCCGCTCCATGTCGGCGAGCGTGACCCCGGGAGCGAGCCCGGAGCGCGTTGCATCCGGCGGGGTGCGCGAGATGGATGGCGGCAGATCCTCGCGACGGACGACCTGGCCGGGGCACGACACCAGAACGCTTTCCACGACGTTCTTCAACTCCCGGACGTTTCCGGGCCAGTGATAGACCTGGAGCGCGGCCAGGGCTTCGGGGGTGATGGCCTTGCGCGGCACGGCGTTCGAGCGCGACAGCTCGTCGAGAAACGTCTCGACCAGAGTGGGGATGTCCGCAGTCCTGTCTCGGAGCGGAGGGACCGGGATCGTGACGACCTTGAGGCGGTAGTACAGGTCCTGGCGGAACGAGCCCGCCGCGATCATCTCCTCCAGGTTCGAGTTGGTGGCCGCGATGACGCGCACATCCACCCGGATGCTCTGGTCCCCTCCCACTCGCATGAACTCCCGCTCCTCGAGCACGCGGAGGAGCTTCGCCTGCGTCGGCGGAGCCATCTCGCTGATCTCGTCCAGGAACAGGGTGCCCCGGTGCGCGATCTCGAACTTCCCCCGGACGCGGACGTGGGCTCCCGTGAACGCGCCCTTCTCGTGTCCGAACAGCTCGCTCTCGATGAGGCTCGCCGGCATCGCCGCGCAGTTGAGGGCGATGAACGAATGGTCTCGCCGGCGTGAGTTGAAGTGGATCGCCCTGGCGACCAGCTCCTTTCCCACGCCACTCTCCCCCAGAATCAGAACGGTGGAGCGCATCGGGGCGACGCGCAGGATCCGGTCCTTGACCTCCTGCATGGACGGGGAGCGACCCACCGGGTCGCGGAACCCGTACTTCTTCGCCAGCTCGTCCTGGAGCGAGGCGATGCGAGAGTCGAGCTCGGTTCGCTCGAGGATGCGGCCGAGACGCGTTCGCAGCTCGAACGGGTCGGGGGGGCGCAAGAGGTAGTCGTCCGCGCCCTGCCGAAGGGCCTCGACCGCGGCCTGGAGGTTCGCCGGCTCGGACAGAAGCAGGACCGGCATCCCGGGGGCGCGCCGACGCAGCGCGCGGACCAGATCGGAGGCATCCGAGGCGGAGATCTCCTGGTCCAGGATCGCGGCGTCGTGCTCCTTCCGATCCAGAACGGCAAGCGCGTCTTCAGCGGATCGGGCCATCGTCACCAGATAGCCCGCGTTCGTCAGCGTCGAGGCGACCCGTTCCAGCATCGCCGGATCGTCGCCGAGAACCAAGACCCGTTTGTTCTGCGGGGAAACGGCTACCACGACCCCATTATAAGAGGAAGGGGGCACCCGGCCAAGATGGCGGAATTGATTTCGAGATCCCGCCATCGTGACCGGGGAGACCCCCGGGGGCGATCCACGCGGGTAGCTTCGCTCTCTCGGCGCTCGGCCTGTGTTTTCCGGCCCGGAACCGGCCTCGCCCGTCGAGTTTCGACCGGAGCGAATCGATTGGTACGCAGATTGAACACACACCGGACAACCACGAGCCACGAAGCCGGAGAGGAGGTCCGCACCGAATGACCCGCAAGACCGAGCGAGTGAAGGGTTCTTCCGCCGTCAACGTCGTCCAGTTCCACTTCGAGAATCGAACCTATCAGATCGACCCCGCCCGGAGAAAGGTGTACAGGTCGTTCGTCGAGATCGAGACGTCGAAGGCCTGCGAGATCTACAGCCTCTGGCGCGCGCGCTCCATTCAGGTCTGATCCGTCGCCGCGCAGGGACCGACGGGACGATTGTCGGCGATCCGACGCCGACGCGCAGCAGCAACTCGTCGCTTCTCCGTCGTACACCCCCCCCGGCTCCCCACCTCTCGCGAAGGGACGCCTCACCGCGTACACTGACTCCCATGCTGCGGAGTATCGGCTCGGTTCTGATCCTTCTTTCTCCGATGTTCGTCCGTGCCTCGGACCCCGGGGCTTCCGGCCCGTGCGCCGACATGCCTCCCGGCCAGGCCCGCGCCGGATGCCTGGAGGCCCGATACTCGTCGGGGATTCTCGACACGCGAGGCGTCGAGGATCTCGAAGCGATCGTCCGCGACGATCCGGCCCTCGGAGAGCGACTTGCGAGCTTGGCCGACGGCGCTCTCGTCGGTGCGGAGCCTTCGCAGATCCGCGATCCGAAGCGCGATCGGATCCGCGCGAGGGTGCTCGATCTTCGGGCGCAGGCCCTCGGTCGTCTCGGAAGGGTCGCCGACGCCGCGGACCTCTACCGCACGGCCGTGGCGCTCGACGACGGGATCAACCATCTGGCATGGCTCACGGAGGACGGGCGCACCGCATGGGCCGCGTCCCTCGATCCAGGGGACGGGCGGCTCGTCCGCGCGGCGAAGGCGCTGGCCGCGGCGGGTCGGCCGGATCCCGCCCGCGCGCTTCTCGCCCGCGCGATCGGGGCCGGTGCGGCGGAGCCGGCCGGTGGAGCATGGGATCAGCTCGGCGGAGGCCGTGTCCCCGGGCTCGACGCGGAGCCTTCCGACCTCACGGCAATCACCTGGTACCCCCGGCTGCCGGACGTGGAGATGAAGCTCGAGGGCGCGGGCACGTTCCGTCCATCGGACGCGCTGGGCAAGGTGCTCGTGCTCGATTTCTGGGCTTCGTGGTGCGCGCCGTGCCTGCGGGAGCTCCCCCAGCTCCAGGCGTTGTTCGATGCCGAGAAGGACGCGGGCCTCGTCGTCGTCACCGTGAACGCCCGCGAGTCGCGGCAGGCGGCAGAGAGCGCGCGCAGAGCGCTGGGGATCTCCCTGCCCATGGCTCATTACGATGATGCCGCGGATCGCAGCTTCCGCGTGAGAGCTCTTCCGACGCTGATCCTCGCGGATCGCGACGGACGCATCCGGGCGCGCTGGGACAACTACGTGCCCGACTTCGAAGGCGAGGTTGCTGCGAAGGTGCGATCGCTCCTGAGGAACAAGTTCGATCCCGCGCCGCACCGCGCCGCGGAGGTGCTGGCGGGAGCCGGGACGCTGAAGGTGCTGTGGATGCGCGAGCTCTCCGCTCCGATCGAAGGCGTCGCGGTCTCGCGTGCCCGGGCGGGCGCACCGATCGCCGCGACGGTCGGAGGCAAGCTCGTGACGTTCGGCGCCGACGGAGCCATCGTCTCCCGTCGCGAGATCCCCCCGGCGGGCGCCGGCCGACTTCGATCCGTGCAGGACGGGGCTCGCGAGGGGGAGGATCTCGTCGGCTTCCGACCGGGGCGTCAGGAGTTCGTGTGGCTCGACTCTCGGAGCGGCGCGGCCCGGACGACGGCCGTCTCTCGGCCGATCTTCGATCTTCAGCTGTTGCCGCACGGCGTCGTCGCGGATGCCCCGCCTCGTCTCGCGGTGGCCACCGACCGTGGCGTTGCGACCGTCGGATCGGACGGTCGCGAGACGGCCTGGCCGGCGCCGACGGAGGAGATCTGCGCCCTGGCGTTTCCGGGACACGCGAACGGTCCCAGGGCCGTGACCGCCTCGCGGAGCGGGGTCCTGGGCTGGAACGAGATCGCCGGCAAGGAAGTCGGCCGCGCCGCGCTGCCCGAGGCGAGCTGTGGGGGGCTTCTCACCGACGACGGGATCGCCGGAGCCGGCGTGCTTCCCGACGCCACCACCGCGTCGGTCGTCGGCCGGTTCGTCGACAGCGCGCGCCCGCAGGCCGCCGTCGCCACGTCGACCGGGCAGCTGGCGATCGTCGAGCTGTTCAGCGGGACCGTGCGATTTCGCGCGCGCTGGCCCGGGATCGGCGCCCTCGCCGGAGGTGACCTCGACGGCGACGGTCAGGACGAGCTCGTCGTGGCCGCCGGGCGCACCATCGCCGTGCTTGGCCGCGCCGTTGCTCCGGCGGAGCGCCCGCAGCCGTGAGCGAGGCGCGCTGGGCCCGCCTCGAGCGCGACGTCACGTCGTGCGAGAGGTGCCCGCGGCTTCGAGCCCACAGCCTCGCCGTCGCGCGCGTCAAACGGAAGGCGTACCGGGACGAGCGGTACTGGGGGCTTCCCGTTCCCGGGTTCGGCGACCGTGACGCACGAATCCTCGTCGTCGGGCTCGCTCCCGCCGCGCATGGCGCCAACCGGACGGGAAGGATGTTCACGGGTGACTCGTCGGGAGAGTGGCTCTACGGGGCGCTCCAACGCGCGGGCCTTTCGAGCCACGGGAGCTCCCACTCGCGCACGGACGAGTTGCGGCTGAACGGCGTCTTCATCAACGCCGTGTGCCGCTGCGCCCCGCCGGACAACCGGCCCGATCCTGTGGAGATGGAGCGGTGCGCGGGTTTTCTCGACCGAGAGATCGACTTGCTCTCGGGGCTTCTCGTGGTCGTCGCGCTCGGGAAGATCGCATGGGACGCCATGCTGCGGCGGGCGGAACGCGTGGCGCCCGGAAGCCTCTCGAGGCCCCGCCCGAAGTTCGGGCACGGCGCGACGACGAGCATCGTCCTGCGCGAGTCCGGTACCTTGCTGCCGCTCCTCGGCAGCTACCATCCAAGCCGGCAAAACACGCAGACGGGACGGCTCACGCGGCCGATGCTCGATCGGGTCTTCCGGCGCGTGCGGCGCGCGGCGGGTCGGACCGGGTCGTAGGCGCAGCCTCAGCGCCCTCGTGGGGCGCGCCTGGCTGCCTGCGACCAGCCGCTACGGTGGCCGCCGCCCCTTTGCGAGGACGCCCCCCCGATCTCTCTCACTCCACGCCAAGGGCCCGCATCACGGCCGTCGCTTCCGTCAAGTTGCGGAAGAGCGCGTCGGGCGCGGCGGCCACGAGCCGATCGAAGGGAACGAAGCCAGACTCCACGACGATCGCACGGAACCCGTTCGCCCGGGCGCAGGCCACGTCCTGGTCGGTGTCCCCTACGACGGTGACGCGGTCCGGCGGAAACGAGATGCCGGATCGCCGCGAGATCTTCTCCCTCGCGATCCGCGCGATCTCCCCGCGGTCCGAGTGGTCCGACGAGAATCCGCCGTCGGGGAAGTACGGGTTCAGGCCGAACGGCTCGAGCTTCGCTCGGGCCCCCTCCTCGATGTTGCCGGTGATCAGGCCAAGGTGGACGGCGGGAGTCGCGCGAAGGGCGTCGAGGAGCGGGACCACTCCGGGGAGCACCCGTCGCCTCGGGTCCGGGCGTTTCATCTCCGCGCGAAGCGCGCCGAGGTAGCTCGCGCGAAACTCCGTGACGCGCCGCTCGACATCGGCCGGATCGAGACCCACGGCGCGGGCCATGTCCGCCACGATGAGAGGGTCGGTCCTCCCCTCGAAGCGAACCTCGGCGGTCCGCGGCCCGATCCCGTCCAGCCCGAACACCGCGCGGAAGGCGTCCTCCAGGGCCCGACGGCCTGCGCCGGCGGCGCTCACGAGCGTCCCGTCCACGTCGAAGAGAACCAGGAGCGGCCGCAACCCTCACCCCTCCCAAGGCTTGAAGAGCTGGTGATCGATGCCGAGAAGCGAGAGGATTCTCCCCGCGATGAAATCGGCGATGTCCTCCAGCGTCCGCGGGCGCTGGTAGAACGCCGGCATGGCGGGGACGATGGTCGCCCCCGCCTCCGCGGCCCTTCGGAGGTTGTCGATCTGGATGAGGTTCAGGGGCGTTTCCCGCGGAACCAGCACGAGTGGCCGGCGCTCTTTCAACGTGACGTCCGCGGCACGCTCGATGAGGTTCGACGCGGCGCCGTGCGCGATCCCCGAGAGCGTCTTCATGGAGCACGGCACCACGACCATCGCGTCCCAACGATTCGAGCCGGAGGCGATTCCGGCTCCCAGGTCGTGCTCGCCGTGGCGGACGACGGCTCCGGTCCGCGGTCTCGAGGCCCCGTAGCTCCGATCGAGCCATGTCTCGAGGGGCTCGGCTTTCAGATTGAGGCCGCACTCCTCGATGAGCAGGCGGTGCCCGTAATCGCTCACGACGAGATCCACCCGCACCGAGAGCTCGAGGCAAGCCTTGAGAAAGCGCACGGCGTAGAGAGCGCCGCTCGCTCCCGTCACCGCTGCGACGATCCTCCTGTCCGCCACCGGCTCCTCCTCCGCGGTCTCCCGATCAGCCCGACACCCCGGGGATGAGCACCGCGGCGAGCGTCACGGCGAGGTAGACGATGCTGATCACGCCGTTCATGTTGAAGAACGCCACCCCGACACGAGAAAGATCGTCCGCCCTGACGAGGCGATGCTCCCAGAGGAGCAGCAACGCGATCCCCGCGAGGCCAAAACCGTACACCGGATGAAGCCGCGCCGCGACACCCACCCCGGTCATGGCCAGAAGGGCGCCCGCGTGGAGGCACCGGGCGGTCGCGAGCGCAGGTCGGATGCCAAAGCGAGCGGGGATGGAGTGCAGTCCCTCGCGCCGATCGAACTCCACGTCCTGGCAGGCGTAGATCACGTCGAACCCAGCCACCCACAGGAGGACGGCCGCAGCCAGGAGCCAGGCGGTCCACGAGAAGCTCCCCCGGATCGCGAGCCAGCCCCCCATCGGCGCCATCGCAAGGCTGAGACCCAGCATGAGATGGCTCGCCCAGGTGAACCGTTTGGTGAAGGAGTAGCCGAGGACCACCGCGAGCGCGACGGGAGACAGCACCCCGCACAGCGGGTTGAGCTGGAAGGCCGCGAACACGAAGAGGACCGCGAGCGCGACGGTGAAGGCACTCACCGCAGCGCGGGAGAGCTTCCCCGCGGGAAGCTCCCGCGTGGAGGTGCGGGGATTCCGTGCGTCGTACGCGTGGTCCGCCAGGCGATTGAACCCCATGGCCGCGTTGCGAGCCGCGACCATGGCCACGACGATCCAGAACACCTGCCGGCCCGTCACGCCGTGATTCACCGCCGCGAGGATCGCCCCCGTCAGGGCGAACGGAAGCGCGAAGACGCTGTGGTGGAGCTTGACCATACTCGCCCAGTTACGGGCGGACGCTGCCCAGCCTCGAGGTTGCACGACGGGTCTCCGGATCGAGCCGACTACTGTATCTGCATCGGAGTCACGGTGCCGGTTCGAGGCTTCCGTGCACCCGCGACCGCACGGCCTGGACGCGGAGCGCCGGCAACCCGTATCCTGCAACCTCGCCGGTCACCTGCCGCACACGCGTGCCGTGGACCGCCTCGATCGGGCGAGGCCCGCCCGACGCCTCCGAGACGGGAGGAGCCACCACGAAACGCCCGACCGTTCTCCTCGATCTCGAGCGGCTGAAGCACCTCCACTCGGGGCTCGGTCAGTTCTCGCTCCGGCTCGCCGAGGCGACGGTCCGAGAGGAGCCGCGCGAATACCAGCTCGTCTTTCACGTCCCTTCCGGATTCGCGGGCCGATTCGGGAGCGGGGCGCGCTACGAGGTCGTTTCGTCGCGCCGCCGGTTCGCCCCTCTCCTGTGCCCCCGGTACGATCTCTGGCACGCCACGCACCAGGAGTCGCGCTACGGCCCCGCAGACGCGCGAAGCCGCTACCTGCTCACGATCCACGACCTGCACTTCCTCTTCGAGAAGGCCCCGGACAAGGCACGGCGGCGACTTCGGAGGCTCCAGGAGAAGGTCGATCGCGCTTCCGCGCTCGTTTTCGTTTCGGAGTTCACCCGGGAGCTCGCGAGTCGTCACCTGCGCTTGCCGCCGATCCCTCTCGAGGTGATTCACAACGGAACCGATCTTCCTGCGCCGACCGTGGCCGGGCGGCCGCAATGGGCGCCCGCGCGGCGGTTCGTGCTCTTCATCGGTCTCGTGCGCGAGAGGAAGAACGTGCATCTCCTCGTGGAGTGGATCGGACGAGTTCCCGACACGGCGCTCGTGATCGCGGGAAATCTCGACGATCCGTACGCGGAGCAGGTTCGACGCAAGGTCCGGGAGCGTGGCGTGGCGCGGCAAGTCGTTCTGGCAGGCGAAGTGAGCGACCAGGAGAAGGCCTGGCTGCTGCAGAACTGCGACGCCCTCCTGCTGCCCTCCGGACTCGAGGGGTTCGGCCTCCCGCTGGTCGAGGCGATGGCGTACGGAAAGCCCGTTTTTTGCTCGTCGCTCGGCAGCCTTCCGGAAGTCGGGGGAGCAGAGGCGTTCTACTGGACCGACCTCGAGCCGGACCGCATGCTCGAGGTGTTCGAGCGCGGGATGGCAGAGGTCGCGCGCGATCCGGGAAAGGGCGAGAGGCTCCGGATCCAGGCGCGGCGATTCTCCTGGCCGGAAGCAGCCGCCCGCTACCGCGCGCTCTACCTGCGGCTTCTCGGGCTGAGCGGCGACGGGGCTGCGAAGTGCGCGAACGACGAGTGACGACAAGACGAGTCGAGGCGAATCGGAATCAGCACCGGATCGTCGAGACTTCCGCCGGGTTGGAGGTCACGGTCTCCAGCGGGTCGTCCTCCGGCTGCTGCAATGGAACGGCGAGGAAGGCGGCCAGCTTTCCGGGCTCGATCGTTCCCAGATCGCGAGAAAGTCCGAGGGCTCCGGCTCCGTTGATCGTCGCCATCCGGAGGACGGCTGCGGGCGCGAGACCCGGATGCTCCGCGCGCAGCGCTGCGATCTCCGCCAGGAGGTCGAGATCCGGCGTGCTGGCCAGGGAATCGGTGCCGATGGCGACGGGGATCCCTGCCGCGAGCAGCTTCGGAACGGGCGCTTTCCCGACGCCGAGCCGCGTGTTGCTGCGCGGGCAAGTGACCACGGTGACCCCGCGGGATTGCAGTCGCGAGAGGTCGGGATTCCCGATGTGAACGCAGTGCACCGCGAGCGTGCGCGGGCCGAGAATGCCGGCGCGATCGAGGTAGTCGACGGGAGATCTCCCCGGCGCGCTCCATCCTTCTTCCCACGCACCCCGCCGACGGAGCAGATCGGCCAAGGGTCCCGTGCCGTGCTGGAGCAGCTCGGTCTCGGCCTCGCTCTCCGCCACGTGGATGGAGAGCGGCTCCTGTGCGGCCGCCGAGCGGCCCGCGAGCGCGCGCAGCAGGGCGTGAGACGTGGTGTGTGCGGCGTGGGGCGTCAGCGCCACCTGAATCCGTCCCCGGGCCGCTCTCACGTCCGGATCCTGCTCGATCGTGTCCAGCCGGACGGCGGCCTCGTCGAGGAGCCGCTCCGCGTCGGTGGAGCGAAACCCGTAGATCTCGTGGAACAGAATCGCTCGAAGCGACGACCGGGCCAGGATCGGCGCGATCCACACGTCGTTGGCGACGTCGCCGACGGCGACCGTGCCCCGCGCCTCGATAGTTGCGATCGCTCGCTCCGCCGCAGACCGGGCCGCGGCCGGGTCGAGACGCTCCCGTTTGTCGAGAAGATCGGTCACCCACCCGGCGTATCCGCTCCCCGCGGGCGGGTCCTCGCCCAGCCAGGAAAGCTCCAGATGCGTGTGCGCGTTCACCAGGCCGGGAACGAGCGCAACGTCCCCGAGGTCGCGGACCTCCGGCGCGACTTGGGCCGCCTCGAGCACGTCACGGCGGCGGCCGGCCGCGACGATCCGGCCGTTCGTTACCGCGACCGCCCCCCCGACGATCGGAGGCGCCGCCATCGAGATCAGATGCCTGGCCAGGAGCACGAGCATGAGCAGACCCGCCTTCCTTCAGCTCCCGCGGGGGGCGTCCAACGCGCAGAGTATAGGACCTGCGGGGTGGGACACTGAAGATGGGTCCCGGGCCGGGACCGCCGCCGCCCCCGGGGAGCCAACGCGGCCGCATGTTAAACTCCTCGGCACCGCCCTGCGCAGGTCCGCGCGAGGGTGGGCTGGGAGGTCGCGGCGAGGTGGCAAAGAAGCGGGCGAGCAAGGTGCAGACGCCGGCGACAGCCGGCAACGTGGCTACCTTCGTCCCGGTCGGAGCGCTCACACGGTCGATTGCGCCCTTCCCGGATCCGAAGCACGGCCCTCCGTGCCACGTGTGCTCGGCACTTTGCTGCAAGTACTTCGCCCTTGAAATCGATCGTCCCGTCACCCCGAGCGACCATGACGAGATCCGTTGGTATCTACTCCACCAGAACGCGGTGGTCTGGGTCGAGGACGGAGATTGGTATCTCGAGGTGCGGAATCGATGCCGCCATCTCCAGGCGGACAACTCGTGCGCGATCTACGAAACGAGGCCGCAGATCTGCCGGGACTACGGGCTTCCCGAAAAGGAGGGGCCCTGCGAGTATTTCACTCAGGACGTGGACTACGACCTGTTTTTCGAGTCGGCCGAGAAGTTCGAGGCGTGGACCGTCGTGAATCTCGAGAAGCGCGCGCGGCGGCTCGCCCGCCGACGAGAGCTGCGCAAGAGCCAGGCTGCCTCGACGGAGCCTCGCGCGGCGGAGGCGTGATGCGGGGCAAGGCGTTTCTGCCTGTCGCCGCGGCATTCCTTCTCCTGCTCGCCAACGCTCGCCCGGCCCCCCCGGTCCCCCCGGCTCTCCCGGATGAGTCGGGCACTTCCGTTTACAATGTGATGGGAATCGCCCCCGCCGACGTCCTCAACGGAACCGTTCTATCGGCTCCGATCCTCTCGACCGGCGCGAAACAGCTGGTGGCGCTCGTGACCTACCTGACCGGGCGCAAGGTGGAGGCCGAGGCGGTGAACGTCCGTCTCGAGGTGTTCCGCCGGGTCGAAGGAGGTCTCGAGTCGGTCTACTCGCGGGATTTCGGGAAGGAGAACGGAGGTCACGTGGGGCGCGGGAACCTGGAAACCGTTGACCTCGACGGTAGCGGCGGTCACGAGATCATCGTTTCCTGGGACAACGGCAAGGACCGTTTGGTCGCACAGCGCCAGGGCGAGGTGATCCTCCACGAGGGTCAGGGATTCCGGAGCGTGTGGTCGGGACTTCTCGAGTACGACGCGACTCGCGCGGCGCGGGGGGTTCCGGCCGATCGGCGCGACCGCTACGTCCGCGTGCTGGACATTCCGGCGACGCTCAAGACCCGCGGACAGAGTCTGGTATTCGAGAAACGGTTGCTCGCCGTCGCGGGAGAGCGGCTTCCGGAGGCCCGGGTCTCTCGCGAGGCGTTTCCGATGCGGGCGGAGGCCCCGTCCCGCTGACTCCGTGGCGCCGCGGCGCTCCTTGCCCTCGGCAGAAGATTGCAGCGAGAAACCAGCCAATTCGCGTCGATCTGCCTGCTCGTCACTCTCGTGTCGTGCACCTCTCGGGGCGTTTCGCCTTGACAACGAGCGGACTCGCCGAATAATACAGAGGACTTTCCCCGCAGCTTCTCAATCTTGGTATGAGCTGTGCGGGGCGGAGGGCAGCCGGATCGATCCCTCCGATGAAGTGTCGGGGGCTTCGTGACGGGATCGCTCGCCGCGCGCCGGCGTGTTCCTTCGAAAAAATCCCGAACGACCCGAAACGAGTCGCCCGTGGTTTCGTTTGGACTTGTGTTCTGGCCGGCGCCGTGTCGCTCCGGCCTCGCATTGAATCGGCATTCACCAACCGCCGGATTCCTCGGGATCCGGCTCAGGCACGCCGCGTTGCGGCGGGGGAACGAGGTCGCATGAGCAGGAATCGTCTCGCTTTTCTCTTCGGAGTTCTGTGCATCACCGCCGTGGCGCTCTTCCCGAGCGCCGCGAGAGCCTTCGATGTCAAGCCGTCCGACTCCCCGCTGGAGTCGAAGTCGTTTTTCAAGCAGGACCTCTACATCAGCTCGAGCAACGTCCCGGCCTCGTCGGCCCTGGAAGGCCTCGCCAACCGGACGGCCTGGAATCGCTTCTTCGAGACGTACGGGCAGGATGTCCAGGTCTGGTTCGACCCCCGGTCCGGCACCCCGAGCGGCATCATCGCGAGCATTCCGATGATCCCCGGCACGGGCACGGGCAATCGGGTGCAACTCCAGGAGGTTGGCCAGAGCCTCGGCCGAAAGGTCGAGAAGGTCGACGGGAAGGTGGTCGCCGATCTGGTCCGCGCGTTCCTGGTGAGAAACCAGGAGGCGCTCGGGATCGACACGACCCAGCTCGCCGCAGCTCGAACCGATCGGATCACGCCGGACCTGTGGCAGGTGAGCATCCCGCAGGAAGTGGATGGGATTCCCGTGCGCTACGGCCGCGTGGCGGCGACGATCAGCCACGGCAACTTGATCCTCCTGGGCACCGAAGTCTGGGGGAACGTGAAAGCGGACACCAAACCCGGGATCACGGGCGACCAGGCGGTGAGCCGCGGGTTCGAGTTTGCCGGCGGGAAGGCCCGCGGCGACGCGTTCTGGAAGAAGCCGACGCTCGAGCTCGTGCCGTTCGCACCGCAGCAGTTCCAGTCGGGCGAGGCCTTCGCCGGACCGATCGGTGCCGGATACGGACACCGGCTGGTCTGGTCGTACGGGTTCCGCCGGGAGGGCGAGGATCCGACCTGGGAGGTCCTGGTGGACGCCCACACCGGCGAGATGCTGGCGTTCGAGGACAGGAACGCGTACGAGACGAGGAAGATCTCCGGCGGCGTCTACCCCCTGACGAGCACCGAGATCTGCCCGTCGAACGCCACCTGCGGCACGATGCAGCCCAACTCGCCCATGCCGTTCGCGGACACCGGCCTGCCGGCTCCCAACGACTTCACCAATAGCGCCGGCCTGTTCGAGTACCCCGGCGCCGGAAACGTCACCACCACGTTCAGCGGCAAGTACGTGAAGATCTCGGATACGTGCGGCACGGTGAGCGAAACCCGCGCAGGCGACGTGGCCCTCGGCGGCACCAACGGCCAGCACGACTGCGTCACGCCTCCCGGGAGCACCTCCGCCGGGAACACCCCGGCCTCGCGCTCGGCATTCTACGAGGTGAACAAGCTCGTCGAGATGGCTCGGGGATGGCTGCCCGGCAACGCGTGGCTGCAGGCCCAGCTCCCCACCAACGTGAACATCAACCAGACCTGCAACGCGTTCTGGAACGGGACCTCGATCAACTTCTATCGGAGCGGCGGCGGCTGCCGGAACACGGGCGAGATCGCGGCCGTCTTCGACCACGAATGGGGACACGGCCTCGACGACAACGACGTGGCCGGCTCGCTCAGCAACTCCAGCGAGGCCTACGCCGACGTCGCTTCCATGTACCGCCTGCAGGCCTCCTGCATCGGGTTCGGCTTCCTCGCGACGAGCGACCAGGGCTGCGGCCAGACCGCGGACGGCACCGGCTACAACTACAACGAGTCGCAGACCGGGACGCACTGCATCCTGAACTGCTCCGGGGTCCGCGACGCGGACTGGGCCATGCACGCCGACGGGCTTCCCGACACTCCCCTGGGCTATGTGTGCACGCATTGCAGCTCCAGCTCGGGCCCATGCGGCCGGCAGGTCCACTGCTCCGCGGCCCCGAGCCGTCAGGCGGCGTGGGACCTCGCGGCCCGCGATCTCCAGGCGGCTCCGTTCAATCTGAGCCAGAACGACGCTTTCATCGTGGCGAGCAAGATCTTCTTCCAGGGCAGCGGCAACATCGGGGCCTGGCACGCCTGCACCTGTGGCAGCTCGGCGGACGGATGCGGCGCCACCAACGCGTACCTGCAGTGGCTGGGCGCGGACGACGACAACGGGAACCTGAGCGACGGGACGCCGCACATGACGGCGATCTACGCGGCATTCAACCGGCACGGGATCGCCTGCAACACGCCGACCCCCCAGAACGGCGGCTGTGCCTCGGGACCGACGACGGCGCCGACGGTTTCGGCCTCGATCGGCAGCAACCAGCTCACGGTGTCCTGGGCACCGGTGGCGGGCGCCTCGACCTACCGGATCCTCCGCTCGGAAGGGTACGCGGGCTGCGATTTCGGCAAGGCGGTCCTCGCCGAGGTCCCCGGGACGAGCTACACCGACTCCAACGTCGCCAACGGACGCGACTACAGCTACGTCGTCCAGGCGGTGGGATCCTCCGGCGCGTGCTTCGGGCCGTCGAGCGCGTGCGTCACCGCGACGCCGCAGCCGTGCGCCGGCGCCGTTTCCGTCACCCGAAGCGTGTACAACTGCGCCGACTCGGTTTCGATCAACCTCGTGGACGCCGACCTCACCGGCTCCGGATCGCATGCGGTCGCGATCAGCTCGGGAGCCGAGGCGACCCCGGAGGTCGTCGTGCTCACGGAGACCCCGGCGGCATCGGGCCGGTTCTCCGGCTCGATCGCCACCACCAGCGCGCCCGCCGCGAACGGAGACGGACAGCTTTCGGTGTTCGACGGGGACACCATCACCGTCAGCTACCTCGACGTGTCGTACTGCGGGACCCCGAACGTGGGGGTCACGCGGTCGGCGCCGGTGGATTGCTCCGGCCCCACCATCACGAACGTCCGGGCCGAGAACGTCACCGGGAACCGCGCCGACATCAAGTGGGACACGAACGAGGGGGCGGACAGCCAGGTGACCTTCGGCCTGAGCGTTCCCCCGGGCAGCACGACTCCCGTGGTTCCCGACATCGTCACGAGCCACTCGGTGCGGGTGCAGGGGCTCCAGCAGTGCTCCCCCTACTACTTCGCCGTGGGCTCCAAGGATCCGGCCGCGAACGCCGCATTCGACAGCAACAGCGGGAGCTACTACACGTTCACGACCGGCACGAACACGACTCCGACGTGGAGCTTCACCGGATCCCCCGTGCCCATTCCGGACAACACGCCGTCGGGAGCCTCCGCCACGATCGCGGTGACGGACGTGAACGACATCGTCGACCTCAACGTGAAGGCGAAGATCACGCACACGTTCGACGGGGACATCGTCATCTCCCTCGTCGCTCCGGACGGGACGACCGTGCTGCTCTCCAACCGCCGCGGCAGCAGCGGCGAGAATTTCGACAACACGATCTTCGACGATCAGGCGGCCACGCCCATCTCGGCCGGCGCCGCACCGTTCGCGGGATCCTTCCAGCCGGAGCAGCCGCTCTCGGTGCTGAACGGGAAGTTCGCCACCGGGACGTGGACGCTGCTGGTGGTGGACCAGGCGGGCATCGACGTGGGCACGATCGACGCCTTCGAGCTGCAGTTCGAGTATCCCTCGATTCCGTGCGGCCAGCCGCAGCTCCGGCGCTCCTCCTACTCGGTGGGCGAGGCGTGCAACGGGACCGGGGCCGGCGGTGGGAACACGATCGTCGATCCCGGAGAGGACCTCACGATTCCATACCAGGTCGTGAACACGGGCGCCGCCTCCGCGACGAACGTGCAGGCGGTGCTCTCGACGACGACCCTGGGCGTGACCGTGACCACGGGCACCACCTCGTTCGGCACCGTGCCGATCGGAGGCTTCGTGTCCGCGGGCGCGCCGTTCGTCGTGCGCGTGGGCGATGCGGTTCCCTGCGGAACGGTCGTGAGCTTCCAGGTCGCCATCACCTCGAACGAAGGATCCTGGACCGATGCGTTTTCCGTCCGCGTGGGGCAGCCGGTGTTCATTCCCAGTAACTACGCCTCCACGGACACGCCCAAGCCGATCGCGGACGTCCGGACGCCGCCCACGACCTCGACGATCGTCGTGGCCGACCCCGGCATCGTCGGCGACGTGAACGTGACGATCGACCTGACCCACACATGGGACTCCGACCTGGACCTCTTCCTGATCGGCCCCAACGGGACCCGCGTCGAGCTGAGCACGGACAACGGCAGCTCGTCGGACAACTACACGAACACGGTCTTCGACGACGAGGCGGCGACGGCGATCACCGCCGGCACCGCACCGTTTACCGGCAGCTTCCGGCCGGAAGGCTCGCTGGCCACCCTCGACGGGATCCCGGCGGCAGGGTCCTGGACGCTCGAGATCACCGACGACACCGGCGGGGACTCCGGCCAGCTCCTCGGCTGGTCGATCCTGATCACCACACCGGGGGGCTACGCGTGCAACGCGTGCGCGGCTCCGCCCCTTGCTCCCGGCGAGGTGCCGTCGCTCTCGTGGATCGGCGCGTCCAGGGACAGGCTCGACTGGACCGCGGCTTCGAACGCCACCACCTACTACCTGTACCGGGGCGCCGACTTCGAGCTGCCGAAGCTCCTCGACGCAAGCAACGATTCGTGCGAGCGGGTGTCGAGCGCAGGACTCTCCTCGGGGAGCGTTCTCGCGGAGAGCCCGGCGTCGGACACGTTCTACTGGTACCTGGTCCGCGCCAACAACGCGGCCGGTTTCGGCCCCGCGGGGAACGCAACGGCGGGAGCCCGGATCGTGAACGACACGGGCGTCTGCCCGTAGCTCTGACAGGTCGGCAGCGGTCCGCTGTGTAGCGTCTCTAGCCCCCTCGCATCGCCGGTGATCCCGGCGGTGCGAGGGGGTTTTTCATGGCAAAGCGGAAAGGGCGGCGAATCGACGATTCGTTGATTCGCCGCCCTTTCCCGTTTGGGAGCGGCCGCACGGGGCGGGCGCCCCGACACCTCCGGAAGAAACGAGCCCAACCGGAGCGATGCCGGTCCGCCGGCGTCGCGGAGGGCGGGAGTGGAGGTTCGGGGGCAAAGCCCCCGAGCATCTGTTTCTCAAGAGGAGGTCCGTACCGTCCAAAGGTCATGGTGACCCCGACGGATCCATCGGGAGAAGACTCCGGGTCGAGGAGCAAACGCAGATCCGCGGCCTCTTCAGGGAGCACCCGACGAAGCCACCGACGATGCTCCCGCGCTCTGCTCTCGCAGCGCTCCGCTGCGCCCCAGGGGAGCCCGTGACCGGGAAGCGGGATTCGCGCGTCCCGCACAATCTTCGGCGAGAGTCGTCCTCCCGGCACGTGCCGGCGAAAAAAAGGGGCCTCGCGAGATCGTGAGGCCCCAGAAGACGAAACGGGCGAGGCCTACCGCAGCATGACCAGGACCCGGATCAGGCCCGTGCCCGTGTCGAGCGATTCGAGGGCCTTGCCCAGGATCGTACCCGGCCGCGGGTCGTCGGCACGCATGGCGTGGCCCGGTGTTGTCGACGTGGTCAGGAGGTCGCCGGGTCGGATCGCTCCGAAGCTAGCGTCCACCTTGCAAGGCACCACGCCGGAAGTGGTGACCGGCGTCCGGAACCGCGAGTTCGCGACCTGTCCCGCCGGCGTCGCGGTCGCGGCGTTTTGATCGGTCGAGACGGGCTCGGCGGCATCCTTCTCCGCGGTCGGACGGTCGGCGCCAAGCACGACGCCAGGCTCCGCAGCCACGATTCCTACCACGGCGGTGTCTCCCGCCACTCGCGAGAGACTCATCGTGCCAGGCTGCTCGTGGGAGATGACGAGCACATCGCCGGCCTGGACCGGCTCGCTGACCAGCGTCAGGGTCGCCAAGGCCGAGGAACTCGGCCGGAATGACCTCGCGTAGACGTTGCCATCGCCGTCCGTGGGGAGCTCGCGAGGAACCATCTCGTGCGTCCCGTTGGCGGCCGCCGCTCCCTGGGAAGTCCCCGGACCAACGGCCGCCGTTCCATGCGAGCGCAGCCCATCAGCCCGCGATGCGCGACGCGGTTCGTCCGTTTCGGGCGACGTCGCCGATCCTGGCTCGGGCCGATAGCGGTTGATCGCTGCCACCAGCTGTCGGGACCGCGTGAGATCGAGCGGGTCCGTGACACCCAGTCCTGCGCGCATCGCCTTGTATCGTTCGAGCGCGCTGGAAAGATCTGCTTCTGCGTGCCCGTCTTCGACTGCTTCGCTGCTCGTCAGCTCGGGAACGCTCGCATCCAGCATCCTCGGCGCGAGACCCGCGCTCTCCTCGAAGCCGATTCGGAGCCCGTACACGAGGTAATCGAAGACGACGTCTGCGTGCCCCGTAACTGGTCCGCGGACGACCAGTTCGGATGTCGTGAGTGACTCGACAGCAAGCGCAACGGCCTCTCCGCGGGGAGTCAGATGGGCAGTGAGCCCAATGTCAGGATTCGCGATCCACTTGAAGGTCTCGTCGAGTGGCACGCGCGCCGTTCCGTTGACCAGCCGCGCAGTACCGCGGGTGTAGGTTGCGACCTCGTGGGCTTCGACGGCGGAGGTGACGACTGCCAAGTCGCGATCCTCCGGGTGGTTCTGCGTGGTACTCATGGCGCCGGAACCACAGTATGTGTTCAAGCTGCCGTACGCGACGAAGCACCACCTCCCACTCGTGGTGTCCTTGAAGTAGCCGCCGCCCGTGACTCCCCGTCCTTCCACGCCGACGCATTGGGGATGGTTGCTCCCACCCTCCAGGCAGGCGCTACCCGTGCTCTGACCGTAAGCTCCGGCGTAGTCACCCTCGCCGTCCAGCCAACCGATTCCTCCCCAAACGCTGGCGTTGGAAACGTTCGTTCTTTCGAAACGGCCGCCAGCGGTGTTCCCGGAGGCTTGGATGCCGTAGTCGCCGTATCCCACATAAGCGAATCCGGAGCTGTTCGCGTCCTCGAAGTAGCCGCCTGCCTTGTTCCCCTCGGCGCTGACGCCCGTGTCCCCGGGATCCGGAACGATGTTGGGAGAAGAGGCGAGCCACACCTTCCCGTCGCCGTTCTCAAAATAGCCGGCAACGGAAGAAAATGAAGGTCCGGAGCCGTCTCCGGCGATCCAAGCTTGCTGACCGCCGGGGTTCGTGAAGTACGCCCCTGCGGTCGTCCCATTGGCCGTCAGGCCGTAGTTGAACGCACCCGAGGCACCGACATTGAGCTTGCCCTGCTTGGTCTCCTCCAAGTTGTTCGTGTGGAGGAAGCCATCGGAGTGCGTTCCGTCCAGCTTGTCGCAGTCCAATCCGCTGCCACTCCCCTGTGGGTAGATGGAGGCGGGGAGCTGAACGCCCGAGTGATTCGCGCGGTTCAGGTAGTACGTTCCGTGCTGCGCGTCCAGAGTATCGGCGTTCGTGCATTGGTTGGCCTGGTCGGCGGCAACTGCATGGTTCGCGTCGACGCACTGGCCTGCGTCGAGAGCGTATCCCGCGGACTTGACCCGGACCCGGCCACTCAGAATCTGACCCTCAACCTCCATCGCCATCCACACCTGGCTCGCACCGGAGAACATCGCGCCCAGGGTGGCGTACAGACTCGGCACGATCGTCCCGCCGCCCAGTTGGACGGTGAACACGCCATCCACGGTCGGCACCACCTGGACGCCCGTGTGCTGATCGGTCAGCAGCAAGAGCCCGCCGACCTCGGCGTTGTAGAACCTGAACACCATCGCGTAGTTCCCGTCGGCAACCGGCGGGCCGTTCACGTTGCGCAGGAATCCCTGATAGTGCATCAGCTCCGGCGGCGCTACGGCGGCCAGACCCGCCGAGACGGCGACCGCCAGAACCAACGTCATGAAGAACGCAGTTCGCAGATTCATCGCTCGACCCTCCTCACTCGGCGGAACACGGGTTCGTGTTCGCGCGCTCTCGCCACGCGTTGTTGGGACGATCGTGGCTCTGGCCCATGCTCCCTTCCTCGTGGTCTGCCTTCGCGGTGACCAGGTAGAAGAACCCCTCGCCGGCCGACGGGACCTCGGTGTCCTCGTATGAAGTCGAAGTCAGGCCTGGCGCGCGACAGCTTCCGAACCCCGAGGGGAGCTGGCTGAGCGCGCCGCGGTACATGTTGTAGCTGCCGCCGAGTTCCTTGCTCCAACGTTCCTCGGTCCAGCGAAGGACCGTCTTGTTCTGAAACTGCAGGTTCCGGACCTCACGCGGGCGCGCTTGGTCAATCACGAAGCCGTCTTCGACCCTGAAGGAAGCGCTCGTTCCGTGGCTCTTCGTGATCGCGTTCTCGCCCAGGACACCGATGTCGATCTGGTATTGGCCCGAGGCCATCCCCAGGTGTCCGCCCCCGGCGAGCGCGTACTCGTTCACTTCGAGGCCGAGAGTGAAGAAGAGATGATCGGGTCCCAGGGAACGGATGGGTGCCCCGCTCGTTGCGGTTTTCTTCAGGTAGTACAGACCTCCGGGTGTGAGCCTGGCAGCGTGCAGATCGAACAGGTACGCGTGTCGGTCGCAACCGCCGGTCTGCCGGAAGTTGTTGGTCAGATCGGCGGACGCGAGCACGTTGATGCCTGCAGGATCGCTCGTGATCGCGACCTCAAAGGTCTCGCTCCCGGCATCGTCGTTCGTGTCCTCCAGACATCCCAGAATCACGTAGCCTGCCGTGCTTTCAGGGAGGACAAACGGTTCAATGACGGTGAAGCCGTCGTACTCGTAGTCTCTCGTTTTCGGCGGTTCCGTGCCCATCCGCTGGTACATCATGCCGCCGATCCCGACGGTGTTGACCCAGGTAGGAAGCGCCTGGTCGTGGTACAGGTGCGCGCCTCGCCTCGCGCGTACAGGTGTTCCCGCCCGTGCCGTCGTGCGCAAGCGATACGTCGTGCCGCCGGACAGCACGGTGTCCGGAACGTCGAAAGAGTAGCGGTGGCCGTCGCAGTCTCCGCCCGTCTCGAAGTTGTCGGTGATCTCGGCGCTCGCCAGGACCGTGTCGTCCTCCGAGGTGATCGCCACCTCGAAGGTCTCCTGGGCAGGGTCGCCTGAGACGTCCTCGAGACAGCTCATCGTGACGAAGTTCGCCGTCAGTGTGACGGTGGGGGTGAAGGGCGTGGTGATGTAGTCTCCGGGATTCTGAAAGACGTGATCCGGCACTGCGATCTCCAGGGCTCCTCGTGCGCCCATGGCGCGGCTGGATACCAGGAAGACGAACAGCAGCCAGATCGGAATGGCCTTCGGGGGACCAATGGCCGAAATGGGTCGTCGCATCGTTTCGCCTCCTTGACCGACGCCTCCCCTCCGCCGGGCTGCTGTCCGTGATCAGCCCCGCATCAGGGTCTGGCCCGAATCCTCGAATGTTGCCGCTCCTCGGGATGTGTCCGACCGATTCTCACGGGACCGATCAAAACCGGGCATCCGGAGGCGGGTCGTGTGGGCTGATCGGCTCGCCCACAGCAGCGGTCTCAACGGGTGCCTCGCCGAGACGGAAGAAATCCCCACGACGAGACACCGCGTGGGAGGAGGGTCACGCGCCGATGGCGCATGCTCACGAGAGACAGCGGCCCAGGAAGGCCCGCGGCGCTTCGGCACGGGCCATCGCGCCACCCGGGGCGATCGCGTTCCCTCGCCAGGGAATGTCCCCACCTCCGATTCGAGCTTCCTGCGGAACATCGAGCCAACCCCCGTCGAACTGCGCGATCGAGCCGCTCGTCGACTCGCCCATACCTGATGCCCATCGGTCGGATCGCGAAGCGAGTTGATCGGCGTTCATGGAGGAAAGCGCAGAACGGCGACAAACGGGGCAATCGGTCGGATCGACCGAACGGAAGATACCGGGGGCATGCCCTCGGACCCCCGCCCCCGCGCACGGTGCCGTCCGGCAGACCGGCCTGCACCTCCCGCGGGTTTTTCATCGCGTGCGGGTGAAGCCCCGAGCTTCATGGACAACTGATCTGAAGGAGATTCAGGAGTCGCCCCACGGATCCGTTGCCGCACTGCGACCGTGCGCGCACAACGAGCCCGGGGCGGCCTCCCTGGCCTCACGAGCGGGAGAGCCGGCGTCGCGGAGCCTCGGCCGGAGCTCACCGGGAACCGGGGTGGGATCTCCTCTCGGCCTCGTCGTCCGTCATCACGTGAGACCCGTCCCTCGCGTTCCCTTCGAGCTCCCTCCCCAGCTCTCGGATGAGATCGTCGACCCCGGATCTCCGATCGCCGGACACCAGCTCTCGCAGTCGCTCGGCGTACCGGAACGATTCCTCGAGCGCTCCGGAGTCGCGAAGCAGCAGCGCCAGGTTCTGGAGTGTCGTGGCGTCGTCGGGAAGCAGCTCCAGCGCCTTCCGGTTCGCGGCGATGGCCTCTTTCCCTCGGTCGAGCCGGGCAAGAGCGTGGGCGAGGCCCGCATGAGGCCGGAAGTCGCGAGGCGTCAGCTCGGCGGCCCGTGCGTACGCCCGGCGCGCAGCATCGAAGTGCTGCTCTTCGGTCTCCAAACGACCGAGGTGCAGGTAGGAATCCGGGTCGTCCGGGTCCAGCTGCACGGCGTGGCCGATGCGTTCCCGGGCACGCCCCCGTTCGCCGAGATCCAGAAGAACGCCACCCCACTCGGCGTGGAGTTGCGCGGCGCTCGGTCGCAGCGAGGAGGCGCGCGAATAACACTCGACCGCTTCGCGCAGTTCGGCCTGGCGACCCGCCGGCTCGGCGCGGGTCGCGGCGCGGGAGGCGTGGAAGCGCGCCAGGGCTGCGTGATGATCGGGATTGAGACGATTGAGTCGGCAAGCGCGACGGAGGACCGCCTCGGCGCGGTCGAGCAGCACCGCTCGAAGCGCAGGGTCGCCGGCCGCGCGTCCGGCTTCGAGGAAAGCGCGAGCGTGGAACGGAAGATAGTAGTCCTCTCGCGGAGCGAGGGCTCGTATTCGCTGGTACAGAGCCAGCGAGTGGCTCCAATCGCGCCGTCCGTCGGCGCTTCGCGCGAGCTGGAAGAAGACGTCGGCGCGCAGGGGATCGAGGTCGACCGCGCGGATCGCGACCCAGGCGCCGAGCAGCAGCCCAATGACAGCCACGAGCGAGAGGACGGGGCGTCGGCTCCGCCGAAGGTCGGTCCGGTTTGCGGGAATCATCACGCTCGCAGCGAGCAGGACGAGGAGCACGCCGAGCCAGATGTGGAAGGTCGTGAGATGCCCCGCGACCCGGTTCGCGCGATCTTCGAAGGGGATCGCCGCCCGGGGCAACAGACACCCGCTCTGCGCGAGCCCGTGGACGAGCCACGGGAGCACGGCCGCGCCGAAGAAGACCGCCACCCCGCCCAGAGAGATCCCCCTCCCGCGGTCGGTTCGGCGGAGCGCGGGAAGCGCCAGCCCGGCCCCTACCACGATGGTCGCCAGGACGAGCCATCCCGCTCCGAGCCTGGCCGCGGGAGCGCCATCGACCCTCGCCGCGCGAGTCACCCAGGAATCCAGGAAAACCGCTCCCGCGTTTCCGGGTCCGGCCTGGTTCGAGATGAAATCCCAGTTCAGTACCACGAGGAGCAACGCCGTGACCCAGGCGTGCGGGAGCATCTCGCTCGACAGCGCGGGCCATCGTCGACCCGACGCTCGTGGACCGGCGCCTGCGGGCGAGCGAGTCTCATCACGCCATCGATCGGACTCGGCGAGCCGACCCCGTCCGGCCGCGCCTCCGGTCTCGAATTGCAGCCGACGCGTACCGACCGCCACCAGGACCCCCGTGAAGACGAAGAAGTGCACGCGGGTGGTCGTGACGGGGATCCCGAACTGAACCTCGACGAAGTGGGCCACGATGGCGGCCAGGACGGCGATGAGGACCAGATCCCTCGAGCGGATCGAAGGCGCTGGTCCGCGCCGCGTCAGGGCGGCCAGGACCACGTGCGCGACGACGCCGAGAAGAAACCCCAGCGGTGCCCCGATGGCGCCGAAGTGCGGCGCGCCGAGCAGCGCCGGGAGCAAGGCGCCCACCGCGCTGCTCCCGGAGACCCGTGCAATGAACAGGACCCGATCGCGGTGACCTTCGACGAGGCCGAGCCAACGCAGACCGTAGTACAGCAAGGCTCCGAACAGCCAAGAGTAGACGACGAAGCCGAGGAGTCCGGTCGAAACCAGAACGTCCAAGGTCTCGTTGTGGCAACGATCGGGAACGACGCCCTGGAGCCCCAGACGGAGCAGCTCGGGGGGAAGGTAGCGCCCGAGGGCGAATTCGACCGATTCGGGACCGTAGCCCACGATCGACCGGAGGCCCCCGAGTGAATCGGATTGCGCTGCAGCGGGAAAGGAGGGCTGGCGACGGAAGAGCAATTCGAGGGCGCTTTGCCAGGTCAGGAGGCGCGCGCGGCCTGAACGGCTCTCGAGATCCAGCACGTGCGCGAGGCGATTCGCATGGGGAACGCCGCAGAGGTGGTCCAGCACATTGCTCCCCTGGCTTGCGGCGAGGACCGCCGCCAGGATCGCCGCCTGTGTCACCCAGCCGATCCAGAGCCAACGCCATCCACGACCCACGACGAGCGGTCCGGCGTAGAGCCCGATGACACAGACGAGCGTCCCCACACCAACGACGACTCCAGCCGCTCCGGGCAGACAGGCCATCATCAGCAGACCGAGCGCCGAAAGCACGCCGCCCAGGAGCCCGGCCCCGATGCCCCTGGCGAGATCGATCGGGCGCGGCAGGCCGGCAGGCCCCGAGCAAAGCCGCAGACGCACCAGCGCAAGCAGAGAAAAGAAGAACGCGCCGGTGGCGAGAGCGAGCACCGGGCCACGGCTCTGCGTGAGAACGATCCCCACGTGCTGCACGACCAAGACGACGAGCAGCGTGGCGCCCAGGAGGGCGCGGGGGACCCGCGCAATCCCGTCGGTAGCGCCCGCGCGTACGACATCGACGAGCCGCGCAACCGTCAGCGGCACCACCATGACCAGATACGCCGCGACGAAGATCGGATTGCCCACGCTCGAGGCCGCGCGGTACCAGGTGGGGTAGTTCCAGGGCAGCGGGTCGAGCCGCAGATGCTGCAGAAGGGCGTAGAGTGCCACGGGTACGCTCGACACGATGACCGCGTATTGCACGCGGTCCCACTGCGTGCGCGTCCGGAGCGAATCGAGCACGGCGAGGAGGAGGGCGGTATAGCCGAGTAGCGTCAGGGTCCCCTGGAGACGGTGGTACGAGCCCCAGAAGCTGTGGCTCGGCACGATGGACAGAGCTGCGCTCAGCAGGTGCACGGCCGCGCCCGCGAGGGCGAGCCAGACGAGCGGGTGGCGCCAGGCGGACAATGCCGGGACGCAAGAGCTCGGATCAACCCGTGATTCGCCCTCCGAGCGCACCACGATGCTCTTCAGAAGCAGCGCGGCGAGTGCGACGAGCGCGAGCGAGCGCATCAGGCCGGTCTTGTCGGGGTCGAAGATCCGAGCGGAGTACACGTTGAAGAACAGCGGGAGCACCGCCAGCGCCGCCAGCCAGCAGGCCTCCATGACGCCTTCGCACAGGGCCGGCAGCCGCACGGGAATCGTTCGCAAACCGCGGGAAAGCGCCCTGTCGCTTCCAGGCGCCGGGAGGTCCCGGTTTGCGGCGTGCGTACCCATCGGGAAACGCTGGCTCGCTCGACGGCGACAAACCTGCTTGAAGTACCTTCGGCTGAAGGCCGAATGGCCCCGAGTTCCCGGCCCAGGATACGCGAAATCGGTCGCAAGAAGAAGGTCTTCAACTTGGTGCCAGGACCTCCGAAACTCGGGGTGGATGGGGTAGGAGCGGAGGTCCCATTCGGCGATCGGGGTGTCGTTCCCCGCGAGAGGTTGTGGACGATTGTCGTCGACGCGCAGCCGGATCCTCGTGGCCAACTCGCAACACGGCGGAGGCGACGATCAAGACCACGGTCGGGAAAGCAGGGACGGGATCACAATCCGACCAGCATAACGGTCGAGACCGCCATGAACACCACCCAGGTCCACGAAGCCCAGGCCGCCGGGGACGCGGACGCCGCCTCCCAACTCGCGCCGGTCGTCTACGACCAGCTCCGGAAGCTCGCCACCAGGTACCTCCGCCAGGAGAGGCCCGGTCACTCTCCCTCTGCCCCACCGATCTGGTGCACGAAGCGAGGCTCCTGGAGGACGACGGCAGCCCCGCCGGCGCCGGGCGGTCGGTGAACTTCGAGCTGGGCACGCAGACGTGCACCGGAGCGACGGACGCAACCGGGACGGCGTCGCGTAGCCTCGTGGTGAACCAGTCGTCGGGGCCGAAGTCTCTCTTGCTGGACTTCTCGGGCGACGCGTACGCGATCTGGCCGACGAGCCCGCGATCCGCCGTCGAGTCGCACAGGACCATCGGATCGCCCCTCACCGGTCACGGGACTCCCGCAGGGCGCCCCGAGGCAGGGTGTGCGAGTTTCGGTCGCTGCGACGAAGATCTCCCTCCGCAGCTCCACGGGGCGACCGATCTTCACGGTTTCTGGACGACGTTCCGTGGGCGTCATGGGGACTGTCCCCGATTCGCCGCATTGTCTCCTAATCTCCTGTGGCACACCCGCACGGAAGCGTCGGGAGAAAAGCCGGCGCCCAGACCGTGGTACCCTTGCTTCATGCGATCCGTCGCCGACGCGTTGCGCCTCGAGCTTCACCGCCGTATCGCCGCGCTCACCGCAGAGGAGAGAATCGCGCTGACCGCCCGGCTCGCGGAGGACGACCTGCTGCTGTTTCGTCGGGCTCGTGGCTGCTCGGTCGAGGAGGCGCGACGCGTTCTGGAAAGCCGCCGGCAGAGCGGCAGACGATTCTCCCGGGTCGCGAACCCGGCGGCATGACGATTCTGGACGCTGTCGGAGAGGCGCTCGACGGTGCGGGAATCCGATTCGCGCTCATCGGCGCCGGGGCGCTGGCGGTCCACGGTGTCGCGCGCTAGACGTTCGATCTGGATCTGCTCACGACCGATCCGGCTGCTCTCCTGGAACCCACCTGGTCGGGGATGCCCGCGAGCGGAATTGCCGTGGAGGTGCGCCGTGCGGACGCGGACGATCCCCTCGCGGGGGTGGTGCGTTGCTCCGGGCGCGACGAGCGTCCCGTCGACGTCATCGTCGGCCGCGGCGCGTGGCAGCGCCGCGCCGTCGAGCGGGCGAGCGCCCTCCCGGTCGCCGGCCGATCGATCCCCGTCGTCCTTCCCCGCGACCTCGTTCTCCTGAAGCTCTACGCCGGTGGTCCGCAGGACGCCTGGGACGTGGCGCAGCTCGTCGCGCTCGACCCGCGGGCCTCCTGGATCGATGCGGTGGCGGGCGATCTGGGAGATCTGCCCGCCGAGTGCGCGAGCCGCTGGCTCGCGATCCGCGACCTGCGGGGAGGATGGGGTTCGTGAGCTGAGCCCCGGAACCGTCTCCGGCGCCGAGCGCCGCATCGGCGAAGATCCGAGGTGCAGGAGCCGCCACCCCCCGCGTCCGGGTACGGGTGCGCTGCCAACCATCTCCCATCCCGCCTCCCGCGGAACCCGTCGTGCTCGTTCGTCGCCCGGCGCGGTGGACGACCCCTCCACGGGCGGCGATTTCGCGACCAGCATCCAGGTGTGTGTCGCGAACAACCTCGCCGGCTCTCCGGCGCTCGACGGAAGCCTCCCCCTCCGATCGCATTCTCAACGGCGCAAGACGGTCACTTCCCTGTCATGCACGCCGCTGGTATTCTCAAAAGATGACTCCGAGCGGAGCGAGACCGGCCCGAC
>CAVOVZ010000006.1:0-36945 GCA_963699985.1 Terriglobia bacterium
AGGTCCACGGTGAGGCCACCGGTTCCCGGATCGAGCGCAGGAGCGTCCGCGACCTCGACGGTGTCCTCGATCCCGTCGAATCGCAGCGCCCCTCGCACGGCGCCGGGAGTCGGCACCGGGCTCCCGACCCAGGTGCCGTCGTGTGCGCCGCCGAGGTCCTCGGCCAAGATCCCCTCGGTCTCGTCGAGCGGCCACCACGCTGCAAGACCCGCGGGGGCGGCGATGCAGCCCGGGGCGGGCCCGCCGTTGTTGCTGCGCGGGCACGTGTCGAAGCAGTCCCCGACTCCGTCGCCGTCGGGATCGGGCAACTGGTTCGGCGGGTGATTGCAGCTGTTCGAAGTCTCGTCACACACGTCGGTCGTGCACGGGTCCGCGTCGCGGCAGTCGCGCTCCGGGCCGCCGCACACGCCGGCCACGCATGCATCGTCCACCGTGCAGAACAGGTCGTCGTCGCACGGCGCGGCGTCCGGCTTCGGAGGATCCGAGCAGCGCCCGGTCAAGGGCGCGCACGTCCCGGCCAGGTGGCACTGATCGAGCGGAGTGCAGACGACCGGATTCGAGCCGACGCAAACGCCGGCCACGCACGCATCCGCTCTCGTGCAAAGGTCCCCGTCGCTGCACGCGGTGGCATCGGGCGCCGGCGGGGTCGAGCATCTCCCCGTCCCGGGGTCGCACGTTCCCGCCAGATGACAGCCGTCGATGGGCACGCATACCACGGGCGTTCCCACGCACACGCCGCCGACGCAGGTGTCGTTCGTCGTGCAGCGCAGGCCGTCGTCGCACTGTCCGGAGTTGGACAGCGGCGTCACGACGGAAACCACGTCGCTCGAGGGATCCGCGTCCGGCGTGGGGCTGGAGAGAAGCGCCGTGTTCTCGATGGACACACCCGGGCCGACGCAAGTTTCCACCTTCACGAAGATCGTGAACGGCTGGGTTCCACCCGGCGCGAGTCCCGGAGTCGTGCACGTCACCTCTCCGGTTCCTCCGACCGGCGGGGTCGTGCAGGTCCACCCGGGCGGCGCGAGCAGCGAGCGGAAGGTCGTGTACTGGGGAATCGGGTCGTGCAGCTCGACGAGCGCCGCATGGTTCGTTCCGGCGTTCGTGATTGTGAGCTCGTACGTGAGGAGCCCCCCCGAGACGGCCGGATCGGGCTCGGCCGTCTTGGTCAGAACGAGGTCGGCCGGTGCCGCCGCCGAGCAGCCGCGCGCCACGGACAGGAGATAGTCCCCCGCTCCCGCACCGGTCACCCGGGCGTAGTAGGTGCCCGAAACGACGACTCGCCGGACGATGGCCTCACCCGGCGAGAAGGGCGTCGTCGAACGAGTCGAGCCCGCACCGGATGCGGTGGACGAGGTCGATGCGGCGTCGTTCACCGAGACGAGCACCGCGCCGCTCGAGTCGAGCAGGGCCAGGGCGGCGTTCATGGGGGTCGCATCTCGCAACGGATCTCCGTCGAGGCCGAGGAACAGGAGGTCTCCCGCCGCGGCGGTGAACGCGAAGAGGTCCGTGTCCGACGAGGACGAGAGCGCGCCGCGGAAGTAGTCGATGGGCGAGGTCCCCGCGGTGGCGAGGGTGCCGTTCGGCTCGCTCTCCGTCGTGGCCGCGGCGATCGGCGGCTGCACGGCCCAGTGAATCCGGTACGGCTCCGAAACGTTGGCGGAGCGCTGATTGACGGTGACGAACACGTCCGCCTCCCCCGGAAGCGGCGTGCCGGCGGTGGCAGGGGAGCTGATGCCGTACGGGACGTCGGCGTTGTTGTCGTCGAATTCCAGCGTGGAGTCGCTCGTCGTCACGAACAGGTCGAAGTCGAAGAGATTCGAGGAGTGCCCGTCCACGAGAACGAACAGGCGGTTCCCGGCAGGCGGCGCGCCGATCCGGTAGGTGTCGAAGTCGGGGTCGAAGAACCCCGTCGAGATCGACCCCTCGATCCCGCACGCGGCCGGAGTGGCGGCCTCGGGAGACGCGTGGGCTCGCGCTCGGATGCGCAGCGCGTGACCTCCAGCGTGAACGTTCCGCTCGTGCCGATGTTCTTCTCGTCCACGAACACGTAGACCAACTGGCCCGCGGTCAGAGAAACGCAGGAGATCAGCTCGCTACGGAACTCGTTGCGGTTGGCGGCCGCGAGGCAGTCGATGGTCGCCGGGTACGGCGTTCCGGGGCAGCTCGAAGACAGATAGAGGACGGCGTTGGGGCCGGTGTACTCGCCGACGCGGAAGGAGTATCGGCCGCTGTCCGTCGCGACGAACGAGTAGGCCACGTCCGAGCCACGGGCGGCGTCCGGCGACTGACCGAGCCCGCCGAAGCAGGCGGCGTTCGCGGGCGCGATGTACTGATTCGCAGCCCCGACGTTCGAGCCCGTCACGGGTGTGTCGAGGAACAGCGTTTGGGCGGCAGTGCAGAGGTCGTTGGGCGGAGCCGCGTACGGATCGGTGATCGGCTCACGCTCGGCGTCGTCGGGTCGTTCGTCCAGACGGACTGGGCTCGCACGCCCCGAATCGGTGCCGTCGGACGAAGGCTCTGCGGCAGGCATCACGTCGCCGGCCGATCCGGCCAGCCGTCGCTCCGACGCATCGGTACCGGAGAAGAAGGCGAGGCGACTCGCCGGACCGGCTACCGCGACGGAGAGCGAGGCGAACGCCGCCAGAAGAAGAGAACGGTGGACGACCGACGGGAAACTCCCGACGATCCGTACGAGTCGCGCGTGCATGACTTCCCCCTGTGTCGGCGGATCCGCCGAGCCCTCGAAACGCACCGACACCAGGCAGCGCGTGGAAGGCCCGCCGGAACCCACCGTCTGGGGAGGGTGTACCTGCGCTATTCCGCGCTGTCAAGGCATTTCGAGCCAAGCGGCTCGATCCGCGCGGCTCCGGGCGAGGTAGTGCTCCCGCTGGACCACGGAAATCCGATTGTCGCGATTGTCCGGGTTAATGGGGACAGAACTATTTTGCGGCGTCGACTCGACGGCTTCGAGTCGCGCGCCGCACCGGCCGGGACCGCTGTTTCCCGGATCCGTTACACTTGCGAGGTGCCGATCCCCCTTCCGATCGATGACCACGTCCCCGCGATCGTCGATGCGGTGCGCCGGCGGCGCTTCGTGGTCGTCGTGGCCCCGCCGGGCGCCGGCAAGACCACGCGCGTCCCTCCGGCGCTGCTCGACTTCGGCCCGGTCATCCTCCTGCAGCCTCGGCGAATCGCCGCGCGAGCGATCGCGCGTCGGATTGCGCTAGAGAACGGCTTTGCCGTCGGCGAGGAGGTCGGCTGGCAGGTCCGGTTCGAGCGGCGCTTCGGCCCGCGCACCCGGCTCCTGGTCGCCACCGAAGGGATCTTGACGGCGCGGCTTCAGGCGGATCCGCTCCTGTCGGAGTTCTCGGTCGCGGTGCTGGACGAGTTCCACGAGCGAAGCCTCCACGTCGACCTGGCTCTGGCCTTCGTGCGGCAGGCAGCTTTCGCGCGGGACGACCTGCGGATCGTCATCATGTCCGCGACCCTCGACGCGGCTCCGGTGGCCGCGTTTCTCGGGGGCTGCCCCGTGATCGAGGCTCCCGGCCGCCCGTATCCCGTCGATGTGTCCCATGCGCCGGGGATGACGCCGTCGGCCGCGATCCTCGAGGTGCTCCGGCGCGAGACGGGACACCTGCTCGCGTTTCTCCCAGGCGCCCCCGAGATCCGCAGGCTCGAGGAGAATCTTCGCGCATCGCCGCTCCCGGGCCTTCCTTCGATCGTGCTTCCGTTGCACGGCTCTCTCGACGCGGACGCCCAGGATGCGGCGCTCGCACCGTCTTCGATGCGCAAGGTGATCCTCGCGACGAACCTCGCCGAAACCTCGCTCACCGTGCCGGGGGTGACGGACGTCGTGGATTCGGGCCTCCACAAGGTCCTCCGATTCGACCCGGCGCTCGGTCTCGATCGTCTCGAAACCGAGCGGATCTCCCGCGACTCGGCGGAGCAGCGCGCCGGACGCGCGGGGCGCACCGGTCCGGGACGCGCGATCCGACTGTGGGATCCGCGGGACGCGCTGCGCGAGCGCCGGGAGCCCGAGATCGAGCGGGTGGACCTGGCGGGGCCGTTCCTCGAGGTGCTCGCCTGGGGAGCGGATCCGCGACGATTCGAGTGGTTCGAGCCTCCGCCGCCGGAGCGCGCCGATGCCGCGCTCGCTCTTCTCGAATCCCTCGGGGCCATTGCGAACGGCCGGATCACTCCGCTGGGCGACACGCTGCGCAGGCTGCCTCTCCATCCCCGTCTCGGGCGCGTGCTCGTCGGCGCCGGGGGCTCGCGGCAGGCCGCCGCCGCGTGCGCGATCCTCGCCGAAGGACGAGCGGCGGGCGCCCCGGCCTCTCACGCGACGGACTCGGACGTGCTCTCCCGGGCCGACGCGATCCGGGAGGCGCCGCGTGCCGTGCTGCTCGCTGCGGAGCAGATCGCCTCGATCGCCGCACGAATCCTCGGCAGCCACAACACGGGCGTCGCGTCGGAGCACTCCGAGGCGCGGCTTCGGCGCGCGCTGCTCGCGGGCTATCCCGATCGGGTCGCGAGGCGACGCGAGCCCGGCTCTCCTCGGCTTCTTCTTTCCAGCGGCCACGGAGCGGTCCTCGCAAGGGAAAGCGGCGTGCGCGGCGGCGAGTGGATGGTCGCCGTGGACGTCCAGGCCGCGAGCCGCGTCGGGGAGTCGGAGGCGCTCGTGCGCACGGCGAGCCTGGTGGACCGCTCCTGGCTCGAGCCGACGCGCCGAAGCGTCGACCACGTCTGGGACGAGACTGCGCTCGCGGTCCGTGCGTTCGAGCGCGCGTGGTACGGCGCCATCGTTCTCTCCGAGAACGCGGTGCGCCCCGACCCGATCGAGGCCGGGCGGATTCTCGCGGAAATCGTGCGTGCGCGGGGATTCGGCGATGAGGAGCGCACGCTCCTGCGCAGGCTCCGGTTTGCCGGGATCCCGTGGCGCCAGGACGAGTGGATCGCACGGGCGTGCGCCGGTCGAGCGTCGCTGGGCGAATTGGACCTGCCCGGCGCGATCCCGCGCGCGATCCGAGACGATCTCGATCGTCTCGCCCCCGAGTCGATCCCTGTCCCGAGCGGCCGCCGCGCGCGGATCGAATACGGGGAGGACGGAACCGTCGCGGCGCGGGTCAAGCTCCAGGAGCTCTTCGGCCTCGCCGACACCCCCCGGGTCGGGCCCCGGCGAGAGCCCGTGACCCTCGCTCTTCTGGCCCCGAACGGCCGCCCCGTTCAGACCACCAGAGACCTCCGGAGCTTCTGGGAGAGGATCTACCCGGAGGTACGCCGGGAGCTGCGCGGCCGCTACCCGAAGCATCCGTGGCCGGAGGATCCGTGGACGGCCTCGCCCACGCATCGCACGAAGCGACGCGCGACCTGACGGTTGCGGCCATGCCCTCGTAGCCGGTCTCTGCCCCGCGCTTCTTGCCCGCACCCGCGATGGAACTCATGTTAGCGTCGGTTTCTCGCCGCGCGCTGCGAGGAGGAGCACCGCGTCATGATCCAGCTATTGCTCGTCGCGATCTTCCTTGCGGTGGTTGTCGGTCCGATTCTCGCCATCATCTCTCTCGTGAAGTCCCGAGAGATCGGCGAGCTTCGCAAGCGGATGGAAGGTCTCGAATCGCGCATCCGGAGCCAGGAGATTCGCCTTCGCGCGACGGCGTCCCCCGGGGGTCCCCGCGAAGAGCCTGCCTCGATCGCGCGTCCCGCCCCGTTCGCGGCAACTCCGACGACGCGCCCTCCCACGGCGGATCCGCAGCAGGCGCCCGCGCCGGCGCCTCCTGCCGCAGGACCGCGGCCGGTCGTGCCCGCCCCGGAGCACGGCGCGCGGTCTCCCGTTTCGCCGGAGGTACCGCGACCTGTCCATCTCTCCGCCTCTCGACCGTCGGAGGCACCGCCCGATCGCGGCCCGGCCCGTCCGACCGTGCCACCCCCGCCCCTCTCCCCGCCGACCACGCACGTTCAACCGCCTTCCCCCATGCAACCGGCTCGCATCGACTGGGAGCGCTGGATCGGGATTCGCGGCGCCGCGGTGCTGGGCGGCATCGCTCTCGCGTTGGCAGGGCTGCTCTTCTTCCAGTACTCGATCCAGCGCGGGTTGATCACGCCGCCGATGCGTGTCGCGCTGGGGATCGTCGTCGGCATCGCATGCCTGGTCGCCTCGGAGCTCCTCCGTCCGCGCGGCTTCCGCGCCGCGGCGGAAGGGGTCTCCGGTGCCGGCGTGACGATCCTGTACGCCGCCATCTGGGCGGCGCACTCTCTCTACCAGCTTCTTGGCGGGGCCCCGACATTCGTGCTCATGGCGCTCGTGACCGCGACCTGCGGGTGGATGGCGGTCCGGCACTCGTCGCAGGTCGTCGCCGTATTCGGGCTGATCGGCGGCTTCGCGACTCCCCTGCTCCTGCGAACCGAGAGCGACAGGCCCGTGGGTCTGTTCGGCTACGTGCTCCTCCTCGACCTCGGGCTGCTCGCCGTCGGAAAGAAAAAGGGCTGGCCGCTCCTCGGGATGCTCGGTCTGGCGGGAACGGCGTTGCTGCAAATCCTGTGGTTCCGTTTCCGCATGGACCCCGAGCATCTCCTCCTCGGGCTCGCGATTCTGGCGGTCTTCGCGGCGGCCTTCGCCGTCGTGGGGCAGATCGGAGATCCCGACCGGAGAAAGGACTGGATCGTCGCTCAAGCAGCCGGGGTGATGTCCCCGTTCGTCTTCGCGGCCTACTTCGCGTCGCGCGTCGATCTGGGCGACCGGCTGGTCCCGATCGCGCTGCTGGTCGCCCTTCTTTGCGCGGCCGCGGGCTGGGTCGCGCGGGCGAATCGGACCCCGTGGCTCGGGATGGGCGCTGCGGTGGGGAGTCTGGGCGTCATCGCCGCCTGGCTCGCGCAGCGACAGCTCACGGAGTCGCTCGCCTGGGAGACGGCCATCGTCGCGGTCGCGCTGTCGGCGGTGCTCCACGTCTTCGTCGAGCTGGACCGGGAGTCGGCGGGATTCGACGGACCCGCTCCGGCCGCATTGATCGTCGCGGGCGGCTTCCTCATGCTGTCCGTGCTCGCCGCCGCCGCGAGCCGGCAGGTGTCGCTCTCGCCTTGGCTCGCCGCCTGGCTCGGGCTCTCCGCGATCCTCTACCGTCACGCCGCGTTCCCTGGCCGGGCCTTCGCGCAGCCGCTGGCGGCGATTCTGACCGCCGTCGGAATTTCGGGCTTCCACCTGTGCCGCCCGGACAAGGCCCGGGCCGGCGGCGTGACCCTCTTCGTCGGACTCCTCGTCGGTCTCGCGTTGATCGCACAGGTGGCCGCGGCCCTTCGCCGCCGCCCGGACACCCACCGCATGGCGCAGCACGCGGCCGCCGGGTTCGCGGTCGTCGTGCTCGCCTCCCTGGCGCCGTCGGATTTTCTCATGCACGACTCGCTCGTGCCGCTCTTGATCGGGGCGTTCTTGCTGAGTCTCCTCGCCGCGCTCGCGGCGACGCGGATCGGATCGGGTGAGTGGCTCGCTGCGGCCATGCTCGCGAGCGGCAGCGTCTTCTGGATCGCGAGGGAGCGTTCCGACCTCGTCTGGACGCGATCGGGACCCGTCATCTTCCTTGCGTTCGCGGCGGCCTCCGTTGCGCTCTTCACGCTGTGGCCCGTCGTGGCTCGTCGGGCATTCGCCGCGAGTCCCGGGGCGTGGACCGCGGCGGCGCTGTCCGGGCCCTTCTGGTTCTTCCCCATGCGTCGGGTCTTCGTCTCGGCGTTCGGCAACGGCTTCATCGGAGTGCTTCCGGTCGGCCTCGGTGCGCTGGCCCTGGCGGCCGCTCTGGCGTCGCGTCGAATCTGGCCGGAGAGCGATCCGATCCGAAAGCGCGCCCTCGTGTGGCTTTCGGCCGTGGCCGTGTCGTTCGTGAGCGTGGCCATCCCTCTGCAGCTCGACAAGGAGTGGATCATCATCGGCTGGGCGCTCGAGGGGCTCGCCCTGGCCGCGCTGTGGACGCGGCTCGACCATCCCGGACTCAAGTGGCTCTCGCTCGCCGCGCTCGCCGCCGCGACGCTGCGCCTGGTGGCGAACCCTGCGCTGCTCTCGTACTACCCGCGCTCCGGGACGCCCGTTCTGAACTGGATCCTCTACACGTACCTCGTCCCCGCCGCCGCGCTCTTCGGCAGTGCCCGACTCTTCCACCCCCTCGAGGTCGGACGGGTGCGTGCGTGGGAGCTCGACGCCTACCGACCCGGGAAGCCGCTGGCGGCCATCGCCGCCGGGATCGCGGCGATCGCCGTCGTGTTCGTCTGGATCAATCTCGCCGTCGCCGACTGGTTCACGGAGGGGCCGACGCTCACCCTCCGCTTCGGCCGCTCTCCCGCGCGAGACCTGACCGTGTCCATCGCCTGGGCGCTGTACGGGATGATCCTGCTGCTCGTCGGAATGGCTCGCGACATCGGCGGCTTGCGCTGGGTGAGCCTCAGCTTCCTGGTCGTCACGATCGGCAAGGTGTTCCTCTACGACCTGGGCGAGCTCCGCGATCTCTACCGCGTCGCATCCTTGGTCGGGTTGGCCGTGTCGCTCCTGCTGGTCTCGCTCCTGTACCAGAGGTTCGTGTTCCGGAAGGAAGGGCCCGAGCGAGCGCAGTGAGTTTCGGGGAGCAACCGAAACTCATTTCGGCGAAAGTCGTCCATGACGCCTCGTGGCGCCACTCGGGATCGATGAAGCAACCCGCGAGACGTGCAGGCCGGTCTGCCGGACTGCACCGTACGCGGGGTCGGGGGTCCGGGGGCCGGCCCTCGGCGTCTTGATCCAAGCAACCGAAACTCATCTCGACGACAGTCGCCGATGACGCCTCGTGGCGCCACTCGAGATCGATGAAGCAACCCGCGGGAGGTGCAGGCCGGTCTGCCGGACTGCACCGTACGCGGGGCCGGGGGGCCGGGGGCCGGCCCCCGGCGTCTTGATACAAGCAACCGAAACTCATCTCGACGACAGTCGCCGATGACGCCTCGGGGCCTCACTCGGGATCGATGAAGCAACCCGCGAGACGTGCAGGCCGGTCTGCCGGACTGCACCGTACGCGGGGTCGGGGGTCCGGGGGCCGGCCCTCGGCGTCTTGATCCAAGCAACCGAAACTCATCTCGACGACAGTCGCCGATGACGCCTCGGGGCCTCACTCGAGATCGATGAAGCAACCCGCGGGAGGTGCAGGCCGGTCTGCCGGACTGCACCGTACGCGGGGCCGGCCGGGGGCCGGCCCCCGGCGTCTTGATACAAGCAACCGAAACTCATCTCGACGACAGTCGCCGATGACGCCTCGGGGCCTCACTCGGGATCGATGAAGCAACCCGCGAGACGTGCAGGCCGGTCTGCCGGACTGCACCGTACGCGGGGTCGGGGGTCCGGGGGCCGGCCCTCGGCGTCTTGATCCAAGCAACCGAAACTCATCTCGACGACAGTCGCCGATGACGCCTCGGGGCCTCACTCGAGATCGATGAAGCAACCCGCGAGAGGTGCAAGCCGGTCTGCCGGACTGCACCGTACGCGGGGTCGGGGGGCCGGGGGCCGGCCCCCGGCGTCTTGATACAAGCCACCGAAACTCATCTCGACGACAGTCGCCGATGACGCCTCGGAGCTTCGCGGACAACGACCGAAACTCGTGATCCGTCGACTCCGTCGAACACGAGGCGCCGCGTGGGATCCGGTCGATCGGGTCAACATCCGGGGGCACGCCCCCGGACCCCCGGCCCCGCGAACGGCACAGACCGGCGGACCGGTCTGTGCCTCCCGCGGGTTGCTTCATCGATCTCGAGTGACGCCTCGGAGCGTAACGGGCACTACTCGCGGATTCCGGATTCCCCTATCGCTGCGCACTACCCTTCCCGCAGCGCGGCCGTGATCGGCACGCGGGCGGCGCGCAGGGCCGGCAGCAATCCACCGACGATCCCCATCACCACGGAGAAGACCAGACCGAGCGTGATCCCTCCCGGGGTGATGCGGAACGCGAACGCCAGCTCGCTGAACGCGTTCGACGTGGCGGTGGTGAAGCCGTTGGCCGGGAGCGCGAGGAGAACGCCGAGCACCCCGCCGACGAGAGCCAGGAAGGCAGACTCCAAGAGGAATCCGAAGAGAATCGCCGCGCGCGAGAATCCCAGGGCGCGCAGCGTCCCGATCTCGCGCGAGCGGGAGGCGACGATCCCATTCATCGTGTTCATCGCGCCGAAGATCGCGCCGATCCCCATGACGACGGACACGAAGCCGGCGAGGAACAGGAGCGCCGTCGCGGTTCCGCCGGCCTGCTCGGCGTAGTAGGTCCTCTCCTCCTTCGCCTCGACCTGGAACAGCGGATTGCCGGAGAGGTCCGCGGCCAGGGACGGGAGCGTGGCGGGATCGGCGAGCCGCAGGGTCACCGACTGCCATCCCCCCATCCGGTTGAACGCCTGGCGCATGACTTCCGCGTCGCCCCAGATCTCGCTCTCGAATCCGCTCCCCTCCGCCTCGAAGATCCCCACCACCCTCCAGTCGCGTCGTTTGAGAGGGATGCTCTGCCCGATCTCGAGGCCGGCGACGCGTCTGTGGATCCTCGTCCCGACGAGGATCTCGGAGACGCCGGGGGTGAACGGGCGTCCCTCGACGATCCGGATCCCGCTGCGGACCTCGAACGCGCGTCCGGTCACGCCGCGCAGCAGCACGTTGGTCGGCTGGCCGTCCTTCCGATCGAGCGAGGCGACCACGACCATCTCGGGCGATGCCAGGGGCTGCCCGTCGGCGCCCCGGAGAACCCGCGCGTCCACCAGGAGGACGGACGCCTGCTCGTTCGTGATCCCCGAAGTCAACTCCGAGGTGGAGCCCTTCTGCACGACGATGGCGTTCCGCTCAATCCCGGTGGCCCGGAGGGTCTGCCGCACCCCGTTCGACATGGCCACGAGCCCGACCAGGACCGCGACCACGAGCGCGATCCCGACGATCGCGAGAACGCTCGTCTTCCAGCGCTGCCGGACGTTTCGAACGTGGTAGGAGAACGGAAGAGCCATGGTCACACCTGCCGGAGCATCGTGGTGATCGTCGCGCGCAGCGCGAGGAACGCGGGGATGACCCCTGCGAGGAATCCCATGGCCACGGAAAGCCCGAAGGCAATCGCCGCGGTGGGGATCGAGAGGCGGAAGCTCGGGAAGCCGGCGAAAAAATCGCCGATCACGGGCAACCCGGGCAGGGCGCTCACCATCCATCCGCCGAGAAGGATCCCGAGCCCTCCGCCCATCACCCCGAGGACGACCGCCTCGATGAGAACGAGCCCCATGACGAGCCGACCGGAGAAGCCCAGGGTCTTGAGAACCGCGATCTCCTTCCTGCGCTCCCGGACCGCCATGCTCATCGTGTTCGCGGTGACGCCGAGAATCGTGAACGTCACCGCGAGCCCGATGAAGTGAAGGAGCAGCGCGAGGTTCCCCGCCAGCGAGATGAACCCGGCGCGGAAGGCCGCCTCGGTCTCGGTCTTCGTCTCCGCCTCGCTGTTCGCGAAGAGCGCGTCGATGGCCCGGCTGACCGCTCCCGCCTGCCCGGGGTCCTCGATCTCCGCGTAGAGCGCGCCGTAACCGACGCGGCGGCCGAGAGCCTCGTAGAGATACTGGTGGTGGAAGAGCAGCAGGGTGAGGTTGGTCCCCGGAAAGCGCTTCTCGTCGCTGTCGTAGATCCCGCGAATCACCAGATCGAACGGCGACCCTTTCCGGTAGGTCGGAATGAAGCTCTCGAGCTGCACCGTGTCCCCGAGCTTCCAGCCGAACTTGTCCGCGGTCTTCCGGCCCACGACGCATCCGCGCAGGTCGCGCAGGAACGCGTCCCTCTGCTCCGCGGGCAGGAGGTACTCGGGGTACATGTCGAGGTAGGACGGGCCGTTGATCGCGAAGTTCGGGAAGAAGTTCTTCGGGTCCTTGTACACCCCGCCGAACCAGTTCGCGGCCGCCACGCGCTTCACCCCGGAGGCCGAGCCGACCCGCTCCTTGTAGTAGAGCGGAAGGTTGAACACGAGGCTCACCGAGTGACGGGTCACGAGCCTCTTGTCCGAGGCGCTCTTCAGGCCGAAGTTGATGGCGCCGATCACCGTCTGCAGGACACAGAACAGGAAGATGCACACCGCCATGGCCAGCACCGTGCTGGCCGTGCGGATCCAGTTGTGGCGCAGGTGCTTGAGGATGTACGGGAGGAATCGCATCTCAGCTCGCCAGCACGCCCTTCTCCAGGTGCTTCTGGCTCCGAGCGCGCTCGGCGGCGCGCGGATCGTGGGTCACCATGACGATCGTCTTCTCGAACTCGCGGTTCAGCATGTCCATCAGGTCGAGCACCTCGTGGGCGCTCTTCCCGTCCAGGTCACCGGTCGGCTCGTCCGCGACCAGCACGGTCGGATCGGTGACGATGGCGCGGGCGATGGCCACCCGCTGCTCCTGTCCGCCGGAGAGCTGCCGGGGATAGTGCCTCGCCCGATCGGAGAGCCCCACGACATCGAGGGCCGTCAACGCGCGCGCGCGCCGCTCGGCCCGGGAGAACGGAAGCAGCAGGAGAGGAAGCTCGACGTTCTCCACGGCCGTGAGCACCGGGATCAAGTTGTAGAACTGGAAGATGAACCCAACGTGCCTCGCCCGCCAGTTCGCCAGGTCCCCCTCGGACAGCGAGGAGACCAGCACGCCGCCAACGACGATCTCGCCGGAAGTCGGACGGTCGATCCCCGCGACCAGGTTGAGCAGGGTCGTCTTGCCGGAGCCGGAAGGGCCCATCAGGGCGACGAAATCCCCGACGGGCACGTCGAGGGAGATGCCGTTCAGGACGAGGATCTCCTCGGCGTCGCGCCGGTAGACCTTCCGGACGTCGCGCACCTCGACCGCTCCCATCACTTCACCCGGACGGCGTCCCCGTCGCGGAGCGCCTCGGACGGCTTCAGCACCACGGTCTCGTCCCCGGTGAGTCCCGATCGCACGATGACCTGTCCCTTGCGCTCGTCGCCCGTCGTCACGGTCACCGCGCGCACCCGCCCCTCGCTCACGGCAAAGACCTGCGTCGCGCCGTCGCGGGAGACGACCGCCTCCTTCGGCACGGCGACGACCGCAGGCGTCCCGTCGGCAGACGGGGCGGGCGCCTCGCGCTCGAGGAAGTCGGCCCGGGCGCTCATCTCGGGCTTCAGGTCCTTGTCCTTGTCCACGAGCGTGACGCGGACGAGGACGGTCGCTCGCGTGCGATCGGCGGACGGCATGACCTGGCGGAGGACGCCGCGGAACTTCCGATCGCGGAACGCCTCGACGGTCACGAATGCGGGCTGCGCGGGGACCAGCTGCGCCACGTCACGCTCGCCCACGTCCACCTCGGCTTCCAGCGTGTCGAGGTCGGCGAGGACCACGATGGCGCCGGACGCGGTGGAGATGTTCACTCCCGGAGGAATCGGGGCGACGCTCTCTCCCACCTCGGCCATCTTCCGAACGACGGTGCCGGCGAACGGCGCGCGGATGGTCGTGTTCGCGAAGTTCGCCTCGGCGAGCATCTTCTCGGTGTCGGCGACGGTGCGCTCGCGCCGGGTCTGCTCGAGCACCGCCTCGGCCACCGTCACCCGGCTCGCGGCGGCCTCCTTCGAATCCGTGGAAACGACCCCCTGGTCGGCGAGATCGCTCGACTTACGCATTTGCCGCCGGTACTCGGCGAGGTCGGCCTCCGCGCGAACGATCGCGGCCTTCGCACGCTCGATGTTGGCCGCGGCGCGGCGGATCTGAGCCTCGTAATCGCTGCTCTCGAGCCGGGCGATGACCTCTCCCGCTGCGACGCGACTCCCCTCCTCGACCCGAAGCTCGGAAAGGCGCCCCTGGATCTTGGAGGAGACGACCGCCTTGCGCCGCGGCACCAGATACCCCGACGCCGTGAGCGTGGGTGGCCCCGCCGCGGCCTCTTGCGCCGAGATCCTCGCCGCTCGGGCGGTGCTCACCTCGACGGGAGCGTTCAGCCGTGCGCGAACCGCGAAGGCGGCGACGGCGACCAGCGCCGCGGCGAAAACGATCCATCCGAGGAGGCGGCGCCGACCCCGTCGAGGCGTGGCTTCGATGCGCAGAGAAGACAGCTTTGCTTTCAGATCGCTCAACGAACCTGCTCCCTTGGGAATGGGCCACGTGAACCCGGCCGCGATTGACCGTTCATGGTAGCGGCCCCATGTCCGCCTCGCCAGAAAGGGGGATCGTCGTGAGGTGCGACGGAGAGGGGACCAGAGGAGGAGCGACACGAGACCGGAAAAGGCCCTGTGACGCCCCGGGGCGTCACGAAATCCCGTCCCGGATTCTCATTCTCGGACGAACACGTACCCGCCGCGCTCCGCCCCCCAGACCTGCTTGCCCGCGGCGTCGAACCCTCGATCCCAGCTCACGATGCCCTCGGACGTGACGTGAACCTCGCTGGTCGCGTACGAGGCGCCTCGAAGGGTGCTTCCACACTTCTGGCCGACCGTGCTTCCCACGAAGCCTCCTTCGCTCTCCGCGAGGACCACCTCGCACCCCTCGCGTGCGGCGAGGTCGGTGGGCGCGATGGAATCGAGCCGCGCGGGCTCCTTCCACGCGCCGGCGAAGACCAGCGGATCGCCTGGAAGCTCGAAGACCGCGCTGATGTACTCGGGACCTCGCGAGCCTTCGCGGCGCGACAGGTGGTACACGCGCTGGCGGTACGGACGCTCGAGGGCGTCCGCCCGCGCCTGCTCCACGTAGAGCCACGGTCCGTCCGGCCTCGCTGCCCAGATCGGGGTCATGTGCAGGCGGATGTCGAAGTAGTCTGATGACTCCTTGGCCTGCGCGGCGCTGCTGAACGACCCGGCCAGCAGTCGCGCGAGACGCGCGAGCGGGTCTTCCGCCGGGGCGGCCGGCCTGAGGATCGCGGCGCTTCCGCACGAAGCGAGCACCGCCAGGGCACCCGACGCGAGCAGCGCGGCAGTCGCGCGTCCGAGACTTCCGTTCCCGTGTTGCCGTTTCATCGGATTCCCCCCCGCGAGCCTGCATTCTACTGATTTCGGCGACAGTCTCTCATGAGCTTGCCTTACGGGGCTGCGCCCTGACACTTCCGGAGGAAACAGCCCAACCGGAGCGATGCCGGTCCGCCGGCGTCGCGGAGGGCGGGAGTGGGGGTTCGGGGGCAAAGCCTCCCGAGCATCTGTGTCCTGAGAGCCCCCCGGGCTCTCAGGAGAGACTGTCCACGAGATTCCTGCCCCCGCCAGTGCTGGCGTTTCGCGTGGTACAGTACCTGCTCGCATCGTGCGGCTCCAGGCAGTGCATCACCCCTCGGAGGAGATTCGGATGGGCTCGCCTCGTCCCTTCGATTTCTATGACGTCCGCTCGCTCCTCACCGAAGACGAGCGGCAGGTGCAGGATACCGTGGCGCGGTTCGTGGACGAGAAGGTCCTCCCCGTCATCGCCCAGGCCTTCGACGACCATCGGTTCCCGCGAGAGCTCGTGCCGCAGATCGCGGAGATGGGTCTGCTGGGCTGCAACCTGGAAGGGTACGAGTGCGCGGGCCTGAGCCACGTCGCCTACGGGCTCGTCTGTCAAGAGCTCGAGCGCGGCGACAGCGGCCTGCGCAGCTTCGTCTCGGTCCAGGGCAGCCTGTGCATGTACCCGATCCATGCCTACGGGAGCGAGGAGCAGAAGCGGCGCTGGCTCCCTCCCATGGCCCGCGGCGAGACGATCGGCTGCTTCGGTCTCACCGAGCCCGACGGCGGGTCCGATCCCGGCGCCATGAAGACCCACGCCGAGCGCCGCGGGAGCGAATGGGTCCTCAACGGCGCGAAGATGTGGATCACGAACGGCACGATCGCAGACGTCGCGGTGGTCTGGGCACGCACGCAGGAGGGGGTCCGAGGCTTCCTCGTCGAGAAGGGAATGCCCGGCTACACGACCCGCGACATTCTTCGCAAGTACTCGCTGCGCGCCTCGGTCACTTCCGAGCTGTTCTTCGACAACGTCCGCGTTCCGGAGGACAACGTCCTGCCGAACGCCCACGGCCTCGGTGCGCCTCTGAGCTGCCTCACCCAGGCGCGCTACGGGATCTCGTGGGGGGTCATCGGCGCCGCCACCGCTTGTTTTCAGGAGGCTCTCGAGTTCGCCCGAACGCGCGTCGTGTTCGGGAAGACGATCGCGAGCACGCAGACGGTCCAGCGGAGGCTCGCCGACATGTGCCGTCGCATCACGACCGCCCAGCTGCTCGCGCTCCGGCTCGGGCGGATGAAGGACGAAGGGACCCTCCACCACTCCCAGGTGTCCCTGGCGAAGTGGAACAACGTCCGCATGGCGCTCGACGTGGCTCGCGATGCCCGGGACATCCTCGGGGCAGGCGGCATCAGCATCGAGTTCCAGTCCATCCGCCACATGATGAACCTGGAGAGCGTGGTCACCTACGAAGGGACCGAGACGATCCACGAGCTGGTGGTCGGCCGGGAGCTGACGGGGATCGCGGCGTTCTAGGACCCGTGCCACGCCCGCGGATCCGTCCCTACGAACGCGCGGGCTCGGATCCGCGCTCCTGTGGAACTGGTCTTCCTTCGTAATGCGGCGTTGCCGCAGCTGCTTCCGCGCGCCTACACGACGCCATCCGTCGAGGATCTCGACCGGGTTCGAGAGTGGTACCTGAGTCCGCTCTCGCGGTCCGTATCCGGCAGGAACGGGAATCTAGAACTCGCGCTGGACGCGATCCGACCGCGCTGGCGCTGCACGAACGGGAAGAAGGTCGGCGTGGTCGTCCTGACGACCGACCCGATCTTGAGAGATCCGTCGAAGGGGTACGGCAAGTTGAGCCACGTCCTGCTCGAGGAACCGGAGGCGACGCAGGAACGCTTTCGGGAGCTTCGGGACCGGATCGAGCGCCGCGACTATCGCGCGGACGCAGTGACCCGTGAGCACACGATGCGCACAAACCCTGATTTGTATGGAATCGTACCGCGGTGGAACGAAGTCGACGAGAACGCGGCGGCGATCGGGCTCGAGCCCGGCGACTCGAAGCCGCGGATCGCCACCGGGAACGCGGAATTCGAGCGGGCGCGTTACAACGGGGCCGCGCAAGCGCGCGGCCGCGGGGTGGCGTTCGATCTCGCTCGCGGACAGGGGCTCTACAGCGTGGCTCGGCTGTCTCGCCGCCCTGGTCGTGCCGACCTCCAGGCAGGCGTCGATGTCGGCCTCGGCGTTGCGGTGGGCGGGAGTCCGCCTCGGTTGTGGATCCACCGTGCCGAGCCGGGGGAGTTGGCCTGCAGTCGATCCGGCGCTGGCGAGCGTTGCCTGCCCGCAACTCTCCAGAGTGTCCTGCTGTCGTTCGCGAGGTAGCATGGTCGAAGTTCGGCACGCCGGTCCCAGGACGCCGCCATCACTCCCGGAGGCATCCCCACGAGCGCGTACGTTCCTCAACGTTCACTTCCACGTCCTCGCGTTCGACGGCGTGTTCGACCTCGATAGAACCGAAGGGACGCGCTTCCTCGCGCTCCCACCGCCCGAAGACGCCGAGATCATGCGCGTCCTCCGGGGCTTCGCGCGCCGCCTGGCCCAAGTGCTGAAGCAGTGCGGCCTGAGCCAGCAGATCGACGGCGAAGGCGAGGATCGATTGGCGCTCGATCAACCCCTCCTCGCCGAGCTCTCCGCAGCGTCCGTTCGCGGGCGCGTCGCGACCGGTCCCCGGGCGGGCCAGCGGGTCCGACGGCTTGGCGACCGGATCGAGGCCGAGTATCTGGAACACGCTCCACACCCAGGCTGCGCGAGCGCCGGCGGGATCAGCGTGCACGCGGCCGTCGCGATTCCCGGCCGCGACCGAGAACGACTCGAGCGCTTGATCCGCTACGCTGCGCGCCCCGCGGTCGCAACGGAGCGGCTGTCTCGACGATCGGACGGTCGACTGGTCTACCACCTGCGCCGTCGCTGGCGCGATGGCACGACCGACGTGCTCTCCCCCCCGCCCCCTCGGCGCGTATTGTCCTCCCGGCGCACGGGCCGCCCTGGAGCTGCTCCGAACCAGGGCGGCCAGGATGTCGAGCCGTTGCTCGTTCCCGCGGCTTCCTCGGGACGTGCAGGTCGGCGATGCAGCTCCTGGGGCCCGGTTCACCCTCCGAGCGTTGCCCTTTCGAACGCCAGGTCCTCGATTTGGCAGCGATCGTCAAGGGCTCGACGCGTTGATGTCCATTCCGGCTCCGCCGTTCCACAGGGCGTCCATTTCGGCGGGCGAGAGGATGCGGCTCCAGAAGAGGACCTCATCGAGAACGCCGTCGAAGAAGTACCCTCCGGGGGCAAAGGCCAGTTTCCCGAGGGTGAAGGGCCGATCGTTCACGATGGGGGCGAGGCCCGACGTGCTCGCCGTCGTTACGAGGGCGTTGTCCACGTAGAGTTTCACCCCATCCGCCTTGCCGTACTCGAACGTGGAGATGACGAGGTGGAAGCTCCCGTCGGCGAGGGGCGGGGTGAACACGCTCGTGCCGGAAGTAGTGGTATCGAAGTACTGGACGTTGATTCTGCCGATCGAGTCCCTGAGCCAGTTCCATCTCGGAGCGACGTCGGAAGCCTGCTCGCGCTTTCCGAGGATCCACTGGTTGGAGTTGGGCCCCAGGAGCTTGATCCAGGCCGCTTGGGTCCGCTTCTGGCCCGGGGCGATGTTCAACTGGCTGGCGCCGAAGTCCGCGAGCTGGGCGTACGAGGATGATCCATTGAATCCCACCCCGAAGCCGACCTTGCCCGTCTGGTGGTATTGAAGATTGACCGCGGGGAGGAGGTTGTTGCTGCTCCCGAGCGTTGACCCGAGGCTTCCGCTCGGCTCTTCCATCTTCCAGCCGGCGATCAGGCCGTCCTTGATCGACGGCATCGCGCCCACGGTGATGTCCAGTCCGGACCCGTTGTTGTAGAGCTGGAGCACTTCCGCCGGGGAGAGCGGCCGGTTCCACATCCGCGGCAGGGCCAGATTCCCGTCGAGATAGGAATCGTTGAACCCCGGGCGACGACCCAGGGACAGGACGCCGGAGTTGTCCGGCGACCCGACCGCGGTCATCGAGGCGGTCCCGACTTCCGTTCCGTCCATGTACTGCCGGAGGAGGTTCGCCGTCCGATCCACCACCAGCACGACCTGATGCCAGTTCCCATCCGCGTGGTTCGTGGCGGGCGGGAAGAAAGACGCACTGTTCGTCCCGTCGTTGACCGCCACCTGGATCACGCGATCCGTATCGTTGTTCACGAGCAGCGCTTGATAGCGGGCATCCGCCCCGGTCACGGACTTCTGGAAGACTACCTGGGGGTAGTTCACGGACGACTTGAACCACGCCTCGAACGAGCCGCTTCCCGTGCTGAAGTTCACCAACGCGCCGATCATCGCCTGGTTGAACTCGAGGTACTCGTTCAAGTTTCGGTCGAAGCGTATCGACGGGATTCCCGCGGATGGGCCGGGTTGGTTGAGAACCCCGCCGGTCAAGGTGCCGGTCGTGTTGCTGACCCAGTCGTGGGTGACGCTCCCCGAGGTCTCGTCGAGTTTGCACGCCCATCGGAGGCCGACCCGCAGCCCGGCGAAGCAGGCAAACGGCGCGTGACTGCAGATGCCCGTCGCGACGTCGCAGGCATCGGCGGTGCAAGTGTCGCCGTCGTTGCAGTCGGCGTCGAGCCAGCAGCCGGTGTCGCGCGCATCCCCGATCCCATCCCCGTCGCGGTCCGCCTGGGTCGGATTCGCGATCGTGGCGCAGTTGTCGCAAGCATCGCCGCCGCCATCGCCGTCGAAATCGGCTTGGGAAGGGTTGTGGACCACGGAGCAATTGTCCGATGGATCGCAGATCCCATCGCCGTCGCTGTCCGGACCTCCAGGGCAGGCGCGCGCACATCCTCCGACTCGGGTCACGAGGTAGTAGAAGAGCACCCCGCGCCCTGGCATCCGAGGATCCTCGGCGCTGGTGCTCGTGGTGGGCGCTCCCATCGGCTCCTCGTTTCGCTGGAACGGTTGCCCGGAGTTCTTCCAGCCGCGGTACACCTGGAAGGGTCCCGGGAATCCTTCGCCGGTCCACGAGATGTCAGCCGTTCCGTTGACCTGGGCGACGCGGACCCCGTGGACCTCCGGCGGCGAGCCATTGAGCGGATCACCGGGAGCGCAGTCACACGCGTCTCCGATTCCGTCGCCGTCCGCGTCCGCCTGACCCGGATCGTAGGCGTCGGGGCAGTGGTCCGGACAATCGCCGACCCCGTCGCCGTCGCGGTCGCCGGCCTCGTCGACCTGCCCGTTGCAGTTGTCGTCGAGACCGTTGCAGACCTCCGGTCCGGGGCCACGTTGGCGCCGGCAGACGGTGGCGCCGCCGACGCAGGTGGTCATCCCCTGGGCGCATACGCCTGGCTGCGCGGTGCCGCAGGCTCCGCCGCCGCCCGGATTCCCCTCATCGATGAGCCCGTTGCAGTCGTCATCGAGCCCGTCGCAGACCTCCGCACCCGCTGGCTGGTCCTGCTGGCATCGCAGGCCACCCCCCACGCAGGCGATCGTGCCCAGCCCGCAGACGCCGGGCAGGCCGGTGCTGCAAGAGCCACCCCCGCCGGGGTTGCCATCATCCGAAAGTCCGTCGCAGTCGTCGTCGAGGCCGTTGCAGGCCTCGGGAGAGGGCTGCCCGGGGGTGCAGCTATTCTGGAGATGCCCCTCTACGCACGAGGTGGCGCCGGAACGGGCGCAGAGGCCGACGCCGCACTGCGTCGTCGTCGACACGAAGTTCTCGTCGGTCGAACCGTCGCAATCGTCGTCCACGCCGTCGCAGGTCGCGTCTGCCGACGAGATGGGGCTACCCGGAACGCAGTTGTCGGAGATCTGCCCTCCCGCGCACGAAGTAGTGCCGGTTCTCGCGCACGCGCCCACGCCGCACTGGGTCGTGGAAGGAACGAAGCCGTCGTCGGGCGTGCCGCTGCAGTCCTCGTCGACGCCGTTGCAGTTTGCGTCCGACGCCCCAGGATGGATCGTGGGGTCCGCGTCGTTGCAGTCCGAATTGTTGGTGACGTAGCCCGCCGGCCGGCTGCAAGTGTAACTGTTGGTCGAGACAGCGGGATCACCGTAAAGGTCGTCGTCCACGTCGCGGTAATACGTCACCAGAGCGGAACAGCTCAGCTTGCAGACGAAAACGTCGGCGAGGGCGTCGGGCGTGAGGTTGTAGACCCCGGTTCCAGGGTCGAAGTCCGCAGTGGCTGAGAAGGAACCCGTTGTGAGCAGATTACCGCTGCGATCCACGGCAATGGAGCGGCCATAATCGAACCAGACCCCGCCGATCCCACCAGCCCAAACGAAGTTGCCGTTGGTGTCGAGCTTGGAGATGAAGATGTCGGATTCTCGTACGGAAGTCAGGTCATAGGTGCCCGGGCCCGGATCGAAGTCCGCAGTGCCCGTGAACTCGCCGGTCGTGTACACATTCCCACTGTTGTCCACCGCGATTGAGTTCCCTCTGCCCCATCTGGACACACCCTGCTGTTTGGCCCAGACGAAGTTGCCGTTGAGATCGAGCTTGCAGACGAAGATATCGTAGCTCGCCGCGCTCACGAGAGCGTAGACGCCTACTCCAGGGTCGAAGTCGACGACGCCGGTGAATTGCCCGGTGGCATAGGCGTTTCCGCTGCTGTCGACGGCGATGGAGAGTCCTTCGTTGTCGCCGGCTCCGCCGAGTTGCCGTGTCCAGGCGAAGCTCCCTGTCGAATCGAGTTTGGAGATGAGAATGTAGTTCCCAACCTGATCGACGCTGAGCACACCGGTGGCGTACACGTTGCCGCTGCTATCCACGGCGATGGAACGGCCCACGGCCTCGGCACCGACTTGTCGAGCCCAGAGGAAGTCGCCATTCGCGTCGAGCTTGGAGACGAACATGTCGCGGCCGGCAGCAGTCAGGTTCGATACGCCGGGTCCCGGGTCGAAGTCCGTGATCGACGCAAAAACCCCGGTCGTGTAAACGCTTTCGGCGCCGTCCACGGCGATCGAGAAGGCCTCGTCGTAGCCGCTCGCGCCGATCCTCTTCGCCCAGACGAAGTTGCCGTTCGCGTCGAGCTTGGAGACGAAGATGTCGTAGCCCCCCGCGGAGGTGAGATTGAATACGCCGGGTCCGGGGTCGAAGTCCGCCGTGCCCTGGAAGTGCCCCACCGTGTACACGTTTCCGCCACCATCCACGGCGATCGAGTTGCCCGTATCCTCGGCACCTCCTCCCAACTGCCTCGCCCAAACGAAGTTGCCGCTTGCGTCGAGCTTGGAGACGAAGGCATCGCTGGTGACGCTCACGCTTGCCAGGATGTACAGGCCCGGGCCTGGATCGAAATCCACAAGGCCTCGGAAGACGCCGGTGGTATACACGTTTCCGATAGTATCCGCCGCGATACCGAAGCCAGAGTCGATGCCGGCCTCCCCCATGCGTTTCGCCCACAGGAACTCCTGGGCGTGGACCCTGACTGCACCGAGAACGAAGGTTAGCAGGACGAAGAAGATGAACGGTCTGACAATGGTTCGCATTGTTGCCCCCTTAAGATGTTTCGCCGATGCCAAACCTGCACGCGCGACCTTGACTCGGATGGCGCACCCGGCATCACCGCCGATAGTGGTGGCTTCGGCTGAGGGTTGTCCTTCGGCCAGATCCGGTGATTCCAGTAGACCTGCTCGATTGCCTGCTGCGCGGTAGTCGGCGACCTTGGCGTGAACGCTCGCAGGGGTGTTCGTCGGAGAGAGAACCTCCAACGCGAGGTCCGGGGCGCCAGGAAAGGCCTTCGTCCGGTCGCGCAACTCCTCGAAGCGGCGTCGGGTGATGAACGCTAGATCGGGGCCGCGGACGGTGTCCGGAGATCGTGAGAGGACGAACTCCGAGTGGTCGAGGACGACACCGAGCCGGAGACGGCGCACATGGGCATCCAGGAGGGCGCCCAGGTGGAGGGTCACGTGGCCGTGTCGGGTACCGGGCAGCGGCTCGGAGACCAGGATGCCCGCTTGTAGCTCGTGCTTCAAGCCGTCGTCGGGCAGGTGGTAGAGATCCTCGGAGGTCCACAGATGTTTCGACACCGGGCCCGACATGCGGCGAGGATACGTCCGAACGAGGTCACCGGCAACGACGGTTGTTGGCGGTGTGCAACGGTCCCATCAGGAATGTCGGAACGGTTCGAACGGATAAATTCTGGCTCCTCTCCATTTCCCGTGATGGCGTCGACTTTGAGGGGGCCCGGCGCCGAGGGGATCGCCCTTGAGATATGCCCGCCGCCTCGGGAACCCCGACTCACCGAGGGAAGAAGAGGGGTCCGGGGCCTGGATGACAAGCGCGCGGCCGTCGCCGTGCCCCAGGAATGATCGGATCCGCCGTTCCTATCTCTCACTGTTTTTTCGGTTTACGAGCAGTGAAACCCGGCTATCGCCCTCCAAAACACCGGCCATCACGGGAAATCGAGAGGAGCCCGAAAAGGCCGTTGTCGAGTAGCCCGGGGCGGTTTCCCACCCCGGGCCCTCACCAGATCCGGACAAGGAGATCGCCACCATCCGGCTCCTCCGTGGATACGTCTCGTGGCTACGGATCCCAGACCCGCACGGTAATCCGCGGGCGTGGGAGGGGCAGTTGTCGGAGCAAGTCCTCGAACCGACCCCACGTCAAGCGCTTGCGTTGGCTGCGGCGGCACAGCCACTTGTACCAGGCCCGCCTCGTTGCTTCGACGAGCAACAGCAGACTGCGAAAGTTGCCGTTGACCCCGAAGTAGTTGAAGTGACCCAGCAAGCGTCTTCGGAGCGCCGCGTGCTGTCCCCGCACCGGCTGATGCCGATGGCGTCGGCACCAATCGTAGACGGACTGGATCGCCCGTCGGAGGCTCGCACGCCGTGTCTTGCACCACATCCCCCACCGTCCGCTTCGCAGCCTACGCCAGTACAGCGTGAAGCCGAGGAAGTCGAACGTCCCCGGACCCTTCCCGCCTCGTTGCCGCGCCGGCGGACGCCGGAACGGAACCAGGCGTGTCTTGTCCGGGTGCAGGGACAGGCCGAAGCGTCCCATGCGCTTCCCCAGTACTTCCATCACACGCCGAGCGTCGTCCTCGTGCTCGAAGCCGATGACGAAGTCATCGCAGTAGCGGATCAGGGTGGCCCTGCCCCGCAGGCGCGGCTTCACCTCGATCTCGAACCAGCGGTCGAGCGCGTAGTGCAGATAGATGTTTCCGAGGAGCGGCGAGAGCACCGACCCCTGGGCAGTACCGATTTCGGGGCGCGTGTATTCCTCCCCGTCCAGCACCCCCACGTGCAGACACTTCCCGATGAGCCGCAAGAGCGACCCATCCGCGACCCGAGTCTGGAGCATCTCGACGAGTGCGGTGCGATCCACGCTGTCGAAGAAGGAAACGATGTCTGCCTCCAGAATCCAGCTCACCTCACCCCGGTGAACGATCCGGTCCAAGGCTCGCACGGCGTCATGGGGACTGCGTCCGGGGCGGAAGCCATACGAGCAGACCAAGAAGTCCTGCTCGTAGATCGCCTCCAGCACCTCGCGCACGGCGTCCTGGACCAGCTTGTCCTCGAACGCCGAGATCCCGATCGGCCGCGTCTTGCCCTGGCCCTTCGGGATGTGAACGCGTCGGATCGGTTGGTGCCGGTAGCGTCTCGTTCGCAACCGCGCGTGCAGGTCCGGAAGCCGCGCTTCCAGGTCCCTCCCGTACCGCTCCTTCGTCATCCCATCCACACCGACGGCCGCGTCCTCTCTCGCGCGGTCGTAGGCTCGTCTCAGGGCCGGCACATCGATCAGGTGTGCCAGTGAGTGGAACCGCCCCTCGGGCTCGCGCTGCGCTCGTTCCACTACCCTCAGAAGTTCCGGTGACATGCTCCCCAACGTCGACGCGTTGGTCATGGTTCCCTCCTGAAGCTCGTATCCACACGGGCCGCCTTCGCTCGGCCGGGTCCGGGTGCCACCCCGTTCCCCGACGTCCACGCTCGTATGCAGCCCTCCGACTCCCTCGCTTCGTCGGCCTCGGCTCTGGTTCCCCTCGCCTTCGGCCTACCTCGATGCGAACGCTATTCTTGGCCGCAAGCGGTGGGTCCGCTTCCACGATGGCGTCGGAGAAGGGGTCACCGGATTCTCCGTGGCTCCGGTGCTTGTCGAGGAAAACGAGGGCCTCCCAGGTGCCTGGGCCGTCCTCTTCCTGCGTGCCGTGGTCCAAGACCCCGCCGGGTGCGTGCCACCCCTCGCCCTGACATCGGATCGGGACGACCGCCTTCGCCTTCAGGCAATTCAACACCCTGGGCACCCGGAATGTCATAGATTTCGAGGCTACACTCCCACGGCCCACACGCTCGCGTGCCTACGCTTCGCCGGTCGTGTCACCACGGCCGTCGCAAGGCTCGCTACCGGCGCGGGCGGGCTCACCCCTCGCCGGGCGGGTTTCGCACCCGCTGGACGACGTACGAAGTTTCATGGAGTCATCGCATCCTCCATTCCTCTTCGACCAGCCTTGCCTGGTCGCACTGAAAGCGCTATCCGTTCCCAGAGGAACGGCATCGAGGACGCGCGCTTCGTCCGTTTCCTGAACGACGACGGCACGCCGACCTATTACGCCACCTACACCGCCTACGACGGCAAGCTGATCCTGCCGCAGTTCATCGAGACGCTCGACTTCCTCCACTTCAAGTTCATCACGTTGAACGGTCCGGCCGCACGGAACAAGGGCATGGCGCTGTTTCCGCGGAAGATCAACGGCTCGTACGCGATGCTCGGCCGGCAGGACTACGAGAACATCTACCTGATCTTCTCCGACCATCTGCACTTCTGGCGCACCGCGAAGCTGATCCTGAAGCCGAAGTTCCCATGGGAATTCGTCCAGATGGGCAATTGCGGCTCGCCGATCGAGACGGATGCCGGCTGGCTCGTGATCAGCCACGGCGTCGGGCCGATGCGCAAGTACTGCATCGGCGCCTTCCTTCTCGACCGCGACGATCCGACCCGGGTGCTCGGCCGCCTGCGCGAGCCGCTGATCCAACCCGGTGAGAACGAGCGAGAAGGGTACGTCCCGAACGTCGTCTATTCCTGCGGCAGCCTCCGGCACGGCCGCTTGCTCGTCATCCCGTACGCGATGTCCGACTACGCCACCACGTTCGCGACCGTGCCGGTGGACGACGTGCTGGCGGCGATGGAGTAGCCGGACGGCGCGTCATCCGACCCCGAGGTCGGGCGCCTGCTGGCGGCTGCGAGCGCGGACCCGAGCGGCATCCCCCATTCCCGGTCGATCAGCCGGTTCGCTCCCCGGGCGCACGACGAAGCCGGTGCGGGCATCCGGGCGCATCTCTTCGTCGACGGTCGAGGCCATCTCGTTGGCCCACTTGTCCCTCGCCTTTGCGCGAGGCGTTGCTGCCAACAGCATCGATAGATAGAAGGATGCGCCTCCAGGCCGACGTGGACCGGCTTCGGCAGGAAGCCGCGTTGCTGCGTGAGGAGCTCCGAATCGAGGATGCCCGGATGCTCCGAGCTCCCGCCCAGCGGCGGCCCGGATGGGGGCGGGACCGGCGAGTGCACCAAACCCTCCCCTGCGACGGTCACGGCGACAGTCGATCACGCGGGAACGAAACGGACGCCGTCCCGTCCCTTGAAGTCGGCGTCCTGACTCCACAGGATTGCGTTGAACGCCCGAGCCGTCGCGAGCATGACACTGTCCGCGAGGGGCAGGCGTTCCTCTACGCTCAGCCGCGCCGCCGCGAGAGCGAGGGTTGCGTCCAGGTCCACGACCCTTCCCTGATGCATGAGCGCGACGGCCTGCAGGGCGGCGGGCTCGCCCCGCTGCTGCAGAACGCGCTTGAACACTTCGAAGAGGCTCAGGCTAGGAACGATGAGCTCGGACGCGTCCTCGACCGCCCGCGCGAAGAAGCCGGCGTTCTTCCCGTTCGCGAAGTACTCGAGCCAGCCCGACGAATCGACCACGTTCATACGCGGTCCCGATCTCGATCCACGGTCGTGTCGATTCCGCGGAGGAACCCCCGCATCTCCTTCAGGCGGCGAACCGGGATGAGCTCGATGCGGTCTTCGTAGACGATGGTCTGGACCCTCTGTCCGGGGCGGAGGCGCAGCAGATCGCGGATCGCCTTTGGAATCACGATCTGATACTTGGGAGAAATCGTGACGGTCATCATGACGTTTTCCTCATCGATAACCCTTGCGTCATACCAAAGGTACATCGATCAAGGACGATCCGTCAAGGTTGTCGGAACGGCGGGGAGGACGGCCGGAGAGTTCACCGAAAGCCGCTCGCCCAGGCGCGGTCGATGGAACGAAACCGAGCCGCGTGACGGAGTCCCTGAGGCAATCGGCGCCCGGCGAGCTCGGAACCATAATTAGCAACGATGATGACGAAGGCGGATCCAGCCGGTGCCGGCTCCCGCGGCGCGCGGAGTGAGCGTACGAACGCCGCCAGCGGCGCAGCCCGACCCGGATCGGCGCACGCGATGATCCGAGGTGCGCGGCGCGGCGGTGCTTTCTGCGGCAGCTGCCGGCTCCTCGCGGTGGCCTGCGTCGCGCTCGCGGGAGAGGCCCCGGGCGTCGATCCCGGCCGCAACGGCGGCAACGGCGACGGAATCGTCGAGGCCCCGCCCACCGGAGTCCGCGCTGCCGACGATGGCCCGAACGACACGGCCGCGATCGCCGCGCTGCGCGCGTTTCAGGCGCGCGTCGAGGGCGTCCACCGACGGCAGGCTGCCCGTGCCGGGGCACTTGCCGGGCCGAGCGCGGCGGAGAATCCAGCCGAGGGTCCCGGGCACGAGCCTATCGAAGAGGATACCGGCCTGTCGGGTAAGGCGCGCTTGCGCCTGCGAGGCGTCCTGGACCGGCTGTCGGTTTCCACTCGCTGGGAGGTGGAGCAGGACTCGTGGAGTGCCGGGATTCGACTTCGCTACTCGAGGTCGGTGGAGTACGATCCCGCGACGCGCTCCTACGCCTTGACCGAAGCGATGGAGATCGCTCCCGCCGCGAGCTTCCGGATCGTCGCGATCGGCCGACCCACGAGAGCCGTCGTGCGCAGGACCGGGTACGCGACGTGGGAGAAGGCTCTGCTGGCAGCTCCTTCGCGCTGGCTGTTCGTCGATCGCCCCGATCGCGCCGAGGAGACATTGCAGCTTGCCCCGGGGACGACGGTCACCCTGTCAAACGAGACGAAGCTCTTCCTCGGCGCGGACGTGTCGACGGACCTCGGCGCTTTCCCGCTGCGCGCTCGAGCGGGCCCGTTCGCCTCGGGGGAATCCTTCGTGCGATTGGAGCGGCTGGACGGGAGCGTGGAGAGCTCCGGCGGCCGGGAGTGGATCGTTTCCGTGGGGGGGCTGATCCCCAGAGGCTTCGAGTCGTCGATGGACCTGAGAACTCCGGATCTCCTCTGGGGGGAGACGTCTGCGGGTCGTCGAGGCCCACTGGCGGTCGCCGAGGGGCGCTCACTTCCTGTTGCGAGCCGGTCCCCTCGATCTTCCCGGGAATCCCGAGGCGGCGGATTTCCTGCGAACCGCCATGGCGGGCGTCGCGCCGTTTCGCTTCTCTGACGCGCGGCTGCTCGGCGCGAACCTCGAGGGGATCGACCTTCGCTCCGAGGTCGGGCGAGATCCGTGGAGCCGAGTGGAGGGCTTTCCCCAGGTCCGGCGCCTGCTCGCGGCCGGGAGCGCGGACCCGAGCGGCATCCCCCATTCCCGGTCGATCAGCCGGTTCGCTCCCCGGGCGCACGACGAAGCCGGTGCGGGCATCCGGGCGCATCTCTTCGTCGACGGTCGAGGCCATCTCGTTGGCCCACTTGTCCCTCGCCTTTGCGCGAGGCGTTGCTTCCAACAGCATCGATAGATAGAAGGATGCGCCTCCAGGCCGACGTGGACCGGCTTCGGCAGGAAGCCGCGTTGCTACGTGAGGAGCTCCGAATCGAGGATGCCCGGATGCTCCGACTCCCGCCCAGCGGCGGCCCGGATGTCGACCCGGGAGACGCATAGCGAGATGGCTGGGGCGGACCGACCTCTGCCCTCGGTGCGCTCGTGCTCCTGCGCGCCCGTTGTGGGGGTATCCTGGGCGTAGTCCGGGCCGCGGGGCGGTCCGGCAGAGCTGACGTATCGCCCCTTCCAGACGTCGGCAGAGGAGGCTCTATTGGAGCGGAGGACGGGACAGGCCATTCGTCTCGACGATCCGCCGCGCGCGCAGTTGCGGAGAGCCGGAGGAGGGCTTCGCAAGCGTGGTGTTTCGAGCATGAGTCGTCGCGACTTTGCCGTCTGCCGGGAGCGCGGCTCCCGCGGACAACGGCGCCTCCCGTGAGCACCTCGGAGTCCCACGGTTCGGACGATCGCATCTCGCAGGAACTCGAACGCGGCCTGCAATCCGAATCGCCCGAGATGAGGCGCGTGCTCGAGAAGATCCGGGCGGTTGCTCCCACGAGCACGACCGTCCTCCTGACGGGCGAGACGGGTACGGGGAAGGGCCTCCTCGCCAAGTTCCTCCACTTCCTCAGCCACCGCCGCGAGGGCGCCTTCCTGGCGGTTCACTGCGGTGCGACGCCGGATGCCCTTCTCGAGAGCGAGATGTTCGGGCACGAGAAGGGGTCGTTCACCGGAGCCTACCGCCGGAAGCTCGGGAAGTTCGAGATGGCGAGGGGCGGGACACTCTTCCTCGACGAGGTCGGCACGCTCACCCCCTCCGCGCAGATCATGCTGCTCCAGGTGCTCCAGGACAGCACGTTCCAGCGCGTCGGCGGGGAGGAGTTCCTCGAGGCAAATGTGCGTCTGGTCGCGGCGACGAACAGCGATCTCGGCGAGATGCAGCAGCAGGGAGCCTTCCGGAGCGACCTTTTCTACCGGCTCAACGTGTTCCCGGTGAACATTCCGCCGCTTCGGAGGCGAATCGAGGACCTGCCGACCCTCGCCGCCTTCTTCCTGGACAGGCTGAACCAGATCCACAGCAAGCAGATCGTCCGGATCCACCCGGACGCGATCCGGGCCCTGGCTTCCTACTCGTGGCCGGGAAACGTGCGCGAGTTGCAGAACGTCCTGGAGCGAGCCTACGTCCTCGAGACCAGGTCGGAGCTCACCCTGGAGAGCCTGCCCTCCGACCTGTTCCGGCCGCACGCCGGCCGGGACGACCTCGCGATCGATCGATCGAGGACCCTGGCAGAGGTCCGGCACGCCGCGATCGAAGCCGCGGAACGCCGATACCTCGCGGCGCTCCTGACCACGTTCCACGGCCGGATCGGCGCCACAGCGAAGGCGGCCGGGATCACGCCGCGGCAACTTCGCAACCTCCTCGCGAAGTACGGATTGCGGAAAGAGGGATTCAAGGCGAGTGCAGAGGCGACAGGGCTGCCGGAACCGGCAGCGCGTCTTCCGAATGCGGAAGAACCGGAAAGCTGAGAACCGGTCCAGGAGCAAGACGCGTCGGCTCATGCGACGGAGATGAGGCTGCTCCGGAACGAGACCGAAAGCCGCCAGTATTCTCACCATCCCCACGATTCCTCCCCACCGCTCCCAGATCCCGACCTCGACGCCTGGACGATGAGTCGACTCCCGCAATGCCGGGAATCGGAAGTTCGGCTTCCGATCCGCAGGGCACCCAAACGGAAAAGACGCTGCGGCGCTTAATCGGTGTGAACGGCACCGATCGTGCGGATCCGAACGGCAGCCAGACCCGCCGAGGAGGTTCGCGGCCGGGGAGGGGCTGCCGCGGCGGGAGGGAGGGGGCCGTGGAGGCGCTCATCCTCGAGGGGATCGTCGTTCCCGCCGAATGGGATGAGCGTGGTGTCGTATGCGCCATTGCGCTGAACGCGACCGACGAGCGGCAGTACCGGATCGCCGCGGCTGGGCGGGGCGAGGCGCTTCTCCTCCACCTCGGAAAGCTGCTGCGCCTCACCGGCGAGCTCGACCCTCGCGGGTTCCTGGTCGTGGATCGGTTCGAGGTTCTGAGTTCGTTCCATTGCGGCTCCGCAGGGGGAAGCCTCCGCGGCAGCTGATGCCCTGTGGGCGAGACAGGAGGGGGATCATGATTCGGTCGAGGTTGTCGTTCGGGAATCTTCTCCTCACGGCGGTCCTGGTGTGCGTCGCGGGGATGAGCATCCAGGCTGCGGCTGCGGAGCGGCGGGAGGCGGCTCCTTCGCCTCGATCCCAGGCCGCGATTTCACCCGCGCGGTCGCTCACGCTGGCCGAGCGCGTCGAGTACCAGCGCAGGGTCGAACAGGTCTACTGGAGTCACACCCTCTGGCCCTCGGAAAACCCGAGGCCGAAGCCGGCGCTGTCGGAAGTCGTCTCCGACGAAGCCATCCAGCTCGAGGTCGAGAACTACCTTCTCGAGACGGCGGCGCTCGAGACGTACTGGAACCGCAGGATCACCGGGGACGAGCTCCAGGCCGAGATGGATCGGATGGCGAGGAGCACGCGGAGCCCCGACGTGCTGCGGGAGCTGTTCGCCGCGCTGGACGACGACCCGTACGTCATCGCGGAGTGCCTCGCGAGGCCGGCGATCGCGGACCGCTTGATCCGTGACCTGTATTCCCACGAAGAGAGGTTCCACGGGGAGGTGCACGAGAGGGCGCGGCAGGCGCTCGCGGGCATCAGGACGGCCGACGAGATGAAGACGATGGGGGGTGAGTATGCGGAGGTCGAGGTGGTCCGGGACGATGGCAGCAGCCCGGAGACAGGCGTCTCCCCATCCGCACGACGCGGCGACCGCGTGGCGCTCGAGAGCGCGGAGTGGGATCGGTTCATCCGTCACCTCGAAGGGGTGCTCGAGGTTCGAAACCGGAGCGGCGAGCGGGCGCAGGGCGAGCGGCTTCCTGTCGGCATTCCCTCCGGCTTGACCGAGGAGACCGACGGGTTCCACGTCCAGGCCGTCCTCGCGAAGACCCCGGACGGTGTCCGCGTCGCGAGCGTGCGCTGGCCGAAGCAGAGCTTCGACGCCTGGTGGCTGATGGCGAAAGCGACGCCGGAGATCCAAGAGGCCTACCGGGCGGGTTCGGCAAGAACAGCACCTGCATCTTGGGGATCGACCCTGCCTGCGGTCACGGGCGTGAGCTGTCAGACGAGCGACACCTGGTTGCCGACGTCGCAGGCCGATCCTCGGCCGCACTCTTCGCACACCGCGGTGTGGACGGGGACGGAGATGATCATCTGGGGTGGGCGGGCCAACGTTCAACAAGTCTACGAACACTCCGGCGCGCGGTACAACCCCACGACCGACACGTGGGTCGAGACGTCGACTGCCGCAGGTGTCCCCGAGGCACGGGAGGGCCACACCGCGGTCTGGACCGGAACGGAGATGATCGTCTGGGGGGGCTTCAGCGAAACCGGCCCAACCCTGAACACCGGGGGCCGTTATTCTCCCGCAAGCGATACGTGGGTCCAAACCTCCACGGGAACGGCCGTCCCCACTCCGCGCGGCGGCCAGACCGCGGTCTGGACCGGGACCGAGATGATCGTCTGGGGGGGAACGAGGGGGCCGGTCCGGCGAACACGGGCGGTCGGTACGACCCGTCCACGAACAGCTGGGCCGCCACCTCGACGGTGAACGCACCTGCGGGACGAAACGGTCATACGGCCGTATGGACGGGCACGAAGATGATCGTCTGGGGGGGGGCCGGTCCGGCGAACACGGGCGGTCGGTACGACCCGTCCACGAACAGCTGGGCCGCCACCTCGACGGTGAACGCACCTGCGGGACGAAACGGTCATACGGCCGTATGGACGGGCACGGAGATGATCGTCTGGGGGGGGCACGACGGCAATGACTGGCTGAACACGGGCGGTCGGTACGACCCGTCCGCGGACAGCTGGGCTTCAACGTTCACCGGGGCGGACGTCCCCTTGCCTCGCTACCTGCACACCGCCGTATGGACGGGCACGGAGATGGTCGTCTGGGGCGGCGGAGTATCCGCCTACGACAACACTCAGACCGGCGGTCGGTACAACCCCGCCACGGACACCTGGACTGCGACGCCGACCGGCGCCACCGCCCCCGCTGCGCGCTCCTCGCACACCGCCGTGTGGACGGGGGCGGAGATGATCGTGTGGGGCGGCTTCGGCAAGGAGCCCCTCAACACGGGCGGGAGATACAATCCTTCGCAAAACAGCTGGGCTGCGACGGCGAGCCATTATGCGCCCTTCCCCCGCGTCGGGCACAGCGCGGTGTGGACGGGGACGCACATGATCGTGTGGGGCGGAGTATTGGGAGACTATAACGCCTATCTCGATTCGGGCGGCCGCTACGACCCTGCGACGGACCTGTGGTCCCCGACCTCTACGGGAGCGGGTGTTCCCACGCCTCGGGGAGGGCACACGGCGGTGTGGACCGGCGCCGAGATGATCGTGTGGGGTGGCTATTCCTATGGTCTTGGCAATCAAAACACCGGAGCACGGTATAACCCCATGGCCGACACGTGGGTCGCAACATCGACCGGGGGCGCCCCCGTTGCGCGCCAGGGATACACGACCGTGTGGAGCGGGACGGAGATGATCGTCTGGGGTGGTTACAACGGCAACTACTTGAATACGGGAGGCCGGTACAACCCCTCCACGAACACCTGGGTCGCCACGTCGACCGGCGCGAACGTCCCCTGGGGTCGCTCGGGTCACACCGCGGTGTGGACCGGGACACACATGATTGTGTGGGGCGCGGTGAGCTGGACTCCTGGCGGGCGCTACGATCCCTCGACCGACACCTGGAGTCAGGTCTCGACCAGTGGCAGCCCCGATCCCGATGGGCGCTGGGGACACTCGGCGGTGTGGACCGGGACGGAGATGGTCGTGTGGGGCGGCACCGCGAATTACGTCTACTTGGATTCTGGCGGCCGGTACAACCCTATGACAGACCTTTGGTTCCCGACCTCCACAGGAGCCGGTGTTCCCGAGGCTCGGTCCCACCACACGGCGGTGTGGACCGGGACGACGATGGTGATCTGGGGAGGCTGGGGAGGTTACCTCATGAATTCGGGGGGGCGGTATGACCCCGTCACCGATAGCTGGCGGGCGACCTCGACCTCCGGAGCACCGTCTCCCCGTGCCGCCCACACGGCAGTGTGGACCGGGGAACCCGACCAGTTGATGATCATCTGGGGCGCCCAGGTAGCCAGCGGGTCCGTCTGGACGGGAACCGGTGGGCTGTACTGCACGACCTGCAATGCTCCCACCACGTGGTACCACGATGCCGACAACGACGGGCATGGGGACCCGACTTCGACCGCCGCCGCCTGCGAGCAACCTGCGGGGTACGTCCCAACGGCCGACGATTGTAACGACGGCAATGCTGCCGTTTACCCCGGCGCGCCCCAGATCTGCGACGGCCTCAACAACGACTGCAACGATCCCGCCTGGCCGAGTCTTGGCGGGACGAACGAGGCAGACCACGACGGCGACGGCTTCACAACATGCCAAGGCGACTGCAACGACAGCAACGCAGCGGTGCATCCGGGCGCCCTCGAGATCTGCAACGGCGCGGACGACGATTGCGACGGCTTCGTCGACGGGGAGGACGCCGACGCGGACGGGCGTCGCGACGCCTGCGACAACTGTCCCCATGTCTTCAACCCGGCGCAGTCCGACCTCGACGGGGACGGCTACGGCGACGTCTGCGACAACTGCCCCACAATCGTCAACCCGGATCAGATCGACACCGATCACGACCTGATCGGCGACGCGTGCGACCCGGACGACGACGGCGACGGCGTCCTCGACGGCTCCGACCTTTGTCCCCTCGTCTTCGATCCCGCGCAGTCCGACGTCGACGCCGACGGGCGCGGCGATGCCTGCGACAACTGCATGTATGTCGCGAACCCGGACCAGGCCGACGTCGATCGGGACGGCCACGGGAACCTCTGCGACAACTGCCCGACTGTCTACAACCCGGGGCAGTCGGACAGCGATGCCGACGGAGAGGGCGACCCGTGCGACGTCAACGACGGCCTGATCTTCCTGTCGACCTCCAGCAAGGACCGGATGAGCTGGGACAACGAGCAGGGCTTCGGCGTCTGGAACGCCTACGAGGGAGACCTCGCCGTGCTGAAGTCGAGCGGTGTCTACACGCAGGTGCCGGGTTCGAATCCGCTCGCATCGCGGGCGTGCGAGTTGACGACCACCTGGGTGGATGATCCCGGAATGCCGGCGGTGGGGAAGGTGGCATTCTTCCTGGTCACGGGTGTGACCGAAGAGGGCGAAAGCAGCCTCGGCACGGACAGCCACGGGAGGGAGCGGCCGAACTCCAACCCGTGCCCGGCTCCGTGACCGGCGATCTAGATCCGCACCCGCGGGGCGCTCCCTGGTGGACGCCCCGCGGGAGTTGTGCCTACCGGGAACTCCGTCCATTGCCGAGGCGTGGTCCTGAACCGAGCGCGGTCCGGATCGGCGACGGCGTCAACCGACGACGAGTTGGTGCTGCCCAGGGCGTGACGGCTTCGCGAGACCCTTGCCCAGGATCTTGGCGACCCCCGGGGACACAGCACCTCGAACCCGTATCCCTCACAACTCGTCACTGACCAACGGCGCTCACGCCGCGCGGCGCGTGTACCGGTGATGGGACCACCGACCTTCCGGATCTCAACGATCTGTCCGAGATCCAGCGGCTCGGCCCCGCAAGACTTTTCCCCCGCTGATCAACGACCATGCGACCAACCAGGAGATTCGTCTCCGCCGAAGACACCGTTTCGGCGGGAGACGGCCTAGCAAGCTCCACCACTACCGCGCGCTGCCGACCCTCCGGGATCCGCTCCATTTCTCGGAGCCGTGATCTCCCCGGCGAAGGCGGAGGATCGATGAGCGAGCCACGCGAGAACGGGTCATCCCACCGGCTCGCTCGCGAGGCAATCGCGAGGAAGAACCGGTTTGCTCGGACGATCCAACGCGTGCGCTCGGCTGCCTGCGGGCGCCGTTGATCCGACCCGGCGCGCACGAGCGACGAGGGTACCTGGCCGGCGTCGATGATTCTTGCGCGAGCCGCCCGCACTGCCGGATCCTGATGATCCAGCGCGGGATGTCCGACCGTGCCGCAACGCGGGCGGCCATCCAGGTCGACGACCCGCCGGCAACAATGGCGTAGCCGGACGATTCGCCGCTCGTCTCGCAGCCCCCGCGGCATGCGCTCGGACCGGGAGGACGGACCGCGCGGCGGCGAGCGCGTCGCGGGGCGATCGCTCGGAGGCGCCGGACTCGAGTACCGGGACGACCCCTCCGGCCCGGCGCTCCCGGACTCATAATAAGCCACGATGATGACGAACGCGGATCCAGCCGGTGCCGGGCTCCTGCGGCGCGCGGAGTGAGCGTACGAACGCTGCCAGCGGCGCAGCCCGACCCGGATCGGCGCACGCGATGACCCGAGGTGCGCGGCGCGGCGGTGCTTTCTGCGGCAGCTGCCGGCTCCTCGCGGTGGCCTGCGTCGCGCTCGCGGCGACCGCGGCCGCGCTTGCGGGAGAGACTCCGGGCGTCGACCCCGGACGCGACGGCGGCACCGGCGACGAAATCGTCGAGGCCCCGCCCACCGGGGTCCGCGCTTCTGACGATGGCCCGAACGACACGGCGGCGATCGCCGCGCTGCGGGCGTTTCAGGCGCGCGTCGAGGGCGCCCACCGGCGGCAGGCTGCCCGTGCCGGGGCACTTGCCGGGCCGAGCACGGCGGAGAGTCCGGTCGAGGGCCCCGGGCACGAAGCGATCGAGGAGGATACCGGCCTGTCGGGCAAGGCGCGCTTGCGCCTGCGAGGCGTCCTGGACCGGCTGTCGGTTTCCACTCGCTGGGAGGTGGAGCAGGACTCGTGGAGTGCCGGGATTCGACTGCGGTATTCGAGGTCGGTGGAGTTCGATCCCGCGACGCGCTCCTACGCCCTGACCGAAGCGATGGAGATCACTCCCGCCGCGAGCTTCCGGTTCGTCGCCATCGGCCGACCCACGAGGGTCGTGGTGCGCAGGACCGGGTACGCGACGTGGGAGAAGGCTCTGCTGGCAGCTCCTTCGCGCTGGCTGTTCGTCGATCGCCCCGATCGCGCCGAGGAGGCATTGCAGCTCGCCGCGGGGACGACGGTCACGCCCGTGCGCCGGGAGGA
>CAVOVZ010000007.1:0-107819 GCA_963699985.1 Terriglobia bacterium
GGAGAATACGCGCCGAGGGGGGGGTGGGCGAGTTGACTTAGCGCGGCCTGACGGCCGCAACCCAAGGGAATTCGGATCGAGGCGAGCATCGGTGGGTGTAGGGATCGACCGCGGTTGACCTTCGCGCAGGGGGGGCGCATCCTCGGGCCTTCCGTCACCGATGGAGGCCCGCCATGGCGACGTTCGAATCCGTTCACGCCGACGCGATCATCGGCAAGCTCGACCTGTTCGACCGGATGTTGTTCAAGGGCTACCTGGGCCTGTGGGACGGCGCTGCCTTCGAGCGCCTGCTCAACTCGCAACACGTGCTGCTCAAGGACTTTGGCGCCTACGTCAAGAAGACGACCTCGATTCTCAAGGAGCATCTCGCGCAGATCGCGCAGCGCAGTGGGCGACCGCTGGAGTACCTGCCCGTATCGATGACCGCCAACAAGGGGCGCTCCAAGGAGGACCTGGCACGCTCCATCGCCGAGCGGGATGGGATCACGGAGGGCCTGATCGCCGTGCTTTCCACCGTCGAGCCGTGCCAGTCGTTCGACGTGCGCTGGGATCCGAAGCAGAAGCGACTGGCGGCGGTGAGGCGGCCACGCAAGGGTCTGCACTACTACCTGTATTTCATCGATCGTGAGATGGGCTTCATGCACGTGCGCTTGCAGACGTGGTGGCCGTTCGTGATCCAGGTGTACGTGAATGGCCGCGAGTGGCTGTGCCGGCGGCTCGACGAGAAGGGGATCCGCTACCGTCGTTACGACAACGCCCTGGTGGAGATCGATGACGTCGAGGCGGCGCAGGAGCTGTGCGAGCGATTCGCGCATCGCAACTGGCCACGGCTCCTCAACGCGCTGGCGCGGCGAGTCAATCCCCTCTTGGCCGTCGTGGAGGCGGCGGGCTTCGGGGGCTACTACTGGGTGACGGACCAGGCGGAGCTTGTCACCGACGTGATGTTCCGCAGCCGCTCAGCGCTCTTGGAGATCATGCCCGATCTGTACGAAGCGGCGGTGCTGCTCTTCTCGTCGGAGGACGTGTTGCGGTTCCTGGGCCGCAAGCTCCACCCGAGCTTCCAGGGCGAGGTGGTCACCAGCGACAAGTATCGTCGCCGCGAAGGGCGGCGGGTCAAGCATCGGGTGCGGCGCAACTCGATCAAGATGTACGACAAGTACAGCGTGCTGCGCATCGAGACGACGATCAACAATCCGGGCGACTTCAAGGTGCTCGAGGGTGCCGACCCGAGGCACGGGCGGTCGCCGCGGTGGGTTCCAATGACCAAGGGCGTCTCGAACCTCTGGCGCTACTGGCAGGTGTGCGAAGCGGCGAATCAGCGATACCTGGAGGCGATGGCGAACGTGACCTTGAAAGGCGAGGCGGTCCGCGAACTGGACGGCCTGTGCCGGAGCCAAACCGTGAGCGGTCGTCACGTCGCGCGCTTGTCGCCCATCGGCCCGGACGACTGCCGTTTGTTCCAGGCGGTGCTGCACGGCGAGCACCTGGTGCGCGGACTTCGCAACGGCGACCTCACCGCGCTGCTCTACCCGAAGACACCGCGGGACGACGAGGAGCTCCGCCGGCGCTGCACGCGGACTTCACGTGCCGTGGCGAAGCTGCGCGGCCACGGTCTCTTGGCCAAGATTCCGCGCAGCTACCGCTACCGCATCACCCCGCGGGGAGCGCGCCTCATGTCGGCCGCGATCCGGGTACGCCTGCACGACTTTCCCAAGGAGTTGCAGGCCGCCTGAACGGGAGGCTTGACCAGCAGAGCGATTGCGAGGAGAAGTTTCGCGAACGGAGCAAGTCTTCGTCCCAAATACTATAATCGCCCCTACTCGGACGTAGAGGAGAAAACGCAGGTTGAAATCGTTATCCGTCGCGCCGCTGGGGGATCGGGAGGGGGAAGCTTCGAGGCGTGTACGCGACGCCACGTTTCTCGCTGGGTCCCGCAGGTGGTCGTGCGGCGCCCGCCGCAGGGAACGATACGCCGTCCGCGCTGGATCGGCCTGACGATCGCGGGAGAATTGAGGACTCGGACCGTCACATCCTCCGGTCACCGTTTCCCCGTCGCACGGCCCTTCGCACCCGTCAGCGTGACCCCGAGCCCGCTCCCGACTCGCGGCTCCTCGATGATGCGTCGCGCGCCATATACGACGTCGAGGGCCTCGAGAAGCGCCCTGGAATCCACGGCCACGGTGCGGTTCAGGGAGCCGTCGAACCAGTAATCGCCTCCCAGGGAGTGGATGTTCCCGTCGAAGACGAGGCCGACGATCCGCGCCTCGCGGTCGATCACCGGCGACCCCGAGTTCCCACCGATGATGTCGTTGTCGGTGACGAAGTTCATCGGATTGCCGGCGGTGAGGCGTCCGCGGGCGTCGAGCCAGCGCCGTGGAAGCGCGAACGGATCCCTTCCGGTGGCCCGCTCGAACAGGCCGCCGAACGTGGTGAACGGCCCCACGGGGCGCCCGTCGGGCTCGGTCCAACCCCGCACCGCACCGTACGACAGGCGCAGGGTGAAGGTCGCGTCGGGAGGGACGCCGTCGCCGAGCACGTCGAACTGCGCGCGGGCGATCCGCTCCGAGTTCCGGTCGAGAACCGATTCGATCTCGTCCTCCCAGCGCTTCCTCACCGCTCGCGCCTCGGGATCCACGAGCCGCGCGAAGCGGATCATGGGATCGTCCGCCGCCTCCACCGCGGCCTTGCCGCCCTGGAGCAGTTACCTGCGGACGTCCGCGCGACCGAGACGGGTTCCGCGGACCAGCTTCGTCGCGACCTCCTCCGGAGACTCGAGCCCGAGAACCCTGCGCACGAACGGATCGTCGGGCCCGAGCTCGGCGCGCAGCTTGCCTAGCGAGAAGGACAGTGTCGCGATCTCCACATCGGCGTGGATCGGCGCCTCGCTCCCGATCTGCTGGCGAAGCTCCGGAAGCCGAGCCTCGCCGTACTCCTCCAGCCGCTTCTCGTTGGGAACCAGAGCCTCGTCGGCCAGGCGCACCAGCCGCCGCGCATGGGTGAAGAGATCCGAGCGAAACCCCCAGCCGTCCTCGAGATACCAGTAGCGCTCCGCCTGGATCCGCTGCGCCGCCACGGCGCGCGCGATCTCCTCCCACGCGCCGGCGTAGCGGTCGCGCAGCGACGGGTCCGCCGCGAGGCGGGCGCGCAGGTCCCGCTCGTCCGCCGCTTTCCTCCGCAGGAGCTCCGGGTCGAGGAGCGCGCGGAGCATCCCGTGACGCGCCTTGATGCTGTTCTCCACGTAGAAGAGCTGGGCGCTCGAGGTCCGTCGCTGCTCCGCCCCGCGCTTCTGGAACTCGGTCAGCATCCCGCGCAGCTCGGTCCGGTAGAGCAGACTCTCGATCAGCTCGAAGTCTCGCTCGAACTCGAGCTCGGCAACGGCGCGCAGCCGCGAAGTGCTGCCGGGATGCCCCGAGACGAACGTCAGCTCCCCTTCCTTCACCCCGGAAGGCGACCACTGGAACCAGTGGTCCATGCGTGCCGGCCGCCCGTTCCGCCACACACGGAGGAACGCCACGTCCAGGTCGTAGCGCGGGAACTCGAAGTTGTCCGGATCTCCCCCGAAGAATGCGATGGCGAATTCCGGCGCGAACACCAGGCGTACGTCCTGGTAGCGCCGGTACGTGTACAGGTGGTACTTGCCGCCGTGGTAGAGCGAGACCACGTCGCAGCGGAGATCGTCGCCCCGAGCGCACGCTTTCTCGAGACGCGCGATCACCGCCTTGCGCGCGGCGACGTACGCGTCGCCTTCCGTGCCCGCCGTGGCCTTCTCGACCTCGGCGGTCACGTCGTCGATGCCCACGAGCTGGTTGATCTCGATCTCGGGACAGCGGACCTCCTGCTCCGCCGTCGCCGCGTAGAAGCCCGACGCCACGTAATCGCGCTTCGCGGTGGAGATCTGCTCGATGCAGGAGTGGGCGCAGTGGTGATTCGTCATGACGAGCCCGTCGCCGGAGACGAAGCTCCCGGAACAGCCGTCGGCGAGCCGGGCCGAAGACAGGCGCACGTGCTCCAGCCATTCCGGTGTCGGGGTGAACGCGTATTTCGCGCCGACGCGATCGGAGGGGAAGCGGTCGAGCGTCCACATGCCCTCGTCGGCGAGCGCGGGAACGGTCGAGAGGGAGACGGAGAGAAGGAAGAGCAACGACGCGGGCCGAAGCGGCGATGTCATGATGGGACTCCTTGCCGGGGGCGATCTGAAACGCGACGCGCAGCGATTCTACCGCTTTCTGTCCCGGATCACGCCTGCCGCATCCACCGGAAGACCTCGGGGATCGTGGGGCGCTTGCCGTACAGGAGAATCGCGGTACGGAACACCCGTGCGGCGAATCGAAGCGCGACGACGACCCACAGCGCCAGCAGCACCAGCGTCAGCACGACCTCCCACGCCGGCGCGCCGCCCGCGGCGATGCGGACCATCATCGTGATCGGGGAGGTGAGCGGAATGTACGACAGCACCCGCGCGGCCACCCCGAGCGGCTCGCGGATCACGACCTCCATGAACAGCATCGGAACCACGCAGGCGATCGACCAGAACATCCCGTACTGCTGGACCTCCCGGGAGTTCGTCCCCAAAACGCCGGTCGCCGTGATGAGGGTGCCGAACAGCAGGAATGCCCCGGCGAAGTACAGCAGGCACAGCAGAATCAGCAGCGGGGACATCGCCAGGCCGGCCACGAGCAGGAGCAGCGGGACGAGTGCCATCGATAGCCACGTCGTGAGCTGCAGCAGCCCCGCCGCGCCGAGTCCCAGCAGCTTGCCCAGCAGCAGCGATCTCGCGTCGACGGACGACAGGATGATCTCGATGACGCGGTTCTCCTTCTCTTCGCCCACGCCCTGCATGAGCGTCCCGGACGTGACCAGGATCGAGACCATGAGGAGGATCGTGAAGCCGAGCGGCACGCCCAGCCGGCCGATGATCAACGCGAGATCCCGCCTCGTCCACGTCCCATCCTTTTGGAGCGCCATCGACTCGATCGAGGCGGGACTCACGATGCGGGACAGGGTCCGACGGTCGATCCGGTCGGCCGCCAGGTTGCGCACGAGGTAGCGGCGGAGCGGAAGCGACGTCTGCTTGCCCCGCGAGAGAAACGAAGTGCTGGCGTCGTACGCGACCACCTTCCCGGTGTCGAGGTAGTCCGCGGGCAGCACGTAGACCAGGTCGACCTCATTGCGCGCCAGAGCCTCGAGGGCCTTTCCGCGCTCGTCGAACGTCACGAACGTCGTTCCCCCGACGAGGGATTGCACCAGCCCTCCCAGCGGCCCCGCGCGGCTCCCGAAGTCCGCCGCGGCGTCGAGGGCCTCCTGGGGGATCGTCGCCTCCGTGCTCTCCGGGGCCGCCTGGCCGAGGAAGCCGGCCTCATCGACGATTCCCGCTCTCCCGCTCGGTCGCTCGGCCTCGTTCGCGACGCTCGTGATCAGGAAGATCACGCCGGCGTACACGGCGATGAACAGCGGCATTCCGAACGTGGAGATGAGCCAGCCGGGACGGAGGACGGTGTTGCGGAACTCCCGCCGCGCGACCACCCAGGCCTTGCGCTGCATCAGCTCTCCCCCTGCGCGCGCGTGGCGACGTGGATGAAGATCTCCTCGAGGGAGACCGGCCGCGCCTCGAAATGCGTGATCGTCGCGCCCGACGCGATCGCCCGCTCGAGGAACGCGTTCGGCGCCAGATCGGGAACGAGGGCGAGCTTCGTGATCGGGCCGGCGGCTTCCGCGCTCAGGACGCCGGGAAGCGACGCGAAGTCGCCTTCCCCGTCCACGTGAACGACGTTGGCCCGGCCGGAGGCGCTTCGCAGCTCCGAGCTGAAGCGGCGCTTCATCTCACGGACCGTCCCGTAGAGAACGCGACGCCAGCTTGCTCATGCGTTCGAGGGTCCGTTCGTAGTCCTTGCCCACCAATCCGAGATCGCGATGATACCGGAACGGTGCTTCTGCGAGACCAGCAGCTTCAAGCGCCTCGTGTGCGTGACGTGATGCTGCCTGGTGGTCGCGGCGATTCTCGGCGACGACCGCCCGAACCGCAGCGGCCTTGAAGAACTCCACCGGGAACGCGAGGTGTGCAGCCGCGAGTGTTTCCAGGGCTTCGTCGTAGAGGCTGATGAGCTCGTGCTCGATGATGAACCATGGAAACTCGAGAGCAGTGTTAGGGTCGAGCCCGCGGTGCTGCGCCTTGGCCGTCAGGGCGAGGCGAAACTGGTGAACCGCCTCACCAAGATGACCCACGAGCTCCTGGCATTTCGCCGCCAGAAAGTGAGCGGCTGCCAGTTGTGAGGGGTCGGGACACTCCGCGAATAGCCGATCAAGAAGACCCAAGGCGACGCGGACGAGAGGTTCTCGACGTGTCTCGGCCAGCGTGTGTGCCTGGATTCGCAGGTACTGAGCCTTGTGGAACGGGTCTCGGCTCCGGACGAGGCGCGCGAAGAAAGCCTCTCGATCCTCGTCGGACCAGGTCGTTCTCCTGAACCAGTTCTCGCTCGTCACGTTCCTGCGACCTGACGCACGGCGAACCCGCGCGAGACCGGCGCGGGCCTTGCGCACGCAAGGCCCGTGACGGGACCGACCGCTGGGTTCGGCCGGTAGTTCGACAGCGCACCTCCGATCATGCGCTCAGCGCGTCTGCAACCGCTTCAGGATTCTGAGCTGCGACGCGAAGAAGAGCTTGTGCCGGCCCATACGGGATTCTCCGCCCTTGCTCCCAGTTGCGAAGGGTCGTCACGCTGACGCCGATCATCATGGCGAACTCCGTTTGTGACTTTCCAAGGCTGTCGCGAATGCCCTCGATGTCGGCCGATTTGAAGGTCACCGCTCGGCTTGGGCGCATCTTCTTGCGCCGAATCTTCCCTGCTCGCCGAACGCTCGTGATGAGATCGTCGAAGTCGTTCTTTTTCACTTGAGCTCCTCCCGGACGATTCGAGCCAGGATCTGAAGCTGGTTCGCCGTCGGATCGTCCTGCGCGGTCTCGGCGTAGGCGAAGAGCATTCAGAACACCTGCTCATCGAGTCGCCCGTAGTAGATCACTCGAACACCGCCTCGCTTTCCGGCGCCCCGGGGCGCCCACCACCGCCCTTGATCAGCGGTCCCTGCTCCGGCCGCAACAACAGAGCGATTTGAAGCGTCCGGTAGTCGTCGTCCGATAGCAGATTCTTCACCCGCTCACCTCGCTGCGATTGCGCGAGGATCCTGTGAGGCCGACCCACCCCGCGATCAGCCGATCCGCATGCCGCTCCGTCATCTCGAACGGCTCCGGGGACCGGCTGAAGACGACGACCCTCGGCCCCGTCACGACTCTCCGACAGCAGCCCCCGTGCGCCGGGTGGGGAATGCGCGTCGAGAGGGCGTGGGGAAGCGAGACTACGTCGTGCCTCTTCGGGGACGTGACGAAGGAAACGCGGGTTGAAATCGTCATCCGTATCGGTGCCGCGAGCGCCGCGTGAGCGCGGCGAATGCCGCGCACGGCGATCGCGCGGCGCGTGGGGATCTCGCGAGCTCGGTCCGCCGCGACGGCCCAGCTCGACCTTGACTCGGCCGGCTCGGCAGCGTGCCTTCGCCGCTCGGGACACGGCCGGCGCTAGGTCGCGATCACGGACACGGATTGGCGTTGGGTCGCACCGCTCCGGCGGAGTTCGTTCCGAGGCCGCCCTCGACGCCGCCCGTCATTCCGGTCACCAGCGAGAAGGCAACCTGACCCGACTCCGGCGCACCCGGGTCGCCCACGTACAGCTCCGTCACGCCGCAGTGCCGCTCGGCCAGTGGATTCGACCCCGGTGCCTGGGTGTACACGCCGGTGGACTTCAACACCTGGAGGTCGCCCTCGTACACGTTCCACGATGACGGTCCGGTCTCGTCCTGCCACTCGATGTAGCTCTCGTCGGAGGTGAACTGCCAGATGAGACCGTCGTTCCGGTCGCACACGTCCCCTTCGGAATCACCGTCCACGTCTCCCTGCGAAGGATTGAAGTCGACCAGGCAGTTGTCGCAGGCGTCGCCCGCCGCGTCGGCGTCCAGGTCGTCCTGCGCGGGATTGAACGTGTCGACGCAGTTGTCGCACGCATCGCCGCGCTGGTCGCCGTCCAGGTCTGCCTGGCTCGCGTTCGGAGCCGTGATGCAGTTGTCGCAGGCGTTCCCCACTCGGTCCGCGTCGGCATCCAACTGTCCGGGGTTCGCCGCGTCGCGGCAGTTGTCGCAGAGGTTGGCCACGCCGTCGCCGTCCGAGTCCACGCCCGCCGCATCCTCGTCCACCAGCGTGTCGCAGTCGTCGTCCAGGCTGTTGCAGACTTCCTGCGCCCCGGGATGGCGAGCCGGTTCCGAGTCCGCGCAGTCCCCCTGGCATTCCGAGTACGCATCCCCGTCGTCGTCGATCTCCGAGACCGGAACGGCCGGCCAGGCCGGGTCGCTGCAGTCGTTGTTGATCCGGTCGCACAGCTGCGGAGCCCCGGGATACACCGAAGCGCGGACGTCGTCGCAATCGCCCGCGCACTCGGTCCTGCCGTCGCCGTCGTCGTCCCACTCGAGGGTTCCCACGAGGCTGGGCCAGCCCGGATACGAGCAATCGTTGTTCCGTCCGTCGCAGATCTCCGGTGCCCCGGGGTACACCGCGGCGCGCGCGTCGTCGCAGTCCCCCGAGCACTCGGAACGTCCGTCGCCGTCGTCATCCCCTTCGTTGGTTCCGCCGAGGTCCGGCCAGGACGGGCTGGAGCAATCGTTGTTCACGCCGTCGCAGACCTGCGGCGCACCGGGCCGTACGGAGCTCTGCGTGTCGTCGCAGTCTCCGGAGCAGACCCGGTAGCTGTCCCCGTCGGTATCGGTCTCGTTCGGAGGGATCGTCGGCCAGTTGGGGTCGAGGCAGTCGTTATTCCGACCATCGCACGCTTGCGCCGCACCGGGATAGACCGTCGCGTCCGACGGAGCGCAGTCGCCGGCGCACGGCAAGGAGCCGTCGGCGTCCGCGTCGACCTCGTTCGCCGGGATCACCGACCACCCCGAGGCGCAATCGTTGTTGCGGCCGTCGCAGAGCTGCGGTGCACCCGGATAGACTGCGGCGCGCGAATCGTCGCAGTCGCCCGCGCAGGACGAGAACCCGTCGCCATCGGCATCGGCGCTGCTGCACGCGCAGTTCTCGGCGGTGAAGACGTAGTCGATCTCGATGTCGGTCGGCGGCCCCAAGGGGCGGTCCGTCTGTTTCACGACGACCCATTTCGTGCCGGTCCAGGCGGCTTCCGGGTAGTATCCGAAACCGCCCACCCGACTGACGCCGAGAGCCGCGCCCGTTGCGTCCACACGCGTCAAGTCGGAAATGGCCCCGGATCCTCCCTCGCTGCGGCACGAAGCAACGACGTACTCGGCGCCGTTCCAGGCCACACGGGGGTACATGCCGACGCCGAGGGAGAAAGGCCCCGTCCCCAGCGGCACACCGTGGGGCGTGATCCTCCTCCCCATCATGGCGCCCGTGGGGGCATTCCAGACCGCGAGAGACTCGAATCCATTCCACGCGACGGATGCCCCGCGGCTCGAAAGGAAGCCGGGCTCCAGGCGAATCGCAGGCTGCACGAGCGCTCCGAGCTGGTCGACTCTGGCGAAGTACACGCCGCTAGGTGCGGTCAGTGTGGTCCATACGACGTGGTACTCGGACCCGGTCCATGCCACGCCCATGTCGGCGCTGGGCAACAGGGGAGAGATCTTCTGGGCGGGCCCCACAGGCACGCCATCGGGGCGCACCTCCCGATACCAGAGTCCGGGCGAGGGGATCTCATCGTGCCAGAAGGCTCCCCACGACGCTCCATTCCAAACCACCGCACCAATGGCCCTGGGGCGTTCATTGGCAATCACGGCCGCACGAAGGATGGTCGGCGCTCCCTCCGGCATGCCGAGCTTGGAAACGCGAACCATCTTCACGTCCTTGAACACGGTGTCGTTATCGTAGCTGATGTACAAGGCCGCGAAGCTCGCTCCATTCGAGGCCAGGTCGCTCGGGAAGATCCAATTCCCTCCTGGCCCGGTTGCCAGGAGGTTGTAGCTCGCCAACGTGCCGTCCGGATTCAGGAGTTGAATGTGCAGCTCGGGCACCTCATCGTACGATCGCTTGTGCTTGATGCTCAGCACGCCGAGGCGCTGTCCGTTCCAGGCTAACTTCGGGCGCTCACCGTTGCTCCGCTGGACCGGCGTGCTCGACTGCGTAGACGGGCAGATCGAGCAGTCGTCGTCGATCCGGCCGCATGCGCATCCCGCGCCGTCGTCGATCCATCCGTTGCAGTCGTCGTCCAAGCCGTTGCAGGTCTCCGTCGCGCCGGGACGGATGAGACTCGTGCCGTCGTTGCAGTCCTGCGCCGATCCGCACCCCACCTCTCGGAAGTAGCCGTCCGCGTCGGCGTCGGTGCACGTTGCGCCCGCGTTGAAAGCTCCTGCCAAACACCAGAACGCGAGAAACGACAACCGCGAAAGGAACCGAATGCTCGTCGTCATGGCGTCCTCCCGGAGCCCGTCCGGTATCGGGCCCGCAGCTGCGGCTCATCCTTGGTAATAGGTTATACGTTGATTTCCCGGCGTCACAAGGCCATTCCGGGGCGTTCGTTGCACGTTCTTCGCGCTCGCTGTCGTCTCCCAGCCTGCCTCGCGCACATCGCCCACTGCAATCCGCAGAATCCATCTCCCGACTGATCAATCGGTTACGCGAACCGGGCCGCGGATCTCGAGCACCGTTTCGTCCTCCCCATGCGCCAGGAGCCCGTCGATCGCACGGCGGTTGGCGATCGCGCGACGAGTATGCGAACTCCGGAATCGCAAGACGGGTGCACGGGTCCGATACTCCGGTCGGAGGAGAGCATTCGTTGAAGCGCGGCCTCGCGGAGGGTCTCGCTCGCCCTTGCCCGACCCCGGGGGCACGCACTAGGTTCTGCCCGGAGATGGACGCCACGGCACCAGCCGATGTCACGACCGCGACCGGATCGTGCCCGAAGTGCGGCTACGACCAGGCCGCGGCGGCTCGTGAGTGTCCGCGTTGCGGGGTCGTCTTTCGGAAGCTCGCCACCATCCCCGCCGCGGCACCTCGGGTCGTGGAAGCTGCGCACGCGACCGGGCTCGGCCGCGCCGAGGCGAAGATGCTCGGCGCGGCGTTCGCGGCGGGGCTGCTCGCAAACGGGATTCCGTTCGTGAGGGCCGTGCTCTCGGTCCTCGCGACGCTCTTCCACGAGCTGGGACACGCGGTGGCCTCCTGGCTGCTGGGGCATCCGGCCGTGCCGGCGTTCGACTTCGTCTACGGCGGCGGGTTCACCCACGAGGACAACTTCAAGCTGACCCTGGCGGTTCTGGTGGGTGGAGCGTGGGTCGCGGTCGGATGGGCCTTCCGGCGGCATCCTCGAGTGCTCGCCGTCGTCGGCGCCTGCGCGGCGCTGTGGCTCGTTGCCGTTTCTTCGGAGTGGCGGCGCGAGGTCGTGATCGGCGCCATGGGGCACGTCGGAGAGCTGATCCTCGCGGGGATCTTCCTCTTCATGGCGCTGGCCAACGTCGGTTGGCGCGTTCCGGAGGTCGAGCGACCGCTGGGCGCCTTCCTCGGTTGCTTCGTGCAGATCCACACGATGCACTTCGCGTGGAAGCTGATGCACGACACCGAGTTCCTGGCGTGGTACCGCGAAGGGAAGGGGGGCGCGCTGATGAACGACCTCGAGTCGATCTCCCTCGACCTCCACATTCACACCGGAATCCCCTTCACGGTGGAGGATGTGGCGGGGTGGCTCTTCGCGTTCGCCTTCGTTTCGTTCGGGGCGGCGCTGGCGCTGGCGGCGATCGGTTCCCGGCTCGGTCGCATCGTGCGCGAAACGCTTCGCGTCCCGTAGCCCGACCGCGACTCGAGAGGCGGCCGGTGCGTGCGCCGTCACCGGCCTCCTTCGTGACCGCGCTCGCTCCTGGAACGTTCTCTCGGAAGGGGGCCGCCTTACGGCTCACGCGCGCCGGTAGTAGTCCGACAGCGGGTACCGCGCGGCGTAGATGCCGAAGGCGAGCGCCGCGGCGAATGCGAACGCCGCGAAGAAGAACATCTGAAACGACACGACGCCGATCCCCGACGCGTTCTCGACCCAACGAGTGAAGCCCGGGCTGCGGACGCTCGAGTTGACCAGCAGCACCCAGAGGTTGCCGACGGTGACCGACAGAAGCCAGAAGCTCATCAGCACGCCCTTGAGCTTCCAGGGGGCCTGGCTGTACGCGAACTCGAGGCCCGTGGCGGACACCAGGACCTCGCCCAGCGTCAGCAGCGCGTAGGGAAGGATCTGCCACAGGATGGAGAGCGTCCGGCCCGACTCGATGGGGAGCTGGAGGGCGCCGGCGGCGACCCAGGCCAGGCTCGAGAGCGCGATGCCCGCCGTCATCCGCCGCAGCGGAGTGACGGCGATCCCGAAGCGACGCAGTATCGGGAACAGGACCAGGTTGTTGAGCGGGATCAGCAGCATGACCAGCAGGGGGTTGAGGGACTGCATCTGGGAGGCGCTCCGGAACCAACCCCAGCCGGGCAGCTCCATGCGCGTGCCCTGCAGGACCCACGTCGAGGCCTTCTGGTCGAACAGCGACCAGAACGGGGTGACGAGGGCGAAGAGAACTAGAACCCGCAGAACGGCCCTGGCGCCGTCGACGTCCTCCGCGGGGTGACGCGTTCGCGCGCAGTCGATCTGGAGCCGCACGCCGACGCCGGCGCAGGCGGCGAACACCACCAGGGCCAGGCAGATTCCCGCCACGACGGTCACCGCCTCCGTCAGCGGAATCAGGACGATGCACAGCAGCGCCCCGGCGATCCCGGCGCCGAAGGCGGTCATTCCGGCAGCACCGGCGCGCAGCGCGGTCCAGCACACCCGGCCGAAGCTGTGCGGATCGGCTGGGGAGGGCGGCTCCACCACGTAGCGCCCACGGCCGAGCCAGAAGATGACGGTCGCGACGAACATCAGGATTCCGGGGATCCCGAACGCGACGCGCGGCCCCCACGCCTGCAGCGCCAGCGGGATGAGCAGCGAGGCGAAGAACGAGCCGAAGTTGATGATCCAGTAGAACGCGTCGAAGACGACGCGCGCCAGATGCTTGTTCGTCTGATCGAATTGCTCCCCGACAAACGCCGACACGCACGGCTTGATGCCGCCGGAGCCCAGCGAGATCAGGAACAGGCCCGCGTAGAACCCGATCGCGCTGTCCACGTACAGGGCCAGGCACGCGTTGCCCGCGCAGTAGAGCAGACTGAGCCACAGGATGGTGCGGTACTTCCCGAGATAGCGGTCGGAGAGCCAGCCGCCGAGCAGGGGGAAGAAGTAGACGCCCATCACGAAGACGTGGAAGATCTCCTTCGCCTCCGCCTCCCGCAGGGTCGAGTCCGTGATCGCGGCGAGGAGAGAAGACGAGACCAGGAACTGCGTCAGGATGTTGCGCATCCCGTAGAACGAGAACCGCTCGCAGGCCTCGTTCCCGATGATGTACGGGATTTGCCTGGGAACTCGTCCGGCGGCTGCTGGTGGGTTCGGCGTCGTCACTGGGCCACTCCGTTTCGCTTCCCGCGCTGGGCGGCGCGCGGCGGATCGACCGCGGGCGCGTCCCGGAGCGGCGCCGGGAGATTCTATCTCAGGAGTCCTGAGCGACCATCTCGCTCCGGCAGCCGCCGGTGGCGGAACTGCGCGCCGGAGGTCACGACGGCCGGAGGTCACGCCGGAGGTCCAGGAGTTCCGCGGCGACCTCTAAGCCCATGAAGTGAGAGGCGTTCGGCGAGGGCCGGTTCCCGAGAGGATTCTGGGGTTGAAATCTGGCACAGTTATTAATTTGACTTGTATGCCAGAACATGCTAGCCTTCACCGCGATGGGGAGCGAGAGCAGCCGGCTTCGGCAGCGGATTCTTGACCTCGGGCGGCGGTACGAGGCGCTGCTCCGGCGCATCCTGGCCGAGCGAGGGCCTCTGATTCGTGGCAGCTTCGGGGCCCGATCTCGCGTCTGCGGGAAGGCGGGATGCCGCTGTACCCGCGGAGAGTTGCACGAGTCCAGATACCTTTCGGCAACGGACGGGGGGAGAGTCCGCCAGGTTCACGTCCCTGTCGCCGAGGAGGAGAAGGTTTCCGCCGGGGTAGGTCGCTACCGTCGGTTCTGGCAGGTCCGAGCAGGGCTGGCTGAGCTGAACGAGCAGCAACTGGAACTGATCGACGAGCTCGGATGTTCGTTACTCGATCCTTACCCTCCCGACCGTCCGCTTCCTGCGGCACGGCACCGGGGCCCTCGTCCTCGAGGAGAAGGTCACGAACCGAGCTGACAGCATCGAGGCCACTGTGCTGGCCGACGCGGGGCCGGGTCCATGGAGAATCGGTCCAGGGCGATTACGCCAGTTGGTGACCTATGGTCGGGATGTCTACGACCTGAAGGATCTGCTCGGTGGGGTCCGGGACGGGCGGCGGCGACCACGGACACCGGCGTGGGAAGTGGCGAGCACGGTTCTTTTCGCCGGCTTGCTTCGGATTCGGAGCTTCAACGCGTTGGAGCCGAGGCTATCGGAGAGGCCGTTCTTGTGGTTGATCGGCGCCGCGGAGAAGGTGCGCAAGTTGTGCGGGGCAGACACCCTGAGCCGAGCCGTACGAGTGGCCGACTTGGCGACGGTGCGGGAGATAAACGTCAGGCTGCTGGCCCAGGCGGAACGGAACAAGGTTTTCCGCGAGGGTTGGCATTTCGCTCTGCGCTACGTTGCCGTGGACGGCTGGGAGCCGATCCAATCCTGGAACCGCCACTGCGAGGGGTGCCTGATTCGACGGGTGAAGGTCAAGACTCGGAAGGGGGAGATCAAGGAGGTCGAGCAGTACTACCACCGGTACGCGGTGGCGATGCTCATCGACGCCCGATTCGATCTGGCGCTAGACATCGAGCCGGTGCTCCCGCACGACTTGCGGCCGGAGGGTGCAGCCCGAGACAACGAAGACGAGGGGGAGCTGACGGCAGCCAAGCGGCTGTTGCGCAGGGTGAAGGAGACCTTCGGGTGGCTGGACGTGGCGGTGGCCGATGGACTTTACTCGAACGGGCCCTTTCTGAGCTTGGTGAAGGAACTGGGGATGGGGGCCGTGGTCATCGCGCGTCGGGAGAGCGATGAGCCGTTGAAGGAAGCACGCAGGCTTTGTAGCAACCAAGCTCCCCAGAGTGTGATCGAGGATCTCGAAGCGAATGAGCGAGTGGAGTTGTGGGACTGTCCCGGGCTGGAGACCCTGGACACGTACCGCGGTTCGATTCGGGTGGTTCTTGCTCGCGTGGGCGATCTGCGGCACCCGGAGAAGTCGGCACGTGAATGGTGCATGGCCGTGACCGGTTGCGCGACGCGCCTGTCCGCGCGTCGAGTGCTCGCGGTGGGTCGCGGGCGATGGCACATCGAAAACACCGGCTTCCACCAGTGGACGAAGCATTGGGCATTCGGGCATGTGTTCACTCACGACCGCAATGGGATCCTGGCACTCTACCGGCTGTTCTTCGTCGCCTACAATCTGTTGACGCTCTTCCTCTATCGACAGTTGCGTGCTTACGGCCGAGACCGAGGCAAAGACGTCACGCGGACGATCTGCCGGTTGGTCCAGGAGATGCTGGACGACCTGGCCCGCCTAAGCGGCCCGGTTTGGGATACGAGCTGAACCCGCCGACGCCCCCGGCGAATTGGTCGCGCCGGTCCAACGGCGTCCCATCCCTCCGACCCCCAACCCTCGCACCCAGCTCCCACGAGTGCAGGAGGATCCGACAGAAAAGCGAGCGAACCAGCCAGCCCAGGGGGACGCCTCTCCCGGACGAGAGGTCCCCGGTCCCCCGGGCCGGCGCAACGGTCCGCCCGTATGCCGATGCGGAACTCCTGCCGGAGGTCACGACGGCTTGACTCTCGCCCGGTGTGGGCGTAGCGTTCCGGCCGTTCTCGCGTGAGTCCCCGATCTCGTCCGGAGCGGCCGCGAGGCTCGTGGCTCGGCTCGCGCGGCCGCGGCCGGGACGTGGCGGGTCACGTCGTCGGGATGACGGGTCGCGTCATCCGGGAGGGAGGCGTTGCCATGGTCAGGAAGCTGGAACCGGAAAAGCTGAAGGCCATCCGGGTGTGTGCCGACAAGCGCCTGCCGCGGGAAATGCGCGGTCAGGAGATCGCCGCTGCCATCGCGGAACGCCCCGACAACCTGATGTCGCGGCCGGCGCATGGGCCGCACGCACCGCACATCGCCCGCGGCCTGGGCGCGATCAACGCGCCGCGCATGGCCGTGCTCTACGCCAAGCTCTGGAAGCCCGGCCGCGCCCTGCGCGTCCGGTTTCTCGATACGCCCGGCCCCCGGGTGGCCGAGCGCATCGAGCATCATGCGCACGCCTGGGAGCAGCACGCGAACGTCCGCTTCGAATTCGTCCGGAGCGGCGACGCCGACATCCGGATCACCCTCGACCGGAACGACGGGTCGTGGTCGTACCTGGGCACGGACGCGAAACTCATCCCCGTCGGCCAAGCCACCATGAACTACGGCTGGTTCGAAGAGGACACCGAGGACAGCGAGTTCTCGCGCACCGTCCTGCACGAGTTCGGCCACGCGCTCGGCGCCATCCACGAGCACAACCATCCGCGCAACGGCATCAAGTGGAACAAGCCGGTCGTCTATGCCTACTACGCCGAGACGCAGGGCTGGAGCAAGACCGAGGTGGACGAGCAGGTGTTCGAGCGCTACCAGCTGTCGAGGCTGAACGCCACCAAGTACGACCCGAAATCGATCATGCACTACGCGATTCCGGCGGAGCTGCTGCTGTCCAGCGGCAAGCCGGTGGGGTGGAACCGGCTGCTGTCGGCTTCCGACAAGACGTTCATCCGGAAGCAGTACCCGCGGCCGAAGTGAGCGCGCGCCGGCGGCCGCGCCGGCGGTCGGCCTCGCTCCCGGACTGCCGGGTCCGAGCAGATCCCGGACGCCGGTGCCGCCGTGGCGTGCCGCGCAGGCGAGGTCTCGCGGCCGCTCGTGCATCGGCGCGCGATCCGCGACCGGCTGGTCGGCCCCCCGCGCGCCTGAAGTGGGGGCGTTGTCGCGAGCGGCCACGCCGTCCGGTTCAAGGGGTCGATTCGACGCGGCCGGGAGCACCCGTCCCTCGGACCTCCGGAAGACTCTCACCTCCCAGTCATTCCCGGGCCGGTTCGGGTGCCGCGAGGGCACCCCGTGCCGCGCCCCGCGCACAAAGTCGAGGGGCGGCTTCGAGGCCGCCCCTTCGATCCCCGGCATGCGCACGGCCCGGACGGGATCAGATGCCCCCGTCGAACATCCAGCGGTGCTGATCATTGTCGTTGCGAAGCGCGAGATTCCACTTCTTGACGTGGGCGGAAGCGCCTGCCGAGATCCTCACCTCGTACGGAACGAACACGCGCCATTCGATGCTTCCAACCCGGAACGGCTCGCCGATCGAGAGGATCTCCGTCGGCCGGTTCGCCAGCAGCCAGTCCACCGTGCGCCGGGAGGAGAATACGCGCCGAGGGGGCCGCGGGGGGCGGAGGGAGGCGAGTTGACATAATCGCGCCATCCCGGACGTACTCGGACGTGGAGCAGGAAACGCAGCTTGAAAGCGCCATCCTTTCCAGGCTTCCCCTTCGCTTGGAAGGAACGCCATTACCCGCAAGAATCGATTCCAATAGCGACTGTGGTAACACCACCTCGCATCAAGGCACAGCCCGATGAACAATGCTGGCCTCGACCGAGGCGCCGAGGTCGAGCAGGTCGCGGTAGACGGCGAGTGCCGCGAGCGCGGCCGGGATCGTGCGCGTCGTGCCAGGCGGATAGGTAGTTTGAACGGCCTTTTCGCCCCTCGGGCCGAGTAGGGTCCCTCCGCTCAGCGTCCGAGACGGGGCTTTATGACAACCCGGAGCCCGTGAGAGTCCGTCGCGCGCTTGACGCGGTAGAGCCTGAGGTCAAACTTGCACCCAGTCGGCCACTGGTCTAGCGAGGAACTCTTCGACGGGGATGCCGTCGCCGCCCACGAGCAGGGTGCGCTTCGGCTTGAACGCCGCGCTGAACGCCGCCAGGCCGGAATGCGCGACAGGGGCGCGGCCGCTCTTCACCTCGATGGCCACCAGCCGGCGGCCCGCGCGTACCACGAAATCCACCTCCCGGTTGCCCTCGCGCCAGTAGAACAGCTCGCACACGCCACCTGCGGCGGCATTGACCAGATGCGCCCCCACGGCCGATTCGGTGAGACGTCCCATGAACTCGCTGTCGCCGCGGGCCTCCGCGGGAGTGAGCCCGGCCAGTGCGGTGAGCAGCGCGGTATTGAAGACTTGCAGCTTGGGGCTGGAGCCGCGACTGCGGACCGTCGCCGCGGCGAACTTGGGGAGACCGGCCAGCATTCCTGCGCCGGCCAGAAGCTCGAGATAGTGCGCCAGCGTCGTCGTGTTGCCGGCGTCGTGGAGCTGCCCGAGCATCTTGGTGTAGGAGAGCACCTGCCCCGAATAGCGACACCCCAGTTCGAACAATCGCCGCAGCAGCGCGGGCTTGTCCACGCGGGTGAGTAGCAGCACGTCGCGCGCGATCGTCGTCTCCACCAGCGCATCGAGCAAGTAGCGCCGCCAGCGGGGGGAATCGTCGATCAGAGGCGCGGCCCCGGGATAGCCCCCGAAGTAGAGGTACTGGTCCAGCGAAAAGCCGAAGGCCGCGCGCATCTCGGAGAAGGACCAGTGCGGCAGGTGCAGGATCTCGAAGCGTCCGGCCAGGCTTTCCGACAGACCACGCTGCACGAGCAGTGGGGCCGAGCCGAGCAAGACCACGCGGAGAGGCAAGCGGGCGCGGGTGTCCTCGTCCCACAGACGTTTGATCGCCTCCGACCAGCCGGGGACTTTCTGCGCTTCGTCCAGGGCCAGAACGGCGCCCTGTTTCCCGGCGTCCTTCGCCAGCAGCCTGGCTCGCTCCCACTGTGCGGCGAGCCAGGCTGCGTCTCGCAACGCGGGCTCGTCGGCGGAGACGAAGACGTTGGGACGGTCGGACTTGGCCAACACCTGCTGCACCAGCGTCGTCTTGCCCACCTGGCGCGGGCCGGCGACCACCTGCAGGAACCGCCGCGTCTCGCCCAAACGGGCGGCAAGAGTGGTGGCGTAGTCCCGCTGGAAGGACGGGGTTCTTGATTTGCTCATCATGTTGAGTAATTCTACTCAGCACGGTGAGCAAAAACAAGAAGCGCCGTGGCGACGCCGCATCCCTCCACCAGGTTTCTGAAATCAGGTTTCGGGTCCACTCGTACTGGCGCTGTAGACTCGAGGCCTTTTCGCCCCTCCGCCCGAGTAGGGTCCCTCCGCTTAGCGTCCGAGACGGGGTGATAGGTCAACCCGGAGCCCCCGGAGCGGCCGCCCCCTCCGGACCACCCCCGGTCCAGAACCGCGCGCCGAGACACACGACCGCCTCGGGGCCCGATGCCCGCTTGTCGCCAGCAACCTCCATTCACGCCGGCTCGGCCCAGTCGCCCCCGAACTTCGCCGCCTCCGATACGTCCAGCCGCGCCGGTGCCACCGGCGGCGCTCGCGAGGGCAACCCCAGGCACTCGAGAATCGCTCGCGTCGTCTCCGGTGGATGGATGGCGGCAAGCACGACGAGCCGACTTTGGCAGCGAGGACACTCCAAAACCTCGGCGTGCCAAACCCTCTTCATCAACTCCGGCCAGTCGTAGTACCGAGTCCGGAATCCCGGAGTCGTCTCCCCTGCCCCCGAACCCTGCGCGCGACCGGTGCAGACGCGTCCCGCACGCGGCGGCGTCGCGGCGAGCACGACCTCGGGTCGCCACCGCGCCGCCGACGCCAGGACCCCGTGGTACACGACTTGGTGCACCCGCGGCCGAGGCACGAGCACGGCGAGCCGCTCGATCAATTCCTCGGCCTCGAATACAACATGCGTCGTGCCGTCACGCCAGCGATGGCGTAGCTCGTAACCCAGGCGGCCGTCGTCGAGTTCGGTCAACCGCTGCGAGGCGATCGGCGGGCGGCTCACGGACCTCGCGAGCCGTTCGAGTCGAACACTGCCCATCGATCGAAACGGTTCAGTCTTGCCGACGCGGTTCACGGCTTTGTTTCGGCGCGCCCAGCCGTTCCAGTAAGCGTTGTGAAAACTGCGCCGTCCCAGTCCTTCAGCGTGTCATGGGAGCGGTGAACGCCGGGAATCTGCCGCTGGCGGAAGAAGGGAGTCCGCGGTGAATTCGAGTTCGACAGCCGTCGAGCCACGGCACGTCGTCATGCATGAGCCAGAGCCGGCTTCATCCCTGGAAGCAAGACTCTCGATCCGCTGCGCCACCTGAACGAGCGCAGCACTGTACGACCAGGCAGTTCTGAAACTATCGGTCACCATCTCAACGCTGCCGTCGCCGAGCTCGTAAGCGAGGATCAACTGTCTGGCATCGACGCCCAGCATGGCGCCCACCGTCGGGGTCTGTGAGCCGTCGTCCTCGAGCACTTCCAGCCGGCGAACTAGCTCGTCAACGTCGACGGGTGGGACAATCAGGCATAGCTCGTGACCGGAGTGGGTGCTTGAGATCTGCTGTAACTCCCAGAGCAAGTTGGGGGTCCGGCCGACCAAGGCAACGATGAGAGCGGACTCACGCGCGAGAGACTCGACCTCTTTCCGCCAGTCCGTCCCCATGACGGCGACGTCATACGGCCCGATCGCGGGAAGACTCCCTGGTCTAGCCGGGAGCCTGACCACTGGACCAAGCGCTCGGACGGCGTCGGCCGCCAACTCTGGAATCGTTTGCCTCAACCACCAGGCTTGTCGGTTGGGGCACACATCGTCATCCAGGGGCAAGTCACATTCCACACACGAAATCGTCCTTAAGATCGCGTACGCGGAGCACCCGCTTCACGGCTCGGTTGTCTACGTCTGCCGGCGCATCCGAACGGACGCCGGCGAGATGGCAATCGTCGAGACGTCAAATGGGCTTCGGCGGGAGCTACCCGCGTGGATGCTCGACGCCGGATACTGCGCCGCCTTGACGCACGGTCCCGCCGTCGTGGCCCTGCCCGCCCTCCAGGACCTTCGTGTCTTGCTCGACAGCCGCCTGCTTGATCAGAGGCAGAGCGTCGATGCTGAATCCCGTGCGAAGGAGAACTCACCGCATGGGCAGACGAAGACGCCGCAGGCCTGCTCCGAATCACCCGTTGCTGTTCCCCGACCAGGAGGCCGCGTTGCCGCTGCCCGAGGAGACGTTGCAGGAGGCCGTCCCAGGGCTCGCCGATCTACTGCTCGCAAGCTTGGGGGTTCGCGTCCCGAAAGGAGGAGAGGATGACTCCGAAGATTCGGCCTGAACACCTCGAGCGCGGCGCCGTCGTATACGTTCGCCAGTCCACCATGAGCCAGGTCCATGACCACGCGGAGAGTCGCCGCAGCCAGTATGCTCTTGCGGAGACCGCACGGTCGATGGGATTCAGCACGGTCGAGACGATCGACGACGACCTGGGACGATCCGGAGCGGGCGTGGTGGACCGACCAGGCTTCCAGCGCCTCGTCGCACGCGTGTGCATCAGGAACGGTTGGAGCGGTCTTGTGTATCGAGGCCTCACGGCTCGCGCGTAATGGGCGAGATTGGCACCACTTGATCGACTTGTGTGCGCTCGCAGCTCGCTGTTCCGATCAAGGTCAGCGCGCTCGTTCGCGTCCCCGTTCGGGCCCGGAGGAATCGACAGCGCGGCACAGCAAACTCCGAGCCGGCGAACCCGTTGGCCGGAGCGCGGACCGCTGGCCGCAAGCTCTCGCACGGAGGCGCCGCAGAGTCCGGAGCGAACTCGACCCCTCTCTCACGGACACGGATGCGTATTCGGCCGCTCGCTGCCCGTGCTGTCTGTTCCGAGGCTCCACTCGATCCCGTTCTGCACGCCTGTCACGAGGACGAACTTCACCTGCCCCACCGCCGGCACGAGCGGATCGTCCACGCTCGTGTCGAGGACGCCGCACTGCCGGATCGCCAGCGGGTTGCTGCCGGGCACCTGCGTGTACTCGCCGCTCGACCCCAGAACGGCGAGGTCGCCCTGGTAGACGTTCCAGGTGGTCGGTCCCGTCTCCCGCTGCCATGCGATGTGGCCGTCGTCGGGAATCCGGAGGTAGATCAAGCCGTCGTCGAGGTCGCAGGCGTCCCCGTCGCCGTCATGGTCGAGGTCCGCTTGCGTCGGGTTGGAATCCAGCGGACAGTTGTCGGCGCAATCACGAACTCCGTCCCGATCCGAGTCGACGGGGCTCCCGTCGACGATCCCATCGCAGTCGTTGTCGAGCCCGTCGCAGACGTCGACGGCTCCGGGGTGGATGAGGGGGTTTCCGTCGTTGCAGTCGCCATCGCATTCGCTGTACCCGTCGCCGTCGCTGTCGATCGAGGCGCCGAGGACGTAGCGCCCGCCGCTGTCAAGGTCGCGGCCACCGTGACCGCCCCAGACCAGCATCGCGCTTCCGCTCCAGACCGCCGTATGCATCTGCCGCCCGGAGGGCGCACGCACTGTCGACGTTGCCGTCCAGGTGTTCGCGACGGGATCGTATCTCCCGCCGCTGTCGAGGCGGACGGTGTCGGCGTTGCCGCCCCCCCACACCACCATCACGTTTCCGGTCCATACGGCCGTGAACTCTCCGCGCCCGACCGGCGCGCCGACTTCCGTCGTCGTCAACCAGGTATCCGCGAATGGGTCGTACCGTCCGCCGAGGGTCGTGTAGTGCTCGACGCCATCGAAGCTGTACCCGCCCCACACGACCATCTTGCTCCCGGTCCAGACCGCCCTGTGCCTTTCGCGAGCGGAAGGCGCTCCCGTCCCCGACGTCAAGTTCTTTTCCCCATGGGGAAAAGAACTTGACGTCGGGGATCCATCCGTATTTTCAGCACAACCTCCGCACAAGTGCTATTGTTCGACCGCAACGAAGAGGAAATCATGATCACAGACAACCAACTGATGGAAGCTCTCCAATGGCGGTACGCCACGAAGGCGTTCGACCCGAACCGTAAGATCCCCGCCGCAACTTGGAACGCGTTGCAAGAAGCGCTCGTGTTGTCAGCGTCATCGTTTGGGCTGCAACCCTACCAATTCGTCATCGTCAACGACCCGGCCACGCGTGCCAAGTTGATGCCGCACGCGTGGGGTCAGCAGCCGGTCGTGGACGCCTCACACTTCGTCGTCTTCGCCGCGCGCACGGCGCTGACGGAGGCGGAGATTGACCGGTTCCTCAGTCGCATCGTTGAAGTCCGCGGCGGCAATCGCGAAGCCCTCGCGGGGTACCGGCAGATGATGACCGGCAGCCTGCTCGGCGACGAAGCAAAGGCTCGCATCCCGCACTGGGCCGCCCGGCAAGCGTACATCGCGCTCGGCAACCTGCTGACCAGCGCCGCAATGCTCGGCGTGGACGCCTGCCCGATGGAAGGGTTCGTCCCGGCCGAGTTCGACAAGATCCTCGGCCTACCGGCGCAAGGTTATGCCGCGGTCGTCTGCTGCGCGCTGGGGTACCGGAGTGCCGCCGACAAGTACGCGACCCTGCCAAAAGTGCGGTTCCCGGCCAGCGAACTCATTCAGACCGTTTGAGGGATTGAGAATGACCCAACGACTCCTGAGCCCGTTTCAACTACACGATTTGACTTTGAAGAACCGCGTGGTGCTCGCGCCGATGACGCGGGCGCGCGCGGGCAAGGAACGCACGCCCAATGCGCTGATGGCCGAGTACTACATGCAGCGCGCCAATGCCGGCTTGATCATCGCTGAAGCGACCGCGATCTCCGAGCAGGCGCTCGGCTGGGTCGATTCGCCGGGCGTTTACACCGACGCGCACACGGCCGGATGGAGGATCGTGACGGATGCCGTGCGGAAGACCGGCACGCCTTTTTTCCTGCAACTCTGGCATTGCGGTCGCGCGTCGCACTCCAGTTTCCGCAAAGACCGCTCGCTGCCGGTGTCGGCGTCCGCGCTGAAGCTGAACGGCGAGTACATCCACACCCCCGAAGGCAAGCAGCCGTACGAGACCCCGCGCGCGTTGCGAACCGATGAGATTCCCGGCGTGGTCGCGGATTTCCGGCGCGCCGCCCAACGCGCCAAAGATGCCGGCTTCGACGGCATCGAGATTCACGCCGCCAACGGCTATCTCATCGACCAGTTCCTCCAGTCGAAAACCAACCAACGCGCCGACCCGTACGGCGGCTCGGTGGAAAACCGGTTCCGCTTGCTCCGCGAAGTTCTTGAAGCCGCCCTCACGATCTGGCCGGCGAGTCGCGTCGGCGTCCGGCTCGCGCCCAACGGCATGTTCAACGACATGGGCTCGCCCGATTACCGCGAGCAATTCCTCCACATCGCGCGGCAGCTCGATGGGTACCGGCTCGGTTACCTCCACGTGATGGACGGCTTGGCGTTCGGCTTTCACCAACTCGGCCAGCCGCTGACGCTGGCAGATTTCCGCGGAGTGTTTCGTGGTCCGTTGATGGGCAATTGTGGCTACACGCAAGAAACCGCCGAGGCCGCCATCGTGGCCGGTCACGCCGACCTGATCGCGATTGGCCGTCCGTACATCACCAACCCCGACCTCGTCGCACGATTCGCCAACAACTGGCCGCTTGCACCGGATGCGCCAATGACCGTGTGGTCCGCCCCCACCGCGGCCGGCTACACCGACTTCCCGGCATATGCCGTAACGTAGGCGCGGAAGTCTAGCCCGCTTTGTTCACGCAGGTCCGTCGCGAGACCGACTTCGGCGAGCTCAGTCGAGCCGTGGAGACGGCCGTGATGACGGGCATCCGGAGCGGCGAGGACCCGAGACGTACTTGAACAGTAGGTCGCGGGGTCCGAGCCCCGAGGACGCCCGTCCGCATGGCCGGATCCGCGGTCGCAGCGCGAGCTTCGTGAATAATCCGGGCTAGAACGACGAAGACGAACAGAATTCGCAACGTGGCGGTCGGCACCGTGAAGAAGTCCACGGCGACGATCTGCTTCAGGTGGTTGTCGCGAAACGCTCGCCCCGGACGTAGTCGGACGTGGAGCAGGAAACGCAGCTTGAAAGCGCTATCCGTTTCGGGGCCGAGTGCGAGGGGGTGGTCTCGCGGTCCCCGATCAGACCTTGAAGCTCTTCGCAACATCCCGCAGGCTGAGGCGGGAGATCCCGGTCGAGTCCCGAATCGTCCATGCGACCTGAGCGTGTCCAAGTCCACGACATCGTCCAGGCGGCGGCGATCGTTGCCTACCACATCGGGGAGCGATCGCTCGGCAAGTTCCTGAGTGACCGCACGGCGAGGGCCGGGGTGCTTCACGAACTCGCCGTGATCGGCGAGGCTGCTTCCCGGGTCCCGGCGGATGCCCGTCCGCCACCGAACCCGACGAGTTGGCTGCCAGGACACGACCGAGCGGAGGCCACCCCAGAAACCGCGGTACGGAACTACGGGCACGAGCAGACGAGGTCGGTGAGCCCGTCGGTGCACTCGATCCAGTTGCCGATCTTGCATGGGCCGCCATCGCAGGTCGTTCCGGCGATGTTGCTACCGTTGCTAGTGCAACCTGCACCCTTGTGCATCTTGGCGTCGCTGCAATTCGGAGTGCGCGCGAGACGGTATCCGGGCAGCGGAACGCAGCCCGCCCCGTAGAAGCGCTCACAGAAGTACCTGGCGTTCTCGTCCGCGTTCCCGTTGCACGTACCGCCTCGCACGTTGACGGAGCAACAGCCCTGGGTGATGAAGTGCGTTGAGGACAGCCCCGCGAACGTGTGCACCGGTCCGAACGAGACCGTATGGACGCATCCTGTCGCCGGATCGCAGGAATCCTGCGTGCCGCCGTTGTTATCGTCGCAGTCCACCGGATCGTGGACGCATCCCGTCGCACGATCGCAGGAATCCAGCGTGCAAGCGTTGCGATCGCTACAGTCGACCGCGGTTCCCGCGCAAGCACCGGATCGGCACGTGTCGCTCCGTGTGCAAGCGTCGCCGTCGTTGCACGTCGTGCCGCTCTGCGCCGGCGACCACGACGTGGTGCTCAGGCTCGGCCGGCACACCTGGCAGGCATTCGCGGGATTGATCGTGCCCGCCCGGTAGGCGACGCCGCTGATCCGGCAGCCGGGTTGGCACACGTTTCCCCAGGGACCGCAGATGTTGCCGGGGCAGCACAGGCGGTCGCTGGAGGCGCTGCTCACCCCGCACGCCCGGCCGTTCGCGGTGCACGCAGCCGACGCCTGCGGAGCCAGAAACGCGAAGACGCCAACCATGCCGAGAACCGGAATGAGCCCACGGCTCAGCCTCGTGAGCAAGAAAGCACGCTGGTCCCACATCGTGAGATCCCCCTTCGAGGGCCGGCCCGGCCCCGCCGCGGAAATGTGCGACGAAACCTCCTCCCTGACCCGGCGAATCCGGCAGATTCTCGTCCCGTTGCAACTTGGGGCGATTGCACCGGAGCCGCCGATCTTCGCCGCCCACAGCACCTGCGAACTCCTTCGCGACTCGCTCGGAATGCGGACTTCCGGCGCCGATGAGGACGGCCGTTACGTCCCCCTTCCAGGCTTCGTTGGGTCGGGTGGCGTGGGCCCAGGCACGTCCCGGGGGGCGACCCCTGGAATCGGCGCCGCACTTCACCGTGTCGAGGCTACCGCCGCGGTGCGAGTCCGGCCCCGCGCGCACGACGGCCCACGTGAGCGTTCCGGGCCTGCCGTGCGACCGATTCGTCCTGGAGCGGATCGGGAATGTGTGGTACATCGCCGAGTGTCCGGCCCATGACGGGAAGGAGAGACGCATGTTCGCAGGCCTGGAAATCCCGAGGCTCCTGGCGGCTGTCGGCCTGGCGTTGCTGCTCGCGGGCTGCGCCGTGAAGGCGGCGAAGGTCACGATCCCGGTCGCGCCGCAGGTCGACCTCGACCGCTTCATGGGGCGCTGGTACGTCATCGCCAACATCCCCACGTTCATCGAGAAAGGGGCCCACAACGCCGTCGAGAACTACTCGAAGAAGCCGGACGGCACCATCGATACGGTGTTCACGTTCAACAAGGATGCGTTCGACGGCCCTGCGAAGCGCTACAACCCGCGCGGTTTCGTCGTTCCCGGCACGAACAACGCGATCTGGGGCATGCGATTCGTGTGGCCGGTCAAGGCCGAGTACGTCGTTTCCTGGGTGGATCCAGCGTACAGCGAGACGATCATCGCGCGCAGTCAGCGAGACTACGTCTGGATCATGGGGCGCACGCCGACGATCTCCGACGCGCGCTACCAGGCGCTGGTCGCGAAGGTGCGCGACTACGGCTACGATGTCGCCCGGCTCCAGAAGGTGCCACAGCAGTGGCCCTCCCGATGATCGGATCCGTACCGAGGGGACTATCGCGCGGACGCGTTCACCCATGAGCACACGATGCGCAGGAATCCGGTTCTGTATGGAATCGTACCGTGGTTGAACCAGGTCGACGAGAACGCGGCGGCGATCGGATCGCTCGAAGGGACCTCCGTGGACAGCGGCGGCCGCGTGTTCTTCCTCGATCCGTCGCCACCCGGTGCGTCCCCGTCCGAAGCGGTCGCCGACGCTCTCGCGGAAGTCGTGGACGACCTCGATCGCGCGTACCGGATCGTCGCGGAGGTAAACAGCGCGCCGGTCGAGCGCGAGGTGAGCGTGAACGTCGAGACCAGCGGGCAACCGGCCCGTTCCCTGGCCTCGTACTACACGGCCACGAAGCGATGCGAGATGCTGCCGTCGTACCTCGCGACGGCAATCGATCCGGCGATCCGTCTCTCCGCAGCCACCACCGCGGCTCCGTGCTGGCGCGGGGACGAGGTGCTCCGCACGATCCGGGGTCGGCTCTTCGGCGGGAGGCCCGAATCCGAGCCGTTCGTCGCTGCGGAGGCGTTGCGCGCGTACGGCGAAATTCTCTTCGCACGGCTGAACCAGCTTCCGTCGAAGTGGGAACGGCGGAAGGCCCATGACGAGCTGGTCGGCCTTCCGAATCGTCCGGCGCTGGTGGTCCACCGGTCGGCGCTCGTCGATTGGGCTCTCGTCGCGAAACGCTTCGATCCCCGTTGAGCGGAACGCGGACGAGAGTCGTCGCGACGGATCGCCCGTGGTGGGTGCGCTCGCCTCCTGGATCGACGGTCAGGCCGGCAGGGGCGTGGTCGGCGCGGGCGAACGGAGCCTCCTCCAAACGGCGACCGCTCCCACGCCGCACAGCGCGACCAGGACAGGGCCCGCCACCAGGCTGTGACGGAAGAACGTCCCGACCGTCGCGAGGACCGGAATCAAGTACAGCGGCAGGGCGAGCAGCGCCAGCGCATCCCGCGACGACCGGTAGGTGTGGATCAGCCCCACCAGGAGAAGCGGGAACAGCACGTACCCGAGCTGGCGGCCGAGGTTCCGCAGCAGCAGGGTGAAGCGATACGCGTATCCTCGGGCAAACTCCCGGGGATTCGTGAGGACGTGGTGGAGCGGCGAGCCGATCTCCCGCGTGAGCTCGGGGATCTGCGCCGGCGACAGCGGCTGGTTGCCGCTGCGCCACTGATGGACGCCGAGCATGTACTGCCAGTGGTCCTTTCCCGAAAGGGCCCACCGCCCCGTCTCCGCGTGGATGTAGAGAAGGAAGACGCTCGAGACGAGAAGGAGAGATGCCACGAGGCGCAGCGCACCGGACGCACTCGCACCGCGCCTCCACGCGATCCAGAGGACGACGGGTGCGAGCAGGAGCATCTCCGGCCGGTTCAGGTAGCACAGCCCGAGGACGGCACCCGCGAGCCCGTGATCCCCTCGAAAGAGCAGCGACGCCGTCCAGAAACAAAGGAGCGCCGTCAGCAGATCCGGCTCGAGGAACGACGAGCGCAGGACGTGGTGGGGCTGGAACGCGACCGCCAGCCCGGCCGCGAGACCGAACTCGACGCCGAGCATCCGCGAGATCGTTCGACCGGCGACGACGGCGAGGAGCGCTCCGACGAGCAGCGTGATCGCGGTACCCGCGAGACCGGGCTCGACGCCGAGACGGATGGCGAGCGCGTGCAGCGTCGGCAGGAGGGGGTGCACGGTGACCTGGGGAGAGCCGGCGTTGACGTACCCCGTGCCCGCGGCCATCGATTCGGCGAGGATCCGGTAGAGCCTTTGATCGCCGTCGACGACCGGCGGCCGCCACCACGCCACCGCCGCGCGTGCGCCGAGAGCGAGGAGAAAGAGCCCGAGCCAGACTCCCGCCGCGTCCCAGCGCGCCATCGCTCGCGCTGGCTCTTCGGGATCGGCGCGGCTCGTTCGGAACGCGTTCATGCTCGGAGCTCCGGAGCGCAGGGGATTCCGCGGGGATCGTATCAAGCTCGGAGTGCGCCGACGAGCGCGACGGGCGGACGGCCGATCCGGCGTCATTGTGGAGGCCGACCAGTCCCTCTAGAATCCGTGCTGCCGCGCGGCTTTGCGGGCGAGCGTCGTCGCCGCCGTCTCCTCGTGCCGCGCCGGAAGGAAAGGCGTAGGGTGCTGCGATCGTGAGGAGAAGCTGGGTCCGGCGATCGTGCTTCCTGATCTTCGCCGCCTCCGGGTTCTCCGGCCTGATCTACGAGCATGTCTGGACCCACTACCTGAAGCTGGTCCTGGGCAGCGCGGCATACGCGCAGACACTGGTGCTGGCGATCTTTCTCGGAGGCATGGCCGGCGGTGCGGCGTGGTCGAGCCGCACCTCGCGGCGCTGGCGGGATCCGCTGGTCGGCTACGTGGCGGCGGAAGCGGCCATCGGGGTCCTCGCGTTCGCGTTCCATCCGACGTTCCGGGCGACCTTCGGCCTGACGTTCGATCGGATCCTCCCCGCGCTGGGATCTCCCGTCCTCTCGAGCGCCGTCCTCTGGACGCTCGGCGCGCTGCTGATCCTTCCGCAATCGATCCTCCTCGGCGCGACGTTTCCGTTGATGAGCGCCGGCGTCCTGCGCCGGTTCCCCGGCGAGCCCGGCGCGTCCATCGCGATCCTGTACTTCTCGAACAGCCTCGGCGCGGCTCTCGGGGTGCTCGCGAGCGGGTTCTACCTGGTCGGCCGGCTCGGCCTTGCCGGCACGATCGCAACGGCCGGTGCCATCAATCTCATGGTGGCCGCGGCGATGGCGGTCGTCGCGCGCTCCGAGCCGTCCTCCGCCGCGGGGGACGAAGAGGTCCCTCGCCTTGCGGGCGTCGCTCGACCTGCCGATCCGTGGCTTCGCCTTCTGCTGGCGGCGGCGGCCGTCACGGGCCTCGCGTCCTTCGTCTACGAGATCGGCTGGATCCGGATGCTCACCCTCGTCCTGGGGAGCACGACCCACTCGTTCGAGCTGATGCTCAGCGCATTCATCCTCGGGCTGGCGTTCGGCGGGCTCTGGATCCGGGGGCGCATCGAGAGGCTTCGCGAGCCGGTGCGCTTCCTCGGCTTCATGCAGCTGGCGATGGGCCTCCTGGCGCTCGCGACCCTGCCGATCTACGGCGAGACGTTCGATCTCATGAAGACCGTCCTTGCGACGCTCGGCCGCACGCCGCGGGACTACGTTCTCTTCCATCTGTCCAGCCACGGAATCGCGCTGCTCGTGATGTTCCCCGCGACGTTCTGCGCCGGGACGACTCTTCCTCTGATCACCTACGCGCTGATCCGGAAAGGACATGGCGAGAAGAGCATCGGCGCCGTCTATGCGGCGAACACGATGGGCGCCATCGCGGCGGTGTTCCTGGCGGTTCATCTGGGGCTTCCGCTGCTGGGACTCAAGGGAACGATCACGATCGGGGCCGCTCTCGACATGAGCCTCGGGATCGTGCTGCTCGCGAAGTGCTCGAGTCGCGGGGCGCGGCGCGCGGTGCTCGCCGCGGCGGCGACCGCAGCGATCGCGATCCTCGCCGTGGTCGCGCTGGTGCGGCTCGATGCGGTCAAGATGGCTTCCGGGGTCTACCGGCTCGGGCTGCTCTTCCCGCCCGAGACGACCATCCTGTTCCACGAGGACGGAAAGACCGCGAGCGTCGACCTGGTGCGAGACAAGTTCGGAACCACGTCCATCCGCACCAACGGCAAGCCCGACGCGGGCATCGCGCTCGATCCGAGCGACCCTCGCACGCCGGACGAGCTCACCATGACGCTGCTCGGCGCGCTGGGACCGGTCTTTCGCCCGACCGCTCGAACGGCGGCGAACATCGGGATGGGTTCGGGACTGACCACGCACACGCTTCTGGCGACCTCGCTGACGCGGGTGGACACGGTGGAGATCGAGCCGGCGATGGTCGAGGCCGCGCGCGGGTTCCGACCACGCGTCGAGCGTGCGTTCACCGACCCGCGCAGCCGGATCCACGTCGAGGACGCGAAGAGCTTCTTTGCGACCCGGAGCGCGAGCTACGACATCATCGTCTCGGAACCGTCGAACCCCTGGGTGAGCGGGGTGGCCGGTCTGTTCACGAAGGAATTCTACGAGCTTCTCTCCCGCCGCCTGAACGACGGGGGGGTGCTGGTTCAGTGGGTCCAGCTCTACGAGATCGACCTCCCCGCGCTGGCCTCGATCTTCCGGGCGCTCTCCCCGCACTTCGCCGACTACCGCATCTACGCCGCCGGGTCGGTGGATGCCATCGTCGTTGCGCGGAAGGGAGGTCCGGTGGGAGCGCCGGACCCGTCGGTCGTCTCGATCCCGCGGCTCGCGGCGGATCTCGCCCTCCTGCGGATCCGGAGCGTCGAGGATATCGAGGCGCGCCGCATCGGCTCGAAGAAGACGCTCGAGCCGCTCTTTGCGAGTCAGTCCGTTCCCGCGAACTCCGACTACGAACCGTACCTGGACCTTCGCGCCGGAATGACCCGCTTTCTCGGCTCGGGGGCCGGGGACCTGATCCGCCTGGCGGAGGCTCCTCTTCCCGTCCTCGAGATGCTCGGTGACGATGGACCGCTGGTGTTCCCGGGACGGGTCGCCTCGACTCCCTGGCTCGAGCGAGGAAGGCTCGTCCGGGCGGCCCGGGGGCTCGCGGAGTTCCTGACCAGCGGGAACGCCGCGGCGCTCGAGGGCCGCGTCCCGGAGGAGGCCGCTCAGCGCGCGCTTCGCCTCCGGCCCCGTTTCACGGAATGCTCGGCCCCGGGCGGGACGGAGGCTCTGCTCGTCGAGCTGGTGCGGACGGGCTTGGCGATGGGAGTCCACGTTTCACGCGAGGAGGCGGCCGCGTTCTGGGACTTCGTGGAAGCGCAGCCGTGCGTGTCGTCCCTTTCCGAACGCGACCGCGTGTGGATCTCCCTGTTTCGCGCCGCGGGGGCGCGCGACGCGAAGAGGATGGCCGCCGCCGCGACCTCGATTCTCGAGAGCCGCAGCGCGATCGACGGCGAGGCAGGCGAGTATCTCCTCTGCGCGGCGATGCTCGGACGGGTCGCCGAAGGCCGGGCCGTCGAGGCCGAGGAGTTCTGGCGCGAGCACTCGCCCCGCATCCTCCGCGGAGCGCAGCCGAGCTTGCTCCTGCGTCTGGTGCTGGAACACGCCCGGCAGACCTCCGGAGCACCGCGGCCGGCGGAGGAGCAGGGGAAGCGGGAAAAACGAGGACAGCCTCCCATGATGCTCCGAGGCGTCACTCTGAATTCGTGGGAACATCCCGTGGGAAATGCATGCCGGTCCACCGGCGTGCATTTCCCGCGGGAGCCGGGGGCGCGGGGGCGGAGCTCCCGGATTCGCGTACCAGTTGTCCACGACGCGCAGGGGCGTCATGGGTGGCGTAATGGGGACAGTCCCCGTTTCGTTGATCCCGCGTCTTGGAGGGGCCGGCGGCATCTGGCCTATACTCCGGCGCTCGCGGCGCCTTCCGAATCCGCCGTGAGCAGGAGGTCGCCTTGAAGAACTGGTTGATTCTGACCACCGCTCTGCTCTGCGTCGCGCCGCTGCGCGCGGAGATCCGATCCCGGACCGTCGAATACCGGCACGGCGACACGGTGCTCGAGGGTTACTACGTGTACGACGACGCGGTGAAGGGAAAGCGACCGGGCGTGCTCGTCGTGCACGACTGGATGGGGCTCGGCGAGAAGACCCGAAAGCGCGCCGACGAGGTCGCCCGCCTGGGGTACGCCACGTTCGCGGCGGACATCTACGGGAAGGGTGTCCGGCCCAAGGACGCGTCCGAGGCCGGGAAGCTCGCCGGCAGCTTCAAGCGGGACCGCTCGCTCCTGCGCGCCCGCGCAGGCGCCGCGCTCGACGCCTTCCGCAAGGAGGAGCAGGTCCACGCGAACAAGATCGCCGCCATCGGCTACTGCTTCGGGGGAACGACGGTGATCGAGCTGGCACGGTCGGGCGCCGACGTCGCGGGCATCGTCAGCTTCCACGGCGGCCTCGACTCTCCCGCTCCGGCCGACGGCAAGAACATCCGAGGGAAGGTCCTGGCCCTGCACGGCGCGGACGATCCGTTCGTCCCAGCGGCGGATCTGACGGCGTTCGAAGAGGAGATGCGGCGATCCGGGGTGGACTGGCAGCTGGTAGCCTACGGCGGCGCCGTGCACAGCTTCACGGACCGGGAAGCCGGCACCGACAACTCCAAGGGAGCCGCATACAACGAGAAGGCCGACCGGCGCTCGTGGGCGGCCATGAAGCAGTTCTTCTCGGAGATCTTCCCGTAGCGGCGAGATGGCGACGGCCGCGCGCAGCAGCAAGAACGCCGCACCGCGAAGTGCGTGGAGGAAACATGCGCTTCCCGTAGCGCTCGCCTGCGCCGTCGCCGCTCTCGCCTGCGCCGTCTACCTACCTGTCCTCGGCTTCGGTTTCGTCAACTACGACGACAACGTCTACGTCACGGATCATCCGCGCGTGCGCCAGGGGCTCACCTGGGACAATGCCGGCTGGGCTCTCGGCGCCTACGAGAACGGGAACTGGCACCCGCTCACTCTTCTCTCCCACCTGCTCGACGTCGCGTTGTTCGGGCTCCGTCCGGCGGGGCACCACGCTTCCAGCGCGGCGCTTCACGCGGCGTGCGCCGCTGCGCTCTTCCTCCTGCTCCTCCGCACGACCGGAGCACGATGGCAGAGCGCGACCGTCGCCGCGCTGTTCGCCGTGCACCCGCTCAACGTAGAGAGCGTCGCATGGATCGCCGAGCGCAAGAACCCTCTGAGCACGCTGTTCTGGCTTCTCGCGCTTTTGGCCTGGTCCGCGTACCGCGTGAGGCCCGGCTGGCCCCGCTACCTCGCGGTGCTGGTCCTGGCGGCGCTGGCGATGGCGTCGAAGCCGATGGCGGTTACCCTCCCCCTCACTCTGGTGCTGCTCGACCTCTGGCCGTTGCGCAGGGAGCCGCCGGGACAGGGGCCGCTGCTCCTCCGGTACGCGCGCGAGCTGTGGCCCTTCGTAGCGCTCTCGCTCGCCTGCGGACTTTTGACCCTCGACGCGCAACGGGCCTTCCGGGCGCTGCAGCCGCTCGATCGGTTTCCACTCGGAGTGCGTCTCGCGAACGCTCCGGTGGGCTACGTCTGGTACCTGGCGAAGATGCTCTGGCCATCGAACCTTGCGGTCTTCTATCCACACCCGATGACCACGCTCGCCGCGGGACCGGTCGCTGTCGGAACCGCGATTCTGGTGGCTCTGACCGTGTTCGTGGCCCGAACCGGTCGCGCGCTTCCGTACCTCGCAATGGGATGGCTCTGGTACGCGGTGACCCTCGCGCCCGTCGCCGGAATTGTCCAGGTCGGCTCGCAGGCGTGGGCCGATCGATACGCGTACGTCCCCTTGATGGGAATCTTCATCGCGCTCGTGTGGGGGGGGTCGGACCTGGCGAGTCGATGGCGAGCCGCCGGAGCTGCTGCGGCCTCCGTTGCCGCCGTGAGCGCTCTCGTCGCGCTCTCCCTCGCCACCCGCGCGCAGCTAGTTCCTTGGCGGGACAGCGAGTCGCTCTTCCGGCACGCCGTGCGCGTCGTTCCCGACAGTTCCGTCGCCCAGAACAACCTCGGCATGGCCCTCGTCGAGCGGAATCTCGTGGCCGAGGCGCTCGACCACTTCAGGAAGGCGGTTGAGTTTGCCCCCTGGGACACCGATGCCAGGTCGAACCTCGGGAACGCGCTCACCGTCCTGGGCCGCCCGGCGGAGGCGATTCCCGAGTTCGAGCGGGCCCGCACCGACGCGCCCCGCGATGCGAGCATCCTCTTCAATCTCGCCAAAGCGCTGGAGGCCGTCGGGCGCTCCGGCGAGGCCGAGGCGGCGCTTCGCGAGGCGATGCGCGTGGACCCGCAGTATGCGCGGGCGCCTCTCTACCTCGGGATCCTCCTGCAACGGCGGCGCAACCTCGACGAGTCGATCGACGTGCTCCAGAAGGCAGTCGCGCTCGCCCCCGGGGATCCCGAGGGACACTACGCGCTGGGAGTCGCGCTCGCAGGACAGGGCAGGCTCGCGGAGGCTCTAGCGCGGTTCGAGGAGACGCTGCGTCTCGATCCGTCGGACGGAAGGGCCAGGGACGCGGTGGATAAGCTGCGTGGACGGGCCGGCATTCGACCCTGATGGCGCGGCGGGTCATCCCGCCCAACCACCGCATCGTGCCGGGCGGCGGCCCGGATCGGAGCGAGAGCAACCCCGGTCGCCGGCGAGATTCGGGATTGCCCTGGCAATTCCCCGGGCTCACGGTTTGCTGAGCCGGGAACCTTCACGGGTGTACGACAGGAAAGTGAGGAGGAGCTGAATCGAAGCGAATCGGGGACAGCAACCGAAACTCGCCAACACGCAACTCGTTCAAACCACGGGGCATTGTGCGAGTTTCGGTTGCTAGAGTGAAAATTCCGGGGGCCAGCCCCCGGACCCCCGCACCCGCGTACGGTGCAGTCCGGCGGACCGGCCTGCACCTCCCGCGGGTTTTTCATCGCGTTCGGGTGAAGCCCCGAGCTTCATGGACAACTGGTTTGCAAACACCGGGGCTCCGCCCCCGTGCCCCCGGCTCCCGCAGGAAATGCACGCCGGCGGACGGGCGCGCATTTCCGCGGGACGTTTTCAGTACTTCAGGGTGACGCCTCGGGCGTCATGGGCGACTGTCCCCGATTCGCAGCATCGTCTCCTCACTTTCCTGTCGTACACCCAACCTCCACTTCACCTCCACTTCCGCCTTGATTCGAGTCGACTCCGGGTATCTACTTGCATCAGAGAAATCTGGAAACAGGGACGGGCCGGGCGTCGCGGACGCCCCGAGCGGATCGCGCTCCCCCCGGCGACGATCGGCATCGCCCCCTGAGGGGCTGGTCATGATCTTCCGCAAGTCCTGCCGAATCGTCTTCGCGTCATCTCTGTCGGTCCTCATCGCCGCCGTCGCGCCGATCGCGAGGGCCGAGACCTCCTTCGCTCCAGATGGTGAGAAGGACTACGTGCTCCTGATCGCTCCCGCCGGCCTCGAATTCTCGAAGTGGCGGGCCCAGGTGGCGGCCTCGGCGATCGTCCTCCGGCATACGTTCCCTCCGGCCGGGGCGATCGCGCTCGGGAGCGAGGTTCCCCCTCCGGACGAGCTGGAGCGTCTCGCCCCACCGGGCACGAAGGTGTTCCACGATCCTCCGGATGGCGAGGAGGCCGATCGCCTGACGGCGACGCTCGAAGGACGGATGCTCTGGCACGCGCACCGCGGGCTCGCCGGCGTGGAGCGTCTCGGGCCCGAGCCGGGCCTGCCACCGGGCCAGCCTCTCGTGGACGACGGGCTCCCAGGCCCCGTTGAACCTCGCGAAGTCGCCTGTGATGCCTACTTTCTCTACCGGACCAATTCGGAGTACATGCTCGGCTCGGTGACGGTGACGATCGTCCTCCCCGAGAGCGTGGGAGGCGCCAGCACGGAGAACTGGAACTCGACTCTCGAGACGAGCGTGAGCAACGAGATCGTGGAGGGACTGAACGACCTCGTCAATCTCTACCCTGCGGGCTATCCGATCGTGATCCGTCCCTCGTGGGTGTACCAATACGTTCTGGGGCGGACCGACTCTCGCGGCCAGGTCAACGTGGAGCCGATCCAGAACACGCACCCCACCGATGTCAATCCACAATGGGTGAACACGATCTACGACCTCCTCGGTTATTCGGGCGACGCGACCATGTGGGACAAGGGCCGGCACTGCAACGGGGATCGGAAAGCCGCCAGCCCGACGGACTGGTCGTTCACGGTGTTCGTGGCGAACAGCGTCGCGGACGGCGACGGCTTGTTTTCGGACCTGTGGTCCGCGTACGCGTACCAGGGCGGCCCCCACGTCATCATGACGTACGACAACGGCACCTGGGGGATCTCGCGGATGAACGAGGTCACCCGCCACGAGGTGAGCCACATCTTCTACGCGACGGACGAGTACAACACCTCGACCTGCTGGTGCGGCGAGACGAGTGGGTACGTCTCGTACCAGAACGCGAACTGTGCCAAGTCGTGCACCTCGAACGTCGCGTGCGTCATGCGCACGAATACGAACGCCATGTGCGGCATGACCCGCGGGATGATCGGCTGGGGGGACAGGTGGGACTTCGACGGAACGCCGGACCCGGTGGAGAACTCGCCCGCGAACGTGCTGAACCCCTACTCCCCCGATCCGACGTTCCACCGCGTCCTGACCTATACGGGAACCACGAACGTCCAGGCCAGCCTCAACCAGAACATCTACCACTACCAGTGCGACGTGACCGTCGCGCGGATCGCGGCGGTATCGTGGCGTGTCGACGGGGGAGCGGGCGGCAGCGGGATTGCGACCCCGATCGACGGGGCGTTCGACGGAAAGGTGGAGCCATACACGTTCACGACGCCCCCGCTTTCCCCGGGGCCGCACCTCGTCGAGACGCTGGCCGTCGACAACCTCGCTCACACCCACGCGGTCCTTCCGGCGAGCGACACGGTGACCGTCATGACGCCTCCCGGCGTCCCGAGCGGGCTGACCGGCTTCCCCATGACCGTCTCGAAGCTCACGCCGAGCGGCAATACCCTGGGACTCACGTGGGATCCCGTGACGTGCGGCTCGTCGTCCCACATCCTCGTGTACGGCGGCGGCTCCCAGCTGCCGCCCGCTCCCGGAGGGACCTACCTCCTTTCCGGGAGCGCCTGCGGCCTCGGCGGCACGGGGTCGTACACGTGGGTGAACTCGATCAACCCGTCCAGCGACCCAACGAATTTCTACTGGTGGCTGATCCTGGCGACGGACGGAGCGAGCACCGAAGGCTCGTGGGGGATCGACAGCGGGGGTCTCGAGCGAAGCGGACCCGGGCCCGGCGGCGCGTCCCTTCAGTGCGGGTTGGGAGGAAGAGTCACGTCCAACCCGTGCGGGAGGTAGGCAGCGCAGGAACGGCGGCAGGCTCCGAATGGGCGCTCCCGCTCGTCCGAGAGGCACGCGCAGCGAGGAGCGCCGTCCCGAGCGCGGATGCGGCCCGGGCTCGGGAGGTCACGCAGAGAACGCAAAGAGGATGTCGAGCACGGGCTGGCGGCCGTTTCTTCGAGCTCTCGACGCCGAGCCCGAGCGACGATCGTTCTCGACGCGGCTCCTCGAGCGCGTCCGCGACGCCCACGAGATCCGGCACGACGGGAGAGTGCTTTTCCCCTTCAGGCGCACGTTCGTCATCGCATACGCATAGTGCGCGTCCGCTCGGCCGACGGACGCGTCGGACATGGGACCCCTCAGGGACAGGGATCGAGCGAGCCATCCAGGGAGTCGCGCGGATCGGGGGTGATGTTCGAGTCGCCCCAGGTCCCGACCCCACAGATGTTCTGCCCCCGAACCAGGTAGTAGTAGCCCTCGCCCGGGTCCGGAACGCGCCCATCGGAGTAAGGTGAATCCGCGAGGCCGTCGGCCAGGCAGGACACCCTGCTGTAGTCCTGATCGCTGCTCAGCTCGGAGGAAACACCGGTGGCGACGTCATAGCAGGTGTCGCGGCCCACCGCGGAGTCCTGGCTCGCCCATTGTAGGCTCGCCGTGCCGGACGGCGTTCCCCTCGAGAGAAGCAGGTTCGTCACCTCGCCGGGGGGTGCGAGCGCTCCGCCCTCTCGCGGGCTGCAGTCGGTCGCGTCGCCGCGGCCATCGCCGTCCAGGTCTCCGAAATAGGAATTCCGCATCGTCAGCGTGTTGTCTCCCCCCGCATCCAGGCCGAGCGGCGGAGACGAAGTCGAGGGCGGGTCCCAGGTACTCGTGTCGCCGGCGGGCGAGGTCGGATCGAGCCCGAGCTCGTAGCCGTACACGTCGGGGTTCTGCTGCAGCATCGCGCCCGCCGTCGATACGAAGTACAGGTTGGGGGCGGTCGGCGTCACGTCCCGCTCCGTGGGAAGCGCGAGCATCACCTGGGCTGCGGTCGGGAACCCGTGGACGCGGAGGCGAGCGGCGGTCCCTTCGCGGTTCTCCTCGGCCACGTAAAGGTAGCCGTCGCTCTGAGCGACCCGCTTCGGGTCGACGTCCCGTTCGTAGCCCGACACGACGACCGCGTTGAGCGCCTCGAAGTTCCTGCGCGTGGCCACGGCGAAGGCCGGCGGGGTGGTGAAGATCATGAGGTTCGCGTCGGAGCCGTCCTGCTTCTCGACGGGCACGTACAACGTGCGATCCGGGCTCGGGAGAGGCATCACGAGCGGGTCGACGGACCGCTCGTAGCCGAGGATCACGTTCGAGGGGTTCGCGAACCGATCCTCCACGGAATCGATGACGGTCGCGAGCCGGTCCACCGAGAGGAGATTCGCCCGCCCTCGCTCGTCGTCGACGGGCACGAGCAGAGCGCCGTCCGTCCAGAGCAGCGGCTCGACTCCCTTCTCGAACCCGAGGACCCTGAGGGGAGGGTTGCGACCTTCGAGGCTCGCCTGAAACAGCCCCGTCGCGAGATCCACGATGAGCAGGTCGGCGTCGGCCCCGCACGCGCTCTCGACGGGAACGGCGACCAGGTCGTTGGGAGGCGCGGCGAGGTTGCACCACGGAACGACGTCCACGCCTTCCTCGTATCCGATGATCGGAGGCGCGGTCGCGCCGCCGTCGAAGCTGTACTTCCAGATGACCAGGCCGGTCGTCCCGTCGATCAGGTAAAGGTCTCCGGCAGCGCCGGAGCGGTCCTCGACGGGAACCAGGATCGGGTGCCCTCCGGGGAGGCAGGCGGCAAGGTGGGCGATGTCGACTTCGCGCTCGAATCCGGGGAAGGGAAGGGCTCGCGTGCCGGTCTGGTTGTGGTCCTTCACGCTGAACGGAGGATCGAAGTAGAAGGGAGGCGGCGCCGGCGCGGGAATCGTGAAGTCCCAGTCGAAGAAGACCACATCGCTCCCCGATCCGTCCTCACGCTGCACCGGGATCGCGAATCGCGCCCTGTCGCCGAGCGTGTAGGCGACCCCGTCCAGCGAATCCACGAACCCGCGCAGCAGCCCGGAGGTGTCGCGAATGTCGTTCTCGCAGCCCGTGTTCCGCACGTCGCTCGCCACCACCGTGCAGCGGCCGAAGTTCGCGGGCGCGGGATCGACGGTCAGCGCCATCAGCCCCGCGGTTGTTCCGTTCTCCTTCTCGAGAGGGATCACGACCCCCTGCTCGCCGTACTCGGTGGGCACGGGGTCGACCCCGTCCTCGAAGCCGAGATCGCCCAGGCCGATCGTGACGATCCCGCCCGCGATCGTCCCGTTGGCGTTGACGCGCATCACCTTGACCTCTGCCAGCGTTCCGGCTTCGTTTTCGGTGGGTGCGACGAGAACCTGCGTCCCGAGCACGCTGACGACGATCGGATCCACGCCGTTCTCCCAGCCGAGCACCGCGATATTGCTCGCCGGACACGGGCAGACGACGTTTCCGGTGACGGGATCGAGGTCGAAGATCTTCAGGAAAGCGGAGGTGCCGGGCTCGTTCTCGGTGGGCACCACGAGGAACTCCCGGTTCGGAGCGACGATCAGGTCGACGTCGTCCTCGAACCCCTCGACCGTGTAGAACGCCGCGGCCTCGGCGAACGGCGACAGGGCGCAGGCCGCGAGAAGAACCGCCAGCGCAGGCGGAAGAACGAGACGGAGTCGCACGCTCATCGGAGTGCTCCTTTTCTGTTCGGCCGCCGCGAACGGGGACTGTTCTCGGCCTGCCCTCGGGATCGACGCGACGGCGATCCCACTGCTCTACCCGGGGAATCAGCCGCGCTGCCGGTCGGGTTTCGCCTCTTCCGGTCTGTCGGGCCTGCTGCCCGCTCCGCGGGCGTTCCGCTCCGCCCCGTCCCCCAGAAAGCGCGGGCACCCCCGTGCATCGATCGATATCGCGGCGAGCATACGCGGGAGATCGGGGCGGAACAAGAGGCCGCATGGAGCAGGTGGTAGCGATGCGCGGGAGAATCGTGTCGACCGCCGGACTCACTGCGCAAGCCCGGCCAGGGGCTGAGGCAGTCAAATGGGGCGCCGCGAAAACGCCCCCCTCTCCGGCGCCACCCTCATGCCTGCTGAATCTTCGCGGACAGGTGATTCTGTCCGGGCTCGGACTCCCCTGCCCATGCGGGGGCTTTCGTGCCGTTTCGAGGGCGGGCTCCTGTGGGGTCTGCCCCCTTTGCTCCGTCCTCGCGCCTTTCTGTACGGCGAGGATCCGACGGTGCCCAAGACGAGCACCCGGCGCCCCGCGAGAAGCCGGCGCATGCGCCGGAGTGGAGGTGCGGAATGGACTGCAGGAAGTTCGTCCCATTGGGGCTATTCCGGTTCGGGAAGTACTGCGCGAGCGTGCTGGCCGTTGTTCTGGCCTCTCCCTTGGTGTCGGCCGGGACTCAGCCAGCCGATCAGTCGCTCGTGCGTCCCGATGCGTGTTACCCCGGCAGCATTTACGGGAACGGCTCGGACGGTGATCGAACGATCAGCGGAACCGTGATTCTCACTCGCCACATGGAGTACCGAGACCTCGTTGTCTCGTCGACGGGTCGCCTCGACACCAGGGGTTACACGGTACGAGCGTGCAGGGACTTCACGGTTCAGTCCGGTGGCATCGTCCATGACGGGGCGAGCGGCGGCGGCGGCGGGGCCGGTGGCGCCCGCGGCTACGGGGCCAATCCCAAGGGGAGCGGGTCCGACCCAACCGGCTGCGGCCGCGTGCGCGAAGATTGCACGGGATGCGGTCCCGGGACCGCGGGTGGCCCGCCGCTGGTGCCACAGGCAGGCTTTGGGGGCGACGGCCATGGTGGTGGCGGCGGCGGCGGCGGGGGATGGTCGACCCTCGGCGTCGATGCCGACGGCGGTAACGGTGGGGCCGGCGGCGCCGGAGGCAAGGGCGGCGGTTACCTCCTCATCTACGCCTACAGGGTCGCGAACAGCGGGACGATCCACGCCGACGGCGGAGCTGGGGGATCGGGAGGCAACGCACCGAACGGTCACACCAGTTGCGGGGCGGAGTACTTCAGATGGGGCTCCGGAACGCTGCTCGATCCGTACAGGGACCTGGCCGGCGGCGGCGGTGGTGGCGGCGGCGGCGGAGACGGCGGAGACGGCGGAACGGTGGAAATCCACTACACGTACCCGAACCCGCTCCCGCTGCAAGGTATCCGCGCGAGTGGTGGCACCGGAGGAGTCGGAGGGACGGGCGGGAACCGGGGTGGTTGCCTGTCTTTTGGAGTGCCTCTCGGCGGCCACTCGAACGGCTGCTATGGCACGGACGGCGGTGGCTCGGGCGGCAAAGGCGCGGACGAGAAGGACGATTGCGCCGGCAGCGGGTCGCCAGGAGCACACGGTGACAGCGGGGCGGCCGGAACCGTCTCTCCGATCTGGCACCCGGCGTCAGGCTACTCCCGCGACGACTTCGATGCGATCGACTACGACATCGACCTGTCGGTCGACTTCGTCGTCCAAGCCGACGGCACGGTCGATGGAACCGTCGACGGCACGAACGTGATGTCGGTCAAGTCGCTCGTGCCCGGCGCCAGCACGTTCTGCTTCCGCCTCGACAGAATCGCTTTCGGCGGGGGCACGATCGTGGACGTCCGGGCTTACGGAATCCCGACGTGGGTCCCGCGCACTCGCCATGCCGACTGGGATTGGGAGAACGACGTGACGGCCTGCGTGAACCTCGACCGGACCTACGACGCGAATCAGAAGTTCGAGGTGCGCGTGCACTACGCAGGCCACCCCCGCACCATACCTGTGTTCGGTGACGCGGCGCGCGAGGGGATGATCTTCACGACGCACGGTGAGGGCGCGGAGAAGCGGGTCGCGATCTTCACCTTCAGCGAGCCGTGGTACGCGTACCTCTGGCTCCCCGTGAAGGAGAACGGGACACCTGCGACGGACGAGGGACGTGAGAACTACAACTGCGACAAAGTGACGGCCGGTCTCTCGGTGGCCGTTCCAGGCTGGATGGAGGTCGCCGCCAACGGAACACAGCTACCCGGAAGCCCCGCTGACATTGGCGGCAGTCGCAAACGCTTCGACTGGCGCACGACCGACCAGACAGCGAACTACCTGCTCGCTTTCTGTGCGACCAACTACCATCACGAGCGAAGATGGTATGGGGCGTTGCCCGTCGATCTGTACGTCTATCCCGAGGACGAGGAAATCGACCGCTGGACGCATCAGACCATCACTCAGTACGAGAAAACGGCCGCATGGTGGAACACGCTCGATAGCGCGTTTCCCGACTTCAGTGCGATCTACGGCCCGTATCCATTCGCGGAGAAATACGGGATCTGTGAGTGGTCCAACGGAACGACGGCCATGGAGCACCAGACGATTTCTGCCCAGCCAGGTGCATGGGGTGAGCCGTATCTCCGGAATTATCCCCTCGACGAAGTTCTCACCGTGCACGAACTCGCCCACCAGTGGTGGGGCGACATGGTCACGTGCGAGACCTGGAACGACATCTGGCTGAACGAGTCGCTGGCGGGATACTCCGAAGCCCTCTGGTTCGAGGAGATCTGCGAAAGAGAGAACGACGACTGCGCGTCTCCTGTCGACGGCAGGCTGGCGATCCTCACCGACTACATGAATCGAAAGCGGCTGTCTGCCTTGAAGTATCTCGAGATGAAGGAGTCGATCTGGCGCAGCGACGTGACGACGACCGAGCGTATCTTTAAGGCCCAGTACAGTAAGGGTCCCTGGATCCCACACATGCTGCGGTACCTGGTGAACCTGGGTTGGTGCGAGCAGGGCTTGCCAGCATTCGACTCCAGCTCGGCGCACGGCGACACGGCCGACTTCTTCGCGTTGCTGCGCCACTACCGTGGCAGACGAGCGGACGGGTGCGCCAACTACAGCGAGTTCGTCGGCGACAGCGAAACCTACTGCGACGACGGAGTCAACCCACCAAGGTGCTTCTTCGACGCGTGGGCGAACATCCCCGACCACCCCGGCTGGGGTACCTCGAGCGGGAACCTCCGCTGGTTCTTCGATCCGTTCGTGAAAGGGGCCGGTGCCCCAGGGTATCGGTACTGGTGGTCCTGGTTCGAGAATCCGACCAGGTTGAAAGTCTGGCAGGTTCAGAGGCCAGCCTGGAACGAGCCGGTGTTCACGATGCCGATCGTGTTCGAGGCCGATTGTCCGTCCGGAGCGTCTACCCGCGCGGCTCGGTGGAACGACGGGCCGGAGGAGACTCACGTCCCGATCGCCGCGGGTTGTTTTCTGCCGTCGGTTCGCTTCGACCCCGACGGCTGGATCCTCAAGCGCTTCGCAACCCCGAAGATCCTACCCCTCGTGACCGATCTCCGGCAGTCGCCCGCATGGGTCAGCCGCGCCACTGCCCTCAACGAACGCGGGCACACCGTCGGCGACGCGACGAATCCGACAACAGGCGAGCAGTACGGGTACCTCTGGTTGCCCGAACCCGCGTACGGCCTCGAACCCGGTCTGCACGAGCTAGATACCGCCGGGGTCAACGCGTCGCGTGTGACCCCCTTGGCGATCAACGAGCATGGACAGATCGCGGGGGAGTTCCTGGATCCTTCGGGCGTCTTCCACGCTTTCCTCTGGCTCCCGCAGGATGCGTACGGCAGACAAGCCGGAATGCACGATATCGGCACCCTCGACGGGCCGGCCCGGGCGAAGGGGATCAACGACGGCGGCCAGATCGTCGGCAGCTCCGGTACCACCGGGGCAGAACGCGCATTCCTCTGGTTGCCCGAGGCAGCCTACGGGCTTGCGGCCGGAATGAACGACCTTGGCACGTTGGGCGGCGCGGAAAGCCGGGCCACCGCAATCAACGATTTCGGCCAGGTCGTCGGCGCGTCGAAGACCTCGAATGGCGAAGTACACGGCTTCGTCTGGGAGAATGGACACATGGAGGATCTCGGCGAAGGCGAAGTGCTCGCCATCAGCGACTCGGGCATCACCGCCGGACGCTACGCCACTGAACCCACGATCTGGCTGCCCCCTGAACCGGTGAGCGCTGGACCGGTGCCGTTGATCTCGTCGGCGGCGCGCACCTGGGTGCGCCGATCGCTTCCCCCGCTGGCGCCCGGGTTCGTCTGCCTCCCGCTCGGCGTCAACGACGCCGGCGACAGCGTCGGCCACTGCGTTGACGGTTCCGGCAACAGCACGGCTGTCATCTGGCGCGACGGCGTCGTACAGCGACTGAACGACGTCTATCTGGGCTCGGTCGCCTCCTGCCGGATCCTGACGGACGCGTTGCATGTGAACGACACGGGACAGATCGCGGGCGTCGCGGGTTCATCCCGGGCCTACCTCCTGGATCCGGATGGCCTCGCCGACTGTGACGGCGACGGCACGCTTGACACCTGCCAGATCAGCGCCGGAAGCCAACTCGACTGCAATTACAACGACTTCCCCGACGCGTGCGACATCTCCGGCGGATACAGTCCCGACGTCAACGCCGACGGCGTGCCGGACGAATGCACCTGCCTCGACGAAGACGGCGACGGATTCGGAGCCTCCGGGGGGTTCGGTTGTCCGGGAGGGTATCGACCGGATTGCGACGACACGCGCGCCACCGCCCGACCCGGCGCCCTGGAGCTGTGCAACGACCTGGACGACGACTGCGACACGGCGGTGGACGAGGACGAGGACGGTATCGACTCGGATTCGGACGGCGTCCGCAACGCCTGCGACAACTGCCGGTTCGCCGCGAATCCGAACCAGCTCGACACGGATGGGGACAGGTTCGGAAACGCGTGCGACAACTGCGCTGCGATCCCGAATCCGGACCAGTCCGATCCGGACGGCGACCTCCTGGGCGCCGCGTGCGACAACTGCCCGAGCGAATCCAACCCGTCCCAGGCCGACCTCGACGGTGATCGGGCGGGTGACGCGTGCGACAACTGCCTGCTCGAGCCGAACCCCTCGCAGGGAGACTTGGACGCGGACTCCGAGGGGGATGTCTGCGACCTCGACGACGGCCTGATCCTGATCCTGTTCTCGGATCCCGATTCCATCCGGTGGCAGGCCGAGGAGGGACCATCGTCCTGGAACGTGTACGAGGGTGACCTGGCGGTGCTCCGGTCGGAAGGGACGTATACGCAACTTCCCCGCTCGAATCCGCTCGCGGATCGCCGCTGCGGCGTCGCGGTGACGTGGGTCAACGATCTCGACAATCCGCCGACGGGTAGCGTGGCGTTCTGCCTCGTGACTGGTGTCGCGGGCGGTGTGGAGACCGACCTCGGTCGGAACAGCGCCGGTGTGGAGCGGCCCAACACGAACCCGTGTCCATGAGTGACATCACCTGGTCGAGAAGTTGGGCCACTCCTCCGGTCGATGTCATACCAGAGGCAGCCGATGAGCTCTCGAGTAAGGGCGCGTGCGATGCGGACGCGTTGAAGGTGAGCGGCAGTGGCACGTCACGATCAGGACGTGGTGGGAGAGACCCGAGAGCCGGTACTTCGGCGCCGCGGCGTGCCCCAAAGGGAAACACGAGGCTTGCGGCCGGTTGGGTGGTGCAATCGTCGCGGGGAAAAGGATGAACGTGATGCGCTGGGCGGGACGAGCGTGTGGGGAGTGTCGGGGCGACGATCGTTTGTCGAGCGACACCCCCTCGCTCGTTCCGTTCGGTCGGGTCCGAGCCCCCGCGGTCAACTTCGGAAGTGTGGAAAGTAGACAACTGTCCACGGAATCTGACCCTGCATCAAAGCGCCCCGATTCGTTGGAGCTGCCTCTCAACCAACTCGGAGGTTTGGAACGTGAACCGAGGCCATGGAAGGAACGGGGGTTCGGGTCGCATGGTCTGCGGACCGCGACGCAGCAACTGCACGAAACCACCATTGACGCGGGCGCTCGCGGGGTGCTCTTGTGGTACCAACCAGAGAAGGAGACCCTTCATGTCCAGCATCGCCTCTCGACTGCGTGCGGTTGCTTCGTTTCTCTTGGTCGCCTGGCTGGCGACACCTACGACGCTCGCTGAAACCACCCAGGCGACGTGCGCGATCGGCGAAATCTGCGTCACCGTGCTGTTCTGCCTCGACGGTCAGCCTTTTCCACAGTGCGCGAGCTTGCCTCCGGATCCGCTCCCTCCCAACGAGTCACAGAGGTTTCGTGTTCTTATTGAGAGGGGCTCGACTGGAACTTGTCCTATTGACGGAGAATGCCAGGACAATCAGGACAACTGCGATTGCAGCGGCGATGGCGTCACTTGCGGGATGAATCGCGTAACCATCCCATACTACGGCGCCGGGACGCAGCCCGCGGTCGATCCGCGGTCCCCAGGCTGGGTGGGAGCCTCGAGCATCCCCCCAGGAACCATCATTTTGTTGAGGGGGACCAATGATTCCCCGAAGTTGCTCGAGCTCTGGGTTACGCTGCCCGCCGGTCTGACAAAGGGATACGAATTCCCGACCATCTACGGTTGTTCCGTCATCCCTGCGCCTGGACGGAACGAGATCACTTCCCGCGTGCCAACGACCATTGGTCCAGGACCCCAGCCCATTCCAACGCTGGGGGAGTGCGGTGTGCTCGCGCTGGCGTTGCTCCTTCTGGGGACTGGGACGATTCTGCTGCACCGACGACTTCGTTCGCGCCCGACGTAGCGACTCCGGCGGCCGGGCCGTTCAGTTCCTTCGCTTGGACCGTGCACCGGCCTGCGCCATGAGGGACTGGAATCCGGGATCTCCGTGGAGGGAAAGGAGGTCCCGATCGCTCAGAATGTCTTCCTTGGGAACTCCGAGTTCCATGGCGCGGGCGACGGAATCGATCGCCTTCCGCCGGTCGCCCTGAAGGGCCGCGACGCAGGCCAAGTCGTAGTACGCGCGTCCCGTTCGGGACGACCGAATCTTCTCCCAAATCACGATCGCGCGTTCGTAGGAAGCTCTTGCCTGCTCGAGGTCGTGCATATCGTAGTCCAGCTTGCCGAAGTCCTCATAGATCTCCGCCACATCGGACAGGCCTGCGCTCTCCTGCCGGATGGCCAGGGCACGCTCGAATCCCTTCCTCGCCGCGACGTAGTCGCCGGTCTGCTCGTCGATGATTGCAAGGTTTCTCGCTGCGGCGGCCACATTCGCGTGGTTGGGTCCGTATTTCTCCTCCTGGATTCGAAGCGCGCGCTCCGCCATGGGGCGCGCCGCGGCATACTCCCCGTTGACCACGAGGACGGCAGCCATTTCGTGCAGGGCCTCCGCGAGGCCCGTCGTGTTCTCGGAAGAGGCCTTCTCTTGGATTTCGAGGGCCCGACGGAACCAGAGCTTGGCCTGCGGGTAGTCCCTCGCGGCGAAGAAGCTGTCGCCGAGGCACAGCATGCCATCCGCGACATTCGGATGGTCGGGGCCGAAGAGCCGTGCGTAGATGTCGAGGGAACGTCGACACGATTCCTTCGACCTGACGAAGTCACCCAACGCATCGTAGATCCTTCCCAGTCGTGCGAGGGTGAACGCCACGTCGGGATGGTCGGATCCTCGCGCCCTCTCCCGGATCTCCAGGGCACGCTTCCGAAGGGCGAGCGCTTCGTCGAACTCCCCGATGGTCAGGTGCACACCGGCGAGACTGTCGAGAACTTCCGCGAACTCCGGATCGTTGCTCCCGAGGCGCTGCTCGAGAATCGCACGCGCCCGGTCGTAGGTCGCCTCCGCCGCCTTCGCGTCACCTCGGTCGCGTTGGGAGTTCGCAAGTCCCACCAGGACCCTTCCGCGTTCGACGTCGTCGGAACCGAGCGTGCGCTCCGCTATGTCCCACGCTTGCCGGTACCGGGCCTCGGCGGTGGCGAAGTCGTCCATCAGCGCATGCAGCTTCCCCAGTTCCCTCAGGCTCCGGACGACATCGGAATGGTCGGGACCCTGAATCCTCTGGCGCGTCTCGAGCGCGCTTTCCAGGAATCGGAGGGACTCGGGGTAGATACCCAGATCGCGGTACACCCGGCCGATCGTTTCCTTGAGGCGGGCCTGAACGAGCGAATCCTCCCGGAGCGTCGAGCCGATCCGCCGTGCGCCCGCATCCAGGATCTCCCGTGCCGTAGCCTTCTTGTCCTTGACGTGGTAGGGGTCGGAGGACTCGAACAGTCCCTCCAGGAACTCCGCGACCTCGCGGGCGGTCGTTGCCTCCTGGTTCGCTCGATCGCGCTCCCGCGTGATTCGGTACGCCTGTACGCCGCTCCCGACGGCGAAAGCCGAGAGGAGCACGGCGAACGCCACGGCGATCGCGACGCCGACCCGGTGTCGTCGCACGTACTTGCCGGCGCGGTAGAGGGCGCTGGGTGGACCCGCCATCACCGGCTCGTGGCGGAGATGCCGAAGTACGTCGCTTGCCAGCTCCGACACGGACCCGTAGCGGCGCTCCCGGTCCTTCTCGAGCGCCTTCATGACGATCCAGTCGAGGTCTCCCCGGAGCTCCCCTGCGAGGGAGCGACCATCCTGAGCGCATCGCGCGAGCGCGGGCGATGGGTCGTTGCCCACACGAGCGCGTGTGCTCGGTCTCTGGGGCATTTCCTCCCGGATGCGGCGGCGTAGCTCGTCCAGGCCGGACCGCAGGGCGTCACCGACGTCGAACGGGGGAGAGCCCGTGAGCAGCTCGTAGAGAACCACTCCGAGTGAGTAGACGTCCGTCCGGACGTCGATGTCCAGGCTCGTGAGATCCGCCTGCTCCGGACTCATGTACGCCGGCGTGCCGATCAGCTGGCCACTCTCGGTGAATGCCGTTCGCTCCGTCAGGCGGAACGCAGTCGCCTTCGCCACGCCGAAGTCGATGATCTTGGGAGTGGCGTTGCCGTCCTGCACCGCCACCAGGATGTTCGACGGCTTGAGGTCGCGGTGAATGATCCCCTTCTGGTGCGCGTGCTGGACCCCCTCGCATGCCTGCACGAACAACCTCAGCCGCGCTGCGACGCTCAGGCGGGTCGCGTCGGCATAGTCGTCGATCGGCGTTCCCGGGACGTGCTCCATCGCGAAGTAGGGGTGACCCTCCTCGCTGGTCCCGGCGTCGTACACCTGGGCGATGTTCGGATGGTTCATGAGGGCCAGCGCCTGCCTCTCCGACTCGAATCGGGCAATGACCTCCCGGGTGTCCATCCCGAGCTTGATCAGCTTCACCGCGACGCGCCGCCGGATCGGCTCCTCCTGCTCTCCGAGGTACACGACGCCCATTCCACCCTCGCCGATGACGTCGAGGATCCTGTAGGGGCCGATGCGCTCCGGGCTCCGCTCCGTTCGCGTCGCGAGACCGACATCCTCGACCAGGACCCGCATTCGCTGGCCGATGGCATCGGTTCCCAGCAGTCGTGAGGCCGCGGCGTCATGGGCGAGGAGGGACTCGACCTCGGCGCGAAGCGCCTCGTTGCCCGCGCATGCCTCGTCGAGGAAGCGCCGACGCTCGTCTCCCTCCAGCCGGATGGCGCCGGAGAACAGAACGGTGATCTCGGGCCTCCGATCGGGGTTCATGGTGGACCTCCCGTGCCCCGGGTCAACTCGCGGTGCAGCCACGCCTTCGCGATGCGCCAGTCCACCTTCACGGTCCTCTCCGACACCCCCAGCGCGAGGGCAACCTCCGGAACCGTCATGCCGCCGAAGACGCGCAGCTCGACGACCTTGGCGCGTCTCTCGTTCGACACCTCGAGATTCTCCAGTGCCTCGTGCACGACGAGGATGTCCAGGGAGTCCTCTCGAGCGAGATCGAGATTCTCGTCGAGGGTGACTCGAGTCGGGCGTCCGCCGCGCTTCTTGGCGAGCCGCGATCGAGCGTGCTCGACGAGGATCCGGCGCATCTCCGTTGCCGCCATGGCGAGGAAGTGCGTCTTCCCGCGCCAGCCGATGCGGCTCTCATCGACGAGACGGAGGTATGCCTCGTGAACGAGGTCCGAGGGCTGCATGGAGTGACCCGCACGCTCCCGGCGCATGTAGCGCGCCGCGATCGAGCGCAACTCGCGGTAGACGAGAGGTAGCAGCTCGGCGGCTGCGTTCCGATCTCCCGCGGCGTGCGCTTCAAGAGCCAGCGTCACATCCATTCCGTTCTCGCGAGGAATCTGGCGGCATTGTACATCGGTGAATGCCTGATGGAGAGTCGATTGGGCGGCATCGTCGGCTCGGCCCAGGCTCTTTGGAAAGCGCGATGCGCTTGGCGTTTCACCTCGGCATCGTGGAACCATGGGCGGCGACAGCGGGGTCAGGTATTGAATCCGGGAATTCGTCTCGGCGCCTGTGGGAAGGTCTGGCGCTCGACGCGCAGCCTCGGACGATCCTGCGCGGGGGACTCCGAATTGCGCGGCGAGGTCGCATCGCTGCTCGGGGACGAAGCGCAACGGGCCGCCACCCCCAGGGAAAACAGTGCCGCACGGGCCGGTCCGCGCCGGCGACGAGGGCGCCTCGAACGCCCGGCTCGACCTCGCCGCCGGCAGGGTCCGGACAACGAACGAGCAGAACTGCCGATTGCGGCGTCCGTTTGTGGCGATCACAGCTTTCACCTTCTCAGGTGGCTGGAGGTCACTGTCTATCAGGTGTTCCCCCTCAGGAATGGGAAAACGTGGCGAGCGCCCACAGGAACGTGAAACGGTTGTCCGGCATCAAGCTATAATCCCCGCGCCCGAGGAGAAAATGACTCTCGACGCGACCCAGGCCAGCGAGGCATGCGCCTCGGGTCAGCGGCTGGCGGTGCCCGAACTCATCGAGCTCGTGTACGACAGCCTGCGGCGGATCGCGGCTGCGTACCTGAAACGCGAGCGCGTGGAGCACACCCTCGAACCGGCTGCCCTCGTGAACGAGGCCTACCTGCGGCTGATCGACCAGACGCGGATCAGCTGGCAGGGCCGGACGCACTTCCTCGCGATCGCCGCCAAGCAGATGCGCCGGATCCTGGTCGAATCGGCGCGCGCCCACCGCGCGGGAAAGCGGAGCGGCCGCCTGCAACGGGTCCTTCTCGACGAGATCGTCGAGATTCCGCCGGAATTGTCCCCGGAGATCCTGGCTCTCGACGAGGCGCTGGAGAGCCTCGCGAAGCTCAGCCCGCGGCAGGCCGCGGTGGTGGAGTTGCGGTTCTTCGCCGGCCTGTCGGTCGCGGAAGTCGCCTACCTGCAGGGAGTTTCGGAGCGCACGGTCAAGCAGGACTGGCGGATCGCGCGAGCCTACTTGCTGCGCGAGCTGAGCCGGGCGGCGGTGCGGTGACCGTGGACACCCGGCGCTACGAGCGGGTCGTCGAGCTGTTCCACGCAGCCTCCGCGTTGGCGCCGGGGGATGTCGAGACCTACCTCGATCGATCCTGCGCGGGGGACTCGGAGCTGCGAGGCGAGGTCGCCTCGCTGCTCGCGCACGATGCGGAGGGGGCCGCCTCCCCAGGAGGAACGGCACGGCTCGGGCCGGTCCAGGCCGCTCTCGCCTCGATGGACTCCGGCGCGGAGGGGCCCCGGGACATGCCGTGGACGGTCGCGCAGCGGGTGCCGGAGGCGATCGGCCGGCGGTTCGGCGACTTCGAGATCGTGCGGGAGATTGGCCGCGGAGGAATGGGGGTGGTCTTCGAGGCGCGGCAAGAATCGCTGGGCCGCAGGGTGGCGCTCAAGCTCCTTCCACCGGCGCTCGGGGCGAGCCCCGCGGCCGCGGCCCGCTTCGAACGCGAAGCGCGGGCGGCCGCGCGCCTGGCGCACCCGAACATCGTGCCGGTGCACGCGATCGGCGAGGCCGAGGGGTATCACTTCTTCGCAATGGAGTATATCGACGGGGAACCGCTCAGCCGAGTCCTCGATGACCTGCGCCACGGGATCAGCGGCAAGCTGGCGGAACCGGTGTCCGCTGGACCGGGGGAGCGGAGCCCGGCAGGTCCGACGGCGGCTCGAGGAGCGCCTCCCGCGTCGAAGCGGCGATTCGACAGTATCGCGAGGCTCGCCGCCGAGGTCGCCGACGCGCTGCATCACGCGCACGAGCACGGTGTGATCCACCGGGATATCAAGCCCGGGAACCTGCTGCTGTCGAAGGAGGGACATCTGCTGGTCGCCGACTTCGGCCTGGCCCGTATCGCCGAAGAGCCGGGTATGACGATGAGCGGGACCTTCCAGGGAACCGTGGGGTACATGTCCCCCGAGCAGATCGCTGCCGGTCGGATGAAACTCGACCACCGGACGGACATCTACTCGTTGGGGGCGGTGCTGTACGAGATGCTGACCCTGGCCCCGCCGTTCCGGGGCGCCTCGCGCGAGGAGACGGTCAGCGCGATCCTGACCACCGATCCTGCCCCGCTGCGCAAGTTCGACCGCCGCATCCCGCGGGATCTCGAGACCATCTGCCTTCACGCATTGGAGAAGAACCCCGCACGACGCTACGCGACGGCCGGCCAGATGGCCGACGACCTGCGGCAGCACCTCGCCGGGGGACTGATCTCCGCTCGGCGGGCGGGCGCCGCGCGGCGCGCCGGGCGATGGATGCGAAGACGCCCGGTGCTGGCCCGCCTCGGGATGGGCGCGGCGATCGCGGTCGTCGCCGTCGCGATCGCCGTGCCGTTCGTCGCGGAACGGGAACGACGCGAGAGCGAGGAGCGGCGGATTCGAGAGCAAGAACAGTGGGAGCAGCGCCGCTGGCGAATCCTCGGTATACAGCAGAAGCTGGACGCAGGCGAGAAGCCTCCGTTCGACGAACGCGTCGATTCGTCGGCGCCGCCTGAGGCGGTTCTGGTCTGGGCGCGGTCGGTGCTGGCGCGGGAGGATCCGAAGCACCTGAGGGGCCGGACGAGCGTGTCGCTCCAAGGCCACCTTCGGATGGCCGCCCAGAGGGAACCACACGGGTGGGCTGCCCGGTTGGTCCTGGCGGAGGTACTTCGCGCCCAGGATCCACCGCGAACCGAGGAGGCGCTCCAGGAACAGGCTGCGGCGTCGCAGCGCATGCCGCCCACCGCGGAAGCTTGGTACCTGCGCTCCCTCACGACGCCCGATCCGGAGCTCGCCCTGCGCTACACGAGAGAGGCCCTGAAGGGGGTCGGCAACTCGGACGTGCTCCGACTCGCCCGGAAGCGGGCGGTGGACCTGTGTCTGGTCACCGAACGGTTCCAGGAAGCGCTCGAGCGCGTTCAGGATCTCGTCGCCGGCGAGGGAGAGAGCTCGGACCGGATGCTGCTCCTCGGGCGCGTTCAGGCCCTCAACCTGCGCTATGCGGAATCCGTCAGCGCCCTCTCGCGCGCGATCGAGCTCGACCCGAGCAACGAGATCGCCTATCTGACGCGAGCCGGCGTGCGCCTCTTCCAGCGTGACCTCGAGGGTTCGATCGATGACTACTCGTACGTGATCGACGAACGGGCTCGCGCCGGGTCAAATTCGGGCTGGACCCGCTTTCACCGGGCGACACCGTACTGGATGGTCGGCAGCCTCGAGAAAGCCGCCGACGATTACCGCGCGTTGATCGAGTTTGGTGACGTCGGCTCTTTTGCCAGCCCGCGACTGTACCTCGTGCTCGAGGACGAGGCGCGAAGCCTCGAGCAAGCGGGGCAGCCGATTGCGGCACGCCTGAAGCGCGAGGAGGCGCAGCGGGTACTGGCCGACGCGCGTGGCGCGACCCCTTCCCGTCCGGAGCTCCCGAGTGTCCTGAGCTGCCTGGCCCGGACGATATCTCCTGGAGAGCTCGCGCGGCTGGCGCACTCCAGGAACCCCGAGCGACGCTGCGAGGCCTACTACTACGCAGGGGAAATCTCGCTCCTGCAGGGCGACGCAATCGCCGCGCGGCGGTGGTTCACCGCGAGCGTTGGGACGGGCGTCGTCTTCCAGAACAAGGGTTGGCTCTCAGGTGGGACCGACGTGATGAACGAGTACCACCTCGCGCGCTGGCGGCTGGAACAGCTGTCGCGAAATCGGGCCTCGCCGTAGCGTCGCCTGTCCCCTGCCCCCCCTCCCGACCTGCCTTCGCGGCCTCGAGTGCGGGGCTGTAGGTTTTCTGGCTGAATCGGGCAACAGAATCGCCCGATTGGACGACGCTCGGTTCGAGTGTCTTGGGCGAAGTCGCGCTCGCATCGTGATGAAACGCTGCCGGTGATCGGAGCGCGACCAACCGCGACGACCGGCCTCGTACCTCCCGTCACCGGTCCGCTCGCTCCCGCTCCTTGTCCGGTACGAAGAGGCTCAGCAGCACGCTCACCACGCTGACCACCAGCGCGCCGAAGAACGCGGGGAGAAAGCCGTTCACGCGGAACCCGACGCCGAAGACGTTCACCGCGATCCACGACGCGAGCATCAAGGTCACGCCGTTGATCACCAGCACGAACAGCCCCAGCGTCAGCAGGATCAACGGGCAGGTGAGCAGCTTCAGGATGGGCCGGATGACGGCGTTGACCAGGCCCAGGATCACTGCCATGGCGGCGAAGACCACCCAGGCGTTCCCCTCCACCTCGATCCCCGGAACGATCCACGCCGCCGCGAAGAGAGCCACGATCGAGATCGCCCAGCGCACGATGAGACGCATCGGCTTCCTCCTACGCTCGCGCGGTCGCACCCGCTCGTCGCGCGACTGCCGAGGCCGGATTCTACCGCGGGCGTCGTCGGGAAGCCCAGGATCGAACGCGCTTCCAGCGGCGCTTCGCGCGCGAACCGCGCCGCCGCCGTGGAACGTGAATCAGTCGGCGAAGCGGGCGCGCACGGCCGCGAGATCCCGCCGGCTCGTCTCGACGACCGCATTTCCCACGGTGCCGCCCTGGAGGTAGTAGGCGCGACGGATCACGGCAGGCGCGGGCCATCGCTCCCCGAACACCGCGCCCTCGAGAAAGTCCAGCGCTCCGTCGCGGACCGCGAGGACGAACCGAGCCGCGAGCGTGGTCCCTACCAGATCCGCGGCGACGTCGTCCATCAAGAACTCGCACGACCCGGCGAGCCGGGGCGACGCGGCGGGAACGTAGAAGTGCGCGAAGAACCCCACATCGGTCCGCTCGCGACGCGCGACCCGCGCGCAGGCGAACTGCCGGCGCAAGACGGCGAGCGCCGGATCGTCTCCCGCGAGGAGGAGGCCGAGGATGCGGGCCTCGATCTGCAGGAGATCGGCATCGCCTTCGGCCACGGGATCCTCGGACCGATCGGCCATCGTCACGCTCGTTCCCGCCCCGATCGAACGCCCGCGACCGTCTGGCCGCCCGATCGGGGTGTTTCCGCCCGGGATCCCACGGGTCTCAGGGACACGGCGCGAGGGACTGGGGCACGCAGGCGAGCGCGCTCGCCGGACGCTGCACGCTCGGCGTGCGCGTCCCGTACGATCCCTCGCTCGACGCGTTGCGCGGGACGACCAGGTAGTACGTTCCTCCCGCCGCCGGGGCGACCAGCGCGGTCGTCGCGCCTCCCGTCGAGCACGTGACCGGGGCATGGCTCGTGAAGCTTCCGCCGATCGCTCCCTCGTACACCTCGTAGTCCGTATCGCTCGCGAGGCAGGAGGCTCCCCACGCCAGGGAGAGGCTGGCTCCGCTCTTCGCGAGCGTCAGCGGAATCCCCTGAACGCTCTTCTCGGGGACACGGCCCGCGCCCGAAGCCTGAGGCGTGTACGTCACCATGAGGACCGGACGCTCCGCGGGAAGGGGGTTCTCGCGGGAGCCGAACCGCTTCGCGGTCCCGGAGACTCCTTCTGCTCCCACCACGATCCAGCCGTGATTCGAGGAAGGGTTGTCCAGCCACGACTGGACGTCGGCGACCATCCCCGCGCCGCTCCAGGTGTACGGCCCGAGAACGGCCCCGACGGTCGCTTGCGCGCTCGGTGCGGGTGTGAAGTCGCCTCCCACCGTGCCCCAGAAATCCGAATCCCAGAACGAGTGGAGCCACGTCGCGTCGCCTCGCTCGGCGACGGCGCCGGACCCCTCTTCGCCCGCCGCGTCGGAGGCGCCCTCGCCCCATTCGGTCTGGACGCTGTGGAGCGAGACGACCGTGTCTCCGGAAATCGACTTGTTCAGTCTCAGCGTGAGAGCGACCGCCGTGATCGTGGAGCCGGCCGGAATCCCGCCCGGACCCGCCACGTCGAACTCGAGGACCGCTCGGCGGAGCGCGAATTCCACCGGCTGGGCGGTGCGACCCGCAAAGATGTACTGCCCGATACCGTTGCTGTAGAACCCTTTCGCATCCTGGTAGAGCGTGTTGTCCTTTGCGGGACTCAGAGTGACGGTGGCCGCACGCGCCCCGTCCGTCCAGCACGTCGCGAGCGCGCACGCCGCGACGAGAGCACCGAACCCAAATCGGAAGAGCTGTCTCATGGAACCGCCTGTACGGTCTGACACCGTGGACGAAGTGATTGGTTTTGCGAAACCGGCCACCCGGAACGACTCCTCAATGTACGCTGCGCTCCTCGCCCCAGCAAGGTCGCCCTGTGCGGACGCACGACGGCGAGACGGGGCGGCCCCCGGCCCGGGGCGCGCCGACAGATCGGAGGGCTGCAGGTATATTGACTCGTCGTCGCATTCCCGCTGGAAACGCTCCCGCGGGTTGCCGTGGAGCCCATCGATGTCCGCCCTGCCACTGCTCCTTCCGCCGCGTCGCGCTCGTCGCCTCGTCGTCCTCGCGTTCCTGGTCTTCGTACTCGTCCTCCCGGTGAGCGCGGCGCCGGCGTCACCCGGCGCGCCTCCGGCGGGGTGGCCACCCCGCTCGGAGCTGGCGCGTCGCCTCGAGCCGATCCGCATTCCCCAGGGCACCGGGATCCAGGAGTCGCTCCAGGAAGCGAATGACGGGGTGAGCCGGTTCCTTCGCGGGCGGCCGGCGTGGAAGGCCACCGTGGACCCGTTCAGCGGGGGCCTGGACCGGGCCTTCGGAGACGGGATCGCCGTGACCGCGCCGGTGGAAGGAGCCGGTTCCGGGGAAGCCCTCGGGCGCGCGTTCCTCCAAAGGTATCGCGATCTCCTCGCGAAAGGGCTCGACATCTCTCCCGAGTCGCTTCCGTTCGACGAGAGAGCCTCGACCCGTCTCGCGGACCCGGAGGTGCGGCTGCTCGAGTTCGGTCTCCGGAAGGACGGCATCCCCGTTCTCGGCGCGGGGGTGACGCTCGCGGCTCGCGGCGATCGCGTCTTCTTCCTGGCGACGAGTGCGCTGGCGCCGGTGACGACGTCCTCTGTTCCTCGCGTTTCCCCGACGGAGGCGCTCGCGATCGTCTCGGCGTTTGCTGCCGTGGCGGCTCCGGCCCTCGTCGCAGTGCGAGAGCCCTCGCTCGCATTCCAACCGTTCGTGGATTCCGGAGGCAAGCTGCGCCATCGGCTCGCCTGGATGCTGGAGGTCCGCCCGCCGGGAGCCCGGCCATGGGACGGCTGGATCGCGTACGTGGACGCGCACGACGCCGAGGTGCTGGCGTTCTTCCCTGAGGCCCGCGACGCAGGCCAGACGTGCTCCGCCGATCCGACCCAGGCCCGAGGGTCCGTGCTCGGGGGCGTTCGCGCCAACCGGGCGGACGACGCGGAGAAGTCCGTGGCATTGCCCTTCGTCACGGTCGTCTCGGACGATCGCCTCGCGTCGTCCGACCGGAACGGCCGGTATGGCTGGGCGGGCGGCATTGCGACCAGCTCCCTCGAAGGAGATTTCTTCCGGATCCACTGCGACGCGTGCACGGGTCCGGTGCAGCCCATGGCAACCGCGGACCCGTCCGGCACGGTGGACTTCGGCACGGGGGGATCGAGCCAGCCCTCCCCCGTGCCCGGCAACGGCTCCTCCACGCCCGCCGATCGGAGCACCTACTTTCACCTGAACGAGGCCCGACTTCTCCTCGAGAAGTGGGACAACACGTTCTTCGGCGAGGTCGACGCGTTCGTGAACATCGACAGCACCTGCAACGCGTTCTCGTCCGCGTACATGCTCGGCTTCTTCCGCGCGGGGGGGAACTGCCGCAACACCGGCGAGATTCGCGACGTCATCCAGCACGAGCTCGGCCACACCTGGGACCGCACCGACGGCACCGGGATCGCGGACGGCGGCCTGAGCGAGTGGAAGGGGGACGTGCTGGCGTTCCTCGCGGGGGGCGACTCGTGCATCGGCGAGTCGTTCTTCGTAGGTGGCGGTCCGGCCGCCTTCTGCTCCGGAGTGCGCGACATCAACGAGCGGGCGCCGGGGAGGCTGGATCATCCCGCGACCCCGGCGGTATGCCCGACCTGCGCCACGATCACGAGGGCCGAGAACGACTGCGCGGGCGAGCCGCACTGCGTCGGAGAGATCCCCGGTCAGGCCACGTGGCACCTCTACCAGAACCTGCTCACCGGCGCCGACTTCATCTCCGGTGCACCTCTCCCCGCGGGCAATCCGGGACGCTCCGCGGAGCAGGCGCGGTGGATCCTCGAGCGGCTCCTCATCGCGGGAGGGCCCGCGATGCGCACGTGGGACCCTTCGGCCGCGGGAACGAGCATCTACGACGCGATGCTCCTGACGGACGACGACGACGGCAACCTCGCGAACGGAACGCCCCACGCCGCGTACATCAACGCCGCGTTCGAGCATCACGGAATCGCCGAGAGCCCGCCGATCACCGATGCCCCGGAGTGCTCCGCGCTCCCGGACCCCGAGGTGACGGCTTCGATCGTCCGCGACCCGTCGACCGGTCTTCCGGCCGTCCGCCTCGACTGGATCCCCATCGGAGGAGCCACGACGTTCGATGTGCTCCGGAACGGGAGGCCGGGCGATGCCTTTCTACCGCTGGCTCGCAGCGTCGCCGCGGGCCCCCTGCTGGATTCCGGCGTGCAGATCGGCCAGAGCTACCGGTACTGGGTCGCGGCCGTCCGCATGAGCGGATGCGCTACCGTCTCTCCCGGCGGGAACATCGAGACGGCCCAAGTGAATCCGGCCGAGCTCCGGATCGCGGTTCGCACGATCGCGGAAGCACCCACCGGCTCCGACGGAGACGGGCGAATCGAGCCGGGAGAGCGAGCGCGGATCGCCGTCACGCTGCGCGAGATGGGAGGAGCCGAGGGCGCGACGAACGTCCGATCCACCCTGACCAGCGCCGCGCCGAGGACCGCGCCCGTCGTCGCAGCAGGTCCCGTGTCGTTCGGCACCGTCTCTCCCGGAGGCACCGCGGCAGGCGCGACCCCGTTCGAGGTACTGGTCGGGCCGTCGATCCCGTGCGGTGGGCGAACGCACTTCGTGCTCTCGATCACGGCGGACGACGGCTGCTGGCTCGACGGAATCGACGTTCCCGTGGCCACGGCCGCTGACGGATGTGCCGTGGGCGGGGGCGGATTCGTCGAGGTCGTTCCGGGGAGCGCCGCGGTGGTGAGCGCGAGCGGCGACGGCGACGGGATCGTGGACAACTGCGAGACCGCGACGGTCGCGTACCAGATTCGCAACTCGGGGTTGTCCGCGTCGGGGCCGGTGACTTCCTCCGCGTCGACGACCCACGGCGGGGTAACGTTCGTTCCCAGGTCCGGCTGTGCCGTGGCGAGCCTCGATCCAGGCCAGAGCGTCGCGTGCGGGTTCACGTTCAGTGTCGGCGGCGCCACCCCCGCCGGGATCCCGTTCACGATTGCGGCCGACTCCGCGGCGAACCCCGCCGCGTCGAAGCTCGAGTTCGTCCTTCCGGCTGAAACGAACCCGCCCGGATTCGGCACCGTCGCCTACGACTTCGAATCCGGGGCCCAGGGATGGTCGTTGCAGCAATTCACCATGTCGTTCCGACACGTCTCGGGACTCCGGAGCATCCACTCGGGATCCACGGCAACACCCGCCATCTGCGGCCGAGCCACCTCCCCCACGCTGCTGCTTCACCCTTCGACGACCTCGATGCTGAGCATGCAGGTATACGGGGACATCGAGCCGCTCACGGATCGCTGGTACGACCGCGCGAACGTCCATCTCGTGGATCTCGACACGGGCGTCCACGCGGTGCTGCTGCCGTTCAGCGGCCTCGCGTACAACGCTTCGGGGAACCCGGATGGCGGCCTTTGCCATGTTCCCGGGCAGCAAGGGTGGGCCGGACCGTTCGCGACGTGGAACGGCGTCGGGTTCGACCTGTCGCCCTGGAGCGGCCGGCGCGTGCGGATCGAGATCAATTACGACACGGATGACGGGGACGATCGCGAAGGCCTGTACATTGACGACGTGGCGATCACGAACGCCGCTGTCCCGCCGCCGCCCGACGCGCAAGGGGACGCATGCGCGGTCCTCGAGCCTTCCGGTGCCGGCGCGCTCCCACCTCTGATCGTGGAGGACGCGGGAGGCGGACGGCTCCTGTGGTCGTGGCAGGATCTCGGGCCGGCATTCCAGTACAGTCTGTACGCGGGTACCCTCGGTTCGTTTTACGATCACGGCGCCTCCCCTCTCGTGTGCCAGGGAGTCGGCGCCGGGATCGCGTGCGACGGGGTGCGGTGCGCGTTCGAGGGGCCGTCGACTTCGGTTCCTGAAGGTGATCTTTACTTCCTCGTCACGGCGACCGCGTACGGGATCGAGGGTGCGTCGGGCTTCGCGGACTCCGGCGCTCCGCGGGATCCGCTGGAGAGCACATGTGCGCCATGAGCGACGTCAGCCTTCAGGATCGCTTCGCCCCGGCCAACCACTGCTTCGGCTGCGGGCCCGCGAACGACCGGGGACTCAGGATCAAGAGCTACCCCAGAGGGAACGAGTGCGTGTGCGAGTGGACGCCGTCGGCGCACCATGAAGCGTTCGACGGGATCCTGAACGGCGGGATCATCGGGGCGCTCTTCGATTGCCACTGCAACTGGACGGCCGTGCATCACATGATCGTGACGCGCGGGCTCGAGAGCGCTCCGTGCACCGTCACGGCGGAGTTCCACGTGTGGCTGAAGCGGCCGACGCCGTCCGGGGGACCCGTGACGCTGCGGGCCCGCGTGGTGGAATCCAGCGGAGACCGGGCCACCGTGGAGGGCGAGCTCGAGGCGGGCGGCAAGATCACGGCGACGGCGCGCGGCGTGTTCGTGGCGGTGACGGAGGGCCATCCCGCCTACCACCGTTGGTGATCGCCCGGCGGGCGTGACCCGAATCACGGCGAGGCGCCGCGTCACCGCCTACGGTGCGCCGCGCGAACACCAGGAGGGTCCGCCGTGCTGTTCCTGCGCAGGGTTCCAGCTGTTCTGTCCGCGCTCGTCCTCGCCGCACATTTCTTTCGCGCCGGGAGCGCGGCGCTCGCCGCCGCATCGGTGCTGCTCGTCCCTCTGGCTTTCATCCGGACGCCGGCGGTCACCGTGGCTGCCCGGCTCATCCTCGTCGCGGCGTGCGCGGTCTGGCTGGAAACGGCGTGGGCGCTCGCCCGCGTGCGGATGGCCGAAGGGCGCCCCTACCTTCGGATGGTCGCCATCCTGAGCGCAGTCGCCGCGTTCGCGGCGCTCTCGGCGTGGCTGCTGCCCGGGTCGCGGCGAAGAGAATGATTCAGTCGGCGGCCGCCGGACCGCCCTCGATGGCGATGCCGAGGAGATCGTTCTCACGCTCCTCGTGCCGATGCAGCTCTTCGATGAGCGCGTGCAGACGCGTCGCCGCGGAGGCGCCGCCGCGTGCCGCCTCCGCCCGGATGTCGTCGAGCAGATCCAGCATCTGTTCGTGCTCGTCCCGAAGCTCTCGGCACTGGGGAGCCGCGTTCGGGTAGCGCGTTTCGATCTCCTCGAAGAGCCCCAGGTTCTCTTCGTGGCGGAAGTGCTTCTCGAGTGCCGGGCGCAAGCGGTCGATGCGGGCCGCCAGCTCGCCGAGCCAGATCGAGCGATCCGCGTCCTGCGGCTTCGCCTCGAGCGCCAACTCCAGTTCGTGCAGCTCGCCCCGGAGATGCCGGTGCTCCTCGACGATCGTCCGAGTATCGCCACCGCGTGTCTGCATCGGAATCCCTCCGGGAACATCCCGGTTCCGTCGCCGATCCGTACAGGCCTGATGCGTCGAAGGATCAGCGACCGAACCGGGATGTCCGCTTGGTCAGAAGAGGCCCTCGATGGAGAGATAACGCTCGCCGGTGTCATAGCAGAAGGTGAGGACCCGGCCGGCCTGCGGAAGCTCCGGGAGCTTCTTGGCGACGGCGGCCAGCGACGCGCCGGACGAGATCCCGACCAGGATGCCTTCCTCTTTTGCGCAGCGGGCGGCGAAGTGGAACGCCTCCTCTTTGTCCACTTGGATCACGCCGTCCATCAGGTCCATGCGCATGACGGCGGGAACGAACCCGGCGCCGATCCCCTGGATCGGGTGAGGCGACGGCTTGCCGCCGCTCAGGACAGGCGACAGCGCGGGCTCCACGGCGAACACCTTCAGCTTCGGGAATTTCGGCTTGAGCACCTCCGCGCAGGCGGTGATATGCCCTCCCGTCCCCACGCCGGTGATGAGCGCGTCGATTCCGTCGGGGAAATCCTGCAGGATCTCCTGCGCGGTGGTCTTGCGATGCACCTCGAGATTCGCCTGGTTCTCGAACTGCATGGGCATCCAGGCCTTCCCGAGCTCGGCAACGAGCTGCTTCGCTCGCTCGATGGCTCCCTTCATTCCCACTTCGCGCGGGGTGAGCACGAACTCGGCCCCGTAGCTGGCCATCAGCCGGCGGCGCTCCACCGACATCGACTCGGGCATCACGAGGATCAGGCGATACCCTTTCACCGCGGCCACCATTGCGAGGCCGACGCCGGTGTTTCCCGAGGTCGGCTCGACGATCACGGTGTCCTTCGTCAGGATCCCGCTTCGCTCGGCATCCTCGATCATCGAGAGGGCGATTCGGTCCTTGATGCTTCCCGCCGGGTTCGCCCGCTCCAGCTTCATCCACACCTCGGCGCGGCCGGGGAAGAGCTTCCCGAGCCGGACGTGCGCGGTCCTGCCGATGCCGTCCAGAATCGAATCGAGCTTCACGATCGGACCCTCCTCGCTTCGCTTCCGCCCGCCCGGACGGATCGGGAATCAGATGACGTACGTGTCGCCGCTCTCGCCTTCGTCTTTCTTGGTCTTCGGCCGCACCTTGACGTCGCTCGTGTGCTGGACGACGGAGAACGGCGCCACGCTCTCCGTGAGCCACACGTTCCCTCCGATGACGCTGTCGTGGCCGATCACCGTCTTGCCCCCGAGGATCGTGGCGTTCGAGTAGACGACCACGTTGTCCTCGATGGTGGGATGCCGTTTGCTCCCCGCCAGGGTCTTCGCCACGCTCAGGGCTCCCAGCGACACCCCCTGGTAGATCTTCACCTGGCTCCCGATCCACGTGGTCTCGCCGATGACCACACCGGTTCCGTGGTCGATGCAGAAGCTGTCGCCGATCGTCGCGCCGGGGTGGATGTCGATCCCCGTGCGCACGTGGGCGTACTCGGCGAAGATGCGAGGGAGGATCGGAACGCCGTCGGCATACAGCTGGTGAGCGATCCTGTAGGTGTAGATGGCGAAGAAGCCCGGGTACGCGGTGATCACCTCGTCGACGCTCTCCGAGGCTGGGTCGCCGGTGTGGATCGCCTGCGCATCGAGCCAGAGCTTCCGGTAGATCTCGGGAAGGATGGCGAACAGCCGCCCCACCACCTCGTCCGCCTTCCGGGGCATCTTCGCCTGCTGGGGCCGCAGCAGCTTCTCCAGGTCTCCGGCGAGCAGCGCCAGCTTCCCCTGGATCTCCTGCCGGTGGAGGTACTCGGACTCCCCGGAGAGGTGCGGGAACAGCAGCTCGACCAGATCCTCCACGAATTGATGAACCCGCTGCTTTCCCGGGAAGATCGATGCATGGGCCTGCCGGACCCGCAAGACCTCGTCCGCGAACTGCTCGTCGATCATGGTCGCTCCCCACGCCGGGGCGAGGCCCCGACTCGTCCGTAGAGTTTAGGGCCCCGGAGGCGGAATGGCCATGGCAGGTCTTTCGAATCGGGGGAGGGCCCCGGAACGGTCCCCGATTCGCTTCGATCTCTTGCTCACCACTTTTCTGTCGTACCCCCTCTGGGGTGGCCCAGCGGGCGTTTTCCATGATCCCCGTCTAGAATGACCGTTTTCCAAGAGGGGAATCATGATCAACCGCCTTCTCACCGCCGTCCTCCTCGGGACCTTCGTGCTGTGCGCGACTTTCGCGGTGTCGTGTGGATCGGGCGGAGAGAGGTCCGCCGAGGCCACGTCGCCCCCGCCTCCCGCTTCAGCGAACGCAGCCTCCGCCGTCCCGACTCCGACGGCGGTGGTCGAAGGCGCTGCAGAGCCGCTAGGCGGTCAGAATGCCGCCCCGGCCGCCTCACCCGCGACGAGCCTGGTCCCTTCGGGCCCCCCGGGGGAGGTAGTCGCCAGCGTGAACGGGACCCCGATCACCCGCGGCTCCCTCGACCTCGCCGTGCGGAGCGTCGTTCGAGACACGGCGTCCGTTCCCGGCGAGAAGCGAGCCGAGGTGCTCCGGGGCGTCCTGGACAACCTGATCCGCCAGGAGCTCATGTATCAGAAGGCCCGGGCAGAAAATGCGGAGGCCACCGACGCCGAGCTCGCCGCGTCCATCTCGAAGCTGCGCGCCGGATTCCCCGACGAGGCGGCGTTCAACGCCCAGCTGGCCAAGGACGGGGTCGAGATGAAGTACCTCGAGGCGATGCTGCGGCAGACCGTGACCATCGACAAGTACCTCCGGTCCACGATCATGCCCAAGATCACGGTCAGCCCGCAGGACGAGACGCAGTTCTACGAGGCGAACAAGGACAAGATGGGGCATCCGGAACAGATCCGGGCCAGCCACATCCTCCTGGGCGTCGCCCGCGACGCCACCCCCGAGCAGAAGCAGGCCGCGCGTGCGAAGGCCGAAGAGGTCCTCGCAAAAGTGCGCAAGGGCGAGGACTTCGCGATTCTCGCGAAGCAGTACTCCCAGGACCCCGGCTCGGCCGCGCAGGGGGGCGACCTCGGGTTCTTCGCCCGCGGCGAAATGGTGAAGGAGTTCGAGACTTCCGTCTGGGCGCTCGCGGACGGCGAGCTGTCCTCGGTCGTCGAGACCCCGTTCGGATTCCACGTGATCAAACGCATCACGGTCCGTCCGGCGGGACTCAGACCGCTGGACGAGGTCCGTGGCGAGGTCCGGCAGTACCTGACGGGCCAGAAAATGCAGGTCGAGGTCCAGAAGTTCTCGGACTCCCTGCGGCAGTCGGCGAAGATCGAGGTGAAGATCTAGTTTCGCGGGCGGGGACGTCACCGGGGGGAGCGTTTTCCCCCCCGGGTTCCCTTTTCGCCGTCGGACTGCATCCCGCCGGGCAACCGCCCTTCGTCGGCGAGCACGCGGCGCAGGACGAACTCGATCTGGCCGTTGAGGCTGCGCAGCTCTTGGGCCGCCCACCGCTGGTACGCCTCCAGAACGGCCGGATCGATCCGCACGAGAAACGGCTTGCGCTCCGCCACGCCCCCCTCCGGATTAGGTGTAGAGCGTTCCCGTGTTCACCACCGGCTGGGTGTGCTGATTGCTGCAGAGAACGACGAGCAGGTTGCTCACCATCGCGGCCTTGCGCTCCTCGTCCAGCGTGACGACTCGCTTCTGCGCGAGCTGCTCCAGGGCCATTTCGACCATGCTCACCGCTCCTTCCACGATCTTGTGGCGCGCGGCGATGATGGCGCTGGCCTGCTGGCGCTGGAGCATCGCGCTGGCGATCTCCGACGCGTAGGCCAGGTGGCTGATCCGCGCCTCGATGACGCTCACCCCTGCCTTCTCGAGCCGCGCCTGGATCTCGTGCCGAAGCTCGTCGGCGATCTGCCCCGTGGCGCCCCGGAGCGAGAGCTGCCCGTCCAGGTGCGCATCGTAGGGATACGAAGTCGACAGATTCCGCAAGGCGGCCTCGCTCTGCACGTGGACGAAATGCTCGAAGTTGTCCACCTCGAACATCGCCTCGGCGCTGTCCACGACCTTCCAGACCACCACCGCCGCGATCTCGATGGGGTTTCCGTCGTGATCGTTCACCTTGAGCTTCGAGCTCTCGAAGTTCCGGACCCGCAGCGACACCCGCTTTCGTATCGTGAACGGATTCACCCACCACAAGCCCGCCGCGCGCACGCTCCCCTTGTAATCGCCGAACAGGGTCAGCACGCGCGCTTCGTTCGGGTTCACGATCGTGAGCCCGCACGACAGGAACACCGTCCCCACGAGAACCAGCGCGCACGCGATGATCGGGAAGGGGCCCGAATGCGCTCGTGCCAGCCCGATGATCCCGCCGATCGATGCCACGAACAGGACCAGGCAGAGGAACACCATCGCGTAGCCGGGAATCCTTCTCGCTTCTTTCTCCTTGACCATCGCAACCTCCTCGTTTGATATCCGAATGATATCATATCGATATTACGACGTCCATGCCGCTCCGGTTCCCGGGTGGACGACGGAAACGCGACCCGAGGGAGGCGCGATCCCCGGCCTCGCGGGATCGGCTACCATGTCACCCGCTGGATTCGTGGGAATCCCCGCTGGATCCCGGAGATCGTCGATGGCGAGCCGCGAAACGAGAAACCTCGAGGCGCTCCCGCGAAACCCGCACTCGCGGACTCCGAGATCCGAGGTCGGAAAACGAGCGCATGGATCACGCCGGATAAAGGACGGCACCGACCCGAGAAGCGAGAAGACCTTTGCTGTCAAGAACCTTCCTGCATGTCCCGGGTGTGGGCGATCGGCGCGAGCAGGATCTGTGGCGCCGCGGATACACGAGCTGGAACGCCTTTCTCCGCGAGTATCCGGCGGGGCCGTGGCGTGACCTCGTCGCGGAACGGCTGGAACCGGGGCGCGCCGCGCGCGATCTTCCTCGGCGGGCGGCCTGGCGGCTGGCGACGGCCTTTCCCGGCCGGACGGCGTATCTCGACATCGAGACCACGGGCCTGGGCTTCGGCCCGGACTCGATCACGTGCATCGGGCTCTGCGACGGCGAGACGGTGGAAACATTCGTCCGCGGCCGAGACCTTCACCGGTTTCCGCGGGCCCTGGAGCGCTTCGAGGCGGTCGTCACCTACAACGGTTCGTGCTTCGACCTTCCCGTGCTCCAGGCCTCGTTCCCGGATTTCGATTTCGGGGAGCGGCTGCGTCACATCGATCTGCGCTTCCCGCTGGCCCGTCTGGGACTCAAGGGCGGACTCAAGGGCGTCGAACAGGCCCTCGGCCTCTCCCGCGCACCGGAGCTCGACGGTGCCGACGGCTACCTTGCGGTGCTGCTCTGGGGAGCGCACCAGGCGGGGCACCCGAATGCCCTCGAGACGCTCCTCTCGTATTGCCTCGAGGATGTCGTTCACCTGATTCCACTTCTGGCGCACGTGTACGACCGGATGACGGCGGGCCTGCCGGTCGAGCCGGATCCCTATCCGATCCCGCGCATCCCGGCGATCCCCCACCGACCGGACGGCGGGTTGGTGCGCGACCTCCTCCGGAGGTTCCGACCGCCGGCTCCCTGACGGCGGCACTGCCGCATCCTGGCGTGGGTTCGCGACGGAGCCGGGAGGAGACCATGCGGCGATTCCCCTCTCTCGACCGCGACCCGGGGAACGACTCCGATCGATTGTGGACACGAATGTCCAACGAAACTCTTGTCACGATCCCGTGACGGTGATAGATAGCGCTGCGGCGGGCGCCCGCCGACGGAGGGGGGAGGCGATGGGCCTCATACCGCGTGAGCTGCTGTTCTTCGACCTTCTCGAGGCCCAGGCGGCGACGATGGTCCGCGGAGCGACGCTGCTCCTGCAGTGCCTCGAGGAGAAGGGCAACCTCGACACCATCTACCTGGCGAGCAAGCGCATCCACGAGGTGGAGCACGAGGGGGACGAGCTGGTCCACCGCCTCATGGAGCGTCTCAACAAGACCTTCATCACGCCGCTGGACCGGGAGGACATCTACGAGCTGTGCTCCCGCCTGGACGACGTGCTGGACTACGTGGACGCGGTGGCGAAACGTCTCGTGACGTTCAAGATCTCCATTCCGACTCCACAGTCCGTCGAGCTGAGCCGGATCATCCTGCGCTCGTCCGAGGAGGTCTCGCGGGGAATCAGCCTCCTGCGCGACCTGAGGCGCCACGAGGAGATCATCCGGCAGTGCGCGAAGATCAACCAGCTCGAGAACGACGCCGACCAGGTGATGCGTGACGCGTTGAACACCCTGTTCAACGGGGAGATGCGGGATCCGATCGAGGTCATCAAGTGGAAGGACCTCTACGAGCATCTGGAGATGGCCACCGACAGGTGCGAGGACGTGGCGAACATCATCGAGACCGTCCTCGTGAAGTACAGCTGATCCAGCGGAAAGGACCCGGAACGCCACGTGTCCACCGGACTCTTCGCCACCCTCGAAGCGCTCTCGGCGCAACCGTTCATCGCGCTGATCTTCCTCTCGGCGCTGGTGTTCGACTTCATCAACGGATTCCACGACGCCGCGAACTCCATCGCCACCATCGTCGGCACGCGCGTTCTGCGCCCGGGACTGGCGGTGCTGTGGGCGGCATGGTGGAACTTCGCCGCCGCCTGGGTGTTCGGGATCGCGGTGGCGAACACGGTGGCCAAGTGGGTGCACCCCGAGTTCGTCACGGCGGAGGTGATCTTCGGCGGGCTCGTCGGAGCCATCGTGTGGGATCTGATCACCTGGCATTACGGCCTGCCCACCAGCTCGTCTCATGCCCTCCTGGGAGGGTTCGGCGGAGCCGCCATGGCCCACGCCGGCACGTGGTCCGGCGTCCTCATGAGCGGGAAGGTCATCGCGACTCTCCAGTTCATCGTCCTCGCGCCGGTCCTCGGATTCGTCCTCGCGCTGTTCCTCGTGGTCCTCGTGCTGCGGGTCTTCCGCCGAACCGCCCCCTCGAAGGTCGACCGCACGTTCCGGTTGGTGCAGCTCGTCTCGGCAGCCGCGTACAGCCTCGGCCACGGCACGAACGACGCCCAGAAGACCATGGGGATCATCGCCGCTCTGCTCTACGCCAGCATCTGGCGGGAGCAGCAGGCGCTGTTCGAGTCGGGACAGGTGGCCTTCCCGTTCTGGATCGTCCTGATCTGCCACGCCGCGATCGCGCTGGGCACGATGTCCGGCGGCTGGCGGGTCGTGAAGACGATGGGGATGAAGCTCACGAAGCTCCGGCCGTACGGCGGTGCCTGCGCGGAGACGGCGGCGGCCGTCTCGCTGTTCACCTCGGCCCAGCTCGGGATCCCCGTGAGCACGACCCACACGATCACCGGCGCCATCGTGGGTGTCGGCGCGATCCAGCGCCTCTCCGCCGTGCGCTGGGGGATTGCGGCGCGCGTGGTGTGGGCGTGGGTCCTCACGATCCCCATGTCGGCGCTCGTCGGGGCGATCTGCTACGCGCTGATCGCTGCGCTTCGGTGAGCAGAGCCATCTCGACCATCAGGTCGCGCGGCGCGGCGCCGCCTTCGAGGGCCGATCCGAGGTCGTCCCGCTGCGGTGCCCCGTCCTGCCCGGCCCGACCTCGATCTGCTCGCGGCGACGTGCGACGATCTGCGGCCTTCCTCGAAACGTCTCGATGGTCCCCGTGACGCAGATCCTCTTCCCGGCAAACGCGATCTCCGGCTCGCCGAACGCTGCGCGGGCGTTCCCCCAGACCACGACCGTGAGCGTCTGATCGGGGTAGGGGCGGTCGAGATTGAGGAAGGTAGGTCTGCCTTCCTCTCGCTCCAGGTATCGCGCCGAGGCGACCGGCCCGCATACCCTGGCGACCTCCCCCACGTGGAGCGCGGCCTCTCCGCCGCCGAGCACCCTCGGAGAACGCAGCGCTCCGAGAGGATGGATCGTCACGGCAATGGGACAGTGGTCCGAAAGAGCCGCCTCGAGTCGTGCGCCACTCTCTTCGTACAGCAGCTCGTGGAAGGAGTCAGGAACGATCCAACCCGCTGCGCGCTTGCCGAGCACCACGTGGTCGATGAACTCGGGATGGCGCCCGCGCCAGCAGGCCGGCGCGATCCCGTCTCCCGCGTCGATGAGATCCGCGTCCGACGGTACCCCGTCGTCGATCTCCCTCCAGAACGGATCCGAGGGACCCAGGCGCCGGTTGAAATCTCCGAGCACGCCGAATGGGATCCCTTCTCTGGCCCGCGCGTCGATCCACGACTCGAGCGCCGGAAGCTGCGCGCGGAGTGTGCGGCATGCCTCCGAATCGGTCTCGAGGGGAGCCGCGGCGCATCCGGACTTCAGGTGGACGCAGAGAAGCCGGATGGAGCGACCGGCCCACGCGACCGAGACATCCGCGCCACGACGCTTCCCCGCCATGGCGAGCTCTACGAGGTCGGGATTCGGTGTGACCACCAGGTCCTTCCGGTACGCGAACCCGGAGCGTTGGACCTGGTCGACGTCCCGGGTGAAGTGGAACGCGTACACCTTCGGGTCGAAGACGCGACGGGCCGCCTCCTCGCCGTCGACTTCCTGGAGCGCCACCACGTCGGCGCTGAGCTTTCGCGCGTACTCCCGGAGTCGGTCGTAGTCCTCCGGGCTTCGCGGAACTTCCCCCGTGCCGACCGCCCGGTTCAGCCAGGCGAGGTTCCAGGTGGCGATCTTGAGACCTCGGCTCACGCGGCCGCGCGCGCCGGCTCCCGTCACCTCGGCGCGCACGAGCGGCGCCTCCGACGGCGCGAGGCCGGTGACGAGCACGGAGAGCACGACGGCGATAGCGCGCAAGGCGGACATTCGGGAAGGGCGTACGGCGGTCCAGTGACGAGAAAGCGAAATGACGGAAACCGGACGGGCGGGACTCAGAACGTGTCCGACGCGGTGACCAGGAGCTGCGCTCGAGGAATCCCGGGAAGCCGATTCAAGGGGAACGCGACATCGATCCGCAGCATGCCGCCCTGCGAGGATCGGCTGGAGCTCAGCCTCAGCCCGCACCCCACGTCCTTGAGAAACGGCTGGTTGGCGTCCACCGGATCCCCGGAAAACCACGCGCGACCCACGTCCAGGAACACCGCCGCTCCCACGTGCAGGAGTTTCAGGATGTGCCAGTTCGTGTAGAGCCGCTGCTCCGCGGTCATCGATACGCGCCGGTCGCCAAGCAGGTACCGGAGCGGATAGCCACGAAGCCCGTTGTCCCCGCCGAGAAGAAGCTGGTTCTCGGCGTCGAGGTTCTTCGCCATGTCCCCGTGGACCGCCACGTAGAAGATGTGGCTCCCGAAGTTCCGCACGAAGTAACGCACTCCGGCCCCGGCCAGGAGGTTCTCGGCGCCGCCGTTCCAGCGGCCGGAAATCCCCGCCGTAACGAAGAGCATCTGACCGTTTCCCGGAGAACTCCCCCGCGCGATCGACGCTTCGTAGACGATGCGGTCCTGGTCGCCGCCGAATGCCGTTCCGGAGTACCCGACACGCGCGCGGATCTCGCGTCCGAGGTTGTGATCCTCCGTGCGCTGGATGCGGTCCATATCCGACGCGGTGACGTAGCCGTCCTCGATCTGCTCGAAGCCGATCCACGGGTAGGCGAGGGTCCGGTCCGCCGGGACCGTGGCCGGCGGGCCCGCTCCGGCGGCCGCCTCGAAGCGATCCCGCTCGAAGGAGACACCGAACAGCAGCCGGTTCGCCCGGTGGCCGGCGAGCCCGCGGGAGATCCCGCCGGACAGCTCGAGCCTCTCCTCTCGGTGGCGGAATCGATCCGTCGCCTCACCGAGCGCATACAGCGAATCGATGCGATCGTCGTCCACGGCAGAGGCGTTGACGGACCACCGCGAATCGAGCGAGTAGAACGGCCGCTCAACCTGGAGGAGGGACTTCCTGCCGTCGCTGTTGTCCGATCGCCCCACCTCCAGTCGGCCGCGGGAGCCGAACAGGTTCGGGTCGCGAAAGCGGTAGAGAGTCTCGGTGCGATCCACGCCGCTGGTGCGACGCACGGAGACCGCCTTGCCGGTGCCGAAGATGTTCTTGTCTTCGATTCCGAAGCGGGTCGAATTCTCTCCCCCCTTGCGACCGAATCCCACGCCTCCCTGCAGCGTCCAGACGTCCCGGGTCTCCACCACCACGTCGACGCGTTGCCCGTCGTAGCCGACCGGACGAATCGACGCGTCGTAGAGGTACCCCGACGCACGAAGCACGCGCGCCGACTCGTCCAGCACCCGCCGCGAGTACGGGTCCCCCGAACGGAAGAGGAGCTGGCGCCGAATCACCTCGTCGCGGGTCTTGACGTGGATCTTGTTCGCGGCACGGAAGACGAGGTTGTTCTCGCCGGGCCTGTCCGGATCGAAGATATCCCCCGCCCGAACGATCACCTCACCGATCGTCGCGCCGTTCGACTGAAGTGTCGCGTCGTCCGGAACGAGCTGCGAATCGCCTGCGGTCGTCGACGCACCGAGCGCCGGGCTGGTGGACGGGGTGGCGTTCGAGGTCTCGGCCGACGGTGTCGCGCCGGACTGCGCGGGTCCTTCGAACGGAGGCCCAGCCCATGCGGCGAACGACAGAACCGGAACGACCGCCGCGAGCAGCGCAGCACGGACGCTCGCACTCGCCCCCCCCGCCGTACTCTGGGACGGTCCTTCGGAGCGCATGCGACTTCTCGAGACGGCTTCTGCGGTCACACCAACCCCAGCGGTATATATACTCCCCATCCGATCGGTCGGCATGAATGGCTCGCGGACGAGCGGCACCCGTGCAGCGCGACGATCGAGTTCCGTCTTTCGCGCGGATACCCCGGCGAGATTGAAATCAGCGGGAACCCCGTCATTCGAGGATTGCGCCTTCTCGATCGGTCCCCGGTCGACATGGCGTTCCGCCGGTCCGTGGCCCTGTGCGACGGACGAGAATCCCGGATTCGGCGATGCAGCCGCGGCGATCCGTCAGTCATCGAGCCGCGCGCTGCCGAACGCGGGCCGTCCGCCGAGCGAGGCGTAGAACGCCGCCACCGCCAGCGCCGCGGCGATGCCGAGGCCGGTCAGGCCGATCCACGCGTACCATGCGGACAGGTCCGACGCCGCCGGACACTCGAGCGCGAAGCCCAGAAAACCCACCGACATGGCGGCGAGCACGCCGAAGCGGATCAGGACGAAAACGAGGCTCCCCACGACGAGAATACCGAGCGCCACGTCGATCCAGGTCGATCCGGGCGAGAGCGAGGTGGCGACGCCGAGGATCAGCGCGAACACGCCGGCCGTCGCCCATGTGTTCCGCAGCACCAGTCGAAACACGACGAGCAGGAACAGCGGAATCAGGCCCTGAAGGATGCTCTGCGGAACCTGACCGAGCACCGCCGACGCGATTTGCAGCCACCCGGTCAGCAGCCCGAGCCCCAAGGGGACCGGCCTCGGCGGGGGATAGCCGAGCGCGTCCCGCAGCTCGACGGCCAGCCAGGACAGCGCGAAGGCCACTCCGGCGGCCGCGCAGCCGACCAGGACGTCGCGCCCCACGAGCGGATCCCTCCACTTGCCTCCCAGCAGGCGGTTCCACGACACCAGAGTCTGAGGCCATCGTCGCCTCACGTACGGCTCCATGGCGATGTACACGAGCCACGTGAGCGCCGCGTTGTAGAGGGCGTATCCGAGCGAGACGACGAACAGCACGATCTCCTGAAGGTCGAGCACGTGGCTTGCTCCGAAGAGCCACGCCACCTCCTGGGTCGCGAAGACGAACACGGCTAGGCGGAACGCCCCCCGGCGATCGCCGCGGCCGAGAACCAGGTTCCGCCTGGCGAGGAAGGCACCGGCCACCAGGAGTACGACGAAGAAGAACAGGATGATCCCCAGCAGGACCTTCACTCGGAGCGCCAGCGCCTCCGCTTCCATCCGTTGCGGCTTCGTCCAAGGCCCCACGAGCTGGAAATAGCATGGTTTTCCGCGGTATGCCGCGGCCTCGATCCGCATGGAAACCCCGGGGAAATCCGGATGCTCCCCCTCCCATGCCGCACGGGCGTCCGCGTACTCCGGCGGAACCCAGCGCGGGGCCGCCGGCGTCCATCGCGCAGGATCGAGCCCCGCTTCGGCAAAGACCCGCCCCCAGTCGGGCTCCCGCACCGCCTCGTCGGGCTCGGCGATCTGGGGCGGCACCGCGGCGAATCCTGCGAGACGTCCCTTCACGTCGAGCCAGACCTCGGTCATCCCCGACACGTCCCGGGGAGGATCGGAGGCGCTCACCGTCTGGCGCCAGTACACGCGCGGAGCGAGTGGCCGCGGGCTTTCTCGGTACCAGAATCCCAGCAGATCCACGGGCGTCCGGTCCCAGCGCGAGAGGGAAGAGTCGTTCTTGACGACCCACGCGACGTAGTCGTTGTCCAGCTCGAATCCGAACGCCGAATCCCGCCGCGTCCCCGTCCAGCCGAGCGCGCGCTGGATTCCACGAGCCCGCTCGGCAAGCACCTCGGGCGGCTGATCCGGCGCGAGCCGTCGAACGAGCTGGATCCTCCCCGCGTAGAGAAACGCGGCGGCGAGGCCGAGCAGTGCGATCGCGAGGCACGCCCACGCCACGCCGGGCCGCAAGCCTTCGGTCTCGCCGGCCGCGGCGACCATCTCCGGCGAGGGCGTCTCCCCGGCCGCGAGCGCAGCCGCGAGCGGGTCACCGCCCGGGAGCGCGAACGCGACCTGGCGCGCCGAAGCGGGGCGCGTCTTCGGGTTGGGATCGACGCAGCGGAGGATCACCCGCTCTACGGTCGCGTCGATGTCCGAGGAGATCTCCGAGGGCGGACGCACCGGCTCGGATTTCCGACGCTTGAGCTCCTCGAGGCTCAGCGAGCCGAACGGCGACCGCCCGGTGTAGATCTCGTACAGGACGAGGCCGAGGGAATAGAGGTCGCTCTGGATCGACGCGCCCTTCCCCTCGAACTGCTCCGGCGCCATGTAGCCGAGCGTTCCCGAAATCCCGGTTCCCGGGCCCTCGTCCTCGAGCGCGGCGAGGCCGAAGTCGGCGATCCGCGCGCGACCCTGCCCGTCGATCATCACGTTGGCCGGCTTCAGGTCCCGATGGAGCACGCCTCGCTCGTGCGCCGCGGCGACCCCCGCGCAGATCTGCCGGGCGATCTCCAGCGCCTTGTCGCCCGGAAGTCGCCCGATGCGCTTGAGGAGCGACGCCAGGTCCTCCCCGTCCACGTACTCCATCGCGAGAAACGGCTGCCCCTCCCAGTCCTGGATGTCGTACACGCGACAGACGGCCGGGTGCGACACCTGGCGGGCGAGCCGGACCTCGGCGTGGAATCGCTCGAGCCGCGCCGGATCCGACGCCAGCGCTTTCGGGAGGAACTTCAAGGCGATCGGCTGGCCGAGCTTCAGGTCGTCCGCGCGGTAGATCTCGCCCATCCCGCCTCGTCCCAAAAGCCCGATGATCCGGTAGCGGGCGGCGACGATCGCCCCCGGCACGAAGCGCCCGGCGTCGATGGAGTCGGAGGAGTGGAGACGGCCCACCGACGTGCTCCCCACGGTCGTCGGCGCCTGGGACACCGAGCTGACGGAGGACCCGCACGCGGAGCAGTACCTGGCGGTCGCCGGCATCTCGGCCGAGCAGCTCGGGCATCGGGGTGTCGTGGGCATCGGAATGGAGAGCGTAGCCGGTGGCCTGCCGCGGAGTCAACGCATTCGGCGCCCCGCTGCTCTTGCCCAGAACCGCTCCCTGCGCGAGCGCTCGACCGACACGGCTCGTGGGGCGATCCTACGGGACGTACGCGTCGGCCTCGATCTCCACCAGCATCTCCGGATCGACGAGACGGCGGACCTCCACCATCGTTGAGGCGGGACGGATGCCGGCAAAGAAGTCCCCGTGCGCGCGGCCGACCACTTCCCATTCCGCGATGTTCGTGACGTAGATCCGAGTTCGCACCACGTGCTCCAGTCGCGCCCCCGCCTTGCCCAGCGCCGATTCGATGTTCCGGAGCGCCTGGACGGCCTGCGCATGGGCGTCGCCGATCCCCACGAGCGCGCCGTCCGGCCCGGTGGCGGTGGTCCCTGAAACGTGGACGAACGGCCCGACGCGCACCGCGCGGGAGTAGCCCACGACCGGCTCCCAGCGCGTCCCGGACGAGACGTTTCGCCTGTCCACGCCGGCCTCAGAAGCTCTCGCTCGAGCGCAGCGGGCGATCCGCGGCACCGAGACATGCTTCGCACCCCTCATGGAGACCGTCGGTGCCGCCAGCGAGCTCGAATTCCACGACGTCGCTCCAGAGTGGGCCATGGCCGGGGTTCTTGCGGGAGACCGCGAACCACGGCTCCTCGCTCGGCCCCCGAGGACAGGATTGGGTCGCGCAGTATCGCCCCCCCTGTCACGCGGGTCAACTCCTGGCTCGTGAACGGGTGTACGACAGGGACGTGGGGAGACGATGCTGCGAATCGGGGACAGTCGTCCATGACGCCCGAGGCGTCACCTTGAAATGCTGAAAACGTCCCGCGGAAATGCACGCCGGTCTGCCGGCGTGCATTTCCCGCGGGAGCCGGGGGCGCGGGGGCGGAGCCCCCGTGTTTGTATTCCAGCAACCAAGACTCGCACAATGCCCCGTGGTTTGAACGAGTTGCGTGTTGGCGAGTTTCGGTTGCCGTCCCCGATTCGCTTCGATTCAGCTCCTCTTCCCTTCCCTGTCGTACACCCCCAGGAAAGTGCCCGGTAGAACCACTCGAGCGCCCTGTGCTATCACACCGCTTCCGTGCCGAGCTTGCCCCGCGATCGGGCCGGCGTGGGCCGAAGGACTTCGGAACGTTGATTCGATCCGCATCCTCTTTTGCCGATGGGTGCCGCGCCGGCCGGCGGCGCGTTGGACGTGCACGCCTCGGATCCCGACCCTCGCAGCTGCGCTCCATCACGCCGAACTCCGCTCATCCGCCTGCACGCTGCCCGGCTCGACCCGGGCGCACAAAGGAGCATCCATGACGCGCGCACCGTGGTGCGGCCTCGTCCTGAGCGGCGCGATCCTCTCCGCCGCCTGCTCTTCCGCCGACTCTCCCGCTCGACCCGCGCCGCCCTCGGCCGGAGGGAGCGAATCGACGAGGAAACCCACGATGACCAAGTACTCGGAAGTGACCTTGACCTCGAACCTGGGCGCCCTCTCCGACAGCGAGCGAAGGATGATCCCGCTCCTGATGGACGCGGCCCGGGAGATGGACGCGATCTTCTGGCTCCAGGCTTACGGGGACAAGGACGCGCTCCTCCCATCGATCGCCGACGCCGACCTCCGACGATTCGCCGAGATCAACTACGGGCCGTGGGACCGCCTTCAGGGCGACCGTCCCTTCGTTCCCGGGGTCGGCGAGAAACCGAAGGGCGCCGGCTACTACCCGCCCGACATGACGAAGGAGGATCTCGAGAAGGCCGCGGCGGAATCGCCGGAGCGGGCCGCCGCGCTGAAGAGCGCCTACACCGTCGTCCGCCGCGACGGCGACGGCAAGCTCGCGGCGGTCCCGTACCGCGAGGCGTACTCCGTTCACGTCGGCCGGGCCGCCGCGAAGCTCCGCGAAGCGGCGGCTCTCGCCGAGGACCCCGGGCTCCGGAAGTACCTCAAGCTGCGCGCCGAAGCGCTCCTCACCGACGAATACCGTCCGAGCGACGTCGCCTGGATGGACATGAAGAGCAACGGCATCGACATCGTGATCGGACCCATCGAGAACTACGAGGACCAGCTCTTCGGCTACAAGACCGCCCACGAGGCGTTCGTCCTGATCAAGGACCGGGACTGGAGCGCCCGTCTCGCGCGGTACACGCAGTTCCTGCCCGAGCTCCAGAAGGGCCTCCCCGTGCCGGAGGAGTACAAGAAGGAGACACCGGGTACTGACTCCGACCTGAACGCGTACGACGTCGTGTACTACGCCGGCGATTGCAACGCGGGCGCCAAGACCATCGCGATCAATCTCCCGAACGACGAGCAGGTCCAGCTCACGAAGGGGACGCGACGGCTGCAGCTCGAGAACGCCATGCGGGCCAAGTTCGACCGGATCCTCGTCCCCATCGCCGACCGGCTCGTCGCTCCCGATCAGCGGAAGCACGTCTCCTTCGACGCCTTCTTCGCGAACGTGATGTTCCACGAGGTGGCGCACGGCCTCGGCATCAAGAACACGCTGAACGGGAAAGGGACGGTCCGAGAAGCCCTCAAGGACGTCATGGGGCCCCTCGAGGAGGGAAAGGCCGACGTCCTCGGCCTCTACATGGTGACCAAGCTCCAGGAGAAGGGAGAGCTCGCGGGCAACCTCCGGGACAACTACGTGACCTACCTGGCCGGGATCTTCCGCTCCGTGCGCTTCGGCGCCTCGTCGGCGCACGGGCGGGCGAACCTGGCGCAGTTCGAGTTCTTCCAGTCACGGGGCGCCTTCGCGCGCGATGCGGCCACCGGGACCTACCGGGTGGACTTCGAGAAGATGCAGGCGGCGATGAACGCGCTCTCGGAGAAGATCCTGAGGATCCAGGGGGACGGCGACTACGACGCCGCCGTCGCGTCTCTTCCGAAGGCGGGCGCCATGGATCCTGCCCTGGAGAAGGACCTCGGCTCGCTCGCGACGGCGGACATCCCCACGGACATCGTGTTCCGGCAAGGGATGGAGGTGCTGCAAGCGACGAGGTGATGGGGCTCGGCGTCCGCCCCGTCAGCGGCGCTTCAGGTGCTTGCTCGGGTCCCACATCACCCAGCTCTCGTCGTCGTCCGGAGAATGGGAGGGGGGCGGCGGATCGGGACGCTTCACGAGGACATCGTCCCCTTCGACCTTGATCTCGTACACCGGGACGCAGGCCCAAGCCTTCTTGTCGTTCCGTCCCGTCGCGAGGTCGTACCGCCACTCGTGCCAGGGGCACTCGACATGACCTCCCACGATCCGTCCGTCGGCCAGGGAGGCGCCCATGTGCGGACAGGTGTCACCGAAGGCGACCCAACCGCCCGCGGTGCGGAAGACGGCCACCTTCTTCCCGTCGAGATCGATCGCGCGGCCGCGCCCCTCGCGGAAGTCGCCTGGCGCGCCGATGCGTACCCAGTCTCCCATCGCCCCTTGCCGTTCCTGCGGCCGGTCGTTCGAGCGCTCAGTCCTTGACTCGCGCCGGCTCTTTGGGCTTCGCCGCGTCGTAGGAGGGGCGCTCGGTCACGCGCTTCGCCCACGCGGCGAGGTTCGGGTAGCGCGCGTCGGGGAGGACACCGAGAAGAGGAAGCGTTCCCAGGACGGCGGGGATCAGCGCCGCGTCCGCCAGGGAGAAGATCTCGCCCCCGAACCACGTCCGGCCCGAAAGCTCGGATTCGAGCCGTGCCAGGTGCATGTGCACCCGCGTCCCGGCGGTCTCGACCGCTTCGCGGCTCACCTGCTCCGGCTTCTTGCGAATCAGGAACGGGGGCTGGTACTCGAACCGGCTCACGGTCAGCTCCCGGATCGCGGGAAAGAAGTACTGGTCGGTGGAGTCCTCGATCATCCGCACCCGGGCACGCTCGTACGGGTCGCGGGGGAGCATGGGCGGGTCCGGGTAGGACTCCTCCAGGAACTCGTTGATGATCGTCGACTCGTAGACCGTGCGATGGTCGGGAAGCTCGAGCACCGGGGTGAGTCGGAACGGGTTCAGCTTGGCGAACTCCGGGTCCTCGTTCTTGTTCTGCGGAACGAGCAGGGCGCAGGGGACCTTTTTCTCGGCGAGGACGATGCGCGTCTTCCAGCCGTACGGGGAGCGATCGAAATGATGGAGCTTGAGCACGGGAACCTCCGCGCGGGCGGCGCGCACGCGGCGCCGGTTTCCGCGTTTCTCGTTCGGGCAAAGACCACAGTATACGCGATGCGAGCGTCGGGACGGTCGCGCCTCACGAGGGCCGGTCGAGCCTCGCCCGCAGAAACGCGCCGACGTCCGCGAGCTCGCGCGGGTGGATCTCGTGGCCCATCTCGTAGGTCCGCCACTCGACGGGGTACGCGAGCGCCGTAAGCCGGTCGCGCGCCTCCTCTCCGTCGCGCAGCGGCACGACGTCGTCGTGGATCCCGTGACCCTGGAAATCGGAAGCCCTCGGTTCGCCTCGTGGATCTCCGCTTCGAGGGAGTCCAGAAGGACCACGTACGTCGAGAGCGCGACGACCGCCGCGAGCCGCGCGTCGTGCCGGAGCGCCACGTGAAGCGCCATGGCGCCCCCCTGCGAGAATCCCGCGAGGACGATCCGCCCCGGCTCGATCCCTCGGCGGACCTCGCGCGAGATCAGGGCGCGCACCCGAGCGGCCGACTCTCGCACACCCTTCTCGTCGTGCTCGCGCCGCAGATCGAGCTCCCAGATGTCGTACCACGCCGGCATGATCACCCCCGCGTTGATCGTGACCTCGCGCGACGGCGCGTGCGGGAACACGAATCGCGTTGCGTGATCCTCCCTGAGGCCCAGGTAGGAAACGATGGGCGCGAGGTCGTGCCCATCCGCGCCCAGACCGTGCAGGACGATCACGGCCGCGTCTGCCGGGCCGCGCGGCTCGATCTCCACGCACGGCAGGAGATCCGCTCCCGATTCGTTCTGGTGTCTCATTCGGTCGGCTGCGCCAAGAGCCATTCGGCGATCTTCCGGAGATTCTCCTCCGGCCGGTCGTAGGAGGGCATGGACAGGGCCGGATAGCACGCGTCCAGCTCCCGGAGTCGCGGCTCCGACTCGACGAACGGCTTCGGCAAACGGAAGTACGAGACCAGGCCGTCGACGCTCCAGTACGATCCGAGCGACACCAGTGGCGGGGCATGCTTGGTCCCGCTGCGATCCTGGCCATGGCACACGCCACACGCGTACTTCCGGTAGTAGTCCTCGCCCGTCAGCCGTTGGTTCGCACCCGCTTCCTGTGCACCGGCCGACGTCGCCGCGAGCAGAACGGCCGCGACGACGAGCCATGCCCGTGGCGTCGCGGCCCATCTTCGCACGTCGGTTGAGAGCGGATCACGGGGTCGGCGCGCAGCCGGAACCGGGCCTCGAGGTCTTCGCATGGGGATCCCCCTGGTCGTCGGACGGTCGTCGGAGTGTACCGCGAGCCAGCCCGGAACGGCCCACCGATCGGCTCGTGCAATGGCCCGGCAGCGGCTTCGGGAGCGGGGATCGAGGGGTATCAACGGTCGATTCGGCTGCTGTCGCAGGCGTCGACCATCCCCCGAGAAGAACGCACAAGCTATTCGTTTTACTGAGCTTAGGCAGTGCGTCGGGCACAGCCTCGGCGTGCTGAATCACCCTCGGTGATTCCTCGGGTTCTGCGATCTTTGCCGCGACATGCCTCCAGCCTCTGCGCAACGCCGGTTGTCGCGCCCCGGAAACCGTTGGATATTCAGTAGGTTGGAAGTCCAGTGCGCGGCCTCGCGCCCGGAGCCAAGAGGTGCTCGTGCGTCGAATCCGATTCTTCGGCAGGGGTGTGGCACGATCGATCGCCGCCGCAGCACTCGTCGGACTCGCTGGCGGCGCTGCGGCGCCGGGGTCGCCTTCCGCTCCGGCCGGGTCGTCACCGTCGCGGCAGTTGGGCCTGCGAGTGGGCCGGGTGGATCCTCTCGGCCTTCCCCTCGAGGCCGCGCCGACGCCCGCCAAAGCCGATCGCGTGGTCATCGTCCAGGCCGACGGCGACCTTGCGGCGCTCCGCACGGCGCTCGAGGGACGCGGAGCGCGCATCCTCCACTCCCTCCGCGACGGAGCGTGGATCGCGCGGGTCCCCTCCGATCGGGCGGGAGAAATCGGATCCCTCCCCGGCGTTCGGTGGATCGGCGAGCCTCGCCCTTCGTGGAAGCTCGCTCCGGAGATCGGCGAACGGACCTACCGCGATCCTTCCTACCGCGCGGAGGGTCGCTTCACGCTGGACGTCGATCTCTTTCCTGCGGAGGACGGGGCGGCTGCCGAGCGCGAGCTCGCCGCGCTCGGCGCGACGATCGTGCAACGGCAGGATGCCGGGCCGCGGGAGAGGATCCGCCTTCGGGCCGATCGCGATGATCTCGAGAGAATCGCCGCGCACCCCGCGGTCGAGTGGATCGAGGAGGCCGCCGAGGGAGCGCTGCGCAACGACACGACCCGGTGGGTGATCCAGTCGAACGTGCCCGGATTCACCGCCGTCTGGGATCGCAGCTTGCGCGGCGAAGGGCAGATCATCGGCCTCATCGACGATCCCATCGACATGGACTCGTGCTACTTCCGCGACCCCCTGCACGCGACCGCAGGACCCAGCCATCGGAAGGTCGTCGCGTATCGATCGGCCGGCGGAGCCGGCGCCGAGCTGCACGGCACGCACACCGCCGGAACGGCGGCCGGGGATCGCTCCCCCATCAACGGGTCTCTGACGGGCAACGGGAACGCTTACGCGGCGCGGATCTCCTACTCGAACTACTACGACATCACCGGCTTCGGGAACACCGCCTCGAACCTGTTCCAGTACCTGTCCGCCGCCCATGCGGACGGAGCCCGCGTTCACTCGAACTCGTGGGGAGACGACGGCACGACCGCGTACACCACCTGGTGCCGCGACGTGGACCAGTTCTCGTGGACCGCGGAGGACTCGCTCGTGGTCTTCAGCGCGTCGAACGCTTCGTCCCTGAGAACTCCGGAGAACGCGAAGAACTGCCTCGCCGTCGGCGCGTCGTTGAACGGAGGGTCTGCAGGCGAGTTCTGCGAAGGCGGTGCGGGCCCGACCTCGGACGGACGCAGGAAGCCGGAAGTCTACGCGCCCGGCTGCGGCATCCTCTCCGCGGAAGCCCTCAACGCGTGCGGAACGACGGCATTGTCCGGGACGTCGATGGCGAGCCCCGCCGTGGCGGCCGCCGGCGCGCTCGTGAGGCAGTACTTCACCGAGGGCTGGTACCCGTCCGGCATCGCGAGCCCGACGGACGCGCTGGCGCCGACGGGTGCGCTTCTCAAGGCGATGCTCGTCGATTCGGCTGTGAACATGACCGGAATCCCGGGCTACCCGGGCTGGCGGGAAGGTTGGGGACGCGTCCTCCTCGAGAACGTCCTTCACTTCGCAGGCGAGACCCGCTCGTTGCGCGTTCGCGACGTGCGGAACACGTCGGGTCTGTCCGAAGGCGGCGTAGGCGATCTCGTCTTTCACGTGACGTCATCCTCCGAGCCGCTCCGCGTGACGCTCGTCTTCACCGATCCCCCCGCGAGCCTCCTGGCCGCCGAGGCATGGGTGAACGACCTGGACCTCGAGGTGCGCGCGCCTGACGGCGTGCTTTATCTCGGCAACGTCTTCGCCGGCGGAGCGTCCGTGCCGGGGGGAGAGGTCGATCCGCGAAACAACGTCGAACGGGTTCTCCTGCCTTCTCCTCCGCCGGGAGACTGGCTGGTGACCGTGCGCGCGCGGTCGGTCCCCGAAGGTCCGCAGGGATACGCGCTGGTCGTCACGGGTGCCGTCACCGACGCTCCGGGCGCGTTCCTGGCTCTCGACGGCATCGCGCGGCAGGACGTCTGCCTTTCGTCTCCCGCCCTTTCCGGGAACGGCGACGCGAACCCGGGCGAGTCCGTCGTCCTGCGCGCGAGAATCCGTAACGCGGGCGACGCCGTGGCGACGGCCGTTGCCGGCGCTCTGGCATCCTCTTCTCCGTTCGTGCAGGTCGTGGACGGGTCGGCGGAGTATCCGGACATCCCGCCTGGAGAGGCGGCCGACCCGCTCCCGGGTGACGGGTACACGCTCGTCCTGTCGGAATCCGCCCCCTGCGGCGCGGGGCTCTCGCTGCGCCATGCGTCGCTTGGCGGCGCGACACCGCGAGAGAGCGTCTTCAGCCTCGCGGTGCAGGCGAATCCCAGGGTCGCCGTCTGGTCCGACGATTTCGAAACGAACCGCGGATGGGCGGTTTCGGCTCCGAACGACGCGTCGAAGGGAAAGTGGCAGCGCGCCGACCCCGAGCCCACCCCCGCGCAGCCGGGAGACGACCACACTCCATCGCCCGGCGCGCTGTGCTGGGCCACCGGTCCTACGGCCGGGCCCAACGTTGCGTCGAACGACGTGGACGGCGGGTCCACCACGATCCTGTCTCCCGCGATCAACCTCGCGGCAGCCGTCGACCCGGAGGTGTCGTACTGGCGCTGGTACAGCAACGACCAGGATACAGCGCCCGGCGAGGATTCGTGGGTGGTGCAGGTCTCCTTCGACAACGGCACGGTGTGGAGCGATCTGGAGCGAACCGTCGAGTCCGAGGCATACTGGACGCGGAAGACGTTCCGCCTCCGCGATTTCGGAGCCCCCACCAGTCAGGTGCGCCTGCGCGCCATCGCGTCGGACCTCGTCAATGCGTCCCTCGTGGAAGCGGCGTTCGACGACGTGACGATCACGGACAGCCGCGGCTGCTTCGTGTGCCCCGACGCGACGACGCTCCCCGGCGAAGCCTCTCCCATCGGAGCCGCACCCCTGCTGCTCTCGAAGGCTCCGGGCGACCAGTTCGACCTCACCTGGTCGGCCCCCTCGACCGGAGGGAGGCCATCCGCCTACGCGTTCTACCGCACGCCGTTCGGCGAGTACACGCCCGCATGCGAAACCACCGTGAGCGCTCTGACCGAGACCCGCCTCGCCATCCCGAACGAGGGCGGCCTTCTCGTCGTGGCAAGAAACGACGGTGGTGAAGGCCCGTACGGCCCCGCGCGAGCTCCGGCCCCCACCCCGTGTCCGTGAGCGGGACATGCGACGCAGTCGCTGATTCGCAACGCATCCAGACGCGGCCGGGGCGCGGTATGGCTCGAGTGGCCCTCGCTCTCCTCTACGCTCGCCCTCCCCGACAGACTCATTCCACCGGTGAGGCGACCGGCCGGAAGATCGCGGTGAATACGAGACCGGCCAGCGCCACCATCGCCGCCGCCACCACGATGGGGGCCCTCGAGCTCACGGCGCCGGCGAGGAGTCCCGCGAGCACCGGAGGGATCGACTGGGCCAACGCCTGGACGCTGGCGTTGATCCCCAGCACCTCGCCCTGAATGGCGGGACTCGCCGAACGGCTCAGCAGGCCCGTGAGATTGGCCTGGCTCAGGCCCACGAAACTCGCGAAGAACGGTGCCACGAAGAGCAGCCCCCACCACACCGTCGGCGCCAGGTAGAGCAGCACGCACAACCCGCTTCCGAGCAGGCTCAGCCGCAACACGCTCGGCTCGCTGTAGCTCCGGCTCACGCGACGCACCACCAGGCCCTGGGCCACCACGATCCACAGGCCGATGTACGCGAAGAAATCGCCGATGTTGCCCTGCGTGAAGCCGAAGCGGGCGATCAGGTACACGCCGAAGAACGCGGTGAAGAACGTGAATCCGGCTTGAAACAGGAAGTTCGTGACGTACAGCGGCCGCAGCGGCGCGAGAGTCCACGCCCGGTTGATGTTCTGCGCGGACTTGCGCCAGTTGATCCGTCGATCGACGCTCGGAGTCCGGTGCGACTCTGCGAGCTGGAACGTCACGAAGATGACGTTGCCGAGCGACAGCAACGCCGCGAACCAGAACGGCGTGGCGGCGTCGAACCAGCCCACGACCGACGGATCCGACAGCTTGCCGCCGATGTAGGGCCCCAGGATGAAGCCGAGGCCGAAGGCGGCGCCGATGAGACCGAAGCTCCTGGCGCGATTCTCGGGCGTGGTGGTGTCCGAGATCACGGCCTGCGCCACCGAGATGTTCCCCCCCGTGATTCCGTCCAGTCCGCGCGCGAAGAAGAGCAGCGGAATGTTCCGCAAGATCACCCCCACCGCGAAGAGCACGTACGATACGCACGTGCCCGCAAGCGAGATGACCAGGATCGGCTTGCGGCCGAACTTGTCGGACAGCTCGCCCAGGATCGGCGTGGCGACGAACTGCATCAGCGGGAAGAGCGTGACCAGAGCGCCGAGCAGGAGATACCCTTGCCGCAGCGACCAGCCGGCGGGCAGCAGGTAGAACGGAGACTCCGGGTTGCCCATCAGCTGCGGAACCACCGGAATGAGAATGCCCAGGCCGAGTAAATCGATGAAGACGATGAGGAACACCAGGGAGAGTGGACTGCGTTCCGGCGCTGTTGGCATCGGCGTATTCTGACCGGAATCGGTCACCGCGCAAGTGGCGTGTGGCGCCGGGGTCCTCTACTCGGGTCGGGGCATCGCAGCGTCGAGCATGGAGAGGAACTGGGGAGGCGGGGCGAAGCCGCTCTGCTCTGCGATCTCGACTTCGCGCCACGCCTCCGCGAAGTCGCCTTTGAAGTAGTGCGCGGCACCGAGATTGTAGTGAGCCTCGCCGAAACGGGGGCGCAGTCGAATGGCCTCCCGGAGCTTCCGGATCGCATCGTCGAGCCTGCCTGCCCTCGCGAGGGCTGTCCCCCAGTTGAAGATCACGCTTGCGTCGCCGGGCCGGCCTCGCGCCGCCGCGGCGAAGTGCAACAGGGCGTCCTCGAGCTTCCCCTGCTGGGCCAGGGCACTCCCGAGGTTGTTGTGCGCCTCCGCGAATTCGGCGTTGAGGTCGAGGGCGGCTCGGAAGTGGAGGATCGCGTCGGGGATCCGATTCTGCGCCTGCCGGATCAACCCGAGGTTGTTGTGCGCGACCGCGGAGCTGTCCTTGATCTCTATGGCTTGCGTGTACTCCGCCGCCGCCCGCTCCAGGTCCCCCTTCTGGCGCCAGGCGATCCCCAAGTTGATGTGGGCCACGTGGTTGTTCTCGGTGACCGCCAGCGCTCGTTCGAACAGCGCGAACGAGTCCCGCCATGTGCGGATCTGAAAACGGGTGCCCGCGGCCAGAGCCGTGAGGACGACGAGACACGACACGGCGGCGACGCGCCCTGCGACCACACGAACGGACGGCCTTCCGCGCAGCCATCGATCGAGCCCGTCGTTCATCCCCCAGACGACGATCGCCAGGATTCCGATGGACGGCACGTAGGTGTAACGGTCTGCCATCGCCTGCTCGCCGACCTGGACGAGACCGATCACCGGGACCAGCGTCCCGAGGTACCAGAGCCATCCGGTGGTCACGTACGGCGCGCGCGCACGGGCCCGAACTGCGATCACGGTGACGAGAATCACCGCCACGGCCGAGACCGCCGCCTTCGCGAGCGGCAGCCCGGTCCCCGGATGGGGGTAGAAGACGGCCAGCCCGCTCGGCCAGGCCGCTTGTCGGAGGTACGCCGCGTACGATAGGAACGCGTTGCCGATCCGCGCAGCGAGCGGGAAACGCTCCTCGGAGCCGATCGCCCCGCCCTTACTTTGCACGACGAACGTGACGACGCTCGAGACCGTCGCGAGGACGGACAGCGGGATCTTCTCCAGAAAGAAATCGCGCACGACCCGAAGATCTCCCCCGTCCCAGCGCCGGAGCGGCCAGAGGTCGAGGAGGACGAGCGTGAACGGGAGCGTCACCAGCATCGGCTTGGCCGTCAGACCGAGCGCGAACAGCACGATCGTCGCCACGAACCAGGGACGGGTCCACGCGCGCCAGAGCAGGCGCACCACCGGACGACCCACTGCGTATCGCACGTACGCGCCCGTGGCCAGGAACCAGAACAGCGTGCTCAGCACGTCCTTCCGCTCCGAAACCCACGCGACCGACTCGACCCGGAGGGGGTGAAACGCAAAGAGGGCCGCTACGGCCGCACTCCGCCCCAGGGCGCCCGTCATCCGGTAGAGGACGAGGAGGAGAATGGCCGCGTTGGCGCAGTGGAGCAGCACGCTCGAGAGGTGATGTCCTCTCGGATCGAGTCCCCAGATCTCGCAGTCCAGCATGTGCGAGAGCCAGGTCAGCGGGTGCCAGTTCGCCTCCTCCGTGCTCGTGAACGCCCAGGCGACCCCTGCCGCTGACAGCCCCCCCTGAACCTGCGGGTTCTCCGTGACGTACGCGTCGTCGTCGAAGTTCGTGAACCCGTTCTCGAGTGCGGGCCAGTACACCCCCATCGTGCCGGCGGCCAGGAGTGCGGCCACGAGCCAGTGTGCGGAGCGGCTCCGTCGGCGAATGGGCGGGGGGTTCAGCATCTGCGTGCCTCTTCCTCATCGAGACATCCGGGGGCCGGCCCCCGGACCCCCGCCCCCGCGGGTTGCGCAGGCCGGCGGACCGGCCTACGCCACCCGCGGGTCGCTTCCTTCGATCTCAATGGCGCCTCGAGCGAAATGGGGACTGTCCCCGATTTCCCCCCCGATTTCCCCCATCGAGACATCCGGGGGCCGGCCCCCGGACCCCCGCCCCCGCGGGTTGCGCAGGCCGGCGGACCGGCCTACGCCACCCGCGGGTTGCTTCCTTCGATCTCAATGGCGCCTCGAGCGAAATGGGGACTGTCTCCGATTTCCCCCCCCGATTTCCCTCATCGAGACATCCGGGGGCCGGCCCCCGGACCCCCGCCCCCGCGGGTTGCGCAGGCCGGCGGACCGGCCTACGCCACCCGCGGGTTGCTTCCTTCGATCTCAATGGCGCCTCGAGCGAAATGGGGACTGTCTCCGATTCCCCCCCCGATTTCCGATTCGCTGTTCGGCGCTCTTCCACGGTTTGCTCGAGACGATCAGCGGCCCGTTCGCAACGGCCCGGATTCGAGTGCGGCGAGATCCTTCGAGATCTGCGCGTCGTGGGGAGCGAGCCTGGCGGCACGCCGCAGGCTGGCAATGCCGCGCTTCGAGTCGCCCGAGAGCGCGAGGAGCCTGCCGAGGTTCGCGCGGTAGTCGGCGTTTCGCGGCGCCGCGCCTGCCGCGCGACGGGCGCACGCCACGGCGTCTCGGATCCGCGCGCCGTCGGCGTGGAGCTTCGTGAGCATCGCCCAGGCGAGAGCATCCTCTGGTGCGGTTTCGACCCGGCGTTCGAGGAGCGGACGGGCACCTTCCGGTCGGCCGCTCTTGAAGTAGGCGAAAGAGAGCAGGCGCTCGACGATCGCGTTCCCGGGCGCCGCGACGAGCTCCATCTCGAACTCGCGCGCGGCGCCGGCAGAATCGCCGCGCGCGTCCAGGAGCTGGCCGAGAGTCGCGTGCGCGCCGGCCGTGCTCGGGTCGGCTCGAAGCGCGTCGCGTGCGAAGGGCTCGGCGAGTGCCCACTGCCCGCCAGTCGCGAGGAATCCGGCGACCCGCAGGTACGGCGAGGGCGAGGCAACTCGCCCCAGGAGGCCGGCGTCCTCCGGGGAGGGCGGCGAAGGAAGCGCCTTGCGCAGCTGGGCGGCCGCCTCCTCGAAGGCTCGGGTGTCCCGAATCGGCTCGGGGAATCCGGGTTCCCCGTCTCGGACGAAGAGCGCAGCCACCTCGTCGAACGCCAAGAGGTGCCAGCCGACCTGCCGCAGGAGGCGGGCGGCCAGAGGCGATTCCAGGTCCACGAGCGCTGCGCGCAGGTCCCATTCCGAGACCGCCTCGCGCCACGCGTCGTCGCTCGCGAGAATGTCGAGGTAGCGCCGGAAGAGATCCTCGCCGTGCACCTCGAGACGCGGATCGATGAAGGTCCGCACGCCCCGCCCGATCAGATACGAGCCCTCGCGCATCGTGACGAACGCGCGGGGGGCCGGGTCACGCCCGATGAGCGGCTTCGCCGAGGCCTCCGGATCGTGATGGGCAGCCAGGCCGAGCCCGAATTGGTTCGTATCGCCTTCCCGCACGTGGAACCGGTCGGTCGCGAAGTCTCGGGCGTACGCCAGGCAGAGGACGGCGAACAGCACGGCCGCGGGCCCCCGAGACGCGCGCAGCCAGCGAGCGGGACCGTTGCGGGCGAAGAACGACGCCTGATCGAGGTTCCGGATCACGAACGGGATCGACGCGAGACAGAAGAGCGGCAGGTTCCGGATGGCGGCAAGCGAGAGGTAGATCTGCGGGAGGAGCACGAGCGTCAGAAACGCATCGAGGCGCCGGGCGCTCACGAGGGCGGAGAGGAGGCAGGCTACGAGGAGCGCCTCGTACGCGCGCACGGAGGTGTAGCGCTGGCCGTACGCGAACGGACCACGGAACTCGCCGATCACGTCCTTGAACGCGGTCCCATGGATCTCCCGCAACAGCTCGAGCGGAAAGAGGAAGCCGCGGACCCCGTAGGGCGTCGCGACGCAGGCCAGAACGGTGAGAACGAAAACGGCCGCCGCGGTGCGCGCGGATCGCTTCGCCCGATCGCGAGCATCCTGGTCCTTCGATCGGGCCTCCACCCACTCCACACCGCTCACCAAGGCGTACGTTCCGGCGACGAACGGGCCGAGGAGAAAGAGCGTGTGCGCGTTCGCCCAGACGATTTGCAGCAGCGGCAGCGCCCAGACGGCACGCCCGCCTTCGCGCCGGTGCCGGTCCACGAGGAACACGAAGAGCGCGAAGAAGAGAAACGTCACGATCTCGGGCCGCACGAAGAGACGCTGGCTCGAGGCCACGAAGGCGACTCCCGCGATGAAGCACGCGGGGATCATTGCCCGCCGCGTCGCTGCGGTCGCAAGAGCCAATCCGAACGCCGCCGCGACGCCGATGGTCTTCAGGACGACCGCTCCCGCGAACCCCCCGATGCGGATCACCTCGTAAAGCGACAGACAGTAGAGCCATCGCATCTCGATCCACGGCCGGCCCGCCGACGGGAACGAGAGCACGTCAACCGACGGCGGCCCGGACTCCGCCACGAGCCGTCCCGTCCCGTACTGCCACCAGAAGTCCGCCCCCCAGATCCGGCGGAGCGATCCCGCGGCGATCAGGAGCACGAGCGCCGCAAGCGCCACCAGATGCCACGGGGTTGCCCCCTGTCCCGCCTCGGCCGTCCGACGAAAGGGCGCGCCGGCCCGACCGGCCTTCCCCTGCTTCCGCGTCTTCACACTCAGGCCCCGGGGCTCCGCGAACGCCGCTCAACCCGCGTTCGGAGGCCGCATGGTACCCCCATCCGGGCGTGCGGCAGAAACGCGAAGAGGCGATGCGGTCCGGCCTTCCTTCGGTACAATGATCGGTCCACGTGTGGCTCGTCAGCGCCGACCCGATACGGGAACGAATGCCGGTGCGCCCAGCCCGGATCGGGCGCGCCGAGAGGAGAAGACCGAGATGCAGGACGAGAAGAACCGCTCCCCCTTCTGGTACCCGCCGAAGGATGTCGTGGACGCGTCTCTCGTGAAAGACTACGACGCGCTTCGGAAACAGGCGGAGAGCGACCCGATCCGGTTCTGGGAGGAACGGGCCCGCGAGCTCGAATGGACCGCGCCGTGGTCCAAGGTCCTCGACGACTCGAACCCGCCGTTCTTCCAGTGGTTCGTCGGCGCCAAGACCAACATCGTCCTCAACGCGCTGGACCGGCATCTGAGCACCCCCACGCGGAACAAGCTCGCGATGATCTGGGAGGGGGAGGACGGGACGCTCAAGTCCTACTCGTACTTCGCGCTGAATCGCGAGGTATGCCAGTTCTCCAACGTCCTCAAGAGCATGGGCGTCCGCAAGGGTGACCGCGTCACCATCTATCTCCCCCGCATTCTCGAGCTGCCCATCGCCATGCTCGCCTGCGCCAAGATCGGCGCCGTGCACTCGGTGGTGTACGGCGGCTTCTCCGTGGAAGCGCTCCACGGCCGGATCGAGGACTCGGAGTCGAAGGTCGTGGTGACCGCGGACGGCGGCTACGTGCGCGGGAAGATCGTCCCGCTCAAGGAGATCGTGGACGAAGCGCTGCAGCGCACCGGGATCGTGGAACACGTGGTCGTGGTCAAACGGACCGGACAAAAGGTGAACATGGAGCCGGAGCGCGACTACTACTACGACGATCTCATGAGCCTTCCCGTGGCGCGCGCCAACGGCGATCGTTGCGCCACCGAGTCGATGGACGCCGAGGATCCGCTGTTCCTCCTCTATACCTCGGGAACGACGGGCAAGCCCAAGGCGATCGTGCACACCCACGGCGGGTATCAGGTGGGGGTCGCCACGACCCTCCGGTACGCGTTCGATCTGAAGCCCGAAGATCGCTGGTGGTGCGCCGCGGACCCCGGGTGGATCACGGGCCACAGCTACATCGTGTACGGACCGCTGATCCTGGGCGCCACGCAGATCCTCTACGAGGGCGCGCCGACCCACCCCTACCCCGACCGCTGGTGGCGGATCGTAGAGAAGTACGGCGTGAACGTCCTGTACACCGCCCCCACCGCCATCCGCGGCCTGATGCGCTTCGGCGAGACGTGGGCGAACCGTCACGACCTGTCCTCGCTGCGACTGCTCGGCTCGGTGGGAGAGCCGATCAACCCGGAGGCGTGGCGCTGGTACCACACGGTCATCGGCCGCGGGCGCTGCCCGATCATCGATACCTGGTGGCAGACCGAGACCGGCATGTTCATGATCTGCCCCGTCCCCTCGCTGCCCCTCAAGCCCGGCTCCGGCACGAAGCCCTTCCCGGGCATCCGCGCCGAGGTGCTGGGCGATGACGGGAAGCCCGCGGCCCCCGGCGAGGAGGGCAAACTCGTCATCACGACGCCCTGGCCCGCGATGCTCCGCGGGATCTACAAGGATCCCGAGCGATACGTGGAGCAGTACTGGTCCACCTTCCCCGGGAAGTACCTCACGGGCGATTCGGCCAAGATCGACGACGACGGTTACTTCTGGATCATCGGCAGGACCGACGACGTGATCAAGGTGTCGGGATACCGCCTCGGCACCGCCGAGATCGAATCCGCCCTCGTCAGCCACCGCGCCGTCTCCGAGGCGGCGGTCATCGGGCTCCCCGACGAGATCAAGGGGAACGCGATCCACGCCTTCGTGATCCTCAAGGCCGGTCTGTCGGGCTCGCCGGAGCTGGCGGAGGAGCTGATCCGGCACGTGGGGCACGAGATCGGCCCCATCGCGCGGCCCGCGAAGCTCGAGATCGTCGCCTCGCTCCCGAAGACGCGGTCCGGGAAAATCATCCGGCGGGTGCTCAAGGCCCGAACTCTCGGCCTTCCGGAGGGGGACGTCTCGACGCTCGAGGAATGACGGGAGTCCCTGTCCGGGCTCTCGAGAAACAGATGCTCGGGGGCTTTGCGCCCGAACCCCCGCTCCCGCCCTCCGCGACGCCGGCGGACCGGCATCGCTCCGTTTGGGCTGTTTCCTCCGGAGGTGGCGGGGCGCCCGCCCCGTGCGGCGGCTCTTAAGAAACAACCCCCTGGCCAGCCGGTTTCTTGCCCCAAGGTGTCGGGGCGTCCGCCCCGTGCGGCCGCTCTTAAGAAACAGATGCTCGGGGGCTCTGCCCCCGAACCCCCGCTCCCGCCCTCCGCGACGCCGGCGGACCGGCATCGCTCCGGTTGGGCTGTTTCCTCCGGAGGTGGCGGGGGAACGCCCGTGAGGCTGCTCCCGGGAAACGCCCGGTCGCATCGGAATCCACGGTCTCCATCGATTCCGGTCGTCCGCGGGTCCGGCCCGGTTCTTCTTGCCGGACCGGACGGGCCTCCGCGGATCCGCGAAGTCGTTGGTTCGCTTCGTCATTTCGCCTTCGCCGGCTGGCGGGTTCCCCGACTTGGAAAACGGGGGTCCGGCTCCTATATTCCGAACGGTACCGGAGATCATGCGTCGAAACATCCTCATCGTCGCGGAACACGCCGAGACCCGTGAAGCGCTCGCGGTTCTCCTCCGTTCGGAAGGCCTGACGGTCTCCCTGACGCCGGGGGCGGCGGATGCGGTGAGGGTCCTGCGGTCGTGCACGGTCGACACCGCCCTCCTCGTGTCGCCGGGACCCGACCCCGGCGCCGAGAAGCTGCGCGCGCGCATCCTGCAGGAGAGCCCGCGCTGCCGCGTGCTCACCTTGGTTCGAACGGTGCGGCTGAAGGACCGCAAGCGGGAGACGCGGTTTTCCTTGGCGAACTCTCTCGTGGGCGAGCGCGAGCTGCTCGCGCTCCTGGCCTCGGCGCACGACGAGGGCTCCGAAGAAACCGAGACCACGCTGCCGGACAAGGGGGTCCGCTCCCTCGTGGACGTCGTGGACGTCCTGGTGGGTCTGCTCGAGCTGGGGGACAGGCACTTCGCCGGCTCGTCCCACCGAGCGATGCAGCTCGCGTCTACGGTGGCCGAAGAGATGCGGCTTCCCGAGGAGCAGGTCACCGAGGTCGTTCTCGCAGCGTTGCTGCGCGATATCGGCAAGTACGGCCTGCACGACTCCATCTACCAGGAATCCGGTCGGCTGTCGGAGGAGCAGACGGTCCAGATGCGGGAGCACGTCTCCGGCGGCTTGAGGCTCCTGGAGCACATCGAGTTTCCCTGGAAGATCCTCGCCGTCATTCGACACCATCACGAGCGGTACGACGGGCTGGGCTATCCCGACGGGCTTCGGGGCCCCGAGATCCCGCTGGGCGCCCGGATCCTCGCCGTCGTGGACTCCTACGTGGCCATGCTGTCCGAGCGGCCGCACCGGCAGCCGCTGTCGAGCGAGGAGGCGTTGCGCGAGCTCGAGAGGCACGCCGGCTTCCAGTTCGACCCGGAGGTTCTCGAGGTATTCATCCGCGCGGTGCACGAGCGCCACCGGCCGCTCAGCGCCGATCAGCGTCCCAGGGTGTTCATCTCGGACCACGACTCCGACTTCGTCCGGCCGCTGGAAGTGCGGCTCCGGAACGAGGGCCTCGAGGTCGAGACCGAGACGAACATCCAGGAAGCGCTCCTTCGGATGCTCGAGTCGCCGCCCCACCTGATCCTCGCGGCCCTGGACTCCGACGAATCGCGCTCGGTGGAGTTCCTGAGGCTTCTGCGGGCGGACGACACGCTGGGCCGCATCCCGTTCGTCTTCCTGCTGAATCGCTTCGACCTGGCGCAGAACGTCAAGATCCTCCGGCAAGGCGTGGATGACTGCCTCATCAAGACCGACGAGCTGGAGCTCATCGTCGCCCGGATCCGGAACATCCTGGTTCGGGAGACGCGCCGTCATTCCACCGGCGAGGAGCCGCACAAGCGCGGGATCAGCGGCCAGCTCGAGAACCTCTCCCTGCCCGACATCTGCCAGATGCTCAATCTCGGTCTCAAGACGGCCTGCCTGACCCTGTCGTCCGGCGAGGATCGGGGCCGAATCTGGTTCGAACAGGGAACCACCGTCCACGCCGAGCTCGACGCGGAAACCGGCACCGACGCCTTCAACCGGATGCTCCGGTGGAAGACGGGAGAGTTCACGATCGAGCACGGCCTCAAGTCGGAGACGACGAGCCTGGAAGGCGACACGATGTTCCTCGTGATGGAAGGGCTCCGCCTGATGGACGAGGCGTCGATGACCACCGCGGAGACCGTGGCCGACTGATCCTCGCCGGAGTTTCGGTCCGGCTCTCTCGCCGCGCCTCGGATCCCGCCGCGCCTCGGTTTCGCGCTAGCATCTTCTGGCCGGGATCGCGGGGGGGCCGCACGCCCTCTCGTGGGTCCTGCGCTCCGGGAGACTGGTGGAGCCCGAGCACACGACTTCGAGCTGGCGGCGCGGAGCCAGGGCCGTCACGAGCGCGTTCCTGCTCTTGTGCGCCGCGTCGTGCCTGTTCTGGGCCTGGCAGTACGGTCGCCGTTTTCTCGGCATCGACTACTACCAGTTCTGGGCCGTGGGCCAGGCGGTCTCCGGGCTCGGGATCCGCGAGGTCTATTCCGACGAGGCGAGGGAGAGAATCACTCCCGAGCTGCTCCGGCGGGAGCGGGAATCGGGCGTCGTGTCCCGCCTGACGGGGGTAGCCGCGAGGCGACCGGTTCTCGAAACGTACTCCACGCCGTTCCTCTACCAGGCGATCCGGGCAATCTCCGGCGGCGACTACGAGCGGGACTACCGCCGGTTTCTCCTCCTGACCCTCGGGTGCACCGTCGTGGCCGTCGCGACCATCGGCCGTCTGGTGGGATTCGGGACCGGCGGGATGGCCCTGTGCTTTCTGGCGTTCACGGCGTGGTTCGCGCCGTTCCGCTCGGATGTTCGTGTCGGCAACGTGAACCAGATCCAGGTCGGCCTCCTCGCCGCCTACCTCTGGATCCGCAGCAGAGAGGGCTCGGCGAGGTGGGATGCGCTCGGCGGAGCGGTCCTGGGAGCGGCCGTCGCGTTCAAGCCCGACCTGGTCGCGGTCCTCGGGATGATCCTCTTCTCCCGATTCGCGAAACGGGACTCCGGCACGCTCGGCCGCGAGGCGGCCGGAATGGTCGCCGGTCTCACGGGCGCCATCGCGTCCTCGTCCGCGTGGTTCGGGTCGCCTCGGATCTGGTCCGACTGGCTCGCCGCCATCGCGAGCCTCCCCGAGGAGATCATCGGCCTCAAGGTGGGGAACTTCTCGCTGGTGCGGTTCGTGGAGAACCTGTCGGGAGCGCGGCTGGGTATTGCCCCGGCGGCGCTGCTCACGGCTGCCGCGCTCGCTGCGGTCTGGATCGGGTCGCGCCGCGGCGCTCCCGGGGCGGCGGGCGGCGACGCGCGAGGGAAGGCGCTTCACGATCTGCGCACCGTCGGGATCGGGTGCGCGCTCTATCTCCTGTCCGCGCCCCTCGTCTGGGTCCACTACTACTGGCTCGCAACGCCGCTCGCGCTTCTCGCGCTCCGGCCCTCGTCGCCGGCTCTCGCAATGCCGCGAACCGTTCCCGTTCGCCGGATTCTCGGAGGGCTCGCGGTCGTCTTCCTCGCCAATCGTCCCTTCGAGTGGGCGCTCAAAACGCAGCGACAGGGGCTGATGGCGGCGCTCAGCGGCGCAGGGATTCTGCTGCTCTTCGGCATGGCGCTGTGGGAAGCGGCGGCCGGCGCCGGCCCCGGCGGCCGGAGCGGTAGCCCGGTGCTCGCGCCCACGAAACGGGACGCCGCCCGGACCTCCTGATCGGCGCGGATCGCATCGACGGCACGATCCGCTCGGGATCCGGGGTCAGCCCAGTCGCTCGAAGAAGTCGTTCCCCTTGTCGTCCACGAGGATGAACGCGGGGAAGTCCTCGACGTCGATCCGGTAGACGGCCTCCATGCCCAGCTCGGGATAGTCGAGCACTTCGACCTTCCGGATGTTCTCCTTGGCGAGCAACGCAGCAGGGCCGCCGATGGAGCCCAGGTAGAACCCACCGTGTTTCTTGCACGCGTCGGTGACCTGCCTGCTCCGGTTCCCCTTCGCGATCATGACCATCGATCCGCCCTGGGATTGGAAGAGATCCACGTAGGAGTCCATCCGCCCCGCCGTCGTCGGGCCGAACGAGCCGCTGGGGAGCCCTGCGGGGGTCTTCGCCGGGCCGGCGTAGTACACCGGGTGATCCTTCAGGTATCCGGGCATCCCGTCGCCGCGGTCCAGCCGTTCCTTGATCTTCGCGTGGGCGATGTCGCGCGCCACGACCAGCGTCCCGGTGAGGAGGAGAGGCGTGGACACCGGATGCCGGGTCAGATCCGCGAGAATCTCCCTCATGGGCCTGTCGAGGTTCAAGCGAATCGCACCGTGGTCGTGCTTCGTTCGGTACTTCTCGGGGATCAATCGGCCCGGATCGCGCTCGAGCTCCTCCAGCCAGATCCCGTCCCGGTCGATCCGAGCCTTGACGTTTCGATCGGCGGAGCACGAAACGCCCATCCCCAACGGGCACGACGCGCCATGCCGCGGAAGGCGCACCACGCGCACGTCCAGGGCGAAGTACTTTCCACCGAACTGGGCGCCGAAGCCGCTCTTGCACGCCGCCTCGAAGAGCCGCGCCTCGAGCTCGGGGTCGCGGAACGCGTGGCCACCGGGCCCTCCCGTCGTCGGGAGAGCGTCGAGATACCCGGTCGTGGCGAGCTTCACGGTCTTCAGGCACATCTCCGCGGACGTCCCCCCGACGACGAATGCCAGGTGGTACGGAGGGCAGGCCGCGGTGCCGAGCATCTTCATTTTTTCGGAGAGGAACTTCTCGAGGCTCACCGGGTTCAGGAGCGCCTTCGTTTCCTGGAACAGGTACGTCTTGTTCGCCGAGCCGCCCCCCTTGGCGACGAAGAGGAAATCGTACGTCGCGCCATCGGTGGCGAGGATGTCGATCTGTGCCGGAAGGTTGTCTCCCGAGTTCTTCTCCTCGTACATCCGCAGGGGCACCGTCTGGGAATAGCGGAGGTTCTCCTGCACGTAGGCGTCGAAGATCCCGCGCGAGAGGAGCTCCGCGTCGCGGACGCCGGTCCAGACCCGCTGCCCCTTCTTCGCGAACACCGTAGCGGTTCCCGTGTCCTGGCAGAACGGGAGCACCCCCTCCGCCGAGACCTCGGCGTTCCGGAGCATCGCGAGCGCCACGCCGCGATCGTTGGGTGAAGCCTCCGGATCGTCCAGAATCGCTGCGACCTTTTGAAGGTGAGCGGGACGCAGGAAGAACGAGATCTCCCGCAACGCCTCTCGCGCGAGGAGCGTGAGCGCTTCGGGGGCGACCTTCAGGACCTCCCGGCCTTCGAACGAGCTGAGAAGGACGTGGTCCTGCGTGAGCAGTCTGAACTTGGTGGTGTCCGGACCGAGCGGGTACGGGTCCTGATAGGAGAACTCGGGCATGGCGCGACTCCCTGCGAAGGATGGCGTGGACGGACATGCTAGTGGAGCGGGACGGAGCGTGTCGAGGGAGTTTCGGGGACAGTCCGTCATGCGGCCCCGGGGACCTCGCCCCGAAATCATGAAGATGGTCTGCGGTGCGGTCGGAGCGCAGAATGCCGCTTCAATGCGCCGTACAGGAGAAAGCCCGCCATGTCGGCATCTCGATACCAGTTGTCCGTGACGCCTCGGGGCGTCACCCGGAGGCGATGACAACCCGCGGGAGGTGCAGGCCGGTCTGCCGGACTGCACCGTACGCGGGTGCGGGGGTCCGGGGGCTGGCCCCCGTGCTGTTACTCTGGTTGCACATGACGCCCCGAGGCATCATGGACAACTGGTGTGCAAATCCGGGGGCTCCGCCCCCGCGCCCCCGGCTCCCGCGGGAAATGCACGCCGGCGGACCGGCGTGCATTTCCCACGGGATGTTTTCACGATTTCAGGGTGCCGCCCCGAGGCGTCGTGGACGTTCGTTTCCGCAACTCCGTTCTGTTGACCCGAGGTCGGCGTTTCGAATAGGCTCATTCGCGCATCGGTCACGCGGTGGGCGGTCACACCCATTCCATTGGCGGTGCGACCGGGGGAGCCAACGATGGACGCTTCGGGGCGATCTTCAGGTATCGTGTCCACCACGTCGGGAGGACGCTCTCCGACGTCGGAAATGGTCCGTTTCGTCGTCTTCTTCGCCGTCTTCCTGGTCATCGCCAACGTGCTGATCGTCGTCCCCTGGATCGAGCGCGTTCTCGTGGTCCCCTGGACGCGACTCAACGCTGCAGCCGCGGCGGCATTCGCCTCGCTCCTCGGAATCCCCACGGAAGTGAACGGGACGACGGTGAGCTCCGGTGGCACGAGCCTCAACATTCTGCTGGGTTGCAACGGCATTCACGCCCTGGCGATCTTGCTCTCCGCGGTCCTGGCCTTTCCCTCCTCGCTCGGCCGCCGGCTCCTCGGCGTGGCCGGGGGGACCGTCGCGATCCTCGGCGCGAACCTGGTGCGTCTGGTCAACCTGATCTTCGTGGCCCGGTACCACCCGGCGCAGCTCGAGCTGTTTCACATATATATCTGGCAGACGCTGATCGTGTTGATCGCATTCGGCCTATTCCTGACCTGGGGGTTTTACCTTGCAGACCCCGCCCCGACTCGCAGCGCCGCGGGTACGGCTGACCGCTAGCCTGCGGAATTTCCCGATCCGGCGCGAGGCGATCCGGGCCGTCACGGCGTTCGTCCTGTACCTGTCTCTGCGATGGCTGTGGGGCGCCTCGGGGCTGAAGAGCCTTCACGAATCCGCGGTCCTCGCTCTGGCGGTGCGCATTCTCACGACCGCGCAGCATTTCCCGGCCCTCGCCGGCATCGCTGGTGCGTCCCTCCGCAACCTCGACTTCCTCGTGGTGCTGACCATCGCGCTGGCTCTCGTGTCCACCGGAATCCGCTGGCCACGGCGACTCGGCCTGTTCGGCGCGGCGCTTTGCGTCATCCTGGCCGTCGACGTGACCGCGGTCCTGTTGCAGGCCAAGGTCATGGCTTCGCAAGAGCTCTGGTCCAGGGAACGGATCCTGATCCTGCTTCCCTGGGAGTTCTGGATCGTCGAGCGGACCAAGTACTTGCTCTACGACTTCGGCCTGCAGATCGGGCCGTTCGTCATGTTCGCTCTCACGGCGTTCTGGAACTCGCGCCCTCTCCCGGCGCCCCGGTCGCGTTCCTCCGGGCGGACCCAGGAGAGGCGGGCAACGCGGTGGGGGCGCCTTCGCGGTCCGGCCCGCGCGGCGATCGTGGTCGGAGTCCTTTCGCTGCCCTTCGGGATCGCGATGGCGTGGCACATCGTGAGAGAAGCCGATCCTCGCCACGTCGCGGCCCACGCGCGAATCGGGCAGCTCTTCTTCGTTCAGCACGACACGGCTCGAGCCGAGCAGCAGTACCGGGCCGCGGTGGCGGGTGGCACCGCCGACCCCGCCGTCTACTACAACCTGGCCGCGATCGTCGTGAAGCAGGGCCGGCAGGACGAAGCCGTTCGGCTTCTCCGGCGTTGCAGCGAGGTCGCGGACCCCACGGTCTGGAGCGAGCGCATCGACCGGGCGTTCCGGCAGATGAACTCTCGGGGCTCGTAGGGCGAACGATCGCGCCACGACTCAGTCGTGAACGCCTGGGGACCTTCGGCCGAGAATCGCCGCGATCGCGCGCCCGAGTCCGTAAACCCCGAAGGCCCAGACGAGCCCGATCGACGACGCCATCGCCAGGCCGACCCACCCGACCCAGCCCTTGCCCGCCGCGTACACCTGGAACGCTCTCACGAAAAGATCGTCCCCGCGCAGCAGCTCGCGCATCTGTGGGGCCGCCAAGGGAGGAAGTCGGGTCACGAGGATCGAGCCGATCTCGTACGCGTCGCCCGTCAGCGAAAGGAACGGCGCCAGCGCGAGCGGAAGCGCCAGACCGAAGAGAAAACCGCGACCGCGGGAGGCAGCCCACCGAAGCAACCAGACGCCCGGGAAGAGAGTCAGGAGAAACGGTCCGAGATCGGTCGCGAGGTATACGAGATCGCTCCCCCTCGTGTCGAAGCCGGAGAGTCGGCCCGCGTACTCCCCGCCCGACACGACGAAGGGCAAGAAGCTCCCGAGAAGCGCGCCCCCGTACTCCGGCGCGATCTCGAGCCGCTCCACCGCTCCTCCGGCGGCCACGCAAGCTGCGGCGTGGAGGATCTCATGGACCGGAACGTACGCCCACCAACCGGCGACCAGGCCGAGAAACACCTGGATCAGACCCCACACGCCGACCTGGACGCAGGCCTCGAGGCCGCCGAGAACGTCTCGGAACGGGGCGGTGAACAACGGTCGCAGCCGCATGCTGGGGACAGTCTAACGCCAAGGCGGTCTCGAATGAACCAGAGCGACCGCCGGGGCGCGCATCGCGATCAGCTCCCGACTCTTCCCGCGAGGCGGCTCACTGCCCGGGGCCCGGTGCCGCGATCGGAAGGCCCGCTTCCGGCGCGTCGCCGGCCAGCGCCGAACTCCCGACTCACGCCATGTCGAACAGCAAGAGCTCGGTTTCGGCGCTCTCTTCCGCACGGATGCCAAGGGACGGCACATCGCGGGCCGCAGCGCCGTCCCCCGCGCCCAGTCGCACGCCGTTCAGGGCGAGGTTCCCCCCCACGACCTGGAGCCACGCCTGCCTCCCCGGCCGGAGCGCGTAGGACACCTCGTCCCCGGGAGCGAGCACCGACGCGAATAGCTCCACGTCCTGGTGGATGAGCAGGGCGCCGCTGCCACCGCCCGGACCCGCGATACGCAGGAGCCGGCTCCGCTTTTCGGCGTCGGCGTATCTACGTTGCTCGTAGTCGGGCTTCAGGCCCGGCCGCTCCGGAGCGATCCAGATCTGGACGAAGTGGACGGCGTCATCCGGCGACGGGTTCTCCTCGCTGTGGAGGATTCCCGTGCCGGCCGACATCCGCTGCACGTCTCCTGCCTCCAGGATCGACCCGGCTCCGATCGTGTCCTGGTGCATGAGCCTCCCGGAGAGCACGTACGTGACGATCTCCATGTCCCGGTGGGGATGCATGCCGAACCCGGATCGGGGCGCCACCACGTCCTCGTTGATGACCCGAAGGGGACCGAAGCCCATGTGATCCCGGTCGAAGTACTCGCCGAATGAGAACGTGTGGCGACTGTCCAGCCAGTCGAGACGGGTCCGACCCCGCTCTTCGCTCTTCCGCATGGAGATCAAGGTGCTCCTCCCGTTGCGACGGCGAGATCGGACCTGCGTCGCCCCGTTTCCATCGTCACTTCTTCTCGGCCGGGGCCTTCCTTCCGATCTCGATGTCGAGAACGATGTCGACGTCGTTTCCGACCACGAGGCCGCCCGAGTCCAGGGTCTTGCTCCAGGACACCCCGAAGTCCTGCCGATTGATCTTGGTGGTGGCGGTGGCTCCGACCTTCAAGTTGCCCCACGGGTCCTTGATGGCCGCGGTGGGTCCGTCCACGTCCAGCGTGACCTCCTTCGTCACGCCGCGCAGCGTGAGATCGCCCACGATCTTCATCTTGCCCGGGCCGGAAGCCGACGCCTTCTTCGATTTGAACGTCATCGTGGGGAACTTCGCCGCATCGAAGAAATCCGGGCCCTTCAGGTGCTCGTCCCGCTTCGCATCACGGGTGTCCACCGTGGTCATGTCGATGCTGGCATCGATCTTCACGCCCGCCGGGCTCTTGCCGTCCCATTCCACCGTCCCCTTGACGTTGTGGAACTCCCCTCGAACGTTGGAGATCGCCAGGTGCTTCACGCTGAACTGCGCGGCGGAGTGGGACGAGTCGATATCCCAGCTCTCGGCCGCGGCGGGAAGGATCGAGACGAGTACGATCGCGGAAGCGATCAGGGCTGCGCGAAACGTGCGGTTCATCGGGCTCTCCTCCTCTTTCTTCTCTGGTTCGTGGCTGAAATGAGGCACGCCTTTCGGGTCCATCCTTTCAGGCGGCCATTGCGAAACTGCGGAGCGACAGATTTGCGTGCTGGAAGCCTTGGTACACGTCGAGGATTCGATCGCCCGGAAGCTCCGCTCCCAGGACGAAGTGGATCGGGTCCAGATGCTCGGACGTCGGTGCGGCGAGACCGGCATGGGGGGCCACCTGGCGGAACTGGACGATTCCCTCGTGATCGCGAAGGCCGACGCGCTCCCGAATCCACCCGTCGAACGCGCGCGCCCAGCCGTCCACCGAACCGTCGACCGAATCGAGCCGGGCCAGCCGGAGATTGTGGACGACTCCCCCGCTTCCCACCAGCAGGACGCTCGAACGCCGCAACGGGGCAAGTGCCGCGCCGATTCGTCGCAGGAGATGCGGCGCGGAGGTCTGAGGCAACGAGACCTGCACGACCGGCACCCGTGCCTCGGGGTACGCGAGGCGAAGGGGAATCCACACGCCATGATCGAGACCTCGCTCCGGATCCGCCGAAGCAGGGATTCCGGCGGTCTCGAGGAGCCGCACCACCTCGGCGGAGAGCGTCGGATCACCTTGACAGCCGTATTCCATCGTGTACAGCGGCCTCGGGAATCCCGAGAAGTCATGGAGGATTCGCGGCTTCGGGCTCGAGGTGACTCGAACCGGGCCGGGCGCGAGCCAGTGCGCGGACAGGGCGACGATCCCGAGCGGTGGTGGGGTCTGGAGAGCGAACGCCGCCAGCGCACGGCCGAACGGGTGCTCTTCAAGCGCGATCATCGGAGATCCGTGCGAGAGGAACAAAGCGGGGCTCGTTCGGTTCACCATCGTCTCCCGCCGGGTGCGGAGTCCTGGATGGAAGCCTGTGAGCAACGATCGAGCCACTTATTTTTCATCGTTTTCCCGGGGATCTTCCGCACGCGATGGTCAAATTGATCGAATTGTCATATCATTTCGATCGATTTGGGCCTTCGTTTTCGGCGTGCAACCGGGACAGGGAAGGACGAACGCGAGGAGGATGGCTGCATGAAGGTCGCCGATCTGGATCTGAGGGAGCTGCTCGAGTTCGAACCTCGGGGCGGAATCGTCCGATTCGCCGGGCGCAGGGCCGTCATCCTCGACGCCGTGGCGCTCGGCCTCCTGCGCCGCGAGATCATCGAGACTCTGGGGCTGACCGCGGCCCGCGGTCTGCTGACTCGCTTCGGCTATGCCCACGGCTATCGAACGGCGGAGAGCCTCCGCTCGGAGATCCCTTGGGACTCGGAGCGTGAGTGGAGGACGGCCGGTGGGCGCCTCCACACCCTGCAGGGGCTCGTCATCGCCGAGGGAATCGAGGCGGGACCGGACGATCCGTCTGCCCCGTTCGCCGAGGCCGTGTGGAAGGAATCGTACGAGGCGGAGCAGCACCTGCTGCAGATGGGGCGGGCCCAGGAGCCCGTGTGCTGGACCCTCGCCGGCTTCGCGAGCGGCTACCTGAGCTTCTGCAATCGTCGCGAGGTGTACTGCATCGAGGACCGCTGCCGGGGACGAGGAGACGCGGTGTGCCACGTGGTGGGACGTTTTCGCGAGGACTGGGGGACGTCCATCGAGCCCCACCTCGCCTACTACGAGCGTCCCTGCCTCGACGACTCGATGAGAAAACTCACCGAGGCATTGAAGAAGGCCGAGCATCGCCTCTCCCGGAGTCGTCAGCTCGCGCTGGCCGGAGGCCCGGCGGACGACCCGTCGGGAATCGTCGCGCGAAGCGAGGCGATGAAGCGCGTCCTGGACCTGGCACGCCGCGTGGCTCCGGTCGACTCCACGGTGCTCCTGACCGGAGAGAGCGGAACCGGGAAGGAGCGCCTGGCCCGGTTGATCCACGCTGAGTCCTCGCGCTCGGCGGGGCCCTTCGTGGCGCTCAACTGCGCCGCCCTCCCCGAGGCGCTCCTCGAAAGTGAGCTCTTCGGCCACGCGCGAGGCGCATTCACGGGCGCCACCCAGGACCGGCCCGGTCTCTTCGAATCCGCGAACGGCGGAACCCTCCTGCTCGACGAGGTGGGCGAGCTGCCGCAGTCCATGCAGGCGAAGCTCCTTCGCGCGCTCCAGGAGCGCGAGGTGCGCCCCGTCGGCGAGAACCGGAGCCGTCCGGTGGACGTGCGGGTCGTTGCCGCCACGAATCGGGAGCTGGGCGCGGCCGTGCAGGAGGGGAGATTCAGGCAGGACCTCTACTACCGCCTGCGCGTGGTCGAGCTGCGCGTCCCACCGCTGCGTGAGCGGCGAGAGGAGCTACTCAGCCTCGCGCGCGTGCTCCTCGAGGAGATCGCGCTGCGGCTGCGGCGGAAACCGTGCGCGCTGTCGCCGCGCGCCGCGGACCAGATTCTCCGCTACGACTGGCCGGGCAACGTGCGGGAGCTGGAGAACGCCCTCGAGCGGGGGGTCGTCCTCGCACGAGGCGACCGCGTGGAGCCGGAGGACCTCCCCGAGGAGGTGCGCAATGCGTTACCCGCCCCGACGCCCGCCGGCTCGGTGAGACCTCTCGCCGCGATGGAGCGCGAGTACATCCTGGCCGTTCTGCAGGGGAACGGCGGGAGCCGCGCGAAAACGGCGGCGGGCCTGGGAATCGGCACGGCGACGCTCTATCGAAAGCTGAAGGAGTACGGTCTGGCGCCGGGACGGTAGTGCGGGGGGCGTCTGCCCCGATCGTGGTCTCGAAGGGTCGCCATGCTCCGTGGTGAATTGAAGCGGGGGCCGGGGCCGGCCTGGGTGCCGAGCGCATGGCTGTGCCTTCCAAGAACTCCGTCCTGTCCCTCGCCTGAATCCGATCCTCCTCTCCAAACGGAGGATCGGGGCCGTGGTGCAGCCGGGAATGACGCTGCCCCGCTCGATCCTCAGTCAAGAATCGCGGTAGAAGAGAGTTGGAGCACCGCAGCCTCTGGCCCCCAACGGACAGCCGAGGCACACGAGTTGCGAGTTTGAGGAGACGATGACCTGATCACGAATCAGCCGTCAGGCCGTTCCCGCCAGTCGTAGCGGTGATGCAGGCCGCCGAACCGGGGTTCATGCCAACGGCGGCGTCGACGGCCGGCTTCGAGGCGACGTTCCGCATCGCCGGGGTTTCTCTCGCAAGCCCGAGGTGGGTCCGGTCCTCGTGATCGTACGCGAGGACCTCCGTGAGGCGGTGCACGGCTTCACCCATCGAGATCTGGGCGACAACTTCGCCCGCGCGGGCTCGTCCCTGGCGGCACTTCCCAAGAAGCGCAGCGCCCAGGTCACTCGCATGCTCCATCGCCTCTACGTCTACGCCCTCGTCGTCAAGATCCCGCACTCCCGCCGCCGGCGCGTCACCCGCTTCGGCCTTCGGGTGATGCACGCCGCGCTCGGGATCCGGCGCGAGGAGTTTCCCAACGTCGATGCCGACGCCGCCTGACGAGCTACACTCTTCTCCGCAAGACGCGGAGAAGTGACGAAGAGAGAACCTGTCCGCTCCGACCTCAGGGAGAGTCTGTGGGGCAGGGCCCGAAGGGTGCCGGCTCGGTCAGCGCACCTGATCGGCTTTCCATTTCGCGATCAGTTCGGCTTCGCGCTCGGCGGACGGACCGGCCTTGAGTGCCCTGGGATCGGGTAGCCTCGGCGGCTCGCTCCCCTTCGCCTTGGCGGTCTCCTCGAGTTCGCGCGTCACGCGGACGCGTCGCTCGACTTCGCTCGGATACCATGCCAGGATCGCATCGATCGTGTCGGCGACCGGACGGAACGTCAGGCCCGCCTTGCGCGCGCGCTCGTTGCTCCAGCTGTGGAATCCGGCGGTCTCCCCGATCGGCGGCGCCCAGATCGGAAAGCCGTCTTCGCCTCCCTGGCCGTTCTTCACGAGCCAGTCGTTGGGGATCCACGTCAGCGTCGCCGGAGTCTTCGAGGCCGCGACGCAGGCATCGAGGACCTCTCCCCACTTGCCCGGCCGATCGGGGCCGATCGCGTTGAAGGTTCCGCTGGTCTCGTCCTCGACGAGCTTCACGAGCCACGCGGCGAGGTCACGGACGTCGATCCACTCGACCGGATCGTCGGGCGACCCGGGTGCGAGCACCTCGCCACCGCGCCCGATGCGGACGGGCCAGTACGTGAACCGGTCGCTCGGATCGCCCGGGCCGACGATGTAGCCCGGGCGCACGATCGCCGCGCGGCCGGGAAAGGCGGCCACGGCAGCCTTCTCGCACAAGGCCTTGAGCGCGCCGTAGTTCTCGAATTTCGCGCCCATCGTCTCGACCGTCGGATCGGCGACCGTCGCGAGCGCGGCGGTCTCATCCGCGCCGGGTTTCTCGTTGTTCGCGTAGGCGGAGATGCTGGAGATGAAGATGTACTGCTTCGCATTC
>CAVOVZ010000008.1:0-452700 GCA_963699985.1 Terriglobia bacterium
ACACGGCGGGTCCGCTTGGTCGACGAGCCCGTCGCAGTCGTTGTCGACGAGATCGGTGCAGGTGCCTGCCGCGGACAGCTCCTCGGCGGCTCCGGGGTGGACCAACGGATCGGCGTCGTCGCAGTCGCAGGTGGTCCCGTGCGGCTGAACGCACGAGGCGGCACAGACGGCGTATCCATCAGCGTCCGCGTCGGGACAGGGGGGGCAACCAGGATCGGCCAGGTCGGTCTGGCCGTCGCAGTCGTTGTCCAGGGTATCGGTGCAAGTGCCGGACGCACCCAGGCTCTCGGGTGCGCCCGGAGAAACCGAGGCATTGCCGTCGTTGCAGTCGCCGCAAGTCTTCCTCGGAGGCAGGACGCAAGAGGGATCGCAGACGGCGTAACCGTCGCCGTCCACGTCCGGACAGGGGCGCTGGACACAGCCGGGATCGGCCGGATCGATCAGACCGTCGCAGTCGTTGTCCCTGCCGTCGCTGCAGGAAGCGCCCGCGTCGCGTTCTTCCGCGGCGCCGGGATGGATCGTCGCGTCCTGATCGTCGCAATCGCCGCCGCCATTGGGACAAACCCCCGGCAGCCCGACGACCACCATCAGCTCGCTGCAGTAGTCGTCACCGTCCGCGTCGCAGCCCTCGTCGATCACTCCGTCGTGGTTGTCGTCCGCTCCGTTGCACAGCTCGGGAGGATCGCAGGCGTCCCCGAATCCGTCGAGATCGCTGTCGACCTGGTTCGAGTTCGGCGTGCCGACGCAGTTGTCGCACGCATCCTTGATCTGGTCGCCGTCGGTGTCGATGCTGCCGCAGGGGTCGGTGACGATGTAGATGACCCCCGTGTCGACTCCCAGGACGGGCAGATCGTTGGCCGGCGACCCGATGATGAAGTCGTTGCCGCCGTCGCAGCTGACGTCGCCGGTTCCGGCGATGGACGAACCGGCGTTCTCTCCCGCCTGCGTGCCGAGGAACTGCGTGCCGGGGAACCCGAGACCGAGATCGATCTCGCCGCGATGCAGGCTCCACGGAGTCGCGCCGTCGGCCACGTAGACGATGCCGGCGTCGCTCGCGATCCGATTCGGCGCCACCTCGGGATCGGCCCATGGCGCGCCCATGGCGATCTCGGGGGAGCTGCCGCCGCTGACGTTCATCAGACCGGCCACGGCCGAGCCGAGGCGATCGCCCGCTGCGGCGCCGAGCCACCGCACGCCGGGCAGCGATCCCGAAACGTTGGACGGCGCCCCGACCTGATCCGCCGTGAAGGTCCCCGACGGGAGCTTCGAGGCGGTCTGGATCACGCGGCCGGCGTCCTGTCGACCGGTGCCGTCGTAGAACGGCGCACCGATCAGCAGGTCGGCCTGGCCGTTGACCATGTTGTCGCCGCCGCCGGCGATCGAATGGCCGAAGGCCTCGCCGTCCTGAACGCCGCACAGCCGGATGCCGTACCCGTTCTTGCCGATGGAGTCGACCTCCGTGATGTCTCGTCGCAACGCGCCGCCCTCGATGATGTACACCGCGCCGGGATGCTGGGAAGTTTGCCCGATCGCCGCGGCATGGGGAGCGCCCAAGGCGAGATCCTCACCGGCCCCTCCCGTGACGTCGCCGGGGAAGGCCACCGCGTAGCCGAGCAGATCGCCTACGTTCGTTCCCAGGAAGACGTGACCGGGGACGACGGCGGGAACATCGGCGAGGGGCACGCTGCCGGAGAGCGAGGAGTTGCCGAAGACCACGTACACGGCTCCCGCGTCCGCCTGCCCGTCCACATCGTGACCGGGAGCGCCGATCGCGATGTCCTGCTTGGCGTCCTCGTTGACCCGCCCGCCGCCGGCCACCGAGAAGCCGGCCATGTCTCCGAGAGCCTGGCCGGTGAACACGACGCCGGGGATGCCGCCCGGGACGCCGACCAGCGAGAGATCCACGGTGTCTGCAGTGTTCGGGTCGCCAATGTTCGGATAGTGCACGGTATCGGTCGGGTCGAAGTAGATCAGGTAGACCTTGCCGCTTCCGGTCGGCACGGCCGGGTTCCGGGTGCGGTCCATCTGCTCCGCGCCGATGAGAATGTCGCGCCGGCCGTCGCCGTTGAAGTCGAAGTTGCCGGCGACCGAGACTCCTGCGCGATCGTGAGCGGCCTCTCCGAGGAAGATGATGTCGGGTGCCTTCCGCTGAGCTCCGTTTGCGCTTCCGAAGAACACGCCGACGGCGCCGGCCGAGAGAATCGTGCCGTTCTTCTTGTACGCCGGGGCGCCCACGAGGAAGTCCTGACAGCCGTCGCCGTTGAGGTCGCCCGCCGCGGCGGTGCTGGAGCCGGTCCGGGAGCCGAGGCCGAAGCCCGGGGCCGGATCGACCAGGCTCGTGTCGTCGAGCGGCACCACGACTTCGCAGGCGTTGCCGATCCCGTCGCCGTCCGAGTCGGTCTGGTCGGGGTTGGGGACCTGCGGGCAGTTGTCCAGGCAGTCGGGGCGGCCGTCACCGTCGGTGTCGAAGTCGACTTCCAGGAAGCCCCGGTCGTAGGGGATGCGGTAGACACCGGGCGTGAACAGATCGTTCAATCGCTGCGCAGTCGTGTCGCTGGCGCTGTCGAACACGTAGACGGGGACACAGCTCAGCACGAACGTCGATCCCGGCTCGATCCGCAGTCCCTCGGGATGCATGGGGGGAGTCGGATCGAGGCCGTTGAGGTACAGCGCTTCGCTCCCCGTGCCGCGATTGCCGCTGTCGAGAAGGTCCTGCACCATGACCGTCGTGGTCTGCGACGCCGTCCCGACGATCACCTGGCCGATGGCGAAGTTGCGCGCCGCCGAACGGTTCGTGCCCAGATCCGTTCCAGCCGCTTCCAGGTGCTGCGGGCCGGTCCCATCGAACGTGACGATGGCCGACTCGAGCTTCATCTTCGTTTCGTCCGACAGCTTATGCGTGAAGTCGCCCCCGATCGAGAGACGCGTGCCCGGCTGCGTCGCGGTCAGCGAGATGTTGGCGCCGAGCTCGAGGCTGCCGGCGATGTCGAACGTCACGTCGGAGGTGCTGAGGGTGATGGAGGAGGAGGCCGTACTCAAGGGAGCGTCACGCAGGCCGGCCGCTTGCAAGATAGCGCCGCCTGTGAGCGACAGCGAGGTGGGTGCGGCGAGAAGGACGTCCCCAAGGGTCGTGTGGGAGGCGCTGGCGAGGACGAAATTCGTTGAGCCGGTCCCGCTGATGAGGGAAAGCTCCTCGAGATCGAGGCTGGCGTTCGTGTTCACGTTGAAGTCGAGATGGTCTTCACGGCGCACCGGGCCGATGATCGCCGTCACATTCGGCATTTTCACGGAGGCGCCGCTCGTCGCCGACACCGCCTGCCCGGTAGCGTACCCACTCGGCTCGTCGAATCCGGCATTGAAGCTTTGCAGTCCGCTGAAGTCCAGCAGGCTGCCCGTGCCCACGGCCGACATCAGCGTCGTCGTCGTGTTGGCGGAGTAGAGAGCGAGGGAGGAGTAGCTCCACGGAGTCTGATTTGCGGTCAGCGTGCCACCAGCCGACGCGCCGAATTGGTCGTTGATCGCAGTCGTCAGCCTCGGCAGCGTAACGGTCGACGCATCGACGTTGAAATACGTCTTTGCCGTGTTCGCCAGCACGTCGAGCTGCAGCGTTCCCCCTGCTTTCGCGAAGAACTGCGTCCATCCGCCCTGGCTAGCGGTGGTGGTCAGCCTGCGAAGGTCCAGCGTTCCGTTGTTTGCCGTGAAGTCGACGTGGTCTTCGCTGCGCACCGGGCCGGTGATCTCCGTCAGGTTCGGCATTTTCACGAAGGCACCGCTCGTCGCCGACACCGCCTGCCCGGTAGCGTACCCACTCGGCTCGTCGAATCCGGCATTGAAGCTTTGCAGTCCGCTGAAATCCAGCAGGCTGCCCGTGCCCACGGCCGACATCAGCGTCGTCGTCGTGTTGGCGGAGTAGAGAGCGAGGGAGGAGTAGCTCCACGGAGTCTGATTTGCGGTCAGCGTGCCGCCAGCCGACGCGACGAATTGGTCGTTGATCGCGGTCGTCAGCCTCGGCAGCGCGACGGTCGACGCATCGACGTTGAAATACGTCTTTGCCGTGTTCGCCAGCACGTCGAGCTGCAGCGTTCCCCCTGCTTTCGCGAAGAACTGCGTCCACCCGCCCTGGCTACCGGTGGTGGTCAGCCTGTGAAGGTCCAGCGTTCCGTTGTTTGCCGTGAAGTCGACGTGGTCTTCGCTGTGCACCGGGCCGGTGATCTCCGTCAGGTTCGGCATTTTCACGAAGGCACCGCTCGTCGCCGACACCGCCTGCCCGGTAGCGTACCCACTCGGCTCGTCGAATCCGGCATTGAAGCTTTGCAGTCCGCTGAAGTCCAGCAGGCTGCCCGTGCCCACGGCCGACATCAGCGTCGTCGTCGTGTTGGCGGAGTAGAGAGCGAGGGAGGAGTAGCTCCACGGAGTCTGATTTGCGGTCAGCGTGCCACCAGCCGACGCGACGAATTGGTCGTTGATCGCGGTCGTCAGCCTCGGCAGCGTAACGGTCGACGCATCGACGTTGAAATACGTCTTTGCCGTGTTCGCCAGCACGTCGAGCTGCAGCGTTCCCCCTGCTTTCGCGAAGAACTGCGTCCACCCGCCCTGGCTACCGGTGGTGGTCAGCCTGTGAAGGTCCAGCGTTCCGTTGTTTGCCGTGAAGTCGACGTGGTCTTCGCTGCGCACCGGGCCGGTGATCTCCGTCAGGTTCGGCATTTTCACGGAGGCACCGCTCGTCGCCGACACCGCCTGCCCGGTAGCGTACCCACTCGGCTCGTCGAATCCGGCATTGAAGCTTTGCAGTCCGCTGAAGTCCAGCAGGCTGCCCGTGCCCACGGCCGACATCAGCGTCGTCGTCGTGTTGGCGGAGTAGAGAGCGAGGGAGGAGTAGCTCCACGGAGTCTGATTTGCGGTCAGCGTGCCGCCAGCCGACGCGACGAATTGGTCGTTGATCGCAGTCGTCAGCCTCGGCAGCGTAAGGGTCGACGCATCGACGTTGAAATACGTCTTTGCCGTGTTCGCCAGCACGTCGAGCTGCAGCGTTCCCCCTGCTTTCGCGAAGAACTGCGTCCACCCGCCCTGGCTACCGGTGGTGGTCAGCCTGCGAAGGTCCAATGTTCCGTTGTTTGCCGTGAAGTCGACGTGGTCTTCGCTGCGCACCGGGCCGGTGATCTCCGTCAGGTTCGGCATTTTCACGAAGGCACCGCTCGTCGCCGACACCGCCTGCCCGGTAGCGTACCCACTCGGCTCGTCGAATCCGGCATTGAAGCTTTGCAGTCCGCTGAAGTCCAGCAGGCTGCCCGTGCCCACGGCCGACATCAGCGTCGTCGTCGTGTTGGCGGAGTAGAGAGCGAGGGAGGAGTAGTTCCATGGAGTCTGATTTGCGGTCAGCGTGCCGCCAGCCGACGCGACGAATTGGTCGTTGATCGCAGTCGTCAGCCTCGGCAGCGCGACGGTCGACGCATCGACGTTGAAATACGTCTTTGCCGTGTTCGCCAGCACGTCGAGCTGCAGCGTTCCCCCTGCTTTCGCGAAGAACTGCGTCCACCCGCCCTGGCTACCGGTGGTGGTCAGCCTGTGAAGGTCCAGCGTTCCGTTGTTTGCCGTGAAGTCGACGTGGTCTTCGCTGCGCACCGGGCCGGTGATCTCCGTCAGGTTCGGCATTTTCACGAAGGCACCGCTCGTCGCCGACACCGCCTGCCCGGTAGCGTACCCACTCGGCTCGTCGAATCCGGCATTGAAGCTTTGCAGTCCGCTGAAATCCAGCAGGCTGCCCGTGCCCACGGCCGACATCAGCGTCGTCGTCGTGTTGGCGGAGTAGAGAGCGAGGGAGGAGTAGCTCCACGGAGTCTGATTTGCGGTCAGCGTGCCGCCAGCCGACGCGACGAATTGGTCGTTGATCGCGGTCGTCAGCCTCGGCAGCGCGACGGTCGACGCATCGACGTTGAAATACGTCTTTGCCGTGTTCGCCAGCACGTCGAGCTGCAGCGTTCCCCCTGCTTTCGCGAAGAACTGCGTCCACCCGCCCTGGCTACCGGTGGTGGTCAGCCTGCGAAGGTCCAATGTTCCGTTGTTTGCCGTGAAGTCGACGTGGTCTTCGCTGCGCACCGGGCCGGTGATCTCCGTCAGGTTCGGCATTTTCACGAAGGCACCGCTCGTCGCCGACACCGCCTGCCCGGTAGCGTACCCACTCGGCTCGTCGAATCCGGCATTGAAGCTTTGCAGTCCGCTGAAGTCCAGCAGGCTGCCCGTGCCCACGGCCGACATCAGCGTCGTCGTCGTGTTGGCGGAGTAGAGAGCGAGGGAGGAGTAGTTCCATGGAGTCTGATTTGCGGTCAGCGTGCCGCCAGCCGACGCGACGAATTGGTCGTTGATCGCGGTCGTCAGCCTCGGCAGCGCGACGGTCGACGCATCGACGTTGAAATACGTCTTTGCCGTGTTCGCCAGCACGTCGAGCTGCAGCGTTCCCCCTGCTTTCGCGAAGAACTGCGTCCATCCGCCCTGGCTACCGGTGGTGGTCAGCCTGCGAAGGTCCAGCGTTCCGTTGTTTGCCGTGAAGTCGACGTGGTCTTCGCTGTGCACCGGGCCGGTGATCTCCGTTACGTTAGGCATCTTCACTTCGGCGCGGCTCGCCGCGGACACTGCCTGCCCGGTTGCGTATCCGCTCGACTCGTCGAATTCTGCGTTGAAGCGTTGCAGTTGGCTCAGATCGAGCAGACTTCTGGCGTCCACGGCCGACATCAGCGTGGTCGTCGTGTTGGCGGAGAAGAGACCGACGGAGGAGTAACTCGCCGCTCCGATCGTGGTACTCCCACCCAACCTCACAAACGCCCGCGCCCGATTCCCCGCGAAGCTCGCGGTCGGCGCCGAGAACATCCCACCCGGGTCATCGACGATCCCCGCGACGCTGGCATTCGTCGTGACGACGTAGCTCTTCCCGGACGCCAGCCGGAACGTGACGTTGTCGCCGATCGATACCGTCGAGACCGTGCAGCTCGCGACGTCCATCGTGACCGTGTAGCTTCCCGCCGGGAACGTCACGTCGCAGGCGCCGCACGGGACGGAGCCGACGTCCCATTTCGTTCCGTCGGAATAGTTGCCGCTCGTGCCGTTCCAGCGCGCGGAGCACGCTGCGACCGCGATGCCGGACGAGCGGAGCAGGACCAGAGCGATCAGGCCCAGGCCGATCCTCCGCACGGATCTCTTCATGTTCAGTGCTCCTTGCTCCGAGCGACCTGCTCGAGGCGTTCGTGGTCCGGCCTCACGCACCGTGAGGACACGCTCCGATTTTCTCCGATGAAGAAGGCGGTGTCGGTGGTCAACGAATCGCGGGTGCGGACAAATGCTCGTCACGGTACTGCCCCGCCGACATGCCCGCGGTTCCAAACGCTCGATCGGCTCGCGACTGGCGCTGCGATACGCGAATTGGAAAGGGTCCAGTAGCAGACGGTCGAGGAAGAACACCGTGGCACGGTCCCCCGAGATGCACGTGTTCGAACGCGTGACAGGTGGGAATCCCCGGGATTCCGGCATGTAGGCTCCAGCGTGTCGCATGACCCCCTCCTTCCCCGTGCCCGGCGGGGCGGTCACCCAAGCCGGCACACCCGTACATGCGCAAAACGGACCCGGACTCCGCAGGAATGAATCGATTGACGGCGCCGGCAGGGCGCCGCACGGTCGCCGGGCCTTCCCAGGGCCGGAGCAGGGGAGGGGTGATGGGCAAATAATCCACGGGATTCCTCGCAATTCTCCGTCAGGATCCCTCTATTTCCGCAAGGAAGCTGGTTGCTTCGCGCGAATCGCCGCCACCCGAGACTCGAGTTCCCCAGCCCGCCCTGCCTGTCCGTTCCTCCGGAGGAACGCCGCGAACTCCTCCAGTGTCTCGACGATCGTCGGGTCGTCCCGGCCGAACGCCGCCTCGTCGATCTCCAGCGCCCGCTGGTAGCACTTCGCGGCGGCTTCCGGGTCGTGCGCCGCGTCGTGGACCTTGGCGAGGTCGCGCATGCAGGTCCCGACCTTCTCGTGCTGGGGCCCGAGGGACTGCTCCCAAATGGCCACCGTCGTCTCGAGGTGCTTCTGCGCCTCGTCCAGGCGTCCGGATCCGGACAGGGCGCGCGCCAAGTAGTAGTGACCGTAGCCGAGAAACGGGTCGTGATCCGATTTCTTGAGCTTCTCGCGGACCCGGAGGGACTCCTCGTGATACGGGATCGCGGAGGCCGGATCGCCCGACCGCACCAGCAGGTCGCCGATCCCCGAGAGGCTGCGGGCGACCTGCTCGCTCGCGGGCCCGAACTGGGCCTTCCGGAGCTCCAATGCACGAACGTGGTAGTCCTTGGCGCGGTCGAACTCCTCGAGCTTGGCGTGCAGGTCTCCCAGATTCTTCAGGATCGTCGCGAGCCCCGCGCGCATCGGATCCGGGCTTCGCTCCGCGAGGGCGAGGGCCTCCTCGAAGAGGGGCTGCGCCTCGCGGTACTTCTGGAGGTTGACGTAGAGGGCGCCAAACTCGTTGAGGGCATCCACCAGATCGGCATCATTCCTACCGGAGATCTGCCGAAGGCGCGGCACCGCGTCCACGAGGAGCTTCTGGGCCTCCTCGTACAGGCCCAGTCCCCGGTAGGCAGAGCCCATGGCGGCCATCATCCTTGCCTGTTGCTCGGGTCGATCCCCGAGGTCTTCGGCGATCTTCTCCGCTCCCCGATCGAGCAGCTCGCGGACGGTCACGACCTCGCCCCTGGACCGATCCGGGCTGGCGATCTTGAATACGTCTATCAGGAAGCCCGACAGGCTCTTGGCGGCATCCCTCTCGCTCTCCGCCCGGCGCTTTTCGTTTTCCGCCCGCGCCTCGGCCCGTCGCGCGCGGATCATCCCGACCGTCGCGCCGACGGTGCCGGTGAGCAGGGCGATCACGGCCAGAGAGGCGGCGGCGACCCCCATCCGGTGCCGCCTCACGAACTTCCGGGCGCGGTAGGCCGCACCCGGCGGCCGCGCGAGCACCGGTTGATCCGCGAGGTGTCGCTCGACGTCGGCGGCGAACTCCGACGCCGACACGTAGCGCCGGTCCCTGTCCTTCTCCAGCGCTTTCGTGACGATCCAGTCGAGGTCGCCGCGCAGGAGGCGAAGCAGCGCCTCGGGTTCCGTCCCGCGTCGCTGCGCCACCTCGCGGGCCGCGGGACCCAGCGAGGCCAGGCGCACGCTCGGCCGAGGAGGATCGACCTCGCGCAGGCGGCGGAACATCTCGTCCCGAGGCAGGCTCCGCAGCGCGCGGGAGTCGAAGGGCTGGCAGCCGACGAGCAGCTCGTACAGGAGCGCTCCCAGCGAGTAGACGTCGGTCCGCGTGTCCACGTCCTCGTCGACCTTGCCCGCCTGCTCGGGGCTCATGTACTCGGGGGTGCCGATCGGTTGGCCCAGCTCCGTGAAGGCGGCCGACTCGAATGCGCTCCGATCGGTCGCGCGGGCGATGCCGAAGTCGATGATCTTCGGCACGAGACGGCCGTCGACGCTCGCGACGAGGATGTTCGAGGGCTTGAGGTCGCGGTGGATGATTCCCTTCTGGTGCGCGTGCTGGACCCCCTCGCAGACCTGCACGAACAGGCGGAGGCGCTCGCGGATGCCGAGCCTCGCGTCGTCGCATCGGGTCGTGATCGGCGATCCCTCGACGTACTCCATGATGAAGTACGGGCGTCCGGACTCCGTGGCGCCCGCGTCGAACACCTGGGCGATGTTCGGGTGGTTCATCATGGCCAGAGCCTGGCGCTCTGCCTCGAATCGGGCGACCACCTGCCGGGTGTCGAGCCCGAGCTTGATCAGCTTCAGCGCGACCCTGCGCCGGACCGGCTCCTCCTGCTCCGCGAGGTAGACCTCGCCCATCCCGCCGTGCCCCAGGCTCCGGACGATGCGGCAAGGTCCGATGCGCTCTCCCGCGTCGCCGGCGAACCCTCCTCCCGGCGTCCGGGGCAGGTGATCGGGGTTCTCCATGAAGTCGGCCGAGTGATGGCTCAGGAGGGAGAGCACCTCCCGGGCGAGGTCCGCGTCGTCGCCGCAGTGCGCCCGGAGGAGCTCCTCGCGGTCGGCATCCGGAGTCGACCGGACGAGCTCGAACAGCTCCTCGATCCGGCCTTCCCTATCGCTGTTCATGCGAGGAGGGCCGCTCGGGGGGACGCGTCATCTCCCGCCGGAGCCAGGTTTTCGCGAACTGCCAGTGCGAGTCGACCGTTCTCGGCGCGACGCCGAGCAGATCCGCGGTCTGCGAGCCGGACAAGCCGAGGAAGTACCGGTACATCACCACCTCGGCGTGCTGAGGCCGCTCGCTCGCGAGCCGATTCAGCGCTTCGTCCAGGGCGAGGATGTCGAGGTTCTGGCCCGGGCCCACGGCCACGTCGCATTCGTCGAGGGACACGCGCGGCGCGTCCCCACCGTGCATCAACGCGTTCCGGTGCCGCGCGTGGTCCACGAGGATCTGCCGCATCGCCCGTGCCGCGGAGCCGAAGAAATGCCGCCGGTTCTCCCAAGTGGCCTCGGCGTTCCGGAACAGCTTGATGTAGGCCTCGTGGACCAGAGCCGTCGTCTGGAGCGTGTGACCGGGCACTTCCTTGGAGAGCTGCCGGTGGGCCATGCGGTGAAGCTCGGCGTACACCAGTTCGAAGAGACGCCGCTGGCCGTCCTGGTCGCCTCCCTTGATTGCCTGGCAGATCAGGGTGAAGTCGTGGACGTTTTCCGAGGCCATCGTGTCCCTCGAAGGTTGCAGTCTCGCTACTCTACACGGGTTCGGGGGGGCTCGAGCTCGAATCTTCGGTGATGTGTGACGCGAATCGAGGGATGTCCCCGATTTCGTGAGTGCTGTTCCGGAATGTGCTGGGGGCCGGCCCCCAGACCCCCGACCCCGCGTCTGGCACAGGCCGGCGGACCGGCCTGTGCCAGACGCGGGTTGCCTCGAGAACTCCTGATCGACGCCCCGCGTGATCAGGGACTGTCCCCGAATTCGAAAACCCCATCCGGAGGCGCCTGTTTATTGCGAGAACGCCATAACGAATCGAGGGCGGAGGAGACGGAAGAATGGACAGCGCCGGCGTCCGTGTCAGCCCGTCCATGCGCCGAGCTTGAGACGGACCTCTTCCAACTCGGCCTCGGGCACCGAGTCCCAGGTGATCCCGCTCCCGACGCCGCACTCCCATCGATCGGCGTCGAGGCGTGACGCAGTTCGGATGAGGAGCGCGGCGCGGGCCGTCTCTGCCTCCTCCCATGCGAGGACTCCGCAGTACGCCCCGCGAGGAGTCTCCTCGAGCTGCCGGATCATCGCGCACGCCGCCGGCCGCGGCGCCCCGGTGACCGACCCGCCCGGGTGGAGCTGGGCGATCACGTCGCGCAGCTCCAGTTCGGGGCGGAGCGTACCCTCGACCTCGGCCACGGCCTGGACGACGTAGGGGAGCTCGACCAGACGCCGGGGCCGCGGCACGACCACCGTCCGGGGCTCGCACAGGCGGTGAAGATCGTCCCGGAGCAGATCGGTGATCATCGCGAGCTCGGCGCGGTCCTTCGCGCTGCGACGCAATCTCCCCGCCTCGCCCGGGGCGGCCGTGCCCTTCATCGGCTCCGCGCGAAGGATCCGCCCTCGCTTCTCGAAAAGCATCTCGGGGCTCGCCGAGACGATCTCCCCGATGTGCCGCGAGCGGATCCAGGCGGCGAACCGGGGAGTCTCCCGGCGGCACAGGAGCGTGAGAAGCTCCGCCCCGCCGGCGCCGGTCAGCGTCGCGCGCAGGGTGAGGTTCACCTGATAGACGTCTCCCGCAGCGATCGCCTCTCGCACGCGACGAACGCCGTCGAGGAATCCCGCTTCGCGCAGCTCCGCCGCGGGCTGGGTTGCCGTCACGTCCCACTCGATGTCGACTTGCTCCACCGTGCCGACGAGGCGCGTCGCCCGAGCTCCCGGCGTTTCGTACGACGCGAACCAGACGCACGGCTTGCCCGATCCGGGGACGAGATCGCGCACGAGCGTCCAGCCGGTGCCTGTGAACCCCGGACCCATCAGCGCGAAGTCGGACTCGTTCGCGAGACGCGAGAGCCTCATCCCAGTTGTCCATGACGCCTCGGGGCGTCACTCGAAAGCGATGAAAACCCGCGGGAGGTGCAGGCCGGTCTGCGGCACTGCACCGTACGCGGGGCGGGGCGCCGGGAGCATGCCCCCGGTGTTTTCACTCCAGTCCCCGGAAGAACGCCTCGACCATGCGACGGCCATGAGGGGTCCCGTACGAGTCCGGATGGAACTGCACGCCGGCCATCGGCAGATCGCGGTGCTCGATCCCCATCACCGTGCGGTCGGAGAGCGTCGCGATGACGCGGAGAGGCGGCGGGACGCTCGCGATGGCCAGCGAGTGGTACCGCATGACGCGGTACCGGCCCTCGATGCCCGGCAATCGGCGGCTCGGCGCGAACGTGACCAGCGCGATTTTCCCGTGAGCCGGGACCGACCGTACGAGCCGCGCTCCGAACGCCATCCCCAGCGCCTGATGCCCGAGGCAGACCCCGAGGAGCGGGAGCCGCCGCTCTGCCGCGGCGTGAACGAATCCGAGGAGCCCCGCGCGCTCCGGATCGGTCGGCCCCGGGCCGATCACGACGGCGTCGTGACGGGGGAGCGCCTCGGCAGCCTCCGGTGTGCCTCCGCGGACGACGGTGATGGACGCCCGCGGCTCCGGGAGCAGGTCGAGCAGGTTGTACGAGAACGAATCGTCGTTCTCGACGAAGAGGACTCGCATGTTCACCGCCGCACTGCCGCGGGAATCGCGCAGACCCGCGTATCGTGCCACCGGGGGTTGCGCAGGGGAAGGACCCGGGGGACGCCCGGTGTACCACAGTCATTTCCTGGCGGGGTCTAATCACCGTTCGTCGAGGATCGAACCTCCACCGCGCGCCCACGAGTCTCGACGGTCACCTCAGCGCCTCGTGTATCCCAGGCCATCGCGGGGCTCGCAACGACGGTCGTCTCCCCTGCCGCGACCCCCTTCAGTCGTAACCGGCAGAGCAAGCCTTCACCCGTCGCCCCATGAGCGCGCTCGATCCGTCCGATCCCCACAGCCACGTCTCCCGCTACCGTCTTGCCATCCACCAGAAACACCACGCTACTCCCACCTCGGCTCAAGAACTCTCCGGGAGATCCATCCACGTACTCCAGCACCGCCGGATCGAACCTCACGTGCAGCGGAGCGTCGTTGATCGCGACGGCCGAAGAAGCCATCACGTCGATGGAAACCACCTCTCCGATCGCAACGATCCGTGCCGACGGAACGATCGACAGCCGCAGCGGCTGCGACGTCGCGGCCCCGGACGTGTCGCGCGGAGTCGAAGGCGGGTAGCGACCCGGCGACTCGATCTCCCCTCCGGACGCAGCCTCGGAGCCGCCAGATCGACCTTCAAGAACCCCGGCCTGCGATTCGCCGTCTCGTCCGCGGTTTCGTGGGTCGGTCTGTGCGGAAGATGAAACGGTTCGATCGGGCGGGAAGACGTACGCAGCGGCCACCGCCATCCCGGGCTCTTCATCAGAGCCCGCCTGATGATCGGCCGATCCTTCGACCGGCGACACCCCTCCGGGCCCCGCCGAAACGCGACCCGGCTCCATCTTCGCGGAAGGCTCGGCATCCCCTCGAGCGGCCACTCCTTCGTCCGGCACGACGCCAACTCCGCCCCCGCCTGGAGGCGAGGATACCGCTGCGCCCGCGACGTCGTTCTCGACGGCTGGTCCCGCGTGCGCCTCGCGCGAATCGGAAGTCCCCGTCTCCGCGCTCGCGGCGGAAACGGCCTCGGACCTGAGAGCGGAGGACGGTGGGGGCGGTGGAGCCGGAACCCGACCCGCACATCCTACCAAGGAGGCCAGCGCCACGAGAAGGAGCGAACGCGCCCCACGGCCCTGTCCGCTCGACCCGCTGGCGAAGAACACGACGTCCAGGAGGCTGAGCATGAGAACCCAGGCCTCACTCGTAGGACAGCGACAGGTCGCTGCGAAATCCGATCCCGACCGACGGGGGATGGGCTTCGAAGTTCTCGAACGTCAGCGGCGTCGGATCGAAGGTGGCGCCGGGCACGCGCCGGAACGTCAGACTCAGGAGCGTGTGCTGCCCCTTCGTCACCGAGACGGGAGGAAGGTCTCCCACCTGTTGGACAGACACCACGACGCGGCCCGGTCGCCCATCGGACAGCGTGACCCCAACCAACCCGTCGGGCAGCAGAGGGCTCGCATAGCTCGTCGCGGGAACGAACTCCAGCTTGGACGGGGAGTAGATGACGTCGAAGGTGAATCCGCGGACCCCGATTCCCGAGGACGACCCGTTCACTGCCACGTCAATCTTCTCCGCCTCGCTGCTCGTTGCCCCGCCGCACTTCAGCACGACCGTGCTGGCCACGGAGCTGTTGCCGTCGCGGCAGGAGAGCTCGGGGATGCTCGGTCCCCCATCTCCACCACAGCGGCACGCCAGCACGATCAGCGTCATCGCCCCGAGCCCCGGCCCGAGCCCTCGAAACACGTTCCGGGAAGTCTCGTTCGCCCTGCCGATCATCGCGGATCCTCCTCATGGACAGCTGCGGCCGAAAGCCAACATGAACAGACCGAAATCCCCGATGTCCACCCCCGGGATCTGGTCCAAATCCACCGCCGCTCTGTAACGACGCTGCGACGGGAGGCTATGCCATGCCCCCGCCAGAATGACCAGATCGCGGCCATCGATCCGGTCGGTCGAGAACGACGTCGTGTCCACGTTCACCGATCGGTTCCTGCAGCCCTCTTGGGAGTTGCAGGTGTCCGCGGTGCAGACGTTCTCATCCTCGCAGTCCGGTGGTGGACCCCCTACGCAGGCCCCGTTCGCGCAGACGTCGCTCGTCGTGCAAGCGTTCAGGTCATCGCAGGGGGCGGCGTTGTCGGAATGGGAGCAACCACTGGCGCCGTGGCACGCATCCGTGGTGCAGAGGTTACCGTCTTCACACAGCGTGCTGCCGTCGTCGTCGATGGTGCCGTCGCAGTCGTCGTCGACGCCGTTGCACACATCCACCGCGCTGGGTGCGATTGCTGGATCGAGGTCGTTGCAATCCGCACCGTTCGTGACCCAACCGGAAGGAGAAGATTCCGCGCAGGCCGTCGTGACGACGTCGGGGTTGCCATGGCCATCGCCATCGGCATCTTGGTAGAAAGTTCGGAAGATCTGGCACGCGCAGTAGAGGTCGAGGGCCGTTGACGCCGGCACGTAGTCCGAATGGGTACCCGTGAGGCCTCCCCAGACGATCATCTCGGTACCGGTCCACACCGCCGTGTGACCTGTTCGTGCGGAGGGGCGGTTCGGCTCCACCGATGTTGGCCACCACATGTCGGCCGAGGGGTCGTACTGGCCACCGGACCTCGAGGCAACGACAGAGGGTGGACGCGTAGCATAGTCGTACTCGTAGCCCCCCCACACGATCATCGTCGTGCCTGTCCACACCGCCGTGTGTCCTGACCCGGTGTCGATTTCAGACATGGGCCACCAAGAATCACTCGAGGGAGCGTACCGGCCACCGCTGTCGCTGCCGCCGCCCCAGACGATCATCTCCTTACCCGTCCATACCGCAGTGTGGCCTTCCCGCTCCGAGGGAACGTCCTCTCCCATCGACGTCGAGAGCCAGCTGTCCGTTGCAGCGGGAGTGTAGCGACCCCCGGTTTTGAGCAGATCGCCGGAGGAGTCGGAGCCACCCCAGACGATCACCTCCGTGCCCGTCCACACCGCAGTGTGCCGGTAGCGAGCTGTGGGGACATCCGTTCCCGTCGAGCTCGGCGACCACGTATCCGTAGACGGACTGTAGCGGCCACCGGTATTGAGAGCATCGCCCAAGTGAGAGCTGGAGCCACCCCAGACGATCATTTCCGTGCCCGTCCACACCGCCGTGTGCCAGGAGCGAGCTGTGGGGACGTCCGTTCCCGTCGAGGTCGGCGACCACGTGTCCGCGGACGGGCTGTAGCGGCCACCGGTATCGAGCAGACTGCCGGAAGCGCTGGAGCCCCCCCAGACGATCATCTCCGTACCCGTCCACACTGCCGTGTGCTGGGAGCGGGCGGCAGGCACATTCGCTCCGCTCGACGTCGGAGACCAGGCATCCGTCGCGGAATCGTATCGACCACCGGTGTTCACTTCCCGGATGGAATTCCCGAAGAGGCCGGTGCCCCCCCAGACGATCATCTCGGTACCCGTCCACACGACCGTGTGTTGATATCGCTGGGATGGAGCGATTGCTCCGGTCGACGTCGGGACCCACGAGTCGGTCGAGGGATCGTAACGGCCACCGGTGCTCTCCCAGCCCCCTCCCCAGACGATCATCTCCCGGTTCGTCCAGACAGCGCTGTGACCCGACCGCCGGGCCGGGACGTTGGCCGCGATCGAAGTCGGCACCCAGGTGTCGGTTGACGGGTCGTAGCGGCCGCCACTGTTCGTGTCCCCGTCGGGTCTGGGGCCAGAGCTAGCCCCGCCCCAGACGACCATTTCCGCTCCCGTCCACACAGCCGTGTGGAGCCCCCGCGCCGTGGGGACGTTCGAAGCAACCGAAGTCGGAGTCCACGTGTCCGTTGCCGGGTCGTAGCGGCCACCAGTGTTCGAGAAACCCATTGAAGCCGAGCCCAGACCGCCCCAAATGATCATCTCCGTGCCAGTCCATACAGCCGTGTGATCGTCTCGTCCTTCCGGGGCGCCCGTTCCGGTCGACGTTGCGGTCCAGGTGTCCGTCGCCGGACGGTATCGGCCTCCAGTGTTCAACACTCGGTAGTTCCGTTCCCCACCCCAGACGAGCATCTCGGTTCCCGTCCACACGGCAGTGTGGCCGATCCGCGCCTCCGGGACGTTCGTCCCAGTCGACGTCGAGATCCAGGTGTCGGTCGCCGGGTGATAGCGACCGCCCGTGTTCCCGGCGTCGACGCCAGACCCGCCCCAGACGATCATCTCCGTACCCGTCCACACCGCCGTGTGGTAGCTCCTTGCGGGGGGGACGTTCGTTCCGGTCGACGTTGGCAACCACGTATCGTTGGTCGGGTCGTACAGACCTCCGGTATTGAACGACGAAGGACCGTGGCCACCCCAGACGATCATCGTCGTACCGGTCCAAATCGCCGTGTGGTAGGCCCGGGCGGAGGGGGCGTTCACACCGAAGGACGTCGGAAGCCAGGTGTCCGTCGAGGGGTTGTATCGGCCTCCGGTGTCCAGGAAAGCTCCGTAGAGGTTCTGGCCACCCCAGACGATCATCTCCGTGCCGGTCCACACCGATGTCGCTCCGAACCGTGCATCCGGAACGTAGAGAGCCGATCGCCAGGTGTCCGCCGCGCACGCAACGGCGGCGGGACTGGACAGAACGAACGACCCGGTCGTCGTCTCCACCTGCGTCCCGATGGAAGTCCGTTGCTCAGCCCACCAGGTCTCGAAAGGTTTCTTTCGCCATTCCACGGTTGCGACCGTCACCTCGTCGTTCTTGCGCGCCAGCAAGGCGGTGACGAAGTACCGATCCTGTCCCTCCTGGAGGCTGCTCGGTCGCTGGAGCGGGATCTCCTCCACCGCGACGACACCGAAGAGAGAGGCGAGTGATCTCATCCAATGCGTCCACTCCTCCGCGTCGAGAGAGACCCTGTGCTGTTGCCCGTCCCCTTCGCGTCCTTCGCTCGCTTCCCGTCTCGGCACGACGGTCATTTCCGAATACAGGGCGCCCACGGCTCGCATTTCGGCGATGCTCCTCGCCTGCGCCACTACCCTCGCGGCGTCCTTTCGCACCCCGGCATGAAGCCGCGCGTCGTTTGCATACCAGTTGCGGACGAGCCTGTCCGCCAGGATCGGACGGGCCAGCGTCTCCGCGACCAGCAACGGGTCGTTTCCGAGCGCCGCGAACAGCTCTCGCAGGATTTCCGGGGAGCGAGTACTGCGTGACATCCGGTCCATCTCGGCCTGAAGTTGCTCGGCGGTGATCCGGCGATGCCACCACGTCTCCAGCAGATTCGACTCCTCGAGGTAGTCCACGACTTTGGCGCGAATCGCCTCATCGGCAATCACCCTCGACCGCGGCGGTTTCGGCTGCAGGTTGTCCTTCGGCCAGATCTGGTGCCGCCAGTAGACCTCCTCGATCACGCGCTGGGCGGCAACGCGATCTTCGAAGGTCAGGGTGCGGTGTGGGGTCGACTCCGGCGAGGAGAATCCGGACTCGCTGGCAAGGGATGGGAGAACCGCAACCAGCACGACGGCGGCCGCGAATGAACGAGCCATGACTCCCTCCTCCAGGTCGGGTGGCAGGCACTTCTGCAACCGGACCGTGCGGGGCGAGAAGCGTGCATCCGGACCGATCGAGTCGCTTTGCCGATCGAGGGGAACCGTCGCAGCGACGCATTGCCAGGCGCTTCGCGATTCCGATCGCCGAATTCCCCTCTTCTCTGCGCCGACTTCACCTGCGCCGTCTGCTTCGGCTTCAGGGTGCGTGGATAGCCCCCGTACTGCCCCAGGAGATTGCGGGCGGCGCGCCGGACGTCCACGATGAGCAGGGTAGCACGAGCGGTTTCGCGTTCGGCCTCTCGTTCGCCGCCCTATCCCTGCCGCAGGGTTCACTCGTCTGTCGTACACCCCGGGGGGGGCGCCTTGCGCCCGACGAGGAAATGCTTCAGGTTTCGTGTCGGGTCGTTGTAGGTTTTCCTGCCCAGAGGGCCACGCATGATCGTCATGAAGTTCGGGGGCACCTCGCTGCGGGACGCACAACGCGTCCTGACGGCTGCGGAGCTGGTGTCCAGGGAGGCCGCGCAGGATCGGGTGGGAGTGGTCGTCTCCGCGGCGAGCGGCATGACCGACCATCTCCTGGGCGCGGCGGACACCGCGCTCCGGGGGGACAGCGACGGCGTCGCGCACGCCCTTCACCAGTTTCGAGAGCGTCACATGTCGATTCTCGAGGGGCTCGGCGTGGGGAGCTCCGGACTGGCCGTGGGCCGCGAGATCCAGGGAATCACCGACCTGCTCCGCCGGCTCCTGGACGGGATCCGGCTTCTATGCGAATGCCCCCCGGCGGCCAGGGACCAGATCGCCGTTTCGGGGGAGCGGGCGTCGGCGATTCTCATGCGCGCGGCGGTCGAGGCACGGGGGTACACCGTGCATCTCATCGATCCTGGCGATTACATCGTGACCGACGACCACTTCGGAGACGCCCGGGTCGACTATGGAAAGACGTTTCCCCGGTTGGCGTCCCTCCGGCTCCGCCCGGAGCGGGTCCTCCTGATGCCCGGGTTCACGGGCCGATCGGAATCCGGACGGACCACGGCCCTCGGCCGCAACGGCTCGGACCACTCCGCAACGATCCTGGGCCGAGGGGTTGGCGCCGAGGTCGTCGAGATCTGGACCGACGTGGACGGGATCCTCTCCACCGATCCGAGACTCGTGGAAAGCGCGTTCGTCCTCCCCGAGGTCTCGTACCGCGAGGCCATGGAGATGGCCTACTTCGGCGCCAAGGTGATCCACCCCCTCACCCTCGCGCCGGTCGTGGACGCGGGGATCCCGGTCCGCATCCGGAGCACGCTGAGCCCCGACGCCCCGGGAACCTGGATCCGGCCGACCGCCGCCGCCGCCAGCCACGCCGTTCGCGCCGTGACCTCGCGGGGAGGGGTCACCCTTCTCAACGTGACGGGGGCGGGCATGGCCGGCGTCCCGGGGATCGCCGCGCGCGTCTTCACCGCCATTGCTGCGCGCGGGATCAACGTCGTCTTCATCAGTCAGGCCAGCTCCGAGCAGTCCATCTGCTTCGCGGTGGAGGACCAGGATTCCGATCGCGCGGTGGCGGCCCTGCGCGAGGACCTGGCCGGCGAGATCCACGCCGGGAGGATCCAGACGATCGAGCCGCGCGCCGGCCTGTCCATCCTGAGCGTCATCGGGGACGGCATGCGGGGGAGAAAGGGAATCGCCGGGACGTTCTTCTCGGGTCTCGCCGATGCCGGCGTGAACGTGGTTGCCATCGCCCAGGGCTCCTCCGAGGTGAGCATCTCGGCCATCGTGGACGCCGCGGCGACCCGGCGCGCCGTCACCGCCGTTCACGATTTCTTCTTCGACCGGACGCAGACCATCCACCTGTTCCTCGTCGGCTCCGGCCTCGTGGCGGCGGAGCTGCTGAACCAGGTCCGCGCCCAGCGACCGCGCCTCCTCGAGCACAAGGTCGATCTGCGCGTGTGCTCCATCTCCAATTCCCGATCGACGCTCCTCGATCCGCGCGGCATCGATCTGGCTCGGGTCGACTGGCGGCGGGAGATCGAGAGCGGTCCTCCCTATCGTGGAATGGAGGAGATCTTCGAGATCATCCGGAGCTCCGATCTCGTGAACGCAGTGCTCGTGGATGCCACCGCCGACGAGGCGGTCGCCTCGTCCTACGTCCCGTTCCTCGAGGGGGGCATCCACGTGGTGACTCCCAACAAGAAGGCCAACTCGCTGGGGATGGACTACTACCGGAGGCTCCGGAGCGCGGCCAACCTGGGGCGCGCGCGCTTTCACTACGAGACCACGGTCGGAGCGGGCCTTCCCGTCATCGACACGCTGCAGAACCTCCTGAAGTGCGGCGACCGCCTCGAGGAATTCCACGGAATCCTGTCGGGGAGCCTGAGCTTCCTCTGCGGAGAGATGGAGGACGGCCGTCCGTTCTCGCGCGCGGTGATCGAGGCGCGGGAGCGAGGCTTCACCGAGCCCGATCCGCGGGACGACTTGGGCGGGACCGACGTGGCGAGGAAGCTGCTGATCCTCGCCCGGGAGAGCGGACTCGAGCTCGAGTACGCCGACGTGGCCGTCGAGGGGATGCTCCCCGCGGAGTTCGACGCCTCCGGGCCGGTGGAGGCGTTCGTGGGGCGCATGCACGAGCTCGATCCCGTCCTCGAGGCTCGGGTCCGCGAGGCGCGTGCGCGAGGGGCCGTGCTTCGGTACCTGGCGACGATCCGCGAGGGGCGATGCCGCGTCGGGCTGCAAGAGGTTCCCTCGGGAAGCCCGCTGGCCGCGGTGCGAGGAGGCGAGAACGTGGCCTCGTTCCGGACCGAGCGCTACAGCCCCGTGCCGCTCCTGGTGCGCGGCTACGGGGCGGGGCCCGTCGTCACCGCCACCGGTGTGTTCTCGGATATTCTCCGACTCGTGTGGTTCCACCCGGTGACCGCATGAGCCTCGCGCGCACCCGAGCCTACGCTCCGGCGACCCTCGCGAATCTCGCCGTGGGTTTCGACGTGCTCGGGCTCGCGGTGCAGCCCGCGGACGGCTCTCTGTGGGGGGACGTGGTGACGGTCACGGACGCGCCTCCAGGGGACGTGCCGCTCGGCGTCGAGTCGACGGGACCCCACGCCGGAGACCTTCCGCCGGATCCGGCGGCGAACCTGGTTCACGCCGTGGCAGTGCGGTTCCTCGCTCGGTTGCCCGATCCTTCCGCGGCGCGGCCGGTTCGCATCGTGCTCGAGAAGAACCTCCCCGTGTCGTCGGGGCTCGGCGGATCGGCCTCGAGCGCCGTCGCCGCGCTCGTGGCCCTGAACCGGCACTTCGGGGATCCGCTCGCGAAGGAGGATCTTCTTCCTCTGGCCGGATACGCGGAGGGATGGACGAGCGGCGCCGAGCACTACGACAACGTCGCCCCCGCGCTTCTCGGGGGAGTGTGCCTGCTCGAGGGCAGAGGGGCCGAGGGAGTGGTGCCCCTGCCGTGGCCGGAGGGCTGGCTCCTGGTGCTCGTCGTTCCCCGCTTCCGGATCCAGACGCGCGAGGCGCGTCGGGTCCTGCCGGCGATGGTCGACCTGGCGGATGCGGTGCATTACGCGCGCAACCTCGCCCTCTTCGTCGCGGCCCTCTACCGAGGCGACGCGGATCTCGCTCGCGTCTGCTTCGAGGACACTCTCATCGAGCCGGCGCGCCGCGGGCTGCTTCCCGGATTCGTCGACGCCAAGGCCGCCGCGCTCGCCGGCGGAGCGCTGGGGTGCAGCCTCTCGGGAAGCGGTCCGACGACGTTCGCGGTGGCGACGGACGAAGCGGCCGCGCGTCGCATCGCCGGAGGGATGGTCGAGGCGTTCGGCCGGGCGGGGCTCGTCGCGACCTCGCGGCTCGCGCGCGTCGACCGGCGCGGGGCCCGGATCCTCGAGTGCGGGGCGGACCGATGATCTGCGAGGGGACGGGCGGAGGCGGCGAGACGTGCACGTTCGTCGAGGCGCTGTTCGCGGGGCTCGACCGGCAGGGCGGGCTCCTCCTCCCGCGCGACTGGCCGGCGCTCGCGAGAGGCGAGATCGACGAGCTGCTCGCCCTGGACTTCGTCGAGCGCTCGTCGCGGCTGACGCGACGGCTCCTGGGGGACGAGCTCGGCGAAACCGCGTGCGACCGGATCGTGCGGGATGCGTTGAACTTCCCCGTGCCCCTGGCCCGGATCGACGAGCGAGTCTTCGCGCTCGAGCTCTTCCACGGCCCCACGCTGGCGTTCAAGGACTTCGGCGCGCGTTTCATGGCGCGAGCCATGGCCGAGGGACGCAGGCTCGGCGCGCCGGGAGGCGGCCGCATCACGATCCTGACCGCGACCTCGGGCGACACCGGCTCCGCAGTCGCTCGAGCGTTTCACGGGATCGAAGGGATCGACGTGGTCATCCTGTATCCGGCCGGCCGCATCAGCCCGGTCCAGGAGCTTCAGATGATCACGCTGGGCGGGAACATCCACCCGCTCGCCGTTCGCGGCACCTTCGACGATTGCCAGAGGCTGGTCAAAGGTGCCCTGGGGGATGCCGAGCTCCGCCGCGACGCGGGGCTGACCACGGCGAACAGCATGAACCTGGGCCGGCTCGTCCCGCAGGTTTTCTACTACTTCGAGGCGGTCGCTCCGCTGAGGCGGCGAGGCGGGGGACACGGCGTGGTCGTTTCGGTTCCCAGCGGCAATTTCGGAAACCTCACGGCGGGAATCCTCGCATGGCGCCTCGGACTCCCGGTGTCGGGCTTCATCGCCGCGACGAACGCCAACGACACCGTTCCCCGATACCTCGCCGATGGTGCCTACGCGCCCCGAGCCACCGTCGCGACGCTCTCCACGGCCATGGACGTCGCCGCGCCGAACAACTGGGGGCGAATCGAGCGCCTCTTCACGGGCGACCTCCGCGCGATCCGGGATCTCGTCCGGGCCGAGAGCGTCACCGACGACGAGACGCTCCGCGCCATCCGGGAGGTTCACTCTCGCACCGGATACACACTCGACCCGCACGCCGCAGTCGGCTACGCGGCGATGGAGCGCATCGGGCTTCCCGAGGCGATGTGTGGGGTCGTCCTGGCGACGGCGCATCCCGCCAAGTTCAACGAGGTCCTGCGGCGGGCGCTCGGACGGGAGGTGCCGCTGCCGGAGCGACTCGCGCGGTGCCTCGAGCTGCCCCACGAGCGTCGCGACCTCGAGGGGACCGCCGAGGCGCTTCGGGGGTTCCTGCTCACGCTGCGCGGGCGCCAGTAAGCCCGATCGCCGTCGCACCGAAATTCCGCGGCTCGAAACCTCCGGGGAGGTCATGGCGTGGACGGGCCACCGCGCCCGCATCGAGGCTCCGAAAAAGGTGGACAAGCGCAGCAGCTCGCCCCCGAACCGCCTGGAAGCGCCCGTCGCCGGTCGAGGGCCTGGGCGCGGCGTACGACAGAGAGGTGGTGAGACGATGCCGCGAATCGGGAACAGTCGTCCATGACGCCCGAGGCGTCACCCTGAAATGCTGAAAATCGCCCGCGGGAGCCGGGGGCGCGGGTGCGGAGCCCCCGTGTTTGCATACGAGTTCCCCATGAAGCTCGTGGCATCACCCGAAAGCGATGAAAACCCGCGCGAGGTGCAGGCCGGTCTGCCGGACTGCACCTCACGCGGGTGCGGGGGTCCGGGGGCTGGCCCGTGCGCCGGTCAAAACCGGCGAGGTGTAGTGGATGAAAGAGCCATACGGTGAAGGAGTAGCGACCCACACCGGCCCCGAGTCATGCGCTGCCGGCCGTGAGACCGGAGGCGAAGCGTTGACAGGGGTACGGACGGGCCGGGCACTGAGCCGCGAAAACCCCAATCTACCGGGTGCCGACGCCGTGGGGCTCGGCGGAAGGTCACACTGGGTGCGCCGAAAGGGAGTAGCGAGGCGTACCTGGACCCGGCGCGGTCGAAGACCCCGAGCACGTCCGGAAACACCTCGCACGGGAGCCGGGAGATCCGCGCCCGCTGCCGCTGAGGGGCGAGCAGGTCGCACCGGGAAGTCCAAGGACGCACGCCGGTGATGAACGGACGCGGGAAGTCGGACAGCCCCACTGTACCGAAGAAGCTGTCGAACAAAGCCGAGGGACCGGCTGCGGAGACGGTGGAGGGAAATGGGCTGGCCAAGGGGAATCCGGCCGAGTGCAACGCGCCCCGGACACAGAGCCGGGACGGCGCGCCCAGCGCGCTCGAGCGGATACGTCAGGCAGCAAGGAGGGACAGGAAGCAGCGGTTCACCGCGCTCCTGCACCACGTGTACGACGTCGAGCGGCTGCGGAAGGCCTACCGCGAGATCAGGCCGGACGCAGCACCGGGTATCGACGGCGAGACGTGGCGGCATTACGGGGAGAACCTGGATGGAAACCTTCAGGATCTCTCGGGAAGGCTGAAGCGGGGAGCGTACCGAGCGAAGCCGGGTCGGAGAGCGTACATCTCGAAGGCGGACGGGCGGCCACGGCCGCTCGGTGTCCTCGTGCTGGAGGACAAGATCGTCCAGCGCGCTGTCGCCGAGGTGCTTTACGCCATCTACGAGGTGGACTTCCTCGGGTTCTCGTACGGTTTCCGGCCCGGGCGCAGCCCACACAGAGCGCTGGACGCACTGGAAATCGCGATCGTAACGAGGAAGGTGAACTGGGTGCTCGACGCAGACATTCGTGGTTTTTTCGACACCCTCGACCATGGATGGCTCGTGAAGTTCGTCGAGCACCGCGTGGGGGACCAGCGCGTCGTGCGGCTCATCCAGAAATGGCTGAACGCGGGCGTGCTGGAGGATGGCGAGCGGACGCAGAGTGAGGTGGGGACGATCCAGGGTGGAAGCATCAGCCCTCTCCTGGCAAACATCTACCTTCACTACGTGTTCGACCTCTGGATCCGGCGATGGAGGACGAGGCAGGCGCGGGGCGAAATGGTCGTCGTGCGCTTCGCGGACGACTTCGTCGTGGGATTCGAGCATCGCGCCGAAGCCGAGAGTTTCCTGGAGGAACTGCGCGCGCGGTTTGCGAAGTTCGGCCTGGAACTTCATCCTGACAAGACGCGTCTGATCGAGTTCGGCCGGTATGCGGTCGAGAGGCGCGACAAGCGGGGTGACGGCAAGCCGGAGACCTTCAACTTTCTGGGATTCACGCACATTTGCGCGAAGACCAAGAGCGGTCGGTTTACGGTGCTGCGGCAGACGATGCGAAAGAGGCTGCAAGCGAAGCTGAGGGAAGTGGCAGTTGAGCTTCGGCGGCGCATGCACGATGCCGTTCCCGAGCAGGGAGCCTACGTGAGGGCGGTCGTGGCGGGGCACATCCAGTACTACGGAGTGCCGCGGAACGGACCCGCCCTGCGGGCTTTTGCTCGGCAAGTCGCGGAGGCCTGGCGGCGAGCCCTTCAGCGGCGCAGCCAGAATCACCGCATCACCCGCGCCCGGATGCGACGGTATGCGGAGAGGTGGGTACCACCGATCCAGATCGTCCACCCCTATCCCTCCCAGCGTCTTGGCGTTGGTACCTGAGGCAGGAGCCGGATGCGGGAAATCCGCACGTCCGGATCTGTGGAGGGGGCCGCGGGCGACCGCGGCTACCCGGTATTTTCACTCTAGTTCCCCATGAAGCTCGTGGCATCACCCGAAAGCGATGAAAACCCGCGCGAGGTGCAGGCCGGTCTGCCGGACTGCACCGTACGCGGGTGCGGGGGCTGGCCCCCGGTATCTTCAAAAAAACAGCCACCGAATCCCGCACGAGGCCTCGTGGTTTGTCTGACTTGCGGGCTCGCGAGATTCGGTCGCTCAAGTGGGAACGACGCGAGCCGATGACGTAACCGGGGTATCCGGTTGCCGCGGCAAGGGGGGTCGTTGAGCGAAGTCCTCGTCGGGATCTCCGAGTACCGGACGAGCGACGATCCCGGGGTCGTCCTCGTCACCCGTGCGCTCGGATCGTGCATGGCGGTGGTCGTGCACGACCCGGTGCGCGTCGCGGGGGGGGTGATCCACTTCGCCCTCCCGGAGTCCAGCGCTTCCCCGAATCAGGCGCGCGAGCAGCCGGCCATGTTCGCGGACACGGGGGTTCCCCTTCTCCTTCAGGCCATGCTCGACCTCGGCTGCCGGAAGGAGAGCCTGCGGGTGATCCTCGCCGGGGGAGGGGACCTCTACGATCCTCGAGGGATCTTCGGCATCGGCCGGTACAACCACCTGATCGCGCGGAAGGTCCTCGGGCGAGAGGGTCTTCCCATTGCCGGCGAGGAGATCGGAGGCGCCCGCTCCCGCGCCGCCCGTCTATTCGTCGCGACCGGCCGTGTCGTCGTGTCGTCCAGGGCACAGGAGGTGGAGATTTGATCCGCACAGACGAATTGCTCGCCCGGGTCCGCAGCCTGCCGGCGCTTCCGGCGACCGCGGCGCACCTGAACGCGGTCCTTCACGATCCCGACGCGAGCGCCGCGGACTTCGAACGGGTCCTCCGGCCCGACCCTGCGCTGACCGCGAACCTGCTCCGCCTCGTGAACTCCAGCTACTTCGGGCTTCGATGTCGCGTGGAGTCCGTGCGTCATGCGATCGTCCTGCTGGGGATCAAGCGGCTCTCGGAGCTGGCATCCGCCACGCTCGTGGCCCGGGTCGTTCCCCCCCAGATCCCCGGTTACGGGATCGATTCCTCCGCGTTCTTCACGCACAGCGTGGCCGTCGCGGTGCTGGCTGAGGCTCTCGGAAAGGAACTTCGTCTTCGCTCCCCGGACCTGGTCTTCACCGCGGGACTCCTGCACGACATCGGCAAGATCGTGGTGGGTGCGTACGTGGCCGAGGAGTCGCGCCGCATCGCGGCGCAGATGAAGGACGGTGAGGTCGCGTTCGTGGTCGCCGAGCGTGCCGCTCTCGGCGTCGACCACGCCGAGGTGGGCGCGGCCCTCGCGGACCGCTGGGGGCTTCCCAAGTCCGTGGCCTGGGGGGCGCGCTGGCATCATGAGCCGGGCCAGGCACCGCCCGAGGTCGATCGCGCCCTGGTGGACCTGCTGCACTGCGTGGACGGTCTTGCCCACGGCCTCGGCCTGGGCGCCGACGCCGGGGAGCTGGCTCGCAGCATCGATCCGGACGCGGTGGTGCGTCTGGGCGTCGAGACGCCGCAGCTCCTCCGCGTGGCCTCCGAGTCCGTCGCCCAGATCCAGGAGTTGGCCGCGGCATTCCTCCCGCACGACCGCTGAGCGGCGGGTCCTCGAGCCCTTTCGACCGCCCTCGTTCGGCGCTACAGTGCCTCCCCCAAAGGGAGGCCCGGCATGGACGTCGTCTTCCTCTCCCGCCTTCAGTTCGCCCTCACGATCATGTTCCACTACCTCTTCCCGCCGCTGACCATCGGCATGGGGGTCGTGCTGGTCCATCTGGAGTGGATGTTCCTGCGAACGCGGGAGCCGATCTACGAGACGGCGGCGCGGTTCTGGACGAAGGTCTTCGCGCTGAACTTCGCCGTGGGCGTGGCCACCGGAATCACCATGGAGTTCGAATTCGGGACGAACTGGGCCGCCTACTCGCGCTTCGTCGGCGACGTGTTCGGCTCGGCCCTCGCCGCCGAGGGCGTGTTCGCGTTCTTTCTCGAGTCGGGCTTCCTGGCGGTGCTGGTCTTCGGGTGGGACCGGGTGGGGCCGGGCATGCACTTCTTCTCGACGCTGATGGTCTCCATCGGCTCGATCTTCTCGTCGATCTGGATCGTCGTGGCGAACAGCTGGCAGCAGACCCCCGCGGGCCATCACGTCGTGTCCGTCCTCCGGGACGGGAGGCCCTGGGTCGTCGACGGCGAGCCGGTGGTGAGGGCGGAAATCACGGATTTCTTCGGGCTGGTTTTCAATCCCTCGACGCTGCACCGCCTCGTGCACGTCTGGATCGGCGCCCTTCTCATGGGTTCCTTCTTCATCATGAGCATCAGCGCCTGGTATCTCCTGAAGAAAAGACACGAGGAGTTCGCACGACGCTCGTTCACCGGAGCGCTGATCCTGGCGACGGTCGCGAGCCTCGCGGCGATCGTGAGCGGCGACCTGCAGGCCGGCAACGTCGCCCGGGAGCAGCCCGCGAAGCTCGCCGGGTTCGAGGCGCACTACAATACCGGTCCGGGCGATCTGGCGCTGTTCGGGGTCCCGAACGACTCTCGAAGGGCCCTCGATTTCGAGGTGGCACTGCCCGGTCTGCTGAGCTTCCTGGTCACGGGGGACTCCTCGAAATCGATCCTGGGCCTCGACGCCTTCCGGCCCGAGCATCGCCCCCCCGTGGCCCTGCCGTTCTTCAGCTATCGCCTCATGGTGGGGATCGGGACGTTCTTCGTCTTGCTCACGCTGTACGCGTCGTGGCTGCGATGGCGCGGCGTCCTGTTCCAGACCCGTTGGCTCCTCGCGGTTTTCGTGGCAGCCGTCGTTCCCGCGGTCCTCGCGAACCAGGCGGGGTGGGTCGTCGCCGAGGTCGGACGTCAGCCGTGGATCGTGAATCCTCCCATCGTGCGCGACGCCGCGGGAGAGCCGATCCGCGACGCCGCGGGATTCGTCCGGTACGAGACCGCGACGGTGAAGTTGCCGGACGGGTCCTCTCGGGACGTGGTTGCGGGGCTGCTCACGCGTGACGCCGTGAGCGAGGTGGTGTCCTCCGGCCAGGTCCTCGGTTCTCTCGTCCTGTTCGGCCTGATCTACACGCTCCTCGGGGCGCTCTGGGTCTTCGTCCTCGACCGGAAGATCCAGCACGGTCCCGAGCCCGCCCCCGGCTCGCCGGCCGGCACGCTGGAGCACGGCTTCCTCGCCACTGCCGCGGCGCTCGCGGCGAAGAAGGAAGGCATGATCGGATCGACGGAGGCCTGACGCCATGGATCTGCAGCTGATCTGGTTCGGCCTGCTGGGTGTTCTCCTCGCCGGCTACGCGGTCCTAGACGGATTCGATCTCGGGGTGGGAATCCTCCACCCCCTCGCTCGCACGGAAACGGAGCGGCGCCTCTTCGTGAACGCCATCGGCCCGCTCTGGGACGGCAACGAGGTCTGGCTCGTGACGTTCGGCGGCGCGCTCTTCGCGATGTTCCCGGAAGCGTACGCGACGGTCTTCTCCGGATTCTACCTGGCCTTCATGCTTCTCCTCGTCGCCCTGATCCTGAGGGCGGTGAGCCTCGAGTTCCGAGGCAAGATCGAGTCGCCCCGATGGAAATCGACCTGGGACCGCGGCTTCTTCGCGTCGAGCCTGCTGGCGACCGTTCTGTTCGGCGTGGCCGTGGGGAACGCGGTCGTCGGCATCCCGCTGAGCGAGCGCGGGATCTTCGCCGGGTCGTTCTTCGACCTGCTCGGGCCGTACCCGATCCTCGTCGGCCTGCTCGCCGTCTCGCTGTTCGCGATCCACGGTGCGATCTTCCTGTTCCTGAAGACCGAAGGAGCGGTCCAGGAGCGGCTCGGGCGCTTCATGTGGCACGCGTGGGGGATGTTCCTCGTCCTGTACCTCCTGACGACGATCTATACCCTCGCCGCGGTTCCCACCGCGATCCGGAACTTTCAGCGCTTCCCGTGGGCCGGTGCCATCGTGGTGCTGAACGTTCTCGCCGTCGCGAACGTGCCCCGTTCCTTCTTCCTGAAGAAGTACGGACAGGCGTTCCTTTCCACGACCGCCACCATCGTGTGCATGACGGCGCTCTTCGGGCTGGCGATCTTCCCGAATCTCGTGGTCGCGCGAAACGACCCTGCGTTCAGCCTGACGATCTACAACGCCGCATCCAGCGCGAAGACGCTTTCGATCGGGCTGCTCATCGCCGCGGTCGGCATGCCGTTCGTGCTGGCGTACACCGGGGTCATCTACTGGACCTTTCGCGGGAAGGTGATCCTCGGGGAGCACAGTTACTGAGCCCCGGCTCGGGCCGCTCAGGACAGCAGGGGGTTGCGGGTTCGAAGCTCGCGATAGCGCGAGAAGTCCCGGTCCGCGGTCCAGAGCTCTCGCACGCCGTGCAGGCGGCACAAGGCGGCGACGCGCGCATCGTGAACCTGGGGGCCGACGACCCGCGCAGCGTCGAGGAGCGCGTGAAGAGTGCCCCAGTAGCCGTCGGCCTCCGTGAGCAGCACGACGCTCCGGGAGTCGAGCCAGGCGTCGATCTGGTCTCTCGCCTGCGCGGGCTCGGAGGGAGGGTCGTAGATCCGGGGATGGGTCGCGATGGCGAAGAACTCGTGGAGGCACGGCCATGGGATCGCCCACGCCGATCGCCCCTCGGCGAGCGACCGGACGCATCGGGCGGCCGCCTCGTGCCAGGCGGAGTCCTTGCGATGGGCGTACACCAGGACGTTCGTGTCGACGGCGATCAATCGCCGCGTCCGCGGTAGATCAGGTCGCGGATCTCCTGCCAGTTGCCCTCGGTCAAGCCGGCCTGGACGCCGCGTCCCGAAACCCCGGCATCGCGCAGCGTGAACCGGTCGCCGCGCTTCCTTCGCTGGGAAAGCGCCCATCGGAGCCCCTCTTCGATGAGCGAGCGCAGCGTCGTGTGCTCGGCAGCCGCCACGGCTTTGGCCTGCTCGAGAAGGGTGTCGGGAATCTCTACGGTTGTCTTCATATTGCTACCCATACTATAGGAGACCGGAGAACGGGATGCAAGAGCGGCGTCGGATCGACGCCGCTTCTTCGCGGCCATGACGAACCAGGGCAAGATCGCGACGAAGAGAGCCGCTTCTGTCGCAGCCCCTCATGGGGAAGCGACTTGTCCTTCCCTCCGGCGCCGCAGTACATTGTCCCGATGATCTCGCTGCTGACGTTTCTCCTGGCCTTCTGCACGATCGTGTACGAGCTGCTCCTGGGCCAATCCCTGTCCGCGTTCCTGGGGAACACGGTGCTCCGGTACTCGGTGACCATCGGGCTGTACATGCTGTCCATGGGGATCGGGTCTCTGGCGGCGGAGGGGCGGATGGTCCGCGACCCGGTGCTGACGATTCTGAAGGTCGAGATCCTCCTGACGATCGTCGGCGGATTTTCGGTGCTGTTCCTGCACTGGATCTACTGGGCAGCGCTTCCGCACGCGGCGTTCTCGCTGCTTGCGCACGGGCTGATCGTGGCCATCGGCGTGTTGACCGGCTTCCAGCTTCCGCTGCTGATCGAGGTGCGGAATCTCGACGTGGGGAACTCGGCGAACGTGGTTCTCGGCGTGGATTACCTCGGGGCGTTCAGCGGGGCGGTGGCCTTCGCGTTCGTTTTCTACCCGCGGGCGGGAATCGTGGCGACGGCGTTCCTGGTCGCGGGATTGAACGCGGTGGCGGGGACGCTGCTTTGGAGCCAGGCGCGGAAGGTGCGGAGCGAAGCGCGGGGGCAGTACCGGGGGCTGCTGGCGTTTCAGGGGTTGCTCCTTGTCGCGGCGTGCGTGTGCCTGGCGCGGGCGGACCGGATCGGCGAGTACCTGCTGCAGCGGTATCTCGAGAGCTGAGGCGGGGGATGGATCGGGACAAGAGCTTCGGCAAGCACTACGTGGTCGACTACTTCGACGCCGACCCCGCGATGCTCGAGACGGTGGAGCCGATCCGGGAGATCTTCCTGCGCGCGGCCCGGGAGAGCGGAGCGACGGTGCTGAGCGACGTGTTCCACCAGTTCCAGCCGTTCGGGGTGAGCGGGGTGGTGCTGATCGCGGAGTCGCATTTCGCGATCCACACGTGGCCGGAGGACCGGTTCGCGGGGGTGGACATCTTCACGTGCGGGGAGCAGATGGACGCGGAGGCGGCCATCGAGATCATCGGGCGGGAGATCGGGGCGCGGGAGACGCGGATGAAGCTCCTGGTCCGCGGCAAGCTGGACACCGGCTAGGATGGACGTGTCGCCGGATTCCGCGCGGAGCCGTCCGCTCGTGCTGGTCTACGCCATCACGGTGGTGGTGGCGGCGTGCAGCCTGCTGTACGAGCTGCTCATCGCGCAGACGCTCACGATTCTCGCCGGCAACACGGTGGTCTGGTACAGCCTGACCGTCGGGACCTATCTGGGTGCGCTGGGCTGCGGAGCGTTGCTGCTGGACCGTGCGTACGGCGCGCGGGCGTCGTGGGATGCCCTGTACCGGGTGGAGATGATCCTCACCAGCCTCGGCGCCTGCGCCGTCGCCACGCTCCACTTCTCCCACATGCTGCACGCGTACTTCAAGGTCTACGGGCGCGAGATCGCGGCGAATTGTGCGTTTTTCGGTACGGCGTTCGTCGTCACGTTCCTCGTGGGGCTGTTCACCGGCTTCGAGCTGCCTCTCCTGCTGCGGCTCGGAGAAGAGGCGAGCCCGGGGAGGGGAGTCGCGAACCGCGTGCTGGCCGTGGACTACGTGGGAAGCCTCCTGGCCGGTCTCCTGTTCCCCATGGCGTTGTTGCCGCGATTCGAGCTGATCACCATCGGACTCGTCACCGCCGCAGCGAACTTCGCCATCGCGGTCTTCCTCCTCGTCCGGTCGCGAGCCGGCGGGCGGAGAACCGCGTTCCGGGTGGCGGCGACTTCCGCGCTCGCCGTGGTCTTGGTGCTCGCCTTCGCGAACCTCGGAACGATCCACCAGTACTTCCTGAAGAAGTACTACTACTACTGGGAGGCCTCGGACAATCTCCGGACGCTCTTCGCCCCCATGCCCGACGTTCCGCCCATCTTTCGGGCCCGATCGCCGTATCAGAAGATCGACATCGTGAGAGGGCGCGACACCGCGATCCGACGATGCTCTCACCGACGCGTTCAGCAACAAGTTCCTCCGGGAGCCCGCCTTTCCTCGGAACTACCACCTGTTCATGAACGGGGACTATCAGGTCGACTCCGACCACGAGGAGGTCTACCACGAGTTCTTCGCGCACGTCCCCGTCATCCTCGGCCGGGCCGTTCCGCGCCGCGTCCTGGTTCTCGGCGGAGGCGACGGCATCCTGGTGCGGGAGTTGCTCAAGTACCCCGGGATCGAGCGGATCGTCCTGGTCGACATCGATCCGACCATCGTCGACCTCGCCCGGACCCACCCGGTCCTGACCGGAATGAACCACCGGGCTCTCGACGATCCGCGGGTGCGGGTGGAGGTGGGCGACGGTTATTACTTCGTGCGGAAATCCACCGAGCTCTTCGACGGGATCTACATCGACTTCCCGTACGTGATGGACTACGACGTTTCGAAGCTCTACAGCAGCGAGTTCTACCGCTTCGTGAGAGAGCGGATGTCCGAGCACGGCTTCGCGGTGCTGGACGCCCCCGACGTCGGCTTGTTCACCGAGCCCGAAGAGGGCCAGCCGCAGGAGATGGCGGAGAACAACGACTGGCCTGTGATGCAGAGCACGATCCGGAAGTCCGGCTTCGCGACGGTCGTTCCCTACGTCTCGAACCTCGAGATGGACAACGAGCGCGCGCTCGAGGCGCTCCGGGCCGCGCAGAAGGCGCGGGCGTCGGCCCCCGGCAAGCACCGGCGAGGCCGGCGCGAAGACCCGGAGGCACAGGTGCGACGGAGCCTGGCCAAGCACGTGATCGGGCTCCAGTACGGGTTCATCATGGTGCGCAGGGACTCGAAGGAGCTGGCAGCCGAGTACTGGGACCCGGGGATCGAGATGCACGTCCTCAACGAGGAGCGCTTCCGCCTGGCCTTCTCTCTCCCGTTTCCGGACTACCGGAGCGTGGATCCGGCTCTCGTGAACTCCATCATGCGGCCCACCCTCCCCACCCTCGACTTCTTCTTCACCCGCATGCCCTGGTAGAAATGGGGACAGATCTATTTTCCTATTTTCCGTATTCGCCGTTTCGGCTCATGCAACGGTGACGGCGACTCCTGCGATGCGCGCTGGAGCGACGGCAGGCAGGGCGGGGAGCGTGATGAGGAAGGTCGCTCCCTGGCCGGGCTCCGAGCGGATGACGATCTCGCCGTCGTGGTCCTTGATGATCCCGAAGCTGACCGACAGCCCGAGGCCGGTGCCCTGACCGGCGGGCTTGGTGGTGAAGAACGGATCGAAGAGCTTGTGCTGGATCTCGCGGGGAATCCCCGGACCGTCGTCGGTCACCGAGATCTCGATCTTTCCCCCCTCCGCGGCGCGAGTGGCGATCCGGATCCGACCTTCCTTCCCACCCATGGCCTGCTGCGCGTTGACCAGCAGGTTCATGAGGACCTGCTGGAGCTGGTTCGCGTTGCCGTTCACAAGCGGGAGATCCGCCGCCAACTCTTTCGCGATTTTCACCTTGTGGATCTCCAGCTGGTGGTTCACGATGGCCGCCGCGTCGTCCACCACCTGGTTCACGCGGATCGGCTCCTTGACCGCCTTCTCCTGACGGGCGAATCGGAGCAGGTTCTCGACGATCGTCTTGCAGCGGTTGGTCTCCTTCTCGATCAGCGTGAGGTTCTTGTGGAGGAAGGTCCCCTGCTCCACGTCGAGAAGGGAGATCTGGGCGCAACCGAGGATCCCCGCCAGCGGGTTCTTGACTTCGTGGGCGATTCCCGCGCCGAGCTGGCCGAAGGCGGCCATCTTCTCCGACTGGATGAGCTGGGAGTGAGCCTCCTTCAGGGCCGTCTCGCGGACCTCGAGCTCCGAGGCCATCTGGTTGAACGACCCGGCCAGCGCGCCAATCTCGTCCCGTGATTGCACGTCCACCTTCACGTCGAAGCTCCCCTTGGCGATGACGCGGGTGGCTTCGGACAGCCGCTCCAAGGGGCGCGTGATCCGGCGGGACCACAGTCGGCCGCCCACCGCCACCGTCGCCAGGAGGATCACGGCGACGCTGATCAGGCGATGGATCAGGTCGCGCGACGCGAGGAACGCGGCGGCCTTGGGCATCTGGGCAGCCGCCGTGATTCCCGCGAACTGCACCGGGGCGAACCCGCCGATCATGTCCGCATTGTCGCGCCGGTATTGCACGGTCTGCGCCGCCCGATTGCGGCCGACCGCCGCTTCGAGCTCCACGGGGCGGTAGGCTTTCTCCCTGCGAACGACGCGGCCGAGGTCGGGATGGGCCAGGAGCGTTCCGTCCGAGGATTCGAGACCGACTTCGAACACGCGAAACCGGGCTCCGAGCCGGAGAAGCTCGTCGAGGCGGACGAGACCGGAGACGACCAGGGGCGTCGTCGTCCCGCTCTGCTTTCTCGCGAAGGCGATCGTGAGCGAGGGGAGCGACTTCGCGATCGTGGAGTTCTCCACGTACGGAGTGACCGCGAGGACGGAACTCGAGGGGAGCGGATGGGTGCGTCGGAAGTCCCTCAGCTGCTCCACCGTGAGTCCCGCGGCCTCCAGGGCCTTCACGTCCCGCGCCGAGTCCACCTCGTCGCCACCCCGATGGAGCGAGATCTCCACGAGCTCGGGGAACCGGTCGAAGATCTCCCGAACCAACCTCTGTCGGTCGGCGCCGGGAATGTCGGTGTCGAGCATGATCGACGAGCAGATTTCGAGCTGACGGGAGTAGCCCTGCAGGAGAGAGCGGGCCTCGTCGGCGGTGCTCACCGCGGCGATGGAGACCCAGTCGTTCATGTACGACCGCTTGTCCTCGTGGAAGAACGCTCCCATGGTGAAGGAGATCGCGATGACCACCATCGTCAACGCGAACAGCAGCGCCACCATGATCTTCAAGCGGATCGGGAAGAGGACGGTGCTCATGGCTCGTCTCTCCTAGAACTTCGCCTGGACGTACTGGGAGCGGCTCGCGCTGTTGCCGGCCGCGTCGATGCTCTCGACGACGATCAGGTTCAGCCCGGGCTTCAAGGAGACGACCGTTTCGAACGCGCCGTCGACGGACAGCGGGATCGGACGGCTGGCGACCAGCAGGTCCGCGCCGGGCTCGGTGACGCCGCGGACGACGAGTCGGTCGGTCCCGGTGACCTCTCGAGGAAGCTCGACGCGCAGGCTCGGCGGCGCCTTGTCCTGCACGACGCGCAGGGTCCGCGTGGGGCTGGGACGGCTCTCCGCCCGCCCGCCGAGGGCGCTCACGCGCCAGAAATAGGAACCGGTCGCGAGGTTGCCGTGGACGAAGCGCGTGCCCGAGACCTCTCCGGAGTGGACGATGTCCGTGAAGCCCGCATCCCGGGAGACGACCAGCCGGTAGCGTTCCGCGCCCGGCGAGGGCTCCCAGGCAAACTCGATCTGCGGAACGGACGAGGCGAACGTCTCGATCTCGCCGTCGCGCGGAGCCTGCGCCGCGGGCGGGTCGGGGACCCGGGTCGGCGCCCCCTCGATGCGCGACCGGGAGACCGTGACGGACTCGTCGGGCTTCAGGACCAGCGAGCGCCCGCCGACGGAGAGCTCGGCCGTGCCGGACAGGACCGAGAGCGTCGAGGTGTTGTCCGGGTTCGCAGTCACGGCGAGCCGGGCGGAGGACGAACCGGTGGAGCGGAGCGCGGCGACCCCGCTTCCGGTGACGATCCGAACGGGCGTCGCGGTCCTGCCGGGAGCGACGGTCGCCTCCAGGCGGCCGCCGAGGAGGACGACGGATGCGCCCCGAGCGCTCGCCGTTGCCGGGTCATCCTCGCGGAAGACCACCAGCGAGTTCTCCCCGATCTTCATTTCGTGGGCCTGGTCGATGGTGACGGTCGCGGCCGACCGGGCGAGAGTCTGGATTCCATGGCGGTCCTCGATCGGGATCCCCTCCAGAGAGTCCTTCCAGGCGACCGCGTCGGCGGGCCGGTCCTTCACGCTCCTCGAGACCCGGGTGAGCACCGCCGCAGGGCCGGAGGGAGGTTGCGCGTCCTTTGTGGCGGCATCACTCACCATGTTGCCGGCGGATCCGCGCCGGCGTTCCTGAATGAGGTTGCCGTACAGGTCCGCGAGCCCGCTCCCCTCGGGAAACAGCCTCGACAGCACGATGCTGAATACGACGGCGAACAGGGCCACCAGAAGAACGGCGAGCAGCGTCTCCCACGTGCCGACCGCCGCGCTCCGGGCGAGCCGACCGAGCAGAGTCCGAATTCCGCGGGAACCGCGGGGCGGTTTTGCCTCGGACCGCTCCGGGATCTCTCTGTCGGGGCTCATCTCAGTACCTTCCCTGTACGCGGACGAACCATCCGCTGACGGAGTAGTCGTTGAGGGAGAACTCGTCGTCGGAGAAATCGGTGAAGTTGTACCCCACGCCGAAGCGGAACTGTTTCACCGGCTTGAACAGCAGCTCGCCCAGAAAGCCTTGACGCTGGTCGTGCGTCTCCTGCTCGACGAGGGCACGGTACTCGACGCCCAGATCGAACATCCGCCACATGTTGAGGTTGAAGCGCTGGATCCCCAGATAGGTGCTGGAGCGCACCTCGGGGAAGTCCTCGATCGTCTCCTCCTGCAGCCGGGCGGCCGCCTTGGCGATCCACTCGACGCGAGGGCTGATGCCGAAGATCGTCTCGACGGAGAACACGTCCATGGAGCGCCGCGACCGTTCCGCGACGGCACTCCCCGCCGGCCGCAGGTCTGACAGGTGCGTGAGCTTCGCCAGCGCGTTGAAGCGGTTGCTGTCCACCGGCCGGTAGGCCAGGCCCAGGCTGCGCTCGTCGAACTCGGCGTCCACCGTTCCGCTATCGCGATTCTCCGTGCGGCTGAAGCGGAGCCGACCCAGAAGGGTCAGGTCTCGACCGACCCGGTAGTCGATCTGGTTGACGGTGAAGTACTGCTGCGTGCGCGCGGCCGTGTGCTCCCATCGCAGCTCCTGGCGGCTCGACAGGGACAGTGCGCCGTCGTTCGCGTAGAAAACCCCGCCCGACACCACGCTGCGACTGCCGCCCGACGATCCGTTCACGTCGGCGGACTCTCCGGACAGCACGAGCCGCAAGCCGCGGGAGGTTCGCCACTGTCGCTCCAGGCCGACGAGGGAGATCGTGCGCCCGCCGCCGTTCAGGTCTTCCCACTGGTACTCGGTGTAGACCTTGCTCGACGCCCCCAGCGGCGATTTGGCGCCCAGGACCGTGGTGGTCTTCTGGCCGGCACGGTCCTCGGCGAAGCGCTCGGTCAGGTACACGCTCGTCTCTCCCTTCGTGTACGCGATCCCGGCCTGTGCCGACGTTCCCTGCGACCCGTCGGTGGCCACGGCCTCGAGCGCCAGATTGGGGAGGGCCCGATACTCCACTCCGGCCGAGGTCTGGTCGTTCGACGTGCCGGAGAGGGTCTGCTGGTGCTCCAGGCGAGCGGTGAGCTTCTCGCCGATCCTGGACCAGTAGCGGCCCGCCGCGTAGGTCCGGCTCGGCTGCAGGGAGCCGGCCCCCGAGTCGGTGTCGAAGAGCTGCACCGCGAACCCCCAGCGGTCCCGCGTGTGGGTCCAGTCGGCCGCGCTCGTCGCGGTGTCTCCCAAGGCCGACGGATCGGGGCCTCCGCCGGTCCGCTCTTCGCGGTCGTAGCGCACGCGGAGCACGTCGGCGGAGGTCAGCGTCAGCGTCGCGTCGATTCCGGTCTTGGTCGATCCCTGCTCGAGGAAGCTCCCGCTCGAGAAGAAGCCCGGCTCGAGCTCCTTCGCGTACGCGCGGGCAAGCCAGCGGCCGGGCTTCTCGAACCACTCGCCCACGTCCACCTCCGCGGCGGCCTTCCACGCCGTGCCCTCGCTGGCGGCGGTGGCGGGTCGGTGGTCCGTGTAGTGCAGCCCTCCGTCCTCGCTCAGGAACAGGAGCGAGTCGTTCCCGGTGCTGCCGGCGATCTCCGCAGTGATCCGCGTGCCCTTGCCGAGCCGCACCTCGGCGTCCACTCCCTCGAGCCGGTAGTCGCCCGACCCGAGCTGGTCCTGAATGTACGTCCCACCGACCGCCACGCGGTCCCCGATCTGCTGGCGGACCCGTCCGCCGTAACCGGTCTTGTCGAAGTCGTTGAGGACGGTCTCGTAGTCCACGAGGACGTAGACCTTGTTCCCGGAGAGGATCGCCTGGTCGACGATGGAGCCGCCAGGCTCGACGCTCGAGATCGGACGGTGGAAGAGGATGCGGCCCTCCTCGTACTTGACCAGATAGTCCATGTTCGCGCGCTGCCGCTCGGAGCGAATCGGCAGGCCGGTCACTTTGTCTCGAACGACGAGCGTCACCGTCTCGCTCCCCTCGATCACGTTCCTGTGGCTGAGGTAGTACACGGACCCGCCGGTCGCACGAAGCTCGTCGTGGACGTGCGCTTGCCGGACCTCGGCGCCGAAGACGACGACCTGGGTATCGGGATCGCCGTGCTCGGTGCGGGACAGGGACCGGTATGCGAAGCGCGCCCCGTAGAGCGTCCGCTGGTAGGCGGAGAGCTCGGTGTCGTTCAGGGTTAGCGGGTAGCTGCCCACCACGCCGCTCATGGTGTCGCTGTCCACCGCCAGGTAGAACTTGCCCTGGCTCTCCACGTCGTACACGACCGTGCTGCCGTCGCCGTACACCGGGTAGTAGCGATCCGGATCCAGGTTCGTCAGCAGCTTCGCCGTGCCGTTCGCGTCGAGGTTGCGGAACAGGTTCCGCGCTTCCTCCCGCCCGCTGTCGAACGCTGCCGTGATCAGGTACTTCCCGGCCACGACGCCCTTGAGGTAGAACGCCAGGCGCCCGTCGGTGTAGTAGTCGTCCTTCGCATCGAGCCCGGCGGCGTCCACGTATCCCTTCCCCTGGAGCCGGCCGATCTCACCGTCGGCGAAGGCCATCAGGAAGAGCCGGGTGCTGGGCACGTCGTATTCCGCCTCGATCCTGCCCGACTGGCCCTGGGCGTCCTGCACTTCTACCGCGATCTTGCTCCTGCCGCTCTGCAGGTCCACGGCGCCCGAGAAGGTCCCGTCGTCTCGGACCTCGAGAGGCAGTCCATTGACGATCACCCGGTTGCCCGGCTCGGTCCGGCCCACGAGCGGGAGCGTCCGTCCCGGCAGGCGAGTGCCGTCGGGCGGGAGCTTCACCGTGAGAGCAGGAATCGCCTCGGCCGACACCAGCAGCCCGCCCTGCGCGTCGCGATCCGCGACCTCGACGAGAAGGCTCGCCGCGTGGGAGTACCCTTCGGAGCCGCGAACCAGCACCCCGAACGTGTTCCGGCCCGTCGCGAGGGTCAGCTCGGTGTCGAACGCGCCATCGGTACCGAGAGTCACCGTTCGGCCATCGATCTCCACGGTGTTGCCGGGCTCCGTTCGGCCGCGGACCGTGCATACCACGGCCGCGGCGCCGTCCGAAGAGTTCATGCGGCATCCGCGGTCGGAGCCCCCGGGGACGAGAACGCCGTCTCCCGACGGGACCGTCAGCTCGACGTCGGGAACGTTCACGATCTTCGTGGCAGAGCGCCCGGCCGCGTCCTGCAGCTCCACCCGGAGCTTGCGTCCGTCGGAGGGACTCACCTCGGTCGCGAACCTCCCGTGCCGCCCCAGCTCGAGCTGGTTGCCGTTGATTCTCACCGACGGCTCCGCACGGTACCGGTCGGTGACGTCCGTGTCCTCCACCTCGGGCCACTCGCCGCGGACGGTGACGCGGCGGTTGACCTCGCGCCCTTCCGGCAGGTCGTTCGAGACGACGGGTCGGTCCTCGCCGAACCAGTGGGCGATCACCCGCGCGGGATCGACCCCCAGCGTGCCCACGAGGAAGTCCCGAGCGGACTCGGCCCTTCGGCGGGACAGATCGAGGTTCGCTTCCCGCGAGCCCACCGAGTCGGTGTGCCCTTCGACGAGGACGTTCTCGCCCGGATAGCGCTGCAGCACCTCCGCCGCCTGCGATAGTGCCTGCCTCGCCCGTGCCGCTCAGATCGGCTCGCCCCGAGTTGAACGCGTCTCCCGTCAGCTCCAGCGACAGGATGGTCTTGCGGTTCACGCCGAACACCCGACGCTCGCTGGTGGAGCTCGAGCCGTCGCGGTAGTCCAGGGCGATCTGGTACTGGTAGACCGTTCCCGCCGACACCATCTCGCCCTGAGACGAGCGGCCGTCCCAGGAGAGCCGCTCCGGAGGCGGCCCGTCCCCCTCGATGTGACGAATCGGCTTGCCCGTCGCGTCGAGAATGGTCAGGCTGAACCGAAGGACCTCGTCGCGGCGGCTCGCGGAGACCTCGAACGCCAAGGGCTCCTCGAGAGCGCTTCCGATCAGGCGCACGACATCGTCCAGCGCACCGACTCTCAGGCGGACCTCGCTTCCGGGCAGAGGCACCTGCGCGTCGTTCACGCTGAGGGAGAGCTCGTCGGCGAAGCCTCGGACGCTCAGCGGCTCGTGCTCGAGAGCGGCCGCCACGCGGACGCCGGCTTCGGCCGGTCGCCCGATGGACCGCTCCGCCCCCTCGAGGATCACGCCGAAGTCCGCGCGCACCGGGAGCCCGGGAGTCATCCGGACGATCCGGCTGTCCTCGGACGTCACGCTGGGAGCCGGGGGGCAGGCTGTCCAGGTTGATCTTCACCATGCGGTAGCCTGGCAGCACGGCGGGGAAGTGGTAGCGTCCGCTCTCGTCGGTCCGCGCGTACGTCCCGTCGTCCAGGACCACCATCGCGCCGGCGACTCCTGGCTCGCCCTCGTCTTGAGCGTCGTTGCCGTCGCGGTCCTCGTACACCTTGCCGAGCACCGTGCCCTGGTCGAAGACGGGATCGGCCACCAGAGCGACCGTCGCCGTCGCCGTGTTGCCCGCGACGGTCGGGGTTCCGCCGAGCGTCAGGAACGGCGTCGCTCGGTTCGCGTGCTCTCCCTCGGCCGCACCGGCACCCACGCGCAGGAGATAGCGCACCACGATCGTCTCGCGGGCGCCGAAGTCGATGGCGATCGACACCGGGCGGATGCCGGTGACCGCAGCCGGCGCGGAAACGTCGTCGGCGGTTCCCAGGATCCCGTCGGGTCCGGCACGCGTGAGCCGAGCGGAGTCGGGGACCAGCTTGAACCCTCCGGGAAGCGAGTCCTCGATCGTCACTCCCGGCATGGGGATCGACAGCGCGTTCTCGGCGGTGAGCGTGTACAGAACGACGTCGCCGATCGTCACCTGGTCCTTCGACGCGCTCTTCGTCAACCGGATTCCTTCGACGGTCACCCGGCCCGTGGCGGTGACCACGGCCGTGCCGCCTGCGGCGGTCCGAGCGTCGCTGTAGGAGGCCGTGAGGGTGTCACCGAGGCCGACTCGGAACGATCCGTCGTCGTCGTCGCCGGCTTCGGCGCCGTACTCGGTGGAAACGGTTGCCGTGAAGACGCCGGTGGCCGGTCCGGTCTCGGCCAGGGTCACGGATTCGGTCTCTCCAGTCCGGTCGTTTCGGATCATCACGGTCGCGGCGTCCGGGGAGTTCGGATCGAGGTCCAGGTCGGCGTCTCGAACGGTCACGGTGATGCTCTCGCCGGGCGCGAAGCTCGATGTGATCTCGATCGCACCGTCGGTGCCGCCGAGGATGCGGCACGTGTCCGTCCGGGTAGCCGGGACGCCGGTCGAGGTGAGCGCGTCCAGGTATCGCGACGTGACGGTGTCGCCGGCCCGCGTGTCGAGCTTGCCGTTGTCGGCGGGGACGCCGTCGCGAAACGCCGTCGGTACGGTGCCGAGGAAGATCCCCGTGGCCGGTCCCGTCTCCGTCAGGGTGACCGTCTGGCTCTCGCCCGTGGCATCGTCCACGACAGGCAGCGTGATCGTCTCGGCGTCGAGCGGGTCGGCGTCGAGATCGTCGTCCTCGACGGCGAGCTTCAACGTGTCGCCGGGGTAGCCCGTATCGGTGATGTCGATCCGCGCGTCGCTGCCGAGCGGCGCAACCACGCGTGTGGCCTCGTCGTCCTCTCCCCGGCCCACGCCGTTTCCGGGAGTGGAGTCGGCGTCCCGCGGCGCCGAGGCGGAGACCTCGGCGGTATTGACGTACGCCCCCGAGGACAGGACCCGGGCGACGATCCGCAGCGACCGGCTCGACCCCCCGGCGACGGTTCCGACGGTCCAGTCGCCCGTGTCCGGCGCGTACGAGGTTCCCGTGGCCGCGCTGTCGTCGCTCCGCCAGGCGTAGCCCGACGGAAGGCGGTCCGTGACCACGACTCCGGTGGCGTCGCTGCGACCCGCTTCGTTCGAGACCGTGAGCGTGAATTCCACCGTATCGCCCGCGCGAGGGGCGGGATCGCTCACGCTCTTCCCGAGGGAAAGATCCACCGTGGGTACGGGAGCCACCGTGACCGAGGCGAAATCGTCGCCCGTTCCGTCGCCGGGAGTGGAGTCGCGATCGTACTCGCTCGCCGCGACGACCTCGACGGTGTTCCGGTACGATCCGGACGGGCGCACGCGGACAACGATCCTCAGAACCTTGCTCGAGCCCGCCGCCAAGTCTCCGATGGTCCAACTGCCGGTCCCGGGATCGTAGGAGGTCTCCGTAGATGCTGCGTCGTCGCTCACGTACTCGAGGCCCGAGGGCAGGAGATCGACGGCGACGACCCCTGTGGCGTCGCTGAAACCTGCCTCGGCCGTGACCTTGACGGGGAACACGATCGTGCCGCCCACGGGGGGCGCCACGTCGCTCACGTCCTTCGTGACCGAAAGATCGATGACGGCGGTGGGGCCCACATCGACCGAGGCGTAGTCGTCGCCGGCTCCGTCTCCAGGCCTCGAGTCCGTGTCGGTCTGCTCCGACTCGCGGACCTCGGCCGTGTTCCGGTACGGGCCCGACGGGCCGACGCGGGCCGTGATGTGAAGCGTCTTGCTGCTGCCGGACGGGACGCTTCCGACGTTCCAGGTTCCTCCGGTCGGATCGTAGGTGGTGCTGGACGACGCGCTGTCATCGGCGACGTACGCGTACCCGGCGGGAAGCGCGTCCGTCACGACGACGCCGGAGGCATCGCTCCAGCCTGCGGCGTTGGACACCGTCAGAGTGAACTGAATCCGCGATCCGACCTCCGGGAGGGGATCGTCAACCGTTTTCGTGAGGGACAGGTCGATCGTCGGCGTGGGCGTGGTCGCGGCGGTGGCGAAGTCGTCCCCCGTCCGGTCCCCCGGCGTGGAATCCGCGTCCGGCTGGCCGGCGGCACGAACCTCCGCCTCGTTCGCGTAGGAACCCTGCGGGAGGACGCCGGCGGTGATCCGGAGCGTCGCGCTGGCGCCGGCGGCGAGCGCCCCGACGCTCCAGGCTCCGGTGATCCGATCGTACGTGGAGAGCGATGCTGCCGCGTCGTCGGCGAGGTAGGCGTAGCCGGAGGGGAGGACGTCCCCGACGACGACGCCGGTGGCATCGCTCCTGCCCGCGGCGTTGGAAACGACGAGGGTGAAGACGACCGTGCCGCCGACGGGCGACGCAGGCCGATCCACGGTCTTGGTGAGGGAAAGATCGATGACGGCCCCGGGCGTGGTCGAGGCGGTGGCATGATCGTCTCCCGTTCGGTCGTCGGGAGTCGAGTCGATGTCGATCTGACCCGCTCCCGTCACCTCCGCCTCGTTGACGTACGACCCTGTTGCATTCACCCGGGCGCTGATCTCGAGGGTCTTGCCGGCGCCCGAGGAGAGAGCACCGACGGTCCAGACGCCGCTCACCGGATCGTAGCCGGTTCCCGGCGCGGCCGTGTGGCTCAGGTACGTGTAGCCGGGCGGAAGGGCGTCGCGAACGGCAACCGCGGTGGCGTCGCTGAATCCCGGCGCGTTGGCGACCGTGACCGTGAACAGAACGCTCGCACCGACGGCGGGTGCGGACTGGTCCACGGATTTCCCGACCGACAGGTCGATCGTCGAGGTCGGGGTCGTGGTCGCGGTGGCGTAGTCGTCGCCGGTGCCGTCTCCGGGGGTCGAATCGATGTCCGCTTCTCCCGCGCCGGTGACCTCTGCGGCGTTCACGTACGGTCCGGACGGACGGATTCGCGCGCTGATCCTCAGGGTCTTGCTGTTGCCCGCCGCAAGGTCCCCGGCAGACCAGATGCCCGTGATCGGGGCGTACGACGTGCCGGTCGAGGCCGCGTCGTCGGACAGGTAGGCGTACCCTGCCGGGAGCGCATCTTTTACGGCGACAGCGGTTGCGTCGCCCATGCCGGCGGCGTTCTCCAGAGTCAGCGTGAAGACGACCGTGGTGCCGACGCCGGGCGACGGGTTGTCCACGGTCTTCGCGAGGGAAAGATCAACCGGCGTTCCGGGGATGACATCCACGGATGCGAAGTCATCGCCGGCGCCGTCGCCCGGAGTCGAGTCGGTGTCGATCTGACCCGCGGCCACGACCTGAGCGACGTTGCGATACGGACCGGTTCCGTTGACCCTGGCGGTGATGCGGAGCGACTTGCTCGTTCCCGACAGCAGCGGACCGACGGACCAGACTCCCGTGCCGGGGTTGTACGCGGTGGAGGACGACGTGCTGTCGTCGCTCACATGCGTGAATCCTGCCGGCAGCGCGTCGGCGACCGCGACGCCGGTGGCATCGCTCCATCCCGAGGCGTTGGACACCGTCACCACGAACACGACGATTCCCCCGACGCTGGGAACGGGAGGCTCGGCCGTTTTCGTGAGGGAGAGGTCGATCACGGGCGTCGGCACGGGCACCGGGCTCACGATCGCGAAATCGTCTCCCGTCCCGTCGCCCGGGACGGAGTCCGAGTCGGGCTGGTTCGCAGCCGTGACCTCGGCCGCGTTGTCGTACGCGCCGGCGGACAGCACGCGGGCGGTGATGCGCAGCGTCTTGCTCGATCCCGCCGCGAGGTCGCCAACCGTCCACTCTCCCGACCCCGCGACGTACGTCGTGCCCGTGGACGCGGCGTCGTTGCTCACGTACGCGTATCCGGACGGGAGAGGGTCCGACACCACGATCCCGGAAGCGTCGTTCGATCCGGGGGCGTTCGACACGGTGATCGCGAACACGACGGTGCCGCCCACCGGGGGAGCGGGATCGTCCACGGTCTTTGCGACCGCGAGGTCCACCACGGCGCCCGGTGTCGTCGTGGCGCTCGCGAAGTCGTCCCCGCTGCGGTCTCCGGGCGTCGAGTCGACGTCGAGCTCGACCCGCTCCCGTCACCTCCGCCTCGTTGAGGTAGGGCCCCGCCGGGTTGACTCGCGCCGTGATCGTCAGGGTCTTCGACGAGCCGGAGGGCATCGCACCGACCGTCCACGCGCCGGTGGCGGCCACGTACGCGGTGAGCGTCGACGCGCTGTCGTCGGTCAGATAGGTGTAGCCGGCCGGTAGCCGGTCGGTGACGACCACCGCGGTGGCGCTGCTCGCGTCCGCGGCGTTGCTGACCGTGACGGAGAACACCACGTTGGCGCCGATGGCGGGTGCGGGCGCATCGACGGATTTCGTGAGGGACAGGTCGATGGCCGCTCCGGCGGCGACTTCCACGGCGGCGTAGTCGTCTCCGATTCCGTCGCCCGGCGTGGAGTCGATGTCCGCCTGCGCCGCGGCGGTGACCTCGGCGGCGTTGCGCCAGGGTCCCGTGGAGTTCACCTGCGCCGTGATCGTGAGGCTCTTTGCCGTCCCGGCGCGCACGTCGCCCACCGCCCAGGCTCCGCTCGCGGGAGCGTACGAAGTGCCCGACGAGGCGCTGTCGTCGCCCAGGTAGGTGAATCCCGCCGGCAGGGCGTCGGTCACGATCACTCCGGTCGCATCTCCCGAGCCGGGCGCGTTCTCCACGGTGAGAGTGAACACGACGGTTCCACCGAACGCGGGGGTCGGGTCGTCCACCTGCTTGCGCAGCGAGAGATCGATCCGGAGGCTCGCGACCACCCCGGCGCTGAATTCCGAGGTGCTCGATCCGGATGAAGTCGCGGTTGCCGTGATCCACGTTCCCGCGGCGACCGCCACCGGCAGGACGGCCGTGAACGACAGATTCCCGCTCGCATCCGTCGTTCCCGACTGGGAGCCGAGGAAGGTCTGGCCCTCGCCGTAGCTGCTCAGGTCGGGGGTCGTGCTCGCGAAGAACTCGAGCCGGAACGAGGCGCCCGGCCTGCTGTTCAATCCGCCCGTGACCACGGTCGTCCCGCCGGCGGTCGAGGCGGCGCCCAGCACCGGGTAGTTCTGGAGGTCGTTCGGGCCCGCGTCGATGTCCCCCAGGTCGTTGGCCGTCACGCCGTTCTGGTTGAGATCGATCCCGAGCTTGATGTTGTCGTGGATCGAGTTCCCGAGGATCGCGTTGCCGACGATCGCGTTCCGGACCACGACGCCTTCGGCCTGGTTCCAGGCGATGATGTTGCCGGTGCCCGGCGCGGTCCCTCCCAGAGTGTTCGAGCCGCTACGGATCAGGACGCCGGTCTTCGCGTTGCCCAGGGCGAGCGTTCCCGCGCGATCCGTTCCGATCCGGTTCCCTTCGAGGGTGATTCCCGTCGAGCCCGAAGAGATCTCGATCCCGGCGTCGGCGCTGGCCGCGATGACGTTCCCTGCGGCGGAGTCGGTCCCGCCCAGGACGTTTCGACTCGCGCCCAGCGTGACGAGAATCCCGCGATCGCCGTTGCCCAGCCGACCGGTGCCCGTCACGTCCGTTCCGATGAGGTTCCCCAGAACGCGGTTGTCGTCCGTGCCGCTGCCGGAGATCTCGATTCCGCTCGAACGGTTTCCGGAGATCAGATTCCCGGCTCCCGCCGCCGATCCGCCGATGACGTTCGAGGCCGCGCCCAGATCGACGAGCAGGCCGCGATCGCCGTTCCGGACGGCGAGGGTTCCCGTCGCGTCCGTTCCGATGCGGTTCCCTTCGATCCGGTTGCCGGACGATCCGGCGCCAGTGATCCGGATGCCGCTGCCGCCGTTCCCGGAGATGAGGTTCGCTTCGCCGGAGCTCGGGCCGCCCACCGAGTTCGAGGCGGCGCCCGCAGAGGTCTCGACGCCGTGGGCGTCGTTCTTGACCGCCGCGGTGCCGGTCGCGTTGACGCCGATCCGGTTTCCTCGGACCAGGTTGCCCGTCGCGCCGGCCCCCGCGATGCTCACGCCGTCGAGACCGTTTCCCGAGATCACGTTTCCCGCGCCGGTGCTCGTCCCTCCGATCGTGTTGTCGGGGCCGGTGACGAGAAGGCCGTGCCCGCTGTTGCTCGACGCGGCCGCCCCGGTCACCGTCGTTCCGACGTAGCAGCCTTCCACGCGGTTGCCGCTCCCCGTCACGTCGATCCCGTCCCCGCGGAACGCATCGACGATCAGCCCGCGGAGCACGCTTCCGCTCGAGACGATCCGGAACCCGATCGCGAGGTTTCCGGCGTTCTTCCCGCTGACCTGCACGATCGGCCGTCCGGAGAATCCCGGCTGCGTCGCGCCGTCCAGCGTCAAGGGATCCGTGATCGCTGGAAGAGGGGAGGTGAGGAAGATCGCGTACTCGCCGTTCCCCGAGCGATTGAAGAATGGGTCGGAGGTCGGGATCCGGAACACGCCGGAGCCTGGTCCCACCGCGGCGTTGCCGTTTTGAACCAGCTGCCGGAGGCTCCCCTGGATCGTGCGGCCGGCGCCCGGGTCGTCGTCGCCGTCCTTTGTATTGACCACCAAGTGGAAGGCGAAGCCGAAGTCGATCCCGCCGATCGCCGTCTGCGCGACCTCGACGCGAGCGATGTGCTCGCTCGTTGCAAGAGCGGAGGCAGTATCCGAGACGGCGCGTCTCCGGCCGCCGTAGCAGGGGCCAGGCGCGGACAGCACGACGATCCCGCCCGTTCCGTTGTCGCACTGGGCTCCGGCGGGACCGTGGCTCTGCTCGGGCCATAGATCCCCTTGGGTGAATCCGCCGCTTATTCCCCCGGAGGGAGACACGGTCCTGGAATCGACGGTGACCCAGAACATCCCGGGCACCACGCCCTGGAACCGGTACGCTCCCGACGCATCGGTCGTGGTGGTGCCGTACGCCGTGTCGTCGGCACCCGAGGGGAGCCCGTCTCCACCGTCCCGGTAGATCCGGACCACGGCGCCGGGCCGAGGCGCTCCGTCCGCGACGTCGCCGTCCCCGTTCGGGTCCTCATACACCGTTCCGCCGACGCTCACGAACGTGAAGATCGAGCTGAACTCCGAGGTGCTGCCGTCCGCCGCGGTGACCGTCGCGGTCACCACCTCGCCTCCAAGAACGGTCGACGGAACGGTCAGCAAGAACGACGCGATGCCGGATGCATCGGTCGTCGCCGTCCCCGATCCGAGATACCGCTGGCCTTCTCCGTGCTCCGAGGGGTCGGCGGCGGTGTTCGCGAAGAAGTCGAGGGTGAATGCGGCGCTCGGAGGACCGCTCAGGGTTCCCGAGAGGCTCGTCGTCGTCGACGAGACCGTCACCGCGGAAAGCACGGGGAAGTTCTGAAGACCATTCGGCCCAGTGTCGGCGTCCCCGGTGTCGTTCGGAGTGACGCCGTCGGACTCCAGGTCGATGCCGAGGGCGACGTTGTCGTGCACCGAGTTCCCGCGAATGGAGTTACCCGTCGCGTTCCGGACGACCGCGACGCCGGCGCCGCCGTTGAACGCAATCAGGTTGCCCGATCCGGGGCCGGTGCCGCCGAGCATGTTTTCCGACGCATTGTCGAAGAGCACGCCGCCGAGAGCATTGGGGATCCCCACGACCCCGGCGAGGTCGGTGCCGATGAAGTTCCCTTCGATCCGGTTCCCGGTGGTGGATGCGCCCGACAGGTCGATTCCGTTCTGGGAGTTCCCCGAGATCACGTTGCGCGCCGCCGGAACCGCTCCGCCGATCACGCAGCTCGACGCGCGCAGATCGATCCCGGGACCGCGGTTCGCGATGGCGCGCGTGCCGGACGCGTCGGTCCCGATCCGGTTTCCCTGGACGATCGTGCCGGCTGCCGCGTTGTTGATTCGGATTCCACCGTTGGCGTTGCCGGCGACCACGTTGCCGGCGCCCGCCGCCGTCCCTCCGACCGTGTTCCCCGGCCCGCGGACGTCCACGCCGATGTCTGCGTTGCCTAGGGCGGCGGCGCCGGTGGCGTCGGTGCCGATGTAGTTTCCGAGGACCGAGTTTCCGGTGGCGCCGGTGTCGAGCTTGACGCCGGGCTTCCTGTTCCCGGAGATGACGTTCCGCGCTGCCGCCTGGGCGCCGCCGATGGTGTTGCCGTCCGACCGGACCAGGATCCCCACGTCTCCGTTTCCCTGATCGGCCGTGCCCGCGACGTCGGTTCCGACGAAGCACCCAGCGACCGTGTTGTTCCCGTTGGACTCGAGCGTGATGCCGGGGCCCCGTGCCCGGTTGATCGCGAGCGAGCGGATCGTGCTCCCCCCGGCGTCGATCACCAGCCCGCCGTTCTGCGCGAGGCTCCCGTCGATCTCCACGACGGGCGCGCCAGCGAATCCCGGCTGGGTAGAGCCGTCGAGCGCGACGGGATCCGTCACCGTCGGAAGATCGGTCGTTGGTGCGATCCGCCACGTTCCCGCCGTGTGGCCCGTGGAGCTGGTCGGGACGTGGAACCGCGAGCGCTGCACGCCGGCCAACGCGTTTCCGTTCAGGAGGAACTGGCGGAGGCTTCCCTGGACAGTCCGCGGCGATGCGTTGCCGTCATCGTCGCCGTCCCGGGTGTTCCCCACGACGGCGAAGCTGAACGCGAAATCGACGTTGCTGGCCTTGTAGAGGAGCGGGACTCGCGCCACGTGCTCGCGGCCCGCGAGTCCGGAGGAAGCGTCGGACCGCGTCGAGTCGCGTCCGCCAAAGCACGAACCCGGTGCCGCCAGCGTTCCCACCCCGCCGGTGCCGTTGTCGCACAGCCCTCCGGCCGGGCCCCAGGTCTGCTCGGCCCACGTGTCCGCGTCGGACGCCCCGCCGCGCAGCCCCGCCGACGCGGTGACGGTCCGCGACGCGACGGTCACCCAGTAGGTGACGCCGATGGGAATCCCCTCGAACCCATATCGCCCCGTGCCATCGGTGGTCGCCGACAGGACGAGCACGTCGTCGGCTCCGGTCGGAAGACCGTCTCCGCCGTCCTGGTAGAGCGTGACCGCGGCCCCCGGACGGGGCGTGGCATCGGCGAGATCGCCGTCTCCGTCGACATCCTCGAGCACGTGGCCGGCGATCCCCGGCACCGGCACGAAGTTCAGCTCGCACGCCGGAGGGCGAACCGCCGGGGTCATCACCGCGTTCAGGTACATCCGCAGGCCATTGATCTCGTCGCGGGATCTCCCGTCGTAATCGTGGCCGCCCAGGTAGAACACCATCGAGCCGAGGCCCGCGGTCAGCTTCGACACCGAGGCGACGCGGGCGTCGGCAGTGGCCGTGTAGAGCACATGATCGTGGGCTCCGTTCTGGAAGGACGAGCCCGGGGCGAGCGTGTATTGGTGCACCGAGCCGCTGATGGGCTGGAGCTCGCCATCGAACTGGCTGAACGACAGGTCGGGGCTCGGGTAGGCGTACGTCGGCCCGGCGAGACCGGTTTTGGTCAGACCCAGGGTTGTCTGGAAGCGCCCGTACGCGGCGTTGTTCTCGTAGGTGGTGATCGCGACGCACTGCGCCAGGAAGTTGCCGCTCGACCGGAGGAACTGCCCGACCGCCTGGACCTGGGGGTCGGCGCTGCCGTCGTCCCAGTGCGCCTCGCTCGCGATCGTGTAGCAGCTGTTCGCGTTGATCGTGGCCAGCGTCGCTGCCCCGATGTTGCCGTACTGGACGCCGGGTACGAATCCCGCCGCGTCGAGAATCTTGACGTGAAACTCCGCGTGGCCGCCGTCGTTGAGCACCGCGACCTTGGGCTTGTGCAGCAGCGTGTAGCGCACGTCCACCGTGGTGTCGGCCTCGAGGCGGTAAACGGCCACCGACCCGCCGAACGGGGCGATCAGGGGCAGAGCGGCGGGGACGAAATCGCGGTGAACCACGAACGGCCCGCCCGAGAAGCTGAGCGTCTGCACCGACCCGGACGAAGGAAGGACACGCGAGACCTGGGCGGTGAAGTCGACGCCGTCCTTCAGCTTGCCCGCGCGGATCACCCATTTCACCGGGATCTCCGCCCAGAGGATCTGGGTCATGAGGCCGTACGCCTTGAGGTTGAACGCGCTTCCCCCGAGGTTTTGCTTGGCGCTGTCCATGGGGATCACCAGGGATCCCGCCGGGATCAGCTCCAGGTTCGGTGTCGCGGGAGGGAGGTCGCCGGCGGCGCCGGCGGATCCGGCGCCGGTCAGGGCGATGGCGACGGCGAGCAAGGCAGTCGCCGCTCCGGCCGTCCGGCTCCGGACGGTCGGGACGCAAGGACCCGGCAGGCGGTCGGCCGATGCCACGGCAGCGACGGCCCGGAGGCGGAACGCGTGCATGCGAGAAGCAGACTCCCCGTCGTGTCTCGGGCCCCCGACGGGAATCTAGGCCGCGAGCGACGGCAGTCAAGCCGGCTAAACGTCTCCGGTTGTTCGATTTGACGAACGAAGTGCGAGGAGGGTTGAGCCGCTCCTCGCGGGGAGGACGGCGATGGGTGGACGCAGCGAGGTCAGCGCGGCGAGGTCAGCGCGGCGAGGAGAAGACGATCTCGGCGACGGCGGTGGCCTCGACGGGGACCCCAGCCCGAAGGGCCGGCGCGAAACGCCAGCGGCGGACCGCCTTGAGCGCTTCATCCTCGAACCGAAAGCCCGGCCGGTCGCACCTCACCACCCACGCTTCGATCACCCTGCCGTTCGCGCCGACGCGAATCCCGACCTCGACACGCGCACTCAGGCCGAAATCCCGCGCCGGTGACGGGTAGTTCGGCGCGGCGCGGTACGACCGCAGAACCCGAGGCGGCTGGATCTCGTCCTCGGAAGCGGCGTCAGGGGAGGCATCGGGCGAACGTGGCGGCTCCTGAACAGGGCTGCTCGGCGAGGGGCTCCCGGCTGCACGTTCGGCGGGAGAGGTGACGGCAATCTCGACCAAGCCTTCTCGTTGTGACCGGTCGTTCGCAGGGGGAATCGGCATCGGTGCGGGCGGAAGCGACGCGCTCGAGGCCGGGCTCGCCGGGGTCGGGCTCGCCGACGCCGAGTTCGTCGCAGCCGTTTCCATCGGGTCGCGCGACACCCGGACCGCCACCCCCCCGGTTTTCCGATCGAACACCACGCGGAGCCTGTGCCCGTCGACAGAGTACGTCCGCTCGTATCCTCCGGAAACCGTCTTCCAATCCGACAGCGATGCAGGAATCGACGGAACGGAAGCCGCCTTCATCGCGTCGTCGTCCCAGCGTTGACGAAACTCCCGGAATTTCCAGTACGGAGCGGCGCAGAACGTTAGCTCCGCCTCCGCCGTCAGCTCGGGAGGGCAGGGGATCTCGAGCATCCGGACGTTTCGCAGCATCGCGCGCGCGTACGCCACAGCGTTCTCCGGAGCGGTCGAAGCACGGCTCCACGCCGTCAGAAGCAGGGTCGCGGCTGCGAAACCACGAACAGCGGACACGGGCTCTCTCCGGCGATTCGACCTCGCCCCGAAACTCGAACGTAAGCATTCTGACACGCAACGGGGAAATTTCGAGTTCTGCGACTCGCACCGAAATTCGCTCGGATCGGCCGCAACCGCGCGCTCGACCGCAGGACGAGACTACGCGGACACGGCTCACGAGCGAGCGATGTCGGGATCTCCTTCGTCCGCGTCGTGCCGGACCGTCGCGACGAGCCTGGAAAGCCGGAAACGGTCTGCCGCGGGCATCTCCACGAAACGAAGGGCAGCCTCGAATCGACCGTCGTCACGAGGAACGCTGTACACCAGACGCGCGGCAGCCGCGAAGGCAGACTCTCCTCCGGGCAGCGAGATGTGGATCTCGGCGAGCGACCGGTCCGGAGGCATCCTGTCCGTCACGACGAGCAAGCCCCCTTCGCTGACGTTGACCGTCCGGAACGGGGAGGACTCCTGAGCGAGAAACCGGATCGTTCCGGCGAGGTCGATCGCCACCCGCCGGTGGGACCGCATGTTCCTCCCGTACAGGTGGACCTGGTTCTTCCCGGCCGACTTCGCGTCGTACAGCGCCCGGTCCGCGCATCGCACGAGCTGAGCCGAGCCGGCCGCGTCGCCGGGGAACGTGGCCACCCCCATGCTGACCGTCAACCGGCCGGAGGGGAACTCGTGCCGCGCCACCGCAAGGCGAGCGCGTTCGGCCACCCGCTGCGCGGCCGGCTTGGGAGTCGCCGGCAGGATCAGCGCGAACTCTTCGCCACCGTAGCGGGCGGAGATGTCCTCCCTTCGGATCGTGCCGTCGAGCAGCCTCGCCACGGCGGCGAGGACATCGTTGCCCGTCTCGTGACCGAGCCGGTCGTTGACCTGCTTGAAGCCGTCGAGGTCGACCATCACCAGGGACAGCGGCGCGTGCGAGCGGGTGGCTCGGAGCACCTCCTGCTCGAGGAACTCGAGGAAGAAACGGTAATTGTGAAGACCGGTCAGCTCGTCGCGGTACGCGAAGGTCTGCGCCCTCTGGAACACCCGCAGCTCGACGATCTTGGGGTGCTCGAGCTTCTTGTTGACGTGCATGAAGTAGCTGACCATGGCGACCCGGACGTCGACGGGCATTTCGAGGCGCTTCCGGATGTCGTCCCCGTGCTTCAGGATCGCTTCCCAGTGCGCTCTCGCCTCGGTCGCTCGAAACCGGAGGTGAGAGAGGAGGAAAACGAGCTCGGCGAAAACGGCCTCGCCGTATTCCTTCTCGAGCGCGAGGATCTCGGCGCCCAGGGAGGGCCCGTCGAGATCGGCCGTGCGCAGGAGCGTCGCGTAGAGCCGTTCGGCCAGATCCGGGCTGCGATCCTCCGCTGCGTCGGATTCGAGCGCGTCTCGGCGCGCCTCCTCGGACGTCTCGGCGAGAATCTCGACATCGTCTCGCACTTCGATCCCTCGTGGAAGCGATGCCGCCGATCGTGCCCCATCGGATCGTCGACTTCGCCTCGTCCGCCGCCGGCGTCCCACGACCCGTCGGTGCGGTGGGGGACCCCGACGGCGCAGGACTTCAACGTCGGTTCCCGAGATCGAAAACGCAATGCTCCGTTTGCCGCCTCCTCCGCTGGACTTTTCCCCTGCGGGATCCGACCTTGGCGGGGTGGAGTCGGTCGTGAAGCCGCCAGGTCGGCCCGCGCTCGCCTGTCCCCGCTGCGGGTTCGACCGCGAGGATGGTGCGACCGATTGCCCCCGCTGCGGGGTCGTATTCGTTCGATTCGACGGTTCGAGGAGCGCGACTCCCGCCGCCGGGGGATCGGCACCGGCCCTCCGCATTACCGAGCAGGGCCGCCTGGGTTCGGGAGGTGTCTCGGGAAGCACGACGCTGGGCGCGGACGGTCGCAGGGCGCTGCTGGTCGGTGGAATTCTGTGCGGAGCCGCTCTGTCCCTGGGATTCGTTCGGTACGTGTTCTCGTACCTGAGCGTTCTCGTCCACGAGCTCGGCCACGCGGCGTGCGCCTGGGCGTTCGGCTACCCGTCGATTCCTTCCTTCGATTTCTTCCACGGCGGAGGCGTGACCGCGATCGGGGACCGGCGGATCGGCCTGCTGGTCCTCATCGTCCTCGTGTGGGCGTTCCTGTTCCACCGCTATCGAAGTCACGGAGCGGGGCGGATCGGCCTGGGTGTGATCGCCGCGCTCTACGGTGTGGTCGGGCTCACGGGATTGCACCGACATCTGATCGCCTGTGCGGGGCACGGCGCCGAGCTACTGCTCGCAGGGGTCTTCCTGTACAGGGCCTTCAACGGGTCGGGTCTGCGCGTTCCGGCCGAACGGCCTCTGTACGCGTTCCTCGGGCTGTTCGTCCTGATCCGCGCGGCACACTTCGCGTTCGGGCTCGCGACGAGCCCGCTCGAGCGGGACATCTACGTCGAGCTCAAGGGGGGGATGGAGATGGACTTCAGCGTGCTCGCCGGTGCGTTCGATGTGGGGATCGGCGCCGTGGCCGTGGTCTACCTCGCATGCTGCGTGCTCACGCTCCCGTTGGCGTGGCTGGCGTTTCGATCCCGTGACCGCTGGCAGGAGTGGGTGTCGTCGGTCTTGTTCTCGCCCTTCGTCGAGGAGTGAGTCCGGATCCCGCGAGCGCCTTCTTGAACGGGCGCGGGTCGGCGCGGCAGCAGGGCGTTCCTTCTCGTCACCCACCCACGCCGGTCGAGCGCCGGATCACGTCGAGGGCGAACAGCCCGATCATCGCCACGCTGCACGCCAGCTTGCCGGCGGCGCCTGCGAGAAACCCGACGAGGACGCCCAGTCCGGCCCGGCTCGATTCGCGAACGTTCCGGCCGCCGGCCATCTCCAGCAGAACGGCGCCGAGGAACGGCCCGACGATCAAACCGAACGGTCCCCCGAACAGCCCGACGAGCCCTCCCAGCACGGCGCCGATCAGCCCTTTCCATGTGGCGCCCAGCGCTCGCGCTCCGAACAGCGTCGCGAGGTAGTCGATGATCGCTGCGAGGGCGGCGAGGGCGGTCATGAGCAGCAGCACCCACCACGCTGCGCCCGAGTCCTGGAAGTACAGCTTGTGCAGGATCGCGGCGGCGAGGATGACCGGGCTTCCCGGCAGTCCGGGTGCGACGCTCCCGATGGCGCCGAGCCCCATCAGCACGAGCGCAATGGCCAAGCCCAGGATCTGCTCGGGGGTCATGCGGGCGATGATAGCTCGGGTGGCGAAAGGCCGTCACGTTTCGAAACCACTGCATCGGCCCGGGCGGTCGATTTCCCGGCTCACGCGGGGGGCAGGTCGGTTCTTGCGAAGCCCGCGCTCTCGAGAAACAGATGCTCGGGGGCTTTGCCCCCGAACTCCCACTCCCGCCCTCCGCGACGCCGGCGGACCGGCATCGCTCCGGTTGGGCTCGTTTCTTTCCGAGGTGTCGGGGGAACGGCCGTCAGGCTGCTCAGAACTGAGCGCCTTCCGGAAACTGGGTGAACTGGCCGTCGACGAAAATGATGTCGCGGGCCAGCTCGGACGTTCGTCCTCCCGGGGGGAGCTCTCCTCGACTCCGTCCTTTCCGTAGGACTTGAGGGTGTAACCTGCGCCGGCCGGCGAGGAGGGGTCGTACTCGAAGAGGTGAGCCCAGCCGTCCTGCGCCGGCAGCTTCTGGACGTAGCTCCCCTCGAGGACCGTGCGAAGCCCCGCGAAATCGCTGGACATCGGGAAGAAGTTCCGGTCGACGGCGTAGGTCTCGATGGCGGTCCCCATCTGGCGGATGTCCGCCATGGTGCGCTTCTGCTTTCCCCGCTCGATGCCGTTCAGGAGGTTCGGGATGGCGATGGCGGCCACGATCCCGATGATCACCACGACGACGAGCAGCTCGATGAGCGTGAAGCCCCTGCAACTCCGACGCAGCATGCACGGCTCCTTGGGAGAAACCGACGCGGACGAGGGGCAACCTTGGTGCCAATCGCAACGATCCGGTAAAACGGGTGGAACACGCCCATCGCCCGCAGAACCGCGAGCTTCCGTCGCCGCGGGAGATTGCGCGGTGCCATCAGGTGTCGTCAGATTCGAAATCGGCTGACGTGGGCTGTCAACTCGGCGCTAGCGTGCCGCGCGAGGAAGCGGGGACCCATCTCCCCGCGGGACTCTCTGTCTCCTTCGCCGCGGGGAGCCCGGATGCCGGCGGGGGGGATTCGCTCCCGCGCGAGGGTTGCGGCACCGGTGAGCGATCCACAGCCGATCGTACGAATGATCCGGATCGGCGCTTCTCCGAAACACGCCGGATCGTGTATTCTGTCCCGCCCATGAGAACACAGAAACGAGCCATCCTTCGCGAGTTCTTCGCCGTCGTGACGCGTCATCCGGTGAGCTTCCTCGGAGCGTGCCTCACGACCGTCTCCGGGGCCCTCTTCTTGGCTCTTTTCGTGATCTCGTCCCTCGGTTTCGAGAAGGGACCCTACGTCGGGATCCTGACGTTCCTGATCATCCCCGCGGTCTTCGTCGCCGGCCTGCTCCTGATTCCTCTCGGCAGATGGCTCCACCTGCGGCGCATCGCGCGGGGGGCACCGGCCGAGATCGGTCTTCCGGTCATCGACCTGAACCAGACTCGAACCCGGCGACTCGTGCTCGCCTTCGGCGCGGCGACCGCGGTGAACATGGTGCTGGTCGGCGTGGCCGCGTACGAGGGCATCGAGGTCATGGACTCGACGCCGTTCTGCGGCCAGACCTGTCATTCCGTGATGAATCCGGAATTCACCACGTACCAGCGATCTCCTCACTCCCGGGTGCACTGCGTGTCGTGCCACATCGGGCCGGGCGCGGATTGGTTCGTGAAGTCGAAGCTCTCCGGGTCGTGGCAGCTGATCTCCGTGGCGCTCAACCTGTATCCCCGGCCGATCCCCACGCCGGTCCACAGCCTGCGACCGGCCCGTGACACGTGCGAGCAGTGCCACTGGCCGGACAAGTTCGTCGGGGACCGTTTGAAGGTGATCACCCACTTCCAGGAGGACGAGCGGAACACCCCCGTGAAGACGGTCCTCGACATCCGGATCGGAGGGCGTCAGGGCAGCGCCTCCCACGGGATCCACTGGCACGTCGACCCGGGCGTGAGGATCCGGTATCGGTCCGACGAGAAGCGGGAGACGATCTACGACGTGGAGATGACCCACGAAGGCCAGGTCAAGCGCTTCGTCGGTCCCACGGCCCCGCCGGCCCTCGAAGAGCCGGGAGGGAAGGCCTCCGCGTGGCGCACGATGGACTGTGTCGACTGCCACAATCGGCCGAGCCACATCTACCGGCTCCCGGTCGTCGAGATCGACAGTGCCCTCGACGACGGGAGAATCGATCGGTCCCTCCCGTACATCCGCAGGGAGGGGCTGAAGGCCCTCCAGGCCGACTACGCGTCCCACGGAGAGGCGCGGGCCCGGATCCACGAAGCGCTCGCGCAGTTCTACGCGGGCGCGTACCCGGACATCGCTTCATCCAAGACGGCTCCCATCGATGCGGCGGCCGAAGCGCTGGGGGATCTGTACTGCTCGAACGTCTTTCCGTCGATGAACATCCGATGGGGCACCTACCCGAACCACATCGGACATCAAGAGGCGCCGGGGTGCTTTCGATGTCACGACGGGGAGCACCGGACGGCGGAGGGCGCGGTCATCGCGCAGGACTGCGACACGTGTCACGCGGTCCTCGCCATGGAAGAGCCGGACCCAGAGATCCTGAGAACGCTGCGGCCGTAGCCGCCTGCGTGCTGGTTCTACGCGCGGCGGAACAACCGCTTGTACCAGGGAAGGTGGCTTGGCGTCCCTCCGGCCAGCGTCTCATCGCGCCGTCTCTTGTCTTCCTGGATCGCAAGCTTCTCGAGGAACGCCTCGCCGTCCTTCTGGTGGCAGTCCTTGAACTTCTTGCGACTTCCACACGGGCAGGGCTCGTTGCGGCCCACCTTGGCTACGTGGCGCGCCGAGACCTCCGAAAACCCCGGCCATACGACCTTGCCCTGCATCTTGAAACCGCGGCCGCCCATGGGGCCTCCTTCAAGCGTGATTCGTGGTCTCCGATCTTCCATGATACCCGAAGCGTCACTCGGCGACGATGAAGATCCGCGGGACGGTGCCATCATCTCAGTTCGCCATGACGCCTCGTGGCGTCACCCGAAAGCGATGAAAAACCCGCGGGAGGTGCAGGCCGGTCTGCCGGACTGCACCGTACGCGGGTGCGGGGGCTGGCCCCCGGTATTCTCACTCTGGTTGTCCATGGCGCCTCATGTGTCATGGACGACTGTCCCCGATTCATCGCATCGCCTCGCCGCTTTGCCGTCGTACACCCCTGCGGGGAAGTGCCCTTGATTCCCGAGCGGTGGCGGGGCTAGATTCCGTTCTTTCTCGCTCGTCGGAAGCTGGGAGATCCGAGCCGTGACGCAGGCGCAGGACGAGGAGGGGCGCGAGCTTCAGGAGAGCCGCCTCTACACGCTCGTCGATGCTCGCGCCGACTTCGCCCTGTACTTCCTGGAGGGGCAGAAGCTGATCCGCGATCTCGCCCTTCTCCACCGGATCCACGGGGCGGGATTCGCGTACTTCCGGGATGCGGTGCTCAGCGTCCAGCTGATGCTCGCCTTTCTGAAGCGGGGCGAGCAGTTCGGGTTCTACATCGATTCGGAAGAGCCGCACTTCCGGCTGAAGATCGAGACGAGCCATCACGGTGAGACTCGCTGCGCCCTGGTTCCCGAGTTCTTCCGGGAGTTTCCCGAGGCGATGCGCGGGGTGGCTCGCCTCCTGAAGCTGTTTCCCAATAACCGGGCGCCGTACCAATCGGTCCTCCCGATCGAAGGGGAGTCGCTGGGAGGGATCGTGAACCGCGTGCTCGCGATTTCCTACCAGGTGCCCAGCGTTGTCGTCCTCTCGCCGTGGAGCGACCAGAGCGTCATGCTGCACAGGCTGCCGCGCCTGCGCGGCGAAGCGGCCGAGGACCCATCGGAGGAGGTGCGCGACCTGGCGGCTCGGCTCGCGGTGGATCTCGACAGGATCTTCGGAATGGCCATCGACCGGCCCGAGGATCTGGCCGGCGCGTTCTCCGGAATCGGATTTCGGATCCTCGCCGCACGTGACGTCCGGTTCCGCTGCTCGTGCTCCCGAGAGCGAATGGTCCGAAACCTGCGCCTCGTGTGCGACGGGGGGGTGCGGGAAGACGAGTTGTTCGATCCGGATCGGAACGAGCTGGAGATCATTTGCGAGTACTGCAAGTCGGTGTATCGGATCGCACGCTTCGATCTGGCGGGGTCCGGTGACGAGGTCCACTGATCGACGCCGGGCACGAGCTCGCGCCGGACCCCGTGGCGCGGCCCGCACCGATCAGGAATCGACGACGAGTTCCAGGTCGAGCAGGGGGGACATGGCGTCTCCCTCGCCGCGGTCGGGGTCCCAGTCGTCCTCGACCCGGTCCACCCCCGAGGCCTCCAGATATCCGCACCCGGTCCTTCCCGCGAACTCGGCGCACTCGCGGATCTTGTGGAGGAGAGTCGAGCAGAGCCTTCCCTCTCCGCTCTTGGCGGCGGCGCGGATGATGCGCGCGCCTTCCTGGTGGACGAAATCCAGGAGTCGAGGCACATCCCGTGGAGCCACGTAACCGCCGACGTCTCGCGGTCGCTCCATCTCCACGTGAAACGACGATCGGAGAGCTGGGATGAGCTGCAGGGCCCGATCGAAGATCGCGGACGGCGCCACGAGGACCGACGGTGGCGCGACACCGGCGAAGCGGCAAATGGTGGCGAGCCCGTCCACGTTCCTGCCGATCCACACCGGCACGGATCGTCCGTAGAGATAGACGGCGCGCCAGCAGATCTCGTCGGCCAGGGACATCTCCGCTTTCGTGTTCCAGTCGCCACCGGCGTTCTTGGCCCCACCCGGGCGGGCGCGACGGGACAGCTCGGTCAGGCTGCGCAGCGCCGCGGAGAGTTTCGCGCGATAGGGGAGGTCCGACGTCTCGTCGGGACCGTCCAGGGGGTGGAAGCCCTTCGCAGCTTCTGCATCCAGTTTCACGACTTGCTCGAGCGCGATCGACTCCACCGAGGCGGCCCCTCCTGCGGAGAGATAGCCTTTGACGAGAGACGAAACCGCCTCCGCCGATCCCTCGGTGATGAAGAACGGGCGTCCGTACAGGTGGAGGTCCGGGTCGATGCTCGTCGTCACGCGGCTCGCGAACGCGCTCGGCCGGTGGTCGAACCTGTCGAGGCGCGCCTTGACCCTCAGCCAGAGCGGACCGTCGGTGGGGAGCGGAGGGGGCTGCGCCTGTTGGATGGCGGCTTCGATCGCCCGCGAGAACCGAGCAGCGGTGAGCGCGATCCTGCGGAGGCGGCACGCCGCGTCCAGGTAGGTACCCGGATCGACAGGCTCGCCGGAGAGCAGCGCGTCGAACGTCCGCGCGAAGTGCCCCGGATCGATCGGAAGAAACGAGATCGTTGCGCGCATGGTCGAAGACGAAATATAGGCGCCGGCGGAGCGAAAACGAGGCGGCCCGCCGATCCTTTCGACGGAACTTCGTGAACGATGCGGGTCAGGGGGGGGAGTCGGTTCCGAGCTTGTAGCCGATCTTGCGCAGGAACGCGATGCGATTCGAGCGGTCCGCATCGGTTTCGATGCCTCGCGGCGAGGACCCGTCCACCACGCCCAGAATCGCCCGTCCGCCGGCCTCTTCGGCCACGATCACGGTGGTCGGATTCGCGGTGGCGCAGAAGACCCGGCAGACCTCGGGAACGGCCTTGATCGTGTTGAGCACGTTGATCGGATACGCGTTCTCGAGAATCAGCAGGAACGAGTGGCCGGCTCCGATCGCGGCCGCGTTCCGTCCGGCAAGCTCCTCGAGCCTCGCGTCGTTCCCGCTGACCCGCACCAGACACGGCCCCGAGGCTTCGCAGAAGGCCAGGCCGAACCGCGCGGAAGGAGCGGTGCTCACCATCGCCTCGTGGATGTCCTCCACGGTCTTGATGAAGTGGGAGTGACCGAGGATGAAGTTCAGGTCGGCCGGAATGTCCACCGGGACCGCCAGCAAGTTCATGGTGACCTCCACGTGGATGTACGGAGCGATTCTACCCCTACGGCCGGTCGCGGCGGCGGGTCACGATAGTTGCCCCTCACGGAGGAGGCGGTTGAGCGCGCGGAAGCTGTCGTGGTCCTTCGTGCGCGCCCACTCGAATCCCACGCTCTCGTGATTCGTGATCCACGCCCCGGCCTGACTCATGCGGTCGAGCGCATGGCGGCGGTACTCTTCCCCGCGGCCACTGACACATTCCCAGCAGAGGTGAACCTGGTTGCCCAGGCGGAGAAGCTCGATCACGGTTCCCAGGACGCACACGTGCGCCTCGATGCCGGCCACGACGATCTGTCGGCGTTCCGGCGGCACCGCTGGAAGAAGCGCATCGAGAGCCTCGAGGAACCCCGGATCGCCGCAGCAGCCGAAGCTCGACTTCTTGATGTACCGCTTGGGGGTGTGAAGCGCGTCGAAGACGGCCCGGATCTCCGGATGGGTCGCGCCGAGCCCCTCGGGGTACTGCTCGGTGAGAATGACGGGCTGGCGGAAGGCCTCGCCGATTCGAAGCAGCCGCTTGGTGGCGGCGATCACGAGATCCGAACGCCACACCATCTGCATGAGCTTCCCCTGAAGGTCGATGACGACGACGACGCTTCGTGACGAATCCAGCAACTCCGCTGTGGCCATGGCGCACTCCTCCTCTCGGGGTAGTTTCTGCAGCCGGTCAGTGTACGGCATCGGGGGACGGGCGAGGCGGATCGAGAAGACCCCCGATCTCGCGGAGCGAATCGACGCTGGCCACCGTGTGGTCGCCGCGGAGTCGCGGGGCGTCCGATCGTCGACCAAGCCGACGAGGACGACCCGGCGTGGGCTATGATCCTCGCGAGACGCACCGGCCGAGGCTTCCGGTTTTCCGGGGTCGAGCCCGGACGCGATGGAGGATCTTCATGGGAATCCTGATCACCGTCTTCACCGGTCTGGTCGTCGGAGCTCTCGCGAAGTTCCTGATGCCCGGAAAGGACCCCGGGGGAATCTTCGTGACCATTCTCCTGGGCGTGGCCGGATCGCTCGTGGCGAACTTCCTCGGCCGCGCCGCCGGGTGGTACCAGGAAGGGGAGGCCGCAGGGCTCATCGCGTCGATCCTGGGCGCGGTGATTCTCCTGGGCGCCTACCGCTTCGTGAAGAGCAAGACCGCCTGACCGGACGCGGCGCGCCGCGGCGAATCGCGTGCAATGCCGCCCCCCGAGCCGCCCTCCTTCACCGCTCGATCGGCCGCAGGGCGCTCGCGGGATCGTCGATCGGATCGCGCTGCTGCCCGGCCCGCGCCATGGCCTGTTCGAGATCCTCCCGGAGATCCTCGAACGCCTCGCAGCCGACGGAGAGCCGGATCAGGTCGTCGCGGATTCCGGCGCGCTCGCGCTCGTCGCGGGGTACGCTCGCGTGGGTCATGGACGCGGGATGCTCGATCAAGGACTCGATTCCGCCCAGCGAGACGGCGAGGGTCGCGACACGGACCGAGTTGATCACCGATTTTGCCGTCTCGAAGCCGCCCTTCACCCCGAATGAGATCATCGCGCCGGGTCCTTCCATTTGCTTCGCGACGAGGGCGTGCTGCGGGTGCGAAGGTAGGCCGGGGTAGGAGACCCAAGTTACGGCTGGGTGCGCCTCGAGCCAGACGGCCAAACGCCGAGCGTTTTCCTGCGCCCGATCCACGCGGAGCGCGAGCGTCCTGAGCCCTCGCAGCACGAGCCATGCTTGGTGCGGGTCCATCGTGCCCCCGAGGCTCCGGAGCATCGAGGCCAGCTCCGCGTGATTCTCGGCCGACCCCGCGATGATCATTCCGGCCACGACGTCGCTGTGGCCGTTCAGGTACTTCGTCATGCTGTGGATGACGATGTCGGCCCCGAACCGGAACGGCTTCTGGAGGATGGGCGAGCAGAACGTGTTGTCCACGACGAACCGCGCCCCCGCCCCGCGCGCGAGCCGACCGCACCCCGCGAGGTCGCTGAGCTTGATCGTGGGATTCGCGGGAGTCTCGATGAACAGCATGCGCGTTTCGGGACGGAGGGCCGCCTGCACCGCGCCGAGGTCCTCGGTCGGGACCCACGACGAGCGGATCCCGAACTTGGCGAGCTGCGTTTCGAGCAGCAGCCGCGTCGGCCCGTACACGGCGTCGGTTCCTACCACGTGGTCGCCCGGTTTCAGGAACGTCAAGAAGACCGTGGAGACCGCCGCCATCCCGCTCGATGTGCCGAGGGCGTCGTGCCCGCCTTCCAGCTCGCACACCGCTTCTTCCAGAGCCCGGACGGTCGGGTTTCCCAGACGGGTGTACTTGTAGCCCGGGTCGACTCCGGCGAACCGAGCCGCGCCTTCGTCGGCATCCCGGAAGGAGAACGTCGCGGATTGGTAGATCGGCACCGAAACGCCGCCGAAATGGGGATCGGGCTCGGGGCCCGCGTGAATCGCCAGCGACTCCGGCCTGAGCGGTCTCTTCTTGCGCATGAAGCCTCCTGGTCCTGCCGAGCGGATCTGCCGTCTCGCCGTCCGCGGAAAACGGGGCACGACCCGCGGTCTCGACGGCCGAGATGCCTGGGAGAGTGGGATGCGATTCTCGCTGCTTCGGGCCGGCCCCCCTTTCTTCTCCGGTCCGAGATCTGGTCGGTTGCCAGATCTGAATTGCAAATTGCAAGAAACCTGCCCGAGCGAGGAAGCCCAGCTCCGTGTGGCCTTCTCGCATTCCGTTCCTCGGATGCGCGCGATCTCGCGGGCGGCCACGCGATCCGCATTGTCCCATGAGAAACCGTTCTCGCTCTGCCTCCCGGACCGGAGTGTTCCTCGAGTCGTGGCCATCAGGGGCGCGCAAGCATTGCGCGGAGGTTTCGACGAACGAGCCGAGCGCGCAATCTTCGACACGCTCGGAAAGGCGAGCGCGATCTTGCCCGGCGCCGAGTGGGTTGTCGGATTCCGCGCCGGGAGCGGCCGTCGGGCTCTGTCGAGATTCTCGATCAGCTCGTCGAGGTCCTGATCCGTTTCTCGTATCGCGTCACCGACCGGCCGGAGATTCGCGAGATCGACGTCAACCCGCTCCTCGCCATCCGGGAGCAGGTCACCGCGCTCGACGCGCGCATCGTGGTGGAGTCGGAGGCGATGCGCCGGCCGATCCTCCCGTACGAGCACCTGGTGCTCCGTCCGGGGATGCAGGCGCTGTTCCGGAATCGCGGCTACCAGCTTCGACGCGATCCCGAGGGTCACGTGTACGAAGTCGAGAAGGAGCTCGAGCCTCCGTCGCCGATTTGAGATGACGGTTCTCCGTCCGAGCCGGACGCGTCTCTGCGAACCGGCCGGCCGCACGCCCCGACCGAGGCGTGGACCGGCCCGCGCTTCCCGGCGCGACGTGAAGCGCTCGTGCGAGCGTCTGCTCGCTCGGGAGCGTGGCGTACAATCCCGCCGGTCCAGGCGCGCAGCCGGTGCTGCCCGCCGCGTCGGCCGGGAGGGTGGGCCATGAGCGTTCTCTTCACGCCGCTGCGTCTGCGGAGCGTGACGTTCCGCAACCGGATCTTCGTGTCCCCCATGTGCCAGTACTCCAGTCGCGACGGCTTCCCGACCGACTGGCATCTGGTCCATCTGGGGAGTCGTGCCGTCGGGGGGGCCGGGCTCGTGATGACCGAGGCGACGGCCGTCTCTCCCGAGGGCCGGATCAGCCCCGCCGACGCCGGAATCTGGACGGACGATCAAGCCCGCGCCTATCAGGGGATCGCACGCTTCATCGCGGAGCAGGGCGCCGTCCCCGGGATCCAGCTCGGGCACGCGGGACGCAAGGCCTCGACCGATCGGCCCTGGCACGGCGGAGCGCCGGTTTCGGAGCGCGACGGGGGCTTCAGGCCCGTGGCGCCGAGCCCGATCGCCTTCGGCGAGGGCTATCCGACTCCGCGGGAGCTCACGACGGAAGAGGTCGCCGGAATCGTGCGGAGCTTCGCGGAGGCGGCCCGGCGGGCCGAGAGCGCCGGATTTCAGGTCGCGGAGCTCCACATGGCGCACGGCTATCTCCTCCACGAGTTCCTGTCGCCTCTGTCGAACGTGCGGCGGGATGTGTACGGCGGGAGCCTCGAGAATCGGATGCGTTTCCCTCTCGAAGTGGCCCGAGCGGTGCGTGGAGCGTGGCGGCCCGACCTCCCGGTTTTCGCGCGGATCTCCGCGACGGACTGGGTGGAAGGAGGTTTCACGCTCGAGCAGGCCGTGGAACTCGCGCGGTGTCTGCGAGAGGCAGGTGTGGATCTGGTGGACTGCTCCAGCGGAGGCATCGTGCCTTCCGCGCGAATCCCCGCGGGGCCCGGTTTCCAGGTTCCGTTCGCGGCGGCGATTCGCACGCAAGCCGGTGTGGCCACGGGCGCCGTCGGTTTCATCGTCTCGCCGGCCCAGGCCGAGACGATCGTCGCGACGGAGCAGGCCGACGCGGTCCTGCTCGCGCGGGAGATGCTGCGCGACCCCTACTGGCCGCTTCGCGCGGCGCAGGCGCTCGGCGCGAAGGGGCCGTGGCCGGTCCAGTACGAGCGAGCGCGGCCGACATGAAGCGCCGGTGGGTTCGGGGGACAGTCTGCCATGACGCCTCGTGGCGTCATCCTGGAATCATGAAAACATCCCGTGGGAACTGCACGCCGGTCTGCCGGCGTGCAGGTCCACGGGAGCCGGGGGCGCGGGGGCGGAGCGCCCGGATTTACGTGCCCACTCCCGCCCTCCGCGACGCCGGCAGACCGGCATCGCTCCGGTTGGGCCTGTTTCTTCCCGAGGTGTCGGCAGAACGTCCGTGAGGCTGCATGAAACCCCCGATTTGGTTGACACCCCTCGTCTGGCGGTTATGATAGGCGGCAGAGGGCGATGAAGAGGTGCCGATTGATTTTCCGGCCATCGTGGCTTCGTTGGGTCTCTGACGGGGCGCTTCTCATTGTCGTATCTCTCTCCATCGGCTGCGCGGTTGGACCCGCTCCGACCGGCACGCCCCGGGTCGAGACGTCCCCCAAACTCAACCCGTTCGTTCACTTCGAGGAAGGTCGGGCCCTCTTCGTCGCCGTCGACGGGAATGCGGCGCAGTACGTGAAGGACGGCGACGCGCTTCTCCCTCTGGGTGTCGGGCTCGCGAACACGGGTACGCGGAATCTCGACTTCAGCCGCGAGTCGTTCGTTCTGGAGGACTCCGCGGGCCGGAAGTACCCGGTGGTGGGAATCGAGGAGTTCAACCGGGTTCATCGCCGGAGTCGAAGCGACGAGACGCTTTTCGAGAGCTTCGCCGAGATCATGCGCCTGCGTTTCTACAATAGCTACACGGAGGTGCGGTGGGTGTTCTTCCCCACGTCGGCGCTGAACTCCACCGCGTCCGACCGGATGGAGCTTCCGCGGATGCACGACGCGAAGGGCTATCTCTACTTCCCGATTCCCGTCGAGGGTGTCCACGGTCGAGCGTTCCGTCTGCTCGTGACGCCGACGGACGGCTCCGAGACCTACGTGGTCCGGTTCGTTCTGAAGTGATCGCGCGTCCGGCGGGCGCGGAATCCGTCCGGGAGGGGAGATCGCCGCCGAACTCGATGTGTGCGGTCAAGGAGGGTCCAGATGGCACGGTCCGGCTCGTGGTTCTCGCTCCTGTCTCGGGTGGATGGCGGTCTCGTTTCTGGTCGTTCCCGCCGTGCTCGCCGAGGCGACGCTCTCGGGAACCGTCACGGATTCCAAACGGGGCCGTGGTCGCCGACGTGGAGCTGAAGCTGATTCCATCCGATCCGACCCTGAATTCGTCTCAGAGCAAGACCAACAAGAAAGGGAAGTACCTGTTCGGTGTGATCCGGCCGGCGAAGTACCGCATTCTCGCCAACAAGGAAGGAATGCGCGTGTCGAGGATCGACATCAATCTGGCCACTCCGGAGGACAAGAGCGTCTGGGCGTTTCACGAGGACATGACCTACGGTGCCGAGGTGCCGGAGTTCACCATCACCGGACTCACCGCGGCGACGTACGACCTGAAGGTCGCCCCGTCGACGTCGGGTCCCGGGAAGTGGGGCACGGGGGATCCGCTCTCCTCCGTCGACGCCATCGTCAAGACCATCGAGGCAGGCAAGGCTGCGGAGGCGGAGCGCGAGATTCGCCGCCATCTCGAGCAGGACCCGAAGTCGGCCACGTTCAATTACCTTCATGCCTTCGCGCTGAATGCCCAGGGGAGCTACGACGATGCGCTCGCCGCCGTGGACCGGAGCCTCGCCAGCGAGCCGCCGTTCGAGGGGGCGAATCTGCTCCGCGGGAAGATCCTGGAAGCGAAGAAGGACGTTCCGGGCGCCCTGGCCGCCTACCGGAGGGAGACCGAGGTCGCGACAAGAGCCCCCAGGTGATCAAGGAAGCGTACATCGCCCTCGCCGTGGCCGCGGAAGAGGCCAAACGGGACGAGGATGCCCAGTTCGCTCTGGAGAAGCTCGTCGAGATCTCGCCGGACCAGGCGGAGATCTACCGGGAGCTCGCGAACGTGTACCTGCGCACGGGGCAGAAAGACAAGGCCGAGGCCATGCTGGCGAAGGTCGACTCGCTGGGAGGCCAGCAGGATCCCAACGTCCTGTACAACCTTGGCGCCGAGCGGTTCAACGCCAGCGACTTCGAAGCCGCGGCGGGATTCTTCGCGAGAGCGGCATCCGCGAAGCCGGAATTCGCCGAGGCGCACCTGCGCCTCGGCTACTGTCAGCTGAACCTCGGCAAGAAGGCCGAGGCGATCGCCAGCCTGAAACGGTTCCTCGAGCTTCAGCCGCAGGGAGAGGATGCGAAGACCGCACGCGAGCTACTCCAAGCCCTCGAGAAGAAGTAGGCGGTTGCCTCGCGGCGCTGCTCGTCGCCTCTGCGCTGGGGGCGGCCGCCGTGGCGGTGCCGCCGGATGGACGAGCGCGACGACGAGCCGTTCGTCGAGAGGATGGATGTGCGTCTGTCCCTCGTCGAGGTCGTCGTGCTCGACCAGAGCGGGCGGCACGTTCACGGGCTTCCCTCGTCCGCGTTCCGGCTCTTCGACGGCGCCCAGCCGGTTCCGCTCCAGACCTTCGACGAGATCGAGCTCGCGGAATCAGCGTCACCCGCGCGTCGCGTAGCCTCCGGCGCGAACTCCATCGGCGCCGACCTCCGAGCGAGCAGCGAACGGCGAGTCCGCTGCGGCCGCGCCGATTTCGACGGCGGAGCCGGATGCCACTGCGGGTTCGGCACCGGGGAAAGGCCCTGCGGCCGGCGGCGCGCTGTCCGCCTGCAGTGTCCGCCGGCCCTCTCGCCGTAGATCGCGCGCGTGAGTCCGCGCTGGTTCGTGCTGCTGTTCGACGGCTACAACAATCCGTCCCCGCTTCGCATCAGCCAGATCCGGCGCGCCGCGGGGCGCTGGGTCGAGACGAATCTCGGAGAGAACGACTGGGCCGCGGTTTACGAGATGAACCCGCGCTTGAGCTCGCTGACCGGCTTCACCCGCGATCCGAGCGTCCTGCGGCGCGCGATCGACGCCGTGCGCGTCTTCCCGGCATCCGACATGGGGAGCGATCTCGTCCGACAGAAGGTGGAGCAGGGAGAGCTCCTGAGCCGCAGCGAGCTCGAGCGGCAGCTCCTCAACGCATCCCGCTTCGGAGAAGACCTCCTGAGCGCCGAGCGCGATGCGTTCTACACGAGCGTGTCCGACGTCTCGGGAGTCCTTCGAGAGCTCGACGGAGCCAAGACGATTCTGCTCTTCTCGGGCGGGTTCCCGCTCACCTACTCGCGCTCCACGGCCGCGCGGGGCGGCTTCACGCCGGCCTTCAAGCAGATGCTCGAGGAGCTGCAGCGCCTCGGCATCCGGATCTTCTCGTTCGACGCCGGCGTCGAGGGAGGATTCGTCGATGCGGAGGAAGCCACCGACATGCGCGTGGCTCTCGACCAGCTCGGGCTGGGCTCGGAATGGCTGGACGTCCTGCAGGTCGGAGCGCAGGTGTCCGCGACGAACGCGCACCAGCAGATCCTCGCGGTGATCGGGAACGAGACGGGGGGCCGGTTCTTCGGGGGGAAGGACTTCGAGAAGAACCTCGCGGCCGCGATCGGACGATCTGAGCCACTACTACCTCCTCGGATACCGGCCTCGCACGGGGAGGCGGCCGAGCAGCGCCCTTCGGGTGGAATTGACGCAGCCGGGGCTGCGGGTGGTGGCGCCGCGCCGGCGGATCGTCGATCCGGTTTCCGCGACGCCTCCGGCGGCTCGCCCGGAGAGCGGACGAGCCGCGCCGGGTCGAGCGGCCGCCCCGCAGAACGCGACGAAAGAGCCGGCGCTCGTTCTTCGCTGCCGGCCGGCGTTCTACCCGATCACGAGGGGAGGCACCCTGACGGTCGTCGCCGTGCAGGTGGACGGGCCGGTGGAGCCGGCGGTCGTGGACGGGGCGCTCCTGCTCGACCTCGATCTCGACCTGATCGCGACCTCGTCGGGCGAGGTGGTGCGCCGCGGCACCCGGACCGTCCGCGGACGCCTCCGCCCCGAGGCGAAAGAAGGACTGACACGCGGGATTCTCCTGCGGGACGCGATCGTTCTTCCTCCCGGCGTGCTCGACCTCCGGGTCGACCTGAGGCTGAACGGTCTCGGGCGGAGCGGCTCGTGGAGCGGCTCGATCCACGTCCCGTCCCTGTCCTACGCCTCGTTCGGTTTGACCGATCTCACGCTGATGAACCCTCGGCCCGAGGCCCAGCTCCCCGTCCTGTTCGACGTCTTCGCGTCGAAGGAGCCGGTTCACGGCACGACGCCGCCCGCAACCTGCCCCGATCCCCTCGGGGATCCGAAGGGGCGTCCCGTCGCCGTCGTGGACGGTGCCGTGGACGCGTCGGTTCCTCTCCTCGTTCAGGTGGGGGTCACTGGCCCGCCGCCGGCGAAGCCGGGGGCGGAGAGCCCCCTCGTGCTCGACTGGGAGATCCTCCCGGAAGGGGAGACGAGGTTCCTGGCCCCGCCGGTTCGCTACCGCCGACTCGAGATGAGTCCGTCGAAAGACTACTTCGACGTGGTCGCCGAACTGGATCTGAGAAAGATTCCCGCCGGGAGGCACACGCTCCGGATCCGTGCCGAGAATCGCGACACGGGTCAGGTCGAGTTCAGGATAGCCCCGCTGCGCGTCGCCGCGGCAGCGCAGTGATCCGAGTGGCCGCTACGGGTTCTTCTGCGCGCTTCCCCGCGCCTTCTGCAGATCGGCCCTGAAGCTCGGGTTGACCGGAAAGCCGAGCCCTTCGGCCCTGTTGAGACTCGCGATCGCCTCGTCGAGCTTCCCCTCTTGCCACAGGGCCAGGGCAAGGTTGTTGTGGACCATCGCGAACTTCGGGCTGATCTCCGTGCACACCCGCCATTGCTCGATCGCATCCCCCCGTCGCTTCAGCTGGAAGAGGGCGTTGCCGATGTAGAAGTAGATTTCCCCCGGAGGCTTGCCGGCGGCACCCTCGACGGGGGCAGCCACCGCTTCGAGCCGCGCGATGGCGTTCTCGACCTTCGCGATCTGGAGCGAGGCGTCCGCCTGTCGGTTGCCCGCGCTGCGAAGCTGATTCAGAGTGTCGCGCAAATCCGCGATCTGGTCCTGGGTCGTGCGGTAGCGCCGCATCTCGATTTCTCGGAGCGCCTCGCCGAGATCCCCGTATCCGTTCTTTGCGGCCTCGTATTCCCGCAACGCGTCCTCGAAGCGCTTCTCGGTCATCGCGATGTGGCCGAGGCCGATGTGAGCGGGGGGGTAGCTCGGAACGGTCTCGACGGCTTCCTCGAAGCTTCGACGGGCGTCGGCGACGTTGCCCGCCCGCATCGCGCTTTCACCCTTCACGCAGATCTTCTCGGCTTGCTGAATCGGTCCGCCCTTCGCCGCCCAGGATGCGGTCGGCGCCAGAGCGACGATCGCGAGTGCCGTGAGCACTGCCCGTCCCATCGTCGTCCCCCTTTCCGTCCGTCACCGCGAGACTCGCGCGAGACGGGTTCGTTGCGAGCCGTCGTTGCGAGTCAAGTACGAGCGCCGCTCCCCTTGCGCGACTCGGGCGCGATCGCTTTCGGCTCCGGGGAGGGGATCCCCGGGCAGCGAGAAAACGAAGGGGGAAGCCGGAGCTTCCCCCTTCCTGGTTCTCACGCGGTCCGGGGGTCAGTACGTGTACTTGAGCCCGACCCGAACGTTTCGAGGCGCCTGGAGGAGGTTGGCCTTGAGGTAGTCGACGTTGGGACTCCCCGGACTGTTCTCGATGTTGTTGTCGAAGCCGAGAGCCGCGTTGTCGTTGAAGATGTTGAACACGTCCACCATCAGGGTGAGGACCGACCTCTTGATCTTCCAGTCGTAGCTCGCCCGGATGTCAAACGTTACCGTCGCCGGATCCTGTCCGAAGGCGTCCCGCTTCACGACGTCGTAAGAGTACATGCGAATGGACGAGTACTTCTCGACGATCTCATCGTCGGTACCGTCCCCGTTGAAATCTCCGACGACGCCCACGGGATCCCGGGATCGGATCCGAGAAGACGTAGACGATATTGGCGTCAACGCTGCCATTCCGGTCGAGTAGTCCACGTCGACCTGCTGGAAGTAGCGCGGGTTGATGCCCGGAATCTCTCCGGCGTTGCGGTAGGTGGGGTGGGCCAGCAGCGGGAACCGGGGCTGCCCCGTCCGCAACGACATGCGTCCGCCGATGTTCAGGCCCGATTCGAACTGCCTGGAGACGAACGCGTTGAGAATGTGCCGCCGATCGGTGTTCAGCGGGCCGTTCGTGTACTGTCCGGCGAGGGTTCCCGAGGTCAGGTAGGTGTCGACCTTACCGTCGCCATCGCTGTCCACGCCGGACGCCTTCGGAAGGTCGAAGAGCGAGGTGATGAAGGGATCCGACTGGCCATTATCGTTCCGGTACGAACCTTCGTAGTTTCCGTCGAGCTTCGCGAAGCGGTAGTTCAGGTAGGTCATCCAGCCGTCATGAAACCGTCGATTGAAAATGACCTCGAGACCGCTGTAATCACGCGTCGGAGTGCCGAAGAGGTTCGATGACAAGTTGGAGCCCGGGTTCGACAGAACGTATCCTGTGGTCTCGGCGGCGCCGTGGCCCGGGAACGGATCCGTTTCGAATCCTGCCGCGGTTCCTCGCCTGACATTCTGGAACTGCTCGTTCGTGGTGAACTGCACGTCCTCGAGGACGCGTCCGACCTGACGGTTGATGTATCGGAAATCCACCGAGGAGAAATCGTTGATCTCCCAGGTGTAGCCGATCAGCCACTCCTCGGTGTAGGGGAGTTTCGTCGCCTCGTTGTTCACTCCATCGAGGTCGGGGTCGATGGTCCCGTCGATGATGACTCCTGGGTCGGTACCCGTGTTGTCGACGGTGTGGCAGAAGACAGTGGTGTAGAGCCCATCACCGTCGGGATCGGCGGCGCAAGTGCCATTGAGGTCCGGAGCCGTCAACCCGGCGTCCGTGAAGATCTCTTCCTGGATTCCCACCTCGTTTGAGAACTGACGGACAGCGAGATCGCTCGGCACGCGCTGGTAGTACTCCGCATAGTTGGCATACAGCTTGTGCTTTCCGTTGCTCTTCACGTCCCACGAGACGCCCAGGCGCGGCGCGATCTCCGAGTCGAACTTGTACTGGTTGGGAACGTACGTGGTGGATCCTGCCGAGGTCTTCTTGAGAATGGGCGTCAAGGCGAATGGGAGCGAAAACTGCTCGGAGCCTTTGAGCTCCTGGCTGGTCCAGCGGAGGCCCGCCTTCAGGGTGACGTTGGGAAGCACGTCCCAGGTCGCTTGGGCGAACGCGCTTTCTTCCTTGGCGTTCGTGAACGCGTTGCCGGGCTGGAAGGCCGTCCGGGTGACGTTGTACGTTCCGTCGGGGGTGATGTTCACAGAGGCGCCGGTGCTGCTGTTGAGCAGGACGTAACTATCAGGATCGTCGAATCCACCGGTCCCCGTGATGGCGAATTCCGCCCAAGCGTCCGCGGTGCCATCGTTGTCAGTGTCCGAATTTGGCAGAGCTGTTTCCGGGTCGATGCCGGTCTCGAAGTAGTTCGGCAGGTACGCGGTGTAGCCCGGGCCGCTGTACTGCTGCGGCTGGCGCCAGTCGATGTTCTCGTACTGGTAGCCGTACTTGAGCTCGACCGGGCCGATCACGTTGGTGAACTTGATCGAGTACTGCTCCGACTTGTCCTCGAGATCCTCGTAGAAGCCCGCGCCGCCGGAGCTGCCGCTGGTGACGTCGTCGACGAACGAGCGGACGCTGACCCCCGGGCCGATCTCCGTGAAGGTGTTCTTCTTGGTGGCGTACATCAGCTCCGTGAAGAAATTGGCACTCCACACCCCCTGATGCTTGAAGGAGAACTGATCGCCGCCCAAGTCGAGACCCGTCGCGCTCGCCGTCGGGTCGGGATTGTTGATCGGGTCGGCGAGGACGCGGAGATAGGCCGTGGGATTCTGAGGACCCACGTCGCCGTCGGACGGGTCGCCGAACGCCGTGATCTCGAACTTGTGGTTCGAGGTGGCATACCAGGCGACCTTGCCGGCGTAGTTGTCGATGCTCCGCTTCCGCGTCACGGTGTCGGGGACGCGTCCGCCCTGCACCGTCTGGCCGAGGGCGAACGTGACCGGCGTGTCGGTCTCGTCGATCGCGCCGTCGCCGTTCGTGTCGTTGAGGAAGTAGCTCGCACCGTTCTGGCCCGCGGTGAGCTTGTAGGTGTCCTCTTCGACGATCGGGTTGTAGGCGAGGAAGTAGAAGATCTTGTCCTTCCAGATGGGCCCGGATACGCTCAAGCTGACATCTCGCCGATTGGACTCCACGATGTTCGCTGTGTCCGGAGACAACTCGAGGTCGTTGCGGGTTCCCTCGATGGAGGTGGGCTCTTCGTACCAGGCGGCGTCAAACTTGAACGCATTCGTGCCCGTTTTCACCACCGAGTTGACCACTCCGCCGCCCGCCTGACCGTACTCCGCCTCGAAACCGCCGGTCTTGACCTGGATCTCCTCGAGGAAATCGTACGTCACGCCGGTTCCGAGGGAGCCGTACACGATGGAGTAGGCGCCCAGCGCGCCGTAGCCCGAGTTCGTGATGTTGACCCCGTCCACGAAGTATGCGTTTTCCAGGCCGGACGAGCCGCTGATCGACTGGTTCTGAGCGCCGATCGTCGCCGCCGTCCGAAACGCCCGGGGCGATCGAGAACGTCGAGACCAGATTTCTTCCGATCGGAATGTACGGCGCCAGGTCGCGCACGGTGAACGTCTCGCCCGTGCCCGTGGCCTTGAGGTCGACCACCGGAGCCTGGGAGCTCACCTCCACCTGCTCCACCCTGCCGGGGTTGAGCTCGAACGGGAGCTGAGTTCTCGTTCCGATCGAGATCTTCACCTTCTCCTGAACGAGGGTCCCGAACCCTTCGGCCTCGGCCTTGACCATGTAGGTGCCTGAGATCAGGCCCTTGAAGGTGTACCGGCCCTGGGCGTCCGTCACGGTGGTGCGGACCCCTTGCGGCCCCTGAATGGTGAGGACCGCACCGGCGATTGGCGTTCCATCTTTCTTGTGGACCCGGCCTTCCAGGGTGCCCGTGGTGAGCTCCTGGGCCATCAGGCTGCCGGTCGCGAGGACGAGCAGCATCGACAGGACAAGCAAGCGCTTCATTCAACCCCTCCTTTCCGTGACGGACCCCCGAGACGTCGACTCTCGAATCGCGTAGCCGTGGCGCTGTGCAGAACCCCTATCAAATCAGCACCTTCCGTGCCGTCGGCCGTGAGAATGCCAAGACCTTGTATTTCAATACCTTAAACGGACTCATGTCAAGCTCGAATCTGGATCTCGGATTCAAATTATCGGATCCGTCCGAGCGGTTGAATCGAGGCAAGTTGGGGCGAGCTCGTGAGGCCCGCGCCATCTCGACGATTCCTTGTCTCGAAACAGGGTGGGTTCCGTGTTTTTCACGGATCCCACGAGCTTCGCACCACGTTGGAATCGAAGAAGGACCGGCGGAGCGCAGAAGACGGCCGGCAGGGACACTCATGGTCTGCCCGAGGAACCCGGAAAACCCGGTTCGGTGATCGGACCGCATCGAACTCACGACCGGAAGTTGGTTTCCAGCGGGGGCAGAGTCAAGTCGGAACAGAGGCTACGACTCGAGACCGCGACCTTCGAGTCGAGAACCTGGTCGCGGATGCGCGCGTCCAGTGGACCGAGTCGAACCTTCAGGAACGCCGCTACTTGGAAGGAGCAGCTTCAGGGGCGTTCTCCCGACACCTCGGGAAGAAACAAGCCCAACCGGAGCGATGCCGGTCTGCCGGCGTCGCGGAGGGCGGGAGTGGGGGTTCGGGGGCAAAGCCCCCGAGCGTCTGTTTCTTAAGAGCGGCCGCACGGGGCGGGCGCCCCGATACCTCCGAAAGAAACAGCCCAACCGGAACGACGCCGGTCCGCCGGCATCGCGGAGGGCGGGAGTGGGGGTTCGCGGGCAAGCCCCCGCGCCGCTGTTTCCTAAGATCGGCCGAACGGGGCGGGCGCCCCGACACCTCCGGAGGAAACAGCCCAACCGGAGCGATGCCGGTCCGCCGGCATCGCGGAGGGCGGGAGCGGGGGTTCGGGGGCAAAGCCCCCGAGCATTTATTTCTTAGGAGCGGGGCGTCCAGCGGGCCCCTCACGCAGGTCGATCAGCGAGAGCGGCTCCACCGGGATCGGGATCGGGATCGCTTTCCCGTCGATGCGAAACCGGAGCCCGGAAGTCCCGGTTTCGTTGGAGACGGTGAGCAGGTCGAACCCGTCCTTGTCCCGATGCCGGCGGACCTCGACCCGCGCATCTTTCGGGATCCCCGTGAGGTCGAGCCCCTTGGTGTCGAGATAGGTGGGTCGTCGATCCCACCACCCTGCGTCCCGGCGCAGCTCCACGATCCGGTCGACGACGGGGTTTCCTTCCGGCCAGAGCATGTCGAACTTGGCGCCGAGCAGGAAAACCTCCCGCTCGGTCCAGTGCTCGCAGGGTCCGTGGGCGGCGCAGTACTCGCGGTAGTCGCAGAGGGTGTTGAACCGGATCTCCTGGAGCCACCCTTTCCGGTCGCCCCAGAAGAGCCAATCGTTGTTCGAGCCGCCGAGGAAGATCAAGCGGTCGCCCAGCAGGTAGCGCACGAGACGGGGGAAAGGGGCCGAGTCCCAATCCTCGGGCTGCTTGTGAGGTGCCCCGCATGCCGGGTGGTTCCCGGTGAGGGAGCCGCTCACCAGGCTCGCCCACGGATACACGTCGGTGATGCCCTCGATGATCGCCTCCCGCGGGATCGCACCCGAGCGGGCCAGCTCGAGAATCGTCGCCGCTTCTCCGTGGAACGTGGCGCCCAGCGTGTCCACGTAGAACGCGTTCGCGAAGCGCTCGCGATGGCGCGCGATCCAGTCGGTCAGGAAACGGACCCCCTCGGGGGTGTCCAGGCTGCGGGGAGGCATCGTCGCGGTTCCATACATCGGAGCGGAGTAGAACGCGGCATGGTAGCCCTGGCCCACGATCTCGTCGCGCACGAATTCCACGAGGCCCGGATCGTAGCGAGGATGGATCCCGCTCTCGAGGGCGCAGCAGTTCCCAGCGTATGGGCTCATCTGGCCCCAGAAGACGATCCACGGATACAGATCACGAGTCGACTGCCAGCGCTTGCGTAGCTCGGCCACGGAAAACGTCTTCTGGTTCTGGAGCTGGACGTTGAGAAACCCCTCGCCCTTCCACATCCAGTCGGGATAGACCGGCGTCGGGACGTGACGATCGAGCCAAGACCTGTAGCGGTCCACCGCGCGTTGCCAGGCGATGGGACCGTGGACGTCGGCGATGAGCACGTCGAACCGATCGCTCGCTCCGGCGGGAACGGGGTTCCGGAACTGAAGGACCATCCCCTGGCTGCCGAACTGCGGCCGCACGGACTTCGGCGGCCAGTGGATCGCCGCGACGATCCGTGCGTCGTCGGGATCTGCGACGATCGTGAAGGGCGCGGCAAGGCCGCCGGGGTACATCGGCGAGTTCGGGGTTTTCCAGAAGAGGTCTCGGTTGACCGCCGCGACTTTCCAAGCGGTGCCGAGCCTTACGGGGGACAGGTACAGGTCGTCGGAGACATCGTCGTCGAGCGGCACGCGCCGCGACTCCCAGGGAAAATAGACCTCTCGAATCTCACGCCTCGCGCGGTCGATCGCGAGACGCCACGTTCCGTCGCCGGTTGCGCTCACCGCCGCGCGCACGACGGCGTCGCTGACACGGTACCGGCGCGTGGAGCCGAGATCGTGCTTCGGATACGTGTGGAGGATGCCGTCCGCGGTTCGCAGCGCGAACCCCGGAGCGGATCGGCCCGTCGCCGCGCGTCCCGGGAGCGTCGTGAGGGCGATGCCCAGGATCGAGAAGAGGATCGTGGTCCTCGCTCTCCCGATCGGCCGCGCGCGAGCTCTCTCCCCCGACGGGAGGAACGCGCGGCGTTCCGTGGAGCCTGTTCCGGGCGTCACGATTCCGCAGCGGACGGCCCCGAGGCGGGACCACACGCCGCACCGCGGGTCGCGCGGCGATCGAGGCAGCGGCTCGTTCATCCTCGTCATGCTGCCGGATCGGTTACCGGAGGTGGATGGGATTGCGGAGATGGGGCTCGGGAGCGCGCCCCTGGATCTCGGCGAGAATCTCGTCGGGGAGCGGGAACCAGCGGAGATGCTCGAAATTCGCCGAGAGCCGAAGCGCGGTGGGCGCCTGGCTCCGAAACTCGTCGATCGCCGCCGCAACGATGCGCTCCGCCTCTTCGAGATGCGCGTCGAGGGCGGACTCCGGCAGCCGAGCGTGCCGGGAGACGTAGGAGAGCCGGCCGGAGTCGTACTCGAGGTCGGTCAGACGCATGGCCGCCTCGGCTCGATTCCGGACGTGCGTCCACTGCCCCGTGGTCGGATCGAGCCGGTAGTGGGGCAGGAGAACCCAGCCTTTCTCCGCGACGAAGTGCACCGCCCTCACCAGGAAGTCGAAGACTCGCTCGGAGATGAAGTAGTTGAAGTTGACCCGAACCCAACCCGGCTTGATCCCCTCCATTCCCCGCACGATCTCGTCCTCGAATTCTCGCGATGTCCCCAGGTCGATGCCCAGGAGCCGGTGCCCGTACGGACCGGCGCAGGAGCAGCCCCCGCGAGCCTGGATTCCGAAGAGATCGTTGAGGAGAGCGACCACGTAGTTGTGGTGCAGGTACCCGTCCCCGTGACGCACGACGAACGAGACGATGGAGAGCCGCGGATCCTCACGGTTGCCGAGGAGGAAGAGGTTCTGATTGCGGCTCCACGAGTCGATGGCACGCCGGATGAAGGAGTCCTCGCGCTCGCGAATCAGATCGGCCCCAACGGCTTCTTTCAACTGGAAGACGAGCCCCGCCCGGATGGACTCGACGATGGCCGGTGTGCCGCCCTCCTCGCGTAGGACCGGATCCTCCAGGTATCGATGCTCGTGCGGATTCACGTAGGCGACCGTGCCTCCGCCCGGAACCGCCGGAACCCGGTTGCGAAGCAGCGCCCGTTTGACCACCAGCACGCCGGGAGTCCCGGGACCTCCCACGAACTTGTGAGGGGAGAGGAAGATCGCGTCCTTGTGCGCCCCCGCACCGCCGCTCGGCTCGGGCGCGGGGTTCATCTCGATTTTGAGGTAGGGCCCGGCGGCGGCGTAGTCCCAGAAAGACAGAGCGCCGTGGCGGTGGAGGACGGAGGCGATCCGCCGGGTGTCCGACTCGATTCCGGTGACGTTGGACGCTGCCGAGAAGCTCCCGATCTTGAGCGGTCGATCGAGGAACCGATGGAGCTCGCGCTCCAGATGCGACACGTTCACGTGTCCCGAATCATCCTCGTCGATGACCACGAGATCCGCGATCGACTCCCGCCAGGGCAGCTCGTTGGAGTGGTGTTCGTACGGACCGATGAACACCACCGGACGCTCTGCCGGCGGGATCCGGTCGGAGAGCCGGTACCGGTCGTCGAGGTCGGCGGGGATCCGCAGGTTCAGGATCCCGATCAGCTTGTCGATGGCGCCGGTCGCCCCCGACCCGCAGAAGATCACGAGGTCGTCGTCGGAGCCGCCCACTGCGTCCCGGATGATGCGCCGCGCGTCTTCCCGGAACCGCGTCGTCTGGAGGCCGGTTCCGGACGTCACCGTGTGCGTGTTCGCGTACAGAGGCATCACCTCGTTGCGGATGAAGTCCTCGAGGAACGCGAGGGAGCGGCCGGATGCCGTGTAGTCGGCGTACGTCACGCGGCGGGGCCCGTACGGCCCATCGATCTGCCGATCGTCGCCGATGACCGAGGATCGGATCCAATCGAGGAGCATCGACCCGGAATCGTCCATCGAGCGACCTCTCGTCGAAAGGTCGGATCGTATCACGAGGCCCCCGCTGCGCCGGGCTCCGTCGCCTCGCCGCTTTTCCGTGGCACGGCTCCCCCGAGGGACCGGGAGACGACGGGCGTCTTCGAAGGAGGACGATCTCAAACCGGAGGCAAACGGCCAAAGTCGCCCCCATGGACCGCAGAAGCGTCTCGTGGCATTGTTACGCCGAGCTTTCCTGGGGGAGTGATCTCTGTCGCGATAGTTGGTCTCTGTCTTGCTATGGCCCAACCGAACTCACCCGGGCCGCCGCGCGATGCGGCAGCCGCCGGACGATTGGAGGAACGATGAGGAAGTCGGCTTCGGTTCTTGCGATTCTCGCAATGGTCACGTTCGTCGCCGCTCCCGCACTGGCCGGTGACGCTCCGGACGGGAAGGCGCTCTACGGTTCGAAGTGCGCCATGTGTCACGGCGCCGACGGGGTCGCGAAGGCGATGGCCAAGGGTTCCGCGAGCTTCAACGCTCCCGAGTTCCAGAAGGCAGCCAGTCTCGAGACGATCGAGAAAGTCATCGTCGAAGGCAAAGGCAAGATGCCGAAGTTCTCGGAGAAGCTCAAGCCCGAAGAAGTCAAGGCGGTTGCCACGTTCGTCAAGACGCTCGGCGGCGAGAAGAAGTAGCAGCCCGGTTTCCTGCCTGTCCGACGACTCACGCGCGGATTCGAGCCCCCCCCTCCTCCGCGCGTGAGTCTTCTTGTTGTCGCCTCCCGCACATTCATCCGGAACCAGATCGCCCTCCCATCTCCCTGTCCTGACCCGTCGAAGCAAGGCGGACCGGGTCTTCGGCCCGCCGACTCGGCCCGTCCTTCGTCGCTGCGTCCTGCCCCGGGGCGCGCCGCCCTCCGTCCGGCCTGCGCGGCGCGCGCAACGGGAGCCGGCCATGAGCCGAGGAGGGGCCAAACAACTCGCCGTTTCTGTAGTAGTCTGGACCCCACGAATCCTCAGGAATCGGCCCCCCATCGGCGAGGGGTCGTGCGAGCAACGGGGGAAATCGATGCCGGTAATCCTGGATGGGAAGAGCCTGACGGTCGAGGATCTCGTCCGTATCGCGCGCCACGGTGAGCCCGTCGCGCTGGCGCCGGCGGCGCTCGAGCGCATCCGCTCCTGCCGCGCCATGCTCGAGAAGAAGATCGAGTCGCACGAGAAGATGTACGGGGTCAACACGGGAATCGGCGAGCTCTCGGAGGTCACGCTCACCGATGAGCAGGTGAAGGAGTTCCAGAAGTTCCTGATCTACAACCACGCCGCGGGAATCGGGAATCCCGCGCCGGTCGAGCACGTTCGTGCCGCCATGGCGAGCCGGGTCAACGTCCACGCGCACGGGTACTCCGGCTGCCGGCCGGAGATCCCGTTGACGTACGTCGAGATGCTGAACCGGGGGGTGACTCCCATCGCGTGCGAGAAGGGAAGCGTCGGCGCGTGCGGCGATCTCGCCCCCATGAGCCAGATCGCGCTGAGCCTGATGGGGGAAGGGGAATGCTTCTACCGGGACGAGCGCATGCCCACGCGCACGGCGCTGGAGCGGGCCGGAATCCCGGTTCCCGGGCTCCGTGCCCGGGACGGCCTGGCGGCGATCAACGGCTCGAACCTCCTCACCGGCATCGGCGCTCTGATCCTCTACGACGCCGAGCGCTGGATCGGTCAGGTCGAGATCGCCGCGGCGATGACCCTCGAGGCTCTGCTCGCGAACATGAAGCCGTACCAGGCAATGCTCCATGAGCTACGCGGTTTTCGCGGAGCGGTGACCAGCGCGGAGAATCTCCGCAAGGTCATGGAGGGTTCCGATCTGTGGACCGGTAAGCTCAAGGTCAAGGTCCAGGACGCGTATTCCATGCGCTCTACCCCACAGGTGGTGGGCGCCTTGCGGGATCTCATGGCCTGGACCCGCAAGCAGATCGAGACCGAGCTGAACGGGGTCGCCGACAATCCGATCTTCGTCGCCGAGCAGAACCTGGTTCTCACGGGGGCGAACTTCCAGGGATCGCCGGTGAGTCTCCCCCTGGACATGGTGGGCGCCGGGATCACGATGGTGTCCGTGCTCTCCGAGCGGCGCCTCAACCGGCTCCTCAACCCGGCGCTGAGCGTGGGGCTTCCGGCGTTCCTCACGAAGGGTGCCGGGATGTTCTCCGGACTGATGCTCAGCCAGTACACGGCCGACATGCTGATCGTGGAGCAGCGGATCCTCAGCACCCCGTCCTGCATCCAGTCGATCCCCGCCGCGGCGGACCAGGAGGACTTCGTCAGCATGGGGATGAACGCGGCCCTCAAGACGCGACAGATCCTCGACAACGCGTACGGAGTGCTGGCCATCGAGCTGATCGCGGCGGCGCAGGCTCTGGATTTTCGCGAGTTCAATCCCGGGATCGGCACGCGCTCCGCCCACGCGGCGGTTCGGAACGTGGTGGAGCATCTCGACGTGGACAGGCCGCTGTTCCCGGATCACAACGCGATGAGCGCCGCCGTGCGGCGCTGCGATGTGCTCGATGCGGTGCAGTCCGAGGTAGGGCCGCTCCGCGCCTCCTGGTGAGGGTCGGCGCGTCCCGGGCGCGAGGGTTGAACCGGGTCGAGGCGAGGATCAGGCGGTCGGTTTCCGGAAGCGAACGATGTACGACCGTTCGTTGATGCGCTCTCCCGGGTCGCTCGTGAAGCCGGCCGACCGGCCCCAATCCTGGATCTCGGATTCCGTGTAGACCTCGCCTCCGGGGGTCAATGCCAGCATGTTCACCGCGAACAGCGCCGCATCGTACGGGCGCGACCGATCGTCCTCCACGACCCGATCGTGCACGACCAGTCGCCCTCCCGAGGCTACGAGTGGGAACAAACGGGTGAAGAGCCGACCGTTCGACTCCGCGGACTCGCTGTGGACGACTTGCGAGAGGAAGATCAAGTCGAACTGCGGGAGTCCCTGAGGCGGCGGGTCCAGATAGAAATCCCACACGTCGAAGCGGATTCGCTCGCGGACGGGCGACGACGAGAGGATCTTCCGCGCGACTTCCAGGGTGAGGGGAAGGTCGATCAGATGCGGCTCGACGCCGGGCGAGCGTCGTGCAATCTCGGCCAGGTAGTGGCCCGGGCCCCCTCCGACGTCCGCCACGGTCCGCACGCCAGCGAGCTCCAGGCGGTCCACGACGAGCGGGACGGTCTCGTGAGAGAACGCGTACATCGCGCGGATGAAATTCTCGTTCGTTTGGGGGTCGATCAGGGTGGCCCGGTCGGATCCGAGCGCCGGGACGGGCAAGTCGCGCATCCGCTCCTCCAGAAACGCCCATCCGCGGAACATGCGGTTCCGGTGCCGGAGCATCGCCGGGTAGTGCACCGGGGAGTCCTCTCGCAGGCGGCGGGCGTACTCGGGACGGACGCGGTACCGCCCCGCGTCCTTGGAGAGGATCTCCATCGCCGCCAGGGCGTCGAGGAGGATCCGCATGGCACGCGGGCTCTCTCCGCCCGGTCTTGCGATCTCGTCCGCTGTGGATCCGCGTTCCTCGATCCGGTCGAAAACGCGCAACTCCGCCGCCGCGAAGAGAATCTTCGCTTCCATGAAACCGATTCCGATCTGATCGAGTCGATCCATGACGAGCTCCCGGAAGAGTGAAGCCCCCAGTATACGCGGGCACCGCGGGAGTCCGTCACGCCACGAGGACGATCAGGTACGCGACGGAGGCAACCACGAGCGCACCGGAGACGGCGACGGTTCGCCAGGCCAGCCGTCCGTCCTCGGGGCTCCGCGGGCCGCGGCGGGACGCGAGCGCGCGGAGGATCACCACCGGACAAAGCACCGCGACGTTCACCGCGAGCGGGACCAGCAGGAACCCGGAAGGCCGGAGCCACGCGTCACGGGCGAACGCCGAAGCGGAAACAACCTCCGCTGCGGTGCCTTTCCGCGTCAGCTCGAGCCAGAAATCGAACCCCTTCAAGCCGAACAGGAGCAGCACCCCCAGCCAGGCGAGAAGCGCGCCGTGCCAGGCGGTCCGGGCGCCGACGCCGGTGTCCGGCTCGCCGGAGCGCACGCCGGTCAGCCGGCTGTGCACGGAGCCGTAGACCCCGTACAGCACGAAGCCGAAGTTGAGCCAGGCGCCAAACCGCAGCCAGGAAGTCGGCGGCAAGTAGTAGATGAGATAGAGGCACGAGAGCACGCCGAGGATCGGGATGACGTGCTCGCGGGCGAGCACGAACAGCGCCGCCCCCCCGAGAAGGAGCAACGCCGTGAAGTGACCGGAGACGTCGAGGAGCAACACCCCCGTCGCGAACCCGACGTACAGGACGATCCGGAGAACCCGTCCCCCGGGGACGCGGAACGGCCGCGGTCGTTCCGGATCCCGAATCCGGAGGACGACGACCCCGCAGCACACGAGGATGAACGCAAACAGAGTTCCGATGTTCGTCAGGTCCACCATCTCGTCGAGGCTCGCGACGGACGCGAAGAACGCCACGAAAATGCCGGTGAGGATCGTGGCCACGTGCGGCGTCCGGAAGCGGGGGTGGACGCGGGCGATGAACGGCGGGAGCAGCCCGTCCCGCGCCATCGAGAAGAAGATGCGCGGCTGGCCCAGCTGGAACACGAGGAGCACGGCGGTGTGCGCGATCACCGAGCCCAGCGCGACGATCCCCACGGCCCACCCGAGATCCGGGCTCGCTCGCTGCAGCGCCAACGTCAGGGGCTCGGCTTGCTCGGTGGAGAGCGCCGATCGCAGCTCGGGATACGAGATCAGTCCCGTGAACACCGCCGAAACCACCACGTAGAAGAACGTGCAGATCACCAGGGACCCGATGATCCCCAGGGGCAGGCTGCGCTGCGGATCGCGGGTTTCCTCCGCGACGGTCGAGACTGCGTCGAACCCGATGTACGCGAAGAACACGATGGCGGCGCCCGCGCTGATTCCGGCCCAGCCGTTCGGGGCGAAGGGAGTCCAGTTCTCCGGCTTGATCCAGAAGAGCCCCACGACGATGAAGAACGTCAGGACGGCGATCTTGATCGCAACCATGACCGCGTTGAGATTCGCGCTCTCGCGGATCCCCCGGACGAGCACCAAGGTGATGAGGGCCACGATCGCGACCGCGACGAAGTTGAAGATGATCGGGACCCCGAGGATGTGGGGGGCATCGCGGTACACGGTCCGCACTCCCTCGGAGTCGACGATCCGTGCGGCGGTCCGGTAGTCCATCGATGCCCAGTCGGGTATCACGATTCCGAACCCGCGCACGAAGGTCTTGAAGTAGTTGGCCCACGAAATCGCCACCGCGATGTTGCCCACCGCGTACTCGATGATGAGGTCCCACCCGATGATCCAGGCCACCAGCTCGCCGAGGGTCGCGTACGAGTAAGTGTAGGCGGAGCCCGAGATGGGCACCATGGAGGCGAGCTCGGCGTAGCAGAGGGCCGTGAATGCGCAGACGACCGCGGTGACCAGGAACGACGCCATCAGGGCCGGCCCCGCTCCCGGCCGGAGCGAATCGCCGGCGGCCGCCGTGCCGATCGTGGCGAAGATGCCCGCACCGATGATCGCCCCGATGCCGAGGAGCGTGATCTGGATCGGACCCAGAGCGCGGCGCAGCTGATGCTCCGGCCGGTTCGCGTCCCCCAGGATCTCGTCCAGCGACTTCGTGCGAAACAGCGTCTTCAGCGACACGCTGGCCTCCGTGCACGGCGGGCGCCCGCTCCGGCACCTCCGTTGCGTGCCTGGACGAGGGGCTCTCGATCTCGGGAACCTCGGCTCATCGGCGACCGTCGAGACCGCGGCTCCCGATGCCGATGACGATTCCCGAGGTGACGTGGGTCTCCGGTCGGGATGCGAGCCGCTGCGGGCACCACCACCTCAGCGGGGGAGTCGCACCGGACGGATCCGGATCCGCTGACGCAGCCATGCGGCGCGGTCGATCAGCGCCCGCGGATCGTTGAGGTCGTGGCCCGTGTCGTACCACTGCACGGATTTCGGCTCTTGGGCGGCGGCGGCGTAACGCTCCATGGCCGATCGCCCGAAGAACTGCTCGAACCGGGCGAACTGGAACAGGACCGGCGCGGGGGCCGCGCGGGCGACGTACCGGATCGCATCCAGGTCGGCGAGCTCGGCGACGTACCGATCCAGAACGTCCTTCGCGACGCTCGCGCGTGCCTCCACGACGGAAGGCTCGTCGCTCTCCAGCCAGATCGCGGCCCCATCGGGGACGCCGCCGGCCAGGACGTACGCCCCGGGACGACGGTCGACCGCGGCGAGAATGGCTCCCCACTGCGCGCCGTAGCTGTGACCGACGTACGCGAGCCGCGTCGCGTCCACGGTTCCCCGGGACAGCAGGAAGTCGATTCCGCGCCGCAGGTCCACGACCGCCCGCACGTACAGCTCGCGATCGTTCGCGGGATCGGCGAGGTACTTCAACCCTCGCCACCAGGGCGCGGGCCGGACCCACGGGTAGTCCACGAGAAGGCAGACGGCACCCGCCCGGGCGTAGAGGATCGCCTCGGGCAGGAACTCCGTCTTGGTTCCGGATCCCCAGTGCCCGAACAGGATCCCGGCGAACGGTCCCCTGCCCGGCGGGACCACCAGCAACGCGGTCACTCGCCCGCCCCTCGGGCTCGCGAACGTGACGTCGTGCACCGCGATCCCATCCGTCTCGAAGAGCATGGTGCCGGCGGCTTCCAGGGGCGCGCTCGCGTCGTAGGCGAACAGGTCGGAGAGCCGTTTCGTCTCCGAGGCGACGTTGGAATCGTTCGGCTGCGCCGAGACAGGCGCGAGCGAGAGGGCGACGACGATCGATGCGAGCGCGCGGGTCAACGTTGACCTCCCGAGCGCCTCGCGGGCGCCCTCCGGTCGCGTCCGGCGACGCCCCTTTCCTACCGCACTTCCGCGGCGAGGGCAAGAGAATCCCACTCGGTGCGCACGGGACCGAGCGGTGCCGAGAGGGCGCCTCGCCGAGCGCACTGCACGGATCCCAACCCCGTTTCCTGCCGCGTCGTGGCCGGGGCGATGCTCGGACGCTCACCCGCCGGCCCCGGGCCTGGAGGCGAAGTGGATCGATCACTGCCACCGAGGCCGGCCGCCGGCGAGCTCGGCGAGGACCGACTCGGACGTCCAGACGGTCACCATCTGACCGCGATACCGTCGGACCCACTCGGGGCCCGGCGGCGCGGACGGATCCCAGGATTGGGCGTAGATCACTAGCCTCCCGTCGGGGTGCTCTCGCGCCCAGCGTGCGAGCTGGTCCCGTTGAATCTCCTCGAGCGGCTCCCGTAGCCGGCCGAGGAACTGGAACTGCGCCTCGTAGTTCCCCAGATGAGCGATCGGACTCCCGCTTCGCTGGGCGCGGCCGAGGTGCCGCGCGGTCTCTCGAAGGTCGAACGACTCGAGCGTCGAATGGGCCGCCCCCTCGAGAACGACCGCGAGCGCCAGTGCGGCCGCGCACGCAAGCGTCCGCAGCTCCCGGGAGGCGTCGCGCACGGGGACGGCGACGAGGGCCGCGGCCGCCGCCAGGAGGGCGACGCCGGTTCGAACCGGGATCGCCCCGGACCAGACCGGGCCGGCGGGAACCCATCCGAGCGCCCCGGAGACGCGGCCGGCGCCGAGCGGGATCGCGAGCAGCGCAGCGCCGAGCGTCGCGAGGACCAACGCGAACGGGATCCTGTCCGCGCGGGATGTGGCACGCCCCGACGATCGGACGGTGCGGGCCACGAGAAGGGCCGCTCCCGGAACGACCGGCAGGAGGTACTGCGACTGCTTCCCACTGACGACCGACAGCGAAACGATCGATGGGAGGATCCACGCCAGGCAGAACCGGACTCCCGGATCGCGCCGGACGCGGAACTGCGGGGCCAACGATCTCCAGAAAGGCGGCCACACGGACCAGGGGACGAGCACGATCGGCAGGAACGCGATGTAGTACCAAGCGGGCTTCGCGTGCGCGAACGATCGAACCACGCGGTGCGCGGTCTGTCCCCAGAGGATCTCGTCTCGATAGGCAGGACCGCCGGCGCGTGCCGCGGGAAGCGCCCAGGCGAGGGCGATGCCCGCGGCCAGGATCGCTGCGCCGAGGACGCCGAGGTAGTAGCCCCGGCGACGTCCGCGGAGTCCTCCCTCGGCCCACCACGGAGCCAGAAGCGCCGCCGGGATCGTGTGGAGCAGGACGACCGGACCTTTGGCCAGGACTCCCAGACCGATGGAGGCGCCGAGCCCGACGAAGCCGATCGTCGGTCGGCCCGAGCTGGCCACGACGACGGCGAGAAGACCCGTCACGGTGAAAAACGCCACCAGGGGATCGAAGAAGTTCGCCGTGCCGATCAGCGACCACATGCAGGTTCCGACCAGCACCCACGGGGCCAGGCGGGCCGTGGCGCGCTCGTCCGGCCAGAGTCGCCTGGCGAGGGGGACGAGCACGCCGAGGGTCGCGATGGAGAACGCCGGGGCGACGATGCGAGCGCCCCAGTCGTGTACGCCGAACGCGCGCCATACGACCATCGTCAGCCAAAACAGCAGCGGGGGCTTGTGGCTGTACGGCAGGCCGTTCATGTGCGGGACGAGCCAGTCGCCGCGAAGATACATCTCCCACGCGACGGAGGCGTATCGCGTCTCGTCGATCGGGATCAGGGGCCGGACGACGAGCCCGGTCGCGACGAGCGCGAGCGCAAGCGCCGCGGGCACGATCGAGCTCGCCGCGGGCGTCCGGCTCACCGAGACGCTCCGGCTCCTCGGCCGTTCGCCACGAGAAGGATCCGCCGGCGCGCGAGGTCGAACGAGTCCACCAGGGACACCCGGGCGCGGAGCGGTCCGGGCAGTTGCTCGAGGGCGGAGACGGGCAACACGGCGAAGACGAGATCCTCGCGGGTTAGATGGCGCGCGAGCTCCGCCGGATCGGACGATTCGCTGAGGTACAGTCCGTCGCCGTAGAACGCGATCGCCTCGGGGAGATTGCTCAGGTCGAACCCGAGCACCGGGTTGCCGGCCGCACGCGAGGTGGCGGTCGCATTGCGGATCGCCTCGGCGAGGGTCCGCGCGGACTTGACCCGGTCCATCGCCGGGTGGACCAGCGTCGCGAGGACGAGATAGGAAGCCACGGAGCCGACTGCTGTCGCCCGGATCAACGCTCGGGGATCGTCCCGCGCCGCCGCCCGGGCCGCCACCGCCCCGGTCGCGGCGAGCGCGGCGCCCAGGATCAGCGCGATCCAGGTCGGCAGGACCTCGGACCGTGCGTTCAGTGCGGGAAGCGCGATCCCCCCGAGAGCGATCGCGACCGCGAAGAACGTGCACGGGAACGTGAGCCAGCGGCGATCGATCGCCGGAGACGGGCCCTGCGTCCCGAGCCCCATCGCGGTGGCGAGGAGCAGAAACGCGGGGTAGGCGGGAAGAACGTAGAGGTCGCGCTTCTCGGTCGAGAGGGAGAAGAACGCCACGACGAGGATCGCCCAGACCAGCAGGAAGCGATCGGCAGGAGAACGCCGCTTCCACGCGAGCCACAACCCGCCCGGAACCAGGCCCGACCAGGGGAGCAGCTGGACGGGCAGCATCTCGAGGTAGTACCAGGGCGGCTGGCGGTGGTGCATCCCCCGGAGCGCTCGGCCCACCGCATGCTCGCGGAACGCCTCCCAGACCGAGTACTCTCCGTGCCCCCAGATTTCGGTCGAGACGACCCAGATCCCGAGCAAGATCGCGAAGACGACCGGGCCCGCGACGGGAGCGAAGCCGCGCCACGAGGAAACGAGACGCCGGTCGGCCCACGAAGTCAGGATGGCGATCGCCAAAGGGAGGATGACGCCGACCGGGCCCTTCGCGAGCACGGCGAGAGCACAGGCGAGCCAGAAGAGAAGCCCCGCGCGCCGTCCCGAGACCTCCCTCGCGCGATACGCCTCGAACGCGGAGAGCGCGACGAGGATGAGAAAGCAGAGCAGCGAATCGATCTGGGACGATCGCGCCTTGTCCCAGACGAGGTAGTTCGTGGCGACGAGCAGCCCCGCGAGCGCTCCGCCCGCCTCGCCGAAGAACCGCCTCCCGAATCGGATCGTCAGCGCGACGGTTCCGATCGCCGCGAGCGCCGAGGGAAGGCGCGCGGACAGCGAGGACACGTTGCCGAGCGGCAGAGAGAACAGCGCGATGAGCCAGAAGAACAGGGGCGGCTTGTCGGTGGTGACGACGCCGTTCACGTGCGGAACGGCCCACTGGCCGTCCTTCAACATCTCCCGCGCACCCTCGGCGAAGTACGGCTCGTCCGGGGCCCAGAGGTCGTAGCCCCACAGGTTCCAGAGGAACAGGGCGGCCGCCAGCAGCAGCACGCCCCGGGAGGCCTTCATCGAGCCGGGATCTCCTGCGCTGCGGAAGGCGCCCGGTCGACGGGGACCGGCGCACCGTCGCCGAACGTCCGATCGCACCAGAGGTCGAGGGCGAGCAGCGTGAAGAGAGGCTTGCGATGGTCGGCCCTGCGCGCCAGGTGCTCTTCGAGGAGCGCGGCGATCCCCGCGGGGGAGAGGAGGCCCCGCGCCTCGACGCGCGCAGGGGAGAACCGCTCGCGCAAACGCTCGCCGAGGCCGTGCAGGAGCCAGCGGGAGAACGGAATGTTGAACCCGCGCTTGCGGCGCGCGAGGATCTCGGGGGGAAGGCGGCGCGCGACGGCCCTTCGCAGCACGAGCTTCGTCGTGAGCCCGCGCACCTTGAGGCGCGAGGGGAGCCCGGCCACGAACTCGGCCAGCTCGTGGTCGAGGAACGGGGCGCGCGCCTCGAGCGAGGCGAGCATGGTCGAGCGGTCCACCTTGGTCAGCAGGTCGTCCTGCAGGTACATGGTGAAGTCCGTGTAGAGCAGCTCGGAGAGGCCGTCGGGAAGGGTCGTTCCGCTCGAGGCGCGCTCGAGCGGAGCCGAACGGATCGTCGCCGAAGAGAGCCTCGACGAGCCGCGGCGAGAGGATCTCGGCCTGCCGTCCGGGAGACAGGCTCCCGAACCAGGTATGGTGTCGCTCCACGCGCTCGAGAGCGGCTCCCGAGAAGAAGCGGCTCAGCAGGTAGTCGAGTCCCGACGTTTCCCATGGTCGCGGGAACGGCGCCCATCGCCGCGGAGGCGAGGGCGCGCCGCAGCGGCGCGGGCAGCGCCCGAAAGCGCTCGGCCCAGCGATCGCCGAGGTAGGTCGGATAGCCTCCGAAGAGCTCGTCCGCTCCTTCGCCCGACAGGATCACTTTCACCGATTTCCGCGCGAACACCGACAGCAGGTGCGTGGGAATGATCGAGGCGTCGCCCAAGGGCTCGTCGAACCCCGCGGCGATCTTCCGGAGGCCATCGTCGAGACCGCTCTCGTCGAGGATCAGCTCGTGGTAATCGGCGCGGAAGTGGGACGCAGTGTTCCGGGCGAATCTCGCTTCGTCGAACGACTGCTCCGCGTGGCCGAGGGCGAAGACGGGGACTCCAGGACCGTTCTGCTCGGCGAGATGCGCAAGCACGGTCGACGAATCGATCCCTCCCGAAAGGAACACTCCCACCGGAACATCGGCCCGCTTCCGGCGGCGGACCGCCAGGGCGATCCGCTCGTCCACCTCGCGCGCGACCGCGTCGAGCGGCCGGGACGCGTCGGTTCCCTTCCCGAAGTACGATGCCAGGTCCCAGTAGCGCCGCAGCTCGGCGCGACCGTCCCTCACGATCAGGACATGGCCCGCCGGGAGCTTGCTCACGCCGCGGATCGGGCTGAGAGGCGCCGGGAAGAAATCGTGCAGGAGATAGCGGCGCAGACCCACCGGATCCATGGCGCGGGGGACCGACGGGTGCGCGAGGAGCGCGCGCAGCTCGGACGCGAAGACGAGCTCCTCCGGTCCCTGCCAGTAGAAGAGGGGTTTCTCGCCGGCCCGATCGCGGCCGAGGATCAGCACGCGCTCGCGCTCGTCCCACACCGCGAGCGCGAACATCCCGTCCAGCCGATCCACGAACTCCGGGCCGTGCTCCTCGTAGAGGTGGGGGAGGACCTCGGTGTCCACCTGGGTGCGGAAGGCATGGCCGCGTGCTCGGAGAGCTCGCGTGCAGATCGTCCCCGTTGTAGATCTCTCCGTTGCAGACGGTCCAGACGGCGCCGTCCTCGTCGGAGTACGGCGGGGAATGCGCGTCGAGATCGACGATGGCGAGCCGCCGGAAGCCGAGGCTGCATCCGCTCCGCGACGCGAACCCCTCGCCGTCCGGCCCGCGATGCGCCATCGTCGCGGTCATCCGGCGGACGATCGCGTCCCTGGCGGGATCGAGGCCGGGCCGTCCGAGGATTCCCGCCAGTCCGCACATGGGCGCAACTCTGAACGAAACGCCGGGGCTGCGCAAGATGCCCGCCCAGAACAGCCGCTAATCCGGCGACTTCCGCTCTTTCGTCTCGCCTGAGGTCAACCCCTGTGCCCAACCGTAGACGCGACGTGTGCGAGTCCGAGGGGGACGTGGGACGTGCCGACACGGCCACACGCCGGCGACCTGCCCGTGCGGGCGATCGGATCGCGGTGTCTCCCACGGTTCCGTGCTCTGCACGATGGTGGGTCCTCGACGTTCGAGATCGAACGTGTCTCGCCCTGCGCCGAGTTCGGGCGCGAACGCTTCGAAGGAATTCTCATCGTCCCCCGCGCCAGCGTTCGCGTCCTCGCCCGCTTGCCCGTGAATCCCAGAGCGGATCGCCGTGAAGGCATCGCAGGCGAATCGAAGTCCCGGTCGTCTCGTTCTGGATCCGATGAACTTCGTGGGGAGATTCGTCGCCGAAAACCCGTGCGCGCACCGAATCGCCCCGGCGGAGGAGGAATCCCTCCCGATCCAGGATGTCGCGTGGCGCCAGGCGGATCCGCACGGTCCCGCGAGTGCTCGTGGTGACCGCCGCGTCCACCCATTGAGTCCCGTCGACGCCTCGCGTCACTTCGACGCCGGACACGAGCCCGACGACGTCGAGAAGAGAGAGACCTGCCTCCCGGCTATGTCCGGAAGCTGGCGCTGCGAAGGCCGCTGCCGCCGAGACGAGCATGAGGACCGCAAGAGTGATGCCGCGGCTCGCGAACCCTCGAGCCCCTCGGGCTCGAGGGTCCCTGCGGGTCCAACGCTTCGAGAGAACCGCCCGCCGGTCTCGCCGATCGCGCCTATGCCACGGTTCGTTCGGGCTCGATCGGTTCATTCGTCGCTCGATTTCGCCCGCGTAGCTCCTGGTCGTCCCCGTGCCTCGGGGAAACGCTCGCGACATCCCGTGCGCGCCGGGATCGGTGGACAACCTGCACGGTGATCGGACGGGGTTCTTCCTCGGACTTGGATCCGTCGCAGGGGCGGCGGGCGGAAACACGAGAACTCGTCCCGCCGCCGTGGTCTTGATCGCGAACACCCGATCCGTCACGATGCCCTCCCGAACCGCCGCTGCTCCCCCAGCCTTGCGCGTTGCGTGATATCCAAAGGCAACCATCGTGCCAGCCGATCTCGCACGCCCGGTGCCCCGAACCAGCCTCCGCGTTGGCCCTCGTTCCGCCCGTGGCGGTGACGCGGAGCGACACTCGCCATCCGAACCGACGGAGCTTGCCGGATCGGCGACGACGCGCCCATCTCACTTCATCTTGTACTTCTCGAGCTTGTACCGGAGCGTGCGCTCGCTGATGCCGAGCCGGTCGGCGGCTCGGTACTGCACGCCACCCTCCGCGGTCAGAGCCTCGGAGATGAGCTTTCGCTCGAGGGACTCGATCTGCCGGACCAGACTCCCCTCGCGCGCGACCACAGAGGATCCGCCCTCCTCCGCGCTCGCCCGCACCGAAGCGGGGAGATCGTCGGTGACCAGGAGATCTCCCCGGGAAAGAACGATGGCGCTGTGCACGATGTTCTCCAGCTCCCGCACGTTGCCCGGGTAGTCGTACCGGAGGAGCACATCCATCGCCTCGCGGCTGAAAGCCCGCACAGGATGCGCTCCCGCGCCGCCATGCTTCCGCAGGAAGTGCTCCGCCAATCGCGGGATATCCTCGCGCCTCGCGCGCAGCGGCGGCAGGAACACGCGGACGACAGCGAGGCGGTAGTAGAGATCCTCCCGGAAACGGCCGGCGCGGATCTCCTCGATGAGGTCGCGGTTCGAAGCAGCCACGAGTCGCACGTCGATGTCGATGGGATGATTGCTTCCGACCCGCTCGATCTGCCTCTCCTGCAGAACCCGCAGGAGCTTCACCTGCGCGGTAAGAGGAATCTGGCTCGCTTCGTCGAGGAACAGCGTCCCGCCGCCGGCGGCTTCGAACCGGCCCGTACGCATGCGCTCCGCGCCGGTGAACGACCCTCGCTCGTGGCCGAACAGCTCGCTCTCGAGAACGGTCTCCGCCAAGGCAGCGCAGTGGACCGCGACGAACGGGCCTTCGGCGCGGCGTGACGCGGCGTGCAGTGCGCGCGCGATGAGCTCCTTGCCACTTCCGCTCTCGCCGGTGATCAGCACGGCAACGTCGCTCGGGGCCACGCGTGCGACGGTGTTGAGCACGTCCTCCATCGCCCCGCTTCCTCCAACGATTCCCTCGAGTCTCGGTCCGCCCGCGAGCTTCAGGCGGAGCTCGCGATTCTCGCGAAGCAGAGTTCGCCGCTCGAGGGCTTTCCTCAGGACGACCCGGAGCCGCTCGAGATCGAGAGGCTTGGTGAGATAGTCCACCGCACCGAGCTTGAGGGCTTCGACGGCCGACTCGACGCTCCCGTACGCCGTCATCAGCACGACGTCCACCTCCGGGTTGCAATCGCGAATGGAGCGGAGCGCGTCCGCGCCGTCCATGCGGGGCATTCGTTGATCCATGAGTACGATATCCACGTTACCGCGTCGCACGCGCCGGACCGCTTCGACCCCGTCGGCGGCCGCTTCCACCTCGAAGTCGGCGCGGCGCAGGAACCCCGCGAGCATGTCCCGCTGACTCGCTTCGTCATCAACGATCAAGATTCGTGCTGCGAACATCAGAAGCTCCCTGAGTCCTTCGAGGCACAAGTTCGATGACCAACTCGCTCACGTACTCAGAACTTGGTGCTGTGTGAGCGATCCGCCGTGCGCTGACCACGAATCATGCGTCACCGTTATCACGAATCAAAGCGCTCAGCGGGAAGATGCGCTGCGAGCGGCAGCGTCACGCGAACCGTCGTGCCGGCCCCGGGTGCCGAATCGACCGCGACACTTCCATCCATCTCCGTCGCCAGGCGGTGAACGACGGGAAGTCCGAGGCCGTTTCCCGCCGGTTTCGTCGTGAATCCGAACTCGAAGATGCGGTCGAGATCCTCCGCGGCGATCCCGTTTCCGTCGTCTGCGACCTCGATGACCGCACGGTCGCCGGCCGCCCGCGTCGCAACCCGGACCGAACCCGCCGATCCGACTGCCTCCACGGAGTTTCGTAGGAGATTGAGAAGGATCTGTCGCAGCGCCGCGGGGTCGAAGATCGTCGGAGGGACGTTGCCCGGTTCCAGAACGACCCGAACGCCTGCAGGAACGGCGTCCGAGAGCAACGAGAGCGTTGCCCGGACGTGCGCGTCGAGGTCGCCCGGTACGGGCGCAAGTCGAGGCGGCCTCGCCAACTCGAGGAAGCGCCCGACGATGCCGTCGAGTCGCTCGATCTCCTCTCGCAGGATTCGCACGAGCCGGAGTTGCTCCTCGACCTCGATCGACGGAGGAAACTCGACGGCGAGACGCTGCACGCCGACGGAAATGGCGTTGAGCGGATTCCGCACCTCGTGGGCCACGGTCGCCGCGAGACGACCGAACGCCGCGAGGCTCTCGGAGCGCCGGGCGTCCATCTCGAGGCGTTTCGTCTCCGTCAGATCCCGCAGCAGAATCGCGGTCCCGACGGTTCGACCGCGCCCATCACGGACGGGAGAGGCGGAGGCGAGAACCAGGACCCGGGACGTGTCGGATCGCTCGAGGCGCACTTCGCGCGGAGCTCCACCGGTTCCGATGAGGTCGCGGAGCGAATCGCACGGGGTGGAACGGCACGGCGCACCGACGAGCGACCGCGGGTTTCCGGCGAAGAGCCTGCAGGCAGCCGGGTTCACGCGCTGGATCACGCCGTCCGTTCCGACGACGACGACCGCGTCTTCCATCCCGTCCAGGATCGCATCGGTCACCGAGCGGAGCCGCGCGATCCGGCGGTGTGACGCGACGACGGTTCCGAGAGCGACTGCAAGGCCCAGCCCGACCGCGGCCGCCGCGAGCATCCGGCGCCTCGCCGCACGACCTGCGGCGGCAAGCGCGTCGCCGGAAAGCGCGATCCGGAGACGGCCGGTTTTGCCCGGCGCAACGAGCACGCCGTGCTCGAACACGATCGCCTGTGTTCCGGACGCCGGTTGCGGCGGGGGGGTCCCCGCCAGCACGGTGCTGGTGTTGTCTTCGAGCACGACCTGGATGACTCCGCCGGTTGCGGCGACCGCGTCGATCAGTGGAGCCACGCCAATGGATTCCCGGAACGAGAGCATCTCGGCAGCGTCCATCACGACCACGAGAACGCCCCCTCCGGTCCTTCGCACGGCCGCCCCGAAGCGGATCGCTCCCGTCCCCGGCTCCTCGGCAGGATCGAACACCGCCTCGTCGGCCGCTCCGGACGCGAGGCTTCGGAGGACCCGCTCGGATCTCGGATCCTTCGAGCGGATCCAGGGATCCCGTGCCGCACCGCTCGCGGCGATCTCTCGGAGATCCGGATCGAGAAGCGCGATCCGGCGAAGCGAGAGGTCGGATACGATACGCTGCAAATCGGCGCTTGCAAGGTGGGTCGCCGCATCGAGGCGTGCGAGGAGTCTGGCCGTGTCGAGCAGTCGAACCGCTCCCAGTTCCTCGATCTCGCGACTCGAGGCGAGGGCGTTCTCGATGGCGTGGCCGAGCGCCTCCACGAGAGCCATGCCCTGCTCGGCGGTCACCGAGCGCAATTCAGCCTCCTGCGTGCGGGTTTCGACGAAGGACCAGCCGAAGAGAGCAGCGGCGCATCCCGTCGCGAGCAGGACGACAACCGGGCCGAACAGGACGTCCCTCGTCGGCAATCGTTGCTCCATGGAAGCCAGCATAGATCGTTTCGCGCGATAGCGGCAGCCAGGAGCCGGACGGAAGTCGGGAGGGGCGGAGCACCCCTCGATGCGCGAGGGCGCCGCCGGACGGAGCCGGCGACGCCCTGCAGAGCCGAGCCTCGGAGGGGAAGATCAGACGCCGAGATTGCCTAGCATCGCGCGGAAGGCCCGTCCGAAACGGTCACCGAAACCGGAGCCGCGCACGTAGTCAGGATCCTGGCCGTTGCAGATCCCATCACCGTCCGCATCCGGGCAGATAGGGTTCGGATGCCTCGTCCCGGGCTGGTAATCGGGGTCCTGGCCGTTGCAGATGCCGTCGCCGTCCGCATCGGGACAGTCCGGGTTGCAGGTTCCAGGCTCGTAATCGGGGTCCTGACCGTTGCAGATGCCGTCGCCGTCCGCATCGGGACAGTCCGGATTGCCCGGGCAGTTCGTTCCGGTGCACGTGCCTGGCCCCTCATCGACCGCGGCTGCCACGGCGCTCAGTCCGATCACGAAAAGTGCGGTCAACATCACGAACAGAGTCTTCTTCATCTCCATTTCCTCCTTGGTCCTGGAATCGGACAGTCCCTCCCCTGTCAACCTTCGTGCCAGCGGGGCTTCCGGAAAAAGACCCGCGCGGAGTCGTCCTGATCTCGTGATGGCGGCTCGGAAAGGCTGGACGCGAGGCAAACCTCGTCGACGATCCGGCAACTCTCGTCGGATCGTGGCGACGGCAGAAGAAAGAAGCGTCCTCCTCGACCTGCACTCGACCGATCGGAACTGCGCTGCGCCGACGAGTTCGCTTCCCGGGAGAGATCGAGCGTCGCACCGAGATTCGCCCGTCAATCGTCCGGCCGATTCTCGATCCGCCTCGGGCGACAGGCTCAATGGATGCGACGGATGAGAGCCGTCTTCGCTCCCGGCGCCCCCGGAGACGCAGCAGTCAGCGCGGGGGCCTTTCTGCCAAAACCGGCGGTCGGCGAGCCAATCCGCCGGTCCACCACGCGAGCGACCTCATGGCGCGTGCGGCGCGAAACCGGACCGCGCCCGTCGGGTTTCCCGGCGCCTCGCCTCTCGCGCTCCGGCGCGGTTGGTGAGATGATGTCGCCCATTCGCGGAGGAGGCTTCGCTCCCGTTCTCCGGGAACGGCGAGGCGAGCATTCGTTCGTATCGAGGGATTCTCACGAGCGGAGGCGACATGAAGGCTTCGAGGGCTCTGTGGCTCGCCGGGGCGGTGCTGGGTGTCGCGGCCACGCCCGCGTCGGCGTCGGCGCCGGCACCGGGAGGCGCCGGCGGCACCGACTTCATCTCCATGATCTTCGTGTTCATGCTGGCCACGTTCATCGGGCTGGGGGTGGTGACGCGCGTCTCCCGGCTCCTCCACACGCCGCTCATGTCCCTCACGAACGCCATCTCGGCCATCGCCGTGGTGGGGGCCATCGTGATCACCGGGCTCGATCACCCGCGGTCGATCACCATCCTGGGCGTGATCGCGCTGTTCGCCTCCATGACCAACATCGTCAGCGGCTTCCTGATCACGGACCGGATGCTGAAGATGTTCAAGAGGCAGGAGCCGAACAAGCCATGAGAACGCAGATCATCCAGCTCGCGTACCTCATCGCGACGGCCCTGTTCATCTTCGCCCTCCACTGGATGAACGATCCGAAGACCGCCCGGAAGGGCGTGTTCGCGGGTGTTGCCGCGATGCTCATGGCGGTCGTGGGAACCCTGGTCCAGCCGGACATCGTGAACTGGGGCTGGATCGCGGTGGCCATGATCGCGGGATTCGTCGTCGGCGTGCCGCTCTCGTGGGTTCCCCTCACGGCGGTCCCGCAGCGGACCGCCCTGTCCCACGCGTTCGGCGGTCTGGCGGCGGGGCTGGTGGGGACGGCGAAGTTCTACCTGTGGCTCCAGGAGGGGCCCGAGAACCTCACCGCGTTCCGGATGACCGCGATCGTGGTCGAGATCATCCTCGGCTACCTCACGTTCACCGGGAGCCTGATGGCCGCCGGGAAGCTCCAGGAGCTCAAATGGATCCCCCAGCGGCCGGTGACCTATCCGCTCCAGAACGTGAGCAACCTCGCTCTGCTCGGGGTGGCCGTTCTCTGCGGGATCGCTCTGGTGCTGAAGCCGATCGCGTTCGCGTTCCTGTTCCCGGTCATCATCGTGCTTTCGCTGCTCTTCGGAGTGCTTCTCATCATTCCGATCGGCGGCGCGGACATGCCCACCGTCATCTCTCTCCTCAACTCGTACGCGGGCCTCTCGGCCGTGGCCATGGGCTTTGTCCTCGACAACAAGCTCCTCGTGACGGCGGGCGCCCTCGACGGCTCGTCGGGGCTCATCCTGTCCATCATCATGTGCCGGGCGATGAACCGATCCTTCACGAACGTCCTGTTCGGCGCGTTCGGACAGGTCCAGGCGGCGGCCGCGGCGGGCGAGCGGAAGGCGGTCAAGAGCGAGACCCCCGAAGGAGCCGCGCAGATCCTGGAGCAGGCCGGTTTGGTGGTCGTCGTTCCCGGATACGGGATGGCGGTGGCGCAGGCCCAGCACCGGGTCAAGGAGCTGTACGAGCAGCTGACCAAGCGCGGGGTCGATGTGCGGTTCGCGATCCACCCGGTCGCCGGCCGCATGCCGGGGCACATGAACGTGCTCCTGGCCGAGTCCGAGATTCCCTACGACAAGCTCGTGGAAATGGACGACATCAACCACGACATGCCGCAGGCCGACGTGGTGCTCGTGATCGGCGCCAACGACGTGGTGAACCCCGCGGCCCGGCACGACAAGTCGAGCCCGATCTACGGGATGCCGATCATCGACGCCGATCGCGCCCGCACCTGCTTCGCCATCAAGCGCAGCATGAACCCAGGCTTTGCCGGGATCGACAACGAGCTGTACACCGCGGATCGAACGTACATGCTTTTCGGGGACGCGAAGGCCGTCGTCGGCGAGCTGGTCAAGGCCCTTTCCGGGCAGGGCGGGATGCACTGACCCGATCCGTTCGCGAGGCCCTCCGCCGCAGCGCAGCGCGTGCTCAGCCGGCGTGGTCCTCCTGGAAGCGGCGCAGACGGTCGCGAAGCGTCTCGAACATGTCGTCCCCCGTGAGAGAGACGCAGGCGCGCAGCCCTTCTTTTCGGCAGCTTCCGGCGGTTTCCAGGGTGATCGCGCTGATCCCGTAGTGGAGGAGCTCACGCAGAAGCTCCACACCGTCCTGGTACGCGGGGTGACGGATCGTGAAGTAGAAGCCGTCCGCGATCGGCTCGCCGAGATCGTTGTCGTAGACCAGCTCGAAGCCGTGGGAGAGGAAGAGCTGCTTCATGATGGCGGCGCGGCGGGCGTACTCCCTTGCGGGCTCGAACACTCCGGGCGTTCCGGCGTTCGCCGCGCGGAGGAGCGCCAGGAGACCGTACTGAGGGCTCTCCGGAACGCACGCGGCGATGGGGTAGAGGACGCCGTGAGGAAAGGCATGACCGATGCTCGCCGTCCCGTAGTACTCCACCAGGTCCGGCGCCTCCATCTGGACGAGATCGGGGGAGAACACGGCGATCCCGATCCGCTGGCCGGCGTAGCTGAACATCTTCGAGCTGCTGATCAGACAGATCCCGTGCTTCGTGTACCGGAGCACCGTGGGCTGGAACGGCGCCTTCCCCGGTCGCGGCTCTCCCCGGCGCACGTCCATGCCGAAGTAGGCGAGGTCCTCGATGGCGATCATCTCGTGCCGGTCGCAGATCCGGCCGAGCCCCTCGAGCTCCTCTTCTTTCAGCGAGATCCAGGTGGGGTTGTTCGGGCTCGACCAGAGCACCGCGCAGATGTCCCCGCGCTCGGCGAGCTTCTCCACCGCGCTGAGGAGCGTCGGGCCACGGTGGTCGTAGAAGTCGAGGCTCTCGATCTCGAGGCCGAGGAACCGCGCCTGGAGCCGGTTGACGGGGAACCCCGGATCGAGGAACAGGACCGTGCGCCGATCCTTCCGGAGGCGCCCGGCGAGGGCCAGACTGGCGAAGCACCCCTCCATCGCGCCGACGGTGGGAACGCAGCACTCCGGCGGGACCTTCAGGTCCATGAACAGCTCGACGAAGCGTGCCGCCTCCTGCTTGAGCTCCGGGAGCCCGTCGAACGGCGCGTAAACGTGCGCCACCTGACGACTGCGGAGCGCCTCGACTTCCGCCTCGATGGCGATCGGGTTCGTGGGCAAGCCCGGAATCCCGAACTCCATCCGGACGAAGCGGACACCCAGGTCCTTCTGGATGGCGTCCACGAGACGGTTCATCTCGCGAATGGACGCCGTGCGGAGGTCGATTTTCTGCGCCTCCTGGATACGCCGGACGGCGGCACGATCCAGCGGAACCGTGATGTTCGCCTTCGAGGTGTTGATCGGGGCCGGTTGCTTCATGGCGGACTCCATCGGGGGAGAGATCCTCGCACAAGAGTACCGCAACGGGGCCGCGAAAGGCACCGGAGAATGTGCCGGCGAGGCGGGTGCGCCGGTCGCCGCCGGTCCCCGGGGGCCGGCGGCGCTTTGCCGGGCGCACGCCTCTCCGGCTCGTGGCAGCGGTCCACGGCCTGTTCTTGCTAGCATCGGCCTCCCATGCTGCACGTGAGCTCCGAAATCGGGCGCCTCCGCGCGGTGCTCCTCCACGAGCCCGGGCCGGAGATCGACCAGATGGTCCCGGCCATGATGGAGGAGCTTCTCTTCGACGACATCCTGTTCGGCGACCGGGCTCGGGACGAGCATCGGCGATTCCGGCGCGTCCTCCAGCTGCTCGGCGTCGAGACGCTCGACGCGGAGGACCTGCTGAGCGAGACCCTGGAGGTTCCCGAGGCGCGGGAATGGGTCCTCGACGTACTGCTCGAGGACCTGGGATCGGAGCTACGGGAGAGGCTTCGCGAGGCTTCCTCCCCGGATCTCGCGGGCATGCTCGTGGCCGGTGTGCTCGCCCCGCCCCAGCACGGCCGCTTCGAGCCGGAGGACCTGTACGAGCTGCCGCCTCTGCCCAACTGGTGCTTTCAGCGCGATCCGCAGGTCGTGCTCGGGGACGGCGTCGTGTTCGGCTCCCTGGCAGCCCAGGCGCGTCACCGCGAGGCGCTCCTGTCGCGGGCGATCTTCCGGTTCCATCACGACCTGGCGGGAGCGCCGGTCCTGCTGGATCCCATCCAGTCCAGCCCGGGGCAGCCGCACTGGTGGGCCCCCACGCGGCCGACGCTCGAAGGCGGCGACGTTCTCATCTTCTCGCCGCAGGTGATCGCCGTCGGCCACTCCGAGCGGACGAACCGGGCGGGGATCCACGCGCTGGCTCGGGCGCTGTCCCGGCGAGACGGGGGGCCGCGTTTCATGATCGTGGTGGAGGTGCCACGACGCCGGGCCTACATGCACCTCGACACGCTCGTCACACCGGTCGACCGGGACGCGTGCCTGCTCTTCCCCCCCGTGCTCCTTCGGGGAGCGGGCCCCGAGGCGGCGGGAGTGCACGAGGTCGATCTTCACGCGGCGACGCCGGAGTTCACGCCGAGGCCCGATCTCTTGTCGGCGCTGCGGATCCACGGGCTCGACCTCGAGCCGATCCCGTGCGGCGGGGAGGACCCGGTCACCCAGCAACGCGAGCAATGGACCGACGGCGCGAACGCCCTGGCTCTCGCCCCGGGGGTCATCACACTCTACGACCGCAACCTGGGCACCGCCGAGGAGCTGTCGCGATGCGGCTTCCGGATCGTCGAAGCCGATGCGCTGCTGCTCGGCCGCGAGGAGGTCGATCTCGACGACGACGGCCGCGTCTGCATCCTGGTGCCCAGTCACGAGCTCTCCCGCGCGCGCGGCGGCCCGCACTGCCTCACGCATCCGCTGCGACGGGATTGAGGGGCTCGGCGGCGGAGTCGGGCGCGGCGATCCTGATTCAGGAGCGGGAAGCCGGAGGCACGCCGCCGGGAGCGCGCTCGAGGGAGACCAGGAGCAGGCCGCCGGCGAGGAACAGCGCCGACGCGCACGCGAACGTCGCGTTCGGGGTTCCAAAGAGGCGGTAGAGCAGCATCCCGAGCGGGCCGCCGACGAGGCCGCGCACGCCCACCAGCGCTACATGGGCGCCCATGTAGCCCGCCGAGTCGCTCTGGCCGGCGAAGTAGATCGGCCCCATCGTCCAGCCCACGTTCACCGCGGCCATGGCGATCCCGTAGACGACGAACACCAGGTAGACCGAGCGCACCGACTCGCACAGCATGAGACCGATCGGAAACAGCGCGAGGAGAAGGAATGCGAACAGCGAGAGCTTCACCGGATCCGATCGGTCCAGCAGGCGCCCGAAAACCGGCGAGAAGAGAGCCATCATTCCGAAGAAAATCAGCCCCTTGGCGGTGGAAGCCTGCGAGTAGTCGACGTGCAGCTGCTCGACGAGGAACACCGGGATCACGGGCTGAAGCATCATGAAGCCCATTCCGTAGCTCATGTACGCGGTCTCGTACCGGCGGAAGCCGGGGTCGCGCCTCAGGATCGCGATCGACCCGGCGAACGGCGAGCGGAGACTGCGCCCGACCTCGCGCGCGAAGCCAGGCCCCAGAGCCGGGCTGCTGCCCCGCATCCCGCCCCGATTCCGGAATCGGATCCGGTAGAACGTCCAGCACGACCCGAACCCGAAGATCCCCGCGGCCGCGTACATCCATCGGTAGCCGCCGGGATACGCGTCGTAGGCGTGCCCCGCGGCGAGCGCCGCCGCGATCGTCACGGCCGCCTGGATCGCCGCGGCGAGCCCGAACACGCGCCCGCGCTCCGGGAGGGCGTAGTTCGCCTGGTAGAGGGAGTTCTGCGCGGGGATGATCGCGCCGATCATCAGGGTCGCGAACACGATCACTGCGGCGAACCCGACCTCTCCCGGCACGAACAGGAGCAGGAGGAGCGAAAGCCGGCCCAGGATCCCGAAGACGAGGAACGTCGACCGTTTCTCGCGGCCGACCAGAAAGTTCGACCAGTAGGACGAGAAGAAAAGAGAGATCGCCTCCGCCATCGTCAGGGCGGTGATCACCGCGTCCTGGGCTCCGAGGGTCTTCTTGGCCACGAACTCGTTGAGGGAGATGACCCCTCGGACCATGCCCTCGAGAGCCGCGGCGCGGAAGTGGCTACGCTGGGTGTAGCGTCCGACCCGTGTCGACGCGCCGCGGTTCCAGGGAGGGGCCGCCCGCATTTTCGGGGTACGGTGAAGACGTTCCAAACGCCTCACCATAGCACCGGGCACACGGCTCGCGCTTCCGAGGAAGGGAGCTCTCGCGGACCGCGTGACGGGCGGCGACCCCGTCGCGCGCCTTGGGTTGCGACGGTATCATCCTGGATGCGAAGGAGGAGGCAGCGATGTTCGCCGTGATCCTTCCCGCGTTCCTCGCCGCGGCTCTCGCGAATCCGACGCACGGTTCGAGCGTCGCTCGCCCGGAGGTGAACGCCGCGAAGAAGGAGGTCTCCATGCCGATGACGCTCTCGAGCCCAGCGTTCGCCGCCGGTGCTCCGATTCCCGTCCGCCACACCTGCGACGGGGAAGATCGCTCACCGGAGCTACGCTTCGCCGATCCTCCCGCCGGCACCAAGACGTTCGCGCTCATTGTCAACGACCCAGATGCCCCCGTGGGGGATTGGGTTCACTGGATACTGTTCGACGTCCCGGCAGGCGTCGCGGCGCTTCCCGAAGGGGTGCCCGGCGACGGTGCGCTCGGCGAGCCGGCCGGGGCCCGTCAGGGTAAGAACGACTTCCGCAGGATCGGATGGGGCGGACCTTGCCCGCCCCCGGGAAGCCCGCACCGCTACTACTTCCGGCTCTACGCGCTGGACACGGCGCTCGCTCTCCCCGCCGGCGCTACCCGCAGCGAGGTCGAGAGGGCGATGAAGGGCCACGTGCTGGCGCAGGCGGAGACGTGGGGAACCTACGCTCGGAGGCGGTAGCCGGTCACGCGCTCTCGTCTCCGGGAGACTCGTCCTTCAGCGACCGGTGAAACGCGTCGCGGGCAGCCTCCGCCGCGCGGCCGTAGGCGCTCCGGATCGCCTCGGGCAGATGCCCGGCTTTTTCGCCGACTTGACTCGCCATGCCGCGCAGTTGCTCGCGGGTCTCGCGCCCGGACTTGGGCGCCGTGAGAAGGGCTACCGCCGCGCCGGCCGCCGCCCCCGCGACGAACGCGAGGAGAAGGTGCGCTCCGCCGTACCGGTTCTGGTCGCTCACGATGAAGTCTCCTTTCGGGACGGATGGGGACCCGCGTCCTTGGCCCCGCTGTCGTTGTGCCCGGCAGCCGCCGCCCCGGGGAACGAATCGCCGGTGTCGTCTCCGTCGGCCGGACTGACGAGCGCGCGAAGCGCCGCTGCCAACGCCGGGCCGACCGCGCTTCCCACGGCGACCGCAGTGCGCATCGAACGGCGCAGCCGGCGCACTTGCGATCCGAGCGATGCGGCGGCATCGAAGAGCTCGTTCGCCTTCTCGCTGCCCTTCTCGAGGCGCTCGATCACCCGGTCGAGGCGGACCACGGCCGCGTCGATATCGTCCAGGGTTTGCTCGACGCGCGGACCGACTCGATCGAGCACCGTCTGGGCGCTCTTCAGCGTCCCGCGCATCTGAATCAGCACCGGAACCGCAGCGCCCACCAGGACGGCAAGCAGGATCACCGCGGCGATCAAGAGCGCATTCATCACATCTCCGCGCCGCAACAGCGCTCCGAAACCTACACTCGAACTCTACCACAGGCCATCGGAGCGAAACGCTTCCTTTTCGGCCAGAACCTTGGTAGGGTTTCGCGACCGGGGGGCCGGCGAGTCGTTTCCCGGCGGGGGGAGGACATGAAGCAGCGTGAGGGATGGGGCTCGCGGGTCGGTCTCGTCCTGGCGATGGCGGGAAACGCTGTGGGCCTCGGGAACTTCCTCCGGTTTCCCGCCCAGGCCGCGCAAAACGGGGGTGGGGCGTTCCTCATCCCGTATCTGATCTCCTTCGTGCTGATGGGGATCCCGCTCCTCTGGGTCGAGTGGGCCATCGGGCGACACGGCGGGCAGTTCGGTCACCACTCGGCGCCCGGGATGTTCGACCGGATGGGTCGGAGCCGGTGGCTGAAGTATCTCGGCGTCTTCGGGATCTTCACGAACCTGACCATCGCGGCATATTACTGCTACATCGAGTCCTGGACGTTGTCGTACGTGTACCACTCGCTGGCCGGGACCTTCGGGACGACCAAGCCCACGGACTTCTTTCCGCACTACCTGGGAGTTCACGAGGAGTCGCTGTTCGCGCTTCCCCAGCAGGCCGCGTTCTGGTTCGTCGTGACCCTGGCCCTGAACGTGTGGATCCTCTCCCGGGGGCTCGCCCGGGGGATCGAGCTCGCCGCGAAGATCGGGATGCCGCTCCTGATCCTCTTCGGCATCGTGCTGGCCTTGAAAGGCCTGACCTTGGGCACCGGCGCGCCCAACGTGGTGCAGAGCCCGCTCCAGGGTTTGAACTTCGTCTGGCAGCCTCGCCTTCACGGCCTGCTCAACCCCACCACGTGGCTCGCCGCTGCGGGCCAGATCTTCTTCACGCTCTCGGTGGGCATGGGCTCGATCCACTGCTACGCCGCCTACGTGAAGCGAAACCAGGACATCGCCCTCAACGCCGCATCCGCCGGTTGGATGAACGAGTTCGTCGAGGTGCTCCTCGGCGGCTCCATCCTGATCCCCATCGCGACGGCGTACCTCGGGCTCGAGGCCGTGCGGCAGGCGACCCTGGGCGGCAGCGGGTTCAGCCTGGGTTTTCTCACGCTGCCGACGCTCTTCAACAACTGGGGCTGGTTTGCACCGATCGCCGGTGCCATGTGGTTCGGTCTGCTGTTCTTCGCGGGGATCACCTCGTCGCTGGCGATGGGGCAGCCGGTGATGGCGTTCTTCGAGGACGAGTTCCGGCTTCCGCGGTCGAAGGCGGCGATCCTGTTCGGCACGGTCACGTTGGTTCTCGGCGCCTGGTGCGTGTGGCTCTACCCCGGAGGGGCCTTCGACGAGTTCGATTTCTGGACGGGCACCTTCGCCCTGGTGGTGTTCGCCCTGGGCGAGTCGCTCCTCTTCGCGTACGTCTTCGGCATGGAGCGCGGTTGGGAAGAAATCACGCGAGGGGCGGACATGCGGGTGCCGCGGGTGTTCCGGTTCGTGATCCAGTACGTGACGCCCGCGTTCATCCTGGTCATCTTCCTCGGGGCGCTCGTGAAGCCGGCCGGCGAATGGGGATCGGCGGTCTCGTCCGTCCTTTCCGGAAACGGCTGGCCGCTCGCCGCCGATAGCGTCGTCGGGAAGATCCTGCACGTGGGCGACCCGGGCTACGCGTGGTTCGACGAGCGAGGCTTCGGGACCCGCGGGCTCGTCGTGGACTTGACCCGGGTCCTGCTCAGCCTCGTGTTCGCGGCGTGCGCGTTTCTCGTTTGGCGGGCCTGGCGATTGAAGGACAGGAGGAACGCATGACCGCATCCGCCTGGTGGATGATGCTCGTGACCTGGGCGGTGATCGTCTTCTTCACCGCCAAGTTCTTCTGGAAAGTGCTCACGACGCCGCCCAGGGACGATCCCGGGGAATAGCCGGTTTCGAGGGAGCGCCGTGGCGTCTCCGTCGGCTCACGATCCGTCCAGCCCCGCACTTCCGCGAGCCGCCCCAAGGGAAATCCGACCTCTGGACTCCACTTCCAGGGGTTTCGGCTTCGACGTCGATGTGGTACCTGAGTGCTTCACGCAGCTCGATTTCGCGGGTGGCAGGAGGCAGCGATGAAGATCGTCGTGTTCGGAGGCTCCGGCAAGATCGGCTCGGCGGTGGCGTGGGACCTGGCCCGAGATCCTGCGATTCGGCAGATCGGGATCGTGGGCCGCAACCTGGAGGCCCTCGAGGAGACCAGGAAGTGGGTCGGCGCGGGAAACGTGGTATGCCACTCCGTGAACGTGTCGGACCGCAAGGCGGTTCAGGCCGCCATGTCGGGGTACGACGCGGGCGCGCTGGCGCTCCCCGACCGGAGGACGAGCTATCGCATCGTCCACGCCGCGGTGGAGGCGAAGCTCCCGATCGTGGACATGCTCGAGGAGTACCACCGGACGCCGGACGCCTATGAGACGGAAGGACTCGAAGTGCCGGAAGGGATGAACCTGGAGCGGTACGGTGAGTGGCTCCACGAGACCGCGGTCAAGAACGGCGTGCCGTTCGTCGACGGAATGGGGTTCGCCCCTGGACTGAGCAACATCACGGTGGGAGAGGGGATCCGCAAGCTCGACCGTGCGGATGGAGCGGTGGCTCGGGTCGGAGGGATTCCGGAGAAGAGCGCGGCCGAGAAACGGCCTCTGCGCTACATGATCACGTGGGCGTTCGATCACGTCCTCCGGGAGTACATGATCCAGCTGCCGATTCGGAAGGACGGGAAGGTCGTGGAGGTCGACGCCGGAAGCGACCGGGAGCGGTTCCTCTTCAATCAGTTCGGGAAGAGCGAGCCCCTGGAGTGCGCGGTCACTCCCGGCATGCCGAGCTTCATCACGTCGCGCCCGCAGCTGCGCGACTTCGCCGAGAAAACCGTGCGTTGGCCCGGCCACTGGGACGGGGTGCAGACCCTCAAGGAGTGTGGTCTGCTCGATCTGACCCCGGTTCCGTGCGGCGGCGGTGAGGTCGTTCCGCGGGAGTTCCTCCTTTCGCTGATCGTCCCCAAGCTGCGCGCCCGAGAAGGGGACCGCGACGTGTGCGTCATGTACAACACCGTGCGAGGGGTCAAGGACGGCAAACCCACGAAGATCGAATACTGGATGTGGGACGAGCCGAGGGACGGCATCTCGTCGATGGCGCGGGTCACGGGCTTCCCCGTGGCGCTGGCGGCGCGGCTCCTGGCCAACGGCACGATCCGAACGGGAGGCGTCCTGCCTCCGGAGGACTGCATCCACGGCGATCTGTACCGCTGGTTCATGGCCGAGCTCGAGAAGCGGCACATCCGAGTCGCGGAGGTGGTTTCAGCCGACGCCTGACGCCCCGCGCGCGACGCTTCAATCGAGTGGTTCTCGATCCCCGTCCGACGGGTCGGCGCCGATCGCCGCGAGCACGGCCGGGGACAGTCGTTCATGACGATCGACGCATCACACTGGGAGGGCAGCAACGTCCCTCGGAAATGCGCGCCGGTCCGCCGGCGCGCATTTCCGGCGGGAGCGGGGGTGCGGGGGCAGCGCCCCCGCATGTTCGTCAATTCTCCGTCGTACTCCCGCGCGGGGACGGCGCCGTCCTGATCAGCGGGTCCCGCGGCACAGGGCGAGGAAGTAGTCGGAGTGGGTGTACGTGCAGGCCCGAGCTGTGTTGTTGCCCTGAAGCTGCGAGCTAGACACGCAGGTGAGGCCGACGGCCTGGCACACCGTGTTCCCGCTGAGCCCGGCGACGCCCCAGTGCGCGGGGCCGAGATCGGCGCGGTTGGGCGCGACGGTGACGCTTCCGCTCTGATCGGGGAGATAGATATCCCGCGAAGCGGTCGGCTCGGCAGCCCGGAGCCTCGTCGTGCTCTGGTCCACCGTGTAGCCTTCCCACTCGATGAACTGCCCGCGCTCGGTCGCTTCCGTATCCCCGACGAAGCTCCCGAGATAAAGACGCGAGTGAGAGTAGAACCCGAACGCCTCCCTGGCGATCCCGGGGTGCTGGAACGTCCCCTTGCCGCCGCTGCGGTCGTAGAACTTGGCCATGGGCGACTGCTGGCCCGCGACCGAAGAGTCGCTGGTTCCTTCGACCACGAACGCGGGGTTGGCGATACCGATGTCGTGCTGGACCCAGAGGTTGTGCTGAACGTACTGGTGCTGGGTGAAGTAGGGGAACGCCAGATTCGCGCCGCAAAAGGTCCCGCCATCGAGGTACGCCCCGCCCCGGTCGAACACGAACATCGGCATGTTGGCCTTCTGCGCATCTCCGCCACCGTCGGCGCCCCAGAACATCGTCAGAAACGCACGCCAGTCCGGCGACGGGTTGTCGGGCGCGTAGATCGACGTCCCTCCCGAGCCGACGGCGAAGATCGGCTTGGACGTCTCGGCGACCCCCGCAAAATACGGGTAGCGGACCTCCAGGATGTGAGGTCCTCCGCAGAGCCCGGTCACCGTGCTACCGGTCTCGAAATCGGAGTTGCACTGGCCCGAATGCCAGTACTGCTTGCTCCCGTTCGGCAGACCCCAGCTCGAGTTCCCGTAGGGGCAATTCACGAGGGAGCTCGGCTGGCGCCCGCAGTTCCACTCTCCGATCGCACCGAGCTCGGTGTCGAAGGATCGAGTGGGATCGTCGAGGCGCGTCTGGAACACGAACGGGACGCGCTCCTCGAGCGCTCCCGCGGGGCCCGACGGATACTCGGGCATCGACGAGAGGAAACGGATTCCGCCGCGGCGCAGGTCGATCGCGAGGGAGTCCCGTCGTCCGGACGACGGGCCGGCCGGATTCAGATTGACGAACGTCGTGGGGTCATCCTCGTCCCGTCCGATCTCAACCACGCCGCCGCTCGATGACAGATCGGCCAGGGCGTCGGTCACGCTGGGGAAGAGCTGGGACTGACGCACCCCGTTCGTCCGAGCCGCGAACAGATGACCGAGGAAGCTCTTCGTTCCGGTGACGCTCTCATCGCCGGAAAGATGCACCACCGCGGAGTCGTCCGCGGCACCCAGTCTCGAGCGCGCGCCGGACGATGTCGTCGCTCCGGTCCCACCGCTCGTGATGGCCAGCGGGTGAGCCAGGGCGAGGTCGCCCGCGTCCGTGAGGAGAGCCGAGGAGCTCTTCACCCGGATGCCGGAGGCTCCGTCGAATCGCACGAGCGCACCGTCCAGCCCCTCGGCGGGGCCGCGCACGCAGTCGGGACAGTCGGGCGGAGCGAACGTGCTCCACAGCTCGTTCGAGCAGAAATAGAGGAGCTGATCCATGACCCCCTGGCACAGAGGGGCTCCGGAACAGGGTCCGGACGGCGGGTCGGGCGAGCAGAGCGGCACGTCCTGGCGCGTCCAGAGTCCGCTCTCGCAACGGTAGACCGCACCGCTTTCTCCGGAAATCCCGATCGGCTGCCCGCTGCAGGCCTTCGAGAAGAACTCCGTCGGGTGCACCTCGATCGTCGACTCGGCGACCGAATACCCCTGCGCGGCGACCGCGAAGGCCACGAGCGCCAGGAAAAGGGGGCGAACAACTACCGCGCTCATGATCGCCCTCCTCATCGGGAACCTCCGCTTCCGGGCCGCGGCCGAAGCGGATGTCCGGGGGTGAACGGAAGCGCCGTGGACGTATCGGTCGGTCCGTCCGCGGACGGTGCGCCGCTCCCTCCGTTCAGGACGTCCGCGAGGCTGGGAAGGCCGCAGATCTTGACGATCTCCGTCGCCCGCGGCGAGTACGGGCAGTTCCTGGCATTCGGGGGGAAACAGGACGACGACAGGAGCACGTAGAATGCACCCATGCACCGCGTCCACCGCCACTTGCTCCAGCCGTCCGTCGTCCTCGAGAGGGCCCGACACCGGCCGTGGATCGAGCGACGCGAGAAGCTCCGATCCGCCCGCGGGGGTCGTTCGCCAGATCTCGGTGCGGGGGAGAATCGCGCTCGAAGGGCTGTGCGTGCTGCGGATGGCGTACTGGAGCCCTGAGGCGTCGAATCCGCCTCTCGCGAACAAGCCGCACCGCAGGTCGGCCGGAGACGGATACGCGTCGCACGACGAGTAGTCGAAGTTGAGGTCCACGGGAACCGACGTGGTCACCGTGAGTCCCGGGACATGCACGACGATGTCCTCGGCGCTCAGGCGCTGACCGGGCGAAGTTGCCCGAGACGTCGAAAACGCGAACACTCCCGCGAGGACGAGGCAGGGGATCCAGCGCCGCATTGCAGACACTCCTATGATTCCATTCGTATACGGCGCTTCAGAACGCCGGACAATGAGCAATTCGCGTAGACTTTTGCTCTGCTTTCGTATTCTTGGGCTTTGAGAATCGTGACCGAGCTTCGTTGTCGACGTCGCCGGTCCGCGGTTCCGGAAAGCTCTCCCGCCTCCGGCGACCATGAGGGCGTGACGACCGCGTGCCGCCGGCTGCTCCTCACGGAGCGCACGCACTGAGGTTCTGCGCCGGTGCACAGGCCGCGTTCGAAACCGGCCGTTCGCTCCCGGAAGAGGAACGCCCGTAGGATCCTTCGTGCGCTCCGGTGTCCGCCGTCACGAGGAAGTAGTCGGCGTTCCCCAGTCGCGCGTCCGCGAGCGGGATGAGCAGCGACGGGGTTGCCGCGCGATAGACGAGTGCCGTGTGGTGGCTGTAGCTCCCGGCTGCCAGCGTCGTCAGGTCGCCTCGGTAGACCGAATAGCCGCGTGGCCGGCATGGGCTGGGCGGCGCCCCCCAATCGATCCGCAGATTGGCCCCGGACTTCGAAACCTCGACCGGCGTCGACGCTCCCGCCTCGCCCGGCGCGCCGTGTTCTGGCTCGCAGACGTTGCACACGGGCGACACGCAGGTGACCTTGACGTTGTCGATCGCCCAGAACCACTCGAAAGAGCCGGGGGCGTAACGGAACCGGACCTTGACGTTCCTGCGATTCGCAGCGATCGCGGATGTCAGGTCCAGCGTCCGGGTGTTCGGCGTGGGGTAGCCGTCGCTTCCTTCCTGCATCCGCAGAACGTTCGTCCACGTCGAGCCGCCGTTCGAGCTGATGTCCACGTCGGCGGTCTCGTTCTGTCCACCCGAGTACCACCGGAACTGGTTGCTCCATTCCAGCGTGACCTGCGAGCAGCCGCAGGCGTCGAACATCGGGGTCACGAGCTGCTCGTCCTGCGTCGCGGTCTGGCCTGCCTTGTCCGAATCCACGATGGCGAAGGCACCCGCGAACGGGGCGGCGATGACGCGTCCTCCGGGATTCAGGCCAGTCCAGGTCGACGCAGTGCCGCCCCCGATGCCGCCGTCCACCACCGTCCAACTGGCCGGAATGCCCGAATCGAACGTCTCGTTGAGCAACACGCTCTGCGCGGTGGAGCCCGTGGGGATCGTCACGGGGGTTGCGTTGTCTCTTCCGCCGTACGCCACCGAGATGACGGCGTCGAGGTTGGTCCCGCAAGCGATTTCCGGCCCGAGCTCCAAGCCGAAGTGATCGGGAAGCGACTCAGCGCTGGCGTTGGGGGCCAGGTCGGGCCAGGTGGCGGCAGCGTCCACGACGGTCACGCCTGGAGTCGGCGTCGAGAGCGTTCCGGCGATCCCGGTCAGGGAGGCGTTCCCGTCGTTCGTCAGGATGACGGCGAGCCGCACCGTTTCGCCGGGCTCCACGACCCCGTTGCCGTGGCCCGGGCCGCCGGTGGGGCACGAGTCCACCAGCGTGCGGCTCGTCGCGGTCGCGTGGTAGATGGTGGGGGTTGCCTGCACGCAGTTGCTCATCGCCGAAACGCAAAACCCGTCGGCGGCGACCGCCTCCACGTAGTACGCGTAGCTTCGCGCCTGGGTCGCCGCGGAGTCCCGCAGCGCGGTTGTCGAGGTCTCACCCAGCGGGAGCCACTGCCCCTGGCAGCCCTGGGTCGAGCGGAAGATCCGGTACGCGCTCGCGCCTTCCACGGCCGACCAGCTCAGGTCCACGTTGGAGACGCCCGGGGCAGCGGAAAGCGCAGGGGCGTTCGGGAAGCACGCCTCGATGGGCACCGCCATCGCCGCGATGGTCGCCAGTCCGGCCCTCGCGATGTCGAAGGCGTACGAAGGGGCCAGGTTGCTCGCGATGGTGTCGTTCGTGGTGTCGTACGACGGGTCCGGATCGGAGCCCACGCAGCCGCCGGCCAGGTTGTCGTTGAAGAAGTTCTCGCCGATCTCCACGGCACCCACGTTGACCTGCCAGAACGAGGCGTGGTCCGAGCTGTTCGTGGCGGTGGTGGTGAGGACGTCGCGGGACAGGTTGAGCCCGTACGAAGCGATGCTGCTCGCAAAGCAGCTCCCGACTTCCTGCGACTGCGCGAGCGTCCCGGCGTGAATCTCGAAGCAGCGGTCGCTGTTGCCGTCCCACCCGAACCGGTCCAGATTCACGACGCCCAGGACGTTGGCCGTGGAGTGGTCTTGCACGTATGCGCTGCTCCCGTAGAGCCCCTGTTCGTTTCCCGTGAAGAACACGACCCGGACGGTGCGCGCGAAACGAAACTGCCGCAGGAGACGAAGGGCCTCGAAGAGCGTTGCGCTCCCCGTGCCGTTGTCGTTGGCTCCCGGCGCGACCGGGGAGGGAAGAGTCCCGCTTCGGGAATCGTAGTGCCCGGTCAGCAGGACGATCTCGTTCGGCGCGGTCTGGCCCGGGATCGTCACGATCAGGTTCTTCCACGTCTGCCCGCCGGAGCCCGTGAACGGATCCTGCTCCACGTTCGAGGGTGGGTAGCTCCAGGATTGAATCTGCTCCAGCGCGAAGTCGAACGCCCTGGCCGTCGAATCTCCGGCGAAAAGGTAGGTGGAGTAACGCGTGCGGATCGTGGATTCGGCCCCGCCGATCGTTACGGGCTCCTCGCCCGAGATCTTCTCGATCCAGTCGAGCCACTGGGCCTGGTTGGTTCGGGCCAGGAGATCCGTCACCACCGGTTTGCTGCTGCAATCGAACGTCACGAGCTCCGCGGCGGCAGGCTCGAAGCCTCGCGCGACCCGGGGAAGGCGGACCGCGCGTCCCGCGCGCCCGATCCAGCGCAGCGCGTTCGATTCGTCGGCGACGACGACCACATCGCGCCCCTTCCGATAGAGGACGTGGTCCTCCCACTCCTTCGGCGTCGCCTCGTCGTCGAGCTCGAACAGGTACAGGTCCTGTTCTTCCGACGAGTTGTCCAGGAGCACGGAGGCCTCGATTCCGAGGCCGGCAGCCACCTTCTGCTGCGCCGCGTCCCACTCGGCAAGGAAGAAGCTCGCTCCCTTCCACGTGACGGGCAAACCGGCCCGTTCCAGCGCCGCCTGCGCGGACACGTCCGTCACGAGCAGGTCCCTTCCGGTGGACACGCCTGCCTCCGCGACCGGCGGAACGGAATCGATGGTCATCGCCAAGACGAACAGGCCAAGCGACAGCAGCGCGGCACGCACTCTCGATTCCTCCTGGGGACGTCTCCCGACTATACCCCACGGCACCCGGATTCTCCGGTCCTCCTGACCGGCTCCGGGGACGTCCATCAGACCGAGAGACGGACCGCGTCGAAAAGCCCTACCCCGGGGGCCGCAGGTCGTCGAGAGCGTCGCGCAGTCGGGGCAGGACGTTGCGCGCGACGCGCTCCTGCCCCTCTGCATTCGGGTGGATCCCGTCGTCGAGGTTGAGCGAAGGCTCGCCGCCGACTCCCTCGAGGAAGAACGGGACGACGGGGACGGCGGTCTCGAGCGAGACCTTGGCGTAGACGTCCTCGAATTCCCGGACGTACTCCGGCCCGTAATTGGGCGGGAGCTTGATTCCAAGGAGAAGCGGCCGAGCCCCCGCCGCCCTCGCGCGCGTGACGATCGCGCGGAGGTTCGCCGCGGTTTCTTTCGGATCGAGTCCGCGGAGTCCGTCGTTCGCGCCGAGAGCCACCACCAGGACGTCCGGGCTCTGGCGGAGCAGCCAGTCGAGTCGGCGCAGCCCTCCCGCGCTCGTGTCGCCGCTCACTCCTGCGTTCACGACGCGAACGGGCCGACCCTCGCTCCGGAGCATCTCCGCCACTCGCGCCGGAAACGCCTCATCCTGGGGGAGTCCGTACCCTGCGGTGAGGCTATCCCCCAGGAAGACCACGAGAGGGAGCCGCCCTTCGTTCGCGGTCCCATCCGTCACGGCCCCGGCCGGCGCCCCCGGCCTGGTCGGACCGGACGTGTCCGATTGCGGGCGACCTGACTGAGGGCTAGCCTGCTGCCCGCAGCCCAGCACGACCGCGGAGAGGACGAGGACCCATGTGACCGCAGCCCAGCCCCGCATCCTGCTCCGGAATCTCACCAAGCGCCTCCCGTCCGGCGATCGCTGGCTCACCATCGTGGACCACGTGGATCTCGCCGTCGAGGCAGGCGAGTTCGTCGCGATCCTCGGGCCGTCGGGAAGCGGAAAATCCACGCTGCTCGCGCTCATGGCCGGGCTCGACCGGCCGACGCAGGGCGAGGTACTCCTCGATGGCGACCCCATCCAGAACCGCTCCGAGGATTCCCTCGCGCTCCTGCGCAGGAGGCGGATCGGATTCGTGTTTCAGTCGTTCCAGCTCCTCGGGAATCTCACGGCGCGGGAAAACGTGCTCCTCCCGCTCGAGCTCGTCGGAGCGGCGGGGCGCGAAGCCCGCGCCGACGAGTTGCTCGGCGCGGTCGGTCTTGGCGAGCGAGGGCATCACTATCCCGCGCAGCTCTCCGGCGGCGAGCAGCAGCGCGTCGCTCTGGCCCGGGCCTTCGCCGCGCGGCCGCCGGTGCTCCTCGCCGATGAGCCCACTGGGAATCTCGACGGGGCCACCGGGGCGGTCGTGCTCGACATCCTCGTGAGGTTGCGCCGCGAGGAAGGCACGACGCTGGTTCTGGTGACCCACGATCCTGCGGTCGCGTCCCGAGCCGACCGCCGCGTGCATCTGTTCGACGGTCGGATCGAGCGCGAAGAGCGGGGCGGCTCTTGAGGCCCGCGCTGTATCTCCGCTCGATGGTTCGCGAGTCCAGGGGGCTGGGCGCGCGCCTCGGGTTCTTCGTCGGGTGCCTTGCCGTGGGGGTGGCCGCGGTGGTGGCCGTCGCGGGACTCTCCGCGAGCCTGGAGAGCGTGCTCCGGGCGGAGGCGCGGCCCCTGCTCGCGGCGGACGTGGCCGTGGAAGGACAGCGACCGGTCCCGTCCGAGCTCGATCGGATCCTCCGGGACTTCCCGGGCGTCGTGCGGACGGACGTCCGGACGATGGCGAGCGTGGTCTCTGCGTCCGGAGTCCGGGGCCGACCGGGACCCAGCCGACTGGTGAGGCTCAAGGCCGTGCGCGGAGAGTACCCGTTCTACGGGAAGCTGGGGCTCGAACCCGATCGGCCCTTGGTGGATCTCCTGGGCGCGGACGGAGCCGTGGTGGCTCCGGAGCTCCTCGCGGCTCTGCGCCTGGCGATCGGGGGAACGCTGCGGATCGGGCAATCGGAGTTCCGCGTCGCGGGTGTCGTGCGCTCGGAGCCGGACCGGCTGGACGTCGGATTCTCCCTCGGTCCGCGGGTCTTCCTCTCGGCGGAAGGTCTCGCTCGGGCCGGCCTCGAGGTCCGGGGCAGCCGGGTGTCCCACCGTGCGTTGCTCAAGCTCAGGGAAGGCTCGGGCGCCCCCGAAGCCGCGGCGCTGGCCGAGAGGATCCGGAAGGACCTGCCCAACCCGACGGCCTACCAGATCGAGACGTACGCGGAAGCGCAGCCCGCTCTTCGAAACGCCCTCCGGAGGGCGGAGCGGTTCCTCGGCCTCGTCGCGCTGCTCTCGCTCCTGATGGGCGGGATCGGCGTCGCGCAGACGGTTCGATCCTGGCTCGCGGGTCGCATGGACGCCATTGCGGTTCTCAAGTGCCTGGGAATGCGTCCGCGCGAGGTGCTCGGGCTCTACCTCGGGCAGACGATCCTGCTCGGCCTCGCGGGGAGCATGGTCGGAGCCGCGGCGGGAACGATCCTCATCGCTTCCGCCCCGGCGTTCCTGGCGGGGCTCGTTCCGGCGCGTGCCGTCCACGCGTGGCAGCCCGGCGCCATGCTGAAGGGCATTGCTCTTGGCGTGGGAGTCGCCGCGCTGTTCGCGCTTCCTCAGCTCGCAACGGTTCGCCGCGTGCCCCCGATGCGGGTCATCCGCCGCGATGTGGAACCGCTTCCCGCCGGACGCGTGATGCGGACGCTGGTGGGCGCGATGCTGGTCGCCGGCATCTTCGCCGCCTCGTTCGTCCAGTCGGGAGAAGCCCGGCTGGCCGCGGGGTTCACCGGCGGGATCCTGGCGGTGGTCGCGGCGCTCGCAGCCGGCGCGTGGTTCCTCTCCCGTGCCGTGGCCGGCGCGACGCGCCGGTTCGCCCGGATCTGGGTGCGACATGGGCTCGCGTCGGTCGCACGGCCGGGAGCCGACACGCTCGGGTCGATGCTGGCCCTCGGGCTGGGCACTCTGATCGTCCTCGCGATGCACCTCGTCGAGAGCCGGCTGAGCGACAGCTTGCGGGCCGATCTCCCCACCAATGCGCCGAACGCGTTTCTGGTCGACGTAGAGCCCGATCAGTGGGAGGGGGTCCGCGAACTGCTCGAGACGCGTGGCGCGGCCGAGATTCGATCGGTCCCGATCGTCAACGCGCGCCTCGTCTCGGTGGACGGCCGTCCCGTGCAGGACATGACGGGCGGCGGCCGGGAGGACGACCGGCGCCGACGCTGGGCCCTCACGCGAGAGCAGAACCTCACCTACCTCCGGGATCTTCCGGACGACAACCGGATCGTGGAGGGGGAGTGGTGGAGCGATCCGGCACAGTCGGAAGTCAGTCTCGAGCGCGAGTTCGCCGGAGAGCTGGAAGCGAAGGTCGGGAGTACGCTCGCCTTCGACGTGCAGGGGATCCGCGTGGATCTTCGGGTGACGAGCCTGCGCCAGGTCGAGTGGAAGTCGTTCCGGCCGAACTTCTTCGTCGTGATCGAGCCGGGTGTGCTGGAATCCGCCCCGCAGTTCCGTGTGGTGGCGGCGCGGCTGGTCGCGGGGAGCGAGCAGGAGGTCCAGGATGCGCTGGCTGCGGCGTTTCCGAACGTGGTCGTCATCAACATCCGCGAGGTGCTGGAGAAGATCGCCGCCATCCTGGAGAAAGTCGGACGCGGCGTCCGCGCCCTCGGGGCGTTCACGGCGCTCGCCGGGGTTGCAATCCTGGCGGGTGCGGTCGGTGCGACGACGGTGCGGCGGGGGCGCGAAGTGGCGATCCTGAAAACACTGGGGATGACGCGACTGGGGGTGGTGGCCGTGTTCGCCGTCGAGCACGCGGTCGTCGGGCTCGTCGCGGGAGCGATCGGCGCCACGGGCGGGGGAGTCCTGGCGTGGGCGGTCGTCACCAGGGGAATGGACCTCGAGTGGCGATTGGACCTGCTCCCATTCCTTGCTGCCCTCGTCGGGTGCGCTGCTCTCGCCGCCATCGCGGGGACCGTGGCGAGCGGGCGCGCGCTCACGCGGCGGCCGGTCGAGGTGCTGCGAGCCGAAGGGTGAGCGCGCGTCGGAGAAGAGACGGACCTCTCGACCTGCATCCGCGGTTTCCCGTCGGACCCGTCCTGGACGATGCGGGCTACAATGCTCCCGGGCCCTCGGGAATCGGCGACTTTCCCCGATTCGCGAATTGCCCGGAGGAAGACCGATGGAAAGACGCTGTCCATCCTCCTCGTCGATTTCCCCTGGCCGCCCCGTGCTCGTCGTCGCGATCGGACTGGTCCTGGTCCTGGGATCCGCCCATCCGCCGCTGCCGCGGGTCCGAAGGCCTCCACCGGCGGCGGGGGAACGCCACGACTCAACATCTACTTCGCGAAGGGATTCGAGGACGCTTCGTGGCAGCGGGCTGCGTTCGATCGTGTGGCCAAGGGATGGGTCGCGTCGCAGCCCCCCGCCGTGGGGAAGAAAGCGGTCGTCGTGTCCACGGTCACTCGGGACGGAAAGCTCCTCGAGGCCAGGGTGGATACTCCCTCGGGGAGCGAGGCGTGGGACAGAGCCGCCCTCGACGCCGTGAAGAAGGCGGCCCCGTTTCCCGCTCTTCCGAAGACCTGGAGCGCGACGAGTCTCGAGGTGCACTGGCACTTCGAGCTGGCAAAGTAGCTCCCCGGACGCAGCGCGGGAGCGCACCGTCCTCGGTCCGAGTGATCCGGTCGAGATCTCAGTCCTTCGATCCGCAAGTTCGATGACGAACTTGCTCACTCAGGACTGAGTGCTGAGTGAGCAATCCGCCGTCTGCCGAACACGAGTCATACGTCACCGTAATTGCGAATCGAAGCCCTCAGCTTCCGGCTCGATCAGCATGTCGCCGCTTCCCGTGTCCACCGCGATGCGCGTCGTCGCCGGTTCCGCGCCGGTAGCCGATCACTTGCTTCCCTTTGACGATGGGCTGCGCGTCCGGGAAGCGGTTCACGAGATTCCCGCTTCCCTGGTCGGCGAAAACTTCGAACGAGGCGTCCGCGCCGAGGCGGATCGTCACGTCGCCGCTTCCGGTGTCGGCGGTCACGCGAACGAGGCGGCTCCCCGAGCTGACGAGATTCACGTCGCCGGAACCGGTGTCGGCACGGAACTGCTCCGCGTCCACGTCGCGCGCGTCCACGTTCCCCGAGCCGGTGTCCGCGTCCACCGACGTGGCGACGATCGAATCGAGCCGCACCGCGCCGGAGCCGACGTCGCACGCGACGCCGTCACCGTGGAAGCGCCGCAGGATGCAGTCGCCGCTCCCCGTGTCGCACGAGAACGATCCTTCGATGCTCGACGCGGTGACGTCGCCCGAGCCGGTATCGGCCTTGATGCGACCCTTGACCCCTTCGAGCACGATGTCGCCTCTGGCGGTGTCGAACAGGAGCGAGCCCTCAACGTCGCGACCCTCGATGCGCCCCACGAGGTTGCGGAACACGGCGGTGATCGAGCCCCGGGGCAACTGGATCTCGAGGTCGGCATACGCGAGAACGCCGGCATCGCCGCTGACCTTGACCCGGTGGCCGTCGTACTCGGTGGATGTGGACGAGCCTCCGAAGGCGCGGACCCACCATGGCGGTTCCTCCGCGGCGCCCGGCGCGCCCGGATAGCGGAACTTGGTCGACCGGGCGTACGGATACCGCACGCGGAAAACCCCCGATCCGTCTTCCTCGAGCCGGATCTCGGCCGCGACCTCGTTGCTCTCGGCGTGGATCGTCGCGATCGCCAGCGGCGCGGTCGCTGTCTCCCGGGACGACCCGCATGGTGCCCGCGAGGTTCTCGACGGTGAACGGAGCGGTTCCGGGGATCTCGATCTTCAGGGTCTTGGTGACCTCGGCCGCGACGGGGGGGCCGAAGAGGGCGACTGCCAGCGCCAAGCCGAGCGTTCCGGGAAGTCGTCGCATCGAGTTCTCCTTTTGCCCGGGTATCCCGGGCCAGGATAGGAACGCTCGGGGGCGGCAAACGGTTTCGTCCAAGAGGTCCGAATCGTCCGGCCTCGATCGGCGGGAGCCGGTCCGGAATGGTTGGGGCCCTCGGCCGGTCGATTCCGGAAGGGACGGGATTCAGGGGAATCGGCCGCGAGCCGGCACGCCGCTACTCCCCGGTCACGTCCGCGCGGACGTAGAGGACGCCGGGGCCGCGCAGGAGTCCCAGAAGGTCGGCCGGAGCCACGTCGTCGCGCACGACGACCGAGTAGGGCTCCCCGAAGAACATCTTCCGGTTCACCTGGTCCATCAGCGCGTTGATGCGGACGTACGTCCGAGCGAGGGCGCGATCCACCACGACGGTGGCACGCTGGCCGTCGATCGCGATCAGGCGGACCTCGGGCATCTTCCTCACCTTGACGGTGAAGCGCTTCATGAGCCTGCGGCCGCGATTGCGGATCCGCCGGTACAACAGCAGGGCCATCAAGCCGAAGAAGATCGCGGCCGGGACGACCCCCTCCTGCTGCGATGCGGCGAACCATGCCACCCCGATGACGGCGGCCCCGATGAAGACCGGAAGGGTCCACTCTCCCGGGGTCATGTCCTTCAGCGATCGCACCCCCTCGCGGATCCGCTCCCGGAGCGGGATCGCCTGGGAGATGCCGGTCTCGATCTCCCGCTGTACGCGCTTGAGGTCGTGGGCGAGCTCGTGGGCGTTCTGGTAGCGATCGTCGGGCTTCTTTCGCAGGCACCGGGCGACGACGCGGTCGAGGCTCGCGGGGATGCCGGCACGAAAGGTGGTGACCGCTCGGGTCTCCTGGAAGGCGATGGCGTGGAGCGTATCGATGGGGGAGCTTCCGGAAAACGGCGCCTGCCCGGTGACCATCTCGTAGAGGACGATGCCGAGGGAGAAGAGATCGCTTCGGTGGTCCACCGCGTGTCCCCGCGCCTGCTCGGGGCTCATGTAGCCCACCGTCCCCAGGACCATGCCGAACTTCGTGCGCGTGTCGAGGAGCGAATCGCCGGTGTCCCCCCCGCTCGACCCGGCGCCACCCGTATCGAGGAGCTTCGCGAGGCCGAAGTCGAGGATCTTCGCGTGGCCGTCGGGGGTGACCATGATGTTGTCCGCCTTGATGTCCCGGTGGACGATCCCGGCGTCGTGAGCCTTCGCGAGTCCCTGGGCCACCTGGATGCCGATCTCGACGGCTCCCAGCGGGTCGAGCTCGCGGCCGCCCACCAGGCTCCGCAGCGTTCGTCCCTCGACCAGCTCCATGACCAGGAAGATCCCGTCCTCGGTCTCATCCACGTCGAAGACCTGGGCGATGGCCGGGTGGTTCACGGCGCACGCGGCGCGAGCCTCGCGGAGGAAGCGGCGCCGACGATCCGGGTCACCGGTCACCTCGTCGGGCAGCACCTTGATCGCCACGGGGCGGTCGAGCCTCGTGTCGAGCGCCCGATACACGATCCCCATCCCGCCCTTTCCCAGCGACCCGTCGATCCGGTAATGCTTGATCGTGCGGCCGATCACCGGCGCATCTTACCAGCCTTGCCGTCGAGCCATGAATACCGGGGAATCCGATGAGACGTCTCGAACCTCGAGAACGCGACCCGCCGTCGGCCTCTCGCACGGCGGCGGATCTGCCGGCGGGGGGAGCGGGGCCGGCTGGCCTTGATCCGTCTCCTGCGGTACAAGTACGCCTTCACCGAGGGAGGGCGCCATGCGCTGGCAGATGGCAAGACGCAGCACGAACGTCGAGGACCGACGAGGGATGCGGGTCGGTCGCCCCGTCGCGTTCGGGGGGGTGGGGATCCTGGTCGCGCTGGTGGTGGCCGTTCTTTTCGGCGCGGACCCAGGCGAGATTCTGCGGCTGCTCGGAGGAGGCGACGCGGCGCCGACCTCCGCCGACATCGAATCCAGACGCCCCGTTCCGGGGGCGGCGGGCGCACGCGACGAGCAGGCGGACTTCGTTTCCGCGGTTCTGGGCGACACCGAGGACACATGGACCCAGATCTTCGCCGAGCGGGGAGGCCGCTACGAGCCGCCGACCCTGTCCTTGTTCACGGACGTCGCCGAATCCGCGTGCGGCTTCAACTCCGCGGCGGTGGGGCCGTTCTACTGTCCCGCGGACGCGAAGGTCTACATCGATCTCGGCTTCTACCGCGATCTGCGCGAGCGGTTCGGCGCGCCGGGCGACTTTGCACAGGCGTACGTGATCGCTCACGAGATCGGCCACCACGTCCAGAATCTGCTCGGGATCTCGGACGAAGTGGAGCGAGCGCGGCGCGGCCTGAGCCAGGCCGAATCCAACGAGTCGTCGGTGCGTCTCGAGCTGCAGGCGGACTGCTTCGCCGGAGTGTGGGGCCATCACGCGGAGAGCCGGCTCCTCGAAGCGGGCGACGTGGAGGAGGGTTTGCGGGCCGCCGCCGCAATCGGCGACGACCGCATGCAGCGGATGTCCACCGGCCGCGTTCACCCGGAGTCGTGGACCCACGGATCGTCGGAGCAACGGGTGCGCTGGTTCCGCCGCGGGTTCGAGAGCGGGCAGATGGAGCAGTGCGACACGTTCACGAGCGCCGCGCTGTAGCCGCACCCCGCAGCGCGGTCCCGCGGATCGCGGTCTGACTCCGGACTCTCCTCCTGCGATCGCGCCAGGAGCTACTCCCGGCTCCAGCGGGGCACGCGCCCGGGCGTCCACGGAGCGCCGCCGGTCTCCATCCGCTCCTCGAGGGAGCGAAGATCGGTCTCCACGAGCGTCCGGATCCTCCCGAGAACTTCCTCGAACGCGCCGGCGGCGATCTCGTAGGCCTGGTAGTGCGTCCGAGTCGGGGCGGACGTGGAGGTCCAGTGGCCCAAGACGATTCCCTGCACGCGATCCACGATCGAGATCGCCGACGGCTCGTTGCGCCGGTCCTTCGTGGGATCGCCGGACAGCGCTTTCTTGATGTCCTCGAGTCGCCTCTCGAGAGAGCGCGCCTCGTCGGCCCAGCGCGCGTCCGCCCGCGGCGTGTCGTCGAGGGCCTTCCGGATGTGGTCGAGCCGCTTCTGCGCCTCGTCGACGGCCTCTGCGGCGCCGAGCGCGGCGCGCTGGAGCCGCGCGGTCTTCGCCTGGAACGCGAGGATCGCGCGACGGTCCGCCGCGGGAAGCGTCGCGGCACCGACCGCCTCGGCGTTGAAGGTCCGCGGCTCACCGAGCGGTGAGACCACTCCGTCCACGCGCTTCTCCATCCGCACGGTGAATGTTCCCGGCACGGCCATCGGTCCCATGGGAGGCTCGTCCCACGGGTCCAACTTGGGGGGAGTCAGGCTCGTGGGATTGGCGGGAGGGTACCGGAGGTCCCAGGCGACGCGGTGGAAGCCGGCGCCGACCGGTCCGGCGATCCGCCGAACCACGTTTCCCTCATCGTCGTGCACGGTGATCAGGATCGCGGGATCCTCCTCCCGATCCTCGGCCTCGAGCTGCTCCCACGACGGGTACGCGAGGACGCCCTTGTTCTCCTGGATCTTCTTCTCGCTCTCCTGCCGCGCCTTCTTCCTCGTCTTGATCTCGTCCTCGAGGTAGTAGGTGAACACGGCGCCGAACGGCGGGTTCGGCGCGGTGAAGAACGAGTCCCCCTGAGAGGCCTTCTCGCGGCCTCCCAGCGGGTCGGCGGGAACGAACATCGAGGCCGGCTTCACCGGGAACAGCACCGCGCTCTCCTCCAGAGCCTTCTTGCTCGCGCGGCGCAGCGGCGAGTAGTCGTCCAGCACGAAGAACCCGCGGCCGAACGACGCGACCACCAGATCGTTCTCGCGCTTCTGGACGGCGAGATCGCGGACCGCGATCACGGGCATCCCACCCTTGAGCTGGATCCAGTGCTTCCCGCCATCCGGCGTGAAGTAGACGCCGAACTCGGTGCCCGCGAAGAGCAGGTCGCGTTCGACGTGATCTTCGACCACGGTGTAGACGGAGCCGCGCTCCGGAAGATCGCCGGCGATGGAGGCCCACGTGCGGCCGCGGTCCGCGCTCCTCAGCAGGTACGGCTTGAAGTCGCCCATCTTGTGGTTGTCGAACGCCGCGTAGACCGTGTCGGAGTCGTGCTGCGAGGCTTCGAGGTCCGAGACGTACGTCATGTCCGGGACGCCGCGGAAGCGATCGATCTTCCGCCAGTCGCTCCCTCCGTTCTCGGTCACCTGGACGAGGCCGTCATCCGAGCCGACGTAGAGCAGCCCTTCCGAGAGCGGCGATTCGGCCATCGCCACCAGGTTTCCGAAGAACGACGTCGACGCGTTCTTCGCCACCGCGTCGACGCTCCAGACCTTCCCCATGACCTCGAGCGTGTTGCGGTCGATCTGGCGCGTGAGGTCCGGGCTCACCGGTCGCCACGAATCGCCCCGGTCGTCGCTGCGAAAGACACGCTGGGCGGCGAAGTAGAGCCGGGTGTGCGAGTGGGGGCTGACGATCAGCGGGGAGTCCCAGTTGTAGCGCAGGGGCGGGTCGCCCTCGGCGGGCTGCGGCTTGATGTCGATCCTCTCGCCGCTCTTTCGATCGAACCGGACGAGACCGCCGTACTGCCACTGCGAGTACACGATGTCCGGGTCCGCCGGGTCCACCGCGGGCTCGAAGCCGTCCCCGCCCACGGTGATGAACCAGTCCGAGTTGCGGATCCCGTGGGTCGTCCGTGTCCGGGACGGTCCGCCGATCGTGTTGTTGTCCTGGGTGCCGCCGTACAGGTTGTAGAACGGTCGATCGTCGTCCACGGCAACGCGATAGAACTGGGTCACCGGGAGGTTCGAGAGGTATCCCCATGTCTCGCCCCGGTCGAAGCTCTCGTACAGTCCGCCGTCGCAGCCCGCGATCAGACGGGCGGTATCCTGAGGGTCGATGAAGAGCGCGTGGTTGTCCACGTGCTTGTAGGTCTCGCCGACCTTGCGGAACGTCTTTCCGCCGTCGTCGGTGACCATCATCCAGGTGTCCATGGAGTAGACCCGGTCCGGGTTCTTCGGGTCCGGGACGATCTCGTTGTAGTACTGCGGGCTTGCGGCGACGTAGTCGCTCCGCTTCTCGAAGCTCCCCCCGGCGTCCGTGGAGCGGAAGAAGCCGCCTGCCTTCCCCTGCGCCTCCACGATGGCGTAGACGACGTCCGGATTCGCGGGGGATACGGCCAGTCCGATCCGGCCCTTCTCTTCCTTCGGAAGTCCGTTCTCGAGCTTCTTCCACGTGGTCCCGGCGTCGCTGGACTTGTACAGCGCCGACTCGGGTCCCCCGTTGATCAGCGTCCAGACGTGGCGCCGGCGCTGGTACGCGGAGGCGTACAGGACGTCCGGATCGCGCGGGTCGAACACCACGTCGCTCACGCCGGTGTTCTCGCTGATCGTGAGAGCCGCGCTCCACGTCTTGCCGCCGTCCGCGGTCTTGTAGAGGCCACGATCTCCGCCCGACGCCCAGAGCGGTCCCTGCGCGGCGACGTACACGACGCGGGAGTCGCGCGGGTCGATCAGGATCTTGCCGATGTGCTCCGACTTCGGGAGCCCCATCTTGTCCCAGGTTTTCCCGCCGTCCGGCGAGCGGTAGACGCCGTCGCCGTAGCCCACGCTCCTCTGACTGTTGTTCTCCCCCGTCCCGACCCACACCACGAGCGGGTTCCGCGGGTCGATCGCCACGCACCCGATGGAGTACGAGCCCTGCCCGTCGAAGATGGGAGTCCACGTGGTGCCCGCGTTGACCGTCTTCCAGACGCCGCCGGACGCGACGGCGACGTACCAGACGTTCGGGTGGGCGGAGTGGATCGCGATGTCGCCGATCCGGCCCGACGTGAGCGCGGGGCCCAGGCTCCGGAACGCGAGGCCGGTGAAGGTATCCGCCTTCAGGTGCGTCTCCTCGGCGGCCGACTTCCCCTTCGCGATCTCCGCGGCCTTCGCCTTGCTCTGCTTCAGCGCCGAAGTGCGCTTCGCCGCGACGGCGGGAGCGATTACGCAGAGGCCGGCAACCAGCAGTCCCATGATGAAGCGTCGCATCGGTGCTCTCCCCGGGGGATCGGTCCGCGGCCCCCGACGGCGCATTGTAGACGGATCGACGGGAATCGCCCGGGGTCCGCCTCCCGGCCGCGCGCCTCGCAAATCGATCCCCGTGGGACCGAGGCAGCGGTCTGACGACGACGTCGCTGGTCGGGTTCAGCGACCACTGCGACGCGCGGTGCGGGTTGCCGCTCGCTGGTCCCCTGAGACTCGTCGACGAGCCGGAGCCGTTCCCCAATCCGCGAATCAACCAGGTTAGAATCCGCTCCTCGCGGAGGTGCCGTTCCGACTTCGGGTCGAGCGGCAGAGTGCTGCGCGTTCAGGAGCGCCGGAGGTAGTTCATGATTCGTTGCGCGTGCTGCGCACCCCACCGCTGAGATGACCCACACGAATCGCGCCACGCTGTCGGCGATTCTCCCCGAACGCCTGCCCGAGCCGGGCGAGCTGGTCCAGGTCCGCTCGCGGCGCTGGCTGGTCGAAGAGATCGTGGCTCCCCCGGAGACCGGGCGGTCGGCGGTGGTGCGGCTCGCCTGCGCGGATGACGACGCCCAGGGGCAGGCGCTCGATGTCTTCTGGAGCCACGAGCCCGACCGGCTCATTCTCGAGGAAGCTGGCTGGGGCGATCTCGCCGCTCGGGGCTTCGATCCACCGCGCCGCTTCGCGGCGTTCCTGCACACCCTGCGCTGGAATTGCGTCACGGCGACCGACCCGAGCCTCTTCCAGTCGCCGTTCCGCGCCGGGATCAAGATCGACGCTTACCAGATGGAGCCGCTGCGCAAGGCGCTGCGCCTCCCGCGCGTGAACCTCTTCATCGCCGACGACACGGGGCTCGGCAAGACGATCGAAGCGGGGCTGATCGCCAGCGAGCTGCTGCTGCGCCGGAAGGCCAAGACCATCGTGGTCGCCACACCGCCGTCGGTCCTCGAGCAGTGGAAGGCCGAGCTCGAGGAACGCTTCGGCCTCGTGTTCGAGATCCTGGATCGGGGGTATCTGACGCGCATGCGCCGGGAGCGCGGCTTCGGCGTGAACCCCTGGCGGACCCACAGCCGCTTCCTCGTCTCTCACAACCTGCTGATCGACGCCGCCTACGCCGACCCACTCCGCGAGTGGCTGGGTCCGCTGCTGCCGGGGAGCCTGCTCATCGTGGACGAGGCCCATCACGCGGCACCCGCGAGCGGCGGACGCTACGGGATCGAATCGAAGTTCACCCGGGCGGTCCGCGACCTCGCGGGCCGCTTCGAGCACCGTCTCTTCCTGTCCGCGACGCCTCACAACGGCCATTCGAACAGCTTCTCGACGCTCCTCGAGCTTCTCGACCCGTACCGCTTCACGCGCGGCGTGACGCTTCGACCGAAGGCGCTCGAGGAGATCATGGTGCGCCGCCTCGAGGAGGACATCCGTTCCGTGCAGGGTGGCTTCCCGAGGCGCGACATCGTCCGCATCGCGATCGAGGACCTCCCCGAAGAGGCGCCGGAGCTCGTCCTCTCGCGTCTGCTGGACGAATACCGCACCGCTCGAGAAGAGCGCTTCGCCGAGACCTCCCGGCGCGCCCAGGCCGCCGCCGGGCTCCTCGTCGTCGGTCTCCAGCAGCGTCTCCTCTCCTCCATCGAGGCCTTCGCCCGCAGCCTCGAGGTTCACCGCGAGACGGTCGCGCGGCAGTGGGAGATGGGCCGGGCCGCGGCAACCACGAGCTCCGGGGCTGAGACTGCGACGCGCTTCACCCGGCCGCCCGACGCGGACGACGAGCGCGCCGAATGGACGCCGGACGAGGCGGAGACCGAGGAATCGGCCGAGGTGGAGATCGCCACGGCCGCTGCCGAGGCGGAGTCGCCGCGGGATGCCGCCGCCGAGGCGCTCTGGCGCCGCGAGAAGGGGCTGCTCGACCGGATGCGGGAGATCGCCCAGAAGAACAGGCATCTTCCCGACGCCAAGGCGCGCTATCTCGTCGACTGGATCCGCGAGCACCTCTGCCCGGAGCTGCCGCCGTTCGGGCAGTCGCCGAAGGGGCCGCCGCCGAAATGGCTCGACCGTCGCGTTCTCGTCTTCACCGAGAACCGCGAGGGGACGAAGCGCTTCCTCAAAGGGATCCTCGAGCAGGCCATCGAGGCCACGGACCACGCCGACGCGCGCATCGAGGTGATCGACGGGCTCACGAGCGGCACGCGGCGCAAGGAGATCCAGCGCCGCTTCAACACCGACCCGGCCAGGGATCGGCTGCGCATCCTCCTGGCCACCGACGCGGCGCGCGAGGGGCTGAACTTCCAGGCGCACTGCGCCGATCTCTTTCACTTCGACCTTCCCTGGAACCCCGGCCGCATCGAGCAGCGAAACGGTCGCATCGACCGGAAGCTCCAGCCCGCCTCCGAGGTGCGCTGCCACTACTTCGTGCTTCCGCAGCGCGCCGAGGACCGCGTGCTCGAGGTGCTGGTCAAGAAGACCGAAACGATCAAGCGGGAGCTGGGCAGCCTCTCCAGGGTGATCGACGACGACATCGAGCGCCGCCTCGGGCAGGGGATCCGCCACCGCGACGCGGAGCGGCTCGCACGTGAGATCGACGCCGCGGACCTCGATGCGGAGCGCAAGCGCGTCACCGAGGATGAGCTGGAGGCCGCCCGAGACCGGCGGGAAGACCTCGAGGCGCAGATCGAGCGCTGCCGCGGTCTCCTCGAGAGGTCACGGGCCGCGACGGGGTTCGAAGCCGGGCCTTTCCGCGACGCCCTCTCGTGCTCGCTAGAGATCCTCGGGGCGGCACCGCTGACCGAGAAGACCGACGAGCACGGCCGCCGGGTCTACGTGTTTCCGCCGCTCGACCGGCGCGCCGGGACCGATCCGAGCTGGGCGGCAACGCTCGACACGCTGCGGGCCCCGCGGCGCTCCGACCAGAAGCTCGCCGAATGGCGCCGCGAGGCGCCGATCCGGCCGGTGATCTTCGAGGACGCGGGGGTCCTGACCGAAGACACCGTGCACCTGCACCTCGAGCAGCGCGTGGCCCAGCGGCTGCTCGCGCGCTTCCGCGCGCAGGGATTCGTGCATCACGACCTGTCGCGCGCCTGCCTCGCGCAGTCCCGCGACGCGATTCCGCGCGTGATCCTCCTCGGCCGGCTCTCCCTCTACGGCCGCGGGGCCGAGAGGCTGCACGAGGAGCTGGTCCCGGTCACGGCGCGGTGGGTCGAGCCGTCCCAGCGAACGGGCCCGCTCGAGCCGTACGCGCGCGAGGCGGAGGCGAGGACGCTCGACCTCCTCGAACGGTCGCTCGCCGAGGACGGCGGCCGGCAGCCCGGGGAGTCGATCCGCAAGAAGCTCCTCGACGCGGTTGCGCGCGACATCGGGGAGCTTCTGCCCCGGCTCGAGCCGCGCGCCGAGGAGTGGGCGGAGGCGGCGGTCAAGAAGCTAGGCGAGCGCGGCGCGAGGGAGGCGAAGGACCTCCGCGAGACGCTCGCGCGCCAGCGGGAACGGGTCCGCGAGGAGCTCACGAAGCACGAGCGAGAGGGCCCGCGTCAGCTCTCGTTCCTCGACGGGGACGAGAAACGTCAGCTCGAATCCGACGTGCGCTCGTGGCGGATCCGGCTCGCGCAGTTCGACCGCGACCTCGAGGCGGAGCCGGGCCGGATCCGCGAGTTCTACGAGGTCAAGGCGAGGCGCATCGAGCCGGTGGGCCTCGTCTATCTCTGGCCGGAGAGCAACTGACCCGATGGCGAAGCTCGATCCACAGGTTCTCGCGCACCGCGAATGGCTCGGCTTCGTCCGTCCGACTGGTCTCGTCGTGTCGGGACCCGCGCTCGTGCGGGCCGGGGCGATCCTCGACCCGCGCGACGCCGAGGGACAGCGGCTGCTGCGGTCCTGCCTCGGCTCGGCCGGCGCTCCGGTGGGCACGGTGCGCGAGCGCGCCGCGTCGCCCTACGACACGACGGGAGAGGGTACGGACCTCCGGATCGGCGATTTCCGCGCCTTCGCCTCCACGGTGCTCGGCTGGCGGTTCTCCCCGAGGGGCTACGCGGGCACGCGCGAGTTCCCGATCCCGGCGGAGCTGGAAGTTCCGCTCGTCGACGCCGGGGAGACTCTCCGGCCGGACTTTGCCGTCCGCGAGATGGATCCGTCGGAGGGCGCTCCATCCTGGCAGCTTCTCGTGCGCGTTCTCGAGCCGGGCGAGGAGTTCGATCGCGAGGCGCGCGGCGGCGGGCGCCTCGAGCTATCGCCGCAATCCCGCATGGAGCGACTGCTTCGCGAGACCGGGGTGCCGGCGGGACTGCTCGTGGACGCCCGGGCGCTCCGGCTGGTCTCGGCCCCTCGCGGAGAGTCCTCGGGCTGGCTCGACTTCCGCCTGGCCGACATGCTGCAAACCGCGGGACGCCCGATCTGCAACGCCATGCGGCTCCTGCTCTCCGAGCAGCGGCTGTTGGCGGTCCCGCGGCACCAGCGCCTCGCGGCGCTCCTGGCGGAGAGCCGGAAGTTCCAGAACGAGGTCTCCGAGAAGCTCGCCGAGCAGGTGCTCCACGCCCTCTACGAGCTGCTGCGCGGCTTCCAGGCGGCGCACGACGCGTCGAAGGGAGAGCTGCTGCGCGAGGTCCTCGCCGAGCACCCGGACGAGGTCTACCGCGCGCTCCTGACCGTGATCCTCCGCCTCGTCTTCCTCCTCTACGCCGAGGAACGGGACCTGCTCCCGGAGGACGAGACCTTTCTCCGCTACTACTCGCTCGCGGGCCTCCATGAGCGGCTGCGCGAGGATGCGGCCCTCCACCCCGACACGATGGACCAGCGCTACGGCGCCTGGGCGCAGCTCGTTGCGCTCTTCCGCATGGTCCACGACGGCGCGGCGGCACCGGGGATGCGCCTCCCGCCGCGCCACGGCGTGCTCTTCGACCCCGACCGTTTCAAGTTCCTCGAGGGGCGCAGGGCCGGCGGCGCACGTCAGATCCACGAGCGGATCGAGCCTCCGCTCGTCCCCGACGGCACGATGTACCGTGCCCTCGAGAAGCTGCTCGTCCTCGACGGCGACCGGATCTCCTACCGCGCTCTCGACGTGGAGCAGATCGGCTCGGTCTACGAGACGATGATGGGCTTCCGCCTCGAAACCGCGACGGGCCGCTCGGTGGCGATCAAGTCCCAGAAGAAGCAGGGCGCACCCGCGGCGGTGGACCTGGAAGCCCTGCTCGAAGAGCCGGGCGCGAACCGAGCGAAGAAGATCCAGGAACGCGCCGACCGCAAGCTCACCGACAAGGCGAAGGCTGCGGTAGCCGCGGCCAAAACGCTCGAGGACCTCCACGCCGCCCTGCTCCTGGTGATCGACCAGGCCGCCACTCCCGATCTCGTGCCGCCAAACGCAATGGTGCTCCAGCCGAGCGAGGAGCGGCGGCGCTCGGGCTCGCACTACACGCCGCGCGAGCTGACCGAGCCGATCGTCCGCACCACGCTCGAGCCGATCCTCGCCCGCCTCCGGAGCGCGGAAGGCAAGCCGCCGCGTCCCGACCAGCTCCTCGACCTGAAGGTCTGCGACCCGGCGATGGGCTCGGGCGCGTTCCTGGTCGAGGCCTGCCGCTACCTCGGCGACGCGCTCGTGGAATCGTGGCGCGTCCACGGCGGAAGGCCCGAGATCCCGCCCGACGAGGACGACGCGGTGTTTGCGAGACGGCTCGTCGCCCAGCGCTGCCTCTACGGCGTGGACCGCAACCCCGTTGCGGTCGACCTGGCCAAGATGTCGCTCTGGCTCATCACGCTGGCGAAGGACCACGCGCTGACGTTCGTGGACCACGCGCTGCGGCACGGCGATTCGTTGGTCGGGCTGTCGAGTAAGCAACTGGAGTCCTTCCACTGGGCCGCGGACGCCCCCGAATTCCAGGCGGGGTTCGAGGTCGTTCACGCGCGCGAGCACCTCGCGAAGGTGTCGGAGCTGCGGCGCAAGATCCGCGAGGCGGACGAGAGCGTCTCCGACCGGGAGCGGCACGAGATCTGGGACGAGGCACAGTTCGAGCTGGGGAAGGTGAGGCTCCTCGGCGATCTCGCGGTCGCGGCGTTCTTCGCGGGCGAGAAGACGAAGGACCGGGAGGCGCGGCGAAGCGAGTTCGCGAGAGCGATCGTGAACGGCGAGGCGGAGCAGCACCGCGGCTGGCTCGAGGAGCGCCGCCACGCCGACCCGCCGCTCGCGCCGTTCCACTGGGAGATCGAGTTCCCGGAGGTGTTCGAGCGGGAGAAACCGGGGTTCGATGCGTTCGTGGGGAATCCGCCGTTCGCCGGGAAGAACTCCGTGGCCGCCGGCAACGTGCCGCACTACCCCGACTGGCTCAAGGAATCGCACGAGGAAAGCCACGGCAACGCCGACCTCGTCGCCCACTTCTTCCGCCGCGCGTTCGATCTGCTGCGGGAGGGCGGCGCGTTCGGCCTGATCGCCACCAACACGATCGCGCAGGGGGACACGCGGGCGAGCGGGCTACGCTGGATCTGCACTCACGGCGGCGAGATCTTCGCGGTGCGGAAGCGCGTCAAGTGGCCTGGCATGGCGGCCGTGGTGGTGAGCGTCGTCCACGTCATGAGCGGGCGCGTCGGAGGACCGAAGCACCTCGACGACCGAAAGGTCGAAAGGATCACGGCGTTCCTGTTCCACCGCGGCGGCCACGACGACCCGGCGATCCTCGCAGCCAACACGGGCAAGAGCTTCCAGGGCAGCATCGTCCTCGGCATGGGCTTCACCTTCGACGACACGGACACGAAGGGCGTCGCGACGCCGATCGCCGAGATGGATCGCCTCCTCGTGGAGCGACCCCGAGAATCGGGAGCGTCATCTTCCCGTACATCGGCGGCGAGGAGGTGAACACGAGCCCGACGCACGCCCACCACCGCTACGTGATCAACTTCGGCGAGCGGAGCGAGGAGGAATGCCGGCGGAGGTGGCCGGAGCTGATGGCGATTGTCGAGGAAAAGGTGAAGCCGGAGCGGATCGAACAACAACCGGGAAGGCTATCGGCGGTACTGGTGGCAGTACGGCGAGAAGCGCTCGGAATTCCACGCCGCCATCGCGGGGCTGGAGCGGGTGCTGGTGATCTCGCGTGTCAGCGAGCAAGCCGCGTTCACTTCTCTCTTCGCGAACAAGGTCTTCTCCGAGCAACTCATCGTTTTCCCGCTACCCACCCACACCGCCTTCTGCGCCCTCCAATCTCGCCCCCACGAGATCTGGACGCGCTTCTTCGGCTCGTCGCTGGAAGATCGACTCCGCTACACCCCCTCCGACTGCTTCGAGACCTTCCCGTTCCCCGACGGCTGGGAGACCCACCCGACCCTCGAAACCGCCGGCAAGGCTTACTACGACTTCCGCGCCGCTCTCATGGTCCGGAACAACGAAGGCCTGACGAAGACCTACAACCGCTTCCACGACCCCGACGAGCGCGACGCCGGACATACTGAAACTCCGCGACCTCCACGCCGCCATGGACCGCGCCGTCCTCGACGCCTACGGCTGGACCGACATCCCGACCGCCTGCACGTTCCTCCTCGACTACGAGATCGACGAGGAGGAGTGGGGCGGACAAGAAGAAGCCCTGGCGCTACCGCTGGCCCGACGACATCCGCGACGAGGTCCTCGCGCGCCTCCTCGAGCTCAACGCCCAGCGCGCCCGTGCCGAGGCCCGAGCCGGCATCGCGACCGAGAAGAAGAAGCGGGGGAGCCGAGCTGCCAAGCGCCGGCCACCCGACTCCGGCAAGGGTCTCTTCTCATGACGACACTCCGATGATCGAGTACAAAGGCGGCGATCTGCTCACCGAACGCGTGGAGGCACTCGTCAACACGGTGAACTGTGTTGGAGTCATGGGCCGCGGCATCGCGCTCCAGTTCAAACGGGCGTGGCCGGAGAACTTCGCGGCGTATGCGGCCGCGTGTCGGCGACTGGAAGTCCGGCCCGGACAGATGTTCGTGTTCGAGACCCGGCGTTCGAGTCCCCCGCGCTTCATCATCAACTTTCCGACCAAGCGACACTGGCGGGACAGGTCGAGGATCGGGGACATCGAAATTGGGCTCGGCGCGCTCGCTTCGGAGATCCGGGAGCGCGGAATTCGTTCCATCGCCTTGCCGCCGCTGGGGGCCGGTCTCGGTGGCCTCGAGTGGGGGGAGGTTCGGGCGCACATCGAGCGCAGATTGGGCAATCTAGCCTGTGTACGAATCGTCGTGTTCGAACCCAGGACTGAATCCTCGGCGGGAGAATCCAGTTAGCCGGCGGGCAACCTTGCGAGCAGCCGGATCCCCGCGGCGTGCCGAGCGGGCGCGGCGGTGCATTCCGAGATATTGCACTGCTCATGGCGTTGAGTAAAATTACTCAACGCGATGAGCAAGCGTATCGAACCCTTCCAGCGCCCCCACGCCGCGGAACTCGCCCGCCGGCTCGCGGAGCCTCGGCGGGTTCTCCAGGTCGTGGCGGGGGCGAGGCAGGTCGGGAAGACCACCCTCGTCGAGCAGATCGCGGCAGCCGCGGGGGTCGCGGTGCGCTACGCCAGCGCGGACGAACCGACCCTGCGCGGCGCGGAGTGGATCGCGGAGCAATGGGAGGTCGCGCGGCTCCAGGCGGGCGAAGCCGGGGGCATCCTCGTGCTCGACGAGGTGCAGAAGGCGCCCGGATGGTCCGAGTCCGTGAAGCGCCTCTGGGACGAGGACACCCGGGCGAAACGGCCGCTCAAGGTCGTGCTCCTCGGCTCCGCGCCGCTCCTCGTCCAGCAGGGCCTGACCGAGAGTCTCGCCGGGCGGTTCGAGGTGCTGCGCCTCCCACACTGGTCTTTCGCCGAGATGCGCGAGGCGTTCGGGTTCACCCTCGACCAGTACCTCTACTTCGGCGGCTATCCCGGCGCGGCGCCGCTCGCCGGTGAGCCGGGTCGCTGGCGGCGGTACATCCTCGACGCGCTGGTCGAGACCACGATCGCCCGCGATGTCCTCCTGCTCACGCGCGTGGACAAGCCGGCCCTCCTGCGCCGCCTGTTCGAGCTGGGCTGCCAGTACTCCGGGCAGGTGCTCTCCTACACCAAGATGCTCGGCCAGCTTCACGACGCGGGGAACACCACCACCCTCGCGCACTATCTCGAGTTGCTCGGTGGAGCCGGGTTGCTCGGCGGTGTCCCCAAGTACTCCGGCGGGGCTGTTCGCCGGCGTGGGTCGAGCCCCAAGCTTCAGGTGTTCAACACGGCGCTCATGAGCGCGCAGTCCGGCGTTTCGTTCGAGGACAGCCGCTCCGACCGGGATTTCCGCGGGCGCCTGGTCGAATCGGCGATCGGTGCCCACCTCGCGAACGCGGCGGCGGCGGGCGAATGCGATCTCTACTACTGGCGCGAAGGGCATCGCGAGGTGGACTTCGTGATGCGGCGCGGGCGCGCCGTCGTCGCGATCGAGGTCAAGAGCGGCCGTGGCCGCGAGACGCATTCCGGCCTCGCCGTGTTCGCGGACGCGTTCCGTCCGAGCCGGACGCTGCTCGTGGGTGGGGATGGCATCGGGATCGAGGAATTCCTGCTGGAGCCGGTCGCGCACTGGTTTCCGCGTTGAGACGCACGCTGCCGGCGACGAACGCGCGGGATCGGCACTGCCACTTGTCCCGGCGCACGGTTCGAGAGAGTATTCGGCGTGGGAGAACGGCCTCGTGAGTCAAGGTAGGGACAGCAGGCTCCTCACGCGCGTGAGGCTTCGCAACTACAAGAGCATCGCAGGCTGCGATGTAGAGCCTGCCCAGCTCACCTTCCTGGTGGGCCCGAACGGGTCCGGCAAAAGCAACTTCCTCGACGCAATCCGTTTCGTCGCCGATTCGCTCCGTTTCTCCGTCGATCACGCGTTGCGCGACCGCGGCGGGATTCACGAGGTCCGTAGACGGTCGGGCGGACATCCGAATCACTTCGGCATTCGGTTCGATTTCAGACTCGCTGCGCACGAGGGCTTCTACGGCTTCGAGGTTGGCGCGAAGCCGAACGGCGGTTTCGTGATTCTGCGGGAAGAGTGCTCGGTGATCCGGAAGGACGGAGCAGCAGCAAAGGGCAATTATCGCGTGAAGGAAGGGGTCGTCCAACACAGCAGCGCGACCCCGACCCCGGCCCCGGCCGCCGCAGCGGACCGCCTCTATCTCGTGACTCTCTCCGGGGTGGCCGCCTTCCGTCCGCTGTACGATGCATTGACGACGATGGGCCTCTACAACCTCAATCCCGATGAAATGCGCGACCTGCAGCCTCCGGATCCAGGAGATCTCCTGAAGCGGGATGGAAGCAACCTCGCGAGCGTTCTCGCGAATCTCCAGTCGCGATCGCCGGAGGTCAAGAATCGGGTCGAGGAGTACCTGTCCAAGGTGGTGCCCGGCGTTGCAGGCGTCGCATCGGTGAGCGTCGGTTCCAAGGAAACCCTCGAGTTCCGTCAAAGCGTTCGCGGAGCGCCACACCCGCGGCGCTTTCCTGCGAGCAGCATGTCGGACGGGACGTTGCGTGCCTTGGGTGTGCTCGTCGCTCTCTTTCAGGGAAACGGCGCGGCGGGGCACCGGCTCGTGGGAATCGAGGAGCCGGAGATCGCGCTGCACCCGGCTGCGGCGGGGGTCCTGATCGACGGACTGCGAGAGGCGAGCGAACGCTCGCAGGTCGTCGTGACCAGCCACAGTCCCGATCTCCTGGACGATCCGGACATTCCGGACGAGTCGATTCTGGCGGTGGTGGCCGAGCATGGCGAGACCCTCATCGGGCCCATCGACGAAACCGGACGCTCGGTTCTTCGCGACCGTCTCTACACCGCGGGCGAGCTACTCCGCATGGATCAGCTCCGGCCCGACCCGGAACTCTCGGTGCACAGGCAACTCGAGCTGTTCGATCCGGAGCCTTGACCCTTGGCGAGGATCGCAGCCATCGTCGAGGGTCACGGTGAGTGCGAGGCGATTCCGATCCTGATCCGGCGGATCGCCGACGCGATCGCGCCGGGAGTCCCACTCGAGGTGGCGAGGCCGATCCGCGTCCATCGGCAGCGCCTCTTGAAACAGGGCGAGCTGGAACGTGCCGTCGAGCTGGCCGCTCGGCAGACCCGACCGAACGGGCAGATCCTCATCCTCATCGATGCGGACGACGACTGCCCGAAGGAACTCGCGCCGATCGTGCTCGACCGAGCGATCGCGGCGCGGCGCGATCGGCGCGTTCACGTCGTCCTGGCCAAGCGAGAGTTCGAATCGTGGCTCCTGGCGGCAGCCGAGTCGATCGCCGGTCATCGCGGGCTCGAACCGCGTCTGACCGCTCCCGATGATCCGAAGCGATCCACGATCCCAAGGGCTGGCTCAGCAGCCGGATGGTGGAAGGCCGCAGCTACCGCGAGCGACTCGACCAACCGGCGCTCACTTCTCTGTTTGACCTGCAAGCCGCGAGGAAGGCCGCCTCGTTCGACAAGTTGTGGCGGGAGATGGTGGCCTCGCTTCGATGATGCGCCTCGATGCCGGCCTTGTGCAGGTGGGGTGCGGCAACGCGCAGGAGACGGAGTACTCCTGCATGGATGAGGGAACGAATGACCTCCGGCCCTGAAAGTTCAGCGGGCGTGCGCAGCGGACTGGTCGATGCCCTGCGGCTCGACCTCGTCGGTCCGTGGGCCGGTCACGCGTTCGGCGACGAGCGCATTCCCGGATGGGTGCGGCCGTCGAACTGGTACCTGACCGGGTTCCTGATCCCGTCGGGCACGCCGCCCGAGCGGAGCGCCGACGCCGACGAGGACGACGACTTCGAGATGGTTCCGGAGTCCGCAGGCCTGGCCGAGGAGTCGAGCGAGGATCGCAGGTCGGCGAAGAAGGGGTTCTTCCCTTCTTCGATGGGGCTGAGCTTCCTCGTGCCGCGGGAGGCACGCAGCCTCGCGGCGACGGTCCGCTGGGGGGACTACGCGCCCGCCGAGATCGAGGGCGGGGACGGGAAGCCGCTCGCCGTCTGGCAGCGCACCGCGCGCGAGGAAACCGTCGAGCTGAAGCTCGCTGGAGCGCGGGATCCCGTCGCGCGCGACGTTCCGCGACTCGGGCGGCCTCCAACTCCACCTCGTCGAGCGCGAGGTGGCAGCCGAGGAGCTTGCCGCCCTCATCCCTCCCGGAACGCGATCGGTTTCGGTGTTCCTCGTCAACCATCGCATGCCCGACGGGCAGAACCCCGACCTCGCGTACGCATTCCAGGCCGAGATCGAGGTGCGCTGCGAGCTGCCGTTCGTGCCGCGGCCGGACCTGCGGGGGGCGACGGCGGAGGAGTGGGACGAGCGGGTGGCGGATCTCCACTACGCCGACCGGCCCGAGTACGCAACGGGCCACGGCGTTTCGGCCGACTGGGAGCTCGTCGAAAGTTCCTGCCGTGTGCTCCGCACCGTCTGGATTCCGGGGGCGGAGGTCGAGAAGACCGAGACGGTGGATGTGGCGGGGGTCGAGCTTTCGATGGAGGCGCTCGGGCGACTCGCCGACGTTTCGGCCGCTGCGCCGGCGGCGCTCAGCCCGCTGGTCGTCGGCTACCGGGCCTGGATCGAGACCCAGCGGGCCCTTGCGGCACCGCTGTCCGGCGCGCGGCACGAGACGGCCGAGGAGCTGCTGCGACTGGCCGAGATCGCGGCGGGGCGGATCGAGCAGGGGATCGCGACGCTGTCCCGGGACGCGGACGCTCTCGACGCGTTTCGCGTAGCGAACCGGGCGGTGGCGAAGGCGATGCGGCGGCGGCGCACGATTCAGGGGCTGCCGGACGAGACGCCGCGATGGCGCGCGTTCCAGCTCGCCTTCATCCTCCTCAACCTGCCGGGCCTCGCCGATCTGCGCGATCCGGGTCGCGACATCGTGGATCTCCTCTTCTTCCCGACCGGCGGGGGAAAGACGGAGGCGTATCTCGGCCTCGCGGCGTTCGCGATGGTGCTCCGCCGGCTCCGCCACCCGGGCGACGGAGGGCTCGCGGGTGCGGGCGTGAGCGTGATCATGCGCTACACGCTGCGCCTCCTGACCCTCGATCAGCTCGCGCGCGCGGCCGGCCTGGTCTGTGCCTTGGAGCTGGAGCGCGAGCGCGACCCGCAGCGCTTCGGCGCCTGGCCGTTCGAGATCGGGCTCTGGGTGGGCAAGGCCGCAACGCCCAACATCCTCGGGCGCAAGGGGGACGGGCGCTCCGACTCGGCGCGCACCAAGGTGCAGCAGTTCAAGGCCGACCCGAAGGGGAAGCCCTCGCCGATTCCGCTCGAGAACTGCCCGTGGTGCGGGACGCGCTTCGAGCCGGATTCGTTCGCGCTGCTCCCGAACGACGACGAGCCGCGCGAGCTGCGGATCGTGTGCGCGAACTTCGAGTGCGAGTTCACGCGCGAGCGGGCGCTTCCCGATCGTCGCGGTGGACGAGCCGCTCTACCGGCGGCTTCCGGCCTTCCTCATCGCGACCGTGGACAAGTTCGCGTCGCTTCCCTGGGTCGGGCAGGCGGGGTCGCTGCTCGGCGGCGCCGAGCGGCGCGACGCCACGGGGTTCTACGGGGCCGCCGAGCCGGGAAAGGGCGCGCGGCTCGCCGCGGCGCTTCCTCCGCCGGACCTGGTGATCCAGGACGAGCTGCACCTCATCTCGGGCCCCCTCGGCACGATGGCCGGCCTGTACGAGGCGGCGATCGAGGCGCTCTGCGTGCGGGAGATCGACGGGCGCGCGGTGAGGCCGAAGATCGTGGCGTCCACCGCCACGGTGCGCCGCGCGCAGGACCAGATCCAGGCGCTCTTCGCGCGGGGCATCACGCAGGTCTTTCCGCCGCCGGGACCCGACCGGCGGGACTCTTTCTTTGCCCGGACCGTGTCGGCCACCGAGGTCCCGGCCCGGCTCTATCTGGGGATCGCCGCGCAGGGACGCAACCCGAAGGTCGTGATGCGCAGGGCCTGGCTCGCGCTCATGGGCGCGGCCGAGCGCGCCTACCGCGACGCGGGAGGGCACAGGAACGAGAGGAACCCCGCGGACCCCTACATGACCGTCCTCGGCTACTTCAATGCCCTGCGCGAGCTGGGCGGGGCGCGGCGGATCCTCGAGGAGGAGGTCCAGAACACGCTCAAGGGGTACGGCGCGCGCGGCGGATCGGAGAGGAGCCGGGGCTCTTCCGGGACCGCAAGAGCTTCTCCGAGGTGGTCGAGCTGACCTCGCGGGTTTCCACCGACAAGGTGGCCGAGGCGCGGCGTCGCCTGGAGGCGCCGTTCCACAAGATCGACCAGCGCGTGGACTGCGCGATTGCGACGAACATGATCTCGGTCGGTCTCGACATCCCGCGGCTCGGACTCATGGTCGTCCTGGGGCAGCCCAAGACCCACGCGGAGTACATCCAGGCCACGAGCCGCGTCGGCCGCGACGACCGAGCGGCCGGGGCTCGTCGTCACCCTGCTCAACATCCACAAGCCGCGCGACCGCTCCCACTACGAGCGCTTCCGCCACTATCACGAGACCTTCTATCGCGCGGTCGAGGTGGGGAGCGTCACGCCCTTCTCCGCGCGCGCCCTCGACCGCGGCTTCGCCGGCGCGCTCGTCGGTCTGGCGCGCCACTCTCAGCCCGAGCTGACGCCGCCGCAGGGAGTCGAGCGCATCGCGGACGCCCGCGCCGCGCTCGAGCGGCGGCTCCTGGACCGCTTTCTCGAGCGCGTTCGCTCGCAGCCGTTCGCGGACGAGGCCGAGCGCGAGGAGCGGTTGCGAAGCGTCCAGAACCGGATCGTCGACCTGCTCGACTCCTGGCGCAAGGTCGTCGACGACTACCGCGCGGCCGGGGTCGCCGTGCAGTACCAGAAGTACGAGCAGAAGCAGCCGCGTCCGCTTCTGCGGGAGATGCTCGACACGGCTTTCGAGTCCGAGCACCACCGGAAGTTCCGCGCCAACCGCTCGCTGCGCGACGTGGAGCCGGAGGTCAACCTGTTCCTCAAGGACTTCAGCGGCGAACGACGTGGAGGATCGCGGATGAGCTCGCAAGGCGCACGGGCAGATCCGCCGCGGCCAGGTGATCACCACCTATGGACCCGGCGCGTTGATCGATCTGCCGCGGCACTCGGCGATCGTCGGCGGCCTCGACACCTGGCCGAGGCCGGGCGACCTCGAGGAGATCGCAGGAGCCGCGGCTCGCGCGCAAGCTCGCAGATCATGACGGGCGTCCCGGCGCCCCGGCTCTACGCGCCGCCGCCGGATCCGAACGATCCCCGCGAGACGGCTCGGGGCATCGGCGCCTGGCGTTTTCCCGAGTGGTTCGTGGTGCAGGACGAGCGGGGGCGCGAGGACCGCGAGCGTTCCCGCCGTCTGGTGCACCGCAAGGCGCTCGACGAGCAAGGGGCGCTTCGACGGCCGCGCCGTCGTCGCCACCCGCTTCGTGCGCGCCTGTCCGAGAGGGCACGTCGACGATCTCGACTGGCGCCGCTTCGTGCACGGGCCCGATGACACGTGCCGGCGGCAGCTCTGGCTCGACGAGCGCGGCACGAGCGGCGACCTCGCCGACCTCGTCGTGCGCTGCGAGTGCGGCAAGCAGCGCGGCCTCTACGAGGCAACGCTGATCGAGGTGAATCCGCTCGGGACCTGCCGCGGCGCGCGGCCTTGGCTCGGCAGGAACACGAACGAGGACTGCAACCAGCCGAGCCGCCTGCTCATCCGCACCGCGTCGAACGCCTACTTCCCGCAGGTCGTGAGCGTGCTGTCGCTTCCCGATCGTGGGAGCGCGGTGGAGACGGTGGTCGGCGAGCTGTGGGACGACATGCAGATCGTCGAGGACGCCGCGGATCTCGCAGTCTCTGAAGACGAAGCCGCAGCATCGCGGAGCGGCTCGCGGCCTTCGCCGACGAGGAGGTGCTCCAGGCCATCCGTGACCGCAAGCGCGGGATGGCCGAGGAGCGGCCGGTCAAGCAGGTCGAGCTCGACGCGCTCCTCGCGGCGCCGGAGGGCTTCGGCGACGACGTGCCCGATCGATCCGGACTTCCACGCCCGGCGACTTCCCGACGGGGCATGGCGGCGCTCGGCCCGGTCCGCGGGCATCGAGGCGGTCGTCCAGCTCCACCGCCTGCGCGAGGTGCTCGCGCTCGCCGGTTTCACGCGCTTCGAGGCGGTGATGCCCGACATCAACGGCGAGTACGAGACCGACGTCGAGCGCGCGCAGCTCGCGATCGAGCCGGCGTGGTTCCCCGCCGTCGAGAACCGTGGCGAGGGGATGTTCGTGCAGCTTCGCGCGGACGCGGTGCAGGCGCTGGCTCGAGCGCGGCCGGCGGTCAAGCAGCGGCTCGACGGGCTCGTCGCCGGGCACGCCCGCTGGGCGGAGGACCGCAAGAGCAAGCGCCCGTTCCCCGGCGGGCCCTACGTGCTGCTGCACACCCTCTCGCACCTCCTGATCCAGTCGCTCGCGATGCGCTGCGGCTACCCGGCGAGCTCGATCCGCGAGCGCATCTACGCCGATCGCGACCGCCGAGCGCTTCGGCATCCTGCTCTACACCGGCGAGCCCGGACGCCGAGGGCACCCTCGGCGGGCTCGTCCAGCAGGCGCGGCACCTCGAGGAGCACCTCGCGCACGCGCTGCGCATGGCCGCGCTGTGCTCGAACGATCCCATCTGCGCCCAGCACGCTCCTGGCGAGAGCATGGAGGAACGTTGGCTGCACGGGGCGGCGTGCCACGGCTGCGCGCTCGTGGCCGAGACGTCGTGCGAGATGCGCAACGACTACCTCGATCGCGCGCTCGTCGTGCCCGTCCTCGGCGTCGCCCGATGCGGCGTTCTTTCCGGCGCTGACATGATCGGATGCCCTGCTCGATCTGCCGCCGCACCTGCGCGAGCGCCTGGCGACCGCGCTCGAATCGGGCCTTCTGGACGGCGCACCCTCTGCAGCGGCCGTGCGGTCCGTGCTTGGCGATCGCGGAGACGGCCGAGCGAGTCACCGGCGCGCTCGCCGAACTGGAGCGGATGGGCATGTCGGGGCCGGCGGCCGCGGCGTGGCTCCGCACCGTCGACGAAGGTCGAGTCGCGCGCGCCGCGGCCGGACCTCGTATGGTCGGGCCCCGAGGTGCCGGGCCTGCACGCCCGCGACACGCGGCGCGTCTACGAGGAGCTGCTCGGCTCGGCGGAGCGGACTCTGTCTGGGTGAGCACGTACGCCTTCTTCGACGGCCCCAGGGCCTTCGAGGTGCCTGGCGCGGCGGATGGACGCGAAGCCGGAGCCTGCGCGTGACCCTGCTGCTGAACATCCAGCGCAAGCGCGGCGACACGACGGCCGCCGAACAGCTCGTCCGGCGCTTCGCCGATCGCTTCTGGAGCGCCGAGTGGCCAGGGACCTCGCGGCCCAGGGTGTTCTACGACCCGCGTGCGCTCGATCTCGACGGTCCGGGCGGTGTCCTGCATGCCAAGGCGGTCGTGGCCGACGACGAGGCGGTCTTCGTCACGTCGGCGAATCTGACCGAGGCCGCCCTGGACCGCAACATCGAGCTGGGTCTTCTCGTCCGCGATCGCGCGCTGGCGGCGACCGTATCGGCCCACTTTCGCGGCCTGGTCGATCGCGAGCTGCTCCGTCCTTTGCCCGGCCCGTGAGGAACCTCCGTGGATGGCACGGGCGGTAAGGGCACGCTCGACCCCGCACGGGTGATCGCCGTTGACGTTCCGGAGCGGTCGCGCGAGAGCGATCCCACGGTGGGTCGCGCCGAGCGGCTCGCTCCTGATTCTCCGCGACGGCGTCCCGGCAGCCGCTCTGCGCGGCCTTGACCGCGGGGATCGCCTCGATGAGCTTCCGGATGTCCACCCCGGAGAGCGACTCGGCCACCGTGGGAAGCTCGGCCGTGATCCTGGCGATGTCGCCCGTGATCGTCGAGGCGCCGGTCCTTTCGCCTCCCGTCGCTCGACCCGAGGAAATTCGATTCGAAGCGCGACTCGTCAGGAACCGGCATCGGATCCGCCTCCGCCGGGCGGCGTCGGATACCGAGCGGGATTCGCCTCCGGGGCCGTCGGTCCACCGCCCGAGGCCGGAGGCCACCGAACCGTCACATCTCTCCGCGGGAAGGGGATCTCGACGCCATGCCGGGCGAGGGAATCGTAGATCGCGAAGTTCAAGCTGCTGATGAACGCCCCGCGCCGCTGGAGCAGGTCGGTCGTCCATCCCAGAAGCTCGAAGTTCATCGCCGACTCTCCGAAGGCGGTGAGGCGGACCTCGGGCTTCGGCTCCTCGAGCACCACCTCGAGCCCAGCGGCCGCCTCGAGGAGCGCGCGGCGAACCGTCTCCGGGTCGCTGCCGTAGGCGACGTGGACCGGAACGCGAACACGGATCCGGTTGCCCCCGCGACTCCAGTTGATCACCTGCTGCGAGATGAACTCCGAGTTCGGTACGATCACCGAGATGGCGTCGTTCGTGACGACCTCCGTGGCGCGGAACTTGATCTGCGTGACGCGTCCGTGCAATTCCCGGATCTGGATCCGATCCCCGATCTGGATCGGCCGCTCGATGAGAATGATGATTCCCGCGATGAAATTCGAGGCGATCGGCTGGAGTCCGAAGCCAATTCCGAGCCCAAGGGCGCCGAAGATCACGTTGAGCGTCGCCAGCCGCACGCCGAGGGTCTGGAGGCCGACCAGCAGGCCCAGGGCGATGATCGCCCATGCCGCCATGCTTCCGAGCGCATCCGATACCGCCGCGTCTACCTGAAACCGTGGGAACACGCGGGTCTTGAGCCCGCGTCGCAGCGCGAACCCGAGCCACAGCACCGCGGCCAGGAACACCAGGAACTTCAGCACGCTGGCCGGAGAGAGGGTCGCATCCCCCAAGGTGAACATCGGCTGGGTCAGCCAGGCGTACACCTGGGGCCAGAGCGACGTCGGCGCGCTCGCCGCCGGGACGTCATCCATCGCCACCTCCCTCCGCGCTTTCGCGGACCCGGATCCGCTCGGCCACGGGATCCTGCGTCCGCGGCGCCGGTCGGTGCGTCCGCGGGATGCGGATCAAGGAGCTCGTCCGGACGCCGACATGGTAGCGGGGATACGGTCGGAGTTCCCGAGGCGGCGGTTGATCTCCGGCGCCAGGAGCCGAAGCACGCCGATGGGCAGCGCGCTCGTGAACCGGTAGTCCTCAGCCTCCGGACCGCTCACGGACGCGGTCAGCACGCCGAAGTGCCGATCGCCGGCGAAGAACACGAACGACGCCGTGCGGCTGACCGCACGCGAGGAGCGCACGCGTCCTGCCGCATCGAACGTCTCGAAGCGGTTGTCTCCCGAGCCGGTCTTCCCGCCCACGGCCACCGGCTCGCCATCGGCGCCCACGAATGCGCCCCGGATGCCGCGCGCGGTCCCCTCGGAAACGACGTCCGCGAGGACCGACCGCAGCGCACGCGCCACCTCCGTAGGGAGGACCCGCTCGGCGACCGCAGGCGCCGGCTCGAAGACGGTCTGGTACGGCGTGCCGTCGCCGAAGCGAAGCTCGCGAATGGAGCGGGCCGGACGCCGGACGCCGTCGTTCAGGATGATCCCCATCAGCTCGGCCAGCGCCGAGGGCCGGTCCGAGGAGCTGCCCAACGCCGTGGCGTAGGACGGGACGAGAGTCTCGAACGGGAATCCCAGCCGGCGCCAGTACGGGGTCATGCGGGCGAACGCGTCCCGCTCGATCCGGGTCCGCAGCCGCAGATCCTGGGCGCGTTTCTGACGTGGGCGGAAGAGCCATCTGGAGGCGTCCTGCCGCGCCGAAGAGCTGCGTGCCAGGACCGTTTCCCACGGGAGCGACGGATCGCGCGCGAGCTCGCCGGCGAGCCAAACCTCCATGGGATCCAGCCGGAGAAGGTAACCGGCGTCCCCCAGAGTCAGTCGGGCGCGTCCGTAGGATCGGGTGAGCTTCCGACACTCCTCGGCGTCGGTCGGGTACCCTTGGCGCGCGAGCCAGCTCGCGAGATCTTCCGCGGTCGAATCGGGGTGCCACGTGAAGAAGAGCACCGCGAGGCGGCGACTCGGGGCGGAGTCCCCGGCGAGGATCCGGAGAACCTCGGGCTCCGGCCTGCCGCGAAGCGCGTGGAACGCTCGGGCGAGGCCCCGGCGCGTCTCGTCATCGGCGGCTTCTTCGAGGAACCGCCGCCGGCCGGGGTCGGAGAAGCTCGAAAGCATCGCGCTGGCGTCGTAAGGAAGGCGAGCCTCGTGGTAGCGCACGAGGTCCCGCATGAGCCGGATGAAAGACAGATTCACCGAGGCCGCCGTGGCCTCCCGCACCGTGAAGATGAGTCCGTCCTCCGAGGGGTCGAAGTTGCGGAACGAGTGCAACCCGCCGCCGGTGAAGAACGCCTCGTGAGGACTCGCGGAATAGGAGCGGTTCAACGACCGTCTGACGAGATCTTCCAGCGAGATCCCCGGGCGGGTCGCGGCCTGCTCGGCGACCCATCGGGTGATCGGATCCTGCGCGTCGATGGCGATGCGGGACAGCTCCCCGCGCTCCTGCCCCGCGAGGTCCCGGTGCAGCTCCGCGACGATCTCGAGGTAATGGGCGAGGGTCCTGAGCTTCGCCGTGCTTCCCAGCTCGAGCTTCATTCCAACGTTGAGGTCGAACGGCGCTCCCAGGCTGTCCGCCTGCACGAGCAGCGCGTTGCCTTCGGCCCGCGCCTCGTAGAGGACGAGGCTGTAGACCACCGCGGCGGGATCGCCTCGAGACAGCGCCCGCGTCCCGGCCAGCCCGCTCGCGCCGACGAACGCAGGGTCCGCGAGGCTCCGGAACAGCGCGTGGGTCGCGTCCTGGAGGTCCGCGTCGAGCGTGGTCCCCACGTCGAGATCGAGGCGGTCGACCTCGTACGAGCTGCGCTCGCCCAGGAGGCCGCGCACCGACTCGCGGATCGATTGGACCGCCTTCCGATCGCGGAACGATGCCGACGGCCAGGGGCGAGCGCCTTGGGCGAAAGCGAGACGGGTCCCCCGCACGAGACGTGCAAGATCGGGATCGAGAATGTGGTTCTGCTCGAGCAGATCCGCGTACGCGCTCACCTTCCGCTCGAGGGAGTCGCGTTCGCGGACGAGGTAGGACGTGGGAGCCCGGGTCGCGTAGAGGAGGGCCAGCACGCTTCGGAACGCCTGCGCCCGGGACTCGTTCGCCGGAGCTCCCCTCAGCAGCGCCGAGACCTCGTCCAGGGACATCCCGAACCAAGCGTGGAGCCCCTCGCCGAGTCCGTGAACCTCTCCGAACGACTGCGTCGCGGCGAGAGGCATCGTGTTGAGATACTCGAGCGTGATGGCGCGTCGCTCGAACCGCGTGTCCGAGCCCTCGCGGTACGCCTTGAGGCTCGCGGCCATCATCTGCCGCATCTTGTCCAGCCCCGAATCCGTCCGACCCTCCGGCGAGTGGCGGTACTTCTCGATCTGGGTGGCGAGGGTGCTCCCCCCCTCGGCGGGAAGCGGAAGGCCGAGTTTGCGACCGCCATAGAGGATGCCGGCCCTCGCGAAGCGATTCCAGTCCACCGCCGGGTTCGCGCGCGCATCCGGCGGCTCGCCGAGCTCCCGATTCTCGATGAACAGGAGGGTGCTCACGACGATGGGCGGGATCTCTTCGTAGCTTCCGAAGAACCGATCTCCTGCGTCGGAACGGAAGACGATCCTGCCCTCTCGATCCCGGATCGCCACGCCCGAAGCGGCAGCTCGACGGTATGGGGGAGAGATTCCCCATCCGGCGAGTCTCACGAGCGCAGGCGAGAATCGGGCCTGTTCCCGGACCTGGAACCCATGCGCTTCGAGACGGTGGCGGTACGCCGGAAGCTTCGCGTAGCCGAGCCGCTCGTCGAACGGCCCTCCGTGCGGGAACACGATCGCGTCGCTGGGCCCCGGCTTCACGGAGTAAGAGAGCCCCGCGGCGATCCGGGTCAGCACGCGCGACTGGAGCGCGGACGTGCGGATCTCGTGGCGCACGGCGAGAACGACAACGATCCCGCCGACGATCCAAAAGACCCAGCGAGGAATCCGCCCAATCCGGGGCGTATCGGCGGGCACACCGTCCACTCGGGCCGGAACGAGGACCGCACTCGTCCCCCGAAAGACTCTCAGTGGATTCAGTCGTCGCATCATGAGACCGGCTGGAGCGCGAAGGGACTCGCCCAACTCAGGAACAGTATCGCCGATCGCGTGCGATCCCTCAAGACGGCAGATCGCATGCGCAGGAGCGGGGCGGAGTCGGGTCTTGCGCCTGGTGCTACTATCTTGCCTCCTTGGGCCGCGCAACGCTGCGGGTCAGGGGATTTTTCGAGGGGAAACGAGACATCGCGAGGACCCTGACCGGGGCGGGAAACAACGCCGTCGTGGGGTATCTCGAGGAGGAAGCGAATGAAAACGAAGAAGATCTCTTTAGGCAGCGCCACGGTGGGGATCGTGCTCTGTGCCGCATCGCTGGCGCCCGCCGTCGCGCAGGACGAGCCGAAACGGCCGTGGACCGACATCGCGGAGTTCTCCCTGTTGAACACCACGGGGAACACGAAGAACACGAACTTCGGACTCGCGAACAAGTACGCGTACGCTTGGCAGAAGGCCGATTTCGCCTTCGACGTGGTCGCGATTCGCAACGAGACCGATAACGTCAAGACGGCCGAGGCGTACATTGCGAACGGGAAGTACCGCCGCAACATCACGGACCGGTTGCTGTGGTACGGCCTCGCAGGCTGGGGCCGCAACGAGTTCGCCGGATTCGACGATCGGTACAACGCCGGGGTCGGGGTCGGGTATCGCTTTCTGAAGACCGCCGAGCACAGCCTCGTGGGGGAGCTGGGCGCGGACTATACCGACGAGACTTGGACGGACCCCGTCGACGAGACTCGGACGGGCGGCAGCAGCGACAACTGGGCCGGGGCCCGCGGGTTCCTCGGCTACGAGCTCGCGCTGAGCGAGAACTCCAAGTTCAACTCGGAGCTCGAAGTTCTCGAGAACCTGGACGAGACGAGCGACTACCGGATCAACTTCCTCGCCTCGATCACGGCGACGCTCACGAAGAAGCTCGCGCTCAAGGCCGGCTACCGCGTGCTCTTCGACAACGAGCCGGTGCAGATCTTCGACGAGGCCGGCCAGGTCGTGAAGACGTACGAGGACACCGACACCTACTTCACCACGTCGCTCGTCATCAACTTCTGATCCGATCGGCCGCGCCCGGGCGGGCGCGGCCGTCCCGTACGAATACCGGCCGCTTCAACGGGCCCGCATTCTGGTAGAGTGCGGTCAGGCGTTCTCCGCTCGGAGAAGCCGCAGAGGAGGAAAGCTCATGCTCAAGGAGTTCAAGGATTTCGCCATGCGCGGAAACGTCGTGGACATGGCCGTCGGCATCATCATCGGGGGAGCGTTCGGCAAGATCGTGTCGTCGTTCGTCGGCGATGTCCTGATGCCGCCCATCGGACGCATCATGGGGCAGGTGGACTTCGCGAACCTGTTCGTCGACCTTTCCGGCAAGGCGCCGGAGTCCCTGGCCAAGGCCAAGGAGCTGGGCGCGCCGACGATCAACTACGGGATGTTCCTCAACACGATCATCGACTTCGTGATCGTGGCGTTCGTCCTCTTCCTCGTCATCCGAGCGATGAATCAGCTCAAGAAGAAGGACGAGGCTCCGCCCGCCGTACCCACCACGAAGGACTGCCCGCACTGCCTGTCTTCGATCCCCATCAAGGCCACCCGCTGCGCCCACTGCACGGCGGAGCTGAAGGCCGCGTAGAGGCGGCACGGATTCGGCGGGGAACGCGCGGGGCGCCCTCGGGCGCCCCGCGTCGTGTCGGGGGCCCGGGAGCGCGAGCGCGGCGCGTTTCGCGGTCCCCGGCTTCCGCGCGGCCGGCCGCGGTCAGGCCGAAAGCACCTTCCCGCGGAGGTGGACCATGCTGAGAGCGTGGCCCATCTTCCGGACGAGCCGCTTGTGATGCTCGTCTTCGCCGCGCACCTTTCCCGCCGGCCCCCCGTCGCCGTACAGCAGCGCCACCAGGCGATCGTCCACGTGCGCGGGGACGAGCAGCGCCTCCTCGGGCGCCTCGAGTCCCAGCGACTCGTAGAAGCGGTAGTACGGGCCCTGGCGTGGGACCGGACCGCGAAACACGTCCTCTCCGTTCAGGAGCTGGAACATGGGCTCGGTGGTCACGGTGAAGCTCAGGCTCTGCCAGGGGGTGCGGTCCGACCGGATCCCCGTCGCCTGCCAGGGGAGCGCCTTTCCCGAGCGAACCATGAAGATGATCGCGCGTCCGAGGTTCATGGATGCGTGCTCGAGGGTGTACTCGATCACCTGGTCCACGGTCTCCGCGCGAGCGAGGCGCAGGGCGAGCGGCCCCAGCGGGTCGCTCTCCGGAACCTCGTCGAGGACCGCCGTCGCCGTCGCGAGCTTCGGTGCCTCGACCTCGATGTCGGGCTGTGCATCGGACAGGGCGACGGGCGCCGGACGCACCGCGGCCCGCATGGCGTCCACCCGGATCACGCGCCCCGCGCTCTCGAGCTCCATCTGCTTGTCGATTTCCTTGCAGAGCGTCACGTAGCGCAGGCGCCGCGGGATGTCGTAGTACCGCTCCATGGCCTGGAAGATCCGAGCCTCGGGGGCAACCCACGGCCGCAGCTTGTACCCCGTGGCGAACGACAGCTCGTCCCGGGCCAGGAGGTCCTTGGGGTCCACCATGGCGACGTCGAGCGTTCGATCGGAGAGGCGGAACGGGACCACCCGATGGCGATCCACGAGGCGATCGCCGATGGCGTCGGTCGCGAATCTCGGGATGTTCTCGAACAGCTCCGGGGGCGCATAGTCGACGGCGAAGATCTCGGCGAGGACGGCGCCCAGCCTGCGCTCGGTGATGTACCCGAGCTCCAGGAGACAGGTTCCGAGGTGCCCGCCGAAGATGAGCTGCGCCTCGAGCGCTTCCTTGAGCTGGGCCTTCGTGAGCAGTCCCTTGTCGATCAGGATCTCGCCGATTTTCATGACCGTCTCCATCCGTCCGCGGGTGTGGCGACGCGCGCTACATCACGCAGGCCGTCGCGGGGCGGGGAGAATATGTGGCCCTCGCCCGCGCGGGTCAAACGGATCGGTGCGAAGGATCGAAATCGCCGAGGAGACCGAGAAACGAGGCGTCCAGCGGAAACGTGAGCGAGCGTGAGGGAACCGCGCCGGCGAGCTGCTCGACGGTCCGCGCCACGCGATCGTCCACGGGGGCGAACTCCGCGAAGAACGGCAGGTTGGCCAGGAGCCGTGCCCGGGTCAGCAGCGCCGGAACCTCCGCGAGCGCGGCCCGCTTGCCGTGGATCGGGAAGAGGATCGCGGCGACCGGCCAGCGCCCGGGAGCGCAGCGTCCGTGCTGCCGGGACCGAAACGGAGTGCCGAGCGCTTCGAGCCGCCCGTCGCGAGCCGCCTCCACCACCACCAGATCGTCGCTCAAGACCATGGCACCGGCCGCTTTCGCGAGAAGCGCCCAGGTGGTCTTGCCCGAGCCCTCGGATCCCACCATCGCGAAGGCGCGGCCTTCGAGGACGATTCCGGCCGCGTGGAGGACGGCGCCCCCGCGGGAGGGGAGCCGGAACGCAACGGCCGCGCACACGAGGTTCACGAACGCGAAGTACTGCTTCGCAGAGGCGGTGGATTCCAGTCGGACCCGCACGAGCCCCTCCGCAGGTACCTCCGCCGAGCCTTCTTTCATCTGGTAGAAAGCCGCTCCTTCCTTCCACGATGCCCGCATCGACTTGGCGGTGAACGGACCCGTGTCGGGAGACTCGGGCTCGGCGTGCACGGCGAAATCCAACGCGGGCCGCTCCACGGGAGGCACGCCGAACGCGGTCCAATCTTCCTCCAGCGTCCGCGCGTGGTGCGCGGGCAGACCTCGCACGCGCACCGTGGGGCCCGACAAATCGAAGTGTGCCGCTCGTTCCCCGGTGCTCACGGACCGTCAGAGCCCCTCGCGTTCGATGGCGTCCCAGTACGAGTCGTCCCGGCGGAAGTGGAGATGGGCGAGGGGAACGCTCGAGAATGTCGCCTGGATCTTGGGGAAGAGATCCGGACGCCGGCCGAAGGAATCGGCGACGAACGGGAGGTTCCCCACCAGCTCCGACAGCGCCCGGATGCGCGCGACCTGCCGCACCTCGGCCGTGGTCGCCTGCACGATCCGAAACCCCGCTGCCACGGGGAAGCTCCCCAGGACCGGCGGCCCACCTTCGTACGTTCCGCGGAACGGACTTCCCACCAGGTGAGGCGTGCCGTCCTCGGAGGGCAGCACGAGGGAGAGGTCGTCGCTCACGATGGTGGCGCGTCGCGTGGACGCCGCGAGAGTCGACTTGCCGGCACCCGATTCCCCGTAGAAGAGGTAGCCCCGGCCGTTTCGGACGGCGCTCGCCGCGTGGACGAGGGCTCCCCCCATCTCCGCGGCCCGCCACGCGACGGCCACGCGGACGTAGTTCTCGATCGCTCGAACGTCCGGCTCGAACGTGCCGCGGGAGAGCAGCAGCGTTCCGTCGTGCTCCCGGGTGTCGAACCACCCGGCCACCTTGTAGCCGAGATAGCGGACCCGGCTGCCGTCCACCGCGACGAACACGGGGTTGAATTCCGCGCGCTCCGGAGGCTCGATGAAATACTCCCGATCCTCGATTCCGACAGCCGCGCGAAGGATGCGAGGCCCCTCCTCCTCGCGAGGGCCGGTGACGGATGCCACGTAGGGCCCGAAGCGGCGCAGGAGCTCCTCGGCACGGCGATCGTCCAGGCCGGCCAGCTCGACGCGCACGGTTCCCAGCGTCAACCGTACGGCGCGCGCCCCCGGGGAGCGTCTCTCCTCTCGGAAGAACTCCATGGGAGGAGGCGTTCCGCGACGCAACCGGTAGGTTCCACCGCGGGAGGTAGCGTTCTCTTCGGTCATGGCGCGCTCTCCGCCGTCGCGTCTGCCCAGCCCGAGGGGTCGGGAATCGCTCGCTCGCGAAACGCGGCCGACGTGCGGATCAGGACCGCCTCGGTTCCTTGGGCGGGGTGCCGTAGATCGGGGCGGGGAACGAAGAGACCGTTCCCCCTTCTCCTCGGGCCTGCGGCGCGACGCGGCTCACGCCGTCCTTCTCGACCTCGTCGATGCGGATCACGGCGTGCATGGGGAGGCTGAAACGCTGCACTCCGGCGAACTCGGTCTTGATCTTCTCTTCCGCCGGATCCACGACCAGCGAGGAGCGTTCCCCGAAGAGCAGGCCCTCGATCACGACGAATCCGAAGAGCGTCCCCTGTTCCACCCGGCGTGCGTAGACCTCGTAGACCTGCCCCTGGTTGAGGAACAGGACCCGATACGTCTTGCGGTTGGCGGCTGCTCTGGTGGTCATCAAGCCGGCGCGCGTCTAACGCGGAAGGAAGACGTCGAGAATGCGCTCTCTGGCCGCCCTGGCACCCGCCAGGGCCTCCTGCCGATGACGGACCTCTGACTCGTAGGTCGGCAACGACGAAGGTCGGCGGTAGAACACTCCGGTGTACAGCTTCGTGCCGTATTCCCTCGCGAGGGACATGGCTTGCATGAGGTCCGCGGAGTCATGCCCCAGCGTCGCGAGGCTCTGCATGCCGGTCTTGTGGGCCTTCAGCTGCTGATCGGCCTGGCCGTAGGTGACGCAGGGCGACTGTACGTTGACGAAGGAGAAGCCCGGGAATCGGATCGCTTCCTCGATGACCGCGGCGAGACCTCCCATGTCGGCGGGGGTTCCCTGGGCGACGAATCCGGCACCGTACGCCAGGACGTACAGGAGAGGGTTCACGGGGTCCTCGAGACTCCCGTATCCCGAGGTGACGGTCTTGAGTCCTCGCGACGAAGTCGGCGAAAGCTGACCCTTCGTGAGACCGTAGATCTGATTATCCATGACGATGTAGGTGAGGTCCACGTTCCGCCGGATGGCGTGCGCGACGTGGCCGCCTCCGATGGAAAAGCCGTCGCCGTCGCCGCCCGCCACGAGAACGAGGATGTCCGGATTCGCCAGCTTGATTCCCTGGGCGATGGGAAGGGCGCGCCCGTGCACGCTGTTGAACCCGTAGGCGGTCGTGTAACCGGGGATCCGGCTCGAGCAGCCGATCCCCGAGACGAAGGCGATCTCGTGAGGGGGACGCCCCACGGCGGCGAGGGCTCGGTAGATCGCCTGGACGACGCCGAAGTCCCCGCAACCCGGGCACCAGATGGGCTTCAGGTCGCTCTTGTAGTCCTTGGCGGCGTACTCCTCCACGGGCCGGCTGATGGGGTTCATGAGGTTACTCCTGGGCCTGGAATTCGCGCTCCCGATCGCGCTGGAACGAGACCGCAGCCTTGCGAAGCCGATCCAGCACCTCGAGCGGCGAGATCGGATTCGATCCGCTCTTGCACAGCGGGCGGACCCGCTCGGGAACGTTGACGTACATGCGGAGGACCCGGTAGAGCTGCCCCTGGTGGGACTGCTCCACGACGAAACCTACGCGAACCGACTTGAAGAAATCCCGGTAGACCTCCTCCGCCACCGGAAAAAGGAGCCGCGGGACGAGGAGCTTCACGTGGAGACCCTCGCTTCGGGCCATCTGCAAGGCCTCGCGGGCCACGCCCGACACGCTCCCCCAGCTCACGAGGCAGATCGGCGCGTCCGGCTCGCCTTCCTCCTGGAACAGGTCGCGCCGACCCCGGAGAGGATCCAGCTTGCGCAGCCGCTTCTCGTTCATGCGCGCGTGGACCTCGCCGCTCGCCGTCGGGGCTCCCGCCTCGTTGTGCTCGATCCCGGACGCGAGGTAGTTCCCGCCGGGCATCCCTGGGTGTGTGATGGGGCTGACTCCCGACTCGGTGTTCCGGAAGCGCATGTACCCGGCCAGCTCGGCCTGGGTCGGGGTCCGGCGATCCACCACGGAGAACCGCGAGGTGTCGATGGGGTCGACAGTTTCCTTGCGCTGCGCGATCTCCTGGTCCGAGAGCACGATGACCGGAGTCTGGTACTGCTCGGCGATGTTGAACGCCTCGACGGTGATCCCAAACGTTTCCGCGACGCTCACCGGAGCGAGCACCGGGCGCACCGCGTCCCCATGGGCGGAGAAAACGGCCTGGAACAGGTCGGCCTGCTCGCTCTTGGTGGGAATCCCCGTGGAAGGACCGCCGCGCTGGACGTTCACGCACACGAGGGGAAGCTCGGCAATGGTCGCGAGCCCGAGGATCTCGGTCTTGAGGGACATTCCCGGACCCGAGGTCGCCGTCATCGACTTGTGTCCAGCGAACGAAGCGCCGACGGCGGCGCCGACGCCAGCGATCTCGTCCTCCGCCTGGAGAACCGTCCCCCCGTACTTCCACATCTCTCGGGTCAGGAACTGCATGATCTCGGTGGATGGGGTGATCGGATAGCCGCCGAAGAACGTGCAGCCGGCGAAGATCGCGGCAGCACCGCACATGTCGTTCCCATCGGCGAGGAGCTTGGACGCGGTTCCTGCGGCCGGCGGGTCCAACCGAAGAGAGGTCCGCAGGGGGTGCTCCTCCGCATACTGGATCCCCGAAGCGAAGGCGCGCTCGTTGCTCTCCACCAGCTCGGCCCCCTTCTTCGCGAACTTCCTCCGGATCCCCGCGAGGAGCGATTCGCGCGCGATGCCGAACCATCCCGCGAGAAGGCCGAGGACGACCGTGTTCTTCGCCCGATCGGTCGCCGCCGTCTGCTTCGCGAGATCCGTGATCGGCGCCGCGATGGCCTCGGCCGGTCGAACCCCGGTGAGGGGCAATCGCTCGGGGTCGACGCCGGTCTTGCTGTCGAAGATCACCACCGTGTGGCCGCTCACGGCCAGCTCCGCTCCGAACCTCAGGTAGTCCTCCCAGTTCAGGGCGATCGCGACGTCGAGAGCCCCGCCGGGGTGGGGAACCGGCTCCACCGAAATTCGAAGCCGGAAGGACGACTCGCCGCCGCGGATCTGCGATCCGAAGCTCTTCGTCATGATCCCGTAGTAGCCTTCGGAGGCGATCGATGCGATCAGCGACTCGCCGGCCGCAACGACTCCGTCTCCTCCCGCGCCCGCCATTCCGATGATCAAGGTCTGGCTCATGCTTTCCTTTCCGAGGAGCGTTCCGTCCAGGTGCACCGACCGATCTCGTTCGCCTGCCTGCCGAGATGCCGGGGAATCTCCCGCAACGGACTTCCTTTCGACTCGCATCGAAGCGCCGCGGAATGCGCCGGTCGCCGCGAACGGCCCGGCGCGACCCGCCGGACGCCCCCGCCATCATGATCGAGAAAGCGGAGGTACCGCACATAATGTAGCTTCGAGGGGACGGCCGCAAGAACCGTGCGGGGCGGGGCGCCGAGGCCACGTTCGGCCGGGCCGCGAGGGCTCCACGATCGGGCGCCCGTCCGCTTCCGTCACGACGGACCTTCGTGAATCAAGCGGGCTGGGACGAAGCTCCGGATGGACCGCCGACCGCTTCGCGCTATGCTGGCGGACATGGGAAAAGACGATCCACCGCGCAGCCGGAGGGAGGGTGACGACCGCTCTCCGGCCGAGCGCCCGGCAGCGGACCCGTCGGGGTCGCTCCTCGAGTTCCTGGTGGATGCCACGCGCGACCTCAACTCCACCCTGCACCTGGACGAGGTGTTCCGACGGGTCGCCGCGCGGATCCGTCCGCACGTGGATTTCCACCTGTTCTGCGTCTTGCTCTGGAACGAGGGGACGCGACGCCTGGAGCACCGATCGGCCATCCGCAAGGGACAGGAGATCGAGGTCGAGGGCGGCCTGCAACTCGGGTACGGGATCTCGGGCATGGCGGCGCTCAACCGCAGGCCGTACCGCGTGGGGGACGTGACGCGGGACGACACCTACGTGCGGTTTCCGCACGAGGGGTTGGCGATTCGCTCCGGGCTTGCGATTCCCCTCGTCCTCAAGGATCGGCTGATCGGCGTCCTGGATCTCGAGAGCGAGGAGCCCGACGCGTTCACGGCGGAGCACGAGCAGATCCTCACGGCGGTGGCGTCCCACATCGCCGTGGCCGTGGACAACGCGCGCCTGTACGAGCAGGTCGAGGCGCAGGAGCGCCATCTGCGCCGCGACCTGGCCGCCGCGCGAGAGGTGCAGAACAGCCTCCTGCCCGACCGCGCTCCACGGGTGAACGGCGCAACCATCGGAACGGCGTATCTGCCCGCCGATCAGCTCGGCGGGGATTTCTTCGAGTTCGTTCCTCTCTCCGAAGGTCGCCTAGGGGTGGCCGTGGGGGATGTGTCGGGAAAGGGGACCCCGGCTGCGCTCTACGCGTCGCTCGCCGTGGGGATGCTCCGCGGCCTGATCCTGGAGAGCCCGGGCGGCCCCAGCGCAGTGCTCGGTCATCTGAATGCCCGACTTCATCCGCGCATGGCCGAGGGACGATTCGTGGCTCTCGCCTACGCCGTGTTCGACGGTGCGGAGCGGACGCTCGACCTTGCCGGCGCCGGGTTCCCCCAACCCGTCCTCGTTCGCGACGGAAGCCTCGAGCGGATCCGCGTGCGCGGGCTCCCGCTCGGCCTCTTTCCGGACGCGCGCTACGACGAGCTCCGGGTACGGCTCCAGCCGGGTGACGTGGTCGCGTTTCTTTCCGACGGATTGCAGGAAGCCATCGACGGATCCGATCGCGAATTCGGCGACCGCTTCTTCGAGGACGTGGCGAAGGCCCTCGCGCGCCTTCCCGCGCAGGACATCGCGGCGGGCTTCCTCCGCGCGAACACCGCGTACGCCGGGGAAGACGAGGAGCGCCCCGACGATCGCGCGGTCGTGGTCCTCAAGGTCTCGTGAGCGCTGAGGAGCACCGATGCTCGATGCGCCCCGCCCGGCGGTCACGGAGCGTGAGCGCAGGAGGATCGTCTCTCCGTCCCGACGTTCGGTTCGCGGTCAGGTGACCTTCCGGGCTTTCGGACGGGGGGGGCCCGAGTCGAACCGATGCGCAATCTCGGGGGCTGCCCCCATCGACGGTCGGGTCATGGGGCTGTCACTTTCAGCGTGAATCGTCCGGAGCCCCCGGCGTACCCGTCCACGATGATGAAGTAGGACGCCCCTGCCTCGACGGGGAACGACGTCCGCGAGCCCTGCTCCCCGGAGTTCGAGATGGCGCAGGGGCCGTCGTCGTTGCACACGACTTCCCGCCCGAAGCAGCTTCCGGTCCGGACATGGACGACCGTGTCGAAGTCGGTGCCGCTTCCACACGTCTCCACGGTCGCGATGCCCGATCGGGTCGGCACCCATCGGTACACCTTCTCCGGGCCGGTCGCTCCCGAGCCGCACGTCGAGGCGAGCGCGTCGGCTCCGGAGGTGACGCCCTGGAACACGCCGCCCTGCGAAGGGATCGGAGTCACCGGGCACGAGCGATCGGGTATCGACACGGGCACGGTGACGACGTTGTTCCCCTCGTCGTCCTCGGGAATCTGGCCGAGTGGGTCCACCGTCACCCGGAGCGTGTAGGGGCCTGACGGCAAACCGGTCACCTCCACGTACTGGCATCCGAGCGTCGCCTCGTAGAGGTCACCGCAGCCCACGCTCAGACCCTGGTAATCGCAGCTATCGAAGTGGCGGTTCGGGCACGGGACGCCCGAATCGAAGCCGTCGTGCAGGCAGAAGCCCTGCTTGTGGCCGGCGGCACGAACCGCCCCGTCGGCCGAAAGGAGCTCGTAGTCCGCGTAGTTCTGGTAGTGTCCATGGTTGTGCCCCCCGGCGGGTGCACAGATGAACAGAGGGTTTCCGCACGTTTCTCCGGGGTGGTCCTCGCAGGGCTCGGGACAGGCCGGGGCGCCGAGGAAGAGGTCGGTGCGCCCCAGATTCCGCACGAGCACACCGAATCGCAGCAGGTCCACTCCGGTGGTGCGCGCCGCGCACCCTTCCAGGACGTCGCCCGAAGGCACCGAGGTTGCGAACTGGAGATACGGGGTCACGATCTCGGGAACGAGGTCGGGATTCCCGCCCGAGTCGGGAATGCACGTGCAGTCCGGATAGCACGCGCCGCTGGCGCAGGCGGACGCGTCCCCGAGGTCGCACTGCTCGCCGCTCTGACGGATCCCGTCCCCGCAGCGCGCGCGGACGCAGGTGCAGTCGGTCTCGCACATTCCGGTAGCGCACGCCGACGCATCGGCCAGATCGCACTCCTCGTCGCCTTGCCGGATCCCGTCGCCGCACACCGACGGGGGGCGCACGGTCAGCGAGAAACGTCCGCGTGCTCCGTTGTAGCCATCGACGAAGAGGAAGTAGGTTTGACCGGCCACCACGTCCATGACGATTCGAGAACCGGCCTGTGCGTTCGTTGCCGCCTGGCACGGGCCGTTGTCGTTGCAGGCGTACTGGCCGCCCGAGCAACTGCCCCGCCGCACGTACAGCACCGTGTCGAACGCCGTGGAAGATCCGCAGGTGAAGATCTCCGCCCTGCCGGAGACGGACGGGGTCCACCGGTACACCCGCTCCGGTGCCGAGCCGGTTCTCCTGCAATCGCCCGTCCCGTAGGTTCGGCTCGAGCCCGACGTGACGCCGGTGAAGGTGCCGCCGGAGGGCGGCAGCGCCGCGTTGGCCTGACAGGGCGAGCACACCGATGATGGCGGGCCACCGACGCAGGCGCCCCACTGGCACGTGTCGGCGGTCGTGCAGGGGTTCCCGTCCGAGCACGGCGCGGCGTTGGGAACGTGCAGGCAGCCCCGGATCGGGTCGCACACGTCGTCCGTGCACGGGTTGCGGTCGTCGCAGCCTGCCGGGCAGTCGCTGGGCGCCATCCGCCCAGGAGCGGCGAGGGAATCGCCGTGGAGCGAGGCGACGAGCAGAAGGGTAACGGAGAAGAAGGCGTTTCGAGACATCATCGATCCTCCACGGAGCCAGACAGGTAACAGAACGCCACGATGAGAGCTTACCCCATCGAACCCCGATCCGCCTCCGGTCCGCGGAGCCCCTCGTTCGTGCAGCCGTGGCGACCACCCGCTCGTTCCGAGAGACGCCGACGACTGTCGGCCGCAGTCTCGATCGAGTAGACTCCTCCGATGTTTCGTGATGGAGCGCAGTGGGCGAGCCGAGTCGTGCTCGTCGTCGGGGTGCTCCTTCGGATCCTGCTCTGGATCGTCACCCCGTACGATCTCGCCTACGACGATCACCTCGACGTCGTCCTCAGGATCGAGGCCGGCGGAACGCTGCCCCGTCCGGATGAGTGCTGGCAGTGCTACCAGCCGCCCCTCTTCTACCTCGTCGGTGCAGGAGTCCACAGGGCGGCCACCGTCTTTTCGGGGGTCGTGGGGGTCTCGCCGGGCACGATACCTCGCGTGGCGGGGAAGGCGGTGCAACTCCTCCCGTTGCTTGCCGGGTGCTTGACGCTCTTCGTTTGCCGGTCGATCCTTCGGCGGCTCCGCCCGGATCGGTCGGGAATCGAGGCTCTGGGTCTTGCCGTCATCGCGGTGCTCCCCCAGCACGTCTACATGTCCGCGATGATGACGAACGATGCGCTCACGTATCTCGTGGCCTCGATGGCGATCCATGAGGCACTCGCGTTCCGATCGGAGGGCTTCCCCGCCTCTCGCGCGGCGCGGACCGGCGCATGGTGCGGAGCCGCCGTGCTGAGCAAGGCGTACGGCCTCGTCACGGCAGGCATCGTCATCGTTTCCTGCCTCGTTGCCGCGATGCGCCGCGGCCGCGGTGAGCGGCGCCTGAGATCCGCGGCCCTCGTTGCCGGAGTCGCGCTCGCCGTCGGCGTTTGGCCGGCCGCCCGAAACGTCGCTTTGTACGGCCGCCCGCACGTGGACAACTTCCAGCTCTTCCGCTCGGGAATGCACCAGGAGCCCCCCGGCTCGGTTCGAGCGATCGACTTTCTATCGTTCCGTCTTGCCGCGTTGCTGCGGTTTCCGTGGGTACACGTCTCGCACCTGGACAGCTTCTGGACCGAGATGTACGCCCGTTTCTGGTTCGAGTACGAGGGGGTCACGTTCAGCCTCGAGCGCGCGCCGGAATGGAAGGCGCATCGCGATGCGATTCTCGCGGCGCGCGGCGGCTGGACCCGTCAAGCCTGGAACGAGATCCTGGATTGGAGGGACGGGGATGTGCCGCCCGGCTTCCGGCTCGCCGCCGTTTCGGCCTACTTGGCGGGGCTCCCGCTGACCGCCCTCATCCTCCTGGGAGCGTCGGTCGTCGTCTGGCGCGCGCTCGTGGGGCACTCGCCGACGAGGTTCGGCGAGGCGCTGCTGTCGGCGGCTTTCTTCGGGAACCTCCTCGTACCCCTGGTCCAGACGCTCCGCCTTCCGTTCTTCGCGGCGATGAAGGCGGCTTTCGCGCTGGCGGGGATCGGCAGCGTACCGTTTCTCATCGTGACGTCGATCGATTGGACTCCCGATCGGTGGAGGCGCGCCGTGTCAGCGTTCGCCTGGCTCGCGGTCCTCATCGTGGGTCTGGCAGACCTGCGCTTCATCGCGGCCCTGCACGCGAGCGTTCCCTGAGCCGGATCCCTGCGGCCGCGCAGATCGATCCGCTGCCGCAGGAAGGGACTACAATCATGGGCGTAGCCCTCGGCGGAGGTCGGGCTTGCCCGCCCTGGCCTCGGCTCCAACGCTCGTCGGGCCCCTGGGAGGAATCATGGAAGACCGCTCCGGCTCTGCTCCACCCGAGGCCGATCGTCCCGATCCGAACGAGAAGCTCGTGAAGGTCTTCGACACGGAGCACGAACCCGAGGCCATGGTGGTCAAGGGCCTGCTGGACTCCATGGGAATCGACAACGACCTCACCTCCATCGAGGCCGTGCAGGACATGTTTCCAGGAGTCGGCGGGACCATCATCCTGGTCCGTGAAGAGGACGCGGAGAAAGCTCGCAGGATCATCGAGGAGTCTCAGCGCTCCCCCGAGGAGGACAGTGATCACGTGAAGGAATCCTGAGACGCCGGGGCTGCCCCACGCCGGCCGTTGCGAGCCTCACATCGAGCCGCAGTCCCTCGATTGCCTTGGGAAACGCGGCCGAGATCACGTCACCTGGCCGAGAGCGACGTTTCGATGAAGGCGATCGAATTCTGCGAAGTCGTGTAGGCCCGTCTCCTCGCTGCCGCCGGTGATGCCGGCCCTCTCCCGGTCGATGATGGCCCCCTGTCGGGCACCCTGCCGGTGGCGCTGTCTGTTTTGAGCAGCCTCACGGGCGTTCTCCCGACACCTCCGGAAGAAACAAGCCCAACCGGAGCGATGCCGGTCCGCCGGCGTCGCGGAGGGCGGGAGTGGGGGTTCGGGGGCGAAGCCCCCGCGACGCTGTTTCTTAGGAGCGGCCGCACGGGACGGGCGCCCCGACACCTCCGGAAGAAACAGCCCAACCGGAGCGATGCCGGTCCGCCGGCGTCGCGGAGGGCGGGAGTGGGGGTTCGGGGGCGAAGCCCCCGCGACGCTGTTTCTTAGGAGCAGCCTCACGGGCGTTCTCCCGACACCTCCGGAAGAAACAAGCCCAACCGGAGCGATGCCGGTCCGCCGGCGTCGCGGAGGGCGGGAGTGGGGGTTCGGGGGCGAAGCCCCTGAGCAGCTGTTTCTCGAGAGGTGCACTCCGCCGCGAGCTCCTGGGCGCCGGCTCCCATCCCGACGAGCAGGCGAGCCCTCCTGCTGCGACCGCGGATTCGGCCATGCTGACGGCCGTCCCCGAGGCTGGGACCCTGCGACGTACCGTTCAAATGCGTCTCGGGTCCTCGCCCCTGCGGCTGCCGGTCATCACGGCCGTCTCCGCGGTCTCGCGACGGACCTTCGTAAACAGTCCGGGCTATTCAGGCGGGGTCGTCATCGCCGAGAATCGCACCACCTGTAGGAACTGCAGCTGTGTGATCCGTTTCGGCAGGGAGATCGTGAATTCCCTGATCGCTCCCGGCGCGATCTGCCCGAGCGCGTACCCCTGGACCGCACTGCCGTCCTCGGCCCTGGCCTTCACCAGAATCCTCACGTTCGCGGCGCCAAGATAGGGGGGGAATTTCCCATCCCCGGGGTAACCGTTGTGATACCCCACGCTCTGGATGCGGACCTTCACCATCGCGGAAGATCCGTAGTTCCAGGTCCAGATTCCTCGGAGCGCCAGGCCGTCATCGAGCCAGAGCTGCAGCACCAGCGCGTGCACAAGCCCCGACACCGCTACGGCCAGGATCGCCACGAGGGCCCACTTGGCAATCGAGTTCCGTCTCATGGTTGGTACCCCCTTTCGCGTTAGCATTCGTGTACGGCGGTCGGGAGGTCGCGTCAAGCGTTTCAGCGCCGATGATCGCAGTCCCTCATGTGATCCAGGCATTTTCTTGCAATCGCAGCTCGGTAAGGAGCAGCCTCACGGGCGTTCTCCCGACACCTCGGGAAGAAACAAGCCCAACCGGAGCGATGCCGTTCCGCCGGCATCGCGGAGGGCGGGAGTGGGGGTTCGGGGGCAAAGCCCCCGCTACGCTGTTTCTCGAGAGGACGAGCGCGATTCGCCCCTCCGCGAAGGCTCCGGGGCGAGAAGCCTCTGACGAACCGCGCGGGTGCGCTCTCCGCGCGGCGGGATGTGGAGCGTCCTGGTTGGCTGGGTCGGTCGGTGACGGCGAACGTTGACTCTCGTGGACTCCCGGCTCAGTGCAGGAAGCGGGCGATCGCCCAGGCGATCCCGGTTTCGGCGACGAGCACGGCGACGATCGTCGGTCCGGACGGCAAGTCCCAGGCAACCGAACAGACGATCCCTCCCACCGATCCCACGACCGCGCTCGCCACGGCCACTGCAGGGACGTGCCACGCCTTCCGGCCGACCATCACTCCCGCGAGCGCGGGAAGCACGAGATAGGAAAACGCGAGCAGAGAACCGGCCACCCGGATTCCCGACGCAATCCCCACGCCGAGCATGCCGTACAGGAAGAGGTTCCAGCCCGGAACCGGGACTCCCGCAGCCCGAGCCATCTCCGGACTGAGAGAGACCATCATGAACTCCTTGCGGAACAGGATGTGGATGAGGATCACGATCGGGCAGAGCAACGAGAGCTCGAGGCGCTCCACGGGCTTCACGGCGAGGATGTTCCCGTACATCAGCGAGAGGGTGTCGGCTTCACCGCCCGGCGCCTTCGCGATCACGAGAATCGCCAGTGAGGACGCGAGGGCATACCCGACGCCGATGGCCCCCTCGCTGGGCACGGAGACCCTCTTCGGCCGGACGCTCAGGAGAATCGCGCCGAGAAGCGTCGCCACGATCGCGAGGGTCTCGGGATGCTCGGCGAAGACATGCGCGGCGCCGCCGAATCCCGCGCCCGCTGCGAGTCCCGCCACGAGAATCGAGAATGCGACCCCTGCGGCCGACACCTGTGCGAGCGCCATCCCCACGAAGATGATCCGTCGGAGGACCACGTACACCCCGAGGAGCGAGAGGATCACGCCGATCAGAACGGCCGCCTGCAGCGCGGCGCGGACGAAGTCGGCCTCGAGGAGCTCGATCATGCGGACGCGTGATCCCGGCGGCAGGGGAGGACGACGCGCCGGCCGTCGAGGGTGCCGATGGTGACGCCCGTTCCGTACATCCGCTCCAGGTTCTTCTCGGTGAGGATCTCGTCGATGGGGCCGGCCAGGAACATGTCCCGGTCGACGAGCACGAGGCTGCGCACGTAGTTCACCACGACGTTGAGAACGTGGCTCACCATGATCACGGTGAGCCCATCGCGATCGTGGAACGCGCGAACCAGCTCCATGAGCGCGTGCTCGGACTCGAGGTCCATCCCGTTGGTGGGCTCGTCGAGAACGAGAATCCGGGGCTCGACCGCAAGGGCGCGCGCGATGAGAACGCGCTGCTGCTGGCCGCCCGAAAGGTCGCGGAACCTCCGATCCGCGAGGTGCGCGATCCCCACGTGGTCCAGGGCCTGGAGCGCGTCGTTCCTCCCGCGTCGCCCCGGCCATCGGAGGGGACCGGACAGGGCGTTTCTTCCCATCAGGACCATCTCGAGCGACGTGATCGGAAAGACCGTATCGGCTTCCTCGCGCTGCGGGACATAGCCGAAGCGCACGTTGCGCCGCCCCGCGCGCACCGTCACGTCTCCGCGAAGAGGGAGAATCAGCCCCAGGATTCCCTTGAGAAGCGTGCTCTTCCCGGCTCCGTTGGGGCCCACGATCCCGAGGAAGTCCCCCTCGGCAACGGCGAGGTTGGCCGCGCGCAAGACCGGCTTGCCGCCGTACCCGAGATCGGCATCGTGAATCGAGATCAAGGGCTCGGGCACGAAACGCTCCTCACCGCCCTGGGGGCTTCGCCGAGGAAGAAGAACAGATTGTATCCGATGAGCAGCAGGCAGTCGCGAGTCCGTGGGGCCCGCCGGCGCAACGCTTCGACGGACGATGAGCAACTCCGGAATCGTGTAGGGAATTCCGGTCGCGTGTCGTTCCCGCCTTCTCAGCCAGGCGCTCCGGCGGTGAACTATATTGTGCGGCGGCCGGCGTGGTGCGGCTCTCGCGCCTCTGCCCTGGAGATCTCGGGCTTCTCCCATGAAGACGCATCGGGATCGCGCGTGCCTGAAGCTCGGCGACGTCGGACTCGCGCTCGCCGTTGCGCTCGCGTGTTTTCCCCTCCGGAACAACGACCTGTGGTGGCACCTGGCCGCGGGGCGCTTCATGAGGGAGCAGGCGCAGTTCATCCGAGGCGATCCCTTTTCGTACACCGGCTACATGGGATCGTGGACGAACAACGAGTGGCTCGCGCAGGTGGTCTTCTTCGCGACGTGGAGCATGGGCGGGGTCTTCGCGCTGATCGCCCTGAGGGCGGCAACCTACGGGACGCTGTTCTTGCTGCTCCGAGGCTACCTCCGGGCTGCCCGCGCCCCTTCCGTGTTCCTGCCGGCCCTGGTCGCCGGCATGGCGGTTTCGTACCCGTGGTGGGAGCTGCGCCCGTCGCTTCTGTCGTTGCTGTGTCTGATCGGGTTGCTCTTCATCCTGGAGCGGTTTCGCCGGAGTGGCGGGGGACTGTGGCTTCTGCCTCCGCTGTTTCTGGTCTGGGCCAATCTGTATCCGGGTTTCCTGTTCGGGCTCGTCGTCTTGATCGCCACCCTGGCGGCGTGGGGAATCGAGCCGGCTCTCTCGGGCTGGCGCCGCTGGGCGTTCGCGACCGCTCGACGAAGCTCGCTTCTCTTCGCCACGGTCGCGTCGGCGGTCGTCACGCTGGCCAATCCCTACGGCCGGGACGTGTACCGGCAGCAGCTGGACGTGCTGCGGAATGCTGGGTTCCGCGCCGCGCTGGACGAGTACGCGCCGCCTTCGCCCGTGTTCTTCTGCCTGGTCACCGGTTGCTGCGCGTTCTTCGTCTGGCATCGCTTCCGGAAGACGCCGCTTCCGTCGCTGGTTCCGATCCTGGGCGCGGCGGTTCTGTCCCTCTCGGCGGTCAAGTTCCAGGAGTACTTCGCCGTCGTCGGGCTCACCGCAATGATGGCGCATCTGGGCCGCCCCAGGCCGCGCGGTCTGCCCCTCTGTTTTCTCCTGGCCGTCGTCGTCGCCGGTCTCGCGCTGAGCGTTCTCGATCCGTTGCCCACCGTGATTCCCGAGGGGTCGGGATCCGGACCGGATGCCGACCCCTCGATGCACGTTCTGCATCACCGCATGCTGGTCTGCGCGGGGCTCCTCGGGGGCCTGCTGCTCGCGAGCCTCGCGGCAGTTGCGTCGAGGAGGGGCGATGCTCGCGCCGCTCAACGGATGTGGCGAAGCGTTCTGCCGACACCGCATGCGGCGATCGCGGTGCTGGCCGTGGCCACCGTGACCACGGGATTCGGGTTCTACTCGGCGGCGGTCCCACGAGACGGAGTCGAGCCCGCGCGGTACCCGACCCGATGCCTTTCGGCTCTCCCAAGAAACGGCGAGGGGCGGGTGTTCAACCGACTCTCCTGGGGAGGCTGGCTCCTCTGGCACTCGCGGCTGCCGACCTTCATCGACGGACGGGGATGGGGGCAGCCGCTGTTCTTCGAGTACATCAGGATCGGAGGACCGGACGGCCCGACGATTCTCGAAGAGCGGGGGATCGACTGGGCGATCGTGGCTCCCCGCGATGCCCTTGCGGCGCGCCTCGCCGCGGGCCCCGACTGGAAGGCGGTCTGCACGGACGACGCCTCCGTCGTTTTTCGTCGGTTCCCGCAGGGGGAGCGCTGAGGAGGAACGCTCTACTCCCGGATTCGCGCTCGATCAGCGGCTGTGGCGGGCGACCCATTCCCCGCAGGTAGGGACACGCTCGCTCGCCTCGTTCGCACGGCGGAAATCGGACCGGCTGGTCTCCGGCGCGGCGCCGAGGTCGACCGGGACCGGCGACACGCGCCAGATCGTGTCGCAGTACTCGGAAACGGCGCGGTCGGAAGAGAACTTGCCGATCCGGGCCACGTTCAGGATCGACATCCGCGTCCACCCCTCGGGATCGCGATAGACGGAAGCCACCGCGTTCTGCGCGCCGACGTAGGAGCCGAAATCGGCCAGCAGCATGTACGGGTCGTGCTCGAGGAGAGAGTCGACGAGGGGCTTGAAGAGCGAGCGATCGCCGTGGCTGAAGAAGCCGGAGGCCACCAGATCCAAGACCTCCCGCAGGTGCCCATCGGCCTCGTAGCAGTCCCGCGGGCGATAGCCGGCGTGCCGGCGCTGTTCCACCTCCTCGGCCGTGAGCCCGAACAGGAAGAAGTTCTCGGCACCGACCTCGTCGCGGATCTCGATGTTGGCCCCGTCGAGGGTGCCGATCGTCAGCGCGCCATTCATGGCGAGCTTCATGTTCCCGGTTCCGGACGCCTCCTTGCCGGCCAGCGAGATCTGCTCGGAAAGCTCCGCAGCGGGGAACATCGTCTGGGCGTTCTTCACGTTGTAGTCGGGGAAGAACGCGACGGCGAGTTGCCCGCGCACGGCGGGATCCCGGTTCACCACGTCCGCCACGGAGTGAATCAGCTTGATGATGAGCTTCGCCACGAAGTAGCCCGGCGCCGCCTTGCCTCCGAACATCACCGTGCGCGGCACGGAGCCGGCAGCGGCGCCATCCTTGAGGCGCTGGTACAGCGAGATCACGTGGAGGACGTTCAGGTGCTGCCGCTTGTACTCGTGAATCCGCTTGATCTGAACGTCCATCAGCGCGCTCGGGTCCACGCGGACGCCGGCCCTCGCCTCGATGGCGGCCGCGAGGGCGACCTTGTTCGCGAGCTTCGCCTCTCGCCAGGCCCGTCGAAACGACGGATCCTCGGCGTGCGGCTCGAGATCCCGCAGCCGGTCCAGGTCCCGCATCCAGCCGTTGCCGATGGCCTCGTCGATCAGCCGTGAGAGAGCGGGATTACACAGCGCGAGGAAGCGCCGCGGAGTGACGCCGTTCGTCTTGTTCGTGAACTTGCCTGGCGTCAGGTCGTGAAAGTCCTTGAGGACGTCCCGCTTCAGAAGCTCGGTGTGGAGCTTCGCGACCCCGTTGATGGCGAAGCTCCCGGCGGCGGCGAGATGGGCCATGCGGACGGATCGGTCCCCATCCTCGTCGATGATCGAGAGCCTGCGGACCAGCGCCTCGTTCCCGGGCGAGGAGATCCGCACCTCGTCGAGGAAGCGACGGTTGATTTCGTAGACGATCTCGAGATGCCTCGGCAGCACCCGCTCAAAGAGCGACGTCGGCCATTTCTCCAGCGCTTCGGGGAGGAGCGTGTGGTTGGTGTACGCGAACGTCCGGGAGGTCAGATCCCACGCCCGGCTCCAGTCCATCCGGTGCTCGTCGACCAGCAGGCGCATCAGCTCAGCCACGGCGACGGAGGGGTGAGTGTCGTTGAGCTGCACGACGAACTTCTCGTGGAATCGCTCGAGGGTGCTGGACCGCTGGAGCTCGAGGCGGATCATGTCGCGCAAAGAGCAGGACACGAGGAAATACTGCTGCTCCAGCCGCAGCTCCTTTCCCACTGCCGGGTCGTCGTTCGGGTAGAGGACCTTCGTGAGGGTCTCGGAGAACATCTTCTGCTCGACCGCGCGGTAGTAGTCCCCGGAGTTGAACGCCGCGAAGTCGAACGATTCGGGCGCCTCGGCGCTCCACAATCGAAGGAGGTTCGTCGTGCTCACGCCGTGACCCGGGACCGGGGTGTCGTGAGCGACTCCGCGCACGACCCTCGAGGGGATCCATCGCACGCCGAAGCTCCCCCGCTCGTCGAGGAACGGCTCCGTGTGGCCGCCCAGCTTCACGTCGAACTGGATGCCGGGGCGGTAGATCTGCCAGGGGTTCCCGAACCGAAGCCACTTGTCGGTTCGCTCGATCTGCCAGCCGTCGCGGATCGCCTGCTGGAAGATCCCGAACTCGTAGCGGATCCCATAGCCGATCGCCGGGATCTGGAGCGTCGCCAGGGAGTCGAGGTAGCACGCCGCCAGGCGGCCGAGGCCGCCGTTGCCGAGCCCAGGCTCCTCCTCGTGGTCGAGCAGCTCGTCGAGGGACAGGCCCAGCTCGGACATCGCCGTGGCCGCGCTGTCGAGGATTCCCAGGCTCATGAGGTTGTTGCCGAGCTGCGGTCCGATGAGGAACTCGGCGGACAGGTAGCACACCGTGCGGCTGCCCTGGTCCTTGTAGGTGCGGGCCGTCTGCACCCAGCGCTGCAGGAGCCGGTCGCGCACGGTGTAGGCCAGCGCCAGGTAGCAATCCCGCCGGGAGGCGACCTCCGGGAACCGCGCCTGCAGGTAGAACAGGTTGTCGAGGAAGGCGCGCTTGAGTGCCTCCACCCCCAGCCCGGTGCGGGTCGGCTCGTACGCCTCCGGACGCGTGCCGGCCTCTGCTTCGATCACGCTGGTTCTCATGGATCTCCTCCCCGCCGCGCCGGAAGATGCAGCGCTCGTGCTCGACCGACACGCCTTCACGAACTCGGCGACAGCGTGAATATAGGTAGAGAACAGGCAGGGGCCAGCCCCGCGCGGCGGGACGAGCGCGATGGACCCCGTCCCGTTCCGCAGGATCAGGGTCCGGGGGGCCGTCCTGGAACGGGAGCGGAGGCGGTCAGCCGAGGTCGTTCACCGTCCCGCGACCTTGCCCAGGGCCGCGAGGTTGTAGTCGAACAGCTCGAAGTAATCGTGGACCTCCGGAACGCCGCCCACCGAAGGCGGGAGCGCGACGAGCGGCGCTCCCGTCTCGCGCGCGATCAGCTCCGGCGTCCGCCGCTCGAAGTAGGGCTCGAAGGCCACCGCGGCGATCTTCCGAGCCTTGATCTTGTCGATCAGCTCGGAGACATGGCTCGGGCTGGGCTTCACGCCCGGCTTGGGCTCGAGCCAGTCCGCGACCTCGATCCCGAAGGCTCGGGTGAAATACGGCCACGAGTTGTGGTACGTGACGATCTGGAGACCACGCAGCGCCTCCGCCTTCCGCCGCCACTCCACGATCCGGCCGTCGAGCTTGGCCCGGAACGCCTCCAGGTTCGCCTCGTAGACCTTCGCGTTGCCGGGATCCGCACGCTCGAAGCCCTCGGCGATCGCCTGCGCGATGAAATGCCCGTTCTCCGGGTCGAGCCAGTAGTGGGGGTTGCCGTACTTGTGCACGTCGCCCATGGACGCGTCCACGCGGGTCGGGACCTCGAGGCGTCGTTCCGCAGGGATCCGGCTGGAGCAATCCACCACCTCGATCCGCGCGTTCCTCGATCCGTCGAGGATCGCCTGCGCCCAGTAGTCGAGGTCCATCCCGACCTTGAGGTAGACCTGCGCCTTGCGGACGCGGATCATGTACGACGGGAGGAGCTCCACGAAGTGGGGATCCTGGTTCCCCTGGGCGATGCTCTCCGCTTCCACGAGGCCTCCCCCGACCTCGCGGGCGATGGAGGCGAGATCGGTGGTGCTGGCGACGACGCGAAGGGTCGCGGCAGCCTGGAGCGGGACGAAGAACCCCGCCGCGGCCGGAACCGCGAACGCCACGAGCCGGACGGCGAACATCGTGAACTTCACGGTTTCCTCCCTGTCTCAGAAGGCGTGGGGCCGGTGCGGCCCCAGGCTGAATACGAACTGCACTGCGGTCGTGTTCTTCGGAGAAGCGTAGAGATCTCCAGTCTCGCGGCGAAACAGGAGTCGGAAGAGCGTGGATTCCTCCATGAGGCGGAAATTCAGGAACGCCTCCGCCCGCTCGATGGCATCGGGGGTCACGAGGCCTTCCGACCGGTCGAGCTTCATCCCCGCGTTCCAGCGCTGCGCGAACTGCCAGTCAGCAATGAGGTACCAGCCGGAGGTCGTGATGCTCCCCCCCTTCACCTGCTCGGTGCGAGTGAACTCCTGGCACACCCCGCCCGGCGGGCACGCACCGGCATTGCAATCCGGCCCGACGCAGTCGGTCCCGATCGTGGATTCGGCTTCGAGGTCCGCGCGGCTTCGCAGGTAGCTTCCCAGCAGGTTGAGAGACCGGTACTTGTCGGGACGAAAGCGGTACTTCAAGCTGCCGCCGAGCCACTGGACGTTCCGATCGAGGGCGGGGTCGAGGGTGCCCCACAGCCCGTTCGCCTCCGCCTGGACGGAATGACCCAGGCGGACCTCGTCGAACCAGCTCACGCGCGCGTGATACGCCAGATCCGGGCCCTCGTCCGGCAGTTCCCCGTCGGCGGGATCGTAGAAGGCGAGGGCGCAGTCGGTGTCGCCCGGCTGGCAGATCCCGTCGGCGCAACCGGGTCCCACGCAGATCGTGCCTGACGGCGAGGAGTCGTCGCCCGAGTTGCCGGAATCGTGCCCGCCGTCCGCCAGGTCTCCGCGCAGGAGATCCACGGCGAAGGTGACCTCGCTGCGCTCTCCCGCCGGGACCGAGACGTTCGTGTGCGCCGCGATCTGGTTGAGACCCTCCGGTCCGAAGAAGCGCTCCTCGGCGAGCGGCTGGAAGATCCAGGAGTACGCGTGCGGATGGAGCTGATTCACGTTGCCCCAGTCCAACCGGAACTTCCCCAGCTTGGCCTGGAAGGGCCCCAGGCCGCGCACGAACGAGGCGTAGGCCTCCTCGGCCTCGATCGTCCCTTCATGAACGGCGAGGAACACGTCGCCGCGAACGGTCGGGTTCAGGTATCCCTGGAGGGCTACCTCGAGCTCCTGGAAATTCAGCGTGCCGTCTGCTTCGGAATACGCGCAGTCCTCCTCTCCCTGCGGGCAGGCGATGAACTCGGCGATGGCGCTGATGTCCGGGTTGGTCCCGGAGGCCTGGGCCCGGGCGGCATCGAGCGGCGCGAGCGCGGCCAGTGCGAACAGTGCCGCTGTGCGGCGAGGAGAATGAACCATGGATGCACCTCTGAATCGAGCGAAGCCGCGGAAGGAGGCGGGAGCGTCGCGATCGTCCTCGGCTGATTCGTAGTCCGGGAGCCGATCCGGAACGGATCAGAAGGTCGAGCCGAGCGCGGCGGGAGGGGCGCGAGGGGACCGTGGGAAATCCGCAGCGGCCCGTTTGGTGCTCGACCCGGCGGGGAGCATGCGACAGCCGGCGGTGAACAGGGGCACGAGACCCTGCGGCGCCTCGGCCGGGGCGGTCGGACTGTGCTGCACGAGGCATACCGCGCACGAGTGCGCCGGTCGCGCGTCGGAACCGTGCTGGCCATCCACGAGGACCGCGGCGAGCGGAGATGCATCGGAATGCGAGTGGACCGCGGCAGCCGAGGCGAGCGTGAAGACGAGGACGGACAGCAGCAGCTTCACTGCGCGCCGCGGTGCGAACGCCGTCGGTGTGGGCTTCCGTCGCCTCATGGACTCACCGGTTGGGACCGTACTCGAAAGGAGTCAGCGCGTCAACCGCGGTCGATCTCCTCGAGCAGGATCCGGGCCGCGACGTCGACGTCTGCCGTGGAGAGGTCGAGGTGCGTGACGAGCCGCACCCGGCGGCGGTCGCGAGGCAGGAAGAGAACCCCGCGGCGCCTGCCGCGCTCCACGAGATCGTCGGAGGCGCAGTCCTGCAGGCGCACCATGACGATGTTCGTGGTCACCCGTTCGAGGTCGATCGCGACCCCGGGATGGGCGGCGAGAGTCTCCGCGATCCGTCGCGCCTTCGCGTGGTCCTCGGCGAGTCGCGCGATGTTGCTCCTCAGGGCAAACATCCCGGCAGCCGCGAGAACCCCGGCCTGGCGCATGCCTCCACCGAGCATCTTTCGCAGGCGGTGCGCCTCGGTGCGAAACGCCCGCGAGCCGCAGAGGACCGATCCCACGGGGGCACCGAGCCCCTTCGAGAGGCAGAACGAGAGGGAATCCACCGGCGCTGCGATCTCGGCCAGGTCCACAGCCAGCGCGACGGCGGCGTTGAAGACCCGTGCGCCGTCCAGGTGAAGCGGGACCTGATGGCACCGGCAGACGTCGGAGATCTCCCGGATCCGGGCCACGGAGTAAGGGACTCCGCCGGCCATGTTGTGGGTGCTCTCGATCCAGACGAGCCCGGTCCCCGGCGTGTGAAACGTGGGCTTCTTGATCCGCTCGTCCACCTCGCCGGCGGTGAGCAAACCGTCTCCGGGAACCATCTGATACTGGACGCCGGCGATCGCGGCGCCGCTGCCGACCTCGTGAAGAAGGACGTGAGAGTCCTGGGCGACGACGACCTCGTCGCCGCGCCGGACGTGAACCATCTGCGCGATGAGGTTCGCCATGGACCCTGAGGGAACGAAGAGTGCCGCGTCCTTCCCCGTGAGGCGTGCCGCGGTTTCTTCGAGGGCGCGGACCGTGGGGTCCTCCCCGAAGACGTCGTCGCCCACCTCCGCCGCGGCCATCGCCGCGCGCATCGCAGGCGAAGGGAGGGTCACCGTATCCGAGCGCAGATCGATCGCCGAGCTCATGACCGTGCATGGTACCCCGGTCGCGCCGGCGCCGCCCAGGCGGCTCCAGTCTTCTCCACCTTCCCGGAGCTTTACGGGTGTCGTGACGCCGTGCTAGCGTCTGCTCCTCGCGCCGTCTTCCGGGAGCCGCATGCTGGAACGTCCGCTCGCATTCCGGATCCTGGTCGGCCTCTGGGTCGTCCTCGTAGTTCTCCTCCTTCCCGTGCGCGAGGTCATTCCGCCGGACGAGCCCCGATTCACCCAGCAGGCCCAGGAGATGCGGGACGCGGGGGATCCGTTCGTTCCGACCATCGGCGGGCTCCCGAACGCCGACAAACCACCGATGCTGTTCTGGGCGATCCAGGTGGCGTCCCTTCCCCTCTCCCGGATTCACGAGGGGACCGCGCGGATCCCCTCCGCGATCGCTGCGCTGGTGGTGCTCCTCCTCACGGCGCGTCTCGGGCGGCGTCTGTTCGGATCGGAGGCGGTGGGCTTCGGCGGGGCGCTCGTCCTGCTCACGGGGGTCGAGTTCTTCCAGAAGGCCCAGTGGGTCTCCTGCGACATGATTCTCGCCGCCTGGTCGTGGGCCGCGCTCACGATCTGGCGCGAGGCGATCTTCGAGGGGCACGGCGGGCGCGCTCGCGTGCTGCTCGGATGGGGGGCGGTGGCGGGCGCGATCCTGAGCAAAGGACCGGTCGGACTGCTCTGGCCGGCCTTCTGGGTCGTCGCAGAGGCGACCGCTCGGCGCCGCTTTCGGCCGGTCCTGCGCCTGCTCCGGCCGGAGGGTCCCTTGCTCGCCGTCGGTCTCGTGGGCGTGTGGCTCGTGGGGTTCGGGATGCGCGCCGGGTGGTCGTTCGTCGAGGAAGCCGTGCTCCGGCAGAACTTGAATCGGTACGTCTCGGCGTGGAACTCCGTTGCTCCGTGGTACTTCTACTTCGGCCAGTTGCCGGTCGACTTCCTGCCGTGGACGTTCCTGCTTCCCGCGGGCGCCGCCCTCGCACTCCTGAAGTGGAGCCAATCGGAGCCGGCGGGAGACGGGATCGCGGTGCGCTCCGCTTCGCTGTTTCTCGCGTTCGGCTTCGCGTTCTTTTCCGGCTCTTCCGGCAAGCGCGGCGTCTACCTGCTGCCGTCGTTCCCCGTGCTCGCGCTCCTTTTCGCGGCGGCATTCCTGGGCGCTGGCGGGCCGGGCGGAGTGCGGGGGTGGTGGCGCACCGCGGGCCTGACGGCGATGGCTGCGGTCGGCGCGATCCTCGGGATCGCAGCTCCCGTCGCGATCGCGGCCGGAGCGCTCCGTCGCGCCCCGGAGATCGCAAGCGAGATCGGAGCGCTGGAGATCGGAGGGCTCGTCGTGGCAGGCGCGGCACTCGCCGCAGGCGCGATCGTCGCGATCCGCCTCTCCCGCCGCGGTCGTGCCGCCGACGCGCTCGTCGCGGCCGTCATGGGGGTCGCGGTGTTGCTCCTTTCCGCCGGAACCGTCGGCGGCGCCGCGTGGAGCCGCCATCAGGGAGGCCGGGCGTACGGGCAACGGGTCGCATCCCTGGTTCCGAGGCAGAACCGGATCGCCATCGAGCGGGGCAAGTTCGAGCTGGTGCTCTTCTACGCGGAGCGCCTGGGAGTCGAGATCGAAACCGACGAGCGTCTCGCCGAGGAGCTGTCCAGCGGGAGGTGCGAGTACGCGATTCTCAAGGAGCCTCGCTATCGTGCGCTCCGAGATCTGCCTCCGGTGCGCGACATGGAGCTCCTCGACGTCACCCGCGTGGGCGGCCAGCGATTCCACCTCCTGGGCCCGCCCCGCCCCTGACCCCCTCCGTTCGCGAGGCTCCTGCTACGACCCCGCTTCCGGCTCCGCGGACGACTCCTTCTCGTTCTCGTGGATCGCGATGGTCCGGAACGTGAGGAACTCCGCGCCGCGTCTCCATGCGTCCGAGGGAAGACCGGCCTTGCGGCAGAGATGCTCGAGCATCTCCTCTCGGGTCCAGCCCTGCTCCACCGCGACCTCGGGCAGGAACAGCGCCGAACGTCCCTCTTTCCGGATCACGACGCCGTCCCGCCCCAACACGATCGCATCCGGGCCGGCCACGGCGGCGAGGGGGGTCAGGACGGAAACGTCGAGTTCCACCTCGGGAAGCTCCCGGGCCTCCAACGGGGAGAAGCGCCGGTCGTTGAATGCCGCCTGCACCGCCATGGCGCCCACCACCTGGCCGAGCGGTGTGTCCTGCGCCGTGTGGCCGATGCACCCGCGGAGCTCTCCGCGCTTCTTCAGCGTGACGAACGCCCCCTGGAGGCGTCGCAGCGACGGCGCCACGTCGCGCACGAGAGGGGCCGTGCCCGTCTCGAGGAAACGGCGGATCGACTCGCGGGCGATGCGAAGCAGGGCCTTGCGCTCCTGCGTTCCGATGGGGGCGTCCTGCGCGGCCGCCGCAGGGCGGCCCAGCCCGGCAAGATCGCGGCCGGGAGGGCCCGGGAAGAAAGCCACGGCCCCGTATCCGACCACTCGGCCGCGATCGCCCACGACCGTGTCGCCGCTGTTCGCGTAGCTGAGGACCACACCGCGCGCTGCGCCGAGGGTGCGCGCCGCCTCGAGCGCGACCAGGACCGGCGCCTCTCCGCAGGCACAGGTGGACAGGTTCGGCCGATTCGCCCGCAGCTGGGCGGCGATCGAGCTCCGGATCGCGGAAGCGTCCATCCCCGCGATCGCCGCGAGCGTCGCGCCGTCCGACGTCACGGCGTCGTCGTAGGCCGGGTAGTGCGACAGGTCGGAGCTCGCCACGAGAAGCGGGCGGCGCGAGGAAAGCACCTTGGCCAGCGCTCGACCGAGTCGCGCGCACAGCTGCGGATCCGGGTCTCCGACGACGATCGGTAGGATCTTCACGCCGGGCAGCACCACTTGCGCGAAGGGGACCTGGACCTCCACCGAATGCTCGCGCTCGTGCGGGACGTCGTCCCGCGTGAACGAGGAATCGTGGGCGATCAGGTCTGCTGCAGCCTTGCGGTCCACTTCCGCCACGCCGAGTGGCGTGCGGAATCCCGCGGCAGGGGAGATCGCCGCCCCTTCGAATCGCGGCACCGTGTGGTTGGTCCCCAGAAGGACCACGAGATCGTAGTCGCCGCCGCGCGCTTGCGTCCACGCGTCCGCGGCGATCTGCGCCGAGTAGATGTACCCGGCGTGCGGGGCCACGAGGGCGACGGGGCGCTGGCCCCTCGGTGGGACGGCATCGGCGAGGAACCCGCGGATCGCCGCCTCCAGCTTCGGTGCCTCCCCCGGGTAGAACCGTCCCGCGACGGCCGGATCGCGCACGGCAAGAACCGCGCTCTCCACCGTCTTCTTCGGGAGGACCGCAGCCGCGCCGAGGAGGAGCAGCGGCGCGATCGCACAGACGAGCAGGAGTCTCATGCGCCAACTCCCACGGCCGCCAGGACGGGCGTCGCGGCCGAGCGCTTCGTGGAGTTCCGCCCCGAACCCTGCGGCAAGCCTAGACCCCGTGCGTCGGGGCGTCAAGGAAGCGGCGGCATCGCAGCGAGCTTCTTTCTCAGCGCGTCCAGGCTCCGCGGTGGGACCTGAGACTTGGGAAGACCCTCGGCGTACCGGACCGCCTCCTTCAGAACGGCTTTTGCGGTCTCCGTGTCCCCCTTCTTCTCGAGGGTGTCGGACTTGGTCGTGTAGATGCGGATCTTGCGGGGCCCGTACGCGAGCGAGAGAGCGCGGTCGGCGCTGGCCAGCGACTCGTCGTAACGGCCCAGCTCGCGGTAGGCCACCGCCAGTCGGGCGGCAGGGTTGTAGTCGGAAGGGAAGTCCGCTTCGGATCGGCGCAGCGCCGCGATCGCGCGCTCGGGCTCCCGAGCTGCGATCGAAGCGCTCAGCCGGTGTGGATCGAACACGGCGCGCGCCGCGGGGCTCGAGGCGATCTCCGCCTCATGCTCGAGATACGAAAGCCACTCCCGGGCCGTTTCCCTGGCTCCGGACTCGTCGCCGGCCGCGGTCCGCGCGTCCACGACCAGCGCGTACAGGCTCGAACGGTCGTCGACCGGCACCGCGATCCGCGGCTCCGCCAGCGCAGCGCGCGCTGCTGCCTCGAAGAACTCCACCGCTCCCGCGCTCGCCTTCGGCTCGAGGGCGAGCGCGCAGCCCAACCCGGCAGCGACGACGTTGAGCAGGTGCGCGGAGCGATCCGCCGGCATGCGAGCGCGGGCTACCTCCACGCAGCGCGCGTCCTCTCCGATCGTGCCGAGGACGGTCAGCAGAGATTCCACCGCGCGCTCGCGGTGCGGCCAGCCGGTGGGAGCCTTCGCGAGCGCCTCGTCGTATCGGACGGCGGCGATCTCGGAATCTCCGGCTCCGAGGAGCCGGTCGGCGGCGGCGAGGAGCGCATCCGCCCCCTTCGCTTTTCCGCGGAGCGACCGTCTCGCATCGTCGAGGAGCCGCTCGAGCCGCCGGACCGTGGCCCCACCCATCCAGCGCAGTACGGGCTCCTCCCCTCGCGGATCGATGACGAGGAAGGTCGGGAAGGCGCCGATGGGGAACTTCTCCAGGAATCCGGCGTTGCGCTCCTGGTCCGCGTTGATCGAGAGCCAGACGAACCGTCCGGCGTGCCGTTCGAGCGCGCGATCGGTGAAAACGAACGCGCGCATCGACTGGCAGGTATGTCACCAAGGTGCCCAGCACTCCACGAAGATCGGAAGGTCCCGCGCTCGCGCTTCGGAGAGCGCCCGGGAGTAGTCGTCCGCGATGAACGGGAGGACTTCCCGGGGGACGGACTTCGCAGGATCACCGGCGGGTGCCGAGCCGAAGACGAGAACGAGCGCTGCCAGCGCGAGCGGCAGCCTCACTTCGAGTACTCCTTCAGGAACCCGAGGAATTCGCGACGGTGGTCTTCCTCGCCGGACAGGATTCCGACGGCCAGATCCTGGGTCACGTAGTCACGTCCCTCGCACAGACGGATGATCTCGTTGTACTGCGCGATGGCCGATTCCTCCGCTCGGATCACGCCCCGAATGACCGCGACCACGTCCGTGGTGTCGTCCGGGGGCTGGAGGTACTCCTGGCTGCGATCGTTGTCCAGCGAGCCGGGAACGCGTCCGCCGATGGTCTTGATCCGCTGGGCGAGCTGCTGGGCGTGCTGCACCTCGGTGAGCACGTCGGCGGCGAGGGCCTTCTTGATCACCTCGGACCGGACCCCGTCCAGGTGGACCGCGTTGGCGATGTAGTTCTGGACCGTCTCGAGCTCCATCGCGTACGCGATCGCCAGCTCGCGGACGATGTCCTGGTTCCCCTCGCTCTTGCCTGCCTTCTTCTTCTTGTTCTTGTCCTTGGACATTGCACCCCTCGAGCGGCCGCGGTGGACCGATGGCGGATCGGTCGCGGCGGGCGCCCGAACATGCTAGCACCGCGCTTCTCTCTAGCCCGGATTATTCATGAAGAACCGTAGCGAGACCGACTTCGGCGAGCTCAGTCGAGTCGCGAAGATGCCCGTCCTGCTTGGCGCCCGCAGGGGCTCGGGCCCGAGACGTACTTGAACAGTACGTCGCAGGGTCCGAGCCCCGAGGACGCCCGTCAGCATGGCCGGATCCGCGGTCTCGCGACGGACCTTCGTGAAGAATGCGGGCTAGTCGGCGAGCTGCCACACCGTGTCGAGGACGGTGCCGTCCACCCACTTCACCACCGCAACCGGACGGTCGGTCAGGCGGGCCTTCCGCGCCGCGCCGCCGCACAGGCGAAGGACTTCGTCCCGGATCTGCTCGATGGGCTTGATGGGAAGGTCCGAGCCCTTCACGCGATCGAGGAGATCCTGCCGGCGAGGGTTGACCGCGATGCCGCGCTCGGTGACGATCACGTCGATCGCCTCGCCCGGGCCGACCAGTGTGGTCACCTCGTCCACGATCACCGGAATGCGATCGCGAAAGGACGGGAGGGCGAGGATCGTGCAGCCGGAGAGCAGGCAGTTCTGCCAGCCTCCGATCCCGTGCAGGAGCCGCCCGTCCGAGTGCGTGACGACGTTCGCGTTGAAGTGGACGTCCACCTCGGTGGCTCCGAGGACCACGGCGTCCACCAGCGTCGCGAAGTGACCCTTCCCATGGTAGTTGTACGAGGTGAAGGGCGAGGTGGCCACGTGACGCGGGTCGGAGGCGATGGAGCGTACCCCGTCCAGGTCGAAGGTCTGTCCGTCCAGGATGTAGTCGGTGAGCCCCTCCTGGAGCAGCTCCACCAGGTACTTGGTGGATCCGCCGCGCACGAAGCGGGCCTTGACCTTCGCCTGCTTCATCAGGTCTTTCAGGTACTGGACGAAGGCGAGCGCGATGCCGCCGGCTCCCGCCTGGAACGAGAAGCCGTCGCGCATGATCCCGGCGTCGCGGAGAAAACGCGCCACGTACTCGGCGATCTTCAGGCGGTCGGGGCTCCGTGTGATCTCCGTCGTTCCCGAGACGATCTTCGCGGGATCTCCGATCGAGTCCACCGGCACGACGAAGTCCACGTTGTTCCCCTGGATCTGCCAGGGGACGCACGGGAAAGGAACGAGGTTGTCCGTGACGACGATCACGTGGTCCGCGTACATCGAGTCCGCCAGCGCGAAGCCCAGCGAGCCGCAGGCCGACTTCCCGTGGGATCCGTCGGCGTTGCCGAACGGATCCGCGGTGGGTGCGGCGATCACCGCGATGTCCACGTGGACCTCGCCGTCCTGGATCGACTGCCACCGGCCGCCATGGGAGCGGAGCACCCCGAGCCCTCGCATCTTCCCTCGGGAGCAGTACTCCCCGAGGGGTCCGTTCATGCTCCCCTCGATGTGGTGGACGGTCCCCGCGTCCATGAGCCCCATCACCGGCTCGTGGCAGGGAAACGACGCGCTGGGGAACCACATCAGGTCCCTCGCGCCCAGCCGACCCGCCGTTTCGAGAGCTTCCAGCGCCACGCGGTCGCCGTTGCGGAGGTGATGGTGGCTCGAGAGCGTCATGCCGTCTCGAAGGCCGCACCGTCGCAAGGCCTCCTCGATCGTCGGGACGACTTTGGATCCGTTCCCGGGGTAGTTGGCGCTCGTGCAGACGGGCGGCGCGTGCTTGCGCCCCTCCGGCGCGAACTTCCCGATTCCCCGAAAGGCGACCTGCTCGCGGCCGTTGGCCACGACGGGGACCCGCCGGCCGGCTGCGTTGACCACGAACCCTTCCCGTGCGCTCATGGACCCCCCTCCGCCGGTGCGGGCTCGGCGACGAGTCCCATGGCCCGGGCGTGATCCACCAGACGCCGCGCCCGCGTCACGACCGGGGGATCGACCATCTTCGAGCCGAGGCTCACCACCCCGAGCCCCTTGGCCTCGGCGTCGTGGAATGCCGCGACGATGCGGAGGGCCTTCTCGATCTCCTCGGGCGAGGGAGCGAACGCGTCGTGGATGACCTGAATCTGGCGCGGGTGGACGCAGCCCATGCCCTCGAACCCGAGCTGCCGGGACCGCAGCGCCCATGCCCGCAGGCCGTCGAGGTTCCCGATGTCGCCGTAGACCGAGTCGATGGCCTGCACGCCGGCCGCCTTCGCGGCATTCACGAGGCGCGACCGGGCGTAGAGCGACTCCGAGCCGTCGTCCGTCTTCACCACGCCGAGATCGGCCGTGTAGTCCTCGAGACCGATCGTCAGAGCGACGACTCGCGCCGAGGCCCGGGCGATTTCCAGGGCGTTCTCGATTCCGAGCGCGGACTCCAGGATCGGCATGAGCCAGAGCGGACGGGCGTCGGCGCCCAGGAGCTCCGAAATCGTGCGATCCGCGGTGCGAACCTGCTCGGCATTCTCCACCTTGGGAATCAAGACGACGTCGGGGCCCTCCGGCGCGATCTCGCGGAGATCGGTGAGGCCCAGGGGGATCTGGTTGATTCGGACCATTCGCTCGGCCCGGAGGAAGTCGACGGTGCGCAGCGCGTTCCGGACGAGGATCCGCGCCGCGTGCTTCTGGTCCGGGTGCACCGAGTCCTCGAGGTCGAGGATGATCCCGTCCGGCTCGTGGAGGCCGGCGTTGATGAAGAACTTCGGCTCGCTTCCTGGAAGGTAGAGCCGCGAGCGGCGCAGCCGTTCGCGCGTCGAGGCCCGCGGGAGCGGCGCCGAGCGCTCGGGCCGCGCGTCGCGCCCGGAGCCCGCGCCGGCCCGCCGCGCCGCCGCCTCGATCCGCGCCGCGAGCACGAACGGGAGGGCCCCCTTGTCGTCGATCTCGACCCGCGCGTGGGTCACTCCGAGAGACTCGAGCACCGCTCGGGTCTGGGCGAGGATCGCCGGGCCGTAGTACGGCTCGACGCGCGACCGGAGAGCGATCTCGATCCCGCCCTGGTCCGCAAGCTCCACCGCAACGAAGAGGTCGGATCGGACGTCGTCGGCGAGTCGTCCCGCCTCGCCTCGCCTCGTGCCGGCACCCGTGTCCCCCATGGTCCCTCCCGAACCGACCGTTCCGTCCCTCAGAGCTTCGACAGGATCGCGTCGGTCATCTGCGGGGTCGACGCGGCGCCGCGCCGGACCACGTCCGGCCCCCCCGGCATCCGCAGCATGTCGTAGGTTCGCACTTTCCCCTCGCGCACCACCGCGGCCACTGCGTCCCGGACCCGCTTCGCTCTGTCCTTCTCGCCGACGTGGTCGAGGAGCATGCCGGCGCTCAGGATCATGGCGATGGGGTTCACGATGGGAGTCGGGTACTCGGCGTACTTGGGGGCGGATCCGTGGGTCGGCTCGAACACCGCGACCTCATCGCCGATGTTCCCGGAGCACGCGAAGCCCAGGCCGCCCACCAGCCCCGCGAAGGCGTCGGAGACGATGTCGCCAAACAGGTTCTCGCAGACCACGACGCCGTACTCCTCCGGGTTCTTCGTGAGCCACATCATCTGCGCGTCGATGTTCGACGACCAGAGCTGGATTTCGGGGAAGTCCTTCTGGATGCTCTTCGCCTCGTCCTCGAACATCCCCGAAGTCTCGCGGAGCACGTTGGGCTTTTCGCACACGGTGACCGACTCGTACCCGTGCTTCCGAGCGTGCTCGAAGGCGGCGCGGATGATCCGCCGGGTGACCGGCCGCGTGACGATGCGCGTCGAGATCGCCAGATCCGGGCCGGCCACATCGCGGAACGGCCGCCATTTCGGATGCGTGGCGAACGCGTCACGCACCGTCGGCGACGGGTCCGTCCATTCCACCCCGGAGTACATCCCCTCGGTGTTCTGGCGGAAGACCACCACGTCCACCGACGGCTCCTCGAATCCGCCCTCGATCTTCTTGCGGACGAAGTTGAGCGGGTTGCCGGCGAACGAGCGGCACGGGCGGACGCACCGGTCCAGATCGAACCGCTGCCGCATCCCGACGATGGGGCTGAAGTAGCTGTGCCCCTTCCCGCGCAGCTCCTCACGCAGCTCCGCGTCCGCGGCCTTCTTCGGTTTGGATGTGATCGCGCCGAACAGCCCGAGCTTGTGCTTCGCGATCAGCTCCACCGTGCGATCGGGCAGAGCGTTCCCTTCGCGAATCCACCAGTCCCAACCGATGTCCGCGGGCACGTATTCGGCGTCGAAACCAACGGCCTGGAGAACGCGGATCGATTCCGGAAGCACCATCTTTCCAATGCCGTCTCCCGGCATCGTCACCACCGTGTAGCGCGCCATGCAGCACTCCCTGGGGAGAAGCCCCTACAGGCCCAAGGCCTTGCGAACTTGGTTTTCGACCCCGCCGGACACCACCAACGCCTGCGGCACTGCGCCGAGCGGTGGGAACCGGAACGCGGATCCGCGGTACAGAAGCGTGGCAGAGGTGAAGTCCACCTCCGCCTCGTCGCCGGGCACGATCGTCCTCTTGCTCGCCGCCACGTCGGCGGCGAAGAGATCCGCGAGCCAGCGAACGAAGAGCGGCACCTCGATGCACGGATACCCGTTGTTGAACGCGTTCCTCAGGTAGGTCTGCGAGAAGCTCCCGGCGATCACCAGCGGGATCCCCTTCGCCTGGAGCGCCGTCACCGCCTGTTCCCGGCTCGATCCGGTTCCGAAGTTGAAGCCGCCGACCACCAGGTCCCCCTCGCGCGTTCGACCGGCGAACGCGGGGTCGTAATTCTCCATGACGACGCGAGCCATCTGCTCGCGCGTCATGTCGTCTCGGTACGTGTAGTCCTTTCCGTAGATCCCGTCCGTGTTCAGGTTGTCCTGCGGAAGGTAGACGAGCCGGCCACGCAAGCGCTCGGGAAATCCGGGGAGGATCTCCACGGTCTCCGTCGCCGCGGGCGGAGGGGCGAGAGCCTCGAACCTCGGCTCGAGTCGCGTTCCCTGCGCCTTCGTCGGGCCGCAGATGAACCCCGCGAGCGCCGAAGCCGCCACCACCGCCGGGCTGGCCAGGTAGCACTGCGCGTCACGGGAGCCCATCCGTCCCTTGAAGTTCCGGTTCGTCGCCGAGATGCCGACCTCGCCCGGCTCGAGCAGCCCCGTTCCGAGGCCGATGCACGGCCCGCAACCCGGCGGGAGCACGGTCGCGCCGGAATCCAGGAGCGTCTTCCACGATCCCCGGCGCTCGGCTTCGTCCTGGATCTCTCGACTGGCGGCGGCGACGTAGAAGCCCACACCCTCCGCGATTCGTTTCCCTCGCAGGACGCTCGCCGCGGCGTCCAGATCCTCGAGGCGCGAATTGACGCAGGAGATCAGGTAGGCCTTCTGGATCCGGATCCGCTTCGCTTCGATCTCGGACAGAGGCGTCGCCACCTGCACCGTGTCCGGTCCCGCTACATGAGGTGTGACGGTGGACAGGTCGAGGAGAATCCGACCGGCGTACGCGGCATCGGGGTCGGGTCGCGGAGGATCCGTCTCCCACGTACGCAGGTCTCCCTCGTCGATGCGGCGGATTCCGCGTCCGGCAAGGATCGCCGACCGCTCCCGCAGGTAGCGCAGCGTCACCGCGTCCACCGGGAACCAGCCCACCAGCGGTCCCCACTCGGTCGTCATGTTCGCGATGGACAGCCTCTCGTCCATCGAGAGGCTCGCGACGCCGGGGCCGGCGAACTCGACCGCGAGGTTGAGGACCTCTCCCTGGCGATACAGGCCGCAGAGGGCGATGATGACATCCTTTCCCGTCGCGCCCATGCCGAGCTTCCCCTCGAGCACGACCTGCACCGTGGGGGGAACCTGCCACCAGAACTCCCCGGTGGCCCAGATCGCGGCGGCGTCGGTCCGCACCACGGGAGTCCCGACCGCACCCATGGCGCCGTACATGTTCGAGTGGGAGTCCGACGCCACGACGAACGCGCCGGGAGTCACGTACAGCTGCTCCACCAGGATCTGGTGCCCGATCCCCGATCCCGCCGGGTGGAAGGCCACGCCGTGCTCTCGCGCGAAGGCCTCGATGGCCCTGTACTTTGCGAGATTGTCCTCGGCGAGGTTCTGGATGTCGTGGTCCAGGCAGAAGACCGGGAGCCGGGAGTCGACGATCCGCTTCGCCCCGATGGACTTGAACTTCTTCATGACCGGCGACGTGTTGTCGTGGGTCATGACGTGCTTCGGCCGGATGGAGAGGAAATCCCCGGCTCGCACCGGCCGACCCTTCGGTCCGGCGGTCGCGTGGGTCTGCGCGATCTTCTCGACGACCGTCTGTCCCATGGCGGCTCTCCCCGCGGCCTTCACAGGTCCGCGCGCATCAGATCCATGATCTCGGTGATGGAGCCGAGCGTCTGCGTGCGCCAGATGGCATCCTTCAGCTTCCCGCGCGCCGCCTTCGAGAGGACCGGCTCGGCCAGCGCGTCGAACTTCTCCTCGATCTCCCGGTCGGACAGAGGATTGCGCGGATCGCCCCGAGGGTAGTCCACCTGTTTCGTGAACTCCTTCCCTTCCGTGGTGCGGATCGTCACGATCACCCGCTGGAGGCCAGGGAAAACCTTCTCGATCTCCGGATCGGCCACGACCTCCACCTTGCGTAGCTGCGCGCGGATCACGGGATCCATGATCTTCGCGTCCGTGAACTGCAGCGGCGTCACCTGGCGCTCGGCGATGGCGGCTGCGATCACGTACGGCAAGCTGTGGTCGGCGGTTTCCTTCGTGCGAGGGTCGTACTTCGACGGATCCGAGAGGATGTCGGCCGCGCGGGCCAGGGATCGGATGTGCACCTTCTCGACGCGGTCGGGCGCCAGGTCGTTCTCGCGGACGATGTCGAGGACCGCGGAGATCGGAGTGTGCGTGAGGGCCTCGGTGGGGTAGGCCTTCATCGAGCACTGCGTGATGCGCCAGGACGCGCCGAGCCCCTCGGTCAGGACCGCGATCTTCCACTCCGGCCCGAGGACTTTCACGAGCCCTTCCTTTCCGTCGATCACGTGCTCCGGACCGGAGTATCCCTTCTCGGCGAGGAGAGCGGCGAGGACGCCGCTCTGGGTGGCCAGGGGGTCCACCGTGTTCTTCATCATGGTGAGCTTGCCCGCGGTCACGGCACCGAACGTGGCCATGCGACTTCCGGAAATCCCGATCGCGTGCTGGATCTTCTCCCACGGGAGGTCGAGCATCCGGCCCGCGACGATGGGGGCGGCGAAGGCCGTCAGCGTCGCGTGGTGCCAACCGCGCTCCCGGATCCCCGGGATCGCCGCCTCGCAGAGGCGCTGCTCGAACTCGTGCCCGAGAACGATTCCGACGATCAGCTCCTTGCCACCTTTCCGGGCCCGCTCGCCGCAGGCGAGGGCGGCCGGGATGATGTCGGACGGGTGAGAGGGGTCCTGCTTCCAGTAGATGTCGTTGTAGTCCATCACCCGGACCATGAGGGCGTTCAGGAGCGACGCCGTGATCGGGTCGGTCTTCGCGCCGGTTCCGATGACGGTCGCCGGCCCTCTCCCGGCGTGTTCCCCCAGGACCTCGAGGGCGATCTTGGCGTCGTGCTGCAGGAACCCTCCCAGCGCGCACCCGACGGAGTCGAGCAGGTAGCGCCGGGCCTCGTGGACGGCCTCGGGAGACAGGTCCTCGAAGCGCAACTGCGCCGCGAAGCGGGCCATGCGTGCGGTGATCGTCTCGCTCACGATTGCTTCCTTTCCAGGTTCTTGAACGGCAGATAGGTCATGAAATCGGCATGGTGCACGATGAACGCCTCGGTGGTCCGTTTCACCATGTCCCCTTCGCCCGCGTGGGCGGAGATGACGTGGCAGACGGCGTCCGGGATCCCGCACATCATGGCCACCGCCACTCCGGTGAACGGGTGCCGGAGGTGCTCGCCGCGCTTGCTCTGCCTCGACCTCCCGTCGACTTTCTCGTATTCCAGGAGCTTCCCCACGTCGGCGAGGATCGCCCCGGCGATCACGGTATCCATGTGGATCGGCAGGGTCTCGCCGAAGAACTCCCGCATCGCCTCGGCGGAGCGTCGGGCCACGTGGACCACGCACCGTTTGTGCTGCAGGAACGTGACCGGGCAACCGGGGATCAGCAAGGTGAACGGGATCGTGTCCAGGTCGTCCGGAACGAGCGGGCTCATCTCGAACGCCTTCATCCAGGTCTGGATCGTCTTTTCGCGCAGATCCGGATCCGAGATCCACTCGATCTCGGGCCAGATTCTCTTGACGTCGTCTCGCAGCATGGCTGAACTCCCCATGGGTGAAGACATAGAGTAGCGAACGACGGAGCGACGAGTCCAGGGGGGCCGCGGAGGCCGGGTTTCCTTCGCGGGCGATCTTCGCGGAGGTGTCGGCCTGGCTGCCCGGCCGGATCAGTATGCCGCCGCGATCCCCATCTGATCCAGGAGGAAGGCGTACTGATCCGCCTGCTGCTCCACCTCCTCCCGGATCATGTCGGCGCCGCCGTGGCCGGCATTGCGCTCGACCCGAAGGAGAACCGGACGGCGGCCCGTGGTTGCCGCTTGGATCGCGGCGACGAACTTGCGGGCGTGCATCGGGTCCACCCGGTCGTCCGAGTCGGCGGACATCATCAGAATCGCCGGGTAGGCGACGCCGTCCTTCACGCGGTGGTAGGGAGAGTAGGCGTACAGCCAACCGAACTGATCCCGGTCGTCCGCGGTCCCGTACTCCTCGATCCATGTCGTCCCGGAGCCGAACTTGTGGTACCGAAGCATGTCGAGGAGCGGCACGGCGCAGATCACGGCGCGAAAGAGATCGGGGCGCTCCACCAGCGCGGCTCCCACGAGGAGCCCGCCGTTCGACCCGCCGCTGATGGCGAGCTTCTCCGGTCGCGTGATCTTCTCGTCGATCAGGAAGCGAGCGGCGGCGATGAAGTCGTCGAAGACGTTCTGCTTGTTCGCCAGCATCCCGGCCCGATGCCACGCCTCGCCGTACTCGCCGCCCCCACGCAGGTTGGGGATCGCCAGAACACCACCGTGCTCCAGCCACACCACCGCCGAGCTTCGGAACGATGGGGTGAGGCTGACGTTGAAGCCGCCGTAGCCGGTCAGCAACGTCGGGTTTTCCCCGTGGCGGGCGAGGTCCTTGCGATGGACGAGGAACATCGAGATGCGAGTTCCGTCCTTCGACCGGTAGTACACCTGCTCGGACGTGAACGGGGTCGTGTCCGCCGGGATGCGGGTCGTCTCCCACAGCGTCGTGTCTCCCGTGCGCACGGAGGTTCGGAAGACCTGCGGTGCCTGTGTGAACGACGTGAACGAGAAGTACGCATCGTCCTGGTCGGGGTTGCCTACCATGCCCTCGGCGGATCCGATTCCCGGTAGATCGACCTTTCGCACGTATCCGCCGTTCAGATCGCGGATCTCCATCCGGCTCGAGGCGTCTCGGAGGTAGCCGAGCACGAGACGCCCGCCGATCACCTGCATCGTTTCCAGCGTCGCGTCGCTTTCGGCAATGATCTCCTTCCAGTGCTCTCTTTCCGGCCGCCGCGGGTCCACGCGGAACACTCTGTATCGCGGGGCACCCGCGTTCGTCTGGACGTAGAACGAGCCCCTCCACGCAACGGCTTCGAACAGCGCGTCCTCGCCGACGACGAGCCGCCGAAAACCCAGCGCTTCGGTGGGCGAGACCGGCGAGGCCGGCCGCCGGGCCGCCGCCTTCAGGTCCCGAAAGTACAGGTCGGTAGAGGTCCAGCCGCGCTGGACCGACAGGAGGAGCCAGCGACCGTCGCGGGAAACGGAGGCACCCACGAATCTCTTCGGATCGCCCAGCGCCGGGTGGACGACCTCGTCCGCGCGAGGGTCGGTTCCGATCCGGTGGAAGCGGACCTCCGCGCGACCCGGCAGCTCCGTCGACGCGATGGAGGGATCCGGCGGCAGCCAGGTGTAGTAGAAGCCCTTCGAGTCCGGGGTCCAGGACGGCGACGCGTACTTGGCGTCGGAGATCACGTCCACCCGGAGGTCCCGGCCGGTGGCCACGTCTCGGACGCGCAGCGTGGACGAGTCCGCGCCGTTCCTGCGGAGCGTGTAGGCCACGTATTTCCCGTCGTAGCTCGCGACCCAAACGCCGAGGGATACGCTGCCGTCGGTGCTCAGCGTGTTGGGGTCGAGAAGGACTCTCTCCGGGTCCTCCGCGCCCTTCTTCCAATAGAGAACAGCCTTCTCCTGTGTCGCTTTGCGGCGGAGAATGAACTGCTGGTTGCCACGCTGGACTGGCGCCGCGATGGAATCCACGTAGTAGAGCTCCGAGAAGCGCTTCCTGAGCGCGTCCCGCGCCGGCAGTGCGGCCAGGCGCGCCCGTGTGGCGGCGTCCTGCGCGCGCATCCACTCCTGTACGTCCGGCCGACTCGGGTCCTCCAGCCAGCGGTACGGATCGGAGACGCGAACCCCGTGGATGTCTTCCACGACGTCGTCCCGGCGGCTCGGAGGGATCGCGGGGAGCCCTTCGCCGCTCAGCGGAGCCCGGGCGGAGACCGTCGCGGAGTCGTTGGAAGACGCCACGGTACCCTCCGGGCGGAGCGCAAGGAAGGCCAGCGAGTAGATCATGATCGGGTTCCGACGGTTCACGGAGCGGATGCTACCACGCAGCCGCTCAGCCCCTCTGCGCGGCCGTACCCTGGCGGCGGCGTCGACTCGATCCCCCGCCCCCCGCAGCCGGGATTCTCGTGCAGGTCCACGTCGCGGCGAGAAGTGCGGCGAGGGCGGCGGCGGCGACGACGGCGATCTCCGTCACGGCTCCGTGTCCTGGAAGGCCCGTCCCCGCGTGCAGAGCTCCCCCGTGGATCGCGCGCCGAAGAGCCGCCACCGAGTAGCTCAGCGGGTTGCAAAGAAGGATCGTCCTGAGGACCGGGTGAAGGCCCTCGGCAGGGAACATGGCGCCCGAGAGGATCCAGAGCGGGAACAGGACGATGCTCATCACGACGTGGTAACCCTGGATCGAGTCGAGCCACCATGCCACGACGAACCCAGCCCCGGTGAGAGCCATCGCGGTCAGTCCGAGCACGAGAGCGAGCGGAAGGAAGCGGAACTCAGCGAGGGGGAATCCGGCGAGCGGCGCGAGAAGGAGGAAGAGGCCGGCCTGGATCATGGCCACGGTGGTCGAGCCGAGGGACTTGCCGAGCACCACCGACGCTCGAGAGCCCGGGCCCACGAGCACGCCCTGCAGGAATCCCTGGTGGCGATCCTCGATGACGCTCATCGTGGAGAAGAGGCTCGTCATGAGAACCATGAGCATCACGACGCCCGGGAAGAAGTACTCCATGTAGCCGACCTCCTGCACGCCCAGCGAGAAGGTCGGTGCCATGCCCGCCCCGATGGCGAGCCAGAGCAGGAGCGGCTGTGCGAGCGTCCCGGCGATCCGGCTCTTCTGACGGACGAAGAGCATGAGGTCGCGCTTCCAGAGAACCCGGATCGTCTGGAGATCGAACGAGGCGGCGTTCAATGCCGTTTCCCCCAAGACGTACCCGTCGGCTCGGCCTCGCGTCCGTCCCGCTCGGCGAGCTCGTGACCCGTCAGCTCGAGAAAGGCCTCGCCGAGGCCCGGCCGGCGCATGCTCACCGACCGGAGCGTCCCTTCCGGGAACGCCTCGACCAGGCGTGGCACCATCTCGTGGCCGCGGGGAAGCTCGAGGACGACGCGGCCGTCGAGGACGCGAGCGTCGACTCCGAGGCGCTCGCGAAGGGTGTCGACCGCGGCTGCCGGATCCTCGGTCTCGATCACGATGACGTCGCCCCTGACCCGCGCCCGAAGCCGATCCGGCGTGTCGCATGCCACGAGAGCCCCGCCGTGGAGAATCGCGATCCGATCGCACCGATCCGCCTCGTCGGGCCGGTGGGTCGTGAGGAGGAGCGTCAGGTTTCGGTCTCGCCGGAGTCGGAGGAGGTGGTCCCAGGTCTTCCGAAACGCGCCCTCGTCGAGCCCGGTGGTGGGCTCGTCGAGGATCAGGATCTCGGGCTCGTGCACGAGCGCCCGAGCGAGTTCCACCCGCCGCCTCATTCCGCCGGAGAGCTGCTGCACCGGCTCGTCTGCGCGTCCACCCAGATCCGCGCTCGAGAGCAGCTCCCCGATTCTGCCGGCGGCGGTTTCCCGCGGGACGCCGTACAGCCGCGCCGCCAGCATCAGATTCTCCCGAGCGCTCAGACGCGGGTCCAGGGCCGGGGACTGGAACACGACCCCGACCCGTGCGCGGAATGCGCGGTTCCCCGGTCCGGTCAGGACCCCGTCCAAGAAGATCGCGCCGGCCTCGCAGGCGAGGAGTCCGGTGAGAACGTGAAAGGCGGTGGTCTTGCCGGCCCCGTTCGGACCCAGCAGGCCGAAGATCTCTCCTCGGCCGACCTCGAAGGTCAGGTCGCGCAGGACGGATCGCTCGCCTCTCGCCACGCGGAGCCCCTGCACGGAAAGCCGCGCCGGCACGGAGGGGCTGCCGGGCTGCGTTGCCGGGGGGTGCGATAGGGACTCCGTGGATTCGAACAACATGGGATCGACCGTGCACCCATTCGAAGAAGAAGGCACTATATCGCACGCGACCCGAAGGAGGCCCGCATGCGCCGTCGTTCACCCGTTCCGCCGTCCCTTCTCTTGATTCTCGTGGGTCTTTCGGCCGGTTCGGGGGCGAGAGCCCTCGAGCGCGGCGATGCCCCTCCGTCCGGCGAATCCCACGACGCAACGATGCATCACCGATTCGAAGGTGCGGAGCAGTGGGCGAAGGTATTCGACGATCCCGCTCGCAACCGCTGGCAGAAGCCGGAGAAAGTGGTTCGTTTCCTGCGGATCGAGCCGGGGCAATCGGTGGCCGACATCGGCGCGGGAACCGGCTACTTCACCGTGCCGCTTGCCAAAGCAGTCGGGACCGGTGGACGGGTGTTCGCCGTGGACATCGAGCCGTCCATGGTGGACTACCTCGTGAAGCGCGCGGCGAAGGCCGGGCTCGCGCAGGTGACGCCGGTGCTGGGAGAGCCTGCCGATCCGAAGCTCCCCGACGGCGGGGTCGACCTGGTGTTCCTCTGCGATACGTGGCACCACATCGACGGTCGCGACGAGTACCTCGTCCGGCTGGCGCGCGCCCTGCGAGCCGGCGGAAGAATCGCCGTGGTGGACTTCCAGGAGGGGGATCTTCCCGTGGGACCGCCCGCGGGTCACAAGCTGAGCCGCGAGGCCGTGATCCGGGAGTTCGCCTCCTCCGGGTGGCCACTCGCGGAGGAGTACCGCAAGCTGCCGTACCAGTACGTTCTGGTATTCACCGCTCCGGTGAAGCGCCCCTGACGGCCGGTCGCCCCGTCGCCGCATCTCCCTCAGAACGGTCCACGCGTTCGAGACCCTGGCTCATTGCGCCGGCGTCTCCGAGAACACCTCCGCCTGGAAGGTCGAGAATCGCGCTCCGCGCCAGTCGCCGTCCGCGATTCCAGCCTTGCAAGCCAGGTGGTGGAGGAGCTGTTCCACATTCCAGCCCTGCTCCGTCGCGACCTGCGGTAGAAACACGGCCCGGAAGGGTCCCTTCACGATCTCGACCCCGTCCCGGCCGGCGACGATCTCTTCATGGCCTCGCACCGGCCGCAGCGGCGTGAGAGCCGAGATCTCGATGGAGAGACCGGGGAGTTCTCCCGGTGCGACGCGTGGGAAGCGCGGATCGTCGAGCGCCGCGTGGCGGGCATTCGCGATGACGCAGTTCACGAGCGGCTCGGATGCCTCGAGAGTGCCGATGCAGCCGCGCAGCCGGCCTGGACCGGACTCGTCCCGATGGAGCTCCTCGCGCAACGTCACGAACGCCCCCCGAATCTCCTGCAACGCCGAGGTGAGATCCGACGCAGCTCGCCCACGGGCGAGGGCTCCGTTTCCCATGACGGCTTCTTCGACGGCAGCGCGTGCCAGACGCAGCAGAGTGTCCCGTTCGGCCGAGTCGAGGGGGCTCACGGACGCACCTGCGATGCCGCCCGGAACACGATCGCGGCGTAGGATACCGTGTGATCCCATTCCCCAGTCATCCGACCCGACGTGTCGTAGGCGACCAGGCTCGCGCGAGTTCCTCCGGGGAGCAAGCGCAGCAGAACCGCGATGGCGTCGCGGCCGCAGACGGTGGCTCCCGTCCTGTCGAGGTACCCGTCGAAGCCGACCGCGTCCCCTTTCTCGATCAGCTCCACGGCGCCGAGGTCCAGACCCCGGAGCCGCTGGGGCACCTCCTGTCGGAAAGGGACGTACCCGAAGTCGTGACCAAAGTGGGTGAAATCCGAGGAGACGACCACCAGACAGCCCGATCCGACGAGAGGCTCGAGCCCGTGGGCGATCTGCTCCGCGACGGCGCCGGTGCTGCCTCCCCCGATCAGCACCGGAACGAGCTTGAAGTCTGTCGCGAGGGCTCGCTGGAGAAACGGGATCTCGGCCTCGAGGCTGTGCTCCTGCCGGAACGCGGCGTTGTTCGTCGTGAAGCCGGGCTTCGCGCGCACGCTGTCCAGCGCGCAAAGGTCCAGGGGTACGCTTCCCAGCGGTGTGCGGTACTCGTCGGCGTCCGGGACCGCTGCGCCACGGAACCCGACGTAGTGGCTCGGCCCGATGACGATCACGCGAAGCGGCCGCGCGCCCTGCACGGCGCGGAACCCGTGGGCCGCCACCTCCCCCGAGTACTGGTAGCCTGCGTGAGGTGCGATGACCGCGATCACGTCTCCGAGGTCACCGGCCGGCTCCGGCGCCTTGCGCAGCAATTCGTCCACCTGCGCTCCCAGCGACGCAGCGTTGGCGGGATACCAGGTTCCGGACACGGTCGGGCCGAGAGTCCGGAACGAGCGGTCCGGCCCGCGGGACCCGAGCCACGCCAGGCCGAGGACGCCGGGTACGAGGAGCAGAGAGAGGTCGTTCATGGAGTCACACCTCTTCGGATCGTCAATTCCCCGGAAGTGTCGGAGTCAGCGTCGCGTCGTGGAGCCACGCGCGCGGCGATGGCCGCGGCCACCTGTCGCGGGGTGCGGTCGGCGGTATCCACGATGATGTGGGCCTGTCCGTAAGTTTTTTCCCGTGCGGCGAGCATCGCGCGCAGCTCCGCCATCGCGTCGGGGCGGTCCGCCATGGGGCGCCGGTCCCCCTGACCCACGACCCGCCGCCAGTGATCCTCGGGCCTCGCCCGGAGCCAAACGACGGTCGCGCGGCGGCGAAGCATCTCCCAGGACGACGGCTCGGTGACGACTCCGCCTGCGGTGGCCACCACGGCAGGCCGCTCTTCGGAGAGGATGCGGCCCAGCGTCTCGCGCTCGAGGCGGCGATAGTACCGTTCGCCGTGCAACTCGAAGATCTGGTCCAGCGGAAGCCGGCTGGCGTCCTTGATCCGGTCGTCCATCTCCACGAAAGGAACGCCGAGGAGCTTCGCGAGAATCGGCCCGACCGAGCTCTTTCCCGCGCCGCGCAGCCCCACGAGCGCTACCACGCCCGTCCGCAACGTGTCCGCCCGAAGGAGGTCCTCGACGGGCGTCTCGAGCGCGTCCGCGAGAGCGGCCAGGCGGACGAGCGAGACGTTGCCGTCTCCTGCCTCGATCCGCGCGAGGAAACGGACGGACAGACCGGAGCGGCTCGCCAGGTCCCCGCGCGTGAAGCCCCGCGCGTCACGCAGCGCCCGAAGCCGCGCCGCCAGAGCAGCCAGCACGGGAGGGATCCCATTGGAGCCGAGGCGGTGCCGGGGCTCCGGATGAGCGTCGCGCGCGGCGCCGAGTCGGCCAGCCGCCGGTGATCGCTTCATGAGCTTGCTTCCGGGGGCTGCGCTCCGGCACCTCGGGAGGAAACAGGCCCAACCGGAGCGATGCCGGTCTTCCGGAGTCGCGGAGGGCGGGAGTGGGGGTTCGGGGGCAAAGCCCCGGCGCCGCTGGTTCTCGAGAGGTCGCCACGGCCGCTCTCCGACATCCGTATCCTCCCGGGTTCTGGTGAACTATAGTGCATTCCAAAAGGGACACAAGCGGTCCATTTGAGTATACTGCTGCTTCGTGCCCCGGAAGGGAAACGGCACCGGTCAGGACGAGTGGTTCGCCCTCCGCGGTCGGTCGCGCCCCGGGACGAGCGCATCCAAGGAGCAGGAAACGGACGTGGAACCGAAGATCGAGACATCCCCGCCGATCACGTTTGAGAGGCGACCCGACCGCTATGTCCACTGGAATCTCACGGTGGAGGGGTCGGTCGCCCGACTCGTGATGAACGTTCAGGAAGACCGCCCCTTTCGCCCGGGCTACCAGCTGAAGCTGAATTCGTACGACCTCGGAGTGGACATCGAGCTCCACGACGCGGTCCAGCGTCTCCGCTTCGAGCACCCGGAGGCTCGCGTGGTGATCGTGTCCAGCGGCCGCGACCGGGTATTCTGCGCCGGCGCGAACATCAACATGCTCTCGAGCTCTTCCCACGCGTTCAAGGTGAACTTCTGCAAGTTCACCAACGAAACGCGTCTGGCCATCGAAGACGCCTCGCGGGGAAGCGGGCAGAAGTTCCTGGCGGCCCTGAACGGGACCTGCGCCGGGGGAGGATACGAGCTGGCCCTGGCCTGCGACGAGATCCTTCTCGTCGACGACGGGAACTCGGCGGTGAGCCTCCCGGAGGTCCCGCTGCTCGGCGTCCTCCCCGGCACCGGCGGCCTCACGCGGCTCGTCGACAAGCGCAAGGTGCGCCGGGATCTCGCCGACGTCTTCTGCACCACGGCGGAAGGCATCAAGGGGAAGCGCGCGAAGGAATGGGGTCTCGTGGACCACGTCGTCTCGCGAAGCAGCTTCCAAGAATCGGTGGACGCGAGAGCTCGGGAGCTCGCCGCGGCGTCTCCCGCCCGGTCCACCGAGGGGATCGCCCTTCCGCCGCTCGAGCGCGAGGTCGTCGAGGACGGAATCCGGTACCGGTGGGTCCGCCTCCGGGTCGACCGCGCAGGGCGGCACGCCGTGCTCCAGGTGACGGGTCCACCCGCGGACCTGCCCGCCGGGCCGGCTGCGATCCGCGCGCTGGGCGCCGCATGGTGGCCGCTCCAGGCGTTTCGAGAGCTGGATGACGCCCTCCTGCACCTGAGGTGCAACGAGCCGGAGGTCGGCCTCGTTCTCCTCCGAACGGAGGGGAGCGTGGAGGCGGTTCTCGCGCTCGATCAGGTGCTGGAGCGGCAGGCCGGTGACTGGCTCGTGGGAGAGACGCGGCTCCTGATCGGACGGGTTCTGCGGCGGCTGGACCTGACGGCGAAATCGCTGTTCGCGCTGATCGAGCCGGGATCGTGCTTCGCGGGGACCCTGCTCGAGCTGGCGCTCGCCGCCGACCGCGCCTACATGCTCGACGATCCCCATCGGAAGACCGTCGTCGCGCTGTCGTCCGCGAACGCAGGTGCGTACCTCATGAGCCACGGCCTCTCGCGGCTCACCGTTCGCTTCCACGGCACGCCGGGACATGCGGCCTCGCTTCTCGAACGGAGCGGTTCGTTCGATCCGCCGGCGGCCCTCGAGGTCGGGCTCGTGACGGTGGTGGCGGACGACATCGACTACGAGGACGAGGTTCGCGTCGCCATCGAGGAGCGCGCGAGCCAGTCCCCCGACGCGCTGACCGGCATGGAGGCGAGCCTGCGGTTCGCAGGGGCGGAGAACTGCGACAGCAAGATCTTCGGGAGGCTCTCCGCCTGGCAGAACTGGATCTTCCAACGTCCCAACGCCGTGGGAGAGCGGGGAGCGCTCACCCTGTACGGAAAGCCCGAGCGGCCGGTATTCGACTGGAGGAGAACGTAGATGCAGCTCTTCGAGAAGATCCCGAACAACGTGAACCTCTCCCAGAACAAGCAGCTGGTGCGGGCCCTGGAGAAGTGGCAGCCGAACTACTTGAAATGGTGGCGGGAGGCGGGACCGGCCGACTTCCAGGAGGACCAGATCTATCTGAGGACCGCGATCTCGGTGGACGCCAGCGGGTGGGCGAACTTCGACTACGTCAAGATGCCGGACTATCGATGGGGCGTCTTCCTGACCCCTCCCGTGCCCGACCGCAGGATCGGGTACGGCGACCACGGAGATCGGCCGGTGTGGCAGGAAGTCCCCGGAGAGCACCGGAACGCGCTCCGGCGAATCATCGTCACGCAGGGAGATACCGAGCCCGCCAGCGTGGAGCAGCAGCGCCTTCTCTCGAACAGCGCCCCGAGCCTGTACGACTGCCGCAACCTGTTCCAGGTCAACGTGGAGGAGGGACGCCACCTGTGGGCGATGGTCTACCTGCTCCACGGGTACTTCGGTCGCGACGGTCGAGCGGAGGCCGAGGAGCTCCTCGAGAGGCGCTCCGGGGACGCGGACAAGCCGCGGATCCTGACCACGTTCAACGAGCCGATCGCGGACTGGCTGTCCTTCTTCATGTTCACGATGTTCACGGATCGGGACGGGAAGTACCAGCTCCTGGCCCTGTCCCAGAGCGGTTTCGATCCGCTTTCTCGCACGACGAAGTTCATGCTCACCGAGGAGGCCCACCACATGTTCGTGGGCGAGACGGGAGTCGGGCGCGTGGTCAAGCGCGCCTGCGAGCTGATGAAGACCGACGTCAACGAGGACGCTCGCGCCCAGGGTGGGATCGACCTCGCGACCATCCAGCGTTACGTCAACTTCTGGTACTCCTCGAGCTTGGACCTGTTCGGCGGCGAGATCTCGTCCAACGCGGCCGATTACTTCGCGTCCGGCCTGAAGGGGCGGGACCGAGAAGAGCAGTACGACGATCACGTGGCCCTGGATGGAACCTACTCCATCGACGTGATGGAGGACGGTCGATTGGTGACGCGGCGCGTCCCGATGCGCAACGCCATGAACGAGATCCTCCGGGACGAGTACGTCAAGGACAACCAGCGGGGGGTCGATCGCTGGAACAAGATCATCCGCGAGGCGGGGGTCGCGTTCGAGCTGAAGCTCCCAAGCCGGATGTTCAACCGGAGCATGGGGATTTACGCCGGATTCTGTTTCACCCCCGAGGGCCAGCCGATCGCCCGCGACGTGTTCGACGCGCGCCGCGCCGAGTGGCTCCCCTCCGAGTCCGACCGGATCCATGTGAAGAACCTCATGCAGCCGGTGCTGGAGCCCGGCGGAATGGCCCACTGGATCGCCGCGCCGCTCCGAGGAATCAACGGGAAGCCGACCGAGTTCGAATACGTGCGACGGGCGTAGGGACGGATCCCCGTCCGTCGCGTTGTCCACCGACACTTCGCTCTCGGCTTGGGAATCCGCGGGGCTCGCGGCGAGGTCGCGACGTCCGCGGGCCCGGCGGGGGATCCGAGCGCCGGAATCCGCGGGGCAGACGCTCCGGGAAGGGAGAGAAGGAATGAAGCGGAGCCAAGTCGTCGTCCTCGTGGCGCTCGTCGCTGCGTCTGTCGTCGTCTCTCCCGCAGCGGCCGGAGCGGGCCTTCGCGGCTGGGGTCCCCGCGTGGGTCTGTCGGACGATCCGGACCAGGTCGTCGTGGGAGCGCACTTCGACCTGGGAGAGGTTGCGCGTAACGTGCGCGTCCAGCCCAGCGTCGACCTGGGAGTCGGCGACGATGTCGTCTCGCTGTCGGGCAACGCCATGCTGGGGTACTACTTCCCGGTGAAAGCATCCATCACCCCGTACGCCGGCGGTCAGGTCACCGCCGCGTGGTTCGATTTCGACAGCGGGGGTGAGAACGGCGACCGCAGCGAGACGGAGATCGGCCTCGCCCTCGTCGGCGGGTTCGAGACCAAGCTCCGGAGCGGCACGCGCTTCCTCACGGAGATCCAGATCGGAATCGGCGACATCGCCGACATGAAGCTCCTGGCGGGCTGGACGTTCTGATCCCTGCGCGCTGGGGCCGCCGGCCGGGATGGCTCCGCCGCGGGCGCGTCACTATGATCGGTCTCGAGGCGCCATGCGGAATCCGACGATCCATCGGTACCGGCTCCTGCTTGCACCGGCGGCGCTGCTCGTCGTGGCGGCGGCTGCTGCCATGTCCGATTCCGGGTCGAAGAGGCCGGCGGACTGGGTCGTGCTCGAGCCGGGGCTCGACCTCGCGACGTTCCGGGTGTCGCGCGAGTCCGAGGACGGCGATCGGCTCGTGCGCGTCCTCCGGGCGGAGCCGGCCCGATTTCGGCTCGCGCTGCTGAGCGCGTCCGCGCCGGGGCAGGGCGAGCCGAGAACCGCGAAGGAATGGTGCGCGCGCAACGGTCTGGTGGCCGCGATCAATGCGAGCATGTACCAGGAGGATCTCCGGTCGAGCGTCTCACTGATGAAGACCCACGGCTACACGAACAACGCCCGCGTCTCCAAGGACATGACGATTCTCGCCTTCGACCGGCTGGACGCGGGCGTCGCCGAGGTGCAAATCATCGATCGGGAGTGCCAGGATTTCGACTCGCTTCGAAAGCGATACGCGTCGCTGGTGCAGAGCATCCGCATGCTGTCCTGCAAGGGACGAAACGTCTGGGCTCCGCAGTCGCGCCGGTCGAGCGTGGCCGCCATCGGCACGGATCGGGGGGGGCGGGTGCTGTTCATGCATGCGCGCTCCCCGTTCAGCGCGAAGGAGTTCATCGACGTCCTGATCGGCCTTCCCATCGACGTGGAGCGCGCAATGTACGTGGAAGGGGGATCGGCGGCCCAGCTCTACGTCCGCGCCGGGAGTACCGAGAAGGAGTTCGTCGGGGGGTACGATTTCGAGGCCGGGGATCCGGACGCGACGCCACGTGCTTCCCGCGTACCGAACGTGATCGGGATCGCCCGGAAGTAGCCGCGCCTCGAGGAGGATCCCGGACCGCGCCCTCTCTTCCGCCCGTCGGGGGACTTCCCCGGTCTGCCTCGCGCCGAATCGCCCCTGGGCAGTCCGAAGCGACGATTCTGGGGACCCCGTTTGCTCCCAGCGGCGCCTCGAATCGGCCGAAGCGCGTGACGCCTCCCAAGGTGAATCGGGCGTCCTGGATCACGACGACCCGTGCCCCATTGCCGCGATCCTCGACGCGCGCCAGGGGGAAGCGAAAGAACGCGCGAAGGACCGTTCCGGCGCAACTCGACAGAACCGCCGCGACCTCGGGTCGTTCGAGGTCCTTCGGAAAGACCCGAAACCTCGCCCCAACGGGATCGAGCTCGGGAGCGATTGCGATGACGCGATGATGCAGCGAAGTGGGATCCTGAAGAAACGCGTCCCACCGGAACGGATCGGCCAGGCGCGGAAGGATCGACGCCACCGAACCGACCGTCGTTGGCTCCTCGCCCCGAAGCGCGTCGAGCCGGGCACGCGCCGCAGAGCCGCAGACGACGCAGAAGCCCCCGTACGCCGCGAGAGCCGTGAGGCCGAGAACGGCAGCACGGCGCCGAGCCGCGCCCGAAGCACCCGCCCGTCGAGCGACCACCGCCGCGCCCGCGAGCGCGACGATCCACCCCGTGCGCGCCGCGGCTGGAACCGCAGGCACGGCCAGGATCGCCGCGGTGACGAGACACGCCGCGAGACCCCAGATCCACCGTCCCCGCGGCCCGCGCGATCCGGACAGGAAGACGGAAAGACCGAGGATCATCCAGATCCAGGGATCCACGATCGTGAAGAGGTCCCCGTAGAACCAGTCGCTCGACCAGGGGAGGAACGGCTGCAGACCGTACGCATTCGCTCCGTCGAGCGCGATGTGGCTCGACACGGCCGCCGCGCATGCGACCAGGGCACGCCCGGGCGAGAACGGCGAGGCTCCCTCCCGCCGGCGAATGAACCGGTCGGCTGCGGCGAGGGCTCCCCACGTGAGGAGGATCCCCCCGGCAAGACCTACCAGCGAGTGCGTCAAGCCTCGATGGAAATGGTAGTACGTCAGGTCATTCCCGACGCTCCAGGCGAGGTCCACGTCCGGGAGATTCGCGCCCAGCACCACGGCCGCCCGCGTCCGACGGTCGTCACCGGCGATGCCCGACCTCGCGAGCGCAACTCCCACCAGCGTATGGGTCAGATTGTCCATGATCCGGGGCAGGCGCCTCCGTACGGCTGCAGGCAGGCACCCTATCCAGGGAATGCAGCGCAGCCACCCATGAGCCCGCCGCCGTCACCCGGAGCGAATCGGTCGCAGACCCGTTTGCCGTCCCGGTCGCCGACGGGTCAGGGCCGCGAGGCGAGACGCCGGATCGAACCAGGGCCAGCACACCGATCGGCAACGAAACGGACAGCGACCGATCCGATTTCGAGGGCCGCAGACTACCACGGCGGGATCCCCGCCGCCGCTTCACGGGCTTCGCCGCGACGCGCAATGTTAGAATGCTGATTTCGGAATGCCGGCCGGGGAAAGTGGGGGTCTGCTCGGATGTCCGAGTTCATATGGAGCTTGAAAGAGCTGGAGCGGTTCACCCGGTGGGAAGATCCCGAGGTGCGCTTCTGGGCGGTGGATCGGCTCATCCGCCACTACCCGGAGGATTGCTGCGATGCGGTCGCGGAGTCCCTCATGGACGACCACGAGGTCACTCCCACGGCGGTGGCGAGGCACCTGGGTGAGCACGGAAGCGCGCGACATCACGCCCCGCTGCTCCGGGGATTCCGCTTGCTACGCCGCCTGACCCCGGGGCACTGCCTCCAAGCGCTCGCCCGGCTGGGCTACCCCGGCACGGTGGACCTTGCGGCATCCGCCCTCCACCGAGGCGATCTCACCGAGCCCGCCCTCGCGATCATCGTCGAGGCCCTCGCCGACCTGGGAACTCCGCAGGCCCGCGAGATGGTGCGTGAGTTCATGACGCGAAGGGAAGAGCTGCTGGCGGAGCCGGCCGCGCTCCTGGGCGTGCTCAAGATCGTAGGCGTCGCCGAGATCCCGGATGTTCTCTCCAGGTTCCTCAAGGCCCTTCAGTGGCGCGGGGCCCAGCGGGCGGGAGAGGGGTTCCGGACGCTGATGGAGGCGCTGCAGGTCGACGACGCCGGGTGGTGCTTCCGCACGGGGCCCTCGGGTCGCATCGAGCTTCGGAAGACGATCAAGGCGGTGGAGTCCGGTTACGACTGCGACGTGCTGGCCGCCATGGGCGAGACGACGATCAAGCACATCGCCCAGAAATTCCGCGCGGGCGATCTGGGCGACATCGTTCGGGCCATCGCGGACTGGACGCGGAATGCGGCCGCGGCGCTTCCGAAGGACCCGGAGGACGATCTGCCGGCCCGGATCTCCGCCGCCGTCGGATCATTCACGACGCAGCCGATGCTGGATGATTCCGAGCGACTCGGGCACCAGTTCCAGCAGTGGGTGCTCGGTTTTCAGCTCTCGGCGGCCTTCGCCGTGGCGCGCTATCGCAACACCGCGCTCGAGTTGAAGCGCGCCCGAGGGGACCTGGACAGTCTGCTCCGCCTCGCGGAGGTCGAAACCGCGTTCGTCCTTCCGGACCTTCCTCCCGCCATCGCGGTGATGTGCCGTGAGGATCCCATTCAGGCGTCCCGTGCGCAGGAGTGGTGCCTTCGAATGCTCGAGTCGCAGGGACCGTTCTTCCCGAAGGTCGTCGCCTTGGAGACGCTCGGCGAGCTGGGGGCGGTGCATTTCATCCCCGAGATCATGGGGTACCTCTCCGACGAGAACTCGTACGTGTATGGCGCGGCCGAGCGCGCCCTGTCTCGCATGGGCGAGGCGATCATCGGTCCCGCCGCAGCGCGGATCGATGCGGGAGCGGTGGATCCCGACGCGGCGCACAGCCTGCTCGTGCTTCTCTGCGACGCCGGCACGCGGGCCGCGTACGCCGCCGTCGCAAGCCACCTGGACTGGTTCATGGAAGAGGTGGGCCCGGGCACGACCGCGGAGTGGGCGAGCCTGTTCGGGGTCGAAGAGCTGATCGATCCGCTGCGCGACTGGCTCGAGGAGGATCCCGCCCTGGTCGGCCAGGGGCTTCTCCTGCTCGGTGCCATCCACAACGTTCGGATTCCGGAGGAAGAAGACATCCTGCGGGCCATCGAGGACGAGCGAGCGCGGCAGGCGCGCGACGAGCCCGACGGCGAGCCGTCGTCCGGCGGTCCGGAGAAGGAAGGAGAGGACTACGTCATGTGACGGTGCGTCTGCACCGTCGCTCTCACCGATATGCCATCCGTGCCACGAGAACGTGTCCGCAACATCGGGATCGTCGCCCACATCGATGCGGGGAAGACGACGACGTCGGAGCGGTTCCTCTACTACGCCGGCAAGAGCCACAAGATGGGGGAAGTCCACGACGGCCAGGCGGTCATGGATTTCCGTTCCGATGAGCGAGAGCGAGGAATCACCATCTCGGCGGCCGCGACCACGTTGTACTGGCGGGATCACCAGATCAACCTGATCGACACGCCCGGCCACGTGGACTTCACCGCGGAAGTCGAGCGTGCGCTTCGGGTGCTCGACGGGGCCGTCGTGGTCTTTGACGGCGTGGAGGGGGTCGAGCCGCAAACCGAGACCGTCTGGCACCAGGCGGACCGATACCACGTTCCCCGGGTCGCGTTCGTCAACAAGATGGACCGTGTCGGGGCCGACTTCGAGATGACGGTCCGGTCGATTCGGGAGATGCTGGGTGCGGTGGCGATTCCCGTGCAGTTCCCCGACGGGTCCGAGGAGGGTTTCGCGGGGATCGTCGATCTGGTGGAAGATGCGCATCTGACCTTCGAGCCGTCGACGCTCGGTCGAGAGGTCCGGCGGGGAAGCGTGCCGGAGCGGTTGAGGGACGAGCGCACCCGCCGTCGCGCCGCGCTGATCGAGGCGCTGGCGGACCTGAACGATTCGCTGGCCGAGAGGTACCTGGCCGATCTACCGATCGAGCCGCGGCACCTTCGCGCCGCTCTTCGCGAGGCGTGCGTCGCGGGCAAGGCGGTGCCGGTGCTCTGCGGTGCGGCGTTGCGGAACATGGGGGTGCAGCCGGTCCTCGACGCGGTGTGCGACTACCTCCCGTCACCGTCGGACGTCCCCGCGGTCGAGGGGACGGATCCCCGAAACGGTGCCGCTGTCTCCCGCCCGGCGAGCCCGGACTCGCCGTTCGCAGCACTCGTGTTCAAGGTGGTCGCATCGGACTCGGCGGACCTGTACTACGTGCGCGTCTACTCCGGACGGCTTCGCGCGGGGGAACGTGCCCTGAACCCTCGAACCGCCGAACGCGAGCGCGTGCGCCGCATCCTGAGGGTCCACGCGGATCGCGGCGATGCCGTGGAGGAAATCGAGGCAGGGGACATCGTGGCGGTCACCGCGCTCCATCGCTCGACCACGGGGGACACGCTGTGCGACGAGACGGCGCCGGTGCTGCTCGAGCAGATTCGATTCCCGAGCACCGTGGTGTCGGTCGCGGTGGAGCCTCACACGTCGGCCGACCGCGATCGGTTCTCGGAGGCGCTCCAACGTATCCAGAAAGAGGACCCCACGATCCGTTCTTCGGTGGACGCCGACACGGGGCAGACCCTGCTTTCCGGAATGGGCGAGCTCCATCTCGACGTGGTGATTCAGCGGATGCAGAGGGACTTCGGCGTCGCCGTTCACTTCGGGAAGCCCCGGGTGTCCTTCCGGGAGACCGTCCGGGGGCGCGCCGCCAGGACGGCCGAGTATCGGCGGCAGGTGGCCGGCGAGAACCTGTTCGCGCGAGTCGAGCTGGGAATCGAGCCCGTGGAGTCCCACGGCGCCGTCGTGGAGTTCGTGGATCGGCTGAGACCCGGAACGTTGCCGCAGAGCTACCTTCCGGCGATCGCGGAGTCGGTCCGGAACGCGGCGGAGGGAGGTGGGCTCTACGGCTATCCGGTGACGGGTGCGCGGGTCACCCTGCTCCGCGCGGAATTCGACGACGCGGGCCAGCCGGAGATCGCGCTGAACTCGGCGACGAGCCTCGCGTTCCGCGAGTCGCTCCGATCCGCCGGCGCGGTCGTGCTGGAGCCGTACGGCCGCCTGGAAGTGCGGGCACCGGAGGAGTACCTCGGAGGCGTCTTGAAGACCTTGCTCCAGCGCCGTGCGGTCGTGGAGGAGACGCGGTTCCAGCGAGGGGTGGTGTTCGTTCGCGGCGTCGTCCCCGTCGGAGAGATGTTCGGCTTCCTGACCGTGTTGCGATCGCAGTCTCAGGGGCGGGGATCGTTTTCCCTCGAGCCCCTCGACTACCGACCGCTGCCGGAGAATCTGGTCGCTCTGCATCACCAGAAGCTCTACGAGTGAAACGCTCCGGGGTGCACGGCTGCGACGCGAGAGGACGACGCAGCGCACTCCGGAGTCTTTCTCGTTTCGCTCGCGGCGCCTCGCCGGAGTCACCCGCGGCGCGGTGATCCATGGTGGCTCGTCCCGTTGCCTCGTTGCCCCTTCGCTCCTTCGGCGCGCGCCCATCGGGTGGCCATCCTTGACACCTCAAAACGACGGTCTTATGAACGGCGCGTCGCTGAGAGCGACGCCAAACATCGATTCCCGAGTCCCGGTGGCGGCACGAAGCCCTGGGCCGGTGCAAGGAGGTTGCGATCATGACACTCGTGCGATGGGATCCGTTTCGCGACTTGGTGGGAATCCAGGAGAGGCTCAGCAGGCTGATGTCCGAAGCGCCGTCCCGTTTCTCCTCCGAGGAGGGATACGGGGCGTGGATCCCGCCGGTGGATATCTTCGAGAAAGGCGACGATCTCGTGATCCGGGCGGAGCTTCCCGGCGTGAGCAAGGATGACATGGACATCCGCGTGGAGAACGGGGTTCTCCAGATCCGGGGCGAGCGAAAGCCGGATCCGGATGTGGCGGAGAAAGCGGCGTTCCGGATGGAGCGCGTGTACGGCAAGTTCACGCGCAGCTTCACGCTCCCCACGACGGTGGACGCCACCAGGATTTCCGCGAAGTACAGGGAAGGCGTGCTGGAGCTGTCGATCCCGAAAGCGGAGTCGGCACGTCCGAAGAAAGTCGAGATCGAGGCCCTCTGAGGAGCCGTCTCGTCGAATGAGCCCCAGGGGCGGGCAGGTCCGCCCCGGGGCTCGTGCTATTTTTGGACCGGTACCGCGGAGGCATCGGACGGGCGTCCGCCGCCAGTACCCGAGGAAAAGAAAGCCATGGACAATATCGTGGTTCCCGGAGAGATCGGAGTCCTTCCCTTACGCAACAGCGTGCTCTTCCCGCACGCCATCATGCCGATCTCGGTCGGCCGGCGGAAGACGCTCAACCTCCTTGACGACGTCGTGGGCGACGGCGAGATCATCGGCGTGGTGTCCCAGAGGAATCCCGCGGATGACGACCCCGACCCGTCGGCGATGTACCGCGTGGGGACCGCCGCGCGGATCCTGAAGGTCGTCAAGCTGAACGGGAACAACGTCAACCTGATCATTCAGGGGATGCGACGGGTGCGCGTGAACCGCTTCGTGGCGACCGAGCCGTTCATGAAGGCCTCGGTGGCGCCGCTCGATGAGGTGCTCGATCCCGGCGTGGAGATGGACGCGCTGATCCGGAGCCTCATGACGCAGTTCCAGAAGCTCGTCCAGACCTCGTCGAACATCTCCAACGACCTCGGAGAGATGGTCCTCTCCGCGGGAGCGAACGATCCGGTCCGCTTGAGCGATCTGGCCGCTTCCGTCCTGAACATCTCGGTGGAAGAGAAGATCGGCCTTCTGGAGCGCAACAACGTCAAGGATCGCGTGCAGAAGCTCGTGGAGATCGTGACCCGCGAGGTGGAGCTCCAGGAGATCTCGAGCCGCATCCAGTCCCAGGTGGCCGACGAGGTGGGGAAGACGCAGAGGCAGTACTACCTGCGCGAGCAGATGAAGGCGATCCAGCGGGAGCTCGGCGAGGACGACGAGAGGCAGCAGGAGATCGACGAGCTACGAAAGAAGGTCGAGGCGGCCGGAATGCCGGAAGACGTGCGCAAAGTCGCCGACAAGGAGGTGGATCGACTCTCCAAGATGCCTCCCCAGGCGGCCGAATACACGGTCTCCCGCACCTACCTCGACTGGCTGGTGTCGCTTCCCTGGGCGATCGAGACCGAGGACAAGCTGGACGTGATCGAAGCCCGAGGAATCCTGGACGACGACCACTACGACCTCCAGAAGGTGAAGGACCGCATCCTGGAATACCTCGCGGTCCGCTCGCTCAAGAAGGATCTCAAGGGCCCGATTCTCTGCTTCGTCGGGCCTCCCGGAGTCGGGAAGACCTCTCTCGGAAAGTCCATCGCGCGGGCCATGGGCCGGAAGTTCATCCGGGTTTCCTTGGGCGGGATCCGGGACGAGGCCGAGATCCGAGGGCATCGCCGGACCTACATCGGGTCGCTTCCCGGTCGGATCATCCAGGGGATCAAGCGCGCGGGGACCAAGAATCCGGTGTTCGTGCTCGACGAGATCGACAAGGTGGGCACGGACTTCCGGGGAGATCCGTCCTCGGCGCTCCTCGAAGTTCTCGATCCCGAGCAGAACAACGCGTTCTCGGATCACTATCTCGAGGTGCCGTTCGACCTGAGCAAGGTCTTCTTCGTCACCACGGCCAACGTGCTCGACACGATTCCACCGGCGCTGCGGGACCGCATGGAGGTCCTGCGTCTCCCCGGGTACACGGAGGAAGAAAAGGTCGAGATCGCGAAGATCCACGTCGTTCCGAGACAGATCGGGGAGCACGGCCTCACCGGAGACGGCATCGAGTTCTCGGACGAGGGTCTCCGCAAGCTCATCAACGAGTACACCCGGGAATCGGGCGTGAGGAACCTCGAGCGGGAGATCGCGAACGTCTGCCGCAAGGTGGCGCGCCGCGTCGTCGAAGGGAATGTCGAGAAGGTGCGGGTGGCTCCGGAGCAGGTGGTCGAGCTGCTCGGGCCCGTGCGGTTCTTTCGGGAGATCGCGGAGCGTACGGACCGGAGCGGCGTGGCGATCGGCCTGGCGTGGACCCAGACGGGCGGCGACATCCTGTTCGTCGAGTCGACGCAGATGCGCGGGAAGGGCAAGGTTACGATCACGGGCCGCCTCGGCGACGTCATGAAGGAGTCGGCGCTCGCGGCCCTTTCGTGGCTGAGGAGCAACGCGGCCTCCCTCCGCATCGACTCCGCGATCTTCGACAAGTCGGATTTTCACATCCATGTCCCGGCAGGCGCGATCCCGAAGGACGGTCCCTCCGCCGGGGTCACTCTGACGGTGTCGCTCGTCTCCCTGCTCACGGGGCTCCCCGTTCCGTCCGATCTGGCGATGACCGGCGAAATCACGCTGCGCGGGAAGGTCCTACCGGTGGGCGGCGTGAAGGAAAAGGTCATCGCGGCAAAGTCGGCCGGCGTCCTGCGGGTCGTTCTCCCCGACAAGAACGAGAAGGACTTGGAGGACGTCTCCGAATCGGTGAGGACGGCGCTGCGGTTCCACTTCGTGTCCGAGATCGAGCAGGTGCTCGACATCGCGTTCGGCCCGGCGCTACGGCAAAGGCCTCCGATCGCGCCCGAGCCCGCCGCGCGGGAGGTCCCGGTGGGGGTGGTTACCGGCGGCGAGGTGATCCCCGATTCGGAAGCGGAGAACGACGTTCCCGTCGTGCAGGCATGACCTTCGCCGCATCACCTCGTCACTGGAGTGAAAATGCCGGGGGCATGCCCCCGGACCCACGCCCCTCGTACCGTGCAGTCGGGCAGATCGGCCTGCACCTCTCTCGGGTGTTCATCGTTCCCGAGTGACGCCCCGGGACGTCATGAACACCGTTTCTGCGGTACACGCCGAACGTCCAGTGAGCTTGCCCGGGTCGGAACCGGGGTCTATACTCCCCCCGGCTGGTCGTGTAGGGGCCTGGGTACAGACTCGGGAAACCACCGGAGCGGCGGCGCGCTCGGTGGCTTCTTGCTGATCGTAGGCTCCGGTTGCGGCACGTCTGAAGCAGTGGAAGGTCGGCGCCGCGTAGTGAGTACGTTCTGCCCGGCAAGGAGGTTTTTAGCGTGGCCAGAGGAAAGGTCAAGTGGTTCAACAACAGCAAGGGGTACGGGTTCATCGCGCGCGAGGATGGGCCCGACGTGTTCGTCCATTACACCGCCATTCGGTCCGAGGGGTACAAGACCCTCGACGAGGGTGAAGAGGTCGAGTTCGAAATCACGGACGGTCCCAAGGGACCTCAGGCCGAGAACGTCGTCCGCGTCCAGTAGGTCATTCGCAGATCGGTTCGAGCATGTTCCAGAGAGCCCCGGTGGCGCAATCACCGGGGCTTTCTTGTACTGACCGTAGCACTCCCCCCGGAAACGCGACGGAGTCCTGCCGAGGCGATGCGGGGAATCGGAGACAGGGAACGAATCACGATCCGCCAGACGCCGATGCCGTCCCCGGTTTCCGTCCGTTCGCCTTCTCGTCGCTTCTCGATCATGAACCCTCGCCTGCCGGCTGTGAGACCGGAAAGTGACGAGGAGCTAATTCGAAGCGAATCGGGGACAGTCGTCCATGACGCCCGAGACGTCACCCGGGAATGATGAACGTCCTGCGGGAGCCGGGGGCGCGGAGGCGGAGCCGCCGTCTTTGCGTACCAGCAAGCGAAGCTCGCAAGCACGCAACTCTCTCAAACCGCGGGGCGTTGTGCGAGTTTCGGTCGCTGTCCTGGATCCGCAGCATCGTCTCCTCGCTTTCCTGCCGTGCGCCCGTGCCCGCCGGCGCTCTTGATTCGAATCTCGAGTCGAGGTATACGTAACGGTCATCACCAAAGGCGGAGGGGGAATGTCAGCGGCGGGAGAGCGCCCTTGGATCCAGTTGCGCGGCTTGAGGAGTCGCGGAGGCGTGCGGGGAGCCGTGCTGGCGCTGGAAGGTGCTTCGCGTCCGGAGCTCCTGCGCGCGTCGGCGCTCGGAGCGCTCATCGCGGACAGCTGCATCCTCGTCGCGGTCGACGGAGGCCTTCGGACGTGTCGCCGAAGTCGGCGGCGTCCCGACCTCTATGTGGGGGACTGTGATTCGTCGCCGCGCATTCCCGATTCGATTCCTTCCGTCGTCTATGACCGGGACAAGAACTTCAGCGATCTTTCGGGAGCGCTCGCAGAGATGCGCGATCGCAGGGTCCAGGTCGTGCTGCTCGCGGGGCTTCTCGGCGGACGGGTGGACCGCGAATGCGCCAACGTGCTGGATCTCGCGGTTCGGGTCCGGTGGTTTTCGGGGATCCTCGCTCCCACGGACCGCGGGCTGTTCCTGATCACGAGCAAGGGGTGCCGCGCGGTGACCGTGCGCAATCGCACCGTCTCGCTTCTCGCGCTCGCAGGTACCGCGTCGGTGAGCCTCCGCGGGACCCGACACGCCCTGAAGCGGCATCGCCTGCGTCCGGGCTCGGCCGGACTGGACAACTTGACCGGGAAGGCCCTGGATCTCGTGGTGCACTCTGGTGCGGTCGCCCTGGTCTTTCCCACCATGCGACGGCGACACGGCTGACCGACTCCTGGTGCAAGAGACCCCTCCGCCCCTCCGGGGGAGAGGAAGAACTCTCACGGTCGGCGTACGCGGCATCTGTCGAGAGGGTTCCGGACTCGAATCAACCGTCGGCGCCGTTCCGATCGCTCTCGGGCGTTCCCGCGGTCGGAGGCGGAGGCAGGTTTCGAAGACGCCGCCCGTCAACCGATCGAGAGCAAACGGTCCTGTGGATTGGAGAGAGCCACGGCTCCGTCGACCGTCACGGCGTAGATCTCCTCGCACGTCGCGACCCCGTGGCCGGGGATCGGGAGACGAGGCTCGATCGTGTAGCACTGACCTGCCTCCACCGGCAGATCGGGGAGCTTCCCGTAACGCTCCCAGCGTGGGCAGAGCAAACCGGCTCCGTCGTGCGCGCTTCGCCCGATTTGATGGCCCAAGGCGTGGGGGTACTCCGGATAGCCTCGACCGACGATGTGCGAGCGCGCGATGTCGTCGATCTCTCCGCCCGAGCGGCCGGGCCGCAGCGCACGCGCGGCCAGTTGAATGGCCTCCACGATGGTGTCGAATCCGCGCTGGACCGCGTCGGGCGGGCGGGCTTCCCCGGGACGCAGGAAGTACCACGTCCGCTGCAGGTCCGAACAGTAGCCGTCCTTCCTCACGCCGAAATCCACGTTCATGACGTGTCCCGGCTCGATCTCCCGGTCCGTCGGGCCGGCATGGGCGCCGGCGGAATCGGGTCCGGTGAAGACCGCCGGACAGTGCTCCGGGTCCCACGCGGGCTCTAGCCCGCCGAGCCGACTCATCTCCTCTCGGATCATGGAAGCGACCTGCGCCTCCGTGATGCCGACGCGGAGTCGCGGTGTGACCCTGAGGAAGATCTCCTCCGTGACCCGGCAGGCCTCCCGGATGCGCCTCTGCTCCGTCGCCGATTTCCGCCCTCGAAGAGCGGCGACGATCCGTTCCGCGGACTCGAGACGCACCGCATACGGAGTGCCGTCGAGGATGCGGGTCAAGGTCAAATACATCCCGTGAGTGAGCCCATCGGCCATGGTGTCGTCCGCCGAGTGGTTGATCGCGATTCGCTTCGGATCGAAACGCCGGAGCGCACCACGCAACTCATCGGAGATCCCCCCGAGATAGCCGATGATCTCCGGATAGTGGCCGTGCATCTCGAGATTGGCTCGGTCGAGACTTCCGACGATCGCGAGACGGTCTCCTCCTCGGGTGAGGAGAAACGCCGACGCCCACGTGACGTTCGTTCCCACCACCAAGTCGAAGCATGGATCGTGCAACGCGTGACTTTCGCGGGCAAACAGAAGCCAGGCGTCGACTCCCATCTCGTCCAGGATTCCGGGCACCTGCTCCAGCTTCTCGGAGACCATCGGATCGCCGATCGTGGCCATCGCTCCTCTCCTCGCGGATGAAAGACGTACCCGAGGATAGCCGCCGTCTCCACGCATGTAAACCGCCTCCTCCCGTTCGGGTGTGCGACAGGAAGGTCAGGAAACGATGCGGCGAATCGGGGACAGTCGTCCATGACGGCCGAGGCGTCACCCTGAAGTGCTGAAAACGTCCCGCGGAAATGCACGCCGGTGCGCCGGCGTGCATTTCCCGCGGGAGCCGGGGGCGCGGGGGCGGAACCCCCATGTTTGCATACTACTTGTCCATGACGCCTCGTGGCGTCACCCGAACGCGATGAAACACCCGCGCGAGGTGCAGGCCGGTCTGCTGGACTGCTCCTCCCCGGGATCCGCGACCCACGAGCGCAGGAGTTCGGACCCAATGCGTGAGGATTCTCCTCGACGAGGCCCGCGACGAGGTCCCGGCGACGGCGGGGACCGCGTCGCTTGCCGCGTACGGAGGCGGACCCTAGATTTCGGGCCTGGAGGGAGACGTATGTCGGACCATCGCAAGGCCGGGACGATGTCGCGCGGTCCCGCGACCGGACGGGACCGGAACCCTCGTTGCGGCTCCTTCATCGTCGACCGCCACGGCACCATCCTCGGATTCGATCTGGGGATGGAGGCGCTGACCGGGTGGCCCGCCGCCGAGGTGGTCGGCCGACGCAAGGATCGGGCACTGGCCGACGACGTTGGCTCCACGCTCGGGATGGCGACTCGTTCCCTGTACGACGGAGCGATTCGGGTGTCCGATGGTCCGGAACGGCTCGAACTGCGGCTCAACGCGAGAGACGGACGCGTCCTCGACGTCGAGGCGACGACCGCGCGCCTCAAGGGCGGAGGCGACCGAGTTGCGGTCACGGTACACCGGGTCCTCGCGCGGTCGGCGGACGGTGGCGGAGACGGAGCACCGGGACGGCTCGATCCGCTGACCGGTCTCGCCGCTTCGGACACGTTCCTCGAGCGTCTTCAGGACTCCCTCCGATCGACGGCGACGTCGGGCCGGCCGCTGGCGCTGGTGCTCGCCGACGTGGACCATCTGCGACGGGTGAACGATCGCTACGGGCACGCGGCGGGCAACGAGGTGCTCTGCGCCATCGCGGGGATCCTGCGTGCGGCGGTGGAGAACGAGGAATTGGTGGCCCGTCTGGACGCCGATGACTTCGCCATGGTTCTGGTGGGTGCGGGCCGCGGAGAGGCCCGTCAGGTCGCGGCGCGACTCCGGTCCACCGTGGAGCGGTTTCGCTTCTTCGGAGCCCGGGAGGAAGCGAGCCCGGTCCAGGTCACGCTCAGCCTCGGAGCGGCGTCGTATCCGGCGGACGCCGACGATGCGTCGGATCTGTTGAACCGGGCGCGCGAGGCTCTCGAGGAAGCGCGCTCGTTCGGGCGGAACCGGGTCTGGTGCTACGTGAGGCGGCCGCGGGTTCCCCTTCAGGTTCCCGTGTACTTCGACGGTGTGGACTCGATGCTCCTCGGCTTCAGCCTCGATGTATCGCCCAGCGGGATCTTCGTGCAGACGCGCACTCCCATCGACATCGGAATGCGATGCGCGCTGGCCTTCCCGATTCCAGGTGCCGACACGAACGTCCACGTGATCGGACGGGTGGTCCGGATGGTGCCCCCGGGCGAGGCCCCCCTGGGCGAGAGCAGGGTTCCCGGCATGGGAATCGAGTTCGAGCGGCTGGGGACCGGCGACCGGCGCTCGCTGGAGAGGTTCCTCCACCAGCACGAGACGGCGACGCTTCGTCCCGAAAACGGGGCGTTCAGCGTCTAGCCCGGATCATCATGAAGGACCTACTGCGACCGCGAATCTGCCCATCCTGCTCGACGTCCTCGGGCCTCGCGCCCTGCGACGTACGGTACAGTACGTCTCGGGCCCGAGTCCCTGCGGGCGCCAAGCAGGACGGGCATCTTCGCGGTCTCGCTACGGTCCTTCATCAATAATCCGGGCTAGCCGCCGATTCGGCGTCGTTCCGGCAGAAGAGGCATCGGGATCGGTTCCCTGACCGATTCCCGTCGGTCCTCGAGCGTAGCGTTCGAACAGGTGGCCCCACTCCGTCTCGCGTCGCCACGTGTCGAACACGCGCCGGTCCTTCAGCGGCCAGCGGTAGTAGTCGTGGTATGCCTCGGATCCGAAGATGAAGGCGTGGACCAGGGGCGTCCGGAAGAACAGTTTCTGGAACCGTTTCATGGGGGAGAACCACAGGAGGTCTCCCACCAGGCTCGCGCCGTTGTCGCCCACCCGGAAGCCCCACGACTCGCCGGACACGTCGTCCCCCTGGATCTCGATGTCCCGCGGATCGCCGACGCCCAGGCCGTCTTCGTGCGCCACCCGGATGTACTCGATGCCGAGGGGATCGAACCCCATGAGCTTGGCGGCCACGGCATCGATCGCCACCTGATCCGCGGAGGCCAGCATCAGGTTCTTCACGACGGGCCGCATCGTTCGGGGGCCTGGGCCGTCCCCCGCCGTGGTTCCGTCCATCACCGCGAAGATCCCTGCGTGGATCTCCTTCTGGATCTTCAGCAGATCCACGAGAGTCCGGTGGATCCAGGAATGCGTGTAATGGCGGTGGTCGTGGAGAAGCCCCCCGAACGCGTTCTTCATGGCCCCCGTGGTGGTGGTATAGATGTGACACTTGACGGTGGGGAGATGGACGATGTTCTTCCCGAAGAAGTACTCGGGGAGCCGAATGCCCTCAGGGAAGATCCGGTCCAGGACGTGCAGCTTGGCCTTGGGAGCGAACGGGACCCACGTCATGTCCTCAGGCTTGAAGTTGTACCGAATGGGGACGTCATACCGGGAGAGGATGGGAACGTAGCGGTTCAGGTCCTCGCCCTTGAACGCGTTGGTCACCACGGTCCGGTTCTGCACGCAGACCAGATCGCCGAACCCCGCCGCCCGCAGCGCTCGAATCGTCCCCTCGAGCTGCCACGGGGTCGTGTTGGCGCCGGGAAACGGGAAGTGCCACGAGATGTTGTCCTTCAGAATCGTCGTCGCGCTCCCCACGAGCGCGCGAGACATCCCGGCGAGTCCACAGAGTCGGTCGATGTCCTCGAGGATGCTCGACGATTTCACGCGGGCCACCGCGACCTTGCTTTTCATGCGGCTACCGTACGGTTGCGGAGCCCTCGGGTCAAGGGCCGGGCGGAATGTCCGGAGCTTTCTCGGGAGCCGCGCTGGGCGGCTCGCCGGGGGACTGGGCTGCGATCGCTTCGATCACCTCGGCGGCGGCGAGGAAAACCTCCCACTCGGCGCGGGCCATTTCCCGGTTCGCCGCTTCGTACTCTCCTTTCCGTCCACGATCGTCGAAGTAGCGCTCGCACGCGGTGAGGCACGCGACGAAGCGAGGGGGCCAGGCCTCACCGCGAAGCTCCGCGCACTGCTCGCCTCGCACGCTCTCGAGGAGGGAATCGAGCTCGTCCTCGAGAGGTCGCAGCCACTCGTTCCTCAAAGCCCTCCAGACGCTGCGCTCTCGCGGATCCGCCGGTTCCGGCCCAGCCAGGATCGGGTCCCGGCTGTTGCGCAGTTCCTCCACGCGCCGCACCGCGCTCGACAGCCGCATCAGACATGTGGGCGCCGCGCCGCCGGGAGCGGCCGTCGCGGGGTCGTCGCGCAGCGTCAGCGCGTGCTGCAGGAACGCCTGTTGCCACGAGCACGGATCGGGACGCAAATCGCCGGACGTGGACACGATCATCCCGCGGAGCCGCTCCAACGCCTCGAAGAGCCTCACGACCGCCGGTGGGGCTCCAGCCGGTGCCGACCGCGCCCGCATCCAGTCCTCCAGGGGAGGCGGCGGGGGTGGCTCGACCGGCTCCGGCACAGGCGGCGCCATCGGAGGCTCGGGAGTCGAGATCGTGAGCAGCGCGCGCGTGGCGCCTCGAGCGGGAAGGGCGTGGATCGAAAGCCTCCACGTCCTACCGGGTCCGACCTGCTCTTCCCGCACGTCCACCTGGATGCGTTGCGGCGGCGGTCCGGCGCGAACGAGCCGAACGGGAGGAACGCCGGGGCCTTCGAGCCGGAACGACACCACCCGGCCGCCCTCCCAAGCTGCCTCGACCACGAGGGTTCCGGCTCGCTCGATCACGATGGGCAGCTCGTACGCGGCATCGCCTCGGTCTGGGATGTCGAACGAGTAGCGGCGCGGCTCCGCGCGGAGGTCCTCTCCAGTAGAGAACGACAGAGCCAGCGCGACGACGACTCCGAGCCCGCTCCGCCTCGTGGCCCAGCGGCCACGCCGAGTGGTCGGATCGAGAGCCGGGGAATGACGCAAGCGGGTCACGCGGCCGAATATAATGCCCGCCGGCCGGCGGGTCCCGTCGAATAGCAAGGTCCCTGTGGCGCGCCCCGCCGTCGGCTCTTCGTCGGTCCAAGGCTCGGTTTCCCGGAGCACGGGAGGCGCGCGGTGGTGGGGATTCTCGGCCTGGATCAGCGGAGAATCGGCCCCCGGGTCTGGGGACGACTTCGCCGCCTCGATTGGTTCGAGGAACGCGTCGGTGCCCCGCTGCTCGACGGGAACCATGTGGAGGTCCTCGCGGGAGGGCGAGCGGCGTTCGCCGCGGTCCTCGCCGCCGTGGAGGCCGCTCGCTGCAGCGTCGCCGTGGAGATGTACACCTGGGCCGACGACCGCGTGGGCCGACGCTTCGCGGAGGCCCTTCGGAGGCGCGCGCGGAAGGGGCTTCCGGTCTGCGTGCTGGTGGACGCGTTCGGAAGCCTGGGAAGCGAGGATCTGATCGCATCGCTCGCGGACGCGGGAGCGCGCGTCGTCTGGTTTCACCCCCTCGCCCCTTGGACTCCGCGCTGGTACCCGAATCGCAGGAATCACCGGAAGCTCGTTCTGATCGATGGCACGACCGCCGTGGTCGGCGGAATCAACTTCGCAGAGTGCTACAGCGCGGAGTTCCTCGGCGAGCAGGCGTGGCGGGATCTGATGATCCGCGTTCACGGGCCGGCCGCACGGGAGGCCGCCCGAATGTTCGTCGCGACGTGGCTGCGAGCGGGGGGCGCGCTCGACACGGTGGCACCGCTGATCGTTTCGCCACCTCCCGGCGGCACCGCGCGCGTCCAGGTCGTCGGGGGGCGCGGCCTGCGCGGGCGCCGGACCCTGTTGCGGTCGTACCGAACCCTCGTCGCCCAGGCGCGAGAGCGGATCTTCCTGGCGAACGCCTACTTCGCACCGGAGGGGGGGCTGCGCAGGGATCTCTGCGCCGCGGCACGCCGCGGAGTCCGCGTGGACCTGCTCCTCGCCGGCCAGACCGACGTACCGTGGGTTCGTTGGGCGGGGCGGAGAACCTACGAACGACTTCTCGATGCCGGGGTCCGGATTCGAGAGATGAGCCGGGCGGTACTCCACGCGAAGGTAGCCGTTTTCGACGGTCAGGTGCTGCTGGCCGGCTCCGCCAACCTGGACTACCGATCGTTCCGGCACAATCTCGAGCTGGCGGTCAACGTGTTCGACACGTCCGCCGCGGGTGATGTGCTCGAGGCGTTCGAAGGGGAGTTCCGCCTTGCGACGCCCATCGATCGCGAGTCGTGGAAGAGACGCCCATGGCAAGACCGGATCCTCGAACGATCCGCCTGGGCGATCCGGTACTGGTTGTGAAAACGGCTATCCGACCGTTTGCCGGGGGCGCTGGATCGGAATCGACCCTTCATGAACCGTCGCGCGGGTGGCGCTGCCGTACGGACCCTCCGGCGGATGAGGAAGGCGGACTCGGTGGGCGAGTCCCGCGTGCTCCCCATTTCGCCCCTCGATGGTTCCTCCCATCGATTCCAACGCGAACCGCACCGCGTACAGCCCCAACCCAGGTCCCGACGAACCGGACCGCGGAGTGAACGGCGAGTACAACCGGGCGGCGGCCGCGGGATCGAGCCCATCCCCATCGTCTCGGACCGTCAGAACGATGCCCCCCGCCGTCGGTTCCGCGAGGACCGAAACGCGTGACCAGTCTCCGGCATGATGCGCGACGTTGCGGAGCAGCTCGCCCAAGGCCCAGCGGAGGAGATCGCGGTCACCCGTCACCTGCAACCAGCGACCGTCCCCCGACTCGTTGTAGACGACCTCCCGTTCGCCCGCTTCCCCTCGGAATCCGTTGATCGCATCGGCGCAAGGTCCGCTGATCGGGAACGCGTGGGAACGGACGGAGAGAGCCTGCTGGAGGATTTCGCGGATTTCCCCGTAACGCGCCCGTCGGGCAGGATTCGAACCACCAACAAAACCGATCCCCTCGATTTCTCCGTCGACTCGGGACAGCACGTAGTCCAGCTCGGCCCGACGCCGCTCCTGGGCCTGCCGCTCCGAAGCGGCGGCTTTGTGCATCGCCCGAAGTGTCGCGCCGCGCTCGATGCGTCGCCGCAGCACGATGATTGCCAGAGCACCGCATGCCACGAGGATGGCCGCGATCGCCAGCAGCAAGGTCATCGTCGGTCCCCCTTCCCGGTCGTCCCTTCGTCGAACGACGACTACAATATCCATCTGGCGGCGATCTGTCAGCCGCCGACACGCTCCGCCCGGGATCCCGTGCGGGAGCCGGGATCTCAGATGGTCCACGTGGACGGTGTCCGGCGCCAGTTCGGCGCGAGAGTCCTGTTCGAGGGCCTCTCGTGGATGATCCCCCGCGGGAGTCGACTGGGGCTCGTCGGGCCCAACGGTGCAGGCAAGACGACGCTGCTTCGAATCCTCGCGGGATCGGAGGCGCCCGACGCCGGAGAGGTCCGCCGGCCGGCGGCGCTCCGGGTGGGCTACCTCCCACAAGAAGTGGAGACGGTGTCGGGGGGCAGCGTGCTCTCCTGCGTCCTCGACGGCTTTCCCGACCTGCGCCGCCTCGAGGAAGAAATCGAGTCCCTCGAGTCCCGACTCGCCACGCTTCGTCCCGACGATCCGGCGCTCGGGCAGCTCGCGGAGACTTACGGCGTTGCACGGCAGAGGTTCGAGCACTTGGGCGGGGATGCGGTCGAAGCGCGCGCCCGGGCGATCCTCGGCGGTCTGGGCATCGGAGCCGGAAGCTTCCACGAGCCGTTGGAGACTCTCTCCGGAGGCTGGAGGATGCGGGTCCTGCTGGCGCGTCTGCTCCTCGCCGCTCCCGATCTCCTGCTGCTGGACGAGCCGACGAATCACCTGGACCTCGATGCGCTCGGGTGGATCGAGAGGTTCCTGGACGGATACGAGGGTGCCTTCGTGGTGGTCTCCCACGATCGGTACTTCCTGAACCGCATGGTCCAGGGAGTCGCCGAGCTCGAGCGCGGCCGCCTCACCACCTACGCGGGCGCATACGACGACTACCTGGACGCGAAGGAGGCGCGTCGGGCGGCATTGGAGAAGCTGGCGAGACGCCAGGACGCGGAGATCTCCCGGGTTGAGCGGTTCGTCGAGAGGTTCCGATACAAAGCAACCAAGGCACGGCAGGTCCAGGCGCGCATCCGCGTGCTGGGGAAACTCGAGCGGGTGCAGGTGGAGCGTGACCAGAAACGGATCCGCTTCGGGTTCCCGTCGTCGCCCCGCTCGGGGGACGTGGTCGCGCGGGGCGTGCAGGTGTCGAAAGCGTTCGGGAGCACGGAGGTTTACCGCGACGCCTCGTTCGTTCTGCGCCGGGGCGACCGGCTGGCGCTGGTCGGCCCGAACGGATCAGGGAAGTCCACGCTGCTCAAGCTCCTCGACGGACGAATCGCTCCCGACACCGGTGTCATCGAGATCGGGCACAACGTCGCCGTTCAGTACTACGCCCAGCACCAGCTCGAAGCGCTCGACCCGTCCTGCACGGTCCTCGCGGAGCTGGAGAAGACCGCGGAGCCGGGATCCAGGCCCAGGCTTCGAAGCCTCCTCGGGGCGTTCCTCTTCTCCGGCGAGGACGTGGACAAGAAGGTCGGGATCCTCTCCGGCGGCGAGAAGGCGCGACTGGCGCTGGCCAAGATGCTCCTGCGCCCCGCGAATCTCCTGCTCCTCGACGAGCCCACGAACCACCTGGATCTGCGCAGCCGCGAGGTCCTGGAGGAGGCGTTGAACGAATACGAGGGGACGCTCGTGATCGTGTCCCATGATCGGTACTTCATCAATCGCGTGGCCACGATGATGGGGGAGGTGGGAGGCGGCCGGATCGAGGCGTACCCGGGCGATTTCGATACCTATCTCGAGCGACAGGCTCGTCTCGAAGCCGAGGACGTCGGATCTCCGGCGCTGCCGGAGAGGGCCGTCGCGCGGCTGAAGGACCAGGAGGCGCGTCGAGCCGAGGCCGAGGATCGGAATCGAAGATACCGGGAGCGACGGGCGGTGCAGGATCGCCTCGAGCCCGTGGAAGCCGAGATCGGCTCGCTGGAGGCCAGGATCCGCGAGCTGGCGGCGCTCCAGGCGGACCCTTCGGTCTATCGCGATCCGGAGCGGGCGCGCGCCGCGGGCAAGGAGAAGATCGATGTCGAGGGTCGGCTGGGGTCGCTCTACGAGATCTGGGAGCGGATCGCAGCGGAGCTGCCCGACGACTGACCCATCGTCCGAGGTCTCGCGGGGTCCGATCGTCCTGCCCGAGAGCCGGCAGTTCGGCGGCGAGATCCCTTCGTGCGTCCGTCCTGGCGACGATGGGCCGCTCGGTGCATTGCGACCCGGGAGACGGTCTCACCAAGGCGTGTGGAGCGTGTGCGGCGCGGCATCCAAGCTCACGCCTTGCGACTGCGCTCCAGGATCGTCTTGAGGCGGTCGGCCGTCTCCTCGCGCCTGCGAGGGCTCAGGGCCAGGATCTGTTGGAGGGCGTTGGCGATGTGCGGGATGTACTTCTCGATGTAGGAGCGCTTCTTCGCCTCGTCGGCTGCACGTCTGCGGTGCCGCACGAACGCACCGAGCCTGCGACCCGCCTCCATGAGCCCCAGCCGGACTTCGCGGACGATTTCAGGATACGAAGCCACGGCCTCCTTCGATTCGGAGGTGAACGGGACCCAGACCGAGGCGATGTGCACCATGAGAACCAACGGCCCCGTCGGGAGCGCGCCGCGAGCGTGCTGGAGGCCGTAGCTCTTCCAGTCGATGGAGACGACCGCCTTGGTGATGGCGCAGGCCGACTGCTGGTATTGCAGGGGGACACGGTTGGCGAAACGGTAGAGGTCGGCGAGCTCGTCCGCCGGAAGCTCGCCTCCGTACGCGAGCCCCACCTCGATCTGGAACGGGTTTCCGCGGTACACCGACGGGGGGCGCAGCACCGCGGTGACGAAGTCTGCGCGGGAGCGCCTCTCCAGCCCCTTCCGGACCAGCTCCTCCCCGATCGGCGCCAGACACGCCATCGGCGGTGCCATGATCTTCACTTTCGGGATCGCACGGAAGAGCAGCTCGATCTGTCCGGCGGTGAGCTGCTTCGGCCGCGCGCCGGGGGAAATCCCCGCGATGCGGAGGATCTCGTCGGCGATCGTGGGTCCGATTCGGGAGAAATCGGTCATCAGAGCCGCGCGGAGCGTTCGGCTCGCCGTCTGCTTGAGCATCTGGATCAGGACGCCGAGCTCGACCCCGTACGGGTGCGGCTTGATCTCCTGGGCCTCCTTCGGGAGATCCGAGCTGGCCCGCTCGAAGAGCCTCGGCTCTTCCTTCGAGACGAGATACCGCACCGACGCGTGAGGATTCGCGAGCGCGGTCTGCTCCACGTAGTCGTCGACGGAGCGACGGCCCTTCTTGTACACGGCCTCGAGCTCGATCTCGACGCGGGTCCCGTGGGGGCGGTCCCACTCCACCACGGTGTCCTCGAGGACGACCGGGGCGTTCTTCTGGGTATCGATGGCGATCTCGAACAGATGTGCCGGTTTCCGTGCGTCGATCCGCGAGACGATCCGGATGGGCCGGCCCGTGGTGAGCTGGCCGTACATCCCCGCGGCGGAGATCCCGATTCCCTGCTGGCCCCTCTGCTGCTTCAGACGGTGGAACTTCGATCCGTAGAGGAGCTTCCCGAAGATCTTCGGGATCTGCTGCCGGACGATCCCCGGCCCGTTGTCCTCCACGGCGATCCGGAATCGACTCTCGGCAAGCTCCACGATTTCGATGGTGAGATCGGGCGAGATTCCGGCCTCTTCGCACGCGTCCAAGGAGTTGTCCACGGCCTCCTTGATTGCCGTGAGGAGCGCTTTCTGAGGGTTGTCGAATCCCAGCAGGTGTCGGTTCTTCGTGAAGAACTCGGAGATCGAGATTTCGCGCTGGCGAGCCGCCATCGTTCCCGCGTCCTCGCGCGATCGACGCGAAGCGTCGGCCCGTCCGGAGCGTGTCGGTCCGGTCTCGAGCGTCTTCGCCTCCGTCTCGTGCGTGGCAGGCGCGGTCTCCTCGAACAGGCGAGCCTGCGTGGCTCCCGGTCGTGGCGCTCGGGGCTTCGAGGGCATCGTGACGGCATCCTCCACGTCCGCAGTTCTCCTTCGCGCCGCATTCTAGCCCGCTTCCTCGAGGAGCGGCGAAGCGAGCGACGTCGGTTAGAATCGTCCCCGTCGGGGGGGGGATCCGTGAGCGCCGTTCGAACCGAGTCCGGGCGAAGAGAGATCACGAGAGCCGAGCGCGCTGCCGTGGCCATCTCGGCCGCGCTGGGATGGTGCTTCGCGGGAGGCGTCCTCCTGTTGCCGATCCTGGAATCGCGAGGGTTCGACATGGCGGGGACGTTTCGCTTCCTCGTCGCGCCGCTGTGCCATCAACTCCCGTCCCGATGCGTACCCATCGCGGGGATTCCTGCTCCGGTTTGCGCCAGGTGCATGGGGCTGTACGCCGGAGGCGCCTTCGGTTTGCTCGTCGCAGCGATGTTCTTGGGGCGAATTCCCGTGCCCGGTCGGCTCTCACTCGCCGCCTTCGGCACGCCGATCCTGCTCGACGTCGGGGCCCGATGGGCGGGCTTTGCGGGCCTGTCGAACTGGCCCAGGCTGCTCGCCGCCGTTCCTCTGGGGCTCGTCGGCGGGTTGCTTCTGGCCGAGGGAATCGCCGATTTGGCCGGAATGATCGCGGCTTCCGCCGCACCGCCGCGTCTCCGGCGTTGCCGTGACCGAAACACGGGAGGGGCGTCACGCCGATGCCCCGTTCCCGGGGGGAGATCTGGATGAACGACCGCTCGCCGGACATGCTCAAGCCGACGCTCCTTGCGGGGGTGATCTTCGGAACGCTCGGAGCCGTTCCGTTTTTCAACTGGGTCAACTGCGCGTGCTGCGTCCTCGTCATTGCCTGCGGATTCGTGGCGGCCTACCTCTATTCGGAGCAGTGCCGGAAGCGGGGGGTGGAGTTCCGGCCCGGGAACGGGGCGTTGGTCGGCCTCGTCGCCGGCGGGTTCTACGCGATGGTGACGACCGTGGTGGACTCCGTGGTCAAGCTCACGGTCGGCGACGTTCCGACGCGCATGTTCCTCGAGTGGTTGCAGCGCTTCCCGAGCCTCCCGCCGGAAAGCGGGGAGATGATCGACACGGCGCTTCGCGACGTTGGAACGGTCCACGTCTTCGGGCTCATCCTGGGGTTCCTAGCCTGGATCTTGATCGGTGCCGTGTTCTCCACGATCGGGGGACTGATCGGCGGGGCCGTGTTCCATATCGATCGTCCGCCCGCGCCTCCCGTGGCGTCGTTCGGAACGCCGACGCCGTTTCCTCCGGTGGCTCCGCCGTCCGACCCGGATTCTTTCGGTCCTCCTCCTGCCCCTCCTTCGGTTTGAGGTTCGTCGCCCGGCCGTCGTTCCCCCGAACGAGCGATCGTTCGCCGGCGGACGACGCGGAGTCGGCACGACGATCGAGGCCGGAGTCGCCGAGGGATTTCGAGTCCGAAGGCCGAGCTTCGGCCTGGCCTGGAGGTTGCTTGGCGAACCCGTCGCGGAGGGAGCGTTGCTCCCAGCCGCCGACGCCGGGAACGGGACCCTCGGGGTCGGCGGACACGTTCCGCCGGAGGCGGGCCGGAGTGACTTGGAGGAGGCGGCTCCGGCCCGCCGCCTGTTTCAGAGGCTGGAGCTCGGGACGGCCGCCATCCACGACGAGGATGCCCGACCGCTCCCGGACCCGCCGCCGACTATCATGACTGCGAACCCCTTCTCTTGGAGAATCGCATGAGGGAGAACGAGCGTCGAGAGATCCCACCGTTCGGCGGGCGAGAGGCGGCGTGCGATTTCCGGTCGGCGCGCGTCGCTGTGCTTCCCGCCCCTTTCGAGGCAACCGTCTCATACGGTGGGGGAACGGGGAGGGGACCCGAGGCGATCCTTCGAGCGTCGACCCAGGTCGAGCTGTACGACGAGCAGCTCGAGCTGGAGCCATGCCGCTGCGGTGTCTTCACCGATTCGTTTCTGCCGCTCGCCGACCTGGCGGGGGCGGAAGCCGCGCTCCGCTGCATCGCGCGCCGATTCGGCGAGCTGATGGACGCGGGGAAATGGGTCGTCATGCTCGGCGGCGAGCACTCGATCACGCCGGGCGGGGTCGAGGCGACGGTTCAGAGGCATCACGGACTCCACGTCGTTCAGCTCGACGCGCACGCGGACCTGCGCACCGCCTACGAAGGCGACCCTTGGAGCCATGCGTGCGCGATGGCGCGCTGCCTCGACCTTGCGCCGGTCCGGGCCGTCGGCGTCCGGAACTACTCGACCGAGGAGGCGGAGTGGATTCGGCGGGGGATTCCTGGCTACCGGATCGTCCACGGATGGGAGATGGAAGCGGATTCCTGGGCCGACATCGCCCTCGACGGGCTCGACGACGTCCCGGTGTATCTCACCGTGGACGTGGACTACTTCGACCCCGCCATCGTACCCGCGACCGGAACCCCCGAGCCCGGCGGTGGGGGGTGGTGGCCGACGATTCGCTTTCTCGATCGGCTCTTCCGACGAGCGCGGGTCGTGGCGTGCGACGTCGTGGAGCTTGCACCCGTCGCAGGGCTTCACCACCCGGACTTCACCGTGGCACGGCTCGTCCACAAGCTGATCGGGTTCGCGTTTCGAGGCGCCGCGCAATCATAGATGCCGAGACCCTCCTTCTTTGCCGGCCCAGCCGCGGCAGCTCCATTCGGAGTGCCGGCTCGACCGGGCACTCCCGCGAGGGGGCATGACCTTCGCACGGGAGCGGCGCGCCGCGCCCGAACTTCCCGGAAGACCATCCCCCGAGTGGTGAGGATCCGCCGCTTGCTCCCTCGTCTCCGTCGCAACCCGGATTCGAGTCCGCCTTGACATCCTCGGTACATTCTTTCTACCTTCTGCGGAGATGATCACCGGATTCAATACGGACGTCGAGTACGAAGGGCAGGTCTACCACGTCCAGACGGAGGACAAGGGAAGGCAGAACCCGGTCGTCGAGAGCCTGGTGTACAGCGGAGGCGAGATCGTGGCGTCTCGCCGGGCGTCGTACGCAGAAGCGGTCGCGTCCTCGACGTATTCTGAATCCGAGATTCTCCGACGCATGGAGAGCCAGCACCAATCGCTGATCCGCGAGATCCAGAACGGTCAGTTCGATCCGGGGGGGCCGAAGCCCTTCGGCGCGCACCTGATCACCAATCGCAGCTTCGACGAGGTCGTGATGGAGTTTCTCGCGCGGGAGACCGTGGAGCGCATCCGGCTCGAGGTGCAGCCGCACGACGAGATCGAGGAGGGATCCCGACCGACCGTCCTTCTTCGGGTCACCGCCGAGTCGTCCGAGCGCCCGATCGCGGGTGCTCGGGTGGCGGTGAAGATGATCTCGACCATCGATCGGCCCCGCGACCTTTTCGCCGGAGAGACGGATCGGGAGGGTCGGGTCAGGGCGCAGTTCGACATCCCTCTGGTTCCGGGCGGCAATGCGGCGATCCTGCTGCAGGCGGAGGTCGGCGACAGCTCCGCGGAGGTCCAGCGCCTGGTCGGCAAGCGCAGGGCATCGGGCCCCGTTCTCTCCGTCTAGCCGGACGATCCACGAAGCTCCTGCGGCGACCCACCTCGGCGAGCTCAGTCGAGCCGCGGATACGGCCATGCTGACGGGCATCCTCGCAGCGGACCCTGCGACGCGCCGTTCGAGTACGTCTCGGGTCCTCGCCCCTGCGGCTACCCGTCATCACGGCCGTCTCCGCGTCCTCGCGACGGAGCTTCGTGGATCATCCGGGCCAGTCCGAGTCAGGGATTCGCTGCATGTCTCGCCGGCTCCGGACGGCGCCGGCTGCGTCGGGACTCCTTCGAATCCTCCCGGTACTCCTTCGTCTGCCCGCCGTGCCAGCCCCGCCGATTGCTCGCCGGACTACGCAACGGTTCTCCGACAGGACGCGCGGCGGCCTGCTACGGGCGTCGCGCACCGCGCGCTCGGGCGATTTCCCGGGCGACGTCCCGGTCCCTCGCGGACTCGCGTTTGTCGTAGCTCTTCTTCCCCTTCGCCAGCGCGATCTCGATCTTCACCCGGCCGCTCTTGAGGTACATTCGGGTCGGAACCAGCGTCACGCCGCTCGACTGGGTCTCGCGGTCCAGCTTCCGGATCTCCCGGGCGTGGACGAGCAGCTTTCGCGGGCGACGGGGGTCGACGTTCTGTAGGTTCCCCTGCTCGTACGGGTTGAAGTGCGCGTTGAAGAGGAACAGCTCGCCCCGTTCCACTTTCGCGTAGGCTTCCTTGAGGCTGACTCCGCCCAGCCGAGCGGATTTCACCTCGGTGCCGGTGAGGACGACCCCCGCCTCGAGGCGGGAAAGAAGATGGAACTCGTGGGAGGCGGATCGGTTCGTCGCGAGGACCCGATCTCCGTCTGCTCCCGCTTCCTTTCTGTTCAAGTCGGACTCTCCGGTATCCCGAGCGGCAGCGAGTATAGCAACGAGCCGGAGCGGCACTCCGCAGGAGATCCTCGTCTCGTGTAGCTCACTTGCGCGGCGCTCGGAGCACTCCCAGCTCGCCGAGAATTCGGAAGAGCTCCGAGCGCTCGAGTCCCAAATCCCGCGCGGCGTCCCGCAACGCGCGCCGCTCCTGCCCGCCGTGACGCTCCAGCGCAGCACGCCATGCCTCGAGCGTCCGAGACGCGGACTCCTCGGTCTTCAGGTCGGAGCTTCCTTCGGGCGCACCGCCGACGACCAGGACGATCTCGCCCTTGACGTCGCCATCACCCATGGCTTCGCGTACCGCTCGTGCCGAGCCGCGGAGGATCGTCTCGTGCTGTTTCGTGAGCTCCCGGCCCAGCATCAGCGGCCGTTCGCCGTAGATCTCCTCGAGATCGAGCAGCGTGGCCCGGATCCGGTGCGGCGCTTCAAACGCGACGAGCGTGCGTCGCTCGGATCGCAACTCACGCAGGCGTCGCCGTCGCTCTCCGGATCGATGGGGGAGGAACCCGTCGAACACGAAACGGTCGGCAGGCAGACCACTGGCTGCCAGCGCCACGGTGACCGCCGATGGACCAGGGACTGGCACCACGCGGATTCCCTCGCGACAGGCGGCCGCCACGAGAAGAGCGCCCGGGTCCGAGATCCCGGGAACGCCGCCGTCCGACACGACTGCCCCATCCTCTCCTTCCCGGAGACGAGCGAGAATCGATTCGAGGCGCTGTCGCTCGTTGAAACGGTGATACGAGAATGTCTTGGTGTCGATCCCGAAGCGAGCCAGCAGGCGCGCCGTCCGCCGGGTGTCCTCGCACGCGATCCAACGAACCTCGCGCAGGACTCGGAGGGTCCGCGGCGACGCGTCTTCCAGATTCCCGATGGGGGTGGCGACCACGAAAAGCGCGCCCGGCACAACGGAAGAATAGCACGAGGTTCGAAGGGAACTCGTGCGGCGCCGTCGCGAGGGCTGTGCACGACAGGAACGTGACGAGACGGGGAATCGAGGCGGGAACGGGGACAGTCTTCCATGGTGCCCCGAGGCGTCAGTCGGAAATGATGGAAACCCGCGGAGGCGCAGGCCGGTCCGCCGGCCCGTTCCGAACGCGGGGCGAGGGGCCAGGGGCATTCACCCGGTGTGTTCCGGCGAACCGAGTCTGGCGGGCTCCCAAGTACCTCGATCCACGGGTCGTTGCGCGCGACTCGGTCGCAGTCCGCGATTCGCCCCACCGCCTCGCCTCTTCGCCGTCGCACACCCCGCTGCGAACGAAACCCACTCGAAAGCCCCGACGCTCTCGTTCGAGGTAGCGGGTATACGACAGGAGAGTGAGGAGGAGCTGAATCGAAGCGAATCGGGGACAGCAACCGAAACTCGCCAACAGCAACTCGTTCAAGCCACGGGACATTGTGCAAGTTTCGGTTGCTAGAGTGAAAATACCGGGGGCCAGCCCCCGGACCCCCGCACCCGCGTACGGTGCAGTCCGGCAGACCGGCCTGCACCTCCCGCGGGTTCTTCATCGCGTTCGGGTGAAGCCCCGAGCTTCATGGACAACTGGTTTGCAAAGACGGGGGCTCCACCCCCGTGCCCCCGGCTCCCGCGGGAAATGCACGCCGGCGGACCGGCGTGCATTTCCGCGGGACGTTTTCATCATTTCGGAGTGACGCCTCGGGCGTCATGGACGACTGTCCCCGATTCGCAGCATCGTCTCCTCACGTTCCTGTCGTACACCCCGGGGTAGCTCCCGCATCGCGCGGCCTCATCGGAACGGGTACCATTCAGACGCGATCCGCGGTGAAGGGACGCACGAACGATCCCGAGGGGAACGGGGACCTCGGAACCGGAGGAGAGGCGGAGATGCTGGTCAAGCTGGCAGCGGTGGTGATCGTCCTGGGCCATGCGTGCGAGGCGATCGCGGGTGCCGCGGCGGAGGTCGCGACCCCGTCCGCACAGGCGGCGCCGGCCCGCATCCACGGCGACGGGACCGAGATGGAGCGTGCGGTGCTGGACGTGGTGCTCTCGTGCCTACGCGATGAAGGAAAGGGCGCGGTGGCCGGTATGGATCGGATCGCGGCTTCCTGCCGCACGCTTTCGCGCGACCGGGACCCGGCGATCCACAGGGACGTGATCCTGTACGACCAGGCCCTGCACGCCGCCCTGGCGAAGTCCAGGGATCTCGCGGTCGGGCGCCACATGACCGAGACGTTCGATCAATTCGTATGGGTGATGCGGGCCTGCCGTTCGTGCCATCAGATGGCCCGGACCCACGGCCTCATGCCGGAGACGAACGACGCGGGCGGGCCCGGCGCCGGCCACTGAACCCACGGGGGATTCCGGGGCGAGGTGGTTCGATCAGGTCCTCCAGTCCCTCGGATAGCGGAAATCCCAGCCAACCGAGCGCGTCGAGACCTTGGCGATCACCGGCTGCCGTCGCTTGAACTGGAATCGCACCATTCTCCGGATGACGTCGTCCACGAGGGAGGAAGCAAAACCGGACGCGATGGCCGTCCGACGACTCACGCGCGCGTCGACCAGCAGCGCGAGGAGTCGATCCACTTCGTCGTAGGAGAATCCCAGCTCCGACTCGTCGGACTGACTGGGCCAGAGATCCGCGGAGGGGGGTTTTTTCCGAATCGCGAGAGGGACTCGCAGATGGGACGCCAGGAGTCTCACCTGAGTCTTGTACAGGTCGCCCAGCGGATTCAACGCCGACGCGAGATCGCCGTGAATCGTCCCATACCCGAGCAGGAGCTCGGTCTTGTTGCTCGTCCCCAGCACGAGCCCGTCGAGCGACGCGGAGCGATCGTAGAGGATCAGCATCCGGATCCGGGCCATCGCGTTTCCCAACCGCAGCCTGTCGGCGTCGGGCGACAGCCGGGCGAACCCGTCGACCAGGGGCGTGATGTCCACGCGCTCGCCGGCGATGCCCAGGACTCGGATGACCTGCTCGGCGTGTCGGGCGGATTCCGGGCTGCTGGTGCGGTACGGCATCACCACGGCGGTGACCGCACCGGCTCCGAGCGCGCGAACGGCAAGGAACGCCGCAACTGCCGAGTCGAGACCTCCGGAAAGACCCAGGACGACCCGCGACCGGCCTGTGCGGACGACTTCGGCCCGGACGAAATCCGACAAGAGCCTCGCCGTCCATTCAGGGTGGATCGACAGGTCCGGCTCGACGACTGCTGCAGCGCGGGAGCGCACGGTCATCGCTCGGACCTCGGGCGCGAGTCTCTCCGAGTACGGCGCGGAGCCCGCTCGGGCGCGGGTTCGGGAAGGTCGAAACGAAGCGTCCGGATCCGGACGATCTCTCTGTGGACGAGCTCGATGTTTTCGTCGCGCAGGAGCGGATAGGCGGTCCTTGCCCGACGAAGAACCTCCCCGTCCAGATCGGCGACGGCCATGCCTTCCTCGAGCGCGGGGACCGTGGCGACGATTCGTCCGAAAGGATCCACCACCACCGAGCCACCGCCGAAGCCGAGGCCGTCTTCGACTCCGACGCGATTCACGTACACGACGAAAGAAGTCTGGAACTGCGCCGTCACCCGCAGCAGGTCGTGCCAGATCGCGACGCTCGTGATCCCTCGTCCCGGTCGAGCTCCCCGGGTCGGACCGCTCGAGAGGGCGAACAAAACCTCCGCGCCCTGCTGCGCCAGCAGCCACGCGGACATCGGATGCCACACGTCTTCGCAAACCAGGATCCCTGCCGGTCCGAATCGCGCTCGGAACGAACGGATCCGGTCACCGGCGGCGAAGTCGCGCCCTTCGTCGAACATCCCGTAGGTCGGGAGGTGGGCCTTCCGGTGGAGATGCACGAGCCTGCCACGGGAGAAATACCCTGCCGCGTTGAAGTACAGGTGGCCGGGCGCCTCCTCTACGTACCCAGCGACGAAATCGATCGAGCGCGACAGACCCGCGAGCTTCCGAAACGTCGGGCTGGAGCGGGCCAGAGCGACGTCGGACACCTGGTCACGCAGCAGGTAGCCGGTGAGAGACAGCTCCGGAAAGACGACGACATCGGCGCCCGCTCGCTTGGCCTCCCGAGCGTGCTGCGCGTGGAGTCCAAGATTGAACTCCACGTCCCCGAGCCGCGGGGCGATTTGCGCGAGGGCAACGCGAAAACTCCGCATCGACCACTCCGCGGGACCGTGCCCGACGCTGTGGCGATCCTCGGCCCAGGCGACCGAAGACTCCGAACACTATCACACCCCCCGTCGGCAACGTATGGATCGGGAGACCGCGCCGGGCGAATCGGGGGAAGCGGCGAAACTCCCACCGACGGTCTCGACTCGAGACGTGCTCAGCCCGAAACTGCCGCCCTGATCAACGGTTCGATGCGCTTCGCCTGCCCGTCATGCTGGGGTTGCCCGTCCAAGAGCTCCCGGGGGCCGGGCTCTGTTAATTCCGCCATTTTGTCCGATTTCAGAGATCCCACGCGACCAGATGGCCGATTAAATGGGATCGCGTCGATCCTCATTCAGACCCCAGAATGGCTGGCCTTTCACAGATTCGGATCAAGATCCACCGGATAAGGCCAACCTTTCAACGCATTTCATGGATTTTGTCGTGACAATAACGGAGCGGCAGATTATGGCCCGATATTTTCATATGCCGACGCAGCGACTGCTGAGTGCAGCGCAGCGAGATGCCAGGAGGCTTCGGTTCGAAAGGGCCGATGGAGCGTAGTCTCAGAAGGCGTGGTCCGGCAGTGCCACGCAGGGGCAATAACCATGGCGCGAGACAACCTGATCTCTTTTCGACGCTACGCGGACCTGGGCGACGGCATGGGCACGATGAACCCGGATTCGGCGTCCGGATTCGACACCGGCCGGATCCCCAAGAGGTCGCGGATCCTCGAGCAAGAAGCCGTGGGGGACAAGCCGACTGCGGCGATCCTCCCGATCTACCTTCGAGAGATGGGAGCGACCCCGCTGATCGACGAGAACCAGGAGGTGGCGCTCGCGCGGGAGCTCCAGGAGGCGCGCGAGGGGATGGCGAAGGTCGCGCTCCGACTTCCCGCCGCGTGCAAAGACCATGTGCTCAACGGAGATCTGTCCGGACCCAAGCGAGGTCGGGAATGGCCTCTGGACGATCTCGAGGTTTTCTTCGGTAGACTGATTCGATACGAGCGCGAGTACCGGGAGACCAGGCTCAGCGCAATGGTGCGAGAGGCCAAGGAGCACAAGCGCCACGTCGACCATGCGCGAGATGCGCTGATCCTCGCGAACCTTCGGCTCGTGGTGCACATCGCGAAGAAGTACCTGAACCACGGCGTTTCCTTCATGGACCTGATTCAGGAGGGCAATATCGGCCTGATGAAGGCGGTGGAGAAGTTCGAGTACGAGCGCGGCAACAAGTTCTCGACCTACGCGTACTGGTGGATCAAGCAGGCGATTGAGAGAGCCATCGCCGACAAGGCCCGCATCATCCGGATTCCGGTCCACGTGAACGAGAAGATCAAGAAGATCTCGCGGGTGGCGCGCGAGCTCAGCGAGACCCTGGGGCGGAAACCCACCCCCCAGGAAATCGCGAAGAAGCTCCGGATGCCCGTTGCGAAGGTCGAAGAAATCCTCGGTGTCGTTCAGGAGCCTCAGGCGCTCGAGGACTTCTCTTCGGAGGACGACGGACCGGGTCTGCTCCGGTTCGTGGCCGACCCGAACGCTCCCTGCCCGCTCGAGAGGACCGTCGACCGCGAACTCAAGGAGAAGATCGAGCACACGCTCAAAGTCCTGAACACGCGGGAAGAAGAAATCGTCCGCTTGCGTTTCGGGATCGGCCGGGAGATGCCGTTCACGCTCGAGGAGATCGGTCGCGTCATGGGGCTGTCGAGAGAGCGCGTTCGTCAGATCGAGGCCACCGCTCTGAAGAAGATCCAGACCGCTCAGGAGTGCCGCGAGCTCCGGGAGTTTCTCTGCTGACTCTACAGGGTCCCCGGGGGGCGCGTAAGCGCGTTCCCCGGGGTCTCTCGTGCCCTCCAGCGCCCACCGGTTCGCCCGTGGTGCCGCGACCGTCCTGTACTACTGGAATCCCACCCTCGCGATCCGAGACTGGAGGCGGCGTCCCGTGGAGTCCGTCGCCTCGTCCCATGGTCGCGGCTATCTGAATTCTACGTTGACGACATCCGCCGCCTGAACTCGAGGGCAGAAGCGTTGCTTTCGCCCCCACCCGTTCCGTTCTCGGCAAACGAACGGTCTAGCCCGCTTTATTCACGAAGGTCCGTCGCGAGACCGACTTCGGCGAGCTCAGTCGAGCCGTGGAGACGGCCGTGATGACGGGCATCCGCAGGGGCGAGGATCCGAGACGTGCTTGAACAGTACGTCGCAGGGTCCGAGCCCCGAGGACGCCCGTCAGCATGGCCGGATCCGCGGTCGCAGCAGGAGCTTCGTGAATAATGCGGGCTAGGACCCGTCGGTGCGGTTCCCAGTTCCGGGGGTTTTGCGGCGTTTTCACCGCTATCCTCGCCGGCTCCGTATGGCATCGGAGGGACGAGCCCGGTACATTTCGCGCTGAGGGGTGGAAGGTGAATTCAGTCGACATGACGATCTTCGACTTGCGGCGCGCCTATCATGATTCGCTCTCGAACATTCGGGGGTGGTTCGGAGATACCGATCTCTCCGGACGTCTCACGGTTCTGGATCGCCTCTCGATCCTGGACGCGTGGCAGCAGGAAATGGTGGAGTTTTTCGAGCGCAACGGTTACTGCTTCGCGTGCAACCGCCGGCTCGTCCGCTGCCGGTGCCCGAAGATCCCGCAGGCCTGATCCGCTCGCTGCCGTTTTCCCTCGAGTCGCTTCCTCACCGCGCACGCCCCTGCACCCGCAATCTTGACAGCGTCTCCCCTCGGGGTAAACTCCCCGCCGGCCAGCCGATCCGCTCATTCCGGATGTCGCGACGGGCGAGGGCCGATCTCTGGAGTGGACGCTGCTGCGGGCACGTACCGAGACTCCGCTCGGCGAGCACAGGTGAACCCGGTGGGTGAGGGAGCGCAGCAAGGGACAGACTCCCTCGATCACTTCGCCCCGCGATCCCGAGCCCGGTTCCGACGCGTGAACTCATGCACCGCGTCGTTGTGGCTTCGATCGGCTCCCCGATCCGGCTCGGCTCTCCGTCCGCCGTCGCTTCCGGCGCGTTCCAGAGGAATCGGAGCGGCGGAGCGCCGGAGAAGACCTGCCGCCACAGGGACGATCGTGGTCGTCTTGCTTCTTTGCGAGGCGGTGTCCCGCCCCGCCGTGGCCGAGGCCCGGCCGGGCCGCGTCTCCGCGACGCTCGCGGCCGCCGGAAACGGCGCGGGGGGGCAGGTGGAGGTCGAGGCCGATCGCCTCGAGCAAACACGAGAAGGGGATCTCGCCCTGGAGGGAGACGTGACGATCCGTCAGGGCGATTCCAGGATGCAGGCCGACCGGATCGGGATCCGAGGCAAACGGTACATCGAGGCGGAAGGGAACATCCTGCTCGTGTACGGCCCGAACCGGATCTCCGGAGCCCGGATGATCTACGACCTGAAAGAGGACACCGGGGTCATCGACGACGCCGTCGGACAGGTCGAGCCGGAGTTCTACTTCTGGGCCAAGCGTGTGACGACCCGGGGTAAGGAATGGGTCGAGCTCGAGTCGGCAACGTGGACCACCTGCACGCAGCCGGTGCCGTACTGGTCGTTCTCCACAGGAACCGTCAAGCTCCACGTGGGGAATTACGCCCGGATGTGGAACCTCCGCATCAACGTCGGTCGCGTTCCCGTCTTCTACCTGCCCTTCCTGATCTGGCCCGTGAAGGAAGACCGCGCCGCGGGTCTCCTGCCGCCGGATTTCGGTTCGACGCTCAACCGGGGCCAGGTGTACAGCCAGGAACTGTTCATTCCGCTCGGACCCAACGCGGACCTGTCCCTGCTGGGCAGGTATTACACCAAGGCCGGACTCGGCACTGGTGGCGAGTTCCGGATGGTACCGAACGAGAAGGGGTACCTGGAGACCTCGGGATTCTTCATCGATGACAGGGTCAGCCTTACGAGCCGATACCGGGCCGGCTACCGGCAGGCCCAGGAGTTCCGGAAAGGGTTCCGTATGATCGCCGACATTGCCCAACTGAGCGATTTCGACTTCTACACGGACTACGAGAGCGATCTGGGTCTCGCGTCCTCGCCCACCATTCTGGGGCGACTGGATTTCACCAGGAACGGCGACTGGACGAGCGTCAACATCCGGAATCTGCGCCGCGAGCAGCTGCTTTCCACGGGGACGCTCGTGCAGCGGACTCTCCCCGAGATCGAGTGGAGGGGTCGCAGCCGTCGCATCGGGAGAACGCCGCTCTTCAGCTCCTTCGAGTCCTCCGCAGCGTGGATCCGGCAGTACGGATCGAGCCCCAAGATCGACGCGGACTACTACCGCGCGGATCTATTCCCGACCCTCTCCGCGGCGATCTCACCAGTTCCCTGGCTCGACATCACGCCGTCGGTCTCCTATCGGCTGACGCACTACACGCAGAGCCGCCTTCCCGCCGCCGGTTCCCCGGATGTGGTCGTCGTGGACGAGCCGCTGACCCGATTCGCGGGAGGGGCGCGCCTGGAGATCGTGGGTCCGAAGCTCTCGCGAGTTTATGGCCAGGGGGAGGGGACGAGCGGATCGAAGTACAAGCACACGATCGAGTCCGTCGTCTCGTACAACGTTCGACAGAGAGACAGGCGGTCCGACGAGGTGCTGCAGTACGACGAAGTGGACCAGAGCATCGATGCGCAGAACTTCGTTACCTACGCGATTCGCTCCCGCCTCCTGGCGCGCCGCCCGCGAACGGAGAGCCCCACGGTCCCTCTGAGCTACGAGCCGATCCTGCTCCCCGACGGCACGACGAGTCTCGCCCAGGCGACCGTCCCACCCGAGAAATCCCAACCGGTGGGATCGTCGCCCGACGGTGCGGCGGAACGGCCGCGGGAGCCCGTGGAGATCCTCTCGTTCGAGATCCGGCAGGGACGGTCGTTTGACGAGCCTCTCCGCTCGGTGGATCTGGACGGCGACAGGGAGCCGGACCTAACCAGCGCGCTCTCCAACGTGGACGCGACCGGACGGTTCCGTCCGAACGACTGGGCCGATCTGGATCTGCACATGAAGTACGACGTCCTGTTCCGGCGGGTGTCCAACGTCAGCGTATCCGGGAACATCCGGAAGGCGGTGGGACGGGTGAATTTCTCGCTGGTGCGAACGGCCGGATTTGCGGGGGCACAGGACAGGACCCAGCTGCGTCTGGCGGGCGACCTCGCGTTGCTCAACGGCAGAGTGCGGATCGGGACGGACGGCTCGTATTCCCTGAATCCGAAGCCGAACGAGAGCTTCGCACAGGATCAGAGGTGGCGTCTGGAGCTGTACTCGCAGTGCTGCGGTCTGATCTTCGAGTATCTTGCCCGGGACTTCTCCCAGACGAACCGGAGGAACGAATTCCGATTCAGTGTCGACCTCCGGGGGATCGGGCAGGTTTTCCACCAGACGTTTTGAACGGCAGGGAGGTGCACCCGTGGGGCGATCGCTGCGACGAATCGCGGTTCTGGGGAGATCGGGTCAGCTCGGCTCGGCCCTCTTGGATCGCCTGCGCGATCTCCGCTGCGAAGCGCTGGCGCCGACGGAGGAGGATCTAGACCTCACCGACGTGGGCCGGATCGAGCCGGCCTTCGAGCGATGGCGCGTGGATGCTGTCGTGAACGCGGCGGCGTTCACCGACGTCGGTGCGGCCGAGCTCCCGGCGAACCGAGGTCCCGTGCTCGGTCTGAACCGCGACGCGCCCGCCGAGATGGCGCGGGTGTGCAGGCGCATGGGAGTCCCGTTCGCGCACGTTTCCACCGATTTCGTGTTCGACGGGGAGTCCCGTCGCCCGTATCGGGAAGACGATCCACCGCACCCGATCCAGGAGTACGGTCGCTCGAAGCTCGAGGGAGAGCGCGGGGTGATCGCGCAGGACCCCACGGCGCTCGTCGTTCGAACCTCCACGGTTTTCGGACCGGTTCCGAGGATTCGCCCCAACTACGTGGACGCCATCCTGGAGCAAGCTCGTCGCGGCGGAGACATCGCGGTGGTCGAGCTGCCGATTTCATCTCCCACGTACGCCCCGGATCTGGCCGAGGCGATCCTCGCTCTTCTCGAGGTCGGCCGAGGCGGGCTCGTCCACGTGGTCAACGACGGTGCCTGCAGCCGCCTCGAGCTCGCCCGGGCCACGGTCGAAGCGGCTGGTCTTCGCACGCAGGTCCGGGCCCGCCCCGCTCCGGAGAACGACATGCGGCGGCCCGCCTATTCTGCGCTCGACACGACGCTCTACCGCGCGGTCACGGGGCGGGCCATGCGGCAGTGGCGCGACGCGCTTCGGGACCACGTGGCAAGGCGACTTGCGTGAGGGTCCTCGTGACCGGCGTGACGGGCTTTCTGGGCGGCGCCGTCGCTCGGGGGATCCGGACCGCGGGACACGCGGTGCGGGGGTTCGCGCGAGATCCTTCGCGAATTCAATCCGCGGGCGATTGTGACGAGGTGGTCACCGGGGACGTCACGGACAACGCCGCGTTCCGCCGGGCCGCCTCGGGCTGCGACGTGGTCGTTCACGCCGCCGCCTTGGTCCGGATGTGGGCCCGGGACCGGCGACAGTTCGACCGTGTCAACCTCGAGGGGCTTCGCCACGCCATCGATGCAGCTCGCGACGCCGGCGCCCGGCTCGTCTACACGTCCTCTTTCCTGGCTCTGGGCCCGACGGATGGGAGGGTTCTCGACGAAAGCGCCGTCCGCCCGGCGATCCGTTTCCACAACGACTACGAGCGGACCAAGTGGATCGCGGATCAACTGGCGCGGCACACCGCCGAGTCCGGGTTTCCTCTGGTGCGCGTCTATCCGGGCATCGTGTACGGACCCGGCGCGCGGACCGAGGGGAACCACGTGGTGCGAATGCTGGTCTCTCACGCACGGGGCCGGTTCCCGGGAATTCTGGGTCGCGGGGACCGGCGTCTCTGCTTCGCGTATGTCGAGGACGTCGCTGCGGGATTCGTCGCCATCGTGGAGAGAGCCGCCCCAGGGTCTGCCTACCTGCTCGGCGGAGACAACCGGACGGTTCTCGACCTTTTCGGTGCGTTTCGCGCGGCGAGCGGAATCGCCCCCCCTCGGCGCCGCGTGCCGTACCTCGTCGCGGCGGCGGTGGGCATGCTGCAGCGTTATCGTGCCGAGCTGACGGGAATCGAGCCGGAGCTCACCGACGAGGTGGTCGGGATCTACCGTCACGAGTGGGCGTACTCCTCCGCCCGGGCGGAGCGGGAGCTGGGCTACCGGATCACCTCTCTCGAAGCCGGGATCGGCAAGACGACGGAGTGGCTCCGGGAGGTCGGGGAGTTGTCCTCGGGAAGGCCCCGGTGACCGAGGCTCGCCGGGAGCTGTCGCGCAAAGCGGTCCACATGGGAATGGGGGCGTTTGCCCTGCTCCTGCCCTGGCTTTCCCCCTGGCAGGCCGCAGGCTGCGCGATCGCCGCCGTGCTGTTCAACGCCTTCGTCCTGCACCGCTGGACCGGGGGAGCTCTCCTCCGGCCGGGTGAGAGGGAACGGGGGTTCTCCTCAGGAATCCTCCTCTATCCGCTGGCGGTCCTGCTTCTCATTCTGGCGTGCAACGAACGGCTCGAGATCGCGGGAGCGGCCTGGGGGCTCCTCGCGTTCGGCGACGGAATGGCGACGGTGGCGGGTGTGACGCTCGGGGGGCCGAGGCTGCCGTGGCACGGCTCAAAGACCTGGGCGGGGCTCCTCGCCTTCATCGTCTGCGGAACGGCGGCCTCCGCGTTCCTCCTGCTCTGGATTCGACCGGACGCGTTCGGCGGAGCCGTGCCTGCCCTCGCGGCGTGCTTCGTCGCTGCCGTCGGGTCGGCACTGGCGGAATCGGTCCGGACCGGAGTCGACGACAACCTCCTCGTTCCCGCGGTCGGCGGCGCAGTGCTCTTCGCCGCAGGAATGGTGGAGCCGGATCGACTCCGGGCGGCCTCCCACGCGATCGCAGAGGGAGCGGCGTGGGGTGCCGCCCTGAACGTGGCGATCGCGGCCTTGGCTCTTCGGTTGCGCACCGTGGACCTCTCGGGCGCGGTGTGGGGGTGCGTTCTGGGAACGGCGCTCTGCGCCCTGGGCGGTCTTGCGTCTTTCCTGATGCTGTTCGGCTTCTTCGTCTTGGGCTCTGCCGCGACGCGGGCGGGGTACGCGCGCAAGGCCGCTCTCGGGATCGCCCAGGAGAAAGGGGGCCGTCGGAGCGCGAGGCACGCCTGGGCCAACGCGGGTGCGGGCGTCGCATTCGCGTTCCTTGCCGCGGCAACGGCGCACGCGGCAGCGTTCCGCGCGGCGGTTGCAGCGGCGTTCGCCACCGCGGCCGCCGACACGGTTTCCTCGGAGATCGGACAGGCATACGGTCGCCGTCACTTCCTGATCACCACGTTCCGTCGTGTTCCGGCGGGGACGGACGGGGCCGTTTCGCTCGAAGGCACGCTCGCGGGAATCGCCGCGTCGGTGGTGCTTGCGGCAGCCGGGTGGGCCCTCGGTCTCCTCGTGGGTACGGATGTGGGGATCATCATCGGCGCGGCGTTCATCGGGACCACGTTCGAGTCGGTTCTCGGCGCGACTCTGGGGCGCCGCGTCGCGCTCGACAACGAGGCGGTCAATTTCGCGAATACCGCCCTGGGTGGCCTCGCGGCGATCGCGTTGCGGGCGCTGACGGGCTGAGCCGGAGCGCATCCCTTCCGTCCCCGGGGCCTCGGGACGGGACCCCGCCGCCGTCGCTGGCGGTCGTGAGGCCGATCCGGCGCTCATTCAGCCCGTCGGGCCGCGCGATCAGGCGGCGGCGGCGGGCTCGGCGAACGTGATGGTGTTTCCGCTCTCGTCGACGATGCTGAACTCGCGCAGTCCCCAGGGCTTGGTCGCGAGCGACCCGTTGCGGTGGATGACGCCTTCGGCCCGGTACTCGTCGTACAGCTCGTCGATGCCTCGAACCTGGATCCGAGAACTGGTGTTTTCCGCGATGTTCCTCTCTGGGCAGAGCCTGAAGTGGATGTCCACGCCATCGCGCATCACCCCGGCGTAGGTTTCTGCGCGGAACTCCTCGACGAAGCCGAGCTTTCCGGTGTAGAAACGCAAGGTGCCGTCGATATCCGCAGTGGGGAGAACCGGGATCGCCTGGAGCATCTGGGGTTTGGCCTGCATGCAATCACGCCTCCATCCGGGCAGCGCGCGCGATCTCGCGTGGGATCCGCGGCATCAGATCAGGTACGCGGCGGCGAAACCCAGCTGCGCCACCATCATCATCAGGTACATGTGCGTCCACGACGGGTGATTCTCGACCTCCGCCAAGTCCTGCGGGTTGCGCAGGATCAGGCGCACCGTGTATGCCCCCCAAGCCGCCAGGCCGATTCCGAGGCAGGTGAGGATCCAGCGGTTCCCGGTGAGAATGGCATGGGTCCCGGCGAACGGGTCCGCGACCCACGCGCCGAGCGGCAGCAGGAGCCACGGGAGAACGAAGAACGGCGAGATCAGGCGAGCGGCTCGCTCGACGCCGAACCGGACCGGAAGCGTGGAGCAGCCGGCGGCGCGGTCGCCCTTCATGTCGGAGAAGTCCTTCGTGGACGAGGCTCCGAGGAGGAAGAGGAAGAAGATCGTTCCGATGAACCAAGGCTCGAAATGACCGATCGAGCCCACCATGGACCACCCGGCGACTTTGAGGAGACAGCCGCGAGGGACCGCAATGGTCAAGTTGGAAAGAAGAGTGTGAGCCTTCGTCCGCCCGAAGGCGGGAGCGCTGTACACGAACGTGAACGCCATCCCAGCCAGATAGATGAAGAAACACTGGTGCGCGGAGAGGGGAGCGAGAGCTCTTTCGAAAACCGTCTCGTGCGGCCAGACGACCACCAGCCAGGTGGGCACGACCGCGAGAACATAGAGCGCGACAGCGAACCGCCACGCCGAGTCCGTCGTGATCTCCCCGGTGACCAGGGGACGCGCCGGCTTGTTCACCCGGTCGTTTTCCAGGTCGTAGATCTGGTTGATCGCGTTGGATGCGGCGTTCAACAGCGCAGCGCAGAGCGATCCCAGCAAGATCGCCCAAGCGATGCTGAAGCTGAAATGACGCGGCAGGCCCGCGAGCAGGTGGGGGTTCGAAGCGGACCCCCAGGCGGTCACGGCCCCCGAGACGACGCCCAGGAGCGGGGGCAGAAGGGTGAACGGACGGCAGAGCCGAAGGTATTTGCGCGCGCGTGATCCGAAACCGGCATCTCGAAACGGCGGCGGGCGGTCAGGCGTCATGACGTCCGACGGCGACTCGCGCCGGACGGAGCACCCGTTCTCCGAGTCGGTACCCGAGTCTCAGAGTCTCGGTGATTCTCCCGCCCATCTCCCGGTCGGCGACCGGATCCACGCGCACGGCCTCGGCGATGTTCGGATCGAACTCGAGGCCGTCGACGTCCATGGCGGCGACCCCTTGACGCTCCAGGGCGGCGATGAAACGTGTGCGGGCCAGCGCGACCCCTTGCGTCAGAGGATCCGCTTCCGGAACCGACCGCGAGTGAGCGAGAGCGAGGTCGAGGTCATCCAGAGCCTCGAGCAGCTCGACGACGAGTCCTCCGAACTTCAGCTCCACGCGTCGATCGATGTCCCGGGTCATGCGCTCCCGAAACTGCTCCTGTTCCGCCTGCGACTCCTTGAACGCGGCGACGTAGTCCCGGAGTTTCATCTCCGCGCCCTCCGCACGCTGGCGGTACTCCTCCACCCGTGTGGGAAGAGGCGGCGGCTCCGTATCGTCGTCGACATCGCCCCCTTCCGCGGATGCGTCGTGCGCGGACGAACGCGCCCAGTGCCGCTTGTCCTCGACGCGGAAGGCGGGCTCCTCGTCTTCTCCCCGGTTTTCGTTGGTACGCGCCGGTTTGTCCTGCTCGCCGTCGTTCATTTCCGTCCTCGTCGTGCGGTCGGCTCCATCCCCGCGGGGAGAGGCCGACCCCCATCCGTGCCGCTTCCGGTCGTCTGGAAGCCGGGCAGTTCGTCGATCGGGAGCGCTCAGCGTCCCCGGAGGCGGCGGATCCGCTCTTCCAGGGGCGGGTGGGTACTGAAGAGATTCAGGAACGCCTTCCCGGAGAGAGGGTTCACGATGAACAGGTGACTGGTGGCCGGCGACGCGTTCATCGGGATCCGCTTCGAGTACTGTCCGAGCTTCTCGAGGGCGCGGGCGAGGCCGTACGGATTCCCTGCGATCTGCGCCCCGGTTGCGTCCGCGGCGTACTCCCGCGACCGGGACACGGCCATCTGGATGATCATCGCGGCGACCGGGGCCAGGATCGCCATGAACAGGAAGCCCAGCACTCCGCCCTCCCGGTCCCGTTCGTCGCGCCCCCCGTACCCGCCGAACATCGCTCCCCAGCGGGCCATGTGGGCGATCATGGTGACCGCGCCGGCGATCGTGGCCGCGATGGAGGAGATCAGGATGTCTCGGTTCTGGACGTGCCCGAGCTCGTGCGCGATCACCCCTTCCAGCTCCTCGTCGTTCAAGAGATCGAGGATTCCCGTCGTAGCCGCGACGGCCGCGTGAGAGGGGTTGCGGCCCGTGGCGAATGCGTTGGGGGAGGGGTCAGGGAGGATGTACAACTTCGGCTTCGGCATTCCCGCACCCGCCACCAGGCGATCCACGATGGCGTGGAGTCGCGGCGCCGCGGCCGCATCGACCGGCTTCGCTCGGTACATCGCAAGGACGATCTTGTCCGAGAACCAGTACGATACGAAATTCATGACGCCCGCGAGTCCCAGCGCCATGACCATTCCGGCCCGTCCCCCGATGGCGCCCCCGCACAGGACGATCAGACCCGTGAGGAGCCCCAAGAGAACTGCTGTTTTCAAGTAGTTCGTGGTAGTCATCGTTCGTTCCCATGCTCCTCGCGGAGGTCGCGACGGTCCTCCGATTCGGCTCGTGACCCGAGTGGGCATTGTAGTGCAGCGTTCCTGAAACCGCTTCGCATCCGGCGGTGGCTCATGAACGAGAACGAGTCACGAAACCACTCAGCGAACCGGGGCCATTCGCCAGATGCCCCGGAGCCGGTCCGCGATTCCCTACGATCGGGGTGACGGGCGCAACACGTCCTACTGGATCGACACCTGGATCCTGGCCTGCGGCTCCGGCTTCTTCTTGGGGAGTACGACTTCGAGAACCCCGTTTCGATGCGACGCTTCGATCCCACGACGATCCACCGACGCGGGGATCGAGACGCGGAGCTGGAATTCTCCGGTCGGTCTTTCGAGACGAAGGTAGCTCTCCCGGGGAACCGCGGGGTCGGGCCTGCGCTCCCCGCGGAGCACCACGTCGTTCTCCCCGACCGCCAGTTCTACCCCGGTCCCGTCCGTTCCGGGAATGTCCGCCCGCAGCACGTATCGATCCGGCGTCTCGAACAGATCCACGGCGGGATTCCACGCCGCGCCGCGCAGCTCGTCGCCCGTTCCCAGCCTGCCCGAGCGCGCCAGGGATTCCTCGAACAGACGGTTCACCTTCTCCTGAAGTCCCAGGAGATCCCGCAGTGGTTCCCAGCGCTGGATGGCCATCTCGAGTTCCCCCTTTGGTCGAGAGCGATCCGTTCCTCACCGGACGACGGCTGCACCTTTCGAGAATACGATGCCGGACGAATCCGAATCGACGATGACCGTGTCCCCCGGACCGAATGACCCCTCCAGGATACGGAGCGCGAGGGAATCCTGCACCATCCGCTGGATCGCGCGCCGGAGGGGTCTCGCGCCGAAGGCGGGGTCGTACCCAGCTTCCGCCAGGCGGTCCTTCGCCGCGTCGGTGACGGAGAGAACGATGCGCTTCTCCAGAAGAGTCTGCGCCGAGCGCTCGATCTGGAGGTCGACGATCGCCCGGAGGTCGCTCGATCCCAGCGATCGGAAGAGGATCGTGTCGTCCAGCCGGTTCAGGAACTCGGGACGAAACGTCTGCCGCAGGGTCCGATCCACATGGGACCGAAGACGCTCGGGATCCTCGCCCGCGTGCTCCAGGATGTAGTCCGAAGCGAGATTCGAGGTCAGGATCAGGATCGTGTTGCGGAAGTCCACCGTGTGTCCCTTGCCGTCCGTGAGACGGCCGTCGTCGAGAACCTGCAGGAGCACGTGGAACACGTCGGCGTGCGCCTTCTCGATCTCGTCGAGTAGGACCACCGAGTACGGTCTGCGCCGCACGGCTTCCGTGAGCTGGCCTCCCTCCTCGTGCCCCACGTACCCAGGGGGGGCTCCGATCATGCGGGCCACCGCGTGGCGCTCCATGTACTCGGACATGTCCAGGCGAACCAGGGCGCGCTCGTCGTCGAAAAGAAATGCCGCGAGCGCGCGCGCCAGCTCGGTCTTGCCCACCCCCGTCGGGCCGAGGAAGAGAAACGAACCAACCGGCCGATTCGGATCCTTGAGGCCCGCCCGTGCCCGGCGCACGGCACTGGCTACCGCGGCCACGGCCGCATCCTGGCCCACGACCCGTCGCTGCAACTCCCGCTCGAGGTGCACGAGCTTCTGCGCCTCTCCCTCGAGCATCCGCGACACCGGGATCCCCGTCCACTTGGACACGATCGCGGCGATGTCTTCCTCTCCGACCTCTTCCCGGAGCATCGCGCCGTGTTGCTGCAGCTCTGCGAGCCGCAGGTTCTGCACGTCCAGGTCCTTCGCTAGCCTCGGGATGGTGCCGTAACGCAGCTCGGCGGCTCGCTCGAGGGCCCCTTCTTTCTCGGCTCGATCCGTCTCGGTCCGGGTCTGCTCGATCTTCTCCTTCACGACGCGGATCCGGGCGATGGCGTCTTTCTCCGAGCTCCACCGCGACTTCATGCCCACGAGCCGCTCACGCAGATCGGCGAGATCCCGGTGGATGCTCTCGAGACGCTCCTGCGAGACCGGATCGGTCTCGCGCTTCAGCGCCTGCCGCTCGACCTCGAGCTGCGTGATGCGGCGCTGCACCTCGTCCACTTCCGCCGGGACCGAGTCGATCTCCATGCGCAGCCGCGCCGCCGCCTCGTCCACCAGATCGATGGCCTTGTCCGGAAGGAACCGGTCGCTGATGTACCGCTTCGACAGCGTTGCCGCGGCCACGAGGGCCGAGTCCTGGATGCGTATCCCGTGGTGGACCTCGTAGCGCTCGCTCAGCCCGCGCAGGATCGAGATCGTGTCGGCGACCGACGGCTCGCCCACGAGGATCGGCTGGAAGCGGCGTTCGAGAGCGGGGTCCCGCTCGACGTGCTTGCGGTACTCGGCCAGCGTCGTGGCGCCGATGCAGCGCAGCTCGCCCCGCGCCAGCGCGGGTTTCAGGATGTTCGCCGCGTCCATCGCCCCCTCGGCCGCGCCCGCTCCCACCAGGGTGTGCAGCTCGTCGATGAACAGGAGGATCCGCCCCTCGGAAGCCTCGATCTCGCGAAGCACCGCCTTCAGGCGATCCTCGAACTCGCCGCGATACTTCGAGCCGGCGATCAGCGCTCCAAGATCCAGGGCGAGCAACGATCGGTCCTTCAGCGTCTCCGGCACGTCTCCATCGGCGATTCGACGCGCCAGCCCTTCCACGATCGCCGTTTTTCCCACACCCGGATCGCCGATCAGCACCGGGTTGTTCTTCGTGCGACGGCAGAGCACCTGCATCGTCCGGCGGATCTCGTCGTCACGCCCGATCACCGGGTCGAGCTTTCCCTTTCGAGCGATCTCCGTGAGGTCGCGCGCGTAGCGCTTCAGCGCCTGGTACTTGTCCTCGGGGTTCTGATCCGTGATCCGGGCGGTTCCTCGGACCTCCCGAAGCGCGGCGAGGATTCCTTCCGGGGTCGCGCCGAAGCGGCGCAGGATGTCGGCTGCATCGCTCAATCCCCGTGCCAGGGCGAGGAGCATGTGCTCGGTCGAGAGGTAATCGTCCTTGAACTCACCGAGGGCCTGCTGCGCGCTTCGAAGCGCCTCCGACAGCGGGCGCGACATCGCCGGCTCCGCCCCTCCCTGCACGCGCGGAAGCCCGGCCAGATGATCCTGCGCCGCCGCGGCGACGGCTCGGGGATCCGCGCCCAGACGCTCGAGCACCGGAGCGACGACTCCATCGGATTGGCGGGCCAGAGCCAGCAACAGGTGAACGGGCTGCACCTCGGGATGGCCGAGCTCCGCCGCGAGCGAGTGAGCGGTTTGGAGAACTTCCTGCGCTTTGAGTGTCAGCTGGTCCGATCGCATCGAGTTCGTTTCCTTCCAGGATCGTCTACGCGCCGCACGAGTGGCACGCGGGACGAGCCGTCTTCTTGGGACCCGCGCGGGAGTTTGTCAAGGGAGAGCCGCTGCGGCCTCCCGACGGGGCTCGTGCAGTCGGAATGGACTGCTGCGGGCCGGCCCGGGCCTCGATCGACGCTCGTCGCGGGCGATGCCGGTCCTCCCCTGCGTGCCCGTTCGTCCGTCGCACGCCCGATTCCTACCGCGGGTCCAGACGGCAGCGCACCAGCATCCCCGGCACGTGCTCGCCCGGGAAGGCCACGAATCGCAAGTCGTCGCTGCGGAGCAAGTCGAACACGTTGCCGGACAGCGTGGCGCGGACGCGCCCGACGGGGCCGTTTTGCCCGAGCCGCAGCACCTGAGGGGCGGAGAGGGAGAAGTGACCGCTCGACGAGTCCTGGGTGTGCACGCCGAGAACGTTCAAGACCAGCGCGCTCGCCCCCGCGCTCCCCAGCGCGTCGTCGAGGCCCAGGCGCTCGCCGGCTTCGAGGAACAGCACGTCAGAGCCATGGGGCGAAGGCGTCGGCACGATCCCGAGCCGGTGCGCGTACTTCAGCGTCGCGACGGGCGTGACGAGCCGCCCGCGCTCGACGTACACGCACTCCGCCGCCGGGATCCCTTCCGCCGTGAACCGGTAGGATCCGGCGCGCAAGGGGATCCGAGGGTCGATGCGCACGGAGAGATCCTCCCGGAGCACCGCCTCCCCCGATCCGAACTGCGCCGCGGCGAATCGACTCTCCCCGTGAGCCACAGTGGCCGCGTCGAGGTGGTGGAGCAGCGTGGAGATCACGAGGCGATCCACTACGTCGGGGTGCAGGAGCGCCTGCTGATTCCCGGCGGGGAGCGGTGGAGCCGTCCGTTCGAGAAGCTCCGCCGTTTTGAGCAGCCGCCCGAGCCTCGCGTCGAAATCCGAGTCCGACTCGAACGAGCGACCCGAATGGCCCTCCGCGATCTCGCCGTTGACGCTCGCGTGCCACGAAGCGTGGGTCCCCGAGGCGCCGGCGGCGAGGCCCTTCGAGGTTCGGATGAGGGTCTCCGAGCGGGAGAGATGGAGCGAGCCGCTCCACGTGCGCATCCCGGCGGAGTCCACCCGCTCTCCAAGGCCGCGCCAGCGCGCCGCAGGCAGCGGCTCCTTCCCCTGAAGGATCCGCGAAACCGCCGGGTCCTCGAGGAGCACGTCGGGAATCGCCGCCGGACCGGCGACGCGGGCCGCGTCCGGGTCGTCGTAGGCCGCTGCGCGTGCGGTGGCGATCGCCGATTCCGGGTCCGTCTCGATCTGTCGTCGCTCGAGGGAGCCGCGACTGACGAGCCCGTCGCTCCACACGATCAGATAGCGTGCCCCGCACGACGTGGAGAAAGCGATTGGAGAGTGCGGATTTCCGGTCTCGCGATCCCTCGTCTCCATGGCGACGCGATCGCTCGTGGAAACGCAGAGGGACCACTCCGCGACGGAAGCGACACCCATCGGCCGGCATGCGGCATCGATCCAGCGACCGGGGTCCAAGACTCACTCTCCTCCGAGACGCACCGTCGGGTGAGGATCGAGGACGACGAAGTAGTGGCTCCCGCCGCTCGAGGGAACGCTCTGCCCCCACTTTCCGCAGGTACCGATCGCGTCGAGACGCAGCGGCCCGAACGCCTCGCGGACGGACAGCAGGGCGCCGAACATCGAACCGGCGAAGATGGCGGGCCGGTGCAAGACGATCCGGTCCCGGGAGAGAGCGTAGATCGACTTGCAGTTGAAGACGAAGTCCCCGGTCGCGGTGTTCACCTGACCGCCGCCGTACCCGGAGAGGAACGCGATCTTCGCGTGGCGGCGGAACAGGCCGGCGGATTCGAGCAAGTCGCGCACCTCCTCCGGGCCGTACTCCTCGAACTCGCCCGGTGCCGGAAACGGATCGTCGAGCTCGATGCGGATGTTCGTCATTCGCGGCAGAGGCACGTGACGAAACGACTCGGCTCGTCCGGCGTCGATGAGCCGCACGCCGCTCCGGTGCGCGGACCACGGATCGCTGAGAGCGTCCGCGAGCCGCCCGTGATCCACGATCACCGCGCGATCGCGCCTCAGGCCGTTGGCGCTGAACGGCTGCCACGCGTGGTCGCCCTGAAGCGGCTCGTCCACGATCCGGAGGTGGGACGGGCCCACCGGCTCTCCCACGCGGAACCTGCCGTTCGACGCCAGCACGGAGGAGCGGAATCCATCGGCCTCCGCCGCGTGGCCGAACGCCTCGTGAGCCAGCCCTTTCGCGAGGGCATAGTCCATGACGATCGGGTAGCTCCCCGAGGCATGGGCGGGCGCGTCCGGAAGCTCGTGGGCGAGCCGCACGGCCCGCTCGGCTCGCTGCAGCAGCTTTCCGACGAGCTTCTCGTCCCACGGGAGCATCGGATCGGGCCCGGAGACCGACACACCCACCGAATGATGGGAGCGACCCGCCGCCGTCGTGGCCCCCACCCGCAGGACGCACCTTGGCATGGCGAACAGCACGTCGGTCCCGTCGGACCGGCGCACCCGCCACGCGTCCAGATCCGAAGCGTAGGAGAGATGGAGAGTCACCCTCTCCGCGTGCGTCGCGAGCTCGGCTTCGATCTCGGCAAGGCGATTCGCAACGCTGCGCAGGTCGACTCGGGCGAAGGCGTCCACGGTCGGCGGGACGGCACGCCCGACGGTACGCGGCAGGTCGGGAATGTCGGTGCGCTGCGCCCCGATCGTGACGGCGTCTTCCGCCGCCCGCTTGGCTCGATCGAGGAGCCGGAGCGCCTCGGTTTCCTCGAAGTCGTCGCGGCTGGCGAAGGCGGTTCGACCTTCCTCGGTGAACACCTGTACCCCATGCCCGGAGGAGGTGGATCGCGACATCGCCTCGGTCTTCCCCGCGCGGACCTCGACCCGCTGCACGTCCCGGACCTGCGCACGCCAGATGACCCGGACGCCGCAGCCGGCTGCGCGGCGCATCAGCTCGGATCCCGGGCCGGTGAGCGCCTCGAGCTCGCTCGTCGCCATCAAGGGCCCAGAGGCTCGGTCGCTCGCTCGCGCCCGGATCCGGGCGGCAAGATCGTGAATCCGACGCGGGTGCTCCCGCTCGACGCGCTTGCCGCTCCTGCGAGGTGGGCTTCGATCAGCGGGACGCACAACTCGGCGTGCGTGTGAAACGGGTGGTGACCGGCTCCGCGGATGACCTGCAAGACCGGGTACGGAGGCAACGACGGCAAGTCCCGCAGGTTGGCCAGCGGCGCCACCTGGTCCGCCTCGCCGTGGATCAGGAGGACTGGGATGCGGGGTGCGAGCGCGAGGATATCGTCCACGCGGTATCGGAGCAGGCAGTGCTCGAGCGTGGAGGTGAGGGAGCGGAACGTGAACCGCCGGCTGTCCGAGACCACGCTCCAAGGCAGGCGGCGGAGGTAACGGGCCGTCAGCCGCACCCCGGTGCGCCGCATCTGCGCCACGTTCGCCGCGAGGGAGTTGGTCGCGAGGAGATTTCGATACGAGAACGAACCCGCGAGCCAGGCCCGGTGCGCCTGTTCCGGGTCATCGAAGCGGGGAACGCTGAGCAGAGCGAGCCGCTTCACGCGCTCCCCCAGCCGTGCAGCGATCTCGAAAGCCAAGAGCGCGCCCAGGGAGTGCCCGATCATGGCCACCGGCGCGTCTGCCGGCGTCTCTTCGTCGAGGAAGTCGAGAAGAGCCTTCACGAAGAACTCCGGGGTGTAGTCCGTGTGCGGCTTCGGCGAAAGGCCGAACCCCGGAAGGTCGGGGATCAGCAGCCGGTACCGGGTCGCGAGGGGACGGATGTGGGGAAGCCAGTAGCGGCGCGACTCGGTGATGCCGTGGAGCACGAGCACCACAGGAGCGTCCCGCGGCCCGATCACGTGCCGGTGCAGTGTCATGGCTTTCAGCGGGCCAGAGGAGACACCGGAAGCCGAATCGTATCGTTCCATCGAACGGAGACCCTACGGCGTCAGGCCGGGTGATGTCAACGTCCTCCGAGCCCCGGCGGTTCGACATTCGCCTGTCCCCCCCGGCGATCGGGTGTACAACCGGAAAGTGACGAGGAGCTGAATCGAAGCGAATCGGAGACAGCAAGCGAAACTCGCCAACCCGCAACTCGTTCAAACCACGGGGCGTTGTGCGAGTTTCGCTTGCTGTCCCCGATTCGCAGCATCGTCTCCTCATTTCCCAGTCGTACACCCCCGGCGACCGCGCGGCTTGATGGCCTTCCACGCGGGGTGTAGCATCCGCCCGCGCTCCCCCGCGACAGAGGAAACGGCCGTCGCGCCCGCCGGGAGACGAGGTCGATGGGGGATGGCGGAATCCATGCGGAGCCGGCTCGAGAAGGCGGAGGAGGAGTTCCTCGCCCCGTACGCGACGCGCTCGGCCGGCGCGCAGCGACAGCATCCGGTGGAGGACGAGGGGCGGGCGTTCGAATACCGGACGGAGTTCCAGCGCGATCGCGATCGGATCGTGTACAGCCGGGCCTTCCGGCGACTGCGGCAGAAGGCCGTCGCCGGAATCCTCCCCGATTACGAGGATCATCGACGCAACCGTCTGACGCACACGCTCGAAGTCGCCCAGCTGGCGCGGACGGTGGGCCGCGCCCTGCGCCTCAACGAGGACCTCGTCGAGGCGGTCGCGCTGGGCCACGACCTCGGTCAACCGCCGTTCGGTCCCGTGGGCGAGCGGGCGCTCGACGATCTGCTTTCGGGAAGGCTCGACGGCCGCGGCGGGCCCGGCCTGGGCGATCTCGGTGGCTTCCACCGGTCGTGGCAAGGCCTGCGGGTGGTGGATCTCATCGAGAAGCGCTACGAGCATTCCGGGATTGGTCTCACCGATCCGGTCCGCGAAGGGATCCTGAAGGCCGGAGGCGAATGGAGCCGCTTCCCGAAGGACCTCGAGGCGGTCCGCCCCGGTCTGGCGCCCGCGTTCGAGGTCCAGGTGGTGCGCCTGACCGACCGGATCGCCAGCGCCCTGCACGACCTGGACGACGCACTGCAGGCCTCCGTGGTGGAGGTGGGCGAGGTGGAGCGTTTGCGGGTGGTGACGGAACTCCGGCGAAAGCTGGGGCTGCGCTATCCCCAGAGGTCCGGTCGATTCGCGAAAGCGAACTCGATCCACCGCGGGTTGACTCATCTCCTCGTCACCGGCGCGATTCTGCGATGCTCCTCCTCGCTGTCTCGCTGGGCGGCGCGACACGGGGTGAAGGACGCCGAGTCGTTCCGGCGGGTGTGCGACACCGCGATCTCGGGAAAAGAGATCGGGTTCACTCCCGCCCTCCTGGCGTTGCTCGAGGATCTGGAGGGGTTTCTACTCGCCAGGGTGCACCGGCGCCGCGAGTCGGACCAGGTGGAAGCACGAGGGCGCCGGGTTCTGACTGGGCTCTTCGCCGCCTTCCACGCGGACCCGTCGCTGCTCGAAGACCACGTGCTTCTTCGCTACAAGGAGGCCGCCAGGGTACGATACCTTCGGGATTTGCCGCGAGGTGCGCCGGTGGCAGAGGCGGTGCGGCAATACCGGCGCGATGCGAGGTTCGCCAGGATCCTCGCGGACCACGTGGCGAGCATGACGGACACGTACTCAATGGCCGAGCACGGCCGCCTGTTGGAAATGGGCGCGATCCCCATGCCGAGCGCCGAGCAGCTCCGGCGGGAGGAAACCCAGTGACGGGGCCGGTGCGTGACGCCGGCGCCGAGAGGAGGTTCGGAATGGAGCGGAGTCTTCAAGACACCGACCCGGAAGTGGCGGAGGCGCTGCGCCGCGAGACGGAACGACAGGCCGGGTGCCTCGAGCTGATCGCATCGGAGAACTTCGTCAGCGAGGCGGTCCTCGAGGCCATGGGCTCGGTGTTCACGAACAAGTATGCCGAAGGGTACCCCGGCCGCCGTTACTATGGCGGTTGCGAGTTCGCCGACGTCGTGGAGCGGCAGGCCATCGATCGGGCGAAGCGGCTCTTCCGCGCCGACCACGCGAACGTTCAGCCACACTCCGGCACCCAGGCGAACCAGGCGGTGTACGCGACGGTCCTCCAGCCGGGAGACACCGTCCTCGGGATGGACCTCGCGCACGGCGGCCATCTCACGCACGGCCACCCCCTGAACCTCTCCGGGAAGTTGTACCGGTTCGTGCCCTACGGCGTGCGGAAGGACACCGAGACCCTGGACTACGATCGACTCGAGGAGCTGACGAAGGAGCATCGCCCCAAGCTGATCGTCTGCGGGGCGTCGGCCTATTCCCGCATCCTGGACTTCGAGCGGATCGCCGGAATCGCACGCCAAGTCGGCGCGAAGGTCATGGCCGACATCGCACACATCGCCGGAATGGTGGCGACGGGGCACCACCCGAGCCCGGTGCCGCACTGCGAATTCGTGACCACGACGACGCACAAGACCCTTCGCGGCCCGCGTGGCGGGCTGGTGCTCTGCAAGGCCGAATTCGCGAAAGACCTGGACCGATGTGTGTTCCCGGGCTCCCAGGGCGGCCCCCTCGTCCACATCATCGCCGCCAAGGCGGTGGCTCTGCGCGAGGCCCTCGAGCCGTCGTTCGTCGAGTACACGGCCGGCGTGGTCGAGAACGCAAAGACGCTCTGCGCGGCGGTTGCGGCGCACGGCTTCCGGATCGTCTCGGGGGGAACGGACAACCATCTGTTCCTCGTGGACGTGTTCTCCAAGGGGATCACCGGCAAGGAAGGGGAGAAGGCCCTGGAACGCGCCAGCATCACGGTCAACAAGAACACGATCCCGTTCGACACGAACCCCCCCATGGTCGCCAGCGGCCTGCGTATCGGAACCCCGGCGATCACCACGCGCGGGATGGGGCGCGGCGAGATGGAGCAGATCGGCGAGCTGATCGGACGTGCTCTGGACGGGCGCGGCGAGCCGGCAGCGCTGGAACGGGTCCGGCAGGAAGTCCAGGCGCTCACGGCACGGTTCCCGCTCTACGTGAGACGCCTCGCCGCCGCGTCGCGCTCCTGAAGCATGACCCGTTCGGGCTCGTTCTTCGCGCCCCACGGGCTCCTGTCCCGAGCCCACCCCTCGTACGAGTACCGGCGCGGCCAGGAGGAAATGGCTCGGGCGATCGAGCGGGTGCTTCGGGACGGCGGCACGCTGATGCTCGAAGCCGGAACGGGAACGGGAAAGACGCTCGCCTACCTCGTTCCGGCCATGGCGTGCGGCCGGCGAGTCATCATCTCGACGGGCACGAGAAACCTCCAGGATCAGATCCTGGGGAAGGACCTCCCGTTCCTCGAGAACTGTGTCGGTCTCGAAGTGTCCGCCAGCGTTCTGAAGGGTCGGGACAACTACCTCTGTCGCTACCGCCTCGCCGCGCTCGGCGCGGAGCCGCTCCTCGAGGTTTTCGAGGAGCGGGCGTGGATCCCTCGCATCCGCGAATGGAGTCGCACGACCGAGAGCGGCGACCGGGCGGAGATTCCCGACCTTCCCGACGGCGCACGCTTCTGGAGGGACGTGAACGCGCGAGGAGACACCTGCGGCGGGAGCCGCTGCCCGGAATTCGAGCCGTGCTGGCTGACGGCCGCGAAACGAGGTGCCGAGCGGTCGCAGATCGTCGTGGTGAACCACCATTTGTTCTTCGCCGACCTGGCTCTTCGTACGGCATTCGGCGCCGTGCTGCCGGACTACGACACGGTGGTGTTCGACGAGGCCCACCTTCTGGAGGAAATCGCCACCACGTACTTCGGCGTGCAAGCGTCCTGGGCGCAGGTGGAGGAGCTGGCGCGGGACATCGAGCGCCTCGCCGCGACGGCGCGCGAACGGTCGCGCGGGGGAGCTGGCGCGACGCTCCTTCGCGTGGCCGCGCAGGAGCTCTTCCTGCCGATCCGTGATCGGCTGCTTCGTGCCAGCGGCCGGATCCGCTTCGAGCCTGCCGAGGCGGGAGGGCCCGAGCTGGAGCGGCCGTGGGCCGCAGTCTCGGAGGCGCTCCACGAGGTCGAGCGGCTGGCCGCCCGGCTGGGAATGCCCGGGGCGGCGGAGTCGGTGGAGCGCCGGGCCGCCGACCTGCGAGTCGCCTTCGGGCAGGTGCTCGGGCGGGAGGATCCCACGTTCGTGTACGGAATGGAGGCGCGCGGCCGGTCCAACGTGATCCTGACCGCGTCCCCCGTCGACGTATCCGGCCTGCTCAAGGACTCGCTCTTCGATCGGCTGCACGCCAGCGTGCTCACCTCCGCGACCCTCGCGGTGGACGGACGCTTCGATTTCTTCCGGTCCCGGTTGGGGCTCGAGCGCTGCGAGACCCGCATCGTCGAGTCCCCGTTCGATGCCGAGCGGCAGGCGATCCTCTACCTTCCCGGTCGCATGCCGGAGCCACGGGATCCCCGGTTCATCCCGCGTGCCGTCGACGAGATCCGGGCGTTGCTGCAGATCACGGAGGGGAGGGCGTTCCTGTTGTTCACCTCGTACGCGCACCTCAAGCAGGTGCATGCGGCCCTGCAGAAAGAAGGGTCCTGGTCGCTTCTCGTGCAGGGCGAGGGGAGCCGGGGGGCTCTGGTCGAGCGTTTCAGGGCGACTCCGCGTGCCGCGCTCCTCGGGACCGCCTCGTTCTGGCACGGGGTGGACGTTCCCGGGGAGGATCTCTCGCTCGTCGTCGTGGACAAGCTCCCGTTCGACGTCCCGTCGGATCCGCTGGTTTCCGCTCGGATCGAACGCATCCGCCAGCGGGGAGGGGACCCGTTCCGCGAGTACCAGGTGCCCCTGGCCGCCCTGGATCTCAAGCAGGGGCTCGGGCGCCTCCTCCGATCGCGGAGCGACCGCGGAATCCTGGCGGTGCTCGATCCCCGACTCACCACACGGCCGTACGGGACCATCTTCCTCCGCTCGCTTCCGCCGCATCCGGTCGTACGCGATCTGGCAGCGTGCGCCGCGTTCTTCCGGGGGAACTGACGATGGATCAAGCGCAGCACGGCCGTCACGTGTATCTCGTGGACGGGACCTCGCAGCTGTTCCGGGCCTACTTCGCGATTCGGGGCCTGACCAACCCGGACGGCCTTCCCACCAACGCCGTGTACGGGTTCACGTCGATGCTCCGGAAGCTGATTCACGACGAGGGCCCTCCGTATCTCGCCGTGGCGTTCGACCTGGCAGGCCCCACGTTCCGGCACGAGCGCTTTGCGGACTACAAGGCGCATCGTCCTCCGGTTCCGGAGGACCTCATCGTCCAGACCCCGTTCGCGAAGGACGTCTGCCACGCCATGCGCATCCCGGTGCTGGAGCTCGACGGGTACGAGGCGGACGATCTGATCGCGACGTACGCCCGTCTCGCACGGGAGGCCGGATTCCAGGTCACGGTGGTGGCGTCGGACAAGGACCTGCTCCAGCTCGTGGGGGAAGGCGTGACCGTCCTCAATCCCACCAAGAACGTGCGTCTCGACACGCAGGGGGTCGCCGATGCCTTCGGCGTCGGGCCGGAGCGGGTCGCCGACGTGCTCGGCCTCATGGGGGATTCGGTGGACAACATCCCGGGAGTGCCCGGAGTCGGCGAGAAGACGGCGCTCGCCTTCGTCTCCACCTACGGGTCGTTCGAGGATGTCCTCGCTCGAGCCGAGCGAATCGGGAAGTTCTTCGAGGCACGCGACGCGCTGCTCGCCGCCATGGCGGACGCCGGGGGATCACCGGAGGCGAGCGGCGATTCCGGCGCGACGATTCACGGGCGAGTCGCCGACCTGCGCGCCCGACTCGACGCGCTTCTGCGCCCGGAGGTCGATGCGGCATACCGTGCGCGACTCGCCGCTCTCGCGGAGGCGCTCGATCGGTGGGATTCGCCGACGGTCCTCGTCGCCGGAGAGGAACCCTCGCGGGTGAAACGCGATCGCGAGATCCGGAGGGCGCTCGTCGAGATCGAGCGCGGGAGCTCGCGCAAGGCTTGGGAGAGCGTGCACGCGCACGAGGAAACGGCTCGCCTGAGTCGCGAGCTGGCGACTCTGGACTCGCACGTACCGGCGGGATTCGAGCCGGAAGCCCTCGCGCGACAGCGACCCGATGTGGAACGGTCGCGCGAGCTGTTCCGATTCCTCGGCTTCCGCACGTTTCTCGCGGAGCTATCCGCGGACGACGGCGTTCCCTCGACGTCTCCGGGCCCTCCCCACTCGGGCGGGCAGGAGGTCATCCGCTCCGTTGCGCAGCTCGAGGGTTTGGCGCGGGCGGCGCGGGCGGCGGGCCGGGCCGGGATCGCGACCGCTGCCGAGGCGGGGAATCCGCTCCGGAGCCGGTTGTTCGGCGTCGCGATCGCGGTCCCGGGTCGCGCGAGCGCGTTCGTCCCGGTGACCGTGCCGGCAGGGGAGGTGCCGCATCCCCTCGAGGAGCCGATCGCCGGGATGCTGGCAGACCTGCTCGCGGACGCGTCCGTCGTCAAGGTTGGCCACGACATCAAGAGGGAGATCCACGTCCTGGGCCGGGCGAATCTGCCTGTGCGCGGCTGGGGCACCGACGTGCGCATCGCCGCGTTCCTGCTCGACGCCGGCGGCGGGAGCTACTCGCTGGCCAGGCTCGGCGAGGAGCATGCCGGCGTGCCCATCGGGCCGCCGCCCGCCGACGCTTCCCGTCGCGGTCTGTACGAGATGGCGGACGAGGATGGGCTGCGGGCCGCTGCAGCCGCCGAGATCAGCGTGCGGGTTGCGGAGGCTCTCGAGCTCCGGCTCGAGACCGCGGGGCTCACGGAGCTCTACCGCACGGTGGATGGCCCGCTGGTGCCGATCCTGGCGCGAATGGAGGAGACGGGGATCCGTCTGGATCCGGAGGTCCTCGCAGGAATGGCGGAGGAGATGGAACGAGGGATCGGAAGGGCGCGCACACGAATCCAGCAGATTGCAGGCTCGACGCTGAACCCCGACTCGCCGAAACAGATTCGTGAGACGCTCTTCGGCCGGATGGGGCTAAAGCCGGGGCGGAGAACGGCGAAGGGAAAGGTCGAGTCCACCGATGCGGAAACCCTCGAGGAACTCGCCGGCGAGCACGAGATCGCCCGGGAAATCCTGGCCTATCGCGAGCTCACGAAGCTCAAGGGCACCTACGTGGACGCGCTCCCGGAGCTCCTGAATCCCGAGACCGGAAGGATCCACACCACCTACGACCCGACCGGAGCCGCGACGGGGCGCCTCAGCTCCGTCGATCCGAACCTGCAGAACATCCCCTCCCGGACCGAGCTCGGACGGCGGATCCGCGCGGCGTTCGTCGCCGAGCCGGGTTACGTCTTCGTTTCTTCGGACTACTCTCAGGTCGAATTGCGGGTCCTGGCGCACCTCAGCGGGGATCCAGAGCTCCGGGATGCCTTCCGCACGGGGGAGGACATCCACCGTCGCACGGCGGCCCGGATCTTCGGCGTCGCCGCCGATCTCGTCACGGACGAGATGCGACGCCGCGCGAAGGCGGTGAACTTCGGCGTCCTCTACGGGATGTCGGAGCGGAGGCTCGCACGCGAGCAGAGAATCGAGCGGGCGGACGCGCGTCGCTTCATCGAGGCCTACTTCGAGCGGTTCCAGGCGGTGCGTGCGTACATCGACGACATCCGGGCGCGAGCCGGCCGCGAGGGGGAGGTCCGCACGCTCTTCGGGCGACTCCGCCGGTTTCCGCAGCTGCGCGGAAGGGGAAGCAGGGCCGAGCAGGAGCAGGCCCTGCGGGCCGCGGTGAACACGACGATCCAGGGAACGGCGGCCGACCTGATGAAGATGGCCATGATCCGCGTGGATCTCGCCCTGCGCGACGCCGGATCTGGGGCGAGGATGCTCCTTCAGGTCCACGACGAGTTGCTGTTCGAGGTTCCCGAGCGGGACGCGCGGAGCGCTGCGGAAGTCGTTCGACGCGAGATGGAGGGAGTGCATCCCCTGGACGTCCCGCTCGTCGTGGATCAGAAAACCGGCGCGACCTGGAGGGACGTCACCTGACCCGACCGGTCGGATCGTGTGGGCGTCCCGTCTCGCCGACGCTATATTCCTTCCGGTCGGCTCCGGGGGCCGGCGTTCGACCGAGGAGGGGGTAGTCCAACTTGGATCGCGGGAAACTCCCCGCTGCGGCGAACGGGGCGACCGTCCTCGTCGTGGACGACGAGCGCGCGATCCGCGATTTGCTCGTGGACGGTCTAGATGGATTCGGCTTCCGAGCCTTGGCGGCTGGCAGCGCGAGCGAGGCCTTCGATGTCGTTCGGAGCCGACCCGTCCACCTGATTCTGTCCGACATCGAGATGCCGGGCGGGAACGGCATCGACCTCCTGAAGAGCGTCAAGGCCCACGACCCGGACGTGGACGTCGTGATGGTCACCGGAGTCGTGGACCTGAGCACCGCGATCCGATCCATCCGGGACGGCGCCAGCGACTACGTCACGAAACCGTTCAACCTGGAAGAGGTGCGGATCGTCGTCGAACGCACCCTCGAGAAGCGGCGTCTCATCCGCGAGAACCGAGCGTACCAGCTCCATCTCGAGGAGAAAGTGGCGGAGCGCACGAACGAGGTTCTCGACCAGAAGAGGAAAATCGAGGATCTCTACCGCGACCTTCAGGTGGCATACGAGAGCACCCTCCAGGCCCTCGTGACCGCTCTGGATTTTCGGGACAATGAAACCCACGGACACTCGAGCCGGGTGGTGGACTACGCCGTGCTCGTGGCGGAGCGACTCGGCGTTCGGGAGCCGGAGCTCTCCTGGATCCGGCAGGGGGCGATCCTGCACGACGTCGGGAAGATCGGAGTACCCGACGCGATCCTCCGGAAGCCTCACCGACTGGACGCCGAGGAATGGAAGCAGATGAAGCGGCATCCGGCGATGGGCTACAGCATGCTGCGTCACATCCGATTCCTCGAGCCGGCACTCGACATCGTTCTGTGCCACCAGGAGCGATGGGACGGCTCGGGCTATCCGCGCGGGCTGCGAAGCGAGGAGATCCCTCTGGGCGCGAGGATCTTCGCCGTGGTGGACACCTTCGACGCGATGACCTCCGATCGCCCGTATCGGTCCGCCCTGAGCATCGCTGCCGCCCGCGAGGAGGTGCGGCGTTTCGCGGGAGTCCAGTTCGATCCGCGAGTCGCCGAGGCCTTCCTGTCCATCGGCGCCGACGCCTGGCGGGAGATCCGCGAGCGGGTACACCGCGAATCTCGCGGCGACGAAGAGCAGGCGCGTCTGGCCCGCGGTAGCGCCCCAGCCGTTCCTTGACGCTTCCCTTCGACACTGATACCGTCCGTTGCAGGCGAACAGGGGACTGCTTCGTTCGCGAGGGGTCCGACGTATCTCCGAGAGGAATACTAGTGGAACGGAATCTGCGCCGTATCGTGATCACGCTGACCGTGTGGGCCGGGCTCGCTTGGGTCGGGCTCGGGCAGGCGGCTGCCTCGCCCGATCGCGTCGCGGCGGGCGGGAATCGGACCGACCCGGCGCTGGAGGAGTTTCTCGAGCGGTTCGACGCCGCGCAGGCGGAGATTCGGAGCCTGAGGGCGGATTTTGCGCAGACCACGGTCAACCCCCTTTTCAAGGAGCCGATGGCCTCGCGCGGGCGCTTCTACTTGCGCAAGCCGGACTCGGTGCTCTGGGAGTACGCTTCCCCCGAGCCGATGAAGTTCGCCATCGACAGAGGGTCGTACACGGGCTATTTTCCGGGTCGCAAGCGCGCGGAGCGGCGCGACATCCACCGATGGACCGAGCAGATCTTCCGCTTCTTCGCCGTCGGTCAGGCGTCGGAAGAGCTTCGCAGGTTCTACGAGATCCGGCTTCAGGATCCCGGGTCCGACATGAAGGGTACGTACCTCCTGCTGCTCGACCCCACGAAGCGACGGGTGAAGAAGCGCGTGGAGAGGATTCGATTCTGGGTGGACGCGACCTCGTTCCTTCCGGTCAAGGTCGAGTATCTGAACAAGGACGGCGCGACCAGAACGCTCGTGTTCCAGCACGTGGAGCGAAACCCGGAGCTCTCGGCGAGCCTGTTCCGCGTGGAGCTTCCGTCCGACGTGATCGTGACCGACGGGTTTTCGGGGCTGAGTTCCTCCGAGGCTCCATCGGCCTCCGCCCGATAGCGCGCCCGCACGAGGGGTTGCTGCTGCGCCGCGATCCCGAGGCGGCGCCATTTCGCCGGGCGCCGCAGTCGCCTCCCGCCGAGCCGGCGCGTCAGGATCGGAACTGCTCGCGCAGGCGTCGGAACCGAGAGGTGTAGACGAGGTCGAAGAGCTCCATGCGATCGGGACAGAGCGCCAGGCACTCCATGCGGAGTTCCCGCTCCGCGAGCGCGCAGTCCAGGTCGCTGACCGACGAAGTCACGATCATGGACGCCACCCGGTCCGCGTGGCGCCTCAGTACGGAGGCCGGGTCCTCCTGTTCTTCGTCCCGCGGCTCCGGCGCGAACGGCATGCGCACCTCGCGGCTCGAAATGTACGGTACCCTCGAGAGCCGCGCCATCCGGAATCGGAGACGGCGTGCGCGCGGAGAACGAGGATGACGCCCGGAGTCGGTCTCGTGTTGGATCCTTGCTTCGAGTTGCACGTCACTCCGCCGGGGCACCCGGAACGGGTGGAGCGTCTGAAGCGCCTCGCCGCCGCCCTCGACGAATCGGGGCTGGCCGAGCGTTGCGTCCGAATCGAGCCTGAGCCGGCGGAGGACGGGTGGCTCGAAGCGGTTCACGCTCCGGACTACGTGCGCTTCGTGGACCGGCAGTGCGCGTCCGGCGCGAGGCTGCTCGACGCTACGGAAACGGCGGTCTGCCCGGAGAGCGGACGGGTGGCACGGATGGCTGCGGGATCGGTGGTTGCGCTCTGCCGAGAGGTCGCGCGGGGACGACTTCGTCGCGGATTCGCGGCCGTGCGTCCGCCGGGCCATCACGCGGAGCGCGACCGGGCCATGGGCTTCTGCATCTTCAACAACATCGCGGTCGCCGCCCGATTCCTGCGCCTCGAGGAGGCGGTTCCGCGCATCCTCGTCGTCGACTGGGACGTCCACCACGGGAACGGCACTCAGCACATCTTCGACGACGACCCGGACGTGTTCTACTTCTCGGTCCACCAGTCTCCCCTCTATCCGGGCACCGGTGCGGAGAACGAGCGAGGCAGCGGCCCCGGGCTCGGGACGACGTTGAACCGGCCGCTTCCGCCCGGAGCCGGCGACCGGGAGTTCCTGGGAGCCCTCGCCGATCTGCTCGTTCCCGCGGCGGAGGGCTTCCGGCCCGAGTTCGTCCTGGTGTCGGCCGGTTTCGACGCGCACGCGGCCGATCCGCTGGCCGCGCTTCAGGTGACGACCGGCGCGTTCGGCGAGGCCACCCGCATCGTGCGGGGGATCGCGGACCGGCACGCAGGCTCGAGAATGGTCTCCGTGCTCGAAGGAGGCTACGACCTCGACGCCCTCGGCCAGAGCGCCGTCGAGCATCTGGCCGCTCTGCTGGCGTGACGCGCGGGAGCCTGGGATCGGCGATCGGTCGCACCGACGTCGAGGGCTCGTTCCACGTCAGGTCACGTCACGCGAAAGGGAGCGGGGAGATATCTGCCTCCGTCGCGTCCTCGCCGGTCCCGACGCGGACGGTTGCGCCCCCGGGCATCTCGCCACGTTTCAGGTAGGCAAGAGCCACGGCCCTCTTCCGCCCCGGCGGGACCAGCGCGCTGGTGATCTCGCCGACCTGACGTGCGTCGCGGATGATCGGGGTTCCCGCCGCAGGCACCGGAGCGCCCTCGGGCAAGACGAGCCCGACGAGCCCGCGGCCGACCTTGTCGTAGGTGCGAAGGCGCGCAACCACCTCCTGGCCGACGTAGCATCCCTTCGCGAACGACACGTGGTCCAGAAGGCCGGCCTCCAGCGGGTTGTACCCCTCGTGGAGCTCCGCGCCGCTTCCGGGGTGCCCGCGGAGAACCCGCCATGCCTCGAGGGCCAAGGCACCCGCGGGAGCCGCTCCGGCGTCGCGCAGCCGCGGGAGGATGTGGAGCCAGAACTCCGCCGCACGAGCAGCGGGCAGGAAGAGCGAGATCCCATCCGCCGAGGATCCATCCTCTCCGAGGGCGTGGACGCGAATCCCAGTCGATTCAAAGCTCCTCGCTCCGAACGGCGGAGGGGCGGGAATCCCGGCCGCGGCCGCGGTCCGCCTGGCGTCGGGGCCGATCAGCGCGATCTGACAAGTCTCCTCGGTCACGTCCGCGAGTCCGGTCTCTTCGGCGAACGTATATCGGCGGAGATGCCCCAGGACCGCGTCCGCGTTCCCGGTTCCCGAGACGAGAAGGACTCCCTCCTGTCCGAGATGATGGACGAACAGACGTTCCACGATCCTCCCCTTCGCGGTGGTGAGGACCGTCGGACGGCCCTCGCCCGGCCCCAGTCCGCGAAGGTCGGCGGTGCTCAAGCGGTGGAGGAGATCGAGGATGTCCTTGCCGGTCGCGCGCGAACGTCCGAGGTCCGACCGGTCCGCGACGACGCATCCTTTTAGAGCGCGCTCGAGCTCGTCCCCAGGATCGCCGAAGCTCGCCGGAGTTCCCGACGGCGGATCGAGCACGGCTCCCGAGTGGACGAGCGCCGCGCGGAAGCCGGGGTCCAAGGGGCGCCTCCGTTCAGGACACGAAGTCGATGGAGGGGACGCGCGGGAACAGGCCTGCATCGGCCCCTTCGTCGAGGAGGCGACGGATCGCCGCTCGCCCTCGCTCGCCGTAGTCTCGTGTGAGGTCGTTCACGTACATTCCGACGAAGCGGTCCGCGAGCGCGTCGTCGAGTCCCCGCCCGAAGTCGATCGCGTAGGCGAGTGCCTCGGCACGGTGCGTGAGACCGTACTCGATGCTATCGCGCAAGATCGCCGCGAGGTCGTGCATGGCCCGCGGGCCCAGGTCCCGCCGCACGGCGTTGGCTCCGAGGGGAAGAGGCATGCCTCCCGTCCGCCCGGCCCACCACGCGCCGAGATCGAGGACCCGTTCCAGACTCTGGGTCCGGTAGGTGAGCTGCCCCTCGTGGATGATCAGCCCCGCGTCGGCCTCCCCCGAGGCGACGGCATCGAGGATCCGATCGAAGGGGACGCATCGATGCGGAAAGTCGCGACCGATGCAAAGGCGCAGGGCCAGAAACGCCGACGTGAGCGTGCCGGGGACCGCGACGGTGATCCCGGCGAGCTCCTCCACGGTCATCGGCCTCCGGGCGACCACGAGGGGGCCGTAGCCATCCCCCATGCTGGCGCCGCAGGAGGTCAGCGCGTATCGCCCCGCGAGGTGCGCGTACGCGTGGACGCTCACGGCGGTGACCTCCAGCTCTCCGGCCAGCGCGCGACGGTTCAGCGACTCGATGTCCTCGAGCACCTGCTCGATCCGATAGCCGCGCGTGTCCACCTTGCCGGAGGCAATGCCATGGAACATGAATGCATCGTCCGGGTCGGGACTGTGCCCGATCCGGACGGTCCTCATCTCGACAGAGGCCATGAAACCCTCAAATCGGTCGCAGCGAAGGGTCGAAACCCCGAGTATAGCCGAAGCGCGGGACCGTTTCCGGAGGTTCCTTCGTCCGGGTGCGCTCCGGAGCGGACAGGATGAAGGCACCTTGTCGGATGGCGACCGCCACGACAGAATGACCGTCCGGCGAAGCGATCCCGTCGGAGCTGCCCTGGACCTCAGGGCGCTCGCGACCCCGCAGGGTTGGGCGAAAGGGAGGTTCCGGCGTGCCGAGCATTCGTGAGGAAGCCGATCGTCTCGCGCCCACGCTCATGGCGTGGCGGCGCGAGCTCCACCAGTGGCCCGAGCTGGGATTCGAGGAGCTGCGGACGTCGGCGTGGCTCGCGGCTCGGCTGCGCGAGGCGGGTATCGAGGTGCGAACGGGGATTGCACGGACGGGAGTCGTTGGAATCCTTCGCTCGAGGAGCACCGAGCAACCGGCGATCCTCCTTCGCGCGGACATGGATGCCCTACCCATCCACGAGGCTTCGGGCCGCGCGTACGGCTCGAAGGTCCCGGGATGCATGCACGCCTGCGGTCACGACGGCCACATGGCGATGCTCCTCGGTGCCGCGACGCTCCTGGCCGCGCGAGGGAAGGAGATCTGCCGAGACGTGGTCTTCTGCTTCCAGCCGGCGGAGGAGGGCCGAGGCGGAGCCAAAGCGATGATCGAGGAGGGTGTTCTCGACATCGTCGAGACATCGGAAGCGTACGCGATCCACCTCTGGTCGCTGTACCCAACCGGAACCGTTCACGTGCGCGCGGGCGCGACGATGGCCGCTCAGGATGAATTCACCGCCCGCTTCGTGGGCAAGGCCGGCCACGGTGCCTTGCCTCACCAGGCCGTGGATCCCATCGTCGCGGCCGCGCAGGCGGTCTCCTCGCTCCAGGCCGTCGTCGCACGCTGGGTGGATCCCATCGAGCCGGCCGTCGTCACCGTCGGCTCGCTCCACGCGGGCTCGGCTCCCAACGTGATTCCCGAAGATGCTCGCATGGCGGGAACCTTGCGCTCGTTCGACGAGAACGTGCGGGCAATCCTGCGCGACCGGGTACGGCAGACGCTCGAGGGGTGCGCGCATGCGGCGGGCTGCCGCCTGGAGTTCGATCTGATCGCCGGGTATCCGGCGGTGATCAACACGCCGGCTGCGGTCGCGAAGGTGCGAGCGGCGGCCGCCGATGTCGTCGGAGAGGAGCGGCTTTTCGAGGCTCCGCCCATGGCCGCCGCGGAGGATTTCGCGTATTTCCTGGAGCGTCGCAGCGGGGCGTTCCTCTTCCTCGGCGCGGGGAGTCCGGATCGAGGGATCAACGCGCCCCACCACTCTCCCGAGTTCGACATCGACGAGTCCGCCCTGCCCGTCGGGGCGGCGCTTCTCGCTCGCCTGGCCCTTCTGGACTGAGCACGGGCCAAAACGAGCCGAGCCCGGCGTCGCTCGCCCGGATGCGGCGGGGCTTGCGGGACTCAAGGAACGGCGTTCTGCCCCGTCCGGTCGAGATCGTTTCGCGGTGGAACGGGCGCTCCGATCCGCGGAACCGCCAGATAGACTCCGGCGAAGATCAGGGCGCCGCCGACGACCTCGGGCCGACCGGGTCGCTCTCCGCGGACCGCCCAGGAAAGCGCCGTCGCGAGGAATGGCTGCAGATAGACGAACAGCGCGACGAACGAGGACTCCACGCGCGCGAGCGCCCAGTAGTTGAGGAAGTACGCTCCCGCCGTCGGGAAGACGACGATGAGGAGCGAAAGCCCCCAGACACCCGCGGGAACCGCGGAGGGATCGAAGCGTGCGATCTCGGTCGCCGAGACCGCGAGCACTCCCACGGAGCCGATCCCCATGAGAAGGGCCGTGGCGCCCAGCGGGTCGGTCGTTGCGAGGAGTTGCTTCGAGATCACGAGAAACAAGGAGTACGACATGGCGTTGGCGAGGGTCAGCAGGTCTCCCACGAGCATCCCCCCTTGGAGGCTGCCCGGACCGGGTCGGATCAGAAGCAGCACTCCCGTCAGGGACACGGCGAGAGCGGCGGCCTTCGCGCGCGACATCCGCTCGCGGCCCAGCAGCACGGCGAAGAGGAGCGTTCCCACGGGGATCGTCGTGTTCACGAGCGACGAGTGCGTCGGAGTGGTTCTCGAGAGCCCTTCGACGAAGCAGATCTGGTTGATCACGACCCCGAAGAGCGCGTACCCGGCGATACGCATCCATTCGCCCCGCGATCGTGGGAGCGACCTGCCGAGAATGCGCGCGGCGGCGAGGAGCACGAGCGCCGCCGCGGTGACCCGGATCGATGCCCAGGCCCGCGGGGGGATGTGCTCGAGAACGATCTTCGCCGCCAGGTAGTGGAGGCCGAAGAAGATCTGGACCAGACTCAGCGCTCCGAGAACGCGGACGCGCTCACCAGGTCCTTGGTTCCCGCTCAGGCGCCGCCCCAGTCGCGCACGACGCTCGCCAGCTCCATGGCCTCGGAGAGGATCCGTTCGAGCCGGTCGAAAGAGACCTGGGTCGCCGCGTCGCACTTCGCCTCGGGGGGATTCGGGTGGGCCTCGAGGAAGATCGCATTCGATCCCACCGCGACCCCCGCCCGCACGAGGTGCGGGATGAACTGCGGCGAGCCGCCGTCGGGATCCTTGCTCGGCACCCCGTATTTCCGAACGATGTGCCCTGCGTCGAAGACGACCGGATAGCCCAGGGACTGCATGATCGGCACCGAGGTCACGTCCGCCACCAGGTAGTTGTAGCCGAAGCACGTCCCACGCTCGGTCAGCAGGATGGAGCGGTTCCCCGTGCTCTCGAGCTTCCCGATCGCGCTCGACATGTTGTGCGGGGCCAGGAACTGTCCCTTCTTCACGTTGATCGTCCGGCCCGTCCGTCCCGCCGCGAGGAGGAGGCTCGTCTGCTGGCAGAGGTACGCAGGAATCTGAATCACGTCCAGCACCTCGCCCGCGGGCTCGACATCCTCGATCCGGTGCACGTCGGACAGTATGGGAACTCCGTACTCCTCGCGGATCCATCCGAGCATCTCGAGTCCGTCGATCAAGCCGGGCCCGTTGTAGGACCGTTCCGAGCCGCGGTTGTCCTTCTCGTACGAGGACTTGAAGATCAGCGGGATGCCGAGCTTCTCTGAGAGCCTCTTGAGGCTCTCCGCCGCTGCCGCCATCACCGGCTTCTCCTCGATGACGCAGGGACCGGAGATCAGGGCGAGGGGCCTCCCCGCTCCGATGGTGACGTCTCGGACGCGGACTTCGTGCATGTTCGCGGTGCTCCTTGGTCGAGTTCCTCGACCGCGGCCGGACTATAGAGCGACGCGTTCCGAGGTGTCAAACCGATTCGAGTCCCGGCCTGGGCGACTCGAACGTCACCACGGGAAGGAGAGAATCGAAGGCGGTCGCCCATGACGCCGGTGGGTGCACCGCGACGGGAGCCGATTCCCAACGCGTGAAAAAAAACGCCCGGCTCTCCGAGCCGGGCGTTCCCATGCGTTGCGACGAGTTCGGGAGCGATCAGAAGTCCCCGCCCATGCCGCCGCCCATCCCGGGGTGACCGCCGCCGGCCTTCTTCTCCTCCTCCGGGATCTCGCTGACGAGGGCCTCGGTGGTGAGCATCAGGCTCGCGATGGAAGCCGCGTTCTGAAGAGCGGAGCGTACGACCTTGGTCGGATCGATGATTCCCGCCTCGATCATGTTCACGAACTTCTCATTCTGGGCGTCGAAGCCCTTGTCCTTCTCGAGCTCCTTGACCTGGTTCACGACCACGGATCCCTCGTAGCCGGCGTTGTTCGCGATCTGCCGCAGCGGATCCTCGAGCGCGCGCTTCACGATGCGGATCCCGATGGCGGCGTCCTCGATCTTCTCCTTCTTCTGGAGCTCGTCCAGGACCGGAATGCACCGCACGAGGGCGACCCCGCCGCCGGGAACGATCCCTTCCTCGACGGCCGCCTTGGTCGCGTGCATTGCGTCCTCGACCCGGGCCTTCTTCTCCTTCATTTCCGACTCGGTCGCCGCGCCCACCTTGATCACCGCGACGCCGCCCACGAGCTTGGCCAGCCGCTCCTGCAGCTTCTCGCGATCGTAGTCGGACGTGGTCTCCTCGATCTGGGTCCGGATCTGCTTGACGCGTCCCTCGATGGACTTGGACTTGCCGGCGCCCTCGACGAGCGTGGTGTTTTCCTTGTCGATGACGATCTTCTTGGCGCGGCCGAGATCCTCGAGCTTCACGTTCTCGAGACGAATCCCCAGGTCCTCGGTGATGCACTTCCCGTTGGTGAGGATCCCGATGTCTTCCAGCATTGCCTTGCGGCGGTCGCCGAAGCCGGGGGCCTTCACCGCGGCGGCATGGAGCGTCCCGCGGAGCTTGTTCACGACCAGGGTCGCCAGCGCCTCGCCCTCGACGTCCTCGGCGATGATCACGAGGGGCTTGCCGAGCTTGGCGACCTGCTCGAGCACCGGAAGAAGGTCCTTCATGGAGGAGATCTTCTTCTCGTGGATCAGAATGTAGGCGTCCTCCAGGACGCACTCCATCCGCTCCGGATCCGTGACGAAGTACGGCGAGAGGTAGCCGCGATCGAACTGCATCCCCTCGACGACCTCGAGGGACGTCTCCAGGCCCTTCGCCTCCTCCACCGTGATGACGCCGTCCTTGCCGACCTTCTCCATCGCCTGAGCGATGATGGCTCCGATGGAGTGGTCGTTGTTCGCGGAGATACTGCCGACCTGGGAGATCATCTTCCCGGCGACCGGGCGGGAGAGCTTCTTGAACTCCGCGATGCAGCTCTCCACCGCCTTCTCAATGCCCCGCTTGATGTCCATGGGGTTGCCGCCGGCGGTCACCGCCTTCACCCCTTCGCGGAAGATCGCCTGGGCAAGCACGGTCGCGGTGGTCGTTCCGTCGCCGGCCACGTCCGAGGTCTTGCTGGCGACTTCCCGCACGAGCTGGGCGCCCATGTTCTCCTTCGGGTCCTCGAGCTCGATCTCCTTCGCGACGGACACGCCGTCCTTGGTGGAGAGCGGCGAGCCGAACTTCTTCTCCAGAACGACGTTACGTCCCTTGGGACCGAGCGTGATCTTCACCGCCTCGGCCAGCTTGTTGACTCCGCGGAGCATCGCCTGGCGGGCGTCCTCGGCGTAGCTGATGTTCTTCGCAGCCATTTTTGGAAAACCTCCTCATTTTTTCGATCGTACGAGAGTGACCGGGGCGCTCTCGCGCCGCACGGATCGGGGATTGAGCCGACCGGAGGCCGGCAAGGAAAGACCTACTCCATGATCCCGAGGACTTCGTCCTCGCGCAGAATGACGTGCTCGTCGTCGTCGATCTTGATCTCGGTCCCGGCGTATTTCCCGAAGAGAACCCGGTCGCCGACCTTGACCTCGAGCGGCATTCGCTTCCCTTCCTTGTTGACGGCCCCGGCGCCCACGGCGATGACCTTTCCCTCCATGGGCTTCTCCTTGGCGGTATCGGGGATGATGATCGCCCCGCGCTTCTGCTCCTTCTCCTCGATCCGCTTCACGAGGATCCGGTCGTACAATGGCTTCATCTTCATGGACCCTGCCTCCTTCGGTGTAATTGTTCCAGCTAAAAGGCTTAAGCTGCACTATTAGCACTCGCCCGACGCGAGTGCCATGACTATAGGATTCCGATTCCTGCCTGTCAAGGCGAGGTTCTTCGACAATCGGTGTTTTCTCGTTCCTCCGGAGCTTCGGCGCGGGTGCTCGTCGTCGACATGGACACGGGGCACCACCACGGTTGACGCGCCGCGACCATCACGCGATCCGGACGCCGGAATCCGAAGAGAAACGTCCGATTTTTCGATGGTTTGCGGGAGGCACGCTTCTTGTTCCTCCGACCGCGTGGGGCCTGCGCTTCGCGAGGTGGCCTGATGGACCATGGATCCTCCGCACCCATCGGCAGGACGGTCGAGCCGTTCGATCCCGAGTCGCTCGAAGCGCGTCTGCGGGAAGTGGCGCGCGCGAGGTTCCCGAACCAGGTCATGGACGACATGGAGGTGCGTCATCTGATCCGCGTCGTCACCGAGTGCTCTCTTCTGCTGACCGACGTGTACTCCTCCGAGCGGATCTCGAGGATCATGAACCCGGAGCGCGGCTTCCTCTTCGGCCTCGTCGGCAGGCTCATCGAGCAAGAGCGCCGGGGAGACGGCGAGGTGCTCTATCGAGTCCGACGGCTCCCGGACGACGTCCGGGTGGTGGGCGACAAGGCGCTCTTCGATTCCGGCCTGCGCGGCCTGCGCAACGTGAAGGGGTACGACCTCGAGGATCTCGGCTCTCGCGCGTACCGGCTCGCCGGAGAGGCCCTGGAGCTCTTGGCGGAGGACCGGCGTCTGCGGGAGTTCTTCAAGCAGAACCGGCTCCTGGTCCTGCCCCTCGAGGAGGAGGTCGTCTTTCTCCGCCAGTGCTCGGACCGGTTTCCCATCTACGCAAGCATCCTCAAGTGCATGCAGTTCGGTCTCCCCCCCGAGCGCGGGCCGGTTCGGGACGACCTCACGACTCGCGTTCCTCTGATGGCCGCCGCGGTGGATGCACTCGCCGGCGAGCTGGAGGCCTCGTCCGCGGAGGTGCCCGTTCCGGCCCAGGAGGACAACACGTACCGGGCCGCCGCGCAGTCCGGCTCCGGCGCGGCCGTGCTGTCCCGCGACGAGTTGATCGCAAGCTACGAGCGCGTCCTGCTTTTCGCCTCGCTCGACCTCGACAGGCTGCGCCGAGCGCTGCGGGAGGTGGTGGTGGACCAGGAGGCTGCAGTGGACGCGCTGTGCGACGAGTTCAGCTTGTTCGCCGCAGGAACGCGGGACGCCCGCAGGCCGCCGGCGTACTTCCTCGTGGGCCCTACCGGGGTCGGGAAGAACCACCTGATCGAGAGTCTCTGCCGCGCCCTCGAGGGGATCTGGCAGGTCGAGATCCCCACTCTCACGATCGAAGGCCCCAGCTACACCTACCCCTCGGACATCAACGAGCTTCGCGGAGCCACGCGCGGATTCATCCGATCCGACGAGGAAGGCCTGCTGACGACGTTTCACGAGCGGTCCTCGAGGGCTCCCTTCAGCGTGATCCTGGTGGACGAGGTCGAGAAGGCGCATCCGCAGCTCCGGACGTTCTTCCTCTCGATACTCGACCGAGGCACGACGACCGACAACAAGGGCCGCGTCCTGAATTTCTCCGGGTCCATGATCGTCTTCACGTCGAACCTCGGTTACAGCGACGTGGAGCAGCGCTCGGCCCCCATCGGGTACCTGGACGAGGAGTCCCGAAGCCACTCGTCGGATCGCGACGTGCGTGCGGGCCTGCGGCGGGCCCTGACGCCCGAGTTCATGAACCGGCTTCGCATGCTTCACTTCGACCGCCTCACCTCGCGCAGCGCGGACCGGATCCTCGATCTCGAGCTCGAGAAGATCGCACGGCGCTACCGCGAGATGCACGGGCTCCGGATCGCCGTGGATCCAGAGGCTCGGGAGGAGATGATCCGGAGGGGATTCTCCGCCGTTTTCGGCGCGCGGCATCTCGCGGCTCTCCTCGAGTCCGTGTGCAATATCGAAGTGGCCAAGCGGATCCGCCGTGACGACCGGAGCGCGCCGGAGGACATCGGCGGGACCCTTGCTTGGCTGCGGGAGTTGAAGGCAGGCGCCCGCGCGTTTGACGCCGACGAGACGCGACGCCGGATCCAGGCGCTCGCGCGCGCCCGGCTCGACTACGACGTCCTACGGATCGTCTACGGGCCCGGGGGATTCGACTACGTGGCGGAGCGGGGGGCCGATCGGTGAACGGCGCGTCGCTCCTCGAGCAGGTGCAGGGGCTTCTCGAACGCACCTATCGAATGCGGACGGAAGTCCGCGAGATCGGCCGCTTCGTGATCGGGGACGCGGGGTTCGAGCGACTCTATCGCGACGTCCCACTCGTCCGGGCCCCCTCGGGCGGCTCCGTCGCGGCACGCGGCGCGCAGACGCTGGTCCGCGAGACCTCCGAGGGGATTCGAGCGTGCGTGTACTTGCCCGACGCTCTGGTCGAGTGCCTCGAGTCGATCCCTCCGCAGCGCTGCCTCGACGAGCGGAACGTCGACGCCTTCGCGAGCTTCGTCGAGGAGGTCGATCACCTGCTCTGCATCGCCGAGCGTGCTCGGGAAGACCGGGCGGTCACGCTCTTCGAACTCGAGCTACACGCCAACGTGAGCAAACACCTGGTTCTCGCGCGGTTCCTCTCCGGCGTCGAGCGCCGCCCGCTCGACGCGCGACGCCGCGTCTGGCTCCGATACCACCTGTTCCACAAAGGGAGCCCCGCGGACGAGGACTCCGCCGTGCGCGCCCGCTATCGGGATGCGGCCCGCTGGGCCCTTCGCCTCCTCGAGGCCGCTTCGGGCCTCGAGCCGTCGCGGCGGATCGACGCCCTCCGACGGTTCCACATCGCGACCGTCCCGGGAAAATTCCGGCTCATCCGCGAGCTGGCCCGGTAGCCGGCGACGGGCCGGCGATCAGAGGGAGGGGCCGGCGGCGGCCGCTCCAACCGATTCCGCCGCGCTCCGGCCCATCGCTCCGCTCTTCTCGAGACGGGCTGCCTCTTCGAACAGTGTCAGGGCTTTCTGGACCTGGACGTCGCCCTCGGCGAGGATCTGGCTCTCGGCTTCGACTCCGGATCGCAGGCGCGCCATCTGGGCGCGCAGCCGCAGGCCCACGTGCTTCCTGTCGGCTTCGAACTCCTCGGCGGAGACGGCGATCTTCTTCAACTCAATGAATTTCGCGAACTCCGCCAGGACCCCGTCGTTCACCTGCGCGTCTTTGTCGAACTCCGGGTGCGCGGCGAGGTAGCGCACACAGAAGTCGAAGATCGCGTTCTCGCGAATCAAGCGCTGGAGGAGCTTCGACGCCCGCTCCGCCTTGACCACGTAGTCCGGCGTGATGCCGCCTCCTCCGTACACCACGCGACCCGCATCGGTGTGGCGCTGGTCTCGGGTGCCCGTCGCGGAAGCGCCCTCCTGATCCGGCGGCTCGCCGTTCTCGGGGTCGTCGAAGTAGTAGTCGTCCAGATCCGAGTAGTCCCGCTGAATCAGTCGCCCGGCCGGGGTGTAGTACTTCGCCGTCGTGATGGCCACGGCCGAGAAGCCGTCGGAAAGCGGTATCACCCGCTGCACGAGTCCCTTCCCGAACGTGCTCTCGCCCACCAGCACGCCGCGATCGTGATCTTGAATCGCTCCCGACACGATTTCGCTGGCGGACGCAGAGCTGTGGTCCACGAGAACGACGAGGGGCAGGTTGACGCGCTCGACGCCCTTCTGGGCCAAGTAGTCCTGATCCGACCCCGCGATCCGGCCGCGCGTGTACACGACGAGCTTCCCGGCGGGCACGAAGCGCTCGGACACCTGGACGGCCTGCTCCAGGAGGCCACCCGGGTTCCCGCGCAGGTCGAGGATCAGCCTCGCCATTCCTTTCTCGCGCAGATGGGCAACGGCCTGGTCCAACTCCTTTGCGGTCGTGGAGATGAAGTTCGAGATGCGGATGAGCCCCGTGCCCGGCTGGATCATGTAGAAGACCGGGACGCTCCGGGTGGGCACCTCGTCGCGGATCAGCGTCACGTCGAACGGCGTCTCCTCGCCGGGCCGCTGGATCGTGATGGTCACCTTGCTGCCCTTCTCGCCCTTCAGGCGCCGGACGGCCTGCTGGACGGTGAGCTCCATCGTCTGTTCTCCCTCGATCTTGTAGATGATGTCGCCGGCCTGGAGACCCGCGCGGCTGGCCGGGGTGCCGTCGATGGGGGCGATGATGGTCAGCGGCTTGTCCGCGTCTCGCTTGGTGATCTGGATTCCCAGCCCGTAGAACTTGCCTCGCTGCTCGTCCTTCATTTCGGTGTACGTGTCTCGATCCAGGAAGTTGCTGTGGGGGTCGAGCGTGCGGAGCATTCCCTGGAGCGCGTCTTCGACGATCTCCTCGGAATCCACCTTGCCGACGTAGTTGTCCTCGACGAGCGCGAGAATGCGACCGAAGTCGCGCAGTCGGAGCTCGGAGCCGTTCTCCGCCTCGGCGCGGGTGCGCCCTCCGAGCAGACCGCCAAGGAGGGTGGCGCCGACGAGAACGATGACGCTCGCAACGAGAGTCGGGCGGGAAGATCGGCTCATTTCGGACTCCACTGAAATGCGAAGGATAACTTTTCGAGTATACGGCCCGATCCGGGCGGCGGCAACACGGCGCGCGATCCGCTAGCCCGGATGATTCATGAAGAACCGTAGCGAGACCGACTTCGGCGAGCTCAGTCGAGTCGCGAAGATGCCCGTCCTGCTTGGCGCCCGCAGGGGCTCGGGCCCGAGACGTACGGTGCCGTACGTCGCAGGGCCGGAGACCCGAGGACGTCAAGCAGGATGGGCAGATTCGTGGTCGCAGTAGGTTCTTCATGAATGATCCGGGCTAGGCCACGGGACGAGCGACCTCACGAAGGGGGGAATCGGAACGTCGCAGGTGGGACGCGGTCGAGAAGGTCTCCGCGATCAATCGCAGACTCCTGCGACTGCGCCAGATATCGGCCGGGTCCCCGAAGGACACCGCCAAGAAACGGCAGGCGCCTGGCCGAAGTCGGCGCGTCCAGAAACCGGACGGCGAGGGCTGATCATGAGAATCGTTCCCAACATTCTGGCTCGCCTTGGCCGCAAAACCCGCGTCGCTGCTGCCGCGCGCTCCGACGAAGCTGCCCCGCCGTGCAGAGCGCCCCGACGAGGGCGGTCCCGTGCTCCCAAACCCCCCGCCGCGCACGTGGCGCCAGCGGCCCCCCTACGACCCACCCTTGCCCTGCAACCCCCCTCGATCGTCCAGACCGAGCGCGAGGTGGTGGAACAGTTTCTTCCCCAGATGTGCCACGCCTTGCAGCGCAAGCTCGACGACCTGGCAGGCTTGCAGACCGAGCGGCTGAGGCCTACGTGTTGCGGTCGTCTCGTGCCCTGCCATGACCGCACACGGGTCCTCTCGCTGACCCGGTTCGGCCAGGTCAAGATCCTCGTTTGCCGTTACCGCTGTCCCCTGTGTCAGCGCGAGTACCGGCCGCTGTTGGATTTCCTGGAGGTGGAGCCGGGCAGGGTCAGCGGGTCGCTGGCACGGCTGCTCGGTTTGCTCGGCGTGGTGGTGCCTTATGAGCTCGCGGCGGAGCTGACATTCCTGTTCTTCGGAATCCGGGTCAACGCGATGACCGTCTGGCGGGCCGTACAGCGGCTTGGGGAGGCAGCAGCGCGAAACGCCGAGGGCCTGGCCGCCTACCACAACGACAGCCGCAGCCTGGCGCCGCCTGCGCCCGCGCCCCCCGATGTCGTCATGCTCGGCGTGGACGGCTGTGCCTTGGGGATGCAAGTCCGCAAGACGCGCCGACGGCGCAAGACCGGAGAGGAGATTCTGCCCCCGCTGCCGCCTGTCGAAGAAGGCCACTTCCGAGAGGTAAAGACGGCGGTGCTGCTCCTGCCCGCAGAGCGCACGGAGCCCTCCCCTGGCCGACATTGCCTCCTACGTCGCGTCCTGGTCACCTGCCTCGGAGACGCCGACGCGATCTTCAGCCGCGTCTGGGCCCAACTGCGTGAGCTCGGCTGGCTCGGTACCAACACCGTGGTCGTGATCGTGGGAGACGGCGCGGAGTGGATCTGGAATCGCGCCGCGATCTTCAAGAACCGTTGCGAGATCCTCGACTTCTGGCACGCCATGGAGTACGCATGGAAGTACGCTCGCTTGCAGTTCGGCGAGAACTCGCGCCGCGCCGATCGCTTCATCCAGCGCATCGCCAACGACCTCAAGGCAGGTGGGGTCCACGACGTCATTGCTCGACTCGAGATGCTCGAGCCGGTCTCCGACGAGGCGCGAGAGGCACTCATGGCCGTCATCAAGTACTACACCAACAACGCCTCACGGATGCGGTACGACGAATACCTGCGACTGGGCTACGGCATCGGCAGCGGGGCGGTCGAGAGCGCTCACAAGCAGGTCGTACATGCCCGACTCCGTCAGGCCGGCATGCGCTGGTCTGAAAACGGGGCGCGACGTCTGCTGGCCCTTCGCCTCCTGTTGCTCAACCACGACTGGGCCCGGATCGATCGACTCCGCATGGTGCCCGTCCCTGCGTAGTCGGATTTGCCTCCGCCGGCGTCTCTGCTGCATCCTGAGCCCGTGCTCCGCCGTCGCTCACCGCTTGTTCCGAAGGACCTGCGCTCCCGGCTCGAGGTGGCCAGGCTGGATACGCTTGCGCTTCTGCGCGCTCTCGATCACATCCCGGTCCTCCCACCTGCCCTCCCGCAACCTCAGACCCAGCAGCTCTTTGAGCTCGACGCCGACTGCGCCGAAGCGCTCTGGGCTCTCGATCAGCCCCCCGGCTCTCTCGACTTCGAGGCCATGGTTCGAGACACCCTCTCCTCCCTCGACGAGCTTCCCGCCGCCCGGGACCAACTTCGACGCCGGATCCCTGCTGCGGTTCGCCCCCGGGTGCTCGAACTCGAACCGATCATCCGGGCCAGTCTGAATCCCCGCGAAGCCTACAACCAGATCCCAGGCCGAGACCCCGACAGCGGTTAAGCACCCATCATCGACCGATTCCTTGACACCTCCGGGAACGGGAAGTAGGCTGCCTCGGGAGGTCGTCGGATGTTCGGATCCATCGGCGGGCCGGAGATCCTCCTCCTCTTTCTGCTCGCTCTCCTTCTGTTCGGGCCCAGAAAGCTGCCGGAGATCGGAAGAACGATCGGCCGCGCCGTCGGCGAGTTCCGACGAGCCACGACCGAGTTCCGCACGAGCCTGGAGCGCGAAGTGGAACTGGAGCAGTTCAAGGAGCTTCGCAACGACGTACGCGCGGCGGTGACCGCGGCCGATCCTGGCCCGGTCCGGCCCCCGCGAGCGGTCCCCGCTCCCATCGCTCGGTCCGCGCAGGCGACCGATTCTGCAACGCCTCCGGCGGAGATCTCGACCATCGAGCCGACCGCCGATGCCCCCCTCCCCGATGCCGGCAGGACAGGATAGGAACGCCGACCGCACGATGTCGTTTCTCGAGCACCTCGACGAGCTGCGCTCGAGGCTGCTGCGCTGTCTCATCGTGTACGTTGTCGTCTTCGCCGCGTGCTGGTATCGGTGTGGGCCGATCCTCCGCTTTCTTCTCCAGCCGATCCGAGAGCACCTCGAGGGGGCGGGGGACATCGTCTTCATCAACGTGTCCGAGCCGTTTCTGATTTACATGAAAGCGGCGGCGCTGATCTCGTTGTTCATCTCCGCTCCCTGGATTCTCTACCAGCTCTGGGCGTTCGTCGCCCCCGGGCTCTACCGGCACGAGCGAATCCTCGTCGTCCCTTTCCTGGCCTTCGGAACCCTCTTCTTCGTGGCGGGGGGGGCGTTCGGCTACTACGTGGCGATCCCGCGCGCCGCCGGCTGGCTCATCGCACTGGGTCAGGACTACCGGGCGGCGCTCACGCTGCGGTCGGCGTTCCAGTTCACGAGCTTCATCCTCCTCGGGATGGGAGTGGTATTCGAGCTTCCCATCGTGATCTTCTTCCTGTCCCGCGTCGGCATCGTGACCCCGGCGGGGCTCATGCGGCACTTCCGCATCGCGGTACTGGGAATCGCCGTGATCGCGGCGGTGATCACTCCCACGGGCGACATGCTGACCATGTGCATTTTCGCCGGGCCGATGATCCTCCTCTACCTCCTCGGGGTGTTGGTCTCCTGGATCTTCGGGCGACGCGAGGAAGGAGCCCTGGCCGGTGCGGGTTCCTGACGGGTTCCACATCGTCCGGACCGGCGCGACCGTGTTCGTCTGCCGGGACGATCTCGAGGACGATGCGCGTGCGGTCGGCCTGGACGTGCCCGAACGGTGCGTTCGGCTCGTCGAAACGTCGACGCCGCGCTCGGGGCGCGGTCCGGTGGGGCGCGTCACCCTCCCGTCCGGCGTGCGAGTCGTCCTGAAGAAGCTGCGTCGCGGTGGAGCGACGGGGGCCATCTGGCGCGATCGTTTCCTCGGAACGCGGCGCATCGCGGCCAACGTGTGGATTCCCATCGAGGTGGCACGGCGCGGAATCCCCACGGCCTCGCCGGTCTGTCTCCTCGTGCGGGAGGGTCCGCGCGGGCTGTTCCAGGCCTGGCTCGCCGCGGAAGAAATCTCCGAGGCCGAAGATCTGAGGGGCTGGCTCGCCCGATCCGGGGCCGATTTGGATCCGGTACTGGCGGAAACCCTCGTCACCGTCCGTCGCATGCACGATGCCGGCGTGGATCACAGGGACCTCAATCTCGGGAACCTACTCGTTCGCAAGGGGCCTGCCCGATGGGAGTCCTTCGTGGTGGATCTGGACCGGGCCCGGATCCGGAAGGGTCCTCTCGGCTTCCGAGCCCGGCAGGAAGCGATCCGGCGTATCGTGCGCTCCTACGTGAAAGTCTTCGGCGAGACCGGCCCGCTGGGCGGACGCTGGGAGTCCGCGTGGTACGACCTGTACGCGGACCGGGACGACTCGCTCGCGGTGAGATTGCGATCGGGACGGGATCGAGGCCGCTTTTGGCTCGCGTGGCATCGTCTCGGGTGGCGACTTCGAGGCTCGAGCGCTTCGTCGAACGCCCCCACGACTCCCGAAGAACCCGAGAGGTGAGAGGATGTCCGAGTCGCGCATCGAGCGAATGAGGGAGATCGTGCGGAATACGCCCGAGGACTCCCGGGCGAGGTACTTCCTGGCTCACGAGCTCGTCAAGGCAGGCGAGTGGAGCGAGGCGGCCGAGCAGTACGACGCCTACCTCCGGGCCACCCCCGGGGACGAGGGGACCGGGTTCAAGAACTACGGCCTCTGCCTCGAGCGGCTCGGGCGATCCGGCGAAGCTCGCGAGGCGTACCGGCGCGGAATCCAGAGCGCGATCTCCCACGGACACGAAGCGCTCGCGGCGGAGATTCGATCGCTCCTCGAGGAGACGGAGGATTGACCGGGCGCGGACCGCGACGCATCCGCACGCTCCCGGCGCAGTGAGAGTCTACCGGGACGAGGCATCGCGAGAGGCGCTCGGGAGAGACCTCAGGGCCGCTCGGACCAGCGGTGCGGTTCCGGCGGCCAGACCCGCCACGAACAGGCCCGTTGGAAACCGGAGCGGCTCGGTCGCCTCGACGGCGACACGGTACTCTCGACAGAACGCCGCGACGATGAGCACGGCGCCGAGGACCGCCACCGCCCATTCGGCCCGGGTCGGCCGGATCTCGCGGCCGGTGGCGAGCAGCGCTTCGCACGTCGCAAAGCCCAGCAAGAGAACCGAGGACACGATCATCGGGTAGAGCACCGGTCCGACCCACGGAACCGGGATCAGGAAGAGCACATCCCAGGTCCCGAGCGATTCCGGCCAACCGATGAAGACGTAGAGTCCCGCGTAGTAGGTCAGGTCCCAAACGCCGAACAGGAAGCCGAAGACGAAGAACCGGTGGAGCCGGCTGACGCCGGCAAGGGCGGCCACCGCGAGAATCATCATCAGCGTCGTCGCCTCTCGAGCGATCTCGATGATCGCGACTCGCTCCGGAATGCGGACCAGGGGGAATCGGAATCCGTTGGGGTAGTACAGCTCCCGCAGGTACACGACGACCGCAGCCTCGAGAGTACCCATCGCGACGGCGAACACCGCGAGCCACGCGATGCGCCGTGGGGCGCCTTCCGAGAGAAGCCGCGCGCGGGTCACTCCCGCTCCGCCACCCGAGCGGCGCGACCGTCGTGCTCGGTTCGGGCCAGAATCCGGATCACCGCAGCCTCGACCGCTGCGCCGTCGAGCCCTTCGAATCCTCCGGCGGATCGGTCCTTTCCCTTGATTCCTGTGTACTCGCGGCCGGGCGGATGCAGCGCCTCGAAAGGCACACCCCACGGTGCGTTCACCACCGGATCGGTGGGGCCGTAGAGAGCGACCACCGGGCAACCCACCGCGCAGGCAAGGTGCATCGGCCCGGTGTCCCCGCCGACGAAGAGCGCAGCGTGTCGGAGGAGCTCCGTGAGGACGCCGATCCCAGTCGGCGGTGCGAGACGGGAAGCCTCGGGAGCCGCGCGGACCACGGCCTCGGCATCCGCCGTCTCTCCCGGGCCGTACACGACGAGGGCGCCGGTACCGCGACGCGACAGCTCGCCGGCCGCGGCGGTCAGAAGGGAGGCCGGGGGCTTCTTGTACGCCTGCCCTCGGCTCGCTGCCGGGGCGAGAACCGCGTACGGACGTCGTTCTCCGAATGCGGTCGCGACGATTCCCTGCGCCGTCCCCGTGGCGTCTTCGGAAGCGGGGAGCCCGCCGTCCGGGATCGGGGCATCTCGGAGGCCGAGGGCCCGAACGAGACGGAGGTTGCGCTCGAGTCGAGACGCCCTCCGAGGTCCGGGCGCGATTCGGTGCGTGGTCCACAGGCGATTCCCTTCCTTCTGCTGGTGGCCCGCGAATCCCATGCGGACCGCTGCACCGGAGAGGAACCCGATCACTCCGCTTCTCAAGTTCCCATGGAAATCGAGTGCCAGGCCGTGCCGACCGGCTCGTAGCTCCCGCACCCAGCCCGCCACGGAGGCAAGAACGTCGGGCCACGACCGAGGAGCTTGCGCGCCGCGCCTCCATCTGGCGCGCGGCAGCGGAATCACCGCATCGAGGTCCGGATGGCCGGAGAGAACCGGCGCCCACCGGTCGTCCACGACCCAGGCCATCGTGGCATCCGGAAGGCCGGCGCGAACGAGACGCACGGCGGGCAGCGTGCGGAGAATGTCTCCGAGCGCCCCGAACCGCAGGACGAGGACGTGCACGTCTCCGCCGCCTGAGCGAATCCGTCGCGCGAGGCCGTCGGGGAGATCTCGCACGATGGGAGTATACGCGACACGCCGTGATCACCCGACGGCACACCCCACGCGCACGTTCGCTTTGACACCTGCCGTGCCGGAGGTGTATACCCACGCGTCCTGATCCGCGCAACGCCGCAGGGAGGTCGAAACCAGTGCCCGTGGACCCGCGTCTGCTCGCGATTCTCGTCTGCCCGGCGTGCCGCGCGCAGATTCGCGACCTGGGCGAGGATCGTGGGCTCGAATGCGCCGGGTGCGGTCGGGTCTACCCGATCCAGGATGGTATTCCCGTGCTCCTCGTGGATGCGGCCACCCCGCCGACGAAGGAGCCCACGCAGTGACCGAATCTCACGGTGACTGCGCCGCCCGGATCGTGGGCAGGTTCCGGGGACGCCGGGTGCTGGTCGTGGGCGACCCGATGCTCGACCGGTTCGTCTGGGGGGAGGTGAGTCGGATCTCTCCCGAAGCGCCCGTCCCGGTGGTCAAGGTCGAGCGGGAGACCATCCACCTGGGGGGGGCCGCGAACGTCGCCGCGAACCTCGCCGATCTCGGGGCGAGCTCCTGCGTCGTGGGCGTCACGGGGCGGGACTCCGGAGCCGAGCAACTCCGCGCGGCGCTGACCGCGGCCGGCGTGGACGGACGTCTGGTGGAGGACTCGGGGCGAGTCACCACCTTGAAGACTCGGGTGCTTGCGCGAGCGCAGCAGGTGGTTCGTGTCGATCGGGAATTCGACGCGCCCGTGGCGGGAGCGATCCTCGAGGAGCTCATCGCTTGCGCGCTCGACGAGCTCGAACGAGCGGAGGCGGTCGTCGTTTCGGATTACGACAAGGGAGTCGTGACTCGAGACCTGCTCAGAGCGGTCCTGCCCGCGGCTCGGGGAAAGGGACTGCCGGTCGTGGTGGATCCGAAGATCCCTCATTTCGCGGAGTACCAGCCGATCACGGTTCTCACCCCGAACCAGTCGGAGGCCGCCCGCGCCACCGCCACCGAGATCCGGTGCGATGCGGACTGCCTCGCGGCGGCACGCGCAATCCTGGATCGCCTCGATACCCGCGCGGTTCTGGTGACTCGCGGCGAGCGGGGCATGCTGCTGCTCGAGCGCCGGGCCGAGCCCGTTTGGATTTCCGCATCGGCTCGGGAGGTCTACGACGTAACCGGAGCGGGGGACACGGTGGTCGCGGTCCTCGCCCTCGCGCTGGCCTGTCAGTCTCGCCTGGACGAGGCCGCGCTGCTTGCGAACCTCGCCGGGGGGATCGTCGTCGGCAAGGTCGGCACCGCCACCGTGGATCCGGACGAGCTCATCCGCTGCGCCCGGGGCCTCCGTGAGACCACCGACTGAGTCTGCGTTCGGCCCTTCCGACCGCCGTTCTTGACTGCGGATCGATTGAGCATATTTTTACCTGGGCATCCAGAGGGCGGGACGACGCGTCCTTCCCCCAGGACTGTGCGGCTCCCGGCCGCACGCCGCATCCGCTGCTCCGGGCGAGGCCGAGAGTATGAGCTCATCCAGCGTCCCCGAGGGTTGGCCCGGCGCACGAAGCGCCGGCAGGCTGGAGGGGATCCGGGTGCCCGACCTGCTGGGCGACCTGTCCCGGACGGAGAGAACCGGCATCCTGTGCGTTCGGCGCGGCGGGATCGCGAAGTCCGTCCACCTGGATCGAGGACGGGTCGTGTTCGCCTCCACCGGAGACGCGGACGAGCGGATGGGAGAAATGCTCGTTCGCGAGGGAGTTCTCGGCTGGGATCAGCTGGAGGCGGCCGCGGCGAGTGTCGGCCCGGGCAAGCGCCTGGGTGCCGCGCTGGTGGGCATGGGCTTTCTCTCCCCGGATCGGCTGATCGCGAGCGTGGAGGCACAGGTCCGGTCCATCGTCTTCGGCCTGTTCGAGTGGGAGGAGGGCGAGTACACCTTCGAAGAGAGCCCGTTGCCCGCCGACGAGCCGATCCTCATCGACGCTCCCACGGCGGCTCTCGTCCTGGACGGGATCCGGCGGCTGAGGTCCGTGGCCCTGGTCCGCCGAGGTGCCGGGTCGCCGCGGACGCAGTACCGGGTGACCTCGCAAGGGCGCGAACGGCTGCGAGGCCTGCTTCTCACCGACGGCGAGTCGGTCGTACTCTCGACGCTCGAGGAAGGCCCCCGCACCGTGGAGCAGCTCTGCCTCGACCTGTTCGTGTCGGGTTTCGAGATCCATCAGACCCTCTGGGCATTCCGCGTTCTCGGGGTGATCGAGATCGAGGAGGGACGGTCCCCGTGGGGCCGGTGGCCGGGGCGGGAGGCCGAACGCCTCGAAGAGGAGGAGTTCCTGGCGGTTCTCGGGCGGCTGTGTCGTGACGGCGAGACGGGTCTGTTGCACGTGAGCCGGGGCACCATCGACAGGACGTTTCATCTCCGCGAGGGGCGCTGCGTCTTCGCGACGAGCACGAACCTGGACGACGGCCTGCTCGCCCATCTCTTCCGTCGCGGCATGATTTCTTTGCACGATCGGGAGGAAGTCTCGCGCCGCCTCCTCAAGAACAAGCGAGTGGGGGCGCTGCTTCTGGAAATGGGCGCCCTCGACGAGACCGACCTGGCCCAGGCCATTCGCGAGCAGGTCAGCGCCATCGTATACGACACGGCGCGCTGGGAGGCAGGCGAGCACGTGTTCTTCCCCGGCGAGCTTCCCACGCTCGAGGAGGTCACGCTTCACGGGACCGTGGAGGATCTCGTCCTGCAGTCCGTCCGGCAGGTCCACTCCTGGACGCGGATCCTCCGTGGCGTCGGTGGTCTCGACGCCCGCCTCGGGGTGACGCCGAGCTACCTCGACACCCTCGACCGGATGAGCGTCGGGGCCGATGAGTGGGACCTGGTGGCGTCGTTGGCGTCGCCGCGGACCGTTCGGGAGGTCTGCCGCTCGAGCACCCTTGGCGACTACCGCGTGTGCCAGACGCTGTGGGCACTTCGGATGCTCGGGGCTCTGACGGAGGTCGCGGCTCCATCCCCGTGCGTGGTTGGCTCGGCCGATGTCTCGCCGGCCGGCTACACCCTCGGTACGCCGGGCGCCGACGCGCCGACCGCCGACGAGGCAGCCCCTCGTGCGGTCCGAGCTCCCGGTTCAGAGGCCGAGCACGCGGAAAGCCCTCGCGGCGCCTTGGAGACGGCCGAAACGCTGGTCGAAGGCCCTCCGAGCGTCATGGACGAGATTCGCTTCGAGCCGCCACCCGAGCGAATCGCGTCGGCCGCGAAGCCGTGCGAGGTCGTCACCGAGCGTGTCGACGAGCCGGTTGAGTGCTCGGCGGACGCGCCGATTGCGCTTCCGCTCGACCCACTTCCCGGGCTGGATCGGGGGCCGGACGCGCGGAACGTGGCCCGGCCGGCGCCGGCCGACACGATTCCCCGATTGGATTCGACCGCCCAGCTCGAAGCGCCGGCTCGCTCCGCGATCATGGACGAGCTGGGCCTCCCCGCGAGAAGGCCCGCAGAAGATTTCGAGCTGGCCGAGCCTGGGGTGACGGATCGTGCCGAGTTGTTCGGATCGGAGCTTTCTGGCTCGAGTGAGGCGGCGGAGTCTCTCCCGAGCAGCGTCGCGGAGAGTCCCGGGCAGGACGTCGGGCAGAAGATCCCCGACCTCGCCCTCGCATCGATCGGTGCCGGCGCCACCGGAGCGGAGGACCCCTCCCCTCCGGATCCCGCGCTCGATCGGCAGATCGAGCGGTTCAACACCTACCAGCGGATCGTATACCGAGTGGTCCGCGCGGAGGTGGGGGCCGGCGCGTCGAATTTCGTCCGCTTCTGCGCTCTTCGGCTGGCGGACGGGTTCCATGAGCTCTTCGCGACGACGGATCTGTTCGACGACGGGAGCTGGGATCCGATCGCTCTGCGTGACGCGATTCGCGCCCGTGGGGTTCTGGACCCTTGGCTCGCGTTTCAGAGGCTGGTCGACAAGGAAGCCGAGATGGTGGGAGTGCACCTCGGGATCCGCCAGGCCGAGGAAATCCGGAGGCGCATCGACGAACTCGAGCGGGCGGGCGCCGTCCCGTAGGCCGCGCCCTCGCGGAAGGAAAGGGAGGCCCCCGCAGAAAGCCGGGGGCCTTCGTGTCTGTGCCTGAAGTTGCGCGCCGTTACGGGCCTCGGCGCGCCGCCCTCCGGCGCGACCCCATTCCTGGGGGTCTGGCGTTCCGCAGCGAATCGGGAAGAATAGGGGCGGCCGAGCCGTGCCCCGCGGCCGGCTCGAGGCGCGCGGGTCGCGGCTCGGGCCGACTCGCGACACCCAGCTGGAGATGCGATGACTGGGTCGGAGATCCGTATCGTTCTCGCCGACGACCACCACCTGGTTCGACGGGCGGTGGCTCAACTGCTGGGTGAGGTTGAAGGGATCCGGGTCGTGGGAGAGGCCTCGGACGGCGTCGAGGCCGTCGAGCGAGTTCTGGAGTCCGATCCGGATGTCGCGGTGCTCGACATCGTCATGCCGGGAATGGGCGGCATCGAGGCCGCGAAGAGAATCCGGGATGTCCATCCACGGACCGAAGTCGTCGTCCTCACGGCGTTCCGCAGCGAGGCATACCAGAGGCAGGCGTTTCAGGCGGGCGCCCGGGGGTACCTGCTCAAGGATTGCACGCTGGAGATGCTGGTCGACGGGATCCGGCATGCTGCGCACGGCGACTACTACCTCGCCGGTTCTACCGGACGTGACCTGGTCGCCGAGTACGTCCGTCCGATGATCCGGAAACAGGGGCCCGGCGGTCTGGTGACTCCTCGCGAGCGGGAGCTGGCTTGCCTTCTCGCCGACGGCTACTCCACGAAGGAAGCTGCGGCGGTGCTGAACATCAGCGTGAAGACCGCGGAGACGCACCGGGCCTCGATCATGCACAAGCTCGGCGCGCGCAACGTGTCCGACATCGTCAAGTACTGCATCCGGAACCACCTCATCGATTTCTCCTGATCCTGGATTCGGACGCCGTCGGCCTGCTGCCCCGCGCCGATGCGGCATCGGGCGGGGTCGTTCCGCGGTTCGGCCGCATCGCCCGGGCGCTGCGCGCGGGAACGGGGGCGGCATGGGGGGAAGCCCCTCGCTGCAACGTTCCCGTCGCAGGACTGCTGTCGGCCGGTCCGCGCTTCCCTACAGGGTTTTCCTGAGTCCAACCGGGGAAAACTGCCGATGGTCTCTCCACGGTCCGGTCGATACACTGATCCATCCGTTGCGGCCCCGCTTTTCCAGCGGGCCGGTAAGGAGACCGAGATGAAGGATTACGTGTCGCAGTTGATGGCCGAGGTCAAGGCGAAGAACCCCGCGGAGCCGGAGTTCCACCAGGCGGTCCAGGAGGTCGCCGAGTCGCTGTCGCTGGTTCTCGATCGCCATCCGGAGTATCGGAACGACAAGATCCTCGAGCGGATCATCGAACCGGAGCGGGTGATCATGTTCCGCGTTCCCTGGGTGGACGATCAGGGACGCGTTCAGGTCAATCGTGGATTCCGGATCGAGATGAACAGCGCCATCGGTCCCTACAAGGGCGGCCTACGGTTCCACCCGTCGGTCAACCTCGGGATCCTGAAGTTCCTCGCCTTCGAGCAGGTGTTCAAGAACGCCCTCACGACGCTGCCGATGGGGGGCGGCAAGGGCGGGTCCGACTTCGATCCCAAGGGGAAGAGCGACAACGAGGTGATGCGGTTCTGCCAGAGCTTCATGAGCGAGCTCAGCCGGCACATCGGCCCGAACACGGACGTCCCTGCCGGCGACATCGGCGTGGGCGGCCGCGAGATCGGGTTCATGTTCGGGCAGTACAAGCGCCTTCGCAACGAGTTCACCGGCGTCCTCACCGGGAAGGGCCTCAACTGGGGCGGCTCTCTGATCCGGCCCGAGGCGACCGGGTACGGCGCCGTCTATTTCGCGGCGGAGATGCTCGCGACGAGGAACGAGAGCCTCGAGGGAAAGGCATGCCTCGTCTCCGGTAGCGGCAACGTCGCGCAGTTCACCGTGCAGAAGCTCCTGGATCTCGGCGCGAAGCCGGTCACGCTCTCGGACTCGGGCGGTTACATCTACGACGAGGCCGGGATCACCCGAGAGAAGCTCTCGTTCGTGATGGACCTCAAGAACGTCCGCCGCGGGCGGATCAAGGAGTACACGGACAAGTTCAAGGGGGCCACGTACAACGTCCTCGATCCGAAGATGGACCACAACCCGCTCTGGGGCCACAAAGCCCACTGCGCGTTCCCCAGCGCGACGCAGAACGAGATCAACGGAAAGGATGCGACCAACCTGCTCCGCGGCGGCGTGTACGTGGTCTCGGAGGGCGCGAACATGCCGACGACCATCGACGGGGTCAACCAGTTCATCGAGGCACGAATCCTCTACGGCCCCGGGAAGGCGGCGAACGCGGGTGGCGTGGCCACGTCCGGCCTCGAGATGTCGCAGAACAGCATGCGTCTGAGCTGGAGCCGCGAGGAGGTCGACAGCCGGCTCCACGGCATCATGAAGAGCATCCACCAGGCTTGCCGGGAGACGGCGGATCGCTTCGGCACGCCGGGTAACTACGTGAACGGCGCGAACATCGCGGGCTTCCTCAAGGTGGCCGATGCGATGATGGACCAGGGGATCGTCTGATCCCGAATCGGGTTGTCTCTTGCGTCGCGCGGTGGCGGGCTCCCGCCCCGCGCGACGCCTCTTGACGGCCCCGGTTTCCGACCCTCACGACGCGCCTCGGCGGACGTCGGGCCGCCGAGCGCCCTTTCCGCACTCCACCTCCCGCCGGCCGAGCAACATCCGTCCATACACCGCGTACCCGGTCACGTCGGCGCGAAGCTAGAATGCTCCTCGCGCGCCGGGAGTCGGCCCGGGAGCTGCGGTAGAGGACGCGAGGAGGGCGAGGTGGCCGAGATGGGAACCGGCGTCGGGATGCTGGCTCAGGGGGCGCCTGTGCACGGATTCCAGGACCTGATGCGACGTCGGGTCGAGAACATCCTCCTGGTCAGCAGTCTCTACGATTCGTTCATCCTCGCCGAGGACGGGCAGCTCAACGAGCTGATGCTCAGCGAGTTCCTGCACCTCAACCTGCGGCACACGCCGGGACTCACCCGGGTGTCCTCGGGGGCCGAAGCGCTGGCGCTGGCGGAGGAATCGGATCGCTACAACCTCGTCATCACCTCGATGCACGTCGGGGACATGGACGCGGCGACGCTCGCCCGCAGGATGAGGGACGCGGGCAACCCGACACCCGTGGTCCTGCTCGCATACGACAACCGGGAGCTCAACGAGTTCCTGAGCCGACAGGGTCTCGGCGAGGTGGACCGGGTTTTCCTCTGGCAGGGAGACGTTCGCATCCTCCTCGCCATCGTGAAGTACGTCGAGGACCGGATGAACGTGGCCCACGACACGGGGGAGATGGGCGTCCAGGCGCTCATCCTCATCGAGGACAACGTTCGTTTCTACTCGTCGTACCTCCCCATGATCTATGCGGAGGTGATGCATCATGCCCAGAGCTTGGTGCCGGAAGGCGTCAACCTCTCCCACAAGCTGCTGCGTATCCAGGCCAGGCCGAAGATCCTGCTCTGCAGCGACTTCGAAGAAGCGTGGGGCTACTTCGAGGCGTACCGGGAGAACGTCCTCGGGGTCATCTCCGACATCGAGTTTCCGATGGCCGGAAGCCTCCGATCGGACGCAGGGGCCGAGTTCGCGCGCAGGGTTCGCGCGCGGCAGCCCGACGTCCCGATCCTGCTGCAATCCAGCTTCCGCGAGAACGAGGCGCTGGCCCTCTCGGTGGGGGCTTCGTTCCTCCTCAAGAACTCCCCGACGCTCCTGGCGCAGCTCCGCCAGTTCATGGTGGAGAACTTCAGCTTCGGCGACTTCGTGTTCCGGCTGCCGGAGGGGAACGAAGTGGGGCGCGCCCACGACCTCAAGGCGCTCGAAGAGCAGCTGCGCGTGGTTCCGGCGCGGAGCCTCGGGTTCCACGGCGAGCGAAACCACTTCTCCAACTGGCTCAAGGCGCGGACCGAGTTCGCCCTGGCCCACCGGCTCCGCCCGCGCAAGGTCTCGGATTTCGCCAGCCTGGAGGAGCTGCGCGAGGATCTGATCCGTTCCATTCAGGAGTACCGCCAGGAGCGGAACCAGGGGGTGGTGACCGATTTCGATCCTGCGACGTTCCACACGGATCGGAGCTTCTCCCGGATCGGAGGCGGCTCGCTCGGAGGAAAGGCGCGGGGGCTCGCGTTCGTGAACCGTCTTCTGCACGATTTCCGGGTGCGGGATCAATTCCCCGGGGTCCGGATCGCGGTGCCTCCTTCCGTCGTGGTCGGGACCGATGTCTTCGATCGTTTCATGGAGGAAAACGACCTCCGGGAATTCGCGATCCACTCCCGGAGCGACGAGGAGATCGTCGGGAGATTCCTCGCGGCGCGCTTTCCCGAGGAGATCCGTGAGCAGATCGAGCGCTATCTCCACGTTGCGCGCTACCCGCTGGCCGTGCGCTCGTCCAGCCTGCTGGAGGATTCGCAGTACCAGCCCTTCGCCGGGATCTACGAGACCTACATGCTGCCGAACACGCATCCGGACGCCGGGGTGCGGCTCGCGCAGCTGCTCCGCGCGATCCGGCGCGTCTACGCCTCCACGTTCAGCTGTCACGCGAAGGCGTACCTCGAGACCACACCGTACCGCCTGGAGGAGGAGAAGATGGCCGTGATCCTCCAGAAGGTGGTGGGTACGGCGCACGGGGATCGGTTCTATCCCGACTTCGCCGGGGTGGCGCGGTCGCACAACTTCTACCCCACGCCTCCCATGAAGAACGAGGACGGGATCGTCGCCGTCGCCCTCGGACTGGGCAAGACCGTGGTCGAGGGAGAGGTCTGCATCCGGTTCTGTCCCCGCTACCCCAACCACCTCGTCCAGTTCTCCTCGGTGAAGGCGATCCTGCAGAACTCGCAGCGGCACTTCTACGCGGTGCAGATCGGACGGGACTCCTTCGGGGCGGACGGCGAGGCCGTCGTGGAGGTGCGCCGTTTCGGCCTGGAGGCGGCCGAGACGGATGGGACCCTCGCGCTCGTGAGCTCCACCTACTCTCCGCAGAACGACGCCGTGCACGATGGGACCTCGCGGCCCGGCGTGCGGCTGGTGAGCTTCGCGCCGGTCTTGAAGCACCGGCTGTTCCCCCTCCCGGAAATGCTGACCCAGCTGCTCGGCATCGGGAGTCGCGGAACCAGTACGCCGGTCGAGATCGAGTTCGCGGTGAACCTCTCCGCCGCCGGGGAGTCTCCCCGGGAGTTCGGCTTTCTCCAGCTTCGCCCTCTGGCGCTCTCGCGTGAGATGGCGGAGCTCGTGCTCGACGACGTGTCGCCGACGCGGCTCGTGTGCCGCAGCTCGTGCGTGCTCGGCCACGGCAAGATCGAGGACGTCCGCGACGCGGTGGTGGTGGACTTTCACCGCTTCGACCGGCTGCGCTCCGCCGAGGTCGCGCTGGAGCTCGCCCGATTCAACGCGACGCTGACGGAGAAGCGCCGCCCGTACGTTCTCTTCGGGGTCGGCCGGTGGGGATCTTCCGACCCGTTTCTCGGGATCCCGGTGACCTGGGATCAGATCGCCGGCGCCCGGGTCATCGTCGAAGCGGGCTTCCGGGACTTCAGCGTCACGCCCTCCCAGGGGACCCACTTCTTCCAGAACCTGACCAGCTCCAACGTCGGGTACTTCACGGTGAACCCGGACGAGGACGAGGGGTTCGTGGATTGGGACTGGCTCTCCCGCCAGCCCGCCGAGAGGGAGGCGGGGTGCGTGCGGCACCTGCGGTTCGACGAGCCGGTCGTCGTGAAGATGAACGGCCGGGAGAACCGGGGGATCATCGTGAAGCCCGAGGGCGCGGCGTGAGGAGGGGGCGCCCCTGCCTCTTCGCTCTCCGACCTCCACGGGCGCGAGGCAGCGGTACGACACGCTCTTCCGCGCCATCCGGGAGCGCCGGCCCGCGCGCGGTGTTCCTCGGCGGCGATCTCCTTCCGCATCTCTCCTCCGTCCGCGTCGGCGCGGAAGCGGACGAGGACGACTTCATCCGGGGCGTCCTCGCAAACGGACTCTCGCGCCTCCGAGCGGCGATGCTTCGCTCCTATCCGAGAGTCTTCGTCATCCTCGGGAATGACGATCCGCGTTGCGTGGAGGAGGCGCTGATCGATGCGGGCTCGGACGGTCTGTTCGAGTACATCCACGGGCGGCGGGTGGAGTGGGCCGGCCGCGACGTCTACGGCTACGCTTGCGTTCCCCCGACGCCGTTTCGACTGAAGGACTGGGAGCGCTACGACGTTTCCCGCTACGTGGATCCGGGGTGCTACGGACCCGAGGAAGGGTGGCACACGGTGCCGGTGGACGCGCGGGACCTGCGCCGCGGGACGATCCAGGAGGACCTCCGCACGATGTGCGCGGACCGGGATCTTTCCCGGGCGATCCTCCTGTTTCACGGACCGCCGCACGGAACCGTCCTGGACCGCGCGGCGCTGGACGGCAAGATGGTCGATCACGCGCCGTTGGACGTCCACGTCGGGAGCGTGGCGGTCCGGAGCTTCATCGCGCAACGCCAGCCTTGCCTGACGCTGCACGGGCACGTCCACGAGTCGGCCCGCATCACCGGTGCATGGCGCGAGCGGCTCGGCCGGACGTGGATGCTCTCCGCGGCGCACGACGGGCCCGAGTTGGCCCTCGTTTCGTTCGACCCCGAAGCGCCGGAGTCGGCGGTCCGGGAGACGCTCTGAGCGTCAGGGAGCGCGTCGGGGAACCAGAAGCGGCTTCGCGGCGTCCGTGACCGCTCCGATCTTGGACGCGTAGCTGGTCTGTCGGGCGATGTCCTCGTCGGTGACGTAGTGGACGTCCAGCGTGCCGCCGGTCATGCACCCGGTCCGGAGGAAGTTCATCTCGCACAGGCACAGGCTCCACCCTTCGAGCCAGAGTCCGAGCTGCACGCGTTTCTCCTCGGAGCCGTCGTGGTGGACGAGCAGGTCGATGTCGCTCGCCGGCCCCGCCGTGCCGTTCTTCGTGGAGCCGAACACGTAGACCGCCTTCACCCCGAATTTCTCCGCGTCGACCTGTGCTGCGATCCGCTCGACCATGCGCAGACGCCAGCGCCAGTGCGTCTCCTGGATCGGCTCGGCGATCTTCTTCGCCTCGGCGGCGGGCGATTCGGATGGCGAGCCCAGCATCGCGACCGCCTCGTCCCGATCGGCGTTCATGAGGACCTTCAGGACCATCCCGTTCGAGCAGCGGGGCACGTCGATGACGTGCACGGTGCCGGCCAGGCGGGCGTGCTCCGGCAGGAGGTCGGGCAGGATGTTGGCGCAGCCCCGCAGGAACGACTCGTTGAACCGGATGCCGGGCTCGTCGGGGTACAGGGGAAGGTAGCGAATCGAGGCCTCGACCAGATCCTGGAAGAAGTGGGTGCCGAAGGACAGGTCCGGCACGTACTGGCCGTCCTTGCGGGCGATCTCGACGAGCATCGCGGTGTTGTTGATGTCCGAATAGGTGACGCTCACTCCCAGCTTGATGTCGCCGCGGCTTCCCCATCGTCCCGGACCCATCAGGATGAACTGGTGCTTCGGGAGGAGCTTGTTCAGCCGGCCGACGATCCTCCCGACCTCCCGCAGGTCGGCCAGGTCGCTCAGGCCGTTGTAGCTCGCCGGGTCGACGTAGACGATGTGGGTGATATCGGGGATCCTTCCGTTCGACACGTACCGGTTCGCGGAAAAGACGATCCGATCGGGCGGAATGTCCGCCGGGATCGTGGCCCCCGCCGAGGCTTCCCCGTGGCTCTGGGACCGGCACTGCAGAAGGTAGAGGTGCTTCCCGTCGCATGCGAACTCGATGTCGATGGGCACGCCGAGCTTCTCCCGGAGCAGGGACAGAAGCGAACGAATCCGCGTCACGAACGGCGTGCGCGTGACGAGCCCTTCGAACGTGACCACCGGGTCGTCGCGCTCGAAGTCGATCTCGAAACCCATCGGCCGGCGGATTCCGTGGCCGTCCACCAGCGAAACGACCTCCGCGATCATCGGATACGAATCGCCGAACTCCCGGAGGAGCGAGCGGATTTCCACCGATTCGAACTCCCGCGTTTCGAGGTTGATCACGTCCGCCATCTTCGGGGAGTAACGGATCACCTCGTCGGGCGAGACGTTGGCCCGCAACCCGGGCTGTCCCGGGGCCAGGAGCACCGGGTAGTCGTCTCCGAGGCGGTCCACGGCCCGGGTCCCCAGGCCCGGGACCAGGCGGGCGAGGCCGTCGTCCCGCTTGATGCGCGGTGACCAGCGGAACTCGTTGTGGCTGAACGCCACCCCCGAGAACGCCGGCAGGAAGTAGCGGCCGATCTGCGTGCCGACGACCTCCTGGATCATGATCCCCATCTCCTCGTGGAGATCCAGCATGCCGCGCTCCGCCCGGTACTCGAGCGGATCGGGACCGAAGATCGAGGCGTACACCTCGGCGATGGCGTCCATGAGGGCGGACAACCTCTCGCTCTTGCCCCCCTGGTTCGCCAGGAACAGGCTCTTGTACTTCCCCGAGAACGCCGCGCCGGTCCGGTCCTCGAGCAGGCTGGAGCTGCGCACGATCAGGGGCTTCGACTCGAACGCGTCGAGCGCGAGGGACAGCCCCTTGACCATCTCCGGCGAGAACTGCGAGTTCTTGAAGACCTGGACGATGTGAGGGTACTCGCGGCGCACCTGATCCAGATCGAGGTACTTCCGGTTGTACACGTCCTCGAGGTGGTTGTACTGGATGAAGTCGAGGAGGCCGTCGGTGGTGACGTACCAGGTCCTCGGGATCTTGATGTCCGCAAGCGTAGGAACCGTCGGCGCGGACCTGCGGACGATCTGGGATGCGACGAACAGACCGGAGCTCTTGCCGCCGAGCCGGCCGTGGCTGCCCGCCGGCCCGACGACCCGGGGCGCCATCTCGCAGAAGTCCGCCACCGAGACGAAGTCCTTGGCGGAGTTGATGACCTCCAGGTCGTCCGTGAAGAACCGCCGCACGAGGGAGACCTTGAGGGCGGTCTGCATCGGCCGCGAGAGCTGCCCCTCGTCCACGGCGATCAAACGGTACCGCTGGAGCGCGTCGGAGACGGCAGCGATGGTGGAGCCGGGGTTCTCGAGCGTCTGGAGGAGGAAGCTCGCCTTGTCGTCCCGGATCCACTTCTGGAAGCGGCTCGCCATCTCCTTCTCGCCCAGATGGGTGGCGGCGATCCGGAACGTCTCCTCCGCCAGGGCCACGGGGTCCTGGAGGTCCTTGCGGCGGAGGGGGCGGTTGTCCTCGGCGCCGCCCTCCTCGCCGTCCCTCGCGTCCGGAGAGATGCTCTCGAGGAGACTCTGCGCGTCGTCGATCCCGTTCCAGCAGAGGTGATTCAGCATCTTGCGGGATAGCCGCGCCAGAAGCTGCCGGTCCGTGATGGAAAGCAGCTCCAGAAGGACGTGCCACTCGCGCTTCCGGTCGGAAGGCAGTTCCCGTCCCGTGAGATGCCAGTCCTGGAGCGCCGCCTGCAGACGGCGCTGCATCACGTGGTGACCGATTCGCTCGGCGATGGTGTCGACGAGCTTGCGCTCCTCCTTGAGGAACGGCCCCTCGTCCGATTCGGGCATGGGCTCGGTGTAGAACACCTCGACCTGCCCCAGCGTTTCCCCTTGCACCACGATGGGGGCGACTTGTACCCAGGGGCTCGGCCGGAGATCCAGGGGCGCGTAGGTGCTCCCTTCGAACACGATCCGGGCGCGGCAGACGTCGGAGAACTGGTAGCCGGTGGGGATCACCTCGACGATTCCTCGGAGGATCTCCGCGATCGAGCCCCCCCGGGCGCCGAGCCGTTCGTCCACCTCGTAAAGGCAGTTCAGCTCCTTCGCGCGCTCCTGGAGCGCCTCGAGGAGTCGATCGATCGGATCGCTCGCTTCCAGCACGACGCTATCCTCCAGCCCGCACGACGCCCCGTCCCGTCCTTCCGTCCACCTTGATGACGAGAGGCGGATCGACGCGGACGTGACGAACGTGGGCGGTTTCCGCGACCGCGGGTTGCGCGGCCAGCCACTCCCACGCGACCCGATGAGGGCCATCGTGGCGTACGCAGAAGTAGCTCACCCCGAAGCTCGAGATGTTGTGGAAGAAATGCGAACCCTGGCTCAGCTCGACGTTCATGGCAGGAAGCGTCGCCTCCACCAGGGCGCGGGCGGCGCAGATCTGGCCCCACTGGACGGGAATGCCCAGCGAAGGATCCGAGCTTCCCCACCGGCCGAAGCCGATCAAGAGGTAGGGGCGCCGCTCGTCGAGGAAGGAGAGGTTCCATGCGGCGATGTCCCCAGCCGCGGACCTCGTATGGCGGGTCTCGAACCCCTCCGGTTTCACGTACACGATGTCGCGGATGTCTCCGGTGATTCCGTTTCCCATGACGTTTTCGGACGCGAGGAGCACCGCATCGCCCGTCATCTCCTCGGACTCGACCGTGACGCGATCCTGCGAGATCGCCAGCGGCCGGACCTGGAGAAACCCGAATCGGGATGCCCCCTCCTCGCGCGGACGCAACGACAGGGCGAACTCGATCTCGACCTTCTCGCCGAGCCCTTCCTCGCAGACTGCCAGCAGGCGGCGAATCGCCCCGTTGAGGGGAAACGACTCGAGCTGAAGCAGAGGGGCGAACGTCACGGCCCGCGGGCCCGTCCTTCCGGTTCCCGGGTGCAGGCGGTCCGACGCGGCGTCGTAGGTCGAGGCAACCCATCGGAGGATGTCGTCCTGCTCCGCCGCCGCCAGATCGAGCTGAACCAGGTACTCGGTCTCCAAGATCGGATCGTAGGCGGGAGGGCGGCCCATGTTCACCGCCCAGAAATCGCGCTGCGTGCCGTCGAGGAGGTCCACCGCCGAGCCGAAGGGCGGACCGACCCGAGGGAACGCGGGTGAGTAGCTCCAGACGAGACCGCCGTCGACGATCGTCTTCCCCAGGCCGAGAGCGAGGTTGACGACCCCGTCCTCCGGGCGGGCCGCGCCGGTGCGGTAGTAGTTGTACGACCGCGCCACGCCAGACACGTGAGGATAGAAGCGGTCGCCGTGCCGACGGCCGACGACCTCCTGGACGATGACGGCCATCCGCTCGTCCTCGATGGAGCGATCGGCGCTTCGCGCGTAGCTCTTTGCCCCGGCGAAGAACGTCGATGCCCAGACGAACTTGATCGCCTCGACGAGCTTGCGGAAGCGGGTGTCCGTGTCCGGCTCGTTGTTGGGGGTCATCTTGGTTTCGTACACCCCCGCGAACGGCCTGTAGAGCGCGTCCTCGAGGAGGCTCGACGATCGGACCGCGAGCGGGGTGCGGACCTGCTGGACGAGGGCGCGGAGATCCCCGACCAGCTCCGCCGGAAGCGACCCGTGCTGGAACGCGTTGGCGATTCGATCGTCGGGCTGATTCGAGAACGCCACGTCGCGAAGCTGGTTGCGTTCGAGGAATGCTTCGAACATGTCGGTGGCGACGACCGTCAGCGTGGGAATCTCGACGGAAAAACCGGCAACATCCGACGGCGAAAGCCTGGTGCTCAGGACCTCTTCGCCGCGGAGGAGGCCCGCCGCCTTTCCGCCGACCTCGCCCTCTCCGATTCGGGTGAACCGTGCGGTCCCGTCGAAGAACCTCCGGTCGAAGCGGGGGACAGCATCGCGCATCCGAACCTCCCCTCGCGGGGTCGCGATCTGCGCGCTCGGCACGAGGCGACCCCCGGGGATTCTACCGGAACTTCACGAGAACCCTTCGTTCCCCCGACTCCACGAAGATCCCCGGGGCAGCCGACCCGTTGATTCGCTCGGCCGGCCGAGGCGACGGCTCAGATCCAGCCCCGCTCCCGGCACGCCTCGGCCACGCGGCTCACCGCGATCACGTAGGCCGCGTCACGCATGAAGAGCTTCCGCTTCCGGGCGAGCTCGCTCACCGCGATGAACGCGGAGGTCATCTTCACGTCGAGCTTGCCCAGCACCTCATCCTTCTCCCAGAAGTAGTTGGAGTTGGACTGCACCTGCTCGAAGTAGCTGCACGTCACGCCGCCCGCGTTCGCGAGGAAGTCGGGGATCAGGTAGATCCCCCGCTCGGCCAGCACGTGATCGGCTTCGGGGGTCGTGGGGCCGTTCGCCCCTTCGGCCACGAGGCGGACGCGGCGGGAGATCTTCTGCGCGTTCTCCCCGGTGATCTGGTTCTCGATGGCGGAAGGCATGAGGATGTCGACGTCCTGCTCGATCCACGCGTCGCCGGGCAGCAGCTCGTATCCGAGGTCGCGGGCCTTGTTCTTGTCGATCCCGCCGAAGCGGTCCGTGATGCTCAGGAGCGCATCGAGATCGATCCCGTCCTTCTTCCGGTAGGAGTACGACGTGCCGTCGGACTGGTCCCAGCACGAGACGCACAGCACCTTGCCGCCGATGTGCTGGAACAGCCGGATCGCGTACTGGGCCACGTTCCCGAATCCCTGAACGCTCGCCACCGTGTCCGAGGGACGGATCCCCATTTCCTTGAGAGCCTCTCGCACCGTGAACACGACGCCGAAGCCGGTGGCCTCGGTGCGACCGAGACTGCCGCCCATCCCGACCGGCTTGCCGGTGATGAAGCCGGGGTATCTGCCTCCGTGAATCCACTCGTACTCGTCCAGCATCCAGAGCATGTGCTGGGCCGAGGTCATCACGTCCGGCGCCGGGACGTCCTGGACCGGTCCGACGTTCCGCGCGACCTGCCGGACCCAGCCCCGACAGACCTGCTCCTGCTCGCGGGAGCTGAGGTTGTGCGGGTCGCACACCACTCCGCCCTTCGCTCCCCCCAGAGGGATCTCGACCACCGAGCACTTCCACGTCATCCACATGGCGAGCGCACGGACCGTGTCGGCCGTTTCCTGCGGGTGGAAGCGGATCCCTCCTTTGCTCGGCCCGCGCGCGTCGTTGTGCTGGACCCGGAATCCGCGAAACACCTTGACCGATCCATCGTCCATCCGCACGGGGATCGCGAAGTGGTATTCCCGCATGGGGAACCGCAACAGCTCCCGTGTCGCGGAGTCCAGGTTCAGGAGGTCCGCCACACGGTCGAACTGCGACTGGGCCATCTCGAAGGAGTTGAAGGACTTGTTCGCCATGGTCGTTCCTTTCCTCTCGGCGAGGGACGCGACGAGCGAGGCCGGGGCGCGCGGGCCCCAAATGGATGCTGGACTATATCCGATCGGCGGCAGGAGGCGCTGCGGAAAAAATGGCCGGTTTTAATCCAGTTTGTCTCCGACGGGCGGGGGCGGGCGATCCACCGCGCCCCGGCGGCGCTGGAAGGACCTCGCGACGACGGAGCCGTCGCAAGGTCGCCCTCGATCGCGCGGGGTCGGACTACGCCACTCGATAGAACGAATAGAGAACCAGCGCGATCGACCCGAACGCGAGCGCATCCCAGAGCGCCGCGGTGGCTCGGCTACGGGCCGGCCCCGCCGGCACGATCCACCCGAGGAGGAACCCTCCGGCGAATCCACCCAGGTGGCACAGGAGGTCCACGCCGGGGAGCAGGCTGAACACCAGCAGGTACACCGCGTACTGCGTCATCGCGGAACGGAAGCTCGTTCCCGCGATGCCGCCTTTCCGGATCCCGAACACCAGCAGCAGTCCGATCAGTCCGCACAGAGCGCCCGACGCGCCCACGGTGTTCACGGTCCGGAGGGACTGGCTGGCGAGGTTCCCGAGAATCCCGCTGGCGAGGTAGACGAAAGCGAATCGCTCGGTCCCGTACTCCGCCTCGACGAGCGGCCCGATCTGGAGAAGCGCGTAGGAGTTGAACCCGAAATGAAGCAATCCGCCGTGGAGGAAGATCGGCGTCACGAGCCTCCACCACTCGCCGCGGTCCATCGTGAGCGGGCTGAACCCGGAGCCGAATCGGACGAGGGACAGCCCGTCGAACTGGGAGAGCAGGCCCGGTGCCGTTCCAGCCCGAAGGGAAGACACGAGCATCAGAAGGAAGAGTGCGCCGTTGGCGAGAAGGAGAAGCGAGGTGGCGGCCGTCGCTCCCGGCAAGATGTTCGACAGAGCCCGTCCGATTCCCGGAGCGCGCACCGCGGCGAGAGAGGCCCCGCACTCCGTGCACCGCCCCGCTGTTCGGGGCACGAGCGCTCGACAGGCCGGGCACATCTTGTGCGGAGAGCTGGCCGATCGCCACAGGACGGCGGCTTGCATTCCCGACTCGGCCAGATCGCGTCGCCGCCGGTTCCAGCGCCAGCGAAGGCGCGTGCCGTTCAGTCCCAGGGCATCGAGCCCCTGGGCGATCCGCTCCACCACCCGGTCGAGGAGCTTTTCGCCGGGGTCGGTCACGGGCTCACCGACCCTCGAACGAGGGCGCCTTCTTGCCGAGGGACGAGAGCCCTTCGTAGGCGTCGCGCGTCCCGAAGATCTCCACTAGGTGGTCGAGCTCCATGCGCAGTCCTTCGGCGAGGGGCCGGTTCGCCCCGTCCTCGATGAGGCGCTCCGCCAGGCGGAGGGCGACCGGCGCTTTCGTCGCCACCGACTTCAGTCGCCCGCGCGAGGTCGTCGCTCCCCTTGGCATCGGCGCGGCCCTCGCGCAGCGCGTCCGCGTCGTGCGCCTCGAAGAAGGCCTCGATCGCCCGGTACCGATCGGGAACGTCCGCGGGCCGGCCACGCTCGCCTCGCCCGCGGCCTCGACGACCTCGCGGATCGCCGCGTCGAGGTCCTCGTGGGCGACGACGCGGTCCACGAGGCCGATGGCGAGCAGCGTCCTGCGCCCGGAGCATCTGCCCGGTGAACACGAGCCACTTGGCGAGGCCGACGCCGACCCGCCGGCTCAGCCGCTGCGTGCCGCCCAACCCGGGGTAGATCCCGATCCCGGTCTCCGGAAACGCCATGGAGGCCTTGGGCGAGGCGACGATCCGGTCGCAGGCGAGGGCCAGCTCGAGGCCGCCGCCCAGCGCGAGCCCGTCGAGGCGAGCGACGACCGGCTTGGGACACCGGTCGATCTCGTCGAGCAGAGCGTGGCCGGCGCGGGTGAATTGCACGATCCGATCCAGGGTCTTCGCCTCGATGTTCCGAACGAAGAAGCGGATGTCGGCGCCGGCGACGAACGCCTTCCCGGCCCCGGCGATCGCGATGCCGCGCACCGCGGGATCCTCGGCGGCGCGACGGAACGCCTCGTGAAGCTGCGCGACGACCTCTTCGTTCAGAGCGTTCATGGCGTCCGGCCGGTTCAGGGTGAGCGTGGCGATCCCGTCCCGCACCTCGGAGCGAACGAGCCGGAACGCGAACGGGCGTCCGGAGGAAGCGTGCTCGGCCAGCAGGCGCGGGACCGCCAGCCCGTGGCCTGACGCAAACTCCTCCACGAGCGACCGGGCCGGCCCGATGCCGAGGCGGTTGATCATCTCGAACGGACCGCGAGGCCAGCGCAGGCCCACACGCGCGCCGATGTCGGTGTCCTCGATCGTGCCGACCCCTTCGTCGACGAGAGTGCCCGCCACCAGGAACGTGACCGCACGGAGGCGCCGGGCCACCGCCTCGGCCTTCGCGGGATCGGGCGAGCCCTCGAGCGACCAGCTCGTGCCGGACTCCATCTGCGTGCGCAGGAGGCGGGCCGGCGCGTACAGGGGACCGAACGCCGCGGCGAGCGTGCTGGCCGCGTGGAAGGCGATCGGGAACTCCCGTGACGTTCATCAGCTCGAACGGGCCCCATTCCGATTCCGAAGGCTTCCTTCGATGCGGCCTCGATGGTCGGGATGTCGGCGACGCCCTCCTCGAGGCAGCGCACGGCCTCGTTGAGCCACGGGACGAAGAACCGATTCACCACGAACCCGGCGCGATCCAGCGAGGCGATCGGCGTCTTGCCGATCTGCTCTTGAAGAACCCACGCGCGCCGCGCCGCGACCGGGTCGGTCGCCTTGCCGGGGACGACCTCCACCAGCCGGTTCTTCGCAGGATGGTAGAAGTAGTGCAGCCCCACGAACGCGCTCGGGGTGTCGCGTGGCCGACGCGAGGTCGGTGACGGCGAGGGAGGATGTGTTCGTTCCGAGAATCGCGTCCGGGCGACAGACCTCGTCCAGGCGCCGGAAGACGTCCCGCTTGACCGCGAGATCCTCGAAGACCGCCTCGACGACCAGATCGCAGTCCCCGAGCCGCGACCAGTCGGCGGTTCCGTCGACGCGGGAGCGGATCTCCTTCGCCTGGTCGGGCTTGAAGATCCTCCGCTCGACCCCTTCGGCCAGCGTCTTCTCGAGGATCCCGAGGCCTCGCGCGACCTTCTCGTCGTCGACGTCCACCAGGACGACTGGGAACCCCTCGGTGGCGATCTTCTGCGCGATGCCGCTTCCCATGTTGCCCGCGCCGATGACCGCAAGGCGGCGGAACGGGCGCTCCGTGATCTCGCTCATGTTTCGACCTCGTATCTCAGGATCGACGGACCAACCAGTCTAGCCCGAAGTCCGCCTGTCTTCGAGAGTCGCATCCGCCCCGCGGCGCGCGGCGCTCGCGACCCGACTGGATCGTACACCCACACGCCGTGCCCGCTCAGAGCACCCGGCCGCCCCGCGCCGTGGACGCCAGCATCCCGCAGGCTCCGAGGATGTCGGCGCCGCCGGAGTAGCGGCGCACGAAGGCGAGCCCACGAGCCTTGAGGGCCGCGAGAAACGCGCCGCGCTCGGCATCGTCCGGGAGCGGGAAGCGCTCCGAGGGATCGTTGACCTCGATGACGTGCAAGCGTACCGGAACGCCGGCGAAGAGCCGCGCCAGCGCCTCGGCCTCGTCCTCCCCCGTGTTGAAGCCGGAGATGAGGACCCAGCCCAGATGGACGGGGCAACCGCGCCGCTGCGCGTGACGGCGCATGGCGTGGGCGAGGCTCTCCACCGGGTGCGAGCGCGCGGCCGGCACGAGCGTCTCGCGCTTTTCCTGGATCGCGCTGGTGAGGGACAGGATCAGCCGGAAGACGTGCCCTTCCTCCGTGAACCGCTCGATGGCCGGGAGCAATCCGACCGTCGACAGCGTGATCGCCTCGCCGCGGATCCGGAGCCCGTTCGGGTTCCTGAGGATCTCGGCGGCCCGCACGACCGCGTCGTAGTTCTGGAGCGGCTCTCCCTGCCCCTGGAACACGACGCTGGTCACCGGGCGCTCGGGCGAGTCGTGCCTCACGGCGAGGACCTGCTCGACGATTTCCCATGCCTCCAGGTTCCGCACCAGACCCAGGCGCGCGGTCTCGCAGAAGGCGCAGCCGAGGCCGCAACCCGCCTGCGACGAGACGCAAACGCTGAAGCGCGGTCGCTCGAGCGGGATGCGCACGGCTTCCACCAGCGCTCCGTCGGCGGCGCGGAAGAGGTACTTCACGAACCCGTCTCGCGGACTCTCCCGCCGGTCCACCCGATCGAGACGCGCAATCGACGCCCGCCCGAGGATCGCCCGCGCGCGGTCGGCGGAAAGACCGGTGACCCCCTCGAGATCGTCACGCCCCTTGCCGACGACGCGCTCGATCACCCGGCGCGCGACGGCCGGGTCGAGCGGGAGGTCGGGCCAGAGTGAGGCGAGGGATTCGGGGGTCTGACCCCGCAGATGTGTGGTCTTGGTCGTCACGGTGCCGCCCGGCACGGATCATAACCCGTCCGGCGCCGGCCCGTGGTGCGGGCGTTTTCCGCCCGCTTCGGTTTCTTGTGACAAACCCCCGGCCCATTATCCTCTGTGTCGATGCACATGGACGAACGCGAGTGCCTTCGCCGGCTCGCCGAGGGAGCGATCGATGCGCTCGAGCCGCTGTACCACCGACATGCCGCTGCCGCGTTCCGGCACGCCCTGTGGGTCCTCGGCCGCCGGGAGGACGCCGAGGAGGTCGTTCAAACGGCGTTTGTCACGCTCGCCGGCCTCGGCGCCGATCTGCGCGGAATCCGGAGCCTCCCCGCCTATCTGGGAGCGATCGTACACCGCGAGGCGGTCGCGGTGGCGCGGAGGGTCGCGTCACGACGGGGAGACGTCGCGATCGACGGGGAGATCCTGCTCGCCTCGCCGTGGAACCCCGTCGACGACGCGGACCGGCTGGCTCTGGCGCGGCGGGTCGCGCGGCTGCCCCCGGAACAACGAGAAGTCCTGGCGCTTCGGATCTGGAGCGGTCTGTCCTTCCGGGAGATCGGCCGGATCACCGGCGTGTCGCTGTTCACCGCGGCGAGCCGTTACCGACTGGCGATCGATCGGCTGCGGCGCGAGCTGGGGAAAGGAGAGGGTCGGCCGTGAGACGTCGTGAGATCGAGCACCGGCTGCGGCAGATCGGGGCGCCGGAGCCGCCGCCGGCGCTTCGAGATCGCGTGATGCGCGAGGCAGCCGCCGTCGTCCCGAGCTCGGCGGTGGGATCCGGGCCGGCGGATCGGGTCTGGTACTCCGCGGCGTGGCGCGCCGCGTGGGTGGCGGGTATCGCGGCGCTGCTCTTGACGGAGGTCGTCGTGGTCCGAAGCGTCGAGCGGCGATTCCGATCGCCGGGGCGGGCATCCGAGAACCCAATCCAGGACGTGGTGCGCGAGCTCGGCCTGGCGCCCGACTGGCGCCTCCGGGTGGCGCCGTCACCGAGCCGCTCGTCGATGGCCGAAACCTGGCTCGATCTGCGCTGACCTCGAGCGGAGGAGATGGAACATGCGACCCTGGCACGAGCTGTTTCCCTGGACGCACCGTGTCCTGCGTCTGGTCTGGCCGGAACGGTCCGCGCGGCGGCAACGCTACGTCGTGCTCGCGGCGATCGTGCTCGGCTTGCTCGCGGTCCACGCCGCGCTGACGGCGTACGTGGGCAGGCGCGTCGCCGTGCTCGCGGATGGCCTCGCCGCCCAGTACGGTCCTCTCGTCGCGGGGACGCTGGCGCCGCCGCCGGTTCGCGACGCAGACAACGCGGCGCGCGCCGTGCGCGCGGCCGTCGAGATGCTGGGACCGGATCACAAGACACTTTCGGCGATGTTCCCGTTCGCCACGTTCGAAAAGAACGGCGGGCCCGATTCCGAATCCGCGTCTCGGGCGCAGGAGCTCGTCGCGGCGAACGCGACCGCGCTCGCGCTGCTCGACGCCGCGGCGGCACGGCCTGCGGCGAACTGGGGGCTCAACTACTCGCGGGGACTGGAGATCGATTTGCCGCCGCTCCTCCCCATCCTCGATCTCGCCAAGCTGAACGTCGCCGCCGGACGCCTCGCTCTTCGGGACGGCCGGGTGGACGCCGCCCTCGTCGCCGTTTCTCGGGGGGGGGCGATCGAGCGGTCGCTCGTGCAGGAGGCGCCGCTGATCGTGCAACTGGTTCGTGCGGCCGTGGGCCGAGTGACGGCGGGGTTGGTCCGCGAGATGATCGCAAGCGACCGACTCGACGCGGTCGCTCTCGATCGCCTGACGGATTCACTGCCGGCGCCGACGGCTCGGGAGACGTTTCACCGAAGCCTCGTGGGGGAAACGAAGGCGATTCACGATTCCATCGCCCGCCTGTTCGTCCTGCAGCTGTACTCGGGGGAGGCTTCCTCGGACAGTCGACCCGCGATGCCGAATCTCGTTTCCTGGCTGGTGCGTCCGGTCCTGCTGGACAACGACCGGGCGTGGCTCGAGCACATGGGTCGCGTGATCGCCTGGCAGCAGACGCCGCGCCAGGAGAGGGAAGGTCGGTTCCCGGAGATCCAACCGCGAGCCTGGCACCTGGTCCTGAAGCTGGTGCTGCCGAACCTCGTTGGCGTCGTCGACCGTGCGGATTTCGCCGAGGCGCGAGAGGCGATGACCCGACTGGCGGTCGCCATCGAGCGCTACCGGGCGGCCGAGGGCGCTCCCCCGGACTCCCTCGATGCGCTGGCGCCGCGCTTCGTCTCTTCCGTTCCGAAAGACCCGTTCGGCGGCGGGGCCCCGTTTGCCTACACGCGGACGGGGGACGGGTGGCGGCTGGTGGCGGGTGAGGGCTGGCGGAACCTCGATTCCGCGCAGCTGCTGCACGACCCGGTGCTCGAGTGGGGCCGGGCGGGCGGCGCGAGCGGGACCTCATCGCGCGTCGTCACGACTCCCGTACGCTGACGATCCATCGTGCGCGGGACGCGTTCCGCAGGCCGCCCGGTGGTTTCTCGGGCGGAAGCCAGTGCCCGAGGACGGCTTGGTGCACAATGCTGCTCCCCGGGAGGAGCGCATGACACGCGCGGATCGCGAACCTCTGGCCCTTCTGCTCGTCGGAGTCGCGGCGCTCGCTCTGTCCGCCATTCATCCGACAGATGAATTCACGTTCTTCCTCGAGGTCGCCCCGATCCTGATCGCCGTTCCGATCCTCGCGGGAACCTACCGGAGGTTTCCCCTGACCGCCCTCGCCTACCGGCTCATCCTGTTCCACGCGCTCATCCTGATGATCGGCGGCCACTACACGTACGCGGAGGTTCCGCTCGGCTTCTGGGTGCGAGATCTCCTGGGTCTCGCGCGGAACCACTTCGACCGGCTCGGCCACCTGGTCCAGGGTTTCGTGCCCGCGATCCTCGCGCGCGAGGTGCTCCTGCGCAGGACCCAGCTGCGGCCGGGAGGATGGCTCTTCACGATCGTCACCAGCGTGTGCCTCTCGATCAGCGCGCTCTACGAGCTCGTCGAGTGGTGGGTCGCGATCGCGACCGGCGAGGCTGCGGAGGCGTTCCTGGGCACCCAGGGGGACCCGTGGGATACGCAGTGGGACATGTTCCTCGCGCTGGTCGGCGCGCTGTGCGCACAGCTCGCGCTGTCGCGCCTCCACGACCGCCAGCTGCGCGCAGGATCCGCGGCACGCGGGAGACGGACGGCGCGGTATATGACCCGTGAAATCGCGGGCGCGCGAGCTCTCCGCGGCGGGGCGACCTGACGTCAGCGCGCCGCGGGCCTGCTCTTTCCAAGGAGCAGCGACGCGGCGATGGAAGCGGCGATCAACCCGCCGATGATGGCAAGCGACCAGGAGATCGGGAACTTCCCGCCGAAGGCCTCGTTGAGCCACACCATCTTGAGCCCGACGAAGACGAGCACGAGCGCGAGCCCGTACTTGAGGTAGACGAACTTGTCCACGATCCCCGCCAGCATGAAATACATCGCCCGCAGCCCGAGGATCGCGAAGACGTTCGACGTGAAGACGATCAGCGGCTCGCGGGTGAGCGCGAAGATCGCGGGGACGGAATCCACCGCGAAGATGATGTCCGAGACCTCGACGAACACCAGGGCCACGAATAGGGGGGTGCCGTAGCTGCGGCCGTCCCGCCGGATCAGGAAGCTCTGCCCCTCCAGTTCGGGCGTGATCGGGAGCAGGCGGCGCAGCAGGCGGATGACGGGGTTCTTCTCGGGATCGATCCCCTTGTCGGGCACGACCATCATCTTGACGCCCGTGGCGATCAGGAACAGTCCGAAGACCACGACCACCCAGTGGAACGCCATCAGCACGGAGCCCAGGGCGATGAAGATCGCCCGGAACACCAGCGCGCCGAGGATGCCGTAGAACAGCACTCGGTGCTGGTACTTCGCCGGGATCGCGAAGTACGAGAAGACCATGACGAAGACGAAGATGTTGTCGACGGAGAGCGATTTCTCGACGATGTAGCCGGTGAGGAACTCGAGCCCGAGCCGCGCGCCTTCGATCTCGCCGAATTTCCCCGCAGCGTAACGGTAGAACCCATAGTTGAACGCCATCGCGAGCGCCACCCAGACGACGCTCCAGCCGGCCGCTTCCTTGAACGAAACCTCGTGGGCGCTGCGGTGGAACACGCCGAGGTCGAGGGCCAGCATCACCAGGACGAAGCCGGTGAAGCCCAGGTAGAACCACCAGTATTCGACCAGCGGGAACAGCTGCACATCCATGGCGGAGGAATCATCCTGGGCGCCGTGGCGAGATCCCGAGGCGCTGTGCCCCGGACGCTGAGCGCGGACGCGGGATTATGCCATCGGCCGACGATCCCCGCCGCGACGGGCAGCGCGAGCCCGGTACGTGGTCAGCAGGCGAGTCGCGACAGGATCAGCCCCGAGAGCCACAGGGCAGCCGCGACCCAGCCGGTCGGCCGAGGCTTGCCCGACAGCCCCGCGAGAAGGCCTCCCGCGCCCGAGAGCCCGGACGCGAGCAAGCCGACCGACAGGAGCACGGTCCCGCACGCGGCCCAGGCGAGCCACGGCGAGATCGCAAGCTGCAACGCCGTCGCGGCAGCCTGGACGAATCCTCCCCGCCGCGCGATCCGTCGCGCGGCGACGAGATCCCCGGCACGCTCCCGAGAGCCGGCGTAGAGAATCGCCCCGCACCCTGCCATGGCAGCGAGCCGCGAGATCTCGTGGAGCCAGGGGGACATCGTGATGGACCGCTCTCCCGCGCGCGGGCAGGATTGTAGCAGCGGGATCGAAGCAACACTTCGTGAGCGTCTCTCGATCGTCGGGTTTGACCCTCGCCCTCCGCCTCCGTATCCTTCCGCCGCTTGCCGAGGAGGCGTCATGTCGGAGATCCGTCGCGTTCTGGTGGTCGGTGCGGGGACCATGGGCCATGGAATCGCCCACGTATCCGCCCTCGCCGGGTTCGAGGTGTTCCTGCACGACGTGTCGGAGAGCTTCATCCGGCGAGGGCTGGATGCCATCCGGGTGAACCTCGAGCAAGGGATCGCGAAAGGGAAGGTGACGCCGGAGCAGCGAGACGCGGCTCTCACGTTGCTTCACCCCGCGCCGAGCCTCGAGGACGCGGCGCGGGAAGCGGACATGGCGGTCGAGGCCGTTCCCGAGTCGCTCGAGCTCAAGCGAGAGGTATTCCGTCGGCTCGGCTCTTGCGCGCCTTCGAACGCGATCCTGGCGACGAACACCTCGGCCCTGCCCGTCGGGGCCATCGCGGAGGCGGCGCCGGATCCGTCGCGGGTCGTCGGGATGCACTTCTTCAACCCGGTACACCTCATGCCCCTCGTCGAGGTCGTTCGCGCGGCGAAAACCGACGAGGCCGTGGTCGCCCGGGCCGTCGACGCCGGACGCCGCATGGGGAAGGAGCCGATCGTGGTGCGGGATTCCCCGGGGTTCGCCACGAGCCGGCTCGGGGTCTTGATCGGGCTCGAGGCGATCCGGATGCTCGAGCAACGAGTCGCTTCCGCGGAGGACATCGACAAGGCGATGACGCTGGGATACCGGCACCCGATGGGTCCGCTGCGGCTCACCGATATCGTGGGGCTCGACGTGCGCCTCGCCATCGCGGAGCACCTCCACGAGGCGCTCGGGTCCGATGCGTTCGCACCGCCCGCGACGCTTCGCCGGATGGTGTCCGAAGGGAAGCTCGGGAAGAAGAGCGGGCAGGGCTTCTACCGCTGGGACGAGCCATGATCGGCGGTTTCCCGGTCACCGACCTGCACATCCACATCCAGCCCTGGGAGATGCTCCGTCCCGACGTCAAGGCGCGGATGGAGCGGGGCCGGAAGGACCTCGATCGGATCCGCGCGTTCATGGCCGGTCCGAAGCCGTTCCTCGAGTTCCTCGACGCGGCCGGAATCGAACGAGCTGCGCTGATCAACTACCCGTCGCCGGATCTCATGGGGTTCACGGCCGAGGTGAACGCCTGGTGCGTCCGGTACTGCGCCGAGGCTCCCGACCGTCTCATCCCGTTCGGCTCCGTCCATCCCCGGTTCACCTCCGACCCGGCGGGGGAGACCGAGCGCATCCTCGATCTCGGGGTTCGTGGGCTCAAGGTCCATCCGCCCCACCAGCTCTTCCAGGTGAACGCCTACCGAGCGGGTGGGCCCGGCGAGGGGATCGGCGAGGTGTACCGCGTCGCGCAGGAGCGACGGATTCCCGTGATGATCCACACGGGAACGTCGGTGTTTCCCGGGGCGCGAAACGTCTACGCCGACCCGATGCCCGCCGACGACGTGGCTGTGGACTTCCCCGACCTGCCGCTCATCCTCGCCCACGCCGGCCGGCCGCTCCACGGCGAGACGGCGTTGTTTCTCGCGCGGCGGCACCCGAACGTCTGGCTGGAGCTGTCCGGCATTCCCCCGCGCAAGCTCCTCGAGTACGTCCCGCGGCTTCCCGAACTCGCTTCGCGGGCTCTGTGGGGGAGCGACTGGCCCGGGCCGGGAGTGCCGGACATGCGCCGAAACGTCGAGCAGTTCCTCGAGCTGGGCCTCTCTCCCGAGATGTGCCGGGCAATCCTGGACGGAAACTCGCGAGCGCTTTTCCCCTGACGCCGAGCGGGTCGATCCGGGAATCTCACTTCGCCTGGAGGATCTCCTTGACTCTGGCCTGGCGGATCTCTCCGCCCTGCGCCACGAGGGTCTCCCGGATGATTTCGTCATCCTGGTCCAGGCGGACGCTCCCGTTCTCGAGGACGTGGAGGAAGAACGTGAGGACGTTCTTCGAGTAGAGCTGGCTTGCCGTGCTTGGGACCGTCGCCGGGAGATTGACCGGTCCGAGAATCGTCACCCCGTTGTGGACCACGGTCTCTCCGGCCCGCGTCAATTCGCAATTCCCGCCGCGCTCCGCGGCGAGGTCCACGATGACCGAGCCCGGGGCCATCCCTTCGACCATCGACGTCGAAATGAGCATCGGCGCCTTGGCGCCGGGGACGGCGGCGGTCGTGATGACCACGTCGCTCTGCGCGACTACCTTGCCCATCAGCTCCCGCTGCTTCTGATAGAACGTCTCGTCCTGGGCCTTCGCATACCCTCCCGCGTCCTCGGCCGTCCCGGCGGCCACCGCAACCTCCACGAATTTCGCTCCGAGGCTCTGCACCTGCTCTTTCACCGCGGGGCGCACGTCGAACGCTTCCACCTGGGCGCCCAGCTTGCGGGCCGTCGCAATCGCCATGAGACCCGCGACTCCGGCGCCGACGACGAACGCCTTGGCCGGGAGCACGGTGCCGGCCGCCGTGGTCAGCATCGGGAAGATCTTCGGGAGGTGCTCGCCGGCCAGCACGACCGCCTTGTACCCGGCGATGGTGGCCATGGAAGACAGAACATCCATGCTCTGCGCTCGCGTGATCCGCGGCAGGAGCTCCAGCGCGAACACGGTGGCACCGGTTTTCGCCGCCTCGCCCAGCTCCTTCGCCGCGGTGAGCGGCTCGTTGAGTCCGATCAGAACCTGTCCCGGCCGAAAACGGCGCAGGTCGTCTCGGCCCGCCTCGGGATTCGCGCCGAACGCGCGCACCTGGAAGATCACGCCGGCCTTGGCGAAGACCTCGTCCCGGCCGGCGGCGATCGATGCGCCCTTCGCGACGAACGCCTCGTCCGTGTGGCCCGCGGCGATTCCGGCGCCTGCCTGGACCAGCACCTCGCATCCGGCTTTTGCGAGGGTTGGAACCAGACCGGGCACGACGGCCACGCGCCGCTCGCCGGGGAACGTCTCCTTCGGGATGCCGATGATCATGGGGTGCTCCTCGCGGATCGCGCCGGGCGCCCGTTCGCTTCCTCCGAGAGCCCGAATCCGATTTGAGGACGCATTGTATCCGATCCCGAGCCGTTTTCCCTCCCGCGCCGTCTGTCCCTTTCGCTTCGTCCGCCCCCGCACGCAGCCGCGGGCCTGCTTCCCGGGGATGATAGAATCGACCTCCCCATGCGTTTCTCGAAACGATCACCTCTGGCATGACGGTGCCCGTTCTCGCCTTCCGCGACGTCTCGAAGGTTTATCCGCGCGCGGCGGGCGCCGAGTTGCGCGCTCTCGAGCGGGCGAGCTTCGAGGTCGCCGAGGGCAGGACGGTAGCCGTCGTCGGCAGGAGCGGGAGCGGGAAATCCACGCTGCTGCACCTGGCGGCCGGGATCGACCGGCCGACGTCGGGGACGGTCACCGTTCTCGGGAACGACTTCTCCCTGCTCTCCGATCGCGACGCGACGCTCCTGCGACGCGACCGTGTGGGGCTCGTGTTCCAGTTCTTCCACCTGTTGCCGCACCTTTCGGTCCGGGACAACGTCGGGCTACCCTCCCTCATTGCGGGCGAGCGTCCGCGCGCCTTCGCCGGCCGCGTGGACGAGCTCCTCGATCGCGTCGGCCTCCGGGACCGCGCCGAGGACCCCGTCCAGAAACTGAGTGGCGGCGAGATGCAGCGAGTGGCGATCTGCCGGGCTCTCCTCCGGAAGCCTCGACTCGTCCTGGCCGACGAGCCGACCGGAAGCCTCGACGACGAGAACGGCCGGCTCGTGATGGAGCTTCTCCTGGGAATGGCCGCCGGCGAGCGGGCGGCCGTCGTCTACGTGACGCACAGCGCGGATCTGGCGGCCCTGGCCGACGAGCGGTGGCGCATCCGTAGCGGGGTCCTGGAGCCGGCGTGATCCGCTACTTCCTTCGGGCCTTCGCCGCGCACTTCCGCTCGGGAAAGACGCTGTTCCTCCTGACGCTCGTCGGGGTCGCGCTGGGCGTGGCGTCGGTTCTCGCCATCCAGATTCTCAACGGCAGCTCGCTCGCCGCGTTCGAGGGCAGCCTGCGGGCGGTGAGCGGCGAAGCCGATCTTTCCGTCGTGGCCCGCGCCGGGGGGCTCGACGAGGGCGTGCTCCCCCGGGTCCTCGCGGAGCCGGACGTCGCGGCGGCGTGGCCGGTGTGCAGGATCGATGCGGCTCTATCCGGAAGCGGCGGTGTCTTCCTCGAGCTCGTCGGCGTGGATCTCTTCGCTCCGGTGCGTGTCCCTTTGCGCGAGCGCCGGGCCGACGTGTCGCAAGCCCTTTCCGTGCCCGGCTGGGTCGCGGTCACGCCAGCCCTGGCCGGAGACATGGGCTGGTCCATCGGCGACTCGTTCGAGGTGTCGAGCGGAACCCGGCGCGCGAGCCTCATCGTGGGCGCGCTGGTCGACTTCCAGAAGCTGACCCCCCTGGCGAGCCGGCGCCTCGCGGTCATGGACATCTCCCAGCTCCAGGGCCTCCTCGGAATCCCCGGCGTCATCCAGCAAGTGGATGTGCGAGCGCGCGACGGGGTCGCGGCGCGCGATCTCGCCGCGCGGCTCGCGCAGCGCGTCGGTTCCCACGTCGAGGTAGTCACGCCGGAGCAGAGACGACAGCAGGCGGCCGACCTCCTCGGGGCGTTCCGGCTCAACTTGACGGCGCTCAGCTTCATCAGCCTCTTCGTGGGCGGGTTTCTCGTGTTCAGCAGCACCCAGGCGTCCCTCGTGAGGCGTCGGGCCGAGCTCGGCCTGCTTCGCTCCACGGGGGCCACGCGCGGCCAGATCCTCGCGCTCATGCTCGCGGAGGTGGTGGTGGTCGGACTGCTGGGCGTCGCGGTGGGAATCCCGCTCGGGTACGTCGCGGCCCGGTCGAACCTGGGGCTCGTGAGCGCCACCGTTTCGAACATCTATCTGCTCGAGGAGATCGAGCGTCTCTCGGTTCCCGTCTGGCTCTTTGCGCTCGCGTTCGTGCTCGGTGTTGCGGGGGCGCTCTCCGGCGCCCTGTTTCCCGCCCTCGACGTGAGCCGGCGGGACACGCGTTCCCTGCTCGCGCCGTTCGACCTGCACGAGAGGATCGGGCGGGCGGCGCCGCGGCTCTTCGCGGTCGGGATCGCCATCCTGGGCATCGCGCTGTCCCTCCATCTGTTCGTGGGGCAGTGGCGTCCCGGAGGGTTCGGCCTGGGAGTCGCGGTTCTGCTGGCGATTCCTCTCGTGAGCCCGCTCGTCGTCTTCGAGATCGGTCGCCGGATCCCGGTTCGCGACTTCGGTCTGGGCTACGCCCTCAAGAGCCTCGGTCTCAGGCTGCAGACCACCGCCATCGCCGTGGGAGCACTCGCGGTCGCGGTGAGCATGCTGTTCGGGGTCACGTTCCTGGTGGGGAGCTTCCGCAGAACCCTCGAGATCTGGGTGGATTCGACGGTTCGCGCGGACGTGTACGTGACCAGCGAGTCCTGGAGCCGCGGACGCAGCCAGGCCGTCCTCGATCCGGCGGTCGAAGCGGCGCTCCTCCGATGGCCCGGAGCGCGCGCGGTCGACCGGCTGCGGATGATCCCGGTTGCGGCTGCGGGGCGTCGCGTCACCCTCTCCGGGGTGGATCTGGGCCTGCCGGGCGGCGCGGGACGCCTCGCGCTGCTCGACGGAGATCCGGAGACCGCGTACCGGGCGGCGCGCGACGACGGGGACGTCCTGATCGGCGAGCCCCTGGCCCGGCGCGCGGGCGTCGGTCCCGGCGGCATCCTGCGGGTCCAGGGCCCCGACGGGGAGATCTCGTTTCGGGTTTCCGGCGTCTACTTCGACTACGGCAACGAAAGCGGATCGATGGTGGCGGACCTGAAGACGATCGAGTCCCGCTTCGGACCGGGGCCGGTGAACAACGTCGCGTTGTATCTCGATCCGGGGCTCGATCCCGAGCGCGTGGTGGACGATCTGAAGGCGCGCTTCTCGGGGATCCCCCTGGTCTTCCGGAGCAACGCGCGGCTCCGGCGAGAGATCTTCGCCATCTTCGACCAGACGTTCGCCATCACGCGGCTCCTCCAGGGGATGAGCCTGGTGATCGCGGTGTGCGGGATCGCGCTGACCCTGATCGTGCTCGCGCGCGAGGGGGTATCCGAGCTGGCGCTCTACCGGGCCATCGGGGCGACACGCGGACAGCTCTTTCGGGTGTACCTCGGGAAGGGACTCGGCATGGCGGGAATCGGCCTCGTCCTGGGCGCAGCGGGAGGCCTCGCGCTGGCGATGATTCTGATCTTCGTGATCAACCGCGCTTACTTCGGCTGGACGATCGCCGTCCACTGGCCCATCGGGGCCCTCGCGCGCGAGGCGTTCGCGATTCTTGGGGCGGCCGCGCTGGCCAGCCTGTACCCGGCCCTTCGCGCCAGCCGTACGCCCGCAACCGAGCTGAGCCGCGATGACCTCTGAGGGACAGGTGCGGCGCATCTCCGAACGTTCGACGCTGCGGCTCGGCGCCGCCGTCGCGTGCGCGCTGGTCGCGCTCGGGCTCGTCTGCGCCGCTCCGGCCGCGTTCCGCGAGGTGGCGCCGGGGTATGCGTGGAGCTTCCCGCGCGACCACTGGCCGCACGAGCGGTTCAAGACGGAGTGGTGGTACTTCACGGGGCATCTCGCGGCCGAGGGCGATCCGTCGCGAGCGTTCGGATACCAGTTCACGGTGTTCAAGGTCGGACTCCTGCCGGAGATCCCTCGGCTTCGCTCCGCCTGGGCCGCGCGCAATCTCCTGATGGGGCACGCGGCGCTGACGGATCTGCACGGGCGCCGCCACGTCTTCAGCGAGATGCTCTGGCGCGAGATGCCGCTGCTCGCCGGGTTCGGGGCGTGGCCCGACCCGCAGCTGGCCTGGGGGCGCGCGCCGGCGGGGACCGACGGCACGTGGCGCCTGCGCTGGAACGGCCGGGGGTTCGAAGTTGTCCATGCGGGACGACTCCCGCGGCATCGCGTTCGACCTGACCCTGCTGCCCTCCCGTGAAGCGGTGCTGCACGGGGAAGGAGGATTCAGTCGCAAATCCGCGGATGGAGCCGCCGCGAGCCAGTACTACAGCCTGCCGCGGCTGGCGACCGAAGGGACCCTGCGGGACGGAGGCCGCGCGTGGCAGGTGCGCGGGGAGAGCTGGATGGATCACGAGTTCACGTCCTCGCTGCTCTCGGCGAGGCAGGTAGGATGGGACTGGTTCAGCCTGCGGCTTCGCGACGGTCGCGACCTCATGCTCTTCGTCCTCCGGAAGGCGGACGGGGGCGAGGACTTCCGGAGCGGGACGCTCGTCGCGGCGTCCGGCGCGGCGCGCGGGCTCGGGGCGACCGAGTGGGCTCTCCGCCCGACCGGCCGATGGCGAAGCGCGGCGTCCGGTGCGGAGTATCCGTCCGGGTGGACGCTCGAGATGCCGGGAGAGGGGCTGCGGATTCGGATCGCTCCCGATCTTCCGGATCAGGAGAACCGTGGCGTGCTGGGTGGCGGGATCTCGTACTGGGAGGGTTCGGTGACGGCGAGCACCGCGGAGGGCCAGGACATCGGCCGCGGGTATGCGGAGCTGACGGGTTACGCCAAGGATGCTCGTCCTCCCATGTGAGCGGGCGAGCGCCCGCAGAACGAACGGCTCGTCTCGCGGGAAACATCGGGCATGGGGGCGCCAGACCCGGCTGGATCCGGAGAGCGCTCCAGGAAGGTCGAGGGATCGATGATCGTTCGCACGTTCACGGCGCGGACCATGCTTCCCGCTTCGGCTCGGGAGGCCTACGAATGGCACGCGAGGCCCGGCGCGCTCGAACGGCTGAATCCCGCGTGGGATCCGGTGGAGGTCTCCGACCGTTCCGGGGGGATCGAGGAAGGCGGGCGAGTGGTCCTGCGGGTGGGCATGGGGCCGATGCGCGTGCGATGGGTCGCCGCGCACCGAGCCGTCGAGGAGGGCAGGCGGTTCGTGGACGAGCAGGTTCGCGGGCCGTTCGCGCGATGGGTGCACACGCACTCGTTCGAGCCGGCGGGGGAAGACGCGTGCGTCCTCGAGGACCGCATCGAGTTCGCGCTCCCGCTCGGTTCCCTGGGCGATCTCCTGGGCCGCGGCGTCACCGAGCGCCGCCTGAGGCGGCTCTTCGCGTGGCGGCACGAAGTGACCCGGACCGATCTCGAGCGTCAGCGGGAGGCGAGGGGGGACGGTCCCCTCCGGATCGCCGTGACGGGATCGTCCGGTCTGATCGGCCGAGCGCTCGTCCCGTTCCTGACCACGGGTGGGCATCGCGTCGTCTCGCTGGTCCGGCGGCCCACGGAGGGTGACGACGAGATCGCCTGGGATCCGGACCGGCGCGTTCTCGACGCGGAGAAGCTGGAACGACTCGACGCGGTCGTGCACCTGGCCGGCCGCGGCATCGCGGGCGGTCGCTGGACGGACGCGCGCAAGGCCGCCATTCTGAGAAGCCGCGTCGAAGGAACCGGCCTGCTCTGCGAGGCGCTCGCCCGCGCGAAACGTCCGCCGCACATCCTGTGTTGCGCTTCGGCGATCGGCATCTACGGCGATCGCGGCTCCGAGGATCTCAGCGAGGAATCCGCAGGAGGAAACGGGTTCCTCGCGGATGTGGCGCGGGCATGGGAAGCCGCGGCCGAGCCTGCCACTCGGGCCGGCATCCGCGTGGTCCTCCTGCGCTTCGGCGTGGTGCTCAGTCCCGCGGGAGGCGCCCTCGCGGCGATGCTTCCGGCCTTCCGCTTCGGCGCCGGCGGGAGGGTGGGATCGGGACGCCAGTATCTGAGCTGGATCGCACGGGACGACGTGGTGGGCGCGGTGCATTTCGCGGCGACGCGAAGCGCGCTCTCGGGTGCGGTGAACGTGGTCGCGCCCCAGCCCGCGACCAGCAGCGACTTCGCGCGGGCCGTCGGTCGAGTGCTCGGACGCCCCGCGATCGCGCCGCTCCCGGCCGTCGTGGTTCGGGCGCTCTTCGGGGAGATGGGGGAGAGTCTGCTCCTGTCGAGCCAGAGGGTCCGGCCGGTGCGCCTGCTCGACGCAGGCTTTCGGTTCCGCCGCCCGGACCTCGAGTCCGCGCTGCGCTTCGAGCTGGGGCGCCCGTCAGCGGGGTGAGCCCGGTTGCGGGGAGGCGCCGTCGCCGGTCCCCGAGGCCGCCACCGTGACCTCGACCTCGGCGTCCATGGGCTTCCCGTCGCGGACGGCAGGAGCGAATCTCCAACCCGGTAGCGACTTGGCCACCTGTTCCGCGAACGCCCGGGCGACGGGAAGCTCTCGGGGTTCCGCGGACACGATGCGCGCGGCAGTCGGTGCTCCGTCGCGGCGGACGGCGACGCGGACCACGACCCGGATGGTCCGGTCGGGCGAGAGCAGCCCCTCGGCCACCGCGGCGGGAATCTCCGGGTCTTTTCGCTCGAGCACCTGGACGGGGATGATCCGGGCGTCCTGCTCCGGACGGGAAGCGCCGGTGTGCGCCGGCTCGACGTCGGACGACGGACCGCAGCTGCCGGTCGCGACGACGGTGAGGCACACTGCGGTGGCGAGGAGCCGGAACGACGGGCCGCGATCCGGATTCCTCGGGAACCCGAGACGTGCAGCGATTCGAGTGTGAAGCGTCGACCCGCTTCGCATGGACCGCAGGGTGTCAGGTCTTCGACTCGAGGGAGACGCTCGGTTGCATGCTCCGTCGCCTCGCCTACTCGTCGAGCTCCGCTCGACCTTCCGGGTTTCACGGCTCGCACCGCAGGCAGGGCTCCTCTGGTATCATCGGCGCAGCTCCGCGTGCATCCGGCACGCTCGACCTCGAGGAGGTTGCGCGTCATGACGAACAGCGGAAACATCGAGCAGTTTCGGCGTCTGGTGGCGGAGGGGATCCCCGGCGCGCTTCCGCCTGCGCAGGCTCGGGACGAGTCGGTGAGCCACGCGCCTCCCCGGCCGCACGCGCTCTCGGCGGCGGAGAAGGAGCTGGCGTTGCGAAACTCGCTCCGCTACTTCCCGAGTCACCTGCACCGTGCGCTCGCCCCCGAGTTCGCGCGCGAGCTCGAGACGGACGGTCGCATCTACATGCGCCGCTACCGGCCGACGGGCTACCCGATGGAGGCCCATCCGATCGACTGGTACCCATCCCGGAGCAGCCAGGCGGCGGCCATCATGATGATGATCCAGAACAACCTGGACCCTGCGGTCGCCCAGCACCCCCACGAGCTGATCACCTACGGAGGCAACGGCACCGTCTTCCAGAACTGGGCTCAGTACCGCGTGACGATGAAGTACCTCACCGAGATGACCGACGAGCAGACGCTCGTTCTCTACTCCGGCCATCCTCTCGGGCTGTTCCCCTCCCACGCCGATGCTCCGCGCCTGGTGCTGACCTGCGGGATGGTGATCCCGAGCCACGGCAAGCCGGAGGACTACGAGCGACTCGCCGCGCTGGGGGTGACCTCCTACGGGCAGATGACCGCCGGTAGCTTCATGTACATCGGGCCGCAGGGGATCGTGCACGGCACGACGATCACGATTCTCAACGCCGGCCGCCTCTACCTCCAGGTTCCCGAGGAGGAAGGGCTGGGCGGGCGGCTGTTCGTCACCTCGGGCCTGGGGGGGATGAGCGGTGCCCAGGCGAAGGCGGCGGTGATCGCCGGCGCGGCGTGCGTGGTGGCCGAGATCAATCCCAAGGCGCTCCGCAAGCGGCACGAGCAGGGTTGGCTGGACGAGTACGAAACCGATCTCGACCGCCTGCTCGTCCGGCTCGAGCGAGCCCGACGCGGCAACGAGGCGGTGTCGCTCGGTTTCCTCGGAAACGTCGTCGACCTCTGGGAGCGGCTGGCCCGCGAGGGCGTTCCGGTGGATCTGGGCTCCGACCAGACGTCGCTTCACAATCCGTTCGGGGGCGGCTACTACCCGGTGGGCCTGTCGCTCGAGCAAGCGGATGACGCGATGCGGCGGGATCCCGCGGGGTTTCGCGACCGGGTGCGCGAATCCCTCCGCCGGCAGGTGGCGGCCATCAACGCAGTGGCGGATCGCGGCATGCGTTTCTGGGACTACGGGAACGCGTTTCTCCTCGAGGCGGGGCGAGCGGGCGCCGATGTCCTCCGCCCCGACGGCTCGTACAAGTACCCCTCCTACGTCGAGGACATCATGGGTCCGATGTGCTTCGACTACGGGTTCGGCCCGTTCCGCTGGGTGTGCGCGAGTGGGACCTCCGACGACTTGCGGGCGACCGACCGCGTCGCGGCGCGCGTGCTCGAGGGGATGGTGGCGGAAGCGCCGTCCGAGACGCGCCGCCAGCTCCTCGACAATCTGCACTGGATCCGGCACGCGGAGAATCACGGACTCGTGGTGGGCTCCAAGGCGCGAATCCTCTATGCCGATGCGCAGGGCCGAGAGCGGATCGCGCTGGCCTTCAACGAGGCCATCCGCAACGGCGAGGTGGGAGGCCCCATCGTGCTCGGCCGGGACCATCACGACGTAGCCGGCACCGACTCGCCGTACCGCGAGACAGCGAACGTCCGCGACGGGAGCAACGTCTGCGCCGACATGGCGGTCCACAACGTCATCGGCGACGCGTTTCGCGGCGCCACGTGGGTGAGCCTCCACAACGGAGGGGGCGTCGGCTGGGGCGAGGCCGTCAACGGTGGATTCGGAATGGTGATCGACGGCAGCCCCGAGACCGACCGACGCATCCGCAGCATGATCGTCTGGGACGTCACGAACGGCATCGCGCGACGGGCGTGGGCCGGAAACGCCGGCGCCGTGTTCGCCGCCCGTCGCGCCATGGACGCCACGGGCGCGCTCCGCGTGACGCTTCCCCATGACGCGGACGCGACGCTGGTGAGTGGCGCGGTGGACGCGGCGCACGCGTCGGAGCACCCGGCGTAGCGGGCCGTCGCCGGGCGGGGCTCGACGTCGGGCGGTCGTCTACCGCATCATTCGCTGCGCGAGGTCGACGACCCGGTTCGCGTAGCCCCACTCGTTGTCGTACCAGGCGAGCAGCTTGACGGTGTGACCGCTGACCACCTGGGTCAGCGGCGCATCGAAGATGCACGAGTGCGGATTGCCGACGATATCGTTGGAGACGAGCTCGTCGGTGGAGTACTCGATGATCCCCCGCATCGGCCCTTCCGCCGCGGTCCGCATGGCGTCGTTGACCCGCTCGACCGTCACCGGTCGTGACAGCTTGGCGACGAGATCGACGATCGATCCGTCGGGTACCGGGACGCGCATCGCCATTCCGTCGAGCTTACCCTTCAAGTTGGGCATCACCTTGCCCACGGCGCGAGCCGCACCGGTCGTCGTGGGGATGATGTTCTCGCCCGCGGCTCGCGATCTGCGCAGGTCCTTGTGGGACCAGTCGGCCAGACGCTGATCGTTCGTGTAGGCGTGAACCGTGGTCATCAGCCCACGTACGAGGCCGAAGTGGTCGTCGATCACCTTGACCATCGGCGCCAGGCAGTTGGTGGTGCAGGAGGCGTTGGACACGATGCGATGCTCGGGCTTCAGGTCGGCGTCGTTCACTCCCAGCACGATCGTGGCGTCGATCTCGTCCTTGGAGGGTACGGTCAGCAGCACCTTTCGCGCGCCCGCCTCGAGATGCCCTTGAAGCTGCGCCCGCTCTCGGAACCGGCCGGTGGCCTCGATCACCACGTCGACCGCGAGCTCCTTCCACGGGAGCTTCGCCGGGTCGCGCCCCTTGGTCAGCCGACTGCGCTGATGTCCGGCGCGGAGGTGCCCCTCCTCGAGGCGGACCTCCTCGTCGAACTCACCCATCACCGTGTCGTGCTTCAGCAGGTAGGCCAGCGGCTCGTTCTCGGCGATGTCGTTGATGGCGACCACGCGGAGGTCCTTCCGCTTGGCCAGGATGCGGAACGCCGACCGCCCGATGCGACCGAAACCGTTGATGGCGATGTTCACGACGGATCCCTCCGCGGACCCAGCTGACTGATCACATCGACGATGCGGTGGGCCAGGCCTCCGCCCTGCTCGTACCAACCGAGAACCTTGACCATGTGTCCCTCGATCACCAGGGTGGCCTGGCTATCGAAGGTGCAGGAGGCGGTGGAGCCGACGACGTCCCGCGAGACGATGGGCTCTTCCGTGTAGTCGAGGATCCCCTTGAGCGAGCTTCCCGACGCGCTCCGGAACACCTCGGCGATCTCGCGGTCCTTGACCTCCACCGGAAGGGTCACCACCAGATCGGCACAGGACACGTCGGGCACCGGGACGTTGAGCTTGCCTCCTCCGAAACGACCCTGCAGCTTCGGAAAGAGATCCTGGATGGCCAGCGCGGTCCAGCTCGCCACCGGAACGATGCTCTCGAGCGCGGCGCGGGACAGGCGGAGATTGACGGAGCTCGGCGTGTCGATCAGGCTCTGCTCCGTCGTGTACGCGTGGACGGAGGTGAAGAACCCCTCCTCCACGCCGAATGCGCCGTCGAGGATCTTGAGCATCACCGCGATGCAGTTCAACGTGCTCGACCCGCAGGAAATCAGACGATGGTCCCTTCCGATCGGGCCCTGGGACACCCCGCACACGTGAACCGTGTCGATGGCGTCCCTGGGGGGAGTCGTCAGGATCACGCGATGCGCTCCGGCCTCCAGGTGCCGATGCAGCTGCTCGCGGGTCCGGTAACGGCCGGTTGCCTCCACGACCACGTCCGCGCCGAAGTCGTACCAGGGGATGGTCCCCGGCTCGGCCTCGTGCAGGACCGGGATCCGGCGTCCCTTGGCGTAGAGGTAGTCGTCCATGATCCGCACCGGATCCGGGAATCGCCCGTGCAACGAGTCGAACCGGAGCAGGTACTCCATCGCAGTGGCCGGAGCGATGTCGTTGATGGCGACGACCTCGATGTCGTCGCGCGGGTAGACCGCGCGGAAGATGTTGCGGCCCATCCGGCCAAAACCCATGATCGCCACTCGTATCGCCATACGAACTCCTGAACCGGCGCAGAGCGCATCGTCCGATTCGGCGATCAGTCTGCCTTTTTTTCTCGGGGATCGCCAGGAGCGGCGCAACGGGATGCGCGAACAAGAGCGACGCGACGATGCGGCGGATCGGGGACCGTCGCCCCGCATGAAGCTGCGGCGTCAGCTCAGACCCCGAGCCGTCCGCCGGCGTTGCGGGAGACGCTGCCCGCCTCCGGTCGATTCCCCCTGACCGAGAGTGGACCGAGAGTAGAATGGGCTTCGTTTCGTTTCCAATCAACCGCTTCGAGCCGGGTCGCTTCAAGGGCCGCATGGCACATGAGCTGAACTCACCGGCGGCAGCGACGCCGCCGGGAGAGACCTCGTCCGGGGCCTCGGCGTCGGCCGGACGCCCGGTCCGGCGGATCCGTCGCCTGCTGTCGCTCACGGCAATCGGCCAGGGCGCGGATGTCGGTTTCTCGAGTCTGGCGACGCTGCTCATCGTGACCACGATCTCGCCCTCCGAGTGGGCCTACTACAATCTCACCCTCGGTGCGCTGCACATCGCGCAGCGGGCATCGAGTCTGGGCCTGGACACGGCCGCCGTACGGGCCTTGTCCAGGGCGAACCGCGACGACGACGTGAGGACCCAGCACGCGGTCCTTCAGGCCGCGTTCCTCGCCAAGCTCGCGGTCTCCGCGATGATGCTGGCCATCGGCTGGATCACCGCGCCCTTGGTCGCGGAAGTCTGGCTCGAACGCAGCGGAGTGCTTCCCTACCTCAGATTGGCGTACCTTGGCCTGTTCGGCCAGCAGCTCATCGGCCTCTACAAGTCGTGGTTCGCCGCGCGGCTCCAATTCGGACGCCATGCACTCGTGGTCGCCGCCGCTCCCGCTCTCATCTTCGCCGGTCTGATCGTCGCTTCGTCCCTCGGCGTGCTCAACCTGAAGCTCTGCACCGCGATCGTCGTTCTGACGCCGGTCGTCGTCACCTGTCTGTTGACGCTGCTGCTCGCGCCGCGGTTGATCGAGCGTTTCCACGGTTTCGAGGAGCTGCGGCGCATGTGGCGATTCAGTCGGTGGACCTATCTGACGGAGGTGCTCGGCACGGTGCGCTGGGAGCTGGGCTCGTTCGTCCTGCTCGCCTTGATGTCGTCGACCTCCGCGGGATTGTATGGGATCGCCAACAAGGCGGCCGGCAAGATCTCTCTGGTCGCCAACAGCCTGTTCACGGTGCTGATGCCGTGGGCGGCGCACCTGCGGACGCGAGACGAGCTGCACGGATACCTGAAGGCCAGCTACCGCTGGCTGCTCCTGTTGCTTCTCGGCATCCCCATGAGCCTGCTGGCCGCCTGGGCCGGACGACCCCTGATTCGGCTTCTCAACCCGGAGTTCGAACCGGCGATCGCGCTTTTCGTCGTCCTCTTCGTCTCGATGCTGCTGACCATCGCCGCCCTGCCGACCCGGACCGTCCTGTATGCCGTGCATCGCCCGGAGATCGAGACGTTCATCGAAGTTCTCTCTCTTCTGCTCACGATTGCGTTCTACTGGCTGCTGATTCCGAGGCACGGCGCCATGGGCGCATGCGTGGCGATGGCGCTGCAGCGGGGCGCCTCTGCGCTGATGACGATCCTGTACGTTCGCCACAAGGTCCGCTCGAACGACCTGCTCTGGTTCCGCCTGGAAGGTCCCCTCGAGGTCGATACCCCGCCTCGCGACCTGCAGGATCTCGGTTGGCGGGCGGTCGAGCGGCCTCTGCCGACCTCCGCTCAAATCGCTCGCAGGCTGATCGGATACGGACCCGGGAAGTCACTGCAATACGCCTATCACCGGCTGTCCGAGCAGTTCAACGAATGGCGATTCAGCATCGAGACCGAGCGCCGCGTCGACGCGTTGAGCGCGTTCGGAGTGACGAATGCCGATTACAAGGGGTACAGCCCGATCGCATTTCGGGCCTTCCGGGCCGTCCTGCGGCACGTCGAGGTCCGACCGGATCGGGATGTGCTCCTCGACATCGGCTCGGGCAAGGGACGCGCGGTCGTGCTGGCGGCGACGTACCCGTTCAAGCGGATCATCGGAGTCGACATCGCCGAGGAGCTCAACGTCGTCGCCCGCTCCAACATCGCGCGAGCGCGGCGCCATCTTCGCTGCGCGAGAATCGAGATCGTGACCGCGGACGCCGTGACTTTCGACATTCCCGACGACGTCACGATCGTCCACGCGTTCGATCCGTTCCAGGGTCCGGGAATCGAGGCGCTCATCGAATCCATCCGAAGGTCCGTGCGCCGCGCTCCGCGACGGCTCACCGTTCTGTACGCCAATCCGCACCGGTTCGAGGCCCTGGCCTCGGGCCATGCCTGGCTTCGGCGGCGTCTCGACGTGCGCTACCCGTTTGCCGAGCTCGACGTCCCGGACTTCCATCGCTATCGAATCTACGATGTCGACCTGGAGCGGCTCGATGACGGGACGACACGATAGTCGCGACGCTCCGGGCGGACCGTTTCGCCCACACGGCACGACGAGCGCGGACTCGGGGGTGCTCGTCGATCTCTTCGGGCGGCTGCGAGCGGACCACGATGCACTCGCTCGATTGCCGAGGTGGCCTGGGACGATGCGCGAAGCCCCCCCATCGGTGCGGCGAACGACGATTTCGCTTTGCGCGGCGAGCACAATCCAATCCACAACTCGGCGGCCGCCGGCCTGGATCAGCGCGCCGTTGCGACCAAGCACCCGGCGGTGCCGGTCGTTCACCGGCTGTTTCGGCTCGGCTCCTGGCGATCCGGGTCCGCATCCGCGCCGGCCCGAGCGCGCTCCCGTCCGTGTGCGCTCAGTCCTCGTCCCCGTCGGCGGCGGCGAGGGCCTCCCGGATCGCGCTCGCGTAGGCAGGAGCCGCCTCCACGGGCGGAGCCATGCAGGCGAACGCCCCGCGACCGAGTAGCTCCCGCGCCGCCTCGGCGCCGGATGCGGTGGCGACGACGCGGGCGCGGGGATTGATGGCCCGCACCGCCTCGATCAGCTTCGCGTTGCTGATGCCGCGCAGGAAGCCGTCGTCGATCGTGGAGACGACCACCTTGGCTCGCTCGAGCCCGTGGTGCCGCAGAAGCTCGGGGTTCGAGATGTCGCCGTAGGCGACGCGCATCCCGTGAGCGCGAACGGCCGGGTGGTTCTTCAGATTGAAATCCACCACCAGGATCCTCTCCAGGATCTCGGGTGCCACGCGCCTCAGCTCGAGGGCGAGAGCATCGGCGTTGTGGAAGAAGCCGAGGAGCACGATGTCCGCTTCCCGGTGTCCCGCCGCGTCGCCCGCAGCCACCGCGGAGCGGGACGAAGGGGCGCTCCGCGCCCGCCTGAGCTGCCCGAGGTGGGAGGCGCGCTCCAGCGCGGCGGCGATCCGGTGGTTGAAACGGATCACGTAGGACGACAGGACGACCGAGATCATCAGGCCGTAGGACACCACGGAAGCGTCGTGCCGGCCGAGCACCCCCTGCGCCAGTCCGATCGGCACGAGCAGCAGCGAGAACTCGCTGAGCTGGGAGATGTTCAAAGCCGCCGTCAGGGAGACGATCGGGCCGAGGCGCGCGCCGAGCAGGGTGGGAGCGAAGAGGAGGAGCCGCGATAGGAGCGCGAAGCCGACGATTGCGGCGGCGCCGCCCAGCACCGCGGGCGAGGGCGGGGGCAGGGCGATCCCAAGGGCCACGAAGAAGAGCGCCATGAAGAAATCGCGCAGGCTCGAGACCTTCGCCAGGATTTCCGTGTGTTGGGGAAGTCGGCTGACCGTGAGGCCGGCGAGGAGGGCCCCCATCTCGGCCGAAAGCCCCGTGAGGGCGAACCCCTCGGCCCAGAGGAAGCACCACCCGAGCGCCACGACCGCGATGAGATCCGGCGCGGTGGCGAGGGACGCCATGACCCGCGTGAGCAGGTGATTCGCGAGGAAGGCGCAGATCACGGCGAGGAGCGCGGCGCTGCCGAGCATCGCCGCGACGCCCGAGATCCCCGCCGATTCTCCGCCCTGCGCGGAAACGTACGAGAGCGCGAGCACCGCCCAGACGTCCTGCCCGATCAGGGTCAGCACCGTGACCCGGCCCGCCTGAGAGCCCAGCTCGAACTTGTCGCCGAGCAGCTTGACGACCACGGCGGTCGAGCCGAGCGAGACGGCGACCGCGTAGTAGATCCACGCTCCGGGCGCGTCTCCGAGGCCGGGGACGGACCCTCCCAGCGCGGACGCCCCCCACTGGACCGCGAGGGCCACGCCGATCGACACCGGGGCCTGAAGGAGGATCGCCACCGCCGCGCGGGGGCCGAGGCGGAGGACGCCGCGGAGGTCCATCTCCATGCCGATGATGAAGAGCAGGAACACCAGCCCGAGGTGGGAGACCTGCTCCATGCTGCGAACGATGTCCGAGAACGCGTCCGAGAACCGTCCGATCGTGAGGCCGGCGGCGATGTACGCGAGGAGCGCAGGCTGCCTCAGACGGGCGAACACCACCGCCAGCGCCGCTGCGGCGACGACGGCGAGGCCGATGGCCTGGACCAGACCGAGACCCGAGGCCGCATCGGGTGCGGCGGCCTGGGCGCTCCCGGCCCAGAGCAGGGACCCGATCGCGATACCGATTCGACGCGATGCTCGCGGCACGCCGGAAACCCTCCCCTCCGAACGAGCATTGACCCGCGGAATGGTACACCGCCGATCCGGCGGCAAGGGCTCGAGGTCGGTCCGACGCAGATGCGGCGGCGTCCGCTCGTCCGTCGTGCACCGCGGAGAACCCTTGGATTCGCCGTTGCCGCGGAATTGCCGTAGCATTCACGGGCCGTACGCCGTCGAGGGGCGAACACGATTCGGGGAAACCCGGCCGACGAAGGAGACGTGGATGATCGGAACGAGACGAATGGTTTGGGTCCTGGCGACCTGCGGAGTCGTCCTGACCGGCCCTTTGACCCTGCGCGCCGCCGCCGAGAGCGGTCACGACGCGGCCAAGAGCCGAAAGGCGACCGCGAAGATCGAGGCGCGAAGCGGGAGCCAGGTCGAGGGGAAGGCGACGTTTACCCAGGAGGCCGGAAAGGTGACCCTGCACCTGTCGGTCCGGAACATGAGCCCGGGACTTCACGCGTTCCACATCCACGAGAAGGGGGACTGCTCCGATCCCAAGGCCGCGTCGGCCGGCCCCCACTGGAATCCGGCCGGAGCGCCCCACGGCAAGTGGGGCGATTCATGCCACCTGGGCGACATCGGCAACATCGAGGTGGGCAAGAACGGGAAAGGCACCGTCCGCCTGACGACCGATCTCTGGTCGATCGGCGGCTCGGCGGAGAGCGACATCGTCGGACGGTCGGTGATCGTGCACGAATCCCCCGACGATTTCGTCACGCAGCCCACGGGGAACGCCGGAGGGCGGATCGGCTGCGGCGTGATCCGGGTCCAGTAGCGCTAGCGCGAAGGCGTTTCCGGAGCGCGGGCCAGTTCCAGATAGCGCAGAGCGAGGGCGTTGGTCGGCTCCATCTCGAGAGCCGCCTCGAAACGTCGAATCGCATCGGGACGACGCCCACGCTTCCAGAGGGCGACTCCCAGATTGAGTTGTGCCTCGGCGTTGGCAGGCTCGAGGCGCGAAGCCTCTGACAGGTGGGTCAGCGCCTCGTCCTCGTGGCCCCGCTGGAAGAGGAGGACGCCGAGCGCGAGCCGCGAGCCGGCGTTCTCCGGACGCAGTCGCACCGCTTCCCGATAGTGGGCCTCGGCCTCTTCCTCGTTCCCCGAATGAAGGAGTGCGTTCGCCAGGCTCATGTGATCGTCCGCGAACGTCGGGTCGATGCGAAGCGCGGCGCGAAAGTGCTCGATCGCCTCCTCCACCCGCCCATCACGCTGGAGTAGCTGCCCCAGCACTCCATGCGCGGTGGCGTTGTCGGGGTCGTTCCGGAGCGCTTCCCGGAGCGCCGCTGCCGCATCCTCGCTCTTGCCTTCGCGAAGGAGCGCCACGGCGAGGTTCGCAAGCGCCGTCGGGTGGCCCGGACGATCCTGCAGCGCGCGGCGGCATTCCACGGCCGCCTCGTCGGATTTCCCCTCGGCGAGAAGCGCTGCCGCCAGTCCGGCGCGGGCGTCCGCGAAGCCGGGAACGAGGCGCAGGGCCTCGGTCCATTGCTCCACGGCTTCGTCCGTGCGACCCTGCCGGAATCGAGTCGTGGCGAGCGCGTGGCGCGCCTCGACGAATCCCGGGCGGATGCGGATCGCTTCGAGGAAGTGCGGCACCGCAGCCTCCGGATCGCCGGCGGCCGCCAGGGCCGATCCGTATGCGCTGTGGGCGAGGTAGTTCCCTTCTGTCACCGAAAGCGCCCGCTCGAAGAGGGTCCGGCTGTCCCGCCAGGTTCTGGCTTGCAGGTACGCGGCCGAGGCCAGTGCGAACACCACCGAGACCGCCGCCATCGCGAGAGCCGTGCGCGCACTTCTCGTGGCTGCCTCGCCGCGTTGCGCGGCCGGACGGCGCACCCGCTCCGCACACTCCCACACGACGGCGAGGAAGATCCCCACGAGTGGCAGGTAGGTGTAGCGGTCGGCCCTTGCCTGCATTCCCACCTGGACGATCCCGATCACCGGGAGCAGGGTGATTGCGTACCAGAGCCATCCCACGGTGAGCCACGGGCGCGAGCGTGCCGCGCCGACCGCCACGGCAGTGATCCCCCCCAGGATCGCGAGAGCCGCGAGCACCATGCCCAATGCCATCTCGCTTCCCGGATGGGGATACAGCACGGCGAGGTCGACGGGCCAGACGGCTTTCGCGAGGTAGGCCACGTAGGACACCGCGGCGTTGCCGAGACGCGAGACGACGGGGAGCTCCTCGAGGCTCTCGATCGCGCCTCCGGCTCGCTGGACGGCGATCGTCACAATGGACGACACGGCAGAAAGAAAGAGGAAGGGGACCTTCTCGACGAGCAGGTCGTTCCATCGAGCGCCTCGTCCCGTTCGGCCGAGCGGCCACCGATCGATGAGGATGAGGACGACGGGGAGCGTGACGAGCATGGGCTTCGCCAGAAGGCCGAGCGCGAAGAACGCCAGGGTGATCATGTACCGAGACCGCCCCGGGGCCTCCACGTACCGCCGGTACGCCGCCAGCGTGGCGAACCACAGCAGCCCGCTCAGGACGTCCTTCCGTTCCGCGATCCAGGCGACGGATTCCACGTGCAGCGGGTGCACGGCGAAGAGCGCGGCGACCAGCGCGCTGCGCCCCGCGCGTCCCGTCCCGCGACGTAGCACGTGAAACAGCAGCAGGGTGCTCGCGGCGTGGAGCAGGACGTTCGTCAGGTGGAAGATCCACGGCGCCGGGCCTGCGATCGTGGCATCGAGCATCAGCGAGAGCCACGTGAGCGGGTGCCAGTTGGCGGCATGGCTCGTCGAGAACGCCCATGCCACGCCGCTCGCCGAGAGGCCGGCCCGGACGTACGGGTTCTTCGTCACGTAGAGCCGGTCGTCGAGGTTGACGAAGTCGAAGCGCAGGGTCTGGCCGAATACCGCCACCACCGCCACGAGAAGCAACAGCGCGAGCAGCACGGGCGCGCGGGCGCGAACGGGCGCGGGCGAGCTCACCGTTCGCTCGCCGCCCGCCTTCGGGCCCTCTCCAGGTTCGTGCGCGCCATCTCGTTCCCCGGGTCGATGCGCAGGACCGCGTTGAACTCCGCGATCGCATCGTCCAAGCGCCCCTGCTTCGCCATGGTCACGCCCAGGTTGAGCCGTGCGTCGACGTTCGTGGGCTCCGCCCGCACGGCCGCCGCGAAGGATCCCTCCGACTCCGCGATCCGATTCTGCTCGAGGAAGAAGAGCCCCAGGTTGTAATGGGCGCAGGCGGCGCGCGGGTCCCACCGCAGCGTTTCCCGGCACTCCGAAGCTCCTTCCTCGAACCGGCCCTGTCGGATCAAGGCCCCCGCCAGGTTGCACCGAGCCGCAACGAAGTCCGGCTTCACGCGGAGCGTCTCGCGCCAGTCGGCGATCGCCTCGTCCGCGCGGCCGACTCTCAGCTTGGCCCCCGCGAGGTTGTTCCATGCCACGGCATACCCGGGGCGGATGCGTACCGCTTCCCCGTACTGCTCGATGGAGCGCTCGAGATCGCCGGGGGAGTTTCGCCGGTAGTACGCCGAACCCAGGTTGTTCCGGGCCACCGCGTTTTCACCCGTGACCGCGATCGCCCGCTCGAACAGCACGATTCCGTCCCGCCAGGTGCCGGTCTGCGTGAATGCGGCGGCGCCCAGCGCCACGGAGCAGATCGCCGCGGCCACCGTGAGCGCCACGGAGATCCGCCGACCGCTCCGGTCGCCCGGCCATCGGGCGCGAACGAGATCGGGGAATCCCCACGCGACCATCAGGAACACTCCAACCAGCGGCACGTACGTGTAGCGGTCGGCCATGGCCTGGAGACCGACCTGCACGAGGCCGATGACCGGGAACAGGGTGACGATGTACCAGAACCAGCCGACGGCGAGGTACGGGCGTGCGGCGATCTGCCGGATCGCGAGCGTCGTGACGACGAGAAGCAGCACCGCCCACACCGCCGCCGCTCCCCAGGGGATCGCGGCGGAAGGATACGGGTAGAACGCCGCCAGGCCGGTCGGAACGAAGGTCTTGGAGAGATACGCTCCGTAGGAAACCAGCGCGTTCGCGATGCGCGCAGGCAGCGGATACGCATCGAGGGTTCCCAGCGCTCCACCGGCGCGCTGCGCGACGACCGTGATCGCGCACGAAGCGGCCGCAAGCAACAGCAGAGGGGTCTTTTCCACGGCGAGCCGCGCCACGCCGAACGTTCCGGTCGAGGATGAGCCCAAACGCATGCGGCCGAGCGGAAACACGTCGAGGAGGAGGAGCGTGATCGGAAGCGTCACCAGCATTGGCTTCGCGAGGAGGCCGGCCGTCATCAGTCCCGCGACCGCGAGATAGCGCCCGTCCGTGAGGCAGGCCCGGGCTGCTCGCCACGGCGGGAGAGGTGGTCGTTCCGCCGCACGGTCCACGTAGGTGAGATACGCCAGCGTGGCCGCGAACCAGAAGAACGTGGACAGCACGTCCTTGCGCTCGGCGATCCACGCCACCGACTCCACGTGCAGCGGATGGATCGCGAACAGCAGGGCCACGAAGGCGCTCCTCGATCGCGCCCGGCTGGCGCGGTCGAGGGCGACGAAGAGAATCACCGCGTTCGCCGCGTGCAGGACGACGTTGGTGAGATGGAACATCCAAGGCTTCGAGCCGCCGATCTGGGAGTCCAGCATGAGGGAGAGCCAGGTGAGGGGATGCCAGTTCGCCTCGTGGAACGTCGTGAACGCCCAGCGGAGACCCTCCCAGGACAGGCCGGCCCGCACGTGGACGTTGTCCAGGACGTATTCCGGGTCGTCGTAGTTCGTGAAGCCGAACCCGATCGTCCGGCCGAAGACCAGAGCGATGGCGAGAACGAGCCCGATCGAGACGAGCGCCCGCGTTGGGATTCGATCCTGGGGGGCCGGATGGATCGCGCCGGTACGGGGCACGGCCCGGCTTCTGCGGGGGACGGCGGTCACGATCCGGCGCCGCCTTTCCGCATGACCTGCTCCAGGTAGGAACTGGCGGCCGCATTTGCCGGATCGCGACGCAGCACGTCTCGGAACGCGCGCGCGGCGTCGTCGATCCGGCCCGATCCGGCGAGCGCCACCCCGAGGTCGAGCCGGGCATCGACGAGGCTCGGATCGAGGCGAAGCGCCACCTCGAGGTGGGGGAGCGCCTCGCCGGGTCGGCCCAGGCGGAGGAGCGCTGCTCCCAGGGCCGCCCGGGTCGAGGCATGGTTCGGCCGGCGCGCCACCGAGACGGCCAGATGCTCCGACGCCTCACGGATCTCGCCGTTCGCCAGGAGGATTCGCCCCAGATTGCTGCGAGCGAGAATGTGATCGGGATTCACCCGGAGGGCCTCCCGGTACTGCTCCATCGCAGGGCCGATCTCGCCCTGACGGGCGAGCACGCCCGCCAGGTTGCTGCGCGCGTCCGCGTACCGCGGCTCGATGCGGAGCGCCTCCTCGAACTGCTCCCGGGCTTCTCCGTCGCGACCGAGATCGAGCTTCGCCCTGCCCAGGCAGTTGCGCGCCAACGCGTTCGGCCCGGTCACCCGGAGCGTGTGGGAGAACAGCGTAACGCTGTCTCGCCAGTGACCCAGTTGCCGCCAGGCGACGCCCCCGAGTAGCGCGAGGATCGCCACACCCGCCGCTCCCACCGCCCGCCCGCTCGCCAGGGGAAGCCTCGCACGCCGCGACGCCGCGGCCAGCAGATCCGCCGCGGCCCAGACCATGGCCACCACGATCCCGATGAGAGGGACGTACGTGTATCGATCCGCGGTCGCCTGCATTCCCACCTGAACGAGACCCGAGACGGGGAGGAGCGTCGACACGTACCAGGTCCAGCCGAACAGGAGAAACGGCATCCGCCGCCACGAGAGAACGGAGATCACGGTGCAGGTCGCCAGCACCGTGACCGCCAGAGCGATGCGGGTTCCCGGGAGAGAGGTGCCGGGATGCGGATAGAAGATCGCCAGGCCCGTGGGCCACAGCAAGCTTCCGAGATACGAAGCGGCCCCGACCGCCGCGTTCGCGGCGCGCGCGCCGGGCGGGTAGTCCGTGAGGTCTCCGAGTGCGCCGGCGCTGCGCTGCGCGACGACCGCGAGAGCTCCTGCGGCGGCGGATAGAGCCAGCAGCGGCGCCTTCTCGCCCACCGCGGCGACGAGGCGGCGGCGCGCGCCGGCACCCTCCGTTCCAATCCCGAGACGCCCGAGAGGCCAGAAATCCAGCGCGAGGAGCGTGATCGGCAGCGTGACGATCATCGGCTTGGACATCAGCCCGAACGCCATCATCAAAAGGACCACGGCCATGCGCGGGTCTCGAAAGGTCGCGCCGCAGGCGCGAAACGCCGAGGACGACGGCGGGCCCGCGCTCCGGGCGTAGGCCGCGTACGCGAGCAGCGCCGCAAACCAGAAGAAGGCCGAGAGGACGTCCTTGCGCTCGGAGATCCACGCGACCGACTCGACACGCAGCGGGTGCAGCGCGAACACGCCCGCCGCGATCGCGCACCGCGCACGCCTTCCGGTCATGGCCTCGAGGGCCAGGAACAGCAGCACGGTGTTCGCGACGTGCAGCGTCACGTTTGTGAGATGGAAGATCCAGGGGAGAGGACCGCCGATCTGCGCGTCGAGCATGAGGGAAACCCACGTCATCGGGTGCCAGGTCGCACCCTCGTAGCTCCGGAGCGCCCAGACGATTCCCGTCCAAGAGATTCCCGAGCGCACGAACGGGTTTTCCGCGACGTGGAACGGATCGTCGAAGTTCACGAAATCGAACCGCACCGATCGGCCGAACACCACCGCGACGGCGGCAGCCAGTGCGAGAGCCAACGCGAGGCGGGAGGAGAGGCGTGTGCGTCCGACTCCCTTTGCCGAGGAATGGATCTCTTGGTACCTTTCAGCGAACATCGGGAAACAGATTATCTGCACCGGGGGACGTTCGCATGTGGAAGTGGATCCTCGCGCTCCTCGCGGCCCTCTCGGTCGCGGGCGTAGCCGTCGTGTACCTGCGCCGGGATGCGGGAAACGGTGCGGAGAAGTATCGCACCGAGGCCGTGGAGCGAGGCGACGTCGCGATGACCGTGACCGCCACGGGCACCATTTCCGCGGTGATGACGGTTCAGGTGGGAAGCCAGGTCTCCGGGATCATCTCGCGTCTCCATGCCGACTTCAACAGTCCCGTCCGTCGGGGCCAGCTCCTCGCGGAGCTCGACCCGACCCCCTTCGAGGCCCGTTCGGCGCAGCGACAGGCCGATCTGCGGCAGGCTCAGGTACAGCTGCGCCGATCGAAAGTCGACTTCGATCGGCAGGAACGCCTCCAGCGCGACGACCTCGCCCCTCGAGCCGACTACGACGCCGCGCAGGCGAACTACGAAGCGGCGCAGGCCCAGGTCGATCAGGCGGTGGCCGGGCTCGAGCAGGCGGAGACGGACCTGAGGTACACCAAGATCCTGTCCCCCATCGACGGTGTCGTCGTCGCGCGTCAGTACGACGTGGGTCAGACGGTCGCCGCGTCGTTTCAGGCGCCCACGCTGTTCACGATCGCGCAGGACCTCAAGAAGATGCAGGTGCAGGCCGACGTGGATCAGTCCGACATCGGCAGGATCCAGGTGGGCCAGCCTGCCCGGTTCACCGTGGATGCGTACCCCGACGAGGAATTCCGCGGGGCGATCGCGCAGATCCGCCTCAACGCCACGGTGAACCAGAACGTGATCACCTATCCCGTCATTCTCTCGGTCCCCAATCCGGACGAGAAGCTGCGGCCGCAGATGACGGCGAACGTCGTCATCGAGGTCGCCGTCGTGAAGGACGTGATCCGAGTGCCCAACGCCGCGCTACGCTTTCGACCCACGCAGGGAGCCGGAGCCTCTCAGGCAGGCGGTCGAGACGGCGGCCGTGAGCCCGGGCGGGAATCCCGCGCGTCCGGCGGGTCGGCCGTGGCCGGCACCGAGGAGCGCGCGGCCCGGATGGGAGAGAAAGGGCGCGGGCTCGCGGCGATGGCGGGCCAGTTCGAGAGCGCGACCCGAGGGCGTCCGACCCAGGGCGGCCGCGCGCAGGGAGTCTACGTCCTCGACGATGCGGCGGCGCCGAAGCGGATGGCGATCCGGGTCGGGATCTCGGACGGCAAGTTCACCGAGGTCCTCGAGTCCGAGCTGAAGCCGGGCGACAAGGTCATCGTGGGACAAGCCACGGCCCGGTCGGAGGGGACGGCGCGGCCGCCCGGCCCGGGCGGCGGGCGGATGTTCTGACGGTGAGCGATCCTCTCGTTGAGATCCGCGATCTCGTGAAGGTCTACCGGATGGGCGAGATGGAGGTGCGGGCGCTCGACGGAGTGGACCTCGACGTGCGCTCCGGCGAGTTCGTTGCCGTGATGGGGCCGTCGGGCTCCGGGAAGTCGACGCTCATGAACATGCTGGGATGCCTCGATCGTCCGGCCTCGGGGGTCTACCGGCTCGACGGTGTCGACGTGGCGCGGCTGGACGCGGACGCGAGGGCCGAGATCCGGAACGCGAAGATCGGGTTCGTGTTCCAGAGCTTCAACCTGCTCCCTCGGACCTCGGCGCTCGAGAACGTGGAGCTCCCGCTCCTGTACGGGCAGGGAGGCTTCGGCCCGCGGGAGCGGATCGCGCGCGCGCGATCCATGCTGGCCTTGGTCGGGCTCTCGGGCCGCGAGTCGCACTACCCCTCCCAGCTCTCCGGCGGCCAGCAACAGCGCGTCGCGGTGGCTCGCGCGCTGATCACGGAGCCTGCGATCCTGCTCGCGGACGAGCCGACCGGGAATCTCGACTCCCGGACCTCCGACGAGATCTTGACGACGTTTCAGGAGCTGAACGAACGGGGGAAGACGATCATCCTGATCACCCATGAGCTCGACGTCGCCCGACATGCGCGACGGGCGGTGCACATGAAGGACGGCAAGATCGTGAGCGACGAGCCGGTGACCCAGTTGCGCGCGGGGTGGATGCGCGCGGAGACGGCGTCGTGAGAATCGCGCTGGTCCGCACCGCGAGCATCCTCAAGGTGGGCCTCAAGGCGATCCTGCGGAACAAGCTTCGCTCGTGCCTCACGATGCTCGGGATCATCATCGGAGTCGCGAGCGTGATCGGAACGGTCGCGATCGCGTCCGGCATGTCCCGCTCGATCCAGTCGAACATCACGGCGCTCGGCACGAACTATCTGATGGTGTGGCCCGGCGCGGTGACCCAGTCGGGGGCGAGGATCTTCTCCGGGCAATCCACGCTCACGCCCGAGGACGTGGATGCGATCAAGGCGGAGTGTCCCTCCGTCGCGTACGCCTCTCCCGGCGTGCGGTCCGCGGGACAGGTCGTGGCGGGGGAGTTCAACTGGGGGACCACGGTCCAGGGCGTCGGCCTCGACTGGCCGTTCATCCGGGCCTGGAACCTGGCGGAGGGGAGCTTCTTCACGGACGCGGATGTCAAGGCCGGTGCCAAGGTGTGCGTTCTCGGCAGAACAGTGGCGGACGGCCTCTTCCCCGAGGGAGGGGCGGTGGGACACAGCGTTCGTATCCGGAACGTTCCGTTCCGGGTCGTCGGAGTGCTGGAGAGGAAGGGCGGGAACGCCACGGGGCAGGATCAGGACGATCTGATCGCCGCACCGTACACCACGGTGATGAAGCGTCTCCAGGGGACGGCGCGCATCGGGATCATCTACGTCTCCGCGGTTGCCCCCGACCGGGTGCAGAGCGCCCAGAAGGAGATCGAGGCGCTCCTGCGACAGCGGCAGCGTCTCACGCCGGGCCAAGAGAACAATTTCATGATGCGCTCTCAGGAGGAGATCGCCGGCGCGGCCGCAGAGACGAGCCGCACCATGTCGATTTTCCTCGGGATCATCGCCGCCATCTCCCTCCTGGTGGGGGGAATCGGAATCATGAACATCATGCTGGTTTCCGTGACGGAGCGTACGCGGGAAATCGGCCTCCGCATGGCGATCGGTGCCAAGGCGCGCCAGGTCCTCGCCCAGTTCCTCCTCGAGGCGGTGATCCTGTCGGCCGCCGGGGGACTCCTCGGCGTCGCTCTGGGCGCGTGGGCGTCGCGGCTCGTCAACCGGATGCTGGGCTGGCCGGTGGATCTGGGACCCGGCGCGGTGGCCATGGCCTTCGGGTTCGCCGCTGTGGTGGGGATCCTGTTCGGGTTCTTTCCCGCGCTGAAGGCGTCCCGCCTCGATCCCATCGAGGCCCTCCGGTACGAGTGATCCGAAGGCGCGACCCGTGGCCCAGGCCGCATCATGGGGGCGGAGAGGACGCTTCTACGGGGGAGATCCGGCGGGACGCTCCCCGCGGGCTACGACCACCGCCGCCGCGAGATCGCCGCTGACGTTGAGCGTCGTGCGGCACATGTCGAGGAATCGGTCCACGCCGAGAATGAGTCCGATCCCCTCGGTCGGGATCCCGACCATTCCGAGGATCATGGCCACCACCGGAATCGAGCCCGCAGGGACGCCGGCGGTCCCGATCCCCCCGAGAACGCACACCAGCACCACGAGCGTCTGCTTCGCGAGGGTCAGCTCGACGCCGTAGAACTGCGCGAGGAAGAGAACCGTGACCCCTTCGAAGAGCGCCGTGCCGTTCTGGTTCGCCGTGGACCCGATGGTGAGGACGAAGCGGCTCACGTGCGGGGGAAGCTTCAGCTCCTCCTCGGCGACCTTGAGCGCCGTGGGAAGGGTCGCGTTGCTCGATGCGGTGGAGAATGCGGTGATCATCGCGTCCTGGATCCCTCGGAAGAAGCGGACCGGACTCATTCCTCCGAGGAGTCGCACCGCCAGCGAGTAGACCACGAACTGGTGGATCAGGAGGGCGAGAACGACCACCCCGACGTAGCGAGCGAGCAGGCCGAGGATCTCGTACCCGAGCTGCGCCGTCAGCGTGAACAGCAGCGCCGCGACCCCGAACGGCGCCAGTGCGATGATCCTGTCGATGAGGCGCATGGTGACGTCGTAGAGACCCTCGACGACGTCCGCGAGGTGCCGCGCCGACGGCCCCGGGGTGAGCGCGAGCCCGACCCCGAAGACGAGCGCGAAGAACATGACGGCCAGCATGTCCCCGCCCGCTGCGGCTCGGAGCGGGTTGTCCGGCACGATCTGGACCAGCAGGTCGATCCCGGTCTTGGGCGCCGTCCCTCCCGATACGGCTGCGGCGCGCTCGGCGGCTCCGGCGGCGAGCCGCGCACGCGCTTCGTCCGAGAGGCCGACGCCCGGCCGCAGCGTGTTGACGAGAACGATTCCCAGGAGCACGGCCACGGCGGAAACCGCCACCGTATAGGCAAGGGTCTTGATCCCGATACGCCCGAGGCTGCGGAGGTCGCCGAGGCCCGTCACGCCCAGAACCAGCGCGGAGAAGATCAGCGGGACCACGAGCATGAAGAGGAGACGAAGGAACACTTGCCCTGCGGGCTGCGTCACGTAGCGCACGAAGGCTTCGAGTCGGGGATCTTGGCCGAGGAGAAGGAACGCGCAGACCCCGCCCCCTGCGCCGGCCATGAGGCCGATCAGCATCCGGGTGTGAAGAGCGAGCCCTCTGCGTCCGACGGACATCCGCGTTGCGTCCATTCCTTCGAACCCGAAGCGCCTTTCCTCGGTCCGCCCCGGTTCCGTGCGGCCGCGTCCCGGCCGCCCCGTCCGGTGCGAACTCTACAATCCCAGCCCGGATTATTCACGAAGCTCCTGCTGCGAGGGTGTACGACAGGAAAGTGAGGAGGAGCTGAATCGAAGCAAATCGGGGACAGTCGTCCATGACGCCCGAGGCGTCACCCTGAAATGCTGAAAACGTCCCGCGGAAATGCACGCCGGTCTGCCGGCGTGCATTTCCCGCGGGAGCCGGGGGCACGGGGGCGGAGCCCCCGTGTTTGCGTACCAGTTGTCCATGAAGCTCGTGGCGTCACCCGGGGGCGATGAAAAACCCGCGGGAGGTGCAGGCCGGTCCGCCGGACTGCACCGTACGCGGGTGCGGGGGTCCGGGGGCTGGGCCCCGGTATTTTCACTCTGGCAACCGAAACTCGCCAACACGCAACTCGTTCAAACCACGGGGCATTGTGCGAGTTTCGGTTGCTCCCCGATTCGCGGCATCGTCTCCTCACTTTCCTGTCGTACACCCCTGCTGCGACCGACTTCGGCGAGCTCAGTCGAGCCGCGGACCCGGCCATGCGGACGGGCATCCTCGGGACTCCCCTACGCGCGAGCCAAGCTGGAGGCGAGGGATGATGCGTGGCGGCCGATGCGCTCGGCGGCCGCGGCGATCCCGATGCCGCCTCTTCTCGCAGGAGGAGGGCGCTCCGAATCCGCCATTCGCTGCCGCTGTTCCCGCTCGGGATTCTCGACTGCGCGGAAACGGGTCCGGCATGGTTTCAGGTTCCGGTTTTCTCGATTCTCTCAATGCGTCCATGGATTCGGATGACGCTCAATACCCCATCGCACAGCCGTCCTTGCGGGACTCGCTTGCGCCAGCCCAGACGCGCCGGACCGGGTCCCAGGCGACGGCCTGGTAACCTCCGAACACGCCGACCATCTCCTGAATGCGATGCCCGCGGCGTGTCAGCTCACGCCGCACCGGTTCGGCAATGCCGCTTTCCAGCGCGAGCGTGCCGCCGGTGGTCATGAGAGTGCCCGTCGGCTCGGAGGATCCGGTGTGGTAAAACCGCGGCGCGTCGCCGGCCTCCTGGAGGTTCATCCCGAAATCCAGGAGATTGATGAGGATCTGCACGTGACCCTGGGGCTGCATGTCCCCGCCCATCACGCCGAACGCCAACCACGGCTGTCCGTCCCGCGTCGCGAACGCAGGAATGATGGTGTGGAACGGGCGCTTCCCCGGTTCGAGTGCGTTCGCCGCGCCAGGGTTCAGGGAGAACAGAGCGCCCCGGCTGTGGATCCCGAATCCCCACTCCTCGAGCACGTAGCCCGAGCCGAACCCGGTGTAGTTGCTCTGGATCAGGGAGACCATGTTTCCGTCGCTGTCCGCCACCGCCAGATACGTGGTATCTCCTGCGCGGAGCGCAGGATGGCCGGAGTCGATGCGGGGAAGGGCACGACCCGGATCCAGGAGCTTGGCACGTTCCCGGGCATAGTCCTTCGAGAGCAGGCCCGCCACCGGCGAAGCGGAGAACGCCGGATCCGCGTAGTACCGGGCCCGGTCCTCGTACGCGATCTTCTTCGTCTCGACGAGCGTGTGCCAGAACGCAGCCGAGTCGCGACCCATGCTCCGTAGGTCGAACCCTTCCAGCATGTTGAGAATCTGGAGCGCGGCCAGACCCTGCCCGTTCGGAGGCAGCTCCCAGACCGTGACGCCCCGGTAGTCGGTGGAGATCGGCTCGACCCACTCCGAACGGTGGTTCGCAAAATCCTCCGGAGCGAAGAATCCAGCGTGCTTGCGGGAGAAAGCCAGCAGCGACTCGGCGATGGCTCCGCGGTAGAACGCGTCCCTTCCTTTCTCGCCGAGCGCCTCGTAGGTGCGCGCCAGGGCCGGGTTCCGGAAGGTCTCGCCTTCCAGGGGCGCGCGCCCCTCTCGCAGGAACACGGCCGCGAAGCCCGGCTTGTCCGCGAACAGCTTGGCGCCGCGCTGCCAGGCCGCGGCGATTGCCTGCGGGACCGGCGCGCCCTCCTTCGCCGCTCGGGCTGCCGGAGCGAGGACCTCCCGGATGGCAATCTTGCCGAACCGGCGGTGCAGCTCGAACCAACCGTCGACGGCACCCGGCACCGTCCAGGCGTACGGGCTGTGCACTGGAATCGTCCCGTCGGGCTCTTTCGGCACCATTTCGGCCCGCAGCCCGCGGGGTGCTCGGCCCGAGGCGTTCAAGCCGTACAGGCGGGAGGTCTTGGCGTCCCACACGAGAGCGAACAGGTCGCCTCCGGGGCCGCAGGCCACCGGCTCGAGAAATCCGAGGGCCGCGTTCGTGGCGATCGCTGCGTCGACCGCGGTGCCGCCCTTCTTCAGAATCTCCACGCCGATCTGTGCGGCGATCGGGTGTGCCGCAGCGACCATGCCGTGGCGGGCGTACACCACCGAGCGAGTGGCGAACATCGCTCCCTCCGTTCGGTCCGCTCCGGGCGTACGGGTCCCGGACAGCGCGAGGATGACGATTGCGGTCAGGGTTCGTCGCATGTGACAGTTCCTCCCGGAGGCGCTCACAGGGTCGGATGCTGCTGCCGCACCGCCCCCCCGCCTCCCGGATCAGGCCTCTCCGAGGGGACTTCCTAATCCTACGACGGTCTCTCCGGTCCCCGCCGACGGGTGTACGACAGGAAAGTGAGGAGACGATGCTGCGAATCGGGGACAGTCGTCCATGACGCCCGAGGCGTCACCCTGAAATGCTGAAAACTTCCTGCGGAAATGCACGCCGGTCCACCGGCGTGCATTCCCCGCGCGAGCCGGGGGCGCGGGGGCGGAGCCCCGTGTTTGCATGCCAGTTGTCCATGACGCCTCGCGGCGTCACCCGAAAGCGATGAAAAACCCGCGGGAGGTGCAGGCCGGTCTGCCGGACTGCACCGTACGTGGGTGCGGGGGCTGGCCCCCGGTGTTTTCACTCCAGCAACCGAAACTCGCACAATGCCCCGAGCTTCGAACGAGTTGCGCGCTGGCGGGTTTCGGTTGCTGTCCCCGATGCGCTTCGATTCAGCTCCTCCTCGCTTTCTTGTCGTACACCCCCCGCCGACTTTCCCGGGGGCCGCGCGTAGTAACGGGGGGATCGCGAAAAGGAGGCAATCATGATGTCGGGAATCACGCCACGCGGATGGACGGTCGTGCGATGGGTCGTGGCAGTCAACCTCGCTCTCGTTCCGGTGGTCGCCGCGGGGATCTGGACCCGGAGTCACGCGGCGCCGCGAACGACCGTCTTGGAGGACGACTCGGATGCCGTGAAGGTACTCGTGGACGACGGCGACGAAGGAGAACCCGAGGTTTACATCCGGAAGGTCGAGGCCGGAGATCCGAAGGGCGCGTACATGGGCGTCTCGCTCGAGGAGGATACCGAGGGGGCCGAGGGCGGTGCGAGAGTCGAGTCGATCACGGACGGATCCCCGGCGCAGAAAGCGGGGATCTCGCGGGGTGACGTCATCGTCGGTTTCGACGGCGTCACGATCCGTGGACCGGTTCGCCTCACGGAGAAGATCCGCACCAAGAAGCCGGGGGATCGGGTCGAGGTGAAGCTGGTCCGCAAGGACGGCAGCCGGGGCACGGTGAGCGTGGAACTGGGCGAGCGGCCGAAGACTCGGTCCTTCGCCTATCAGTTCGGCGATGAGTCCGCTCCAACCCCGCCGGGTTTCGATCGGAAGCACTTGGAGGCGGAGTTGGAGAATCTCGGACGGGAGCTGGGAGCGCTCCGGATTCCGTCCCGTCACTGGCGGTTCGTCTCGGAACGGCCTCGACTGGGCGTCGAGCTCTTGGACACGACGCCCGAGCTCCGGGAGCACCTCGGTGGGACGCGGGCCGCCGGAGTCCTCGTCGGGCGAGTGCTTCCGGGCACACCCGCCGAGAAGGCGGGCGTGAAGGTAGGCGACCTCATCGTGTCGGTGGACGGCGACGGGGTGCGGGATGCGGAGGGTCTGATCGAAGCTCTCACGGACAAGGAAGGCAAGACCATCTCGCTCGACCTCATGCGCGATCGAAAGTCCGTTCGCATGCAGATCCCGATTCCCAAGATGGACGACGAGGACGAGCCGACAGGTCCCCGCGCGGGGATCGCTCCGTCCGCTCCCACGCCGCCGGCGATCCCGGCGGCGATCCTGGACGGGTTGCGGGAAGAAGCGCGGGTGGCCCGGAGGCTCGCGCATCGGGAGGCAGAGCACGCTCTCCAGGCGGCAGCATCGAGCCAGCGCGAAGCGATGCGGTTAGCCGAAGAGGAGCTCCGTCGCGCGGCCGAAGCGGAGCGCATGGAGAGAGAACGGCTCCGCAGCGCAGCCCGCCGCACGGTCTGAATCGCTCTCGATCCTGCTGGCTGGGACCGTTCCTGTCCTCCCGTCGAGCCTTCGCGCCCGACCGAGGACGGAACGGTTCCACGGAACCCTCACCCGACTACGTGAGTGGGGCCGCCCAGACGCCACGAATCGCGGCTCTGCGTCTCGATCCCCCAAAGATCGTCCCGATGCGCTTCATGACGCCCGCTCTCCGCGTCTGTCCTCCGAAGCCGCACCAACGCCCGTTCCGAAGCGCGGCCGTTGATTCCCAACAGATCCTGCTCAACGCCAGAGGCGGTCATCGAGCAGGGCGGATGGATCCACCGGTACGTCACCGATCTTCGCGCCCCAATGAAGGTGGGGTCCCGTGACGCGCCCGGTCGCCCCGGAGCGGCCCAGCGCGTCTCCCGCGGCGACCGCCTGTCCCTCCGAGACCGCAAGCTCGGAGAGGTGGGCGAAGACGGTGAAGAGACCTCCGCCGTGGTCGAGGATGACCGTGAGGCCGGAGAAGTAGAGGTCGGTCGCGACTGCGACCCGACCCTCGGCCGGCGAGCGAACCAACGTCCCCGTCGCCGCCTGCAGATCGAGTCCCGGGTGGGGATCCCGAGGTGTTCCATTGAAGACCCTTCGCGCGCCGAAGGGCGACGTCGGTGCTCCTGGCACCGGCCGGAGGAAGGGCGTTCGCATCACCGCATCGCTGCGAATCGCGTAGACCTCGGCGAGACGCCTGCGCTCCCGATCGATCCGGTCCTTCACCTCCTGTGGTGGAGACACGTACTTGGGCTCCACGCGCAGCGTCTGAGTGGGGAAGCGTTTCGCCAGAACTCGAATGCTCCGACGGGCCTCGACGGGGACACCTTCGGCTGTCCTTCCTCGGACTTCGATTTCCGCATCTCCCGGTCGGCGGCCCAGGTCGATGGCCGCCCAGGCTCGACGATCTTCTCGCCCGGCGGTCGCCGCCTCCGTCACGAAAAACAGATCGCGACCCAGGAAGGACCCTTCGAGGGAGGCCAGCCGGACGAACGACCGGACCTGGATGATCATCGGCTCCCCGGGTGCGCAGGTGCGCGCGCGAACCAGGATCTCGAGTCCCGGCGGTCGTCCCTGGTCGGCGGGCCCCAGGACGAACGGAGCCAGGAGCAACGGCAGCATTCTCGCGAGGGGTCGTGGGGCCATGGTCGAGCACTCCGCCGCGTGGTTTCGTTCCCGCGCGATCGTAGCAGACCCACCACTCGCGTTGCGGCGGCGGAACGAGTGCTGTATATCCTCCCCCGTCGCGGGTCGGAGGGCCTTCCGGATGCCGTTCGGAATCATGTTCGGGGCGCTGACGTTCGCCGTGCTCGGTCTGGGTTTCGGAGGGCAGCTCGTCGCCAACTCCGGCGTCCCTGATCTCGTGCACCGCATCCTCTGGGGCGCCTTCGGCGCGACCCTCTCGCTGGGTCTCCTGATGCGTCACGCGTGGGCTCGCTGGACCGGTGTCGCAGCGAGCGCGTTGCTCGCGGTTCTCGGGATTCGACAGGTAGCGACTCGCGGCTCCGTCCTGGATCACGTGATTCTCCTGGCGGCGTTCGTGACCCTCGTGCTTCTCCTGGTGCCTGCCACGGGAGACCTCCGCCGAGGCGGGAGCGTGACCTCGCGCGACGGGCGCGTGGCGAGATCTCTCGGATGGGCCGGAGTCGCGTCCCTGGTCGGCGCTACGATTCTCATCGCTTCGGGCGCCGGCTCGGCTCCGCCGCTTCCCAAGGAACCGGCGCCGACGGAGGGCGCGAGGCTCCCGCTCGGCGTCTCCCCGAGGTCGCGAGAGGCGCGAACCGATCCGGCGACACCGTCCCCCGTCTCGCCGCGCGGGTCGTCGCGCGTCGCTTCGGGCCAGGCGGCGGATCTCCAGTGGCAGTCGTTCGGCGCGGGAATGGAGCGGGCCAGGGCGGAGTCGAAGCCTGCATTCGTGATGTTCCACGCCACGTGGTGCGGCGCGTGCCGGGCGCTCGAGCGCGGGACGCTTCGCGACCCGGCGGTCGTGCAGCGTCTCCGGGACGTCGTCCCCGTCCGGGTGGACGGAGAGGAGGAAGCGCCCCGGGACGGTCACCGCGGAGCGCAGCTTGCGGCGCGATTCGGCGTGCGAGGGTATCCCACACTGGTGATGCTCGACTCCGACGGCCGAGAGATCTCTCGCCAGGTGGGCGTCTTGCCTCCCCGTGCGTTCCTCGACTGGCTCGACCAAACGCTCGACTCCCCGCGCCGCGCGTCCTCCTCTCGAAGGGAGCCGGTACCCCGCTCGCCTCAACTCTGAGATTCCGTCCGAGGGTCGCGTGCCCCACAAACGACTGTTCATCCCCGGGCCGACCGAAGTTCGACCGGAGAATCTGGCCGCCCTCGCGAAACCGCAAATCGGCCACCGCTCGGAGGAATTCCGCGCGCTGTACCGTCGCGTGGTCGCGAATCTCCGTCGACTCATGGAGACCGAGGGACGGGTGTTCCTGTTCACGTCCTCCTCGAGCGGCGTCTGGGAGGCCGCGGTTCGCAACTGCGTGAAGGATCGCGTCCTTTGCTGTGTGCAGGGTGCGTTCTCGGACCGCTGGTGCAAGGTGGTGCAGGCGAACGGGAAGATCGCCGAACCCCTTCGAGTCGCATGGGGGCGCGCGATCAGCGCCGACCAGGTGGACCGGGCACTCTCCTCCGGCGACTTCGATGCGGTCACCTTGGTGCACAACGAGACGTCGACGGGTGTGAGGAACCACATCGAGGAGATCGCGGTCGCGGTCCGAAAGCACCCCGGGGTTCTGTTTCTCGTGGACGCCGTCTCGTCGCTCGCGGGAGAGCGGGTCGCCGTGGACGCCTGGGGCATCGACGTCTGCCTCGCCGGAACGCAGAAGGCGCTCGCCCTGCCGGCCGGGCTGGCCGTGGCCGCCGTCTCGGAGCGGGCGCTCGAGCGCGCGCGGTCGGTGGAGCACCGCGGCTCGTACTTCGATTTCCTCGAGATGCTCGCCCACGACGAGCGGGACGAGACCCCCGCCACTCCCGCGATCCCCCAGATCCAGGCGCTCGACGCCCAGCTTCACGACATTCTGGCCGAGGGGCTCGACGCCCGGTACGCGCGCCACCGTCTGCTCGCGGAGATCGTCCAGCGGTGGGCTCGAGAGCGCTTCGCGCTGTTCGCCGAGGCGGGTCACGAGTCGAGGACTCTCACCTGCGTGCGGAACACGCGCGGCATCCATGTGGCTGGGCTCAACCGCGAGCTGGGCCGGCAAAGCGTCCAGATCTCGAACGGGTACGGGGATCTGGCGGAGAAGACGTTTCGGATCGCCCACATGGGGGATACCCAGGAGTGGGAGGTGCGGGGGCTCCTGGCGACGATCGACCGGATCCTCGGCCTCTGAATCGCCCCCATTTCCGCCCGCCCGATCGCTCGCGCGAGGCCTCGGGGCGCCGACGCGCGTGGTATCCTTCGCCGTCGATTCGAGCTCGCGGAGGGAGTGAAGCGCATGAAATCGCCTCAGGCGGAAAAGGCGCGGCTGGACCGCTTGACGATCCGTTCCATCACCGAGGTGGCCCGCAAGATCGACCAGCGGGTGGAGAAGCTGGGGAAGCCGGAAGTGGTATTCCCCATCCGCTCGCTGGGGAACGTGCGCTACGATCCGTCCCGAGGGTACTTCGAGATCGGCAAGGCGAAGTCGGTGCGGACCCTCACCGTGACCACGGCGAAGACCTTCGCTCAGACCCTGAAGATGATGGCCCTCTCGAAGGAGCTCGTGGAGACCAGCGACTTCGCCACGAAGCGAGACGCCTACTACCAGTCCAAGAACTGGGACGAGGCCCGCTTCGACGAGCAGGGCGAGTCGGACATGGTCATGGACGACATCGAGGCCATGTTCTCGGTGTACGGCGTGAGCCGGGAGCAACTCCGCTTCGTGCCCGACGAGCACGGCGGAGCGGTTGCCGGGAGGCTCGTGGTTTTCGACACGGATCTCGAGACCGGGAAGACCGAGCGGATCGACTGCACGCGATTCGGCTCGGGCGCCTACTCGATCCCCTCCCTGGTGGAGCAGCTCACGTTCGAGACGAAGGCGAAGTTCGTTCTGTGCATCGAGACAGGCGGGATGTTCCAGCGGCTCCAGAGCCACAAGTTCTGGGACAAGGCGAATTGCATCCTCGTCTCCATGGCCGGGGTACCGACCCGCGCCACGCGCCGATTCGTGCGCCGCCTCTCCGACCAGTGCTCCCTTCCCGTCTATGCGTTCGTCGACTGCGATCCGTACGGGATCTCCAACATTTACCGAACTCTGAAAGTGGGCTCGGGCAACGCGGCGCACATCAACCGCTTCTTCTGCGTGCCGCAGGCGAGCTTCCTCGGCGTCACCCCACAGGACATCACCGACTACGAGCTGCCCACCCACCCGCTCAAGGAGGTGGATCTCAAGCGGGCGAAGGACGCTCTGAAGAACGACCCGTTCTTTCGCATCCACAAGCCGTGGGCGAAGGCAATGGAGCAGCTGGTCAAGATGGGCGTCCGCGCGGAGCAGCAGGCCCTCGCGCGGTGGGGGTTGAACTACGTGCTGGACGAGTACCTTCCCAAGAAGCTGAAAAACGCGGCGGCGTTCCTCCCGTAGCCCGGTCTCACGCGTCGAATCCACCCGAGACGATCGCCGCAGGATCGAGTCCGATGTCCCGGAGCGACCTCTCCCACATCCCTTCCGGCGGATGGTCCAGCACCAGATCGGCGTCCGCGGTTCGCACGATCCACGAACCCTCTCCGATCTCCCGCTCGAGCTGCCCCGGACCCCACCCGGCGTACCCCCCGTAGCACTGGAAACGGCCGGAGCGCAGGTGACACAGCCGGCCGAGCGTGCCGGTGGAGGCGCTGGCGTGAAGGCCCTCGACCACCGGCCGCCCTTCGGGATCCTGGTGCTCGGCTCCGAACAGGACGAGCCCCTGCTCGGGTTGGACCGGTCCCCCTTCCCGGACTCGCTTGTCGGGGTCCCCGGCGTACTCGATGTCGTGATCCCTGCACAAATCCCGAAGGAGCAACGAGCTGTCCCGATTGATCACCACGCCGAGCGCGCCCTCCTCGCTCTGCTGCAGGAGCAGTACGACCGTCTGCCGGAAATTGGGATCCTGAAGCTGCGGCACCGCGATCAGGAACCCTGGGGCGAGCGATTCGTCCACCGGATCAGATCTCCCGCGTCAGCTCGAGGAACCGCGCATACGGGATCGCCGTCCACGATTCCGCCCGGAGCGCGCCCAGCGAGAGGCTGATCATGGACACCTTCGCAGCGGCCTCCTCGTCGGGGGCCTCGTAGACGTCGAGGAAGTCGTACGGGCCCAGCAACGCGTAGTGGGCGATCCACTTCACCTGCGGGACCTGCGCCGCGATTCGTTCCTTCCATTCCCTGCCGATCTCCGCCCGGTTGCGCATGTTCCGGGTGATCTCCGGGGAGAGGGTGGTCATGAGCACGAAAGTCGGCATCTCGTTCTCCCTGGGCTCCGAACCGCACCGAGGTCGCCTTTCGTCGCCGGTCGCCTCGGCGTCACGGTCGCGGAGTCCGTATTGTAGACCGTACCCCCACCCGCGGTCTGCCACCGTCGCGCGCTGATCCGCGATTCCGTCGGATTCGCGTCGAACACCCTCGCCAGGGCGCCCGCTTTACTCCGAGCGGCCCGAGCACTACGTTTCCCACGGAAGGGAGGGCGCTGCCATTCGAATCCTGGTGGTGGAGGACGAACCCCTGGTCGCCGAGCTGATCGACGACGCACTTGCCGAGGCCGGCCACGAGTGCGTGCTCGCGCGAGACGCGGAGGAGGCGGATCGAGTCCTGGCGCGGCAGCCGGTGGACTGGATCACGCTCGATCTGCGTATTCCGGGGCGCGACGGTCTCGATTGGCTCACGACGCTCTTCGCACGGAAGCCGGAGCTGGCCCGGCGCACCCTGGTCGTCACGGGAACCGTCCTCACGCCCCAGGAGTGCCAGAGCATGGCTCGGTGCGGGGCGAGCCTTCTCGCCAAGCCGTTCCGCGTCGATGACCTGGTCGAGCTGATCGCCAAACAGCTGGTCGCGCTGAACCGGATCCCTTTCTCGCGGAATTGACCGGTTCCGCCCGGCGGGGTATATTCCGCGGGCTCCGGGCGGCGTAGCCAAGTGGTAAGGCAACGGTCTGCAAAACCGTCATTCACCGGTTCAAATCCGGTCGCCGCCTCCAATTCTCCCACGCCGGCGTGGCCACGGTTTTTTCGACGCGTCGCCCCCCATTTCGGCACGTGCCCGGCGCAGGCCATGCCTGGATTTCCGCTGCGTCCGGATCGCGCGGCGCAGATGGCTGCGACTCCTGGAGACGACCCGCATCCCGCCACGGCGCGTGGCGTTGCGCGGGGATCGAGGGGAGCTAGAATGCGCGCTCGTCATGTTCGACCGCAAGCCGAAGCCGCCCGATGGTCCTCTCCTGGTCGATCGCGTCGTGGGGAGCGGCTGCCGGCGCGTCGCCATTCTGGGACTGCATCCTCGCGCGGGCGCACGGACCGTTCTGATGGCGCTCGCCGCCCAGGTTCATCGACGGGGGTTCCCGTTCGCGGTGACTTCCGTGCCGCGGCTGCCGGCCGAGGCCGAGATCATTACTGCCGATCCGGTGACCCGGATCCCGCTCCCGGGCGGCGCTTGGGTGGCCACGGCTTCCGGGGCGGCAGGAGCATCCGAGGGTGCGCTCGAGAGCCTGGAAGAAACTCCCTGGGATACGCCCCTGGGCAGGATCCACATCTACCAGGTCACGAAGGAATCGGATGTCGATCTCTACGGACCGGACGAGTCCGAAGCGTTGACGGCCGTTCTCCCACGACTCCAGCAGCTTGCGGATGGGTACGTGCTCGTGGACGGGGGGTGGGAGCGCAGGGCTTTCGCGGCGCCCGGGATCATGGACGGGATCGTGCTCGTCCTCGCCGCGGGGTACTCGGCGAGTCCCGACCGATCGGCGGCGGCGGCGAGGTACTGTGTGGACGCGCTGACGGTTCCGTCGTGCAGCGATTCGGTGGGACGGGCGTGGCTGGAACGCGCGAACCGTGGCGCGGCGGTTCTTCTGGGAGAGCGAGATCAGATTCTGGGGGTGCTGCCGTCGAACCTCGATGATCCGATCTCGGCGCTCCGGGATGTCGGGGACCGAGGGCGGGTATGTTCCATTCTGCTCCCGCACGGGCTCCACGACGAGTTCATGATTCCCCTGGTTCGCTCGAGCTTCCGTTGCTCGCTCGTCGTGCGGGACGCTACCCGGATCGGCCTGGCTCCCATCTACTTCACAGCCTGGCTGAAGCAGGGGGACGGCCGGATCGAGGTCGTGCACCCGACGCGGATCATCGCGGTGGCGACCAACCCGCTGAACGACGCGGGGCCGGATTCGGACCCGGTCGAGTTCCGTCAGTGCGTGGCCGCGGCCATCCCGGAAGTGCCCGTTCACGACGTGGTTCTCGAGTCGGAAGAGGGTCCTCGCAGGCCTCTGTGGAAATTCTGGACGTGACGTCGGATGCGCCCCCGCACGGCTCGCGATTCCGTAAGCGCGCCACGATCCCTGACGATTCCGCTGAGGAGCCCAGGAGCTGGACCCCCTCCGCTGGCGCGTGAAAAAGCCTTCCGTGCCGACCGCCGACGCGTCCACCGCCCGGGAAGCGAGCGCTGGCACGGCGATGGCAGTTCGCCGACACCGATGCCTTGACGACGGCCCGGAGGGACTCGACCCATGCATGCTCGCGCCAGCGCCCTGTGCGTGTTCGCAGCGATCGCCTCGTCCGTCCTCGCCCACGCGCCGGCGATCGCGGGCACGATGTCCGTGGCATGGGATCCGGTGCAGGACGCCGACCTCGCCGGTTACCGGGTCTACGTCGGGAGCTCCTCGCGGAGCTACTCGCGGCAGCTCGATCTGGGAGTCGCCGCGACGGGCGTGATCGACAATCTCGACGACTGCACGACGTACTACGTGGCGGTCAAGGCTCGTGACGCCGCAGGCAACCTGAGCAACGGCTACTCGAACGAGATCGTCGGGATGCCTCGACCCACGATGGCAACCGTGAGCCCCGCTGCCGTGGAGCGGGGAGGGACGATGACGGTGGTCGTCACCGGCGCGAATTTCGCGCCTGGGGCCTCGCTTCGGTTCGGCGATCCGGCCATCGCGGTGAGCACCGTCTCGGTGGACTCGTGCAACCAGATCACGGCGAGGATCTCCGTGGGAAACCTCGCCGCGATCGCGGCCACGAGCCTGGAGGTGACGAACGCCGACCGCGTTTTCGGCGTCTCCTCCGGCCTGTTCAGCGTCCAGGCGGCGGTGCCGCCCACCGTCGCGGCCGTGACCCCCCCGAACGCCGCCTCCGGCGTGCCGCCGACGGTCCGGCCGGTGGTGTCGTTCAGCGAGCCGATTCTGGGCTCGAGCGTCACCGCGGTCACGGTGAGACTCCTCGGCCCCTCGGGGATCGCGGTGACCCAGGCCGCGGGATCTCCGGCGCTATCGGCGGACGGGCGCACCGCGACGATCACTCCCGCGGCGAGCCTGGAGTACGTCAAGACCTACAAGATCCAGGCGGTCGGTGGGTCGCCCGGCGTTCGCGACCTGGCCGGGAACGCGATGTCGGCAACCTACACCCAGGCGGCAGGATTCACCACGGCGGCGGATACCGCAGCGCCAGAGATCGCGGCGGTCGCAGCGGTCTCGGTGCAGGCGACGACGGCGCAGATCACCTGGACGACCAACGAGCGAGCCGACGGTCGGGTCTTCTACCGCAGGCGGGGGCAGGCAAGCTACCAGCAGACCGATCTCGATCGGACTCTCGCGACGAACCACGCGGTGTCGCTCCAGGGTCTGGTCCCGGAGAGCCCGTACGAGTTCTTCGTGCAGAGCGCCGATGCCAGCGGCAACCGGGGGACTTCTTCCCCCGACGAGACGTTTGCCACGGCAGCGAGCCAGTTCGAGTACATCTCCGTCCAGGCCGAATCCGGCAGGCGGGTTCTCCCTCTTCGCGCCACCAACGGCACGGGCGCGTTCCGGGGTGCGTGGATCGACACTCCCCCGGGAGCCACCGCCGGCACCGCCACCTCGCCGCTGGGGAAAGCGGATTTTCCGTTCCACGTCCCCGCCGACGGGACCTGGTTCCTGTGGGTGAGGCTGTTCGGGGCGAGCACCAGCGCGGACGCCTGGTACGAGTCGGTGGACGGTGCCGTGCGGCAGCTGATCGTCCCGCCGACGACGAACGCGTGGAGATGGACCCCTGCGCGGTCGTACGCGCTGCTCCGGGGGATGCATCAGCTCGAGCTCGGCGGCCGCGAGCCTCAGGCCCGGGCCGACGCGGTGCTGATCACGAACGACCCGAGCTTCGTTCCCACCGAACAGCCCGGGAGCGACGTGACGCCGCCCGCGGCGCCGTCCGATCTGACCGGAACTGCGGTCGGAGAGGGGGTCATTCTGCAGTGGACGAACCCGGTTGCGGATGTGGCGGAGATCGTCGTGCGGGTCCGAACCGATTTCAAGTACCCCATCAGTCCGGCGGACGGCGAGCCGTCCGCCTCGAGGTCGGCCACGGCGGGAGAGGTGGAAAGGCTGGTGTACTCCGGCCTCACCCCGGGCACGGCGTACTGGTTCAGTCTCTTCGTGGTCGATGCGTCCGGGAACGCCTCCGATCCGGCCCAAGTGAACGTCACTCCCACGGACCAGGCGCCGCCGGATTCGGTGAGCAGCGTCTGGAGGGTGGACACGCGCTGATCGGCCCCCGAGCGCGCGGCTCACGCCCGGTGGATGGATCCGCGCGCGGCGGGACGAGTGGGTCCGGGTGTGCGGTGCTCGGTCACGGGGACCAGCATTGGACCTCGTCGATCTCGGTGCCCCACCCCTCGCGGCGGCTCGCGGGCAGGTAGAGCGATTCCGCATACTCCCGCATCATGCGAGCGGTGCCGAAGCGCGGAGCCAGTCTCGCGATCGCCTCTTTCATCCGCCCGACCCATTCCTCCGGGATCCCGCTCGCGTTCCGCCGGTAGTAGCAGGGCACGATCTGGTCCGCGAGCACTCGGTAAAACGAATCCGCGTCCTCCCGATCCTGTTGATCCGGATCGGCGTGCTCCTGGTCCGAGCCGATCACGAAGCCGTGGGAAGGGTCGTATCCCTCGCACCACCAGCCGTCCAGGACGCTGAAATTCAAGGCTCCGTTCACCGCCGCCTTCATCCCGCTGGTCCCGCTGGCCTCGTGAGGTCGGCGGGGAGTGTTGATCCAGACATCCACCCCCTGGACCAGATAGCGGGCGATTCGCACGTCGTAGTTCTCGAGGAAGACGACCCGACCGCTGAACTCGGGCGAGATGGAATCCTGGAAGATCGCCCGGATGAGCTCCCGCCCGGGGGTGTCCGCCGGGTGCGCCTTTCCTGCGAAGAGAATCTGAACGGGCCGGGAGGGATCCGAAAGCACGCGGCGGAGGCGTTCCCGATCCCGGAACAGGAGGCTCGCCCTCTTGTAGGTGGCGAACCTCCGAGCGAACCCCAGAGTGAGAGCTTCGGGATCCAGGAGGCTCCTCACCTGGCGCAGCTCGTCCGGGGATCGGCCATGCCTGGCGAACTGCTCCTGGACGCGGTCCCGCGCGAACGAGACGAGCCGGTGTTTCTGGGCCATGTGGGCGTCCCAGATCTCGCGGTCCGGGATCGAGTGGACCGCGCCGGTGAACGCCGGTTCGAGAATCTGGTCGTCCAAGTCCCCGTCGACTCGGGAACGCAGGAGGGTTCGGATCTCGGGACCGATCCAGGTCGACGTGTGGACCCCGTTCGTCACGAACGTGATCGGTCTGGGCCCTCGGTCTCCGGGAGCGCGCAGGTGCTTCCACATCTCCGCGGCCACGCGGCCGTGGAGCTCGCTCACCCCGTTCGTTCGACTGCTCGCGCGGATCGCCAGCGCGGTGAGATTGAACTCGGAGTGATTGTCGGGCCAAGCCCTGCCCAGCGCGAGCACGTCCTCGACCGGCACGCCGCACGCCTGGGCGCAATCCGCGAAGTACTTCCGGACGAGCTCGGCGTCGAAGGTCTCGTTCCCGGCGGGGACCGGAGTGTGGGTCGTGAAGATGGCGTTTCCCGCCGTCCGCCGGAGCGCTTCGACGAACGGCACACGATCGGAAACGACGAGAGTGTGGATCCGTTCCATCGCCAGGAACGCGGAGTGCCCCTCGTTCATGTGCCAGACCGAGGGAGCGATGCCCACGGCGCGCAGCGCACGGACGCCGCCGACCCCGAGGGCGATCTCCTGGCAGAGGCGCATCTCGCGCCCGCGCACGTAGAGGAACGAGGTGATGGCGCGGTCTGCAGCGTCGTTTTCGGTGACATCCGAGTCGAGGAGCAACACCGGCACGCGCCCCACCTGGGCCTTCCACACCGCCAGCGAGACGCGCCGTCCGGGTAGATCCAGGGACACCCGCAGCGCCTTCCCGTCCTTCGCCGCGACGGGCAGGACCGGGAGCCGCTGCAGGTCGTAGTCGGGGTAGTAGTGCTGCTGGTGCCCCTCGGCGTCGATGCTCTGCTGGAAGTACCCGCGACGGTACAGGAGGCCGATCCCGACGAACGGGATGCCGAGATCGCTCGCGGACTTGCACGTGTCGCCGGACAGGATGCCCAGTCCGCCCGAGTAAATGCCCAGGCAGTCGTGCCAGCCGAACTCGGTGGAGAAGTACGCGACCGCTCCCCCCTCGTAGTCGGCGTGCGCGTGACGAAACCAGGAGGTCTCCGCCCCGGCCAGGTACGAGTCGAATTCGTCCACCAGCGTGTGGTACGAGCGCATGAACTCGCGGTCCAGCAGGAGACGCTCCCAGCGTGTCGGCTCCACGAGCGCGAGAACCTCGATGGGATTGTGGTAGTGATGCCACCTCTTCGACTGGATCTCGTTGAAGAGCAGGTGCGCGAGAGGCGACCAGGTCCACCACAAGTTATACGCGATATCCCTGAGCCTCGACAGCTCCACCGGAATCTCGAGGTCCACGGAACGCAGCGTTCGGATCTCCGGAAGCTTCATGGTCTGCATCGCTCCTCGATCGTGTTCGGCCGGGTCGGGCCGGGACCGCCTGTATCGTCCCGCGCGCGCCGCGCAACGGTCTCCGGAATCACGAGGGCTCTCGGAGCCCGCCCGGAGGGACAAATACTAGTGCCTTCCGGTGGAGCCGACCATCGCAGAAGGCATGTCCCGGCCGTGCGGAGGCGACGGGACAAACCAGGGGGCGCAGGACAGGCCCGCGAAACTACCCATGGTTTGAGGCACTTGCGAGCCGGGTGGATCTCCCTTGCGGCCGGCGCCGGGGGGCGGTTAGCCTATCGCGCGGAGGCCTCGTGAGGATCCTGCGCATCGATCGGCCGATCGCCTTCTTCGACCTCGAGACGACCGGCACGGACCCGACCGCCGACCGGATCGTCGAGATCTCGGTGCTTCGAGTGATGCCCGGAGGCGACCGCGAGGTCCGGACCCGGCGCGTCGATCCCGAGCGACCGATTCCGCCGGAGGCGACCGCGATCCACGGAATCCGCGACGAGGACGTTCGCGGAGCGCCGACGTTCCGCCAGATCGCCCGGAGTCTGCTCGACTTCCTCGGAGAGGCGGACCTGGCCGGTTTCAACGTGCTTCGCTTCGACGTGCCGCTTCTGGACCGGGAGTTCCGGGATTGCGGGCTCGACCTGCGTCTCGCGGATCGACGGGTCGTGGACGCGATGACGGTTTTCCACCGCAAGGAGCCACGCGACCTCTCGGCGGCCGTGCACTTCTACCTCGGGAGGGAGCACGAGGGCGCCCACTCCGCCGAGGAGGACGTGCGCGCGAGCGCGGAGGTCCTCGACGCGCAGCTCGAGCGCTATGCCGACCTTCCCCGAGATCTGGCGGACCTCGCGGCCTGGTGCCGGCCGCCGGCGCGGAGCGATGCAGCGGACCGTTCCGGCAAGTTCGTCTGGAGAGCGGGAGAGGTGGTGTTCTCGTTCGGGAAGCACCAGGGCCGCCGGCTTCGGGATGTGGCCCTGGAGCGCCAGGACTATCTGGAGTGGATTCTGACGAAATCCGACTTTCCCGCCGATGCCCGAGAGATCGTGAGGCGGGCGCTCGAAGGGGACTTCCCCGAGCCCAAGCCGAGGTGAGGCGCGATGCTGACGACGGCCGACTTCAAGAAGGGGCTGCGGATCCTCATGGAAGGGGAGCCGTACCTGATCATGGAATACAGCGTCCAGACTCCATCCGCGCGGGGCGCGTCCACACTCGTTCGGACCAAGCTACGGAACATCGTGACCGGCGCCGTGTTCGACCGAACCTTCAAGGCGGGGGAGAAGTTCGACGAGCCCGACGTGGCGTTCCGCCAGGTGCAGTTCCTCTATCGAGACGAGGACTCGTGTAACTTCATGGACACCGGAAGCTACGAGCAATTCTCCCTCACCCCGGAGCAGCTTGCCGATGCGCTGCCCTGGTTGAGCGAGGGGCTCGAGATGCGAGCCGCCCTTTTCAACGGGCGAGTGGTCAACGTGGAGCTTCCCGCCTTCGTCGAGGCCGAGGTGGAGATGGTCGGCGGTGGGTCGCGCGGGGACACGGCAAGCGGGCGGAACCTCAAGGACGCGGTTCTCGCCAACGGAGTCACGGTCAAGGTCCCGCTCTTCGTCGAGATCGGGGATCGAATCGTCGTCGATACGCGGACCGGCGAGTTCTCCCGGCGGGCGCCGAAGTAGCTTCCGTTCAGATCGGGTCCGGCCGTCCTTCCGATGCCGCCGCGGCAGCTCCCGCGAGCGCGGAGAGCACGCGGTCGGCCAGGCCGCTGCGCTCCATTGCGCTGGCCCGACCACTCCCCGAACGCGCCGAGCGCAGGATCGCTCCGAGGCGCGCCACCTCCCCGGTCCAGTAGAGAGCGACCTCCGGCGAGCCGGACCGCACCAGGAGTGGCCCGGCTTCGAGAATGTCGTCTGTGGACAGCGGCGGCATGGGATCGTAGGCGCTCGGGAACCCCTCCTCCGCGGCCAGGATGGGGAAGAAACGCCCTCTTTCCCTCACGAGCCGCTCCCGCACGATCCCGAGCCCGTTGTCGCGCAACCATCGGCGGAGCCGACCGGGTGCCGTCTGAGGCTGGAGCACGAGACGTTTCGCGCCGAGGCCGGACCGTCGGGGATCCTCGAGGATCCGGCAGATCAGCGACGAGCCCAGGCCGGCGATCACCACCACATCGATGCCGTCCGCAGGGTGCAATGGCTCGAGCCCGTTTCCCGCGCGAAGCTCGAGCCGCTTCGCGAGACGGTGTCCCTCGGGGAAGCCGCGCGCTCGCGCGAGCCGCGAGCGGTCCCGCTCGGTGGCGATGCAGGCGATCGCGCGACCCTCAGCCAACAGGCGACGGGGAAGGACCCCCTGATCCGTGCCGATGTCGGCCACGCGCGATCCAGGCAGGACGAAGTCGACGAGCGCATCGAGTCGTGGCCGCGACGCGCGTTGGCTGCTGACGCTCATGATGGCGAAGCGTAGCGCGAATCGTGCATCGTTGCTCTTGCGCTGCATCTCTCCGGCTCTATAATCGCGATCACTTCCCCGGCGGCGGCTCCGTCGAGTGCGCTTCAGGGGTCGGGAGGGCTCGCGAAGCGATGAACGTCAACGTCTCGGCGACGGACAGGTTCACCGTGCACGACGCGATCAACCTCTACGGGGTGGACGGCTGGGGCAATGGGTATCTCGCCGTGGCGGAGGACGGACATCTGCTCGTCACGCCGTCCCGCGACCCGAGCCGGTCGATCGACGTGCTCAAGGTCGTCGACAGCCTCGCCAAGCGCGGACTCAAGACACCCCTCCTTCTCCGGTTCCCCCAGCTCCTCGAGGGACAGGTCAACGAGCTGGCCACGGCGTTCGCCAACGCGATCCGGGAGTTCAACTACCCCGAGCGTTACCTTCCGGTGTTCCCCATCAAGGTGAACCAGCAGAGGCCGGTGGTCGAGGGCCTGGTGTCGAGCGGATGGAACGCGAATCTCGGCATCGAGGTGGGGAGCCGCCCCGAGCTACTCGCCGCCATGGCGATGGACACCCCGCCGGAAGCGCTCCTGATCTGCAACGGATTCAAGGACTCCGACTATCTCTCTTCGGCCGCCCTGGCGACCCGGTTGGGCAAGCGAGTGGTGGTCGTGATCGAGAAGCCCTTCGAGCTGGATCAGTACCTGGCGCTTTCGTCCCGCAGCTCGGTCCTCCCCCTTCTGGGATTCCGAATCCGGCTCCAGGCCCGGGGCTCCGGCCTCTGGGAAAAGTCGGGTGGCGCCGCGTCGAAGTTCGGCCTGACGACTCTCCAGCTGGTCCGCGCCCTCGATCGCGTCCGGGCGGCCGGGCTCGGCGAGCGGGCCGCGCTCCTGCATTTCCACATCGGAAGCCAGATCACCGACATCCGGAAGATCAAGAACGCGGTTCGCGAGGCGTCGAGGATCTACGCCAAGGTCCGCAAGCACGGAGTCGACATCAGCTACCTGAACGTGGGAGGCGGGCTCGGGATCGACTACGACGGGTCGAAGACCTCCTCGGACGCTTCGGTGAATTACGCGGTGCAGGAGTACGCCAACGACGTGGTGTTCGGGATCAGCGAGGTGTGCGCCGAAGAGCGCGTCCCGGTGCCGCGCCTGGTGAGCGAGTCGGGACGCATGCTCGTCGCCTACCACTCCATGCTGATCACCGACGTCCGGGGAACGATCTCCGGGGTCGAGGCGGATCCTCCGACGCTCACGGGCCGCGAGCCACAGGTCGTCCTGGACCTCGCCGAGGTGGCGCGGAAGGTCTCCGTGAAGAACTACCGGGAGTTCTACCACGACGCCGTCGAGTACCGAGAGCAGATGTACTCGCTGTTCAATCTCGGCCTTCTGGACCTGGAGGACCGTGCGAAGGGGGAGAACCTCTTCTGGGACATCGCCGATAAGGCGGTGCGGTACTCCAAGTCCGCAAAATTCGTCGCCGACGAGTTCGTCGAGCTCGAATCGCAGCTCCACGACAAGTACATCTGCAACTTCTCCGTATTCCAATCCATCCCCGACCACTGGGCGCTGGATCAGCTGTTCCCCGTCATCCCGGTGCATCGCCTCAACGAGTTGCCGACGCGCCGGGCTACCCTGGTGGACATCACCTGCGACTCGGACGGGAACGTGGAGAAGTTCGTGGACCTGAAGGACATCAAGGAGGCGCTCGAGGTCCACGATGTCCGCGACGGCGAGCCGTACTACCTCGCGTTCGTCCTGGTCGGGGCCTACCAGGACACCATGGGGGACCTGCACAATCTCTTCGGAAAGGTCCACGAGGCCGACGTGATCCTCGACCCCCAGGGGAAGACCGTGATCCGGGACAAGCGCCCGGGCGATCGAGCGTGCGACACCTTGCGCGCGCACGGATACCACGAGGACGATCTGGCGGCCCGTGTCGAGGCAGCCTTGCGTGAGAAGGTCAAGCGGGGAGAGATCGCGCAGGGGGAATCGGACGAGTTCCTCGAGGAGTACCGACAGAGGCTGCAGCACTACACCTACCTCGTCTAGCCCATTGCCTTCCCACCGGACCAGCGCGGCCCCCCAAACCGGCGAGCCGGAGCGCCGCCTCGGGATGCCGGATGCGGCGGCGATCTTCGTGGGGATCATCCTGGGCTCCGGGATCTTCGTCGCGCCGGCCGCGGTCGCCGGGGCCGCTGCCGGACCGGTCTCCGCGGTGCTGCTCTGGGCGACGGGGGCGGCCGTGGCCGCGTGCGGCGCCTTCTGCTACGCCGAGTGCGCGTCACGAATCCCTCGCAACGGCGGCTTTTACGTCTTCTATCGGGAGGCGTTCGGCGAGCCGGTGGCGTTCGTCGGCGGATGGGTCGCGCTGTTCGTGACCTACCCGGCCTCGATGGCGGCCATCGCCCTGCTCCTCGGGCAGTATCTGGGCGAAGCGATTCCGGCGCTCGCGGGGCGCGAGCGCGCCGCCGCCGCGGCCGCCATCGCCGTGGCAGGCGTGCTGAACGTCGTCGGAGTGAAGACGGGGCCCTTGGCGCAGCGGACGCTCACCGGCGCGAAGGTGGCCGCTCTCGGCGGCCTGTGCTGCGCGGCACTCGTAGCCCCGACACCGGCCTGGGGCGCCAGCGCGGCGGCGCGGGCCGTTCCGGGATGGTCGGCGCTCCTTTCGGCGATGGTCGTTCTGCTGTGGACGTACGACGGCTGGTCGGACGTCTCGCTCGTCTCAGGGGAGATCCGCGATCCTCGCCGCAACCTCGGGCGGGCGGTGCTGGTGGGCACGGCGGTCCTGTTCGCGGTCTACGCCCTCGTTCAGGTCTCTGTCTCGACGCTGTTGCCACCCGACCAGGCCGCCTCGTCCACACGGGTCGTCGCGGAAGCGACCGAGCGAAGCCTCGGTCCGACGGCGGGGCGACTGGTGGCTCTGCTCGTCGTGCTCAGCACGTTCGGCTCGATCCACGGCATCGTTCTGGCGGTGTCCAGGCTCGGGGTGGCCATGGCGCGTGACGGCGCCTTCTTCCGCTGGTTCGCCGCGGTGCACCCACGATGGGAAACCCCCGCGCGATCGACCTTGGCGCTGGTCGCCGCATCGACGTTTTACGTGTTCTCCGCGAGCTTCCGGAATCTCCTCCAGTACTTCTCGTTCACGGTCTGGATCTTCTACGGGCTGACCGCGGTGGCGCTCCTGCTCCTGCGGCGCAGACGCGTGGGAGAGGAGGCCGTCTGGAGCGCTCCCGGCGGGATCGTTCCTCCCACGGTCGTCCTCGCGACGGGCGCGGCGATGACGGGTGGCCTCCTCATGCAGAATCCACGCGGCTCGCTGTACGGGCTCGCAATGCTGGCAACCGGGTTCGTCGCGTACGCCGTTACTCGAGGCCGGACCGTCCGCTGATCGCTCGGGTCAGGACGCCGGGGCACCCGCCGGTCGCGCGTGGCGTGCGACCTCGATGAACTCCGCCAGGTTTTCGAGCGTGATCATGCCTCGCAGCCCCTCGTCGTCGAGAACCAGGACCGGAACGCCCGGATTCGTCTGAAGCAGGCGAAGCACCTCCGTGAGATCCACCCCGGGCTCGACCGTGGGAAACGCCCTCTCCATGACGTCGAGGACCGCAGCCTCGTTCCCCTGCCGAGCGAGCCCGCGCAGCAGCGTCGCCCGGGTCAGCACGCCTGCCACCCGGCGCCACGCGTCCACCACCGGAAAATCCTGCTGGTGGGTGGCGAGAAGGCGTTCGGCCGCGTGGCCCAGCGAGTCCTGGGGCGCAAGGGTCTCGAACTCGACGACCATCGCCTCCCTCGCGACCCGGCCGAGGACGACCGCGCGGCGGCGGAAGAACGCCGCCTCCTGCCCGGCGCCGAGAAACACGAACAGCGCGATCAGGAGGAGGAAGAGCGGGCCTTTGACGAGCCCGATGCCTCCGATCACCACGGCGATCGCCTGGCCGATCGTCGCTGCGATCGTGGTCGCCCGGTCATCCGGCATCGCGAGCGACAGGAGCGCTCGAAGCACCCGTCCGCCGTCCATGGGGAACGCGGGAATGAGGTTGAACGCGAACAGCAGCGCGTTCGCCACGAAGACGTGGACGAGGACGTTCGAGAACGTGGTGATCGCGCCGGTGGCTTCCGGAATTCCGGGGTCGGTCAGGAGGACGAGTGCGACGAGCATCAGCGGCGCCAGGACCAGATTCACCGCCGGTCCGGCCAGCGCGATCAGCAGCTCCGCGATTCCCGTCGGGATCCGCTCGAGACGGGCGACCCCTCCGATGGGGTACAGGACGATCTCCCGGGTCCCGACTCCGTACGCCCGCGCCATGACCGCATGGCCCAGTTCGTGGAGCACGACGCAGGCGAACATCAGGAGCACGGCCAGCACTGTGAGTGGGACGTTCCCGTCGCGGGTCGCCGCGTCGAACGCGTAAAAGACCAGCAGCAGCGGGAACGTGAAGTGGATCCGGATGGGGATCCCCAGGACCCGACCGAGCCGCAGGGACCAGCCTCCAGGGGTCGGCTCCGTCGCGTGGATCTCTTGATTCCCGGCCGAAGAGTTCCTCACGGTCGCATCCTAGCACTCGATCGTTTCAAAGTACGCGGCGTTGCGCGGGATCGTTCGGGTCTTTCGTGGTCGGTCCCCGTAGGGTATCGTCTCGGGACGCGGGCCGACGCGCGGAAGGCCCGGGGGGAGCGGCTGACGATGAAGCTCAGGGCCGAGGCGGAATCGAACTACCGACGGCAGGACTACGCTGCCAAGGAGACGATCCACGGGGTCGAGATTCGCGAGATCCGCCGGTTCAACGACGACGGCGGCTCGATGAGCGAGCTGGGAAGGCTGTCGCATGGTCACCTCGCGGGGTTCGAAGGCTTCGCCGTCGCTCAGGTGAACTACAGCACGCTGGAGCCGGGCGCGATCAAGGCGTTCCACCTTCACCGATCGCAGACCGACGTGTGGTTCGTTCCCCCTGAGGATCGGGTGCTGCTGGTGCTGGCCGACGTTCGCGACGGCTCGCCCACGGGCGGGAACCGCATGCGCGTGATGCTCGGAGACGGCCGGTCGCTGGAGGTCCGCATCCCTCCCGGTGTGGCGCACGGCTGCCGGAATCTGGGGCGCGCTTCGGCCCGGATCGTCTACTTCACCGACGAGCACTTCTCCGCCGACCCGCAGACCACCGACGAGGGTCGCCTGCCCTGGGACTATCTCGGTCCGGAGATCTGGGAGATGTCTCGGGAGTAGCGCCTACTGCTGCACGCCTTCCGGCCACTGGGTGAACTGGCCGTCGACGAAGATGATGTCCCTCGCAAAGCCGGTGGTCTTCCCGCCGGTGGGAGAGCCCTCTTCCAAGCCATCCTTCCCGAACGACTTGAGGGTGTACCCGGCTCCGGAGACGGTGCCCGGCTCGTACTTCATCGGCTTGGACCAGCCGTCCTGGAGCGGCAGCTTCTTCATGTACACGGGCTCGATCACGCCCTTTAGCGCGTTGATGTCGCTCGCCGACGGGTAGACGTTCGTGTCCACCGAGTACGACTCGATGGCCGTGCCGACGGATCGCAGGTCCGCCATGGTCCGTTTCTGCTTTCCACGGTCGATGGCGTTCAACAGGTTGGGAATGGCGATCGCAGCGATGATTCCGATGATCGCCACCACGATCAGCAACTCGATCAGCGTGAAACCGGCGGTCTTACGGGCACGCATTACGATGTCCTCCTGGAGGCCCGGGATTCGCGAGAGAGCCGGGCGCCGGGGGAACGACGTCCCGACCGGCGACCAGAGTGTACCGTGTTCGGGGGCCCGGTGCACGCGGCGTGCCTCGAGCGGGTGCGGAGTTCGAACCGCGGTCCCCGCCGCGGGCCTTCGGGAAGCTGCTCCGCGAACCGGGGCACGAACCGGCCGTCGAATCGAAGCCCCCCTCGGGCAAGAGCAAGCCGTGACCAGCGTGGGCGGTGGCGCGGGAGCCTACGCGGCGGCTCCGCTCCGCCGCAGCACGAGGCGGTCGTAGAGGACGAGCAGGAGCGTGGTGGCGATTCCCGCGGCCGCCACGACGTACCACATCTGCTCGGGTGCCTTCCGAACCTCGCCGAAGTGGTGGAGCAACCATCCCGCCGTCGGCCCGCTCAGGAGATAGCCGATGCCGATCGGGAGGAAGGCGTAGCCCATGAACAGCCCCTGCTGGTCGGGAGGGGCGAGCCGGGAGATGTACTCGTAGTAGCGCGGAGCCTGAGTCACCTCCCCCAGGGCGAGGACGATGAGCGCGGCAACGATGTACGGCGTCCCGCTCCCCACGGTGAGGAACAGCCAGCTCAGGCTCGAGATCAGGACCCCCACGATGATCGCCGTGAAGGGGGCCATCTTCCTCGTGAGGTAGTTGACGAGAAAGGTGCAGAGGATCACCGTCGTCGCCTCGACCGCCAGGAGCCGGTCGATGTTCGCCTCCGGATTCACGTAAGTCCGGATGTAGATCGGAAGCGAGATGTACTGCTGCCAGAAGACGACCCAGAAGCCGGAGAAGATCACGAGAAAGGAGACGAACCTCAGGTCGCGAAGCACCGTGAGCAGGTTCCGGATGGCTGCGGCGATGCTCGGCACCGCCGTCGTATCCCCTCGCGACGGCTCCGAGTAGAAGAGGAGGGTGACCACCCCCATCGCCGCGGTCAGGGCGGCGCTCACCAGGAACACCCGCTCCACCCCCACCTGCGTCCGGACGAACGAGGCCACGATCGGACCGATCGCCGCGCCGATGTTCACGACCGTGTAGTAGATCGAGTAGCCGAGCGACCGGACGTTCTCCTTGGCCGCGCGGGCGGTCGTCCCCACCACCACCGGCTTCACGACGGCGGGTCCCAGGGCCGGGACGAGCATGAGCAGGTGCATGAGGGCGAAGAGCGGCAGTGCCTCCCGGACCGGCGCCATCCACGACGCCGACAGCGAACCGAGGAGGAAGTTGCCGATGGCGAGGATGAAGAAGGCGCCGGCCAGCGTGTGCCGGAACCCGAACCGGTCGGCGAGCGCGCCGCCGACGATCGGCATGAACCAGACGACGAAGCCGTAGTAGCCGATCAGCCAGGTGGACTGCTCGGTCGACAGGCCGAGGTGCTCGTGGAGGTAGATCGCGAGAACCGCCTGGGGGCCGTAGTACGCGAGCCGCTCGAACAGCTCGGTGAAGTTCGCGACCCAGAAGGACCGCTCGAACCCTTCCCACACCTCCCGAAGTCGCTCTCTCAGTGCCACAGCTTCCTCCCCCGATCGGCAGCGCACCGCGCGGATCTGCGCGAGTCTACCTCGGACGGCGTCGGAAGGGGGCCTCTGGATTCAGGCGGCGGCAGGGGGCACGACGGTGACGATTACGGCCTACGGCTCGTTCCGGCAGCCGTACGCGAGGGCTCGTTCGATCAAGCGCCGCCTCCGGGGGCGGTCGTCGCGCGGGACGCGTCAGCCAAGCCGAAGGCGCAGCCGGATCCGACGCTCGACGAACGCCTCGCACGGAGCCCCGTCCAAGTAAGCCATTTCCGCCGCTTCCGCGGACACCTCGATGAGGGTGCGACTCACCGTGCGGGCGTCGGGCCGGTGCATGCATACGGCGAGGGGGCCCATCTCCGGCTCGTGCCGGGCGAGCCAGGCGCAGAGCGAGTCCCGGTCCCGGTGCACGGCGCCGGCCAGGTACCGGCGCCAGGACGCGCCGCGCTCCCGCTCCACGCCGGACTGGTCCTTCGACGACGACGCGAACAGCCACGGCCCATCATGGTGGTCCCACACGGCCCGGATCCCGTCCCAGCGCAGCCGCCCCACCCGAGGCGGATGACCCTCGGCCCCCGGCTCGGCGACGACCAGGTGGAACGCCCGCACGTGCTCCAGCGTCGCGGAGGCGTGGGACAGGCGGTCCGCGATGGAGGCAATCGACGAGAGGTCGGCTGCGTCCCAAGCGACGAGCCCGCGGCTTCGAGGCTCGCCGGGCAGCCGCGTCGGATCCACTTCGGTCGCGTTGAGGAGGCAGAGGCTGACGCCTGCGTCGTTCACCGAGATCCAGGTGCCGCCGCCGTCCGGGTCCCGGGGCGCCAGGAATGCGCGCTCCCCGCCGGAGAAGCGCTCCGGAGGAATGCCCCGGCCCCGCGCGACGCTCTCGTCCCGGTTGTGGCCGAGCAGATAACCGCCGCCCAGCCTCGGGAGGACGGCTACGGTGCACATGCGGAGACCTGCGCGGGCCGTCGGCGGATCGGGACGAAATCTCGCTGCGCGTCCTCCCAAAGGCGCCGCGCGAGCTCCTTCCGGTCGCTCGATCGGACGGGCGCATTGGAGAAGGTCACCGTGGCCTCGACGCGCGAGAGACGCATCACCCCGATCAGGTGGTTGAGAAACGGGGGCTTGCCGCCGGACCAGCAGATCGTCTCCGAGGGAGGATCGTGTACGCCGGGGGTCTCGTAGTGGATGCTCGCCGCGAAGCACGGGACACCCGCGTGCGCCGCAGGCTCGAGGATGGAGGACATGAACGGCCGGATTTCGTCGCCGAGCGAGGTGCCGCCCTCCGGGAAAACGGTGAGCGAGATGCTCGCTTCGAGGTGGTCGGCCATCTCTTTTCCGACGCGGATCACGTCGCGGGCCGTCTCGCGGTCGACGAAGAGGGTCCCCGCGTTGCGGGCCACCCATCCGAAGACCGGCCAGCGGGAGATCTCGCGCTTGGCGACGAAGATGCTGGGGTAGATGGAGCCGAGCACCCAGATGTCCAGGTACGTGAGGTGGTTGGCGGCGACCACGAACGGGACGCCGTCGGGTCCGCCGCGTACCGTCCGGCGCACGCGGAGGATCCGGCACGCGAGCTTCGACCAGACGGCGCACGCCCTGCTCCCGACCCAGGCGGACGGACGGAGTCTTCCGAAGCTCAGGATTCGAGCGGAAGACGAGGTGAATGCGGCGGCGCCGGTCACCGCAAGAAGAGCGGCCATCTTGAACGCGATGCGCAACCAACCCATAGGATGACTCGGGTCGCGGTCTCGAAAAGGTCGCTCGCGGAGGGTCCCTGCGGCGAATCTCCAGAAGGCCAAATGGTATCCTAGGGCTCCGCTCGAGGCTAGTGGGGGTCGAGCTCTAGGTGAGCGACGGAACGCTCGAGCGGCGGTAGGTTGCATCGCGGACAGCGGTCGAGCTTTCGGCGATGCACCGTGGTTCGGGTTCATCGAGCGTCCGCGAAATTCCGCGTCTGTCGATGCGCCGCATCACCCGGTCGCTTTTCAGGCGTGCGCCTCGGGCAACGGCTTTCGCGGGACGGCACGGGAGGGCGAGAGAGCGAAGATGGCGAGCGAGATTCTGATCCGTGCGGCCGATGGAAGCAGCCGAACCCTCGCGCTGGAGGGAGAGCGTTACGCCGTGGGCCGATCCCGGGGCAGCGAGATCGCCTTTCCCGACGACCCAAGCCTCTCTCGATCGCACTTCGTGCTGGAGAGGGACGGGGACGGATGGGCGGTTCACGACCTGGGGAGCAAGAACGGCACGCAGGTGGACGGCGAGCGGATCGTCGAGCGGTGTCGCCTCCACCCGGGGAGCCGCATCGAAGCCGGCCAGATCGTCTTCATCTTCGAGCCCGGATCCGAGCCGCGACCCGATCCCGTGCACTTCTACGCAGCCCCGGACACCGAGATCCCGAAGGGAACGGTGATGACGGACCTGAGAGGGCTGCTGTCGGGGGAGCGCACGGTGCCGACTCCCGGAGGCTCTGCTCCGGCGGTCGCGGCAAAGCCCGGCGGACTGTTCGCAAACCCTGCGGTCCGGGCGCTCATGAAGGCGGGCAAGGAGCTGAGCGGCCATCGGCCGCTGCCCGACCTGTTCCGCCTCATCCTCGATCTCTCGATCGAGGCGGTGGGGGCCGAGCGCGCGATTCTGATGACCCTCGAGGGCGACCGCCTGGTCACCCAGGCGTCGCACGGGGAGGGGTTCCGTATCAGCAATACGGTTCGTGATCGCGTCCTGGAGTCGGGCACCTCGCTCCTGGTCACCGACGTCCTTCAGGACGAGGCGTGGGCCGCGCGGCAGAGCATCAGCGAGCAGCAGGTGCGCACCATGATGGCGGTCCCCTTGCAAACCGAAACCCGAGTGATCGGGATGATGTATCTGGATTCGCGCTACTTCGTGCGCGAGTTCACCCCGGACGACCTGAGCCTGCTCACGGTGCTCGCCAACGTGGCGGCAACGCGAATCGAGCAGGAGCGCCTGCGCATCCTGGAAGAGCTGCAGCGGAGCACCCAGCGCGACATGTCCCAGGCGGCGGACATTCAGCAGAGATTCTTGCCCAGGGGCGCTCCGTCGATTCCCGGGCTGGAGGTGGCGGGCCACAACGCGCCATGCCGGACCGTGGGCGGGGACTACTACGACTTCATCTCGTGCCCCGACGGACGCATCGGTGTGGTCCTCGGCGACGTGGCGGGGAAGGGGATGCCTGCCGCGCTCATGATGACCGGTCTCCAGGCCACGTTGCATGCCCTCGCCGCCGAGGTGTGCGATCTCCCGCATCTGGTCTCGCGTCTCGACCGTTTCGTGGCGGATCGGGCCCCGGACAACCGTTTCGTGAGCCTGTTCTTCGGGGTGCTCGAGGCGGCGACGGGAGACCTCAACTACTGCAACGCCGGTCACAACCCTCCCTATCTGGTCCGGGTCGACGGCAGCGTGGAACGGCTGCCGGGCGGCGGAACCATGCTGGGGATCCTGCCCGACGTGGCGTACGAAGAGCAGCATTGCCGTCTGGACCCCGGCGACGTGGTGATGCTCTACAGCGATGGCGTGACCGAGATGACCAATCCGCAGGACGAGGAGTTCGGCGAGGAGCGACTGGCGGAGGTCCTGCGAACGCGCCGCCGCGAGTCGCCGCAGGCCATCATCGACGCCGTCAACAACGCGGTCGTGGAGTTCGCAGCCGGTGTTCCCCCGGCCGACGACCTTACCCTCGTCGTGGTCCGGCGGCGGTAGCCGAGTCGTTCGCGCCAGGTGGAGAGCCCGTCGCCGATCTCCGATGGAGCCGCCGGGCGCCGGCCTTCCTTGGTGCTCCCGCCGTTCCACCCTTCGCCGTGGATCCGCGGTCGGCACCTGGAGACCATCGTCCCCAGTTTCTGGCCGGCGCCGTCGCTCGCGGCTGCGGAGAAGACGAGGATCGTTCGGGTCGCCCCCGACGCGGCGGTGCGCGTCCATGTCGCGCGGAGGCCGGGCGTCGCGGCGGGGAGCCTTCTGCTCGTGCACGGGATGGGCGGTTCCGCGGAGTCGGGATACATGCGGCGCACCGCCGCGACGGCGCTGGGACGCGGATTCGCGGTCGTGCGGATGAACTGCCGAAACTGCGGCGGTACGGAGACGCTGAGCCGTACGCTGTACGACGCCGGGCAGAGCGACGACATCGGGCGCGTCCTCGAGGACATGGAAGCGGCCGGGCTGCCCCGCCCGTTCGCCGCGGCGGGCTTCTCGCTGGGAGGAGCCATCGTGCTCCGGTACGCGGGGCGGGCGGGCCGCACCTGCGCAGCGGACGTGGTGGCCGCGGTCAACCCTCCCCTCGACCTCGAGGCGTGCTGCAGGGCCCTCGAGCGCCCCGCGAACGTTCTCTACCACCTCCACTTCCTCGCTTCGCTCGTTCGTCTGTTGCGCCGATGCCGCGAGGTCCGACCGATGGAAGGGAGCAGGCCGGCCTGGGGGTCCGTACGCACCCTCCGCAGCTTCGACGAGCGGTTCACCGCCCCCGAAGGCGGGTTTGCATCCGCGGAGGATTACTACGCGCGCGCTAGCGCCGCGCCGTTCCTGCCCTGGATCACCGTGCCGTGCCTGGTGATCTCCTCGGAGAACGACCCGTTCGTTCCCATCGAGATCTTCCAGGCCCACCGCAATCGCTCTCCGTCGAACGTGCGATGGGTGTTCACTCCCCGGGGCGGTCACCTCGGCTATTGGCGAGCGGCGGAGCCGCGATTCTGGGCGGGGGACGCGGTCGTCTCGTTCGTGGAGTGAGGCGCCGCGGCGCGCGTCGGATCGAGGGTCCCGGTCCGGTCCGTGGCTCCCCGCTTTCCCCCCAGGTCGCGAGAGGCTCGGGCCGGGTCCGGACCCCATCGTGACATCGTCGCATGGGAGCCTATATTCCCACCCTGGAGGAGGAACCGTGGCGGGAATCCTGCTGGTGGGGCACGACCGCGAGCGCGCAGGGGAGCTTCGTCCGCTGCTGCGGCGGGACGGGCACGAAGTCACGTGGCTCCGGTCCGTCGACGCTTGGGGGGAAGCGGAGAAGGACGAGCGGCCGGAATTGATCGTCGCGGCGCTGGAATCTCCGGAGCCGGTGCTGTCCGCCCGAGGCGCCCCCAGCCGGGTGTTTCCGGCGCCGATCCTGCTGGTGCAGCACGAGGGGGACCTGGTTCGCGATCCGACGCTCGAGGACCGGCTCGTGGACAGCCTCCGCAGTCCGTTCATGGCCGAGGACTTCCTGGCGCGCGTCGACGCCCTCGTGAGGGTGCGCCGGGTCGTGCGACGCGAGCGCCCGCAAGAGTCGGAGCGCGGCGCCCTGCGCGGCTTCGGCCGCGGGTTCCGGAGGCTCCTGGCGGGAGCCGCCGCAGACGAGGCGAAGCCGGTGGGGCCGTACCTCGAGGTGGCGGCACGGGTCGCTGAGTGGGCCGACCGTCGAGACATGTTCGAGCCCGGTCACGCGGAGCGCGTCGCCTCGTTCTGCGCGCTGATGGCGGACGGCCTCGCCCTGCCCGATCGCGAGGTGGAGGTTCTCCTCCGCGCGGCGATGCTCCACGACATCGGGAAGATCACGCTGCCCGTGGAGATCCTTCGCCAGCGGGGACCGCTCAACGACGACATCATGCGGCTCGTTCGCACGCACGCCGAGCGAGGGGCGGCACTGCTGCGCGCACTGGACCCCGACGACGAGATCGCGCGAGTGGTGCTGTACCACCACGAGCGGCCGGACGGGACCGGCTACTTCCGCAAGGATGCGCTCACGATCCCTCGCGCGTCGCGGGTGTTGGCCGTCGCGGAGGCCTTCGACGCCATGACCGCATCGCGATGGGGGGAGCCCGTAACGGCACCCGCGGCGGTCGGGCTCCTGAAAGAGCGGAGAGGAGACCGGTACGATTCCGACTCGGTGGACGCTCTCGTGGACGCCCTCGAGCCGCGTCCCCACTGCATCCCGCTCCGGAGCTCTCGAGCCGGCGCGTAATCGCTCGCCTGGGCGAGGGGGCGACTTCCGCGGTCAGTCGAAGCTCGGGCGGTCCGCGCTTTCGCGGGAACGGGACGCAGGACGGGGAGGCTCCCCGGCTTTCGGGGGGATCAGCCACGACGCGACGGCCGCCGCCGCGAGGATGCCGCACACGACCAGCAGCATCACGACCGTGGGCACCTCGATCCAACGTTCGAGGAGCATCCGAAGACCGACGAGGATCAGGATCGCCGAGAGGCCGTGTTTCAGGAAGCGAAAGTGAGGAAGAAGGGCGGCGAGAAGGAAGTACATGGCGCGCAGGCCGAGGATCGCGAAAACGTTGCTCGAATACATGAGGAACGGGTCCCGGGTGACCGCGAAGATTGCCGGGATCGAATCCAGCGCGAACATCAGGTCGGTCGTCTCGACCACCAGGAGCACCAGGAGGAGCGGGGTTGCGTGCCACCGCCCGGCCTCGCGCACGAAGAACCGCGGGCCGACGAAACGCGGGGTGATCGGGAAGAACCGAACCGCGAGGCGAACCACGGGATTCCGTTCGGGGTCGGGAGGGGCGTCGTCGCTCCTCAGGATCTGGATCCCGGTTCCCACGAGGAAGACGCCGAACACGTAGAGCAGCCAGTGGAACAGCGCCACCAGCGCGGCTCCGGTCAGGATGAGGGCGCCGCGCATGACGAGCGCCCCCAGGATTCCCCAGTACAGCACCCGCCGCTGATACGGGGCCGGGACTCCGAAGTAGTTGAACACCACCACGAAGACGAAGATGTTGTCGAAGGAGAGAGCGCGCTCGATCACGTACCCCGTCAGGTACTCGATCCCGGGCTGATCGCCGTACGTCGCCACGATGAAGCGCCAGAACGCCAGCGCGACGACGACCCACACGATGTTCCAGATCACCGCATCGCGCAGGTCCACCACCTTCGCTTTGCGGTGGATCACCCCCAGATCCAGCGCGAGGAGCGCCAGGATCAGGAGGTTGAACAGGGCCCATGCCCCCAGGCTGTGGCCGCCCAGCAGCTCCAAAACACCCTCGCTCGCGTCAGGGGAGCCGAACGCGGAGGCCCATTCGCGTGATCTGCTCGATCAGCTCGTTGTAGGAGATCCCGGCCTTTCGCGCCGACTCCGAGTAGTCCTCGTACATCGCGATCTGAGGGTTGGGGTTGGCCTCGACGACGTACACCTTCCCCTCGTCGGTGAGCCGGATGTCGATGCGGCCGTACCCGCGCATCTGAAGGGAGCGGAACGTCCGTTTCGACACCGCGCGGATCCTGCGATCCACCTGCTCGGACAGCTCTTCGGCGAACGTGTTGTAGATCCCCCAGCGCTCGCGGTAGTCGGTGTCCCACTTGGCCTTGAAGCTGGCGTACTTCGGCTCGCCTTCCGGCACCTTCGAGAAGCGGAGCTCGCGCGGGGGAAGCACGGTCAGGCGGGCGTCCCCGAGGATGCCCACGTAAATCTCGCGCCCCTCGATGTACTGCTCCACGATCACGTCCTGGTGGAATCGCTCGTGCAGGAACTCGATCCGCTTCAGCGCCTGGGCCTCGGTCTCGGCGAAGGAGTCCCGCACGATGCCCACGGACCCCTCCTCGGCGAGGGGCTTCACCAGGACCGGCAAGAGCGACGCGGGGACCTTCCGGAGCGGCCGGCGCAGGCGAGATACGACGAAGCGCGGCACGTGGACCCGGTGGTGTTTGAGGATCTCCTTGGACAGCGCCTTGTCCTGGCAGAGCAGGAGGCTCCGGTGCCCGCATCCCGTATACGGGACGCGAAGCAGCTCCAGGATTCCCGCCACGTTGCTCTCGTAGTACCGGTGCCCGCGGAACGTCTCGACGGAATTCCAGACCAGGTCCGGTCGGACATTCTCCACGTGGTCGATGACCTCGCGGGGGTGCTCGTAGATCGGGCCCAGGCGAACCTCGTGCCCGTTCTCCCGGAGCGTGGCCACCACGTGACCCTCGGTGAACCAGTCCTCCTCGGTCTTCATGTACCCCTCGTAGACCTCGTCGGACTGGGGCGGATCGTTGACCTCGAAGAGGAGGAGGATCAGGAGCTTCTTTTTCTTCATGACCGTCGCAGGCTGTAGCGGTGGATCCGCTGCCGGTTGTGGACGAGGGTGCTCACGTACGTGGCGATCTTCACCGCGGCGGCGCCCGGGTCGCCGGAGACCACCAGGCGGTTCTCCTGGCAGAGCTTCGCGAGGCGAGCGACCAGGCGAGACACCTCGCCGGGGCGTTCGCCGGACCATGCGGAAACCGACTCGACGATATGCCGCTTGTGTCTGCGGATGAAGATCCACGCGGGGTCGGGCGGTGAGGTCGCCTTCGATACGCGGAACATCCCTTTGAGGTCCCGAACGGTGAAGGAAAGGTCGCCGAGGCGGTAGAGCCGGTACTTCCATGCGTAGTAGCTGCGCAGGGTCGAGCGCGTCCGGCGAGCCTCGAATCGAAGGCGTACCCGCCGCTGCGGGGCGGGTTTTCCGGCGATCTCCCGCACGAGGCGGTCGACGTACCGCAGCTTCCGGATCGCCGGCCAGCCTCGGTACCGGGTGCGCCACTGCGAGTACGGATTGAGCCAAACCGCGAAGGTCTCGGCGAAGTCCTCCTCGGGGTGCGATTGGGCGTAATTGTCCGGGAGGTTGCGGACGTGGTCCGTGCTGTGGGCGTCGGCAGTGTAGAGATGGGGACTGTACGCGATTCGTGGGTTGCCGAACACACGCTGCCAGTCCTTTCGCTGATGGAGCCGGTACGCATGATCGAACGCGTGGGCGGCCTCGTGCCGGAGCAGACGCATGCACGAGCTGGCCGTTCCTCCCTCCACCTCGAACATCATCCGGAATTCCAGCGCTTTCAGTCGCGGATGCGCCAGGTAGAACGGGATGCCGATGGCCGCCTGACCCATCGGGGAGAGCCACTCGTCGGACAGGTAGCAGACGGGACGGAGAGCAAACCCCCTCTCGCTCAGCTCGTGGTAGAGCTGCCGCACGCGGGGCTGGATCTCGCTCCCCGGGATGCTCAACCCGAGATCGCGGATCCGAACCCGGAGGAGATCCTCGTCGCTGTGATGCTCCCAGGGTTTCCGGCGCGCGCGGGAGGGCAAAGGTTCCTCCGAGTCGTTACCGTCGGCTCCGCGGGCCGGTCACGACGGTTCGAGAATCATGCGGGAGAGAGTCTCCGGATCGCTCGTGGGCGCCGCGCACGCGTAGTTCCGGCACGCGTACGCCGTCGGCAGTCCGTCCCGTCCCGTCTTTCCCGCAAGAAGCGGCAGATCGTCCGCCGGAGCGTCACCGGCCGTCCAGACGACGGCACGGTTCGGGAGGTACTGACCGCGGACGGCAGAAAGGAGCGCGCGAGTTCGAGGATGCTCCTTCGGACCCACCACCACGACCTCCGCCACGGGACCCTGCGCGAAGTCGGCGGCGGCCAGGTGGGAAGCGAACGCGGACGGAGCACGTGCGACGAGCGGTCGGCAGACCTGGAGCGTCCGGGTCGCCGAGTCGCGAAAAGAAGCGTCCTGCCGGTGGACCGCGAGCCGCAGGAGCACCTCGGCGGCGACGCCGGAGCCCGCAGGCAGCGCGCCGTCGTGAAGGCTCCGATTCCTGGAAAGGAGCAATTCGTGATCGTCCGACGTGAAGAAGAAACCTCCCGCCTTGCGATCCTCGAAGCGCGCGACCATCGCGCGCGCCACGCGGGTGGAGGCCTCGAGGTCGCTTCGGTCGAAGGACGCCTCGTAGAGGTCGAGCAGACCGCGCGCGAGGAACGCGTGGTCGTCGAGGTAGGCGTTCCACTGCGACTTCCCGGCCCGCCACGAGGCGAGAAGCCGGCTTTCCGGGAAGAGGTTCGCCAGCACGAAACTCGCGGAGCGCCGAGCCGATTCCAGATCCTCGGATCGGCCGAAGACCTGATACGCACGGGCGAACGCGCCGATCATCAGGCCGTTCCAGGCGGTCAAGACCTTGTCGTCCGTCGCGGGTCGTACGCGACGGCCGCGTGCCTCTCGGAGCTTCGCGAGCAGCGGCGCGACACGACGCGCCATGACTTCCTCGTCCTGGCCCTCTCGAGACGCCCGCTCCGCCAGAGACCCGCCGAGCAGGTTGGGGATGCTCTTCCCCTCGAAGTTCCCCACCGACTCGATGCCGTAGATTTCGCACACGAGGTCGCCGTCCTGAGGCCCGAGGACGGCGCACACCTCGTCCGGGGTGAAGACGTAGAACTTCCCCTCGTGCCCCTCGCTGTCCGCGTCCAGCGAAGAGAGGAAGCCACCGCCGGAATCGGTCAGCTCGCGACGCACGAAATCCAGAGTCTCTTCCACCACGCGGCGGTAGAGAGGCTTGCGGGTCACGAGCCATGCGTCGGCGTAGACCGGGACCAGGAGAGCCTGGTTGTACAGCATCTTCTCGAAGTGGGGGACGAGCCATCGCTCGTCGGTGCTGTACCGGGCGAATCCGCCTCCCACCTGGTCGTACATCCCGCCGAGGGCCATGCGGTCCAGCGTGACCTCCGCCATCCGGAGGGACGCCGGGTCGCCGCTGCGCGCGTGCTCGCGCAGGAGGAGGGCGACCTGCCCCTCGGGAGGGAACTTCGGGGCGCCGCCGAATCCGCCGAAGCGCCCGTCGAAGCGGCGGGCGAGCTCGGCGGCGGCGCTTGCCAGCTCGTTTTGTCCGGGGATCGCGTCGTCCCGCACCACGGAGGGGTCGGCCATGGCGCGCAGGCGTTCGGCGATCTCGCCCGCCGACCGCGCGATGTCCTCCCGGCGCGTCGACCAGACTTCGTGGACCCTGAGCAGCAGCGTCAGAAACCCGGGCCGACCCCAGCGGTCCTCGGGGGGGAAATACGTTCCGGCGTAGAACGGCTCCTGGTCGGGAGTCAGGAACACGCTGAGCGGCCAGCCCCCCTGACCGGAGAGCATCTGGGCAGCGGACATGTAGATGTCGTCCAGGTCGGGGCGCTCTTCGCGATCCACCTTGATCGGGACGAAATGCTCGTTGAGGAACCGAGCGATCCCATCGTTCTCGAAGGACTCTCGCTCCATGACGTGGCACCAGTGGCAGGCGGAGTAGCCGATGGAGAGGAAGATCGGCTTTCCGTCGCGCCGCGCCGTCTGCAGGGCGTCCTCGCCCCAGGGGTACCAGTCCACCGGGTTGTAGAGGTGCTGGAGCAGGTACGGGCTCGTCTGCCCCTCGAGACGATTCGGGCGGCGGTCCACGCGCTCCGGTCCACCGGTCATGATCGCGTTCGCGGCCGCGGATGCGCCGAGCGAAGCGCGACCGTCCCCGCAGGCGGGGTTGACGGCTGGACGGCCGCGCCGGGCCGGGGTTCGGACGGGTGTCTCACCCCGGCATTGTAACCCGCATCGCTCGTCCCGCTGCCCGCGCTCCTCGATCCGACCGCGATCCACCCGGCGACCGCACGAGCGAACGGATGGGCAGGTTAGTTCGTCTCGCTGGGTGAGGGAGCCGGCGCGACCACCGGGAAGGACCGCTCGGCGCGAGCGAGCTCCACGCCGTTCTTCAACACGCGTATCTCGTAACGGAAGGAGCCGGCGGTCATGGTGCGGCCGCGAATCAGGTCGCGAATCTGCGCGCATCGGTCTTCGCCAAAATCAACATCCATCGGGGCGAACGGCACCGCGGTTTCCCCCTCGAGCTTCCGTTCGACGCGGATCGGGCCGTCGAAACCCTTCCGCCGGCAGACGATTCCGACGAGCGCGGTGGGGCTTTCGGCTCGAACCGCGTCGTCGCCGGATCGCGCCAGCGCGCCCGAGGTCGAGGCCTTCCCGTCGCGCGCGAAGGCCCCCACGACGGGCTGGAGAACCGCGATGGGCCCCAGCATCACATCGGCGGCTTCCGGATCGGGCCACGTGCCCTCGTCGCGACGGGATCCGACCTGGCCCGTCGCGGCGTCCAGCGCCACGCTCACCAGCTCGTAGGCGCCCGGCGCGAAGGTCATCGCTTTCTCGAAGACGGCGGGCGTGTCCGGAGCGTCCAAGCGAATTCGGACCGAGCCTTCCTCCCGGACCCGCTCGCGGGAGACGAGCGAGGCTCCGAGATCCCACGAGGCCCCGGGAACGCTGGACCCGGTCACCGCGACCTGGACGAGCGCGGAGAACAGGCCATCCGAGAAGCCCGTCGGAACCAGAGCGGTTCGCACCGGCACCTCGTTGCGCTCCGCGTCCGGAGCGACGAACGCGGCGAGGAGCTTCGAGGTTCGGCGGGCGCTCTCGCTTTGCACCAGGATCTGCCCGCGCGTGCGCGCGGTGATCCGCTCGTTGCGCACGCGGACCGTCACCGGGAGCGGAGAGTCTTCGGGGAAGCCCTCGGGGTCGAAGCTGATCAGGAACATGCAGGAGAGATCCGCGGTGACCGCGCGCGCGATCCGATCGGCGGGGACGCCGTTCAGGAACGCGCGTCCGCCCGTCTCGTTCGCCAGCGCGACCAGCGCCGCCTGAGCGTCCGCGGTGCCGATCCCGGAGGTCGGCACGTTCAGCCGGGCGCTGTAGCTCCCCGACAGGCTCACACCGACATCCGAGAACGGCGCCGTCAACCCCTCCGCCTGGACGGTGTACAGACGGACACCGTGAGCGGAGGCTTCCTGGATCAAGCGCTGCAGAGGACCCAGCTCGTAGGGCTTGACGCCCCGCTGGGCGAGGACGGCGTCGCTGAACAGCTTCAGGTACAGCCCCCCCGGATCGTCCCGCATCGTGTCGGCGAAGTAGAGGATCGCCTTCGGGGGATCGACCTGGGACAGGATCCCGAGGCTCATGGTCAGGCGGCTGGCGTCCCGCCGGGCCCGCCGCCGGTCTTCGAGGTAGAAGCCGCGCGCCAGGGCGATGGCCCGGTCCACTCCCTGCCTCTCGTCGTTCAACGCCTCCTGCACCTCGGCGAGGCGCCTCCTCTCCAGGGATGGGTAGGCGTCCCAGGCCTGCTTGTCCGAGGCGAGGGCCTTCAACGAGCGCAGGAGCCCCGCCGAATCGGCGGTAAACGGGGCCACCGTATCGAGCGATCGGGCGTTCGAGATGATCATCGCGCGGTTGCCGTCCCGAACCAGCGTCGGGATCAGATCCTCCGCGAGATCCATCGCCCGCTGCCGGCCCACCATCGTCAGCCAGGGCATGTCGAAGTAGAAGACGTAGCTGACGGGCCGAGGCTTCGCCGCGGCCTCTGGCTCAGGGTGCGGGTCGGGCCGATCGACGGCGACGGGCTCGCGGCACGCCCGGTCGACGGAGAACTCGAGGACGCGCCGATGGTTCACCTCGATCTCGAAGTCGTCTTTCGACAGGGAGGAGATCGCGTCCGGGGGGCCGGAGACCGACACGTCGATCTGTGCAAGTCGCGTGGCCGCCGTCTCGACGATCTTGGTCTGCCTGGGAGTCTTTCCAGGCTCATCGTCGCCGGCGGCCGGGTGCGGAGGGAGCGCAGCGAAGGCCGCGAGCAGGAGCACGCGGCCCCACCGCGGGATCCTCCCGGCGAGTGCCTGCGTCGTCGCTCTCTCCGTGATCATCATCGATCTCCCGTGCCGGATCGGCGGGTGCTCGTCAGGATCGTCGGAACACGTGAGTGGCCGAGGCCTGCTCGGTCGGAAGGAGAAGCACGTCCGCGAGGCACACGTGGGGCGGCCGCGTCGCGGCGAACACGATGACCTCGGCCACGTCCGCGGCGGTGATCGGAGTCGTTCCGCGGTACACCGCCGACGCACGCTGCGCGTCGCCGTGAAACCGGACCTCGCTGAACTCCGTCTGAGCCACCAGTCCCGGATCCACGCAGAGGGCCCGGACGCCGGTGCCGAGCAGGTCCAGGCGAAGCCCGTCGGTCAAGGTCCGCACGGCGCTCTTCGTCGCGCAGTACACGTTGCCGGCCGGGTACGCCTGCCATCCGGCGAGCGATCCGAGGTGGATGACCGTTCCGTGTCCGCGGGCCACCATCCCCGGGACGACGGCGCGGTCCACGTACAGGAGCCCCTTCACGTTCGTGTCGATCATCTCCTCCCAGTCCGAGAGGTTCCCTTCGTGGAGCTTGTCCAGGCCGCGGCTGAGCCCGGCGTTGCTCACGAGAACATCGATTTCCTTCCACGAGTCGGGCAGACCGTCGACGGCGCGGAAGACCGCGTCTCGATCCCGGACGTCGAGGCGTACCGTGCGGACCTCAGTCGCGCCCCGCCGCATCCACTCCGCGGCGTCCGCATCGAGCCGGTCGATTCGCCGGGCCGCGAGCAGGAGGCGCGCCCCCTCGTCCGCGAACGCGCCCGCGCAGGCGCGACCGATTCCGCTGCTCGCGCCGGTGATGAAAACGATGCGCTCACGCAGTCTGGACATGGGGCCCGACCTCCGCGCGGGGCACCGGAGGGATCGGCCCCGGCAACCCGACCCCGATAGAGTAACCGATTCGCCGCGATTCACCCGCTCGTCACGTTGCTGTCGCACACCCTCGGCGCGGCGGGGCGTTTCCGGGAACCCTCTCGGGCAGGTGCCCGTACAATGGCGCGGCACGTGGAACGGTGCGACGCGCGAAGCTCCCGCGGGACGGGGCGCAAGGAGAGGTCCGATGGGTCAGATGCACGAGGTGGAGTTCGAGATCTTCGGCGACGACATGCAGTACGTCGAGGTGGAGCTGGATCCCGGCGAGGCCACCGTCGCGGAAGCGGGCGGCATGATGTACATGGACGACGGGATCGCCATGGAGACGCTGTTCGGCGACGGCTCCCAGAAAGGCCGAGGGTTCATGGACGCGCTGGTCGGCGCCGGCAAGCGCCTGCTCACCGGCGAGTCGCTGTTCATGACGGTGTTCCAGAACCAGGGTCAGGGCAAGAGGCGAGTCGCGTTCGCCGCCCCGTATCCCGGCAAGATCATGCCGGTGCATCTTCCGGAGGTCGGCGGCGAGCTGATCGCCCAGAAGGACTCGTTCCTGTGCGCGGCGCGGGGCGTGAGCATCGGAATCGCGTTCCAGAAGAAGGTCGGCGCGGGTCTCTTCGGCGGCGAGGGGTTCATCATGCAGCGGCTCCAGGGGGACGGATGGGCGTTCCTGAACGCCGGCGGGACGATCAAGGAGCGTGTCCTGGCCCAGGGGGAGCTGATCCGCGTGGACACCGGGTGCATCGTCGCCTTCGCGCCGTCGGTTGCGTATGACATCGAGTTCGTCGGGAAGATCAAATCGGCGCTCTTCGGCGGCGAGGGGTTGTTCTTCGCCACGCTGCGAGGGCCTGGGAAGGTGTGGCTGCAATCGCTGCCGCTCAGCCGGATGGCGGCGCGGATCTACGCCGCGGCACCGCAGGCCGGCGGACGCGGGCGCGAGGAGGGATCCATCCTCGGCGGCCTCGGACGGGTACTCGACGGCGACCGACCGTTCTGAGTTGCCCTACGGGCGCTCTCCCGACACCTCGGGAGAAAACAGCCCAACCGGAGCGATGCCGGTCCGCCGGCGTCGCGGAGGGCGGGAGTGGGGGTTCGGGGGCAAAGCCCCCGCTCCGCTGTTTCTCGAAAGACGAACGGGTGTTCTGGTCGCCGGGTCGCGAGGGCGTGGCGGGGGCAAAGCCCCGCGCCGCTGTTTCTCGAAAGACGAACGGGCGCTCTCCCGCCACCTCAGGAGAAAAAAAGCCCAACCGGAGCGATGCCGGTCCGCCGGCGTCGCGGAGGGCGGGAGTGGGGGTTCGGGGGCAAAGCCCCCGCTCCGCTGTTTCTCGAAAGACGAACGGGTGTTCTCCCGCCACCTCAGGAGAAAATACGCCCAACCGGAGCGATGCCGGTCCGCCGGCGTCGCGGAGGGCGGGAGTGGGGGTTCGGGGGCAAAGCCCCCGCTCCGCTGTCTCCTGAGAGGAGTCGAATCGCCGTCCGATCCGGCTCGCGACCGGCAAAAGATGAACGAGCGGCCGACCGCGTCACTGCGCGGACGAGCCCGACGTTTTCCGTCTCGACGCCACCGCCAGGAGTGTCGCGTCGGCGATCTGGGGCGCTTCCTCGGCGCAGGCGTTGACGGAGATCCCGTGGTACGAGTTGCCGCACACGAACAGGCCGGGGTGGGACTCGAGCCTCCGCTCCACGGTTTCGATGCGCGCGTGGTGTCCGAGGGTGTACTGCGGGATGCCGCGCGGATGCCGGAAGATCCGCACGAATCGCGGCTGCGCGGTCAGCTCCATCGTGCCCCGAAGGTCCGCCCGAACCACGTCGAGAAGACGATCGTCGGCGAGGTCGACGGCTTCCGGATCGTGAGCCCCTCCAACCATCGTGGTGAGAAGCACCTTCCCCTCCGGGGCGCGCATCCGGAAGATGCTGGACGTCCACAGCGTTCCCAGGATTCGCGGACCCTCGCCGCGCGGCACCAGATAGCCGAACCCCTCCGGACGTCGGAAGAGCTCGCTCTCCTCGAAGCCGAGGTGCACCACCGCGAGGCCCGCGCTCTGGATCCCGTTCAGGGCGGCGGCCATCTCCGCGTCCATGCCGGAGACGATCTCGGCGGCGAACCAGGCGGGGCAGGCAACGACCACGGCGGCGGCGTCCAGGGGTGCGCCCTCGGAGACGTGAACCCGAAGGCCCCGAATTCCCATATCCGAGATCGACGTCACCTTCGCCGAGAGCCGGAGCGAGGGACCGATCGCGGTCGCGAGACCCTGGACCAGCTCCTCGAGGCCGTTCTGGAACGAGGTCAGCGTCCCGCCGGGGCCGGCGGGGCTCCCCGCCTTCGCCCCGTCGCGGCGCTGCTTGCGGCGCGAGAGCATCGCCTTGGTGAGGCTCCCATGATCGGATTCCATTTTCCACAGCTTCGGGAACGTCGAGCGAACGGCGAGCTCGCGAACGTTCCCCGCGTAGATCCCGCTCACCATGGCGTCGACCAGGACCGACGCCGCCTCGCGGCCGATCCTCCGCGACGCGAAATCGAACACCGACTCGTCGCGTCCCGCGGGAGGCGCGCCGCCGAACGGCTCGAAGAGCACCCGCAGCTTTCCAGGCCACGTGAGGACGTCCGACGTGAGGAACGAGAGCGGCCCGGCCGGAAGCTCGCGGAGTCGGCCTCGACGGAAGAGGAACCTTCGTGCCGCTTCCTGGTTGCTCGGGAGGACGCGGCTCTCCATGCCGAGCCTCCGCACCAGGTCGAGCGTCGCGGGCACGTTGTCGAGGAAGCCGTTCGGCCCCCACTCGCACGTGAAGCCGTCCTCGTGGTCCGTCCGGATGTTCCCGCCCGGGCGGTCCGCCGCTTCCAGACAGACGACCTCGAGCCCCCCCGGAACGCCCGCCGCGCGCTGCCGTAGCTCGTACGCCACGCCCAGACCGGCGATTCCGGCCCCCACGACGACGACGGTATTCGCCATGCCACGCTCCCGCATCGGATCCGAATGGAACGACAGGATATCGGCGGCCCTCCTGGGGGGCAACGCGGCGTGCCGCGAGGGGTACGACGCTGGCCGGCAGATTGGCCCGCGCGTATTCTTCCAGCCTCTGGACAGGGAGGTACGTGTGACGGCCAGCGCGGTGCGCGAGATCTTCGTCCCCGTCTCGCGGCGGGCAGGCTGCAGACGTTCGTTGAGCCCCGGCGGACGGCGGGAACCGGACCAAGCGGTCGGGCGCGGCGCGACGATCGCCGGCGTGGGCACGGCGCTTCCGCAGCACTACTACGACCAGGAGACGCTCATTGCGGCCTTTCGTCGCCTGTGGGGACGCCGGCACCACAATCTCGATCGCCTCGAGGCGCTGCACCGCAACGTCCTCGTGGGCGGCCGGCACCTCGCCCTGCCCCTGGAGCAGTACGAGGGGCTGGAGACCTGGGGCCAGGCCAACGACGCCTGGATCCGCGTGGCCCAGGACGTCGGCGAGGTCGCGGTGCGCAAGGCTCTCGAGGCGGCCGGCCTCGCCGCGGCCGACATCGGAGCGCTGATCTTCGTCACGGTCACGGGTGTCGCGACTCCCTCCATCGACGCGCGGCTCATCAACCGGATGGGGCTTCCGACGGGAGTCACCCGCCTGCCGATCTTCGGCCTCGGATGCGTCGCCGGAAGCGCCGGACTGGCGCGGGCCGCGGACTACGTGCGCGCATACCCGGATCGCGTCGCGGTCCTGCTGTCCGTCGAGCTGTGCTCGCTGACGCTTCAGCGGCAGGACCTCTCGATTCCGAATCTGCTCGCAACGGGTCTCTTCGGGGACGGCGCGGCCGCCGTGGTCGTCGCGGGGGAAGAGCGACACGCCAAGGGACCGCGCATCCTCGCCAGCCGATCGGTCTTCTACCCGAACTCGGAACAGGTCATGGGCTGGGAGGTCTCGGAGCTGGGGTTCCGGGTCGTGCTCTCCGCCGACGTCCCGAACGTGGTGATGCAGCACGTGCGGCGGGACGTGGACGCGTTTCTTTCCGATCACGGCCTGCGCCGCGCGGACATCGCCGCATGGATCTCGCACCCGGGAGGGCCGAAGGTGCTCGAAGCGATGCAGGAGGCCCTCGAGCTTCCCGCCGAGGCCCTCCGGCTCAGCTGGCGCACGCTCCGCGAGGTCGGCAACCTCTCCTCCGCCTCCGTTCTGCTCGTTCTCGAGGAGACGATCGAGTCCGCCCGCCCGGAGCCGGGCAGCTACGGACTGGTGCTGGCGATGGGTCCCGGGTTCTGCTCCGAGCTCGTTCTGATCCGCTGGTAGGGGGCCGCGGGAAGCCATGTCCGACCTGTTCGACAGCCGGATCGGGTACACGGGCCTCGTCGCCCTCGTCGCGATCGAGCGCGTCGCCGAGCTGCTGATCTCTCGACGCCACTTCCGATCCCTGCGAGCCCGAGGCGGGATCGAGGCGGGCGCCGGCCACTATCCGTTCATGGTCGCCGTCCACGCCGGGGTCCTCGTCGCGTGCCCGCTCGAGGTCTTCCTCCTCGCCCGCCCGTTCGTCGTCGCTCTCGCATTGCCCATGCTCGCGCTGCTCGCCGGCACTTTCGCTCTACGCTACTGGGTCATGGCGACGCTGGGCGAGCGCTGGTGCACGCGCGTCGTCTGCCTTCCCGGCGCGCCGCTGGTGGCGCGCGGGCCGTACCGATTCCTGCGACACCCGAACTACCTGGCGGTGGCCCTCGAGCTCCCGGCGCTGGCGCTCGTTCACTCGGCGTGGATCTCGGCGCTCGTCTTCTCCGCTCTCGACGCATGGGTGCTGCGCCGCCGCATCCGCGTCGAAGATGCGGCGCTGCGGCGATACCGACCGCCGCAGCCGGGAAAGTCCGGATGACGGAGCCGGGGCCCGCCGACGAGTGGATCCTCCGCGGGATCGCGGAAGTGGCGCAGATGCACCTGGGCTGGAACGGCGAGGTCCGGCGCGACCAGAGTCTCGTCGAGTCCCTCGACCTGGATTCGCTCCGACGCCTCACGCTCGTGGTCGAGATCGAGAACCGGTTTCGCATCTGTCTCGACGAGGAGAGCGAGTCCGGTATCGTGACGGTGGGAGATCTGATCGCGGCCATCCGGAGGAAGCTCGATGAAACCGCCCCCCACGCTGGTTGATTGCCTCGCGCGCGCGGCGACGTTCGCCGACGCCGGCGTGCGCTTCGTCGACCGCCGCGAGCAGGAGAGCTGGCTTCCCTGGTCCGAATGCCACGCGAGGGCGCTGCGGGCGGCGGGAGCCCTCCAGGGTCTCGGGATCGAGCCGGGGGACCGCGTGGGGCTCGTCTATCCCACCGGGCCGGGTTTCCTCGACGCGTTCTTCGGCCTCCTTTTGGCGGGAGCGGTTCCGATGCCTCTGTACCCCCCGGCTCGACTCGGGCGCCTGGACGAGTACCATCGGCGAACCGGGCGCATGCTCGCCGCGGTTCGCGCGCGACTCGTCCTCGCCGACCGCCGGCTGCGGGCGATTCTCGGCGAGACGATGGCCATCGGGCGGCCTCCGCTCGGGTGCCGGGAGCTCGAGAGCTTGCCGTCCCTCGCGGCCCGGCCGGCGCCGGGCGGCCCAGAAGATCTCGCGCTCGTCCAGTTCTCCTCCGGCACCACCGTCGATCCGAAGCCGGTCGCGCTGACCCACCGGTCGGTCGTGACGCAAGCGGTTCTTCTCAACGGGTTCTGGCCGGACGGGCCCGACCTCCGGCACAGCGGCGTCAGCTGGCTCCCGCTGTACCACGACATGGGTCTCATCGGCTGCGTGATGACCGCCCTCGAGCGGCCGGGGACCGTGACCCTTCTCCCGCCGGAGGCGTTCGCGGCGCGTCCGGCGATCTGGCTGCGCACGATCTCGCGCTACCGCGCGACGATCTCTCCGGCGCCGAGCTTCGCGTACGGGATGGCGGTGACCCGGATCCGCGACGAGGAGCTGGACGGGGTCGATCTGTCCTGCTGGCGCATCGCGCTCAACGGAGCCGAGATGGTGGTGCCGTCCGTGGTCCGAAAGTTCGCGGAGCGGTTCGCCCGCTGGGGCTTCTCGCCCGCCGCCATGACTCCCGTCTACGGGATGTCCGAGGCCGCGCTCGCGGTGACCTTCCACGACGTGTCGCGACCCCCGGAGATCCGGCGCTTCGACCGGGCGTCGCTCGCAGCGGCGGGGCGAGCGGTGGAAAGCGACGCAGGTGTCGAGATCGTCTCTTTGGGACGATGTCTCCCGGGGTTCTCGGTACGCATCGTCGACGAGCGCGGAGCGGACCTTCCCGAGGGGAACGTGGGGGTCATCCGCATCCAGGGGCCGACGCTGATGCAGGGGTATCTGGACCAGCCGGAGCTCACCCGATGCACCATGCCCGACGGCTGGCTCGACAGCGGGGACCGCGGGTTTCTCCGGGCAGGGGATCTGTACCTGACCGGTCGGGTCAAGGACGTGCTGGTGCTTCGCGGGCGCAACCATTCCCCCGAGGAGGTGGAACAAGCGGCGGCGTCGGTATCCGGGGCGCGGCCCGAAGCCGCCGTGGCCGTGAGTTATCTCCCGGACGGGGCCGACGGCGAAGCGTTGCTCCTGTTCGTCGAGGCGCTGCGCGAGGTGTCGCGCGAGACGTATCCGGGTATCGCCGACGCCTGCCGCGCTGCGGTGGTCGCCTCCACGGGCCTGGTGCCCGATCGCGTGGTGGTGGTGGAGCCCGGAACGTTGCCGCGAACCTCCTCCGGGAAGCTGCGCCGCGGCGAAGCTCTGGCGCTGTACCTGGCCGGAGATCTGCACCCCCCCGATCCCGTCGATAAAGAGGGGCTCCTCGACGCGATGGCCCGATCCCGCACCGCCTTTCCGCAAGACCACTGAGTCGGAGCCGGAACGCGATGGCGAGCAATCCCGACGTCCTGGTGATCGGCGGCGGACCGGCGGGACTGGCGACGGCGATCGCCGCCAGGCAGCACGGGCTCGCGGTGCGGCTCCTCGAGGCCGCGCAGCCCCCCATCGACAAGGCGTGCGGCGAGGGTCTCATGCCCGACGGGGCCCAGGTGCTCGAGGGACTCGGAGTGGAGATCCCGCCGGATCGGCGCTTCGAGCTCCGCGGGATCCGCTACCTCGACGGCGATCTCTCCGCAGAGGGCTCGTTCCCGGGCCGGCCCGGGTGGGGCGTGCGGCGCGTCGACCTGCATGCGGCGCTCGCGCGCCGCGCCGAATCCCTTGGCGTCGATCTGCGCTGGGGTGAAGCCGCGCAGGGTCTCGGTTCCGGCGGGGTGCGCACGCGCCACGGCGTCGAGCGCGCGCGCTGGCTCGTCGCTGCCGACGGGCTCGCCTCGCCGCTGCGAGCGGCGGCGGGGCTCGACGGCCCGCGGGCTCGCCGCGCGCGGTTCGGAGTGCGACGCCATTACGCGGTCGCGCCCTGGGCCGACCGTGTTGAAGTGCACTGGAGCGAAGGCCTCGAGGTCTACGTCACCCCCGTGAGCGCCGAGACGACAGGCGTCGCGATTCTCTTCGAGGGCCCGCGCCCCGATTTCGGAAAGGCCCTGCATCGCTTTCCCTCGCTCGCTCGGAGCCTCGAGGGGGCCGCGTTCGCCTCGCTCGAGCGTGGCGCCGGGCCGTTCGGCCAGAGCGCCCGGGCCGTCGTGCGCGGCAATCTCGCGCTGGTCGGAGACGCCGCCGGCTACCTCGATGCCATCACCGGCGAGGGGTTGGCCGTGGCGCTCCACGAGGCGATTGCCTTGGCCGACGCCATCGCACAGGAGGACCTTGCCCGGTACGCGGCGGCGCACCGCCGCATCGTGCGGTTGCCCGACGTCGTGACGCGGCTGTTGCTGGCCGCAGAGCGCCGGCCCCTCCTGCGACGCCGACTCGTGTGCGCACTCGCCGCCGACCCCCGGCTGTTCGACCGCCTCCTGGCGCTCCACGTCCGCGCGTCGAGGCCCGTCGTCGGGGCTCTCGGAGCGGCTCTGCGGCTTTCCTGGGGGCTGCTCGCACGGAGACACGGACTGTCTCGCGGCCGGCGCGGGTGATCGGCGGGGGACGTCGGCGATCTCCGCGGCTACAATACCCGGCCGCGTCCCCGTGTTCCCGCGTACCGTGGAGCCTCGCCGGCGGATCCGGTCGATCTCCAACGCGGGGATCCGGGCCTCCGGAGGAACGGAATCCACACGATGAGAAAGAACCGGCTCGTCTTCGCTCTCGCCCTGGTCCTGGCGCTTTCCTGGGCGACCCCACCGGTCCGCGGGTGCACGAACTTCCTGATCACGAAGGGGGCCTCCGCGGACGGCTCCACGATGATCACCTACGCGGCCGACTCCCACGAGTTCTACGGCGCGCTCGCGTTCCGGCCGGCCGGCCGCTACGCTCCGGGGACCAAGCTCGACGTGTACGAGTGGGACACCGGCAAGCACCTGGGCCAGATCGACCAGGTGACCCAGACCTACTCCGTCGTCGGCAACATGAACGAGCACCAGGTCGCCATCGGTGAGACCACCTGGGGAGGCAGGGAGGAGCTGCGGGATCCCAAGGGGATCGTGGACTACGGCAGTCTCATGTACCTGGCGCTGCAGCGCGCGAAGACCGCCCGGGAGGCCGTTGCGGTCATGGCCGGGCTGGTGGAGAAGTACGGGTACCACAGCACCGGCGAGACGTTCTCCGTTTCCGACCCGGACGAAGTCTGGATCCTGGACATGATCGGAAAAGGGCCGGGCCGAACCGGAGCGGTCTGGGTGGCTCGACGGATCCCGGACGGGTACATCTCCGCACACGCCAACGCGCCCCGGATCCGGCAGTTCCCGATGGACGACCCGAAGACCACCCTCTTCGCCCCCGACGTGATCACGTTCGCGCGCGAGAAGGGGTGGTTCCAGGGGGCGGACGCGGAGTTCCGCTTCGCGGACGTCTACGACCCTCCGTCCTACGGCTCGCGACGCTTCTGCGACTCCCGGGTCTGGTGCCTCTACCACCGCGCGGCTCCGTCGCTGGGAATCCCCACGGACTGGGTCAAAGGGGACGAGCGGGCGGAGCCGCTGCCGCTCTGGGTGAAGCCGGATCGCAAGCTCACGGTGCAGGACGTCTTCGGTTTCATGCGGGACCATTTCGAAGGGACCGAGTTCGACATGACGCGCGACATCGGAGCGGGTCCGTTCGCGCTGCCGTACCGCTGGCGTCCGATGACCTGGAAGGTGGACGGAGTCGAGTACCTTCACGAGCGGGCCGTGGGGACGCAGCAGACCGGCTTCTCGTTCGTCGCGCAGGCCCGGCGGTGGCTGCCCGATCCGGTCGGCGGAGTGCTGTGGTTCGGCGTGGACGACACGGCCAGCACGGTGTACTTCCCCGTCTACTGCGGCGTGACCGGCGTTCCCCGCAGCTACGCCGAGGGGACCGGCTCGTTCCAGCGAGGTCGACTGGGACGCCGCGTTCTGGACGTTCAACTGGGTGTCGAACTTCGCCTACCTGCGCTACAGCGACATGATCCAGGACATCCGGGTCGTGCAGCGGCAGCTCGAGGGGAAGTTCGCCGCGGAGGTGTGCCGAGGTGGACGCGGCGGCGCTGGCGCTGCACGGGCAGTCGCCGAGGCTCGCGAAGGACTTCGTCACCGCGTTCTCGAAGGATGCGGGCGACTCGGTGGTGAAGCGCTGGAAGGAGCTGGGGAAGTTCCTCCTCTACAAGTACCTCGACGGCAACGTCAAGAACGAGCTGGGCGAGGTGACCCACCCGGACTATCCCGAGGCGTGGTACCGGACGGTTGCCGCGGCCACTGGCGATCGGCTCAAGACGGCCAAGCTCGAGGCCGAGCGGGCCGAAGAGGAAGCCAGGAAGAAGAAGATCCAGCAGGTGGGCGACAGCGTCTTGACTCTCCTCAACGCCCGAGGCATCGCCGTCGACGATCCGACGAAGGAGAAGGTCCGGGCCGCGGAGAAGCTGGATCAGGTCGAACGCTGGCTGGTTCGCGCGGCGACGGCCGGGTCCATCGCGGAGGTTTTCGAGGAGAAGTGAGGCTGCCGGCGGGATCCGGGCCTCAGTTTTCCCCGTCGGCGAGGCTCTTCCATGTCGCTTCGTCGAGGTCCCACAGCGACGAAAGAACCAGGTCGGGTCCCGGGACCAGGTTTCGAAAGCGATCCTCGTCGCCCGGGAGGCTCGAGGACGCGTCGGGGACGACGATGCATCGCATCCCGGCGCGCTTCGCGGCGATCATTCCGGGAACGGAGTCCTCGAGCGCCACGCACGCGCCGGGAGCGACGCCGAGCCGCGCGGCGGTGGTCAGGTAGACGGCAGGGTCGGGCTTGCCGAGCGGCTCGTCCGCTCCGGAGTGGACGACCTCGAAGGCGCCGTCGAGCCCGAGCCGCTCGAGAACCGCGTCGATGATCGTCCGCGGGGAGGACGAAGCGAGCGCGCGCTTCAGTCCCCGGTTCGCGAAGAACTCCAGCGCGTGTCCGACTCCGTCCTTCGGCTCCGCTTTCTCGCGGATCAGCTCCGCGACTCGCAGCACGAGCCGTCGCTCGATCTCCGCCGGTCCCGGCCCCTGCCACGGACGCAGCCCGAACCAGTGAGCCACCGTGTCGTCCACGCGCCGGCCCTTCGTCTGCGCGCAGTCGGACCGCGTGAGGTGGACGCCGACGCCGGCGAACACCTCGATCTCCGCTTCTTGCCACAGGGGCTCCGAGTCCACCAGGAGCCCATCCATGTCGAAGATGGCGGCCAGAGCGCCGGGACGGCCTCCCTTCGATTTGGAGTCGCGATCCATGAATCGACTTCTCGGCACGGCTCCGTATCAGTTTTCCACGGCGCCCTGGGGCGTCCACCGGAAACGGTTGCAACCCGCGGGAGGTGCAGGCCGGTCTGCCGGACTGCACCTCCCGCGGGTGCGGGGGTCCGGGGGCTGGCCCCCGGCATCTTTCCTCTAAACCGTGCGGGAGAACAAGGGCTTGTCGCTCTGCTTGTTCCTCAGGTAGCGGTCGAACGTCATGCAGATGTTCCGGATGAACAGGCGACCGTTGCCGACCACCTCGAGGTGGTCGGGGTGAATGCGGAGGAAGCCGTGGGACACCGGGCCGTCGGGGCCCGCGAGCTCGGCGAGCTCCGTCTCGAAGTAGCTGCCGAAGTCGATCCCGAATCTGCGCTCCACCTCGCTCCGGTCCAGGTGGAAATTGCACATCAGGCGGGTGATGACCTCGCGTCGGATCACGTCGTCCCGGTCGAGGACGTAGCCGCGCTCGATGGGGAACCGGCCCTCCGCGACCGCCTGGTAGTACGCCGGGAGCTTCTTGACGTTCTGGGCGAAGGCTCCCCGGACGTCGCCGATCGAGGAGATCCCCACGCCGAGCATGTCCGTTCCCATCTTCACGGTGTAGCCCATGAAATTGCGGTGCAGGCGCTTCTTTGCCATGGCCGTCGCCAGCTCGTCGTCCGGGAGGGCGAAGTGGTCCATGCCGATCTGGACGTATCCGGCTTCCAGGAACATCTCCCGGGCGACGACGAACAGCTCGAGCTTCATCTCCGGGGAAGGGAAGAGGCTCGTGTCCAGCTTCTTCTGATTCGACTTCACCCACGGCACGTAGGCGTACGAGTAGAGGGCGACCCGGTCGGGCCGCATCGCGAGGAGCACCTCCATGTTCCGCTCGAACGTCAGGGGGTTCTGCAGCGGGAGCCCGTAGATCAGATCGACGTTGATCGACGGGAAACCCAGGCTCCGCGTGTACTCGTACAAGTCGCGGGTCTGCTCCTCGGTCTGATGGCGATCGATGGCTTCCTGGACCTCCGGGGTGAAGTCCTGAACCCCCATCGAGATCCGGTTGAAACCCAGCTCCTTCAAGAGGTCCATCTGGTCGCGGCCGGTCACCCGCGGATCGACCTCGATGGCGACCTCCGCGTCCGGCTCGATCTCGAAGTGCTCCGCGATCTTGTCGTGCAGCGCCCGCATCTGCTCGACGCTCTGATAGGTCGGCGTCCCGCCTCCCCAGTGGTACTGGGACACGCGGCGGCGGTGGGGGAGATGGCGGGCGAGCAGATCGATCTCCCGGTGGAGGACGTCGAGGTACTCCACCGAGACGTGACGCTTCTTTGTGATCACCACGTTGCAGCCGCAGAACGAGCAGCGTTCCTCGCAGAACGGAAGGTGCACGTAGAGCGACAGGGGATCGGCAGCGGCGGCGTCGGCCTCGGCCAGGTTCCGGCGGTAGTCCGCCTCGGTGAAGCTGTCGGTGAACTCCACCGCGGTGGGATACGACGTGTAGCGCGGGCCGGGCCGATCGTACTTCCGGAGCAGGTCGAGGGCATCGCGCGCCTTCTCGGCCCGGTTCATCGGCTCGTCCCCGGCCGCACGTGGCGCTGCACGGTCTCCACCAGCGCCTGCGCGTTCTCGAGCGGTGTGGTGGGGAGGATCCCGTGCCCGAGGTTGAAGATGTGCCCCGGCGCCGCCGATCCTTCGTCGAGCACCCTGCCGACGTGCTCGGCGATGGTGGCGGGACGGCTCAGCAGCACGCACGGATCCAGGTTTCCCTGCAAAACGAAGCGATGCTGGAGGCGGCCGGATGCCTCGGCGAGGCCGAGGCGCCAGTCGAGGCTGACCACGTCGGCCCCGCACTCGCGGATCTCCTCGAGCAGGTGGCAGGAGTTCAAGGCGAAGTAGATCGTCGGGATCCCGTCCCGCCGGACCGCCTCGATCAGCCGCTTCACGTAGGGAAGCGCGAACTCTCGGAACTCGTTGCGGGAGAGCATCCCGGCCCACGTGTCGAAGACCTGGATCGCCTGGGCGCCGGCGAACACCTGCGCCTCGAGGTACCTCTCGAGGGAAACCGTCACCTTCTCGAGAAGCCGGTGGGCCGTGCGAGGCTCGGCGTAGAGCATCGCCTTGGTGTGCTCGAAGTCCTTCGACCCCTTCCCTTCGACGAGATAGGCGCTCAGCGTGAACGGGGCGGGGCCGAATCCGATCAGCGGCACCTTTCCCTCGAGCTGCTGCCGGAGCATCTGGATCGCCGTGAACACGTACGGCAGGTCCGCCTCCGGGTCCGGGGTTCGCAGGGCGTTCACGTCGGCCGCGGACCGCACGGGGGGATCGAGCACGGGTGCTGGGTTGAACGCGAGCTTGATCCCCATGGGCTCCACGGGGACCAGGATGTCCGAGAAGAGGATTGCCGCGTCCACCCGGAAGCGGGCGACCGGCTGGAGCGTCACACGGACCGCCAGCTCCGGGGTCTTGATCATCGTCTCGAAGCTGACGCGCTCCCGGATCGACCGGTACTCCGGGAGATAGCGGCCCGCCTGTCGCATCATCCAGACGGGAATTCGCTCCACGGGCTCCCGGCGGCACGCTCTGAGGAAGAGATCGTTCAAGAGGATCGCTCCCGGGTGCCTGTCGTCAGCATCGCGCAAGGCCGCGCCGTCGAGACAGGAGCCCGCAGCACCCGCCGCAAGCCGGGAGGTTTCTCTCGGCTTGGCAGGGCGAACGCAAAGGGTACTTCCGATCCCACCGAACGGCCAGCCTCGGGAGAGGCTGGCGAGAGGCCGATTCGATGCGCCGAGAATCGGGTCGGCCCGCCTCGATCGGCGTTACATCTGACTCCGGATCTGGCCTCCGTCGACAGGGAGGTACGTGCCGGTGATCGCGGCGGCGTGGGCCGAGCACAGGTACGCGATCGCGGCGCCGATTTCCGAGGGCTCCACGAGCCGGCCGATGGGCATCTGGCCGCCCAGGGTTTCCAGCACCTCGTCGTCCGTCTTTCCCGGGTTGCGGTGCCGGCCGAGCTCGAGGATCCGCTCGGTTCGCGCGGAGCCGGGGCCGACCACGTTGACCGTCACGCCGTGCGGGGCCAGCTCTCCGGCGAGCGCCTTGAGGAGCCCGGCCGCGGCCGGACGCAGGCTGTTGGACAGGAGCAGGCTCTCCACCGGCTGGCGGATGCTCATGCTCTGGATCGACACGATGCGGCCCCAGCCCGATGCCCGCATCTCCGGCAGGGCCGCGGACACCAGATGGTGCACGGTGCCGACGACCCGACCAAACGCTTGCAGCCAGTCGTCCCACGCGAAGTCGCCGAACCGCCCCGGCGGCGGCCCGCCCGCGTTGGCGACGAGGATCTGCACCGGTCCCAGGCTCGCGGCGACGTCACGCACGAGATTCGCGGCCTGGCCGCGGTCGGTGACGTCCGCCGGCACGGGCAACGCCTCGGCGCCGATCTCGGTGCGGATCGCCTCGGCCGCCCTCCGGAGCTTCTCTTCCCCTCGCGCGGCAATGGCCAGCCGCACGCCCTCGGCGGCGAGCGCGCGCGCGGCGGCGAATCCCAGCCCGCCGCTCGCGCCGGTGACCAGCGCGACCTTGCCGCGAATTCCCAGGTCCATCGTCCTCGCCCCTTCCCGGCGTCGTGGCACGGACGCCGGCTCGCACGGCCGCCGATCCCGCTCGTGCGCTTCAGTCGTTCAGGATCAGCTTCGCGATGGTGTGCAGCTGCATGAACGACGTGCCTTCGTAGATCTTCCCGATCTTCGCGTCGCGGTAGAACTTCTCGACGGGGTACTCGCCCGTGTACCCGTAGCCGCCGAACACCTCCACCGCGGCCGACGTGACCTTCTCGGCGGCCTCGCTGGCGAACAGCTTGGCCATTGCGGCTTCCTTCGTGAAGGAGTGGCCGCCGTCGCGCAGCCGCGCCGCGTTGTAGACCAAGAGCCGCGCCGCCTCGAGCCGTGTCGCGCAGTCGGCCAGCTGGAATCGCAGCGCCTGGAACTCGGAGATCTTCTTCCCGAACTGCGAGCGCTCCCCGGAATAGCGAAGGGCAGCGTCCAGCGCCCCCTGCGCCACGCCGACCATCTGCGCGCCGATTCCGATCCGGCCTTCGTTCAAGGTCTCGATCGCCACCTTGTATCCCTTGCCGACCTCTCCCAGGACCCGGTCGGCCGGAAGGGAGCAGTTCTCGAGGAGCAGCTCGCACGTGCTGGACGCCCGGATCCCCAGCTTGTGCTCCCGCTTGCCGACGGTGAATCCCGGGTCCTCGCGCTCGACCAGGAAGGCCGTGACGCCGCGGTATCCCTTCGAGGGGTCCACCGTCGCGAAGACCAGGAACACGCGCGCCTCGCCGGCGTTCGTGATCCAGAGCTTCTGGCCGTTGAGCACGAAGCGGTCGCCCTTGGGCTCGGCCTTGCACTGCAGCGCGAACGCGTCCGAGCCGGAGCCCGCCTCGGAGAGGGCGTAGGAAGCCACCGTGTCGCGGGCGGTCCTCGTGAGGTACGTCGATCTCTGCGCCTCGGTCCCCCAGCGGATCACGGCGTTGTTGAAGAGCGTGTTCTGCACGTCGACGAGCACCCCCACGGCGCCGTCGATCCGGGAGATCTCCTCCACGGCCAGGATGGACTGAAAGAAGGAGCCGCCCGCGCCGCCAAAGCTCTCGGGAATCTCGATGCCCATGAGCCCCAGCTCGAAGAGCTTGGGGAGCAGAGCGTCGTCGTATCGCTCCGCCGACTCCATGGCCTTCACGTGCGGGGCGATCTCGCCCTGGGCGAACTCGCGCACGGCGTCCCGGAACATCGCTTCCTCTTCCGACAGCACGGTCAGCGGCACTCCGGCCGCGGTCTCGATGGGCATGGCGTCATCTCCTCATCCCCCCGGGAGCGGGAGGAACGCTACTTTATACACGAAAACTGGGTTTGACTCGGAAACCTGGCCGGCCGCGTCTCGTACATCCGGATCTCGATGAGGGGGGATTCCATGCGACCCATCCTGCTGCTCGCCCTGCTGTCTTTCCCTTGCCTTGGAGCCGCTCCCGCGCCGGGGAGTCCGGCCGCCTCGCCGGCGCCTGCGGGGGAGAAACGTCCGCTCGCTGCGCTTCCCTACACTCCGGGCCTCGACGTCGCGGCCATGGACCGGCGGGTGGATCCGTGCGTCGACCTGTTCACCTATTCCTGCGGAGGCTGGAAGGAGCGGAACCCGGTCCCGCCCGACCAGGCGCGATGGAGCGTCTACGGGAAACTGTACGACGAGAACCAGCAGTACCTCTGGGGCATCCTCGAGGAAGCGGCTCGGCCCGATCCCGCCCGGTCCCCGAGCCGGCAGAAGATCGGGGACTACTTCGCCGCGTGCATGGACGAGGCCTCGGTGGAGCGCTCTGGGATCGCGCCGCTCCGGCCCGAGATCGACGCCATCGCCGCCCTGGCGACCAAGCAGGACATCGCCCGCTGGCTCGGCGCGGCCCACCTCGCCGTGGGGGGCGGCGGGATGATGTTCGGGTTCGGCGCCGACCAGGATCCGAAGAACTCGGAGCAGGTGATCGCCTGGGCGCTCGCGGGGGGGCTCGGTCTGCCGGACCGCGACTCGTACCTGAACAAGGACGCGAAGTCCAGGAAGACCCGGGAACGCTACGTCGAACACGTGCGCCGGACCCTCGAGCTGCTGGGCGAGCCGAAAGACCGGGTGGCGCGCCGTGCGCGGGCGATCGTGCGCATCGAGACGGCGCTCGCCAAGGCGTCCCTCACCCGGGTGGAAAAGCGCGATCCGTACAAGACCTACCACAAGATGAAAGTCGACGATCTCCAGTCGCTGACCCCGGATTTCCGCTGGAAGGACTATCTGAGCGGCGCGGGCGTTCCCACGCTCTCCGAGCTGAACGTGACGGAGCCGGAGTTTTTCAAGCGGCTGGGATCCCTGCTCGCGAAGGAGAGCCTGGACGACTGGAAGTCGTACCTCCGCTGGCACCTGGCGCGCGAGCGATCTGCCTACCTTTCCGCGGCGTTCGTCCGCGAGAACTTCGATTTCTACCGAGCCCACCTGCGCGGCGTGAAAGAGATGCAGCCGCGCTGGAAGCGCTGCGTGGGATGGGTCGATCGCGATCTGGGCGAAGCGCTCGGTCAGGTGTTCGTGGAGAAGTCGTTTCCCCCCGAGACCAGGACACGAGTCATCGACATGGTGACCCGGATCGAAGGGGCGATGCAGGCACGAATCCACAGCCTGCCGTGGATGGCGGAGGCGACGAAGCAGCAGGCGCTGGCGAAGCTGGCGTCCCTGCGCAACAAGATCGGCCATCCGGAGCGCTTCCGCGATTACGGGCCGCTCGAGATCAAAGCAGGCGACTTCCTGGGCAACGTGCGCCGCTCGCTCGAGTTCGAGTCGCGCCGCCAGCTCGCGAAGATCGGCAAGCCGGTGGATCGCGACGAGTGGGGGATGACGCCTCCCACGGTCAACGCCTACTACAACCCGGCGATGAACGACATGAACTTCCCCGCCGGCGTGCTTCTCCCGCCGCTCTTCGACCCTGCCATGGACGACGCGCCGAACTACGGCAACACCGGCGCGACCATCGGGCACGAGCTGATCCACGGCTTCGACGACGAGGGGCGGCAGTTCGACGCGAAGGGAAACCTCGAGGACTGGTGGACCGAGGCGGACGCGAAGGAGTTCGAGAAGCGCGCCGCGTGCGTGGCGGATCAGTACGCGCAGTACGTTGTGGTCGACGACGTCCGGATCAACAGCAAGCTCACCCTGGGAGAGGACGTCGCCGACCTGGCCGGGACGGTGCTCGCCTGGGTCGCGTGGAAGGATGCCATCCGGGGGAAGCCGCAGGAGCCGCGCGACGGCCTCACCCCGGATCAGCGCTTCTTCGTCGGCTTCGCGCAGTGGGCGTGCGAGAACAACCGGGACGAGGACCTGAGGGTGAGCGCCGTGACGAACCCGCACTCGCCGGGCAAGTACCGGATCAATGGAGTCGTCGCCAACATGCCGGAGTTCCGCGAGGCGTTCGCGTGCCGCGCGGGGCAGCCGCTGGTGCGGGAGCCGGCCTGCCGGATCTGGTAGCGCCGAGACGGGCAGCCCGCGTTCCGGACGGAGCGGGTTCCGCGTGCACGACCTACAACGACGTCCGAACGCCCAACCCGTGCGTCGGGAGAGGCCTCCGCCTGCGCGACCTCCAGGACCCCGTCCCACCGCCGGGTGATCGATGGACACGGGGCGTTGATTCAGACGCTCAGGCCAGAATCTTCAGCTCGGCCCAATCGAGCGCGTATCCGAGCGCGCGCTTCACCTCGGCGTGCCGGGACGGTGCGAGGACTCCGAGACGATCGCCGATGAGACTCCGGTCGATGGATCGCAGCGTGTCGAGATTCGCGACGCATGCGCGAGGAAGGCCTTCGCGCGTTCCGAGGGGTACCTCTTGCGGAATTCCGCGAACACGGGTTGTGATCTCGACGACGAGGATTCTGTTCAAATACTCGTACGCGGGAGTCCGGGAGACCAGCAGGACCGGTCGCCGGCCGGCCGGTCGAGGGAGGTTCGCCCAGCGGAGCTCGAACTGTCTCACCGTTTCCTGGCCCGTGGTTTCGGCTCCGCCGCCGTCCAAGGTTCCCAGGGCGGTTCGGGCCAAGCCGCGTCCGTCGAATCAGGGCCACGGAGGTAAGCGGCCCGGGTCTCTCGCTCTTCGATCTCCCACAGCGCGCGACGGATGGCCTCGCGGATGAACTCCGAGCGGCGGCGGGAACGCGCGGGCGCGGCGCGCTCCAAGCGCGCCGCGGTGTCGGCGTCGAGCTCGACCAGGATCTGCTTGATCATCGACTCCAGAATATGCTGTTCTTCATGAAGGTGCAGCGCCGTGCTGTCGGCGCGGTGATTCGGTCGCGGGGCGAGGGGTTCCGCACGGGGACAGCGCACCTGCGGGATCGGCGCCTGGGGGAACACATCGAAGTGTGGCCGCCCCGCTTAGGTACTACCGGGTCACCGCGCGGGGCGACGAGGTGACGGACGTCGCGCTCCGAGGCCGCGCAGGGCACCACGAGCCGATGTCAGGGGTCATCGCGCACCGCGCGCTCCGCTGTGGTGGGCCGGAGTGCGCCTTGGTCATGGAGTCACCGTGCCGAGCCGGGGCCGGTGGCCTGCAGTCGATCTGGCGCTGGCGAGCGTTGCCTGCTCGCAACTCTCCAGAGTGCCCTGCTGTCGTTCGCGAGGTAGCATGGCCGAGGTTCGGCACGCCGGTCCCAGGACGCCTCCATCACTCCCGGAGGCATCCCCACGAGCGCGTACGTTCCTCGGCGGGCAGACGAGACCGTCCTCTATCGCGTCGTCGCCGACCAGCTGGAAACGTTTCTGGCACGGGCCCGTGACCGTGACCGCCCGGCTCCGCGATTCGTCGAGGGAGAGTTTCGACGGTTCCTGGAGTGCGGGATCTTCGCCCACGGCTTCCTTCGCGTACACTGCGATGCTTGCCGCTCCGACCGCATCGTGCCCTTCTCCTGCATGGGTCGCGCATATGCGAAGTGCTGGAATATGCGGAGGAGAACGCCCGCTGTGGGAGGATAGAACGCCGTTCGCATCGCGAGGACTTTGCATAATCATCAGGTGGTGAGGGACGCGATCAGCGCGTCCGGTGGCCGGAACTTACCGGGGCGCAGTTGAGGCGGCGTCACCGACGTCAGGACCCCGATTCGCTGCGTCACGTCCACGCGCAGATAGTCCTCGGTGGTCTGGATGCTTTCGTGGCCGAGCCAGAGGGCGACTTGGCGAATGTCGCCCGTCGCCTGCAAGACAGTGAGCGCGCAGGTGTGCCGAAGCACGTGGGGTGAAATCCGCTTGCCCTGAAGCGTCGGACAGCGCGCACGGGCGGTGGCGGCGTGCTTGCGGAGGAGACACGCGAACCCGGCGCGCGTCATCTCCCGCCCGCGGGCATTGAGAAAGAGCTCGGGCACAGGCGCCTCGCCCCGCACGGCGAGCCACGCCCGCACGGAGTCGGCGACCGCCCTCCAGAGGGAGAGGAGCCGCTCCTTGCGGCCCTTGCCCCGGACGTGCACGTCGAGGTAGCGCGCGTTGAACGTCACGTCGTCGAGTCGCAGCCCGACCAACTCCGACACCCGCAAGCCAGCGGTGAGGCAGAGATGGATCATCGTGCGGTCACGGATGCCGGTCCGGGTCGTCGGATCGGGGGCATCGAGGAGCGGCTGGCACTCCTCGGCCGTGAGGTGGTCGACGAGCCGACGGTCGGTCTTCTGGATCGGGATGGCAAGGACGCGCTGGATCTGCTCGAGGGCGCCCGGCACACGGTGCTCGACGAAGTGCATGAACGACTTGATCGCGGTCAGCCGCGCGTTGCGGGTGCGGGGGCCGTTGCCCCGTACGGTCTGCAGGTCTGCGAGAAAGGCGAGGACGAGCGGCGCGTCGAGGTGCTCGAGGTGCAAGGCCGAGGGGGGCACGGCGAGCTTGCGGCTCGCGAACGTGAACAGGAGCCGGAACGCGTACGCGTACGAGTCGCACGTATGCGGACTGGCCGCCCGCTCTACCGGTAGCCGGTGACGCAGAAAGGCGGTGATGTGCGGAGCGAGGGCCGTCATGGCGTACCTCCGGCGCGGCCGATCTCGCACGCATCCGCGATGCGGCGCATCAGGTTCGGCGTCGCCTGCAGATACCAGTAGGTATCGGTCACGTGGGCGTGGCCGAGGTAGGTCGACAACGCCAGCACGTGCTGCGCGGTCTGGTCCCGTTCGCCGGCTGCGCGCTCCAGCGCGCGCACGGCGAATCGGTGACGGAGGTCGTGAATCCGGGGCGCGGGTGGCCGTTCGCCGGCGGTCGTCCGGCGCTCGACGGACCGGAGCAGGTAATGAAACGTTCCGTTGATCATCGAATAGGTGAGGGGCCGGCCGGTCGTGGCGACGAAGACGTGCACCTCGCCTCCCGCCACGACGTGCCTGCGTGCGAGGTAGGCATCCAGCGCCGCTGCCGTCGTCGTGTGGAGCGGCACCAAGCGGCTCTTGCGGAACTTCGTCTGGCGGATGAGCAGCCCGTCGGCGGTGATGTCATCGACGACCAAGTGGAGCGCCTCCGAGATGCGCAAGCCGGTGGCCGCTAACAGTCCAAAGAGGGTGGCGTAGGTCAGGGGCCGGAGGGAGCCCCGGGGCCGGAGCCGGGCGGTCGCGGTGAGGAGCTGCTCGAGCTCGCAGTCTGAGAAGAGGTAGGGGAGCCGGCGGGTACGCCGGCAGGCGAACACGTGCCGTGGGATCCGTTCATGCCCTGGGTCCTCGGCTCGCGCATGGACCGCGAACCGGCGCACCATGCCGAGGCGCCGGTCCCGCTGGTATGGGGACGGCGCCAGGGCAGCCCAGGCAATCGCCGTCTGCCGCTGTACGTGGGTCTCCGCGCGGTCGGCTGCGAACCGGGCAAAGCTGTGCAGCAGCCCGGCATCGACCGTCAGCGCGAACCCAGCCGCGCGGCGGACGGCGAGATAGTCGTCGATGGCGCGGGTCAGCATGGCGCCCCTCCGACCGTGGGCCAGGGCTGCGCGACCGCGCGCAGCCGGGCTACATCCACCTTCGCATAGTGCGCGGTGCTGTCCACGCAGCGATGACGCAGGACTGCGCCGATGACGTCGAGCGCGACGCCCTGCCGCAGCAGGGCTGTGGCCGCCGAGTGGCGGAGCAGGTGGGCCCCCCGCGACGGAGCCGTGATCCCGGCGCGTTCAAGGGCGCGCCCGACCAGATGCGAAATGGGGCCGCTCGACGGCAGCGGACCGACAGGCGCATGGACCCGCAGGAAGACGTGGTCGTCCTCGGTGATCGGCCGAAACCGCGTCAGATAGTGCAGGACGGCGTCGCCCACCTCTTGGGGGAGCGGCAGCCAGGTTTCACAGCGGCCCTTCCCCATGAGGCGGAGGCGCCCGCGAACCCAGTCGATGTCCCCGAGCCGCAAGTCCCGCACATCGCCGGCGCGCAGGCCGAGCCGGGCAAGCAGCAGGATCACCGCGCGATCGCGGGCGCCCGCCGGGGAGGTCGGCACGCAGGCCGCCACCAACCGCTCGATGTCGAGGGCCGCGAGGTAGCGGGGCAGAGCGCCGAGCTTCCAGTGAGCGATCGCAGGGATCGCCGCTATGAGGTCGGCCGGACAGGCGCCACCCACCGCGAGGAAGCGGAGAAACATCCGGACCGCATTGACGACCGACTTGGCTCGGCTGGGACCGGACCGGCTGGCTCGGGTCAGAATGAAAGCCCGCACTCGGGCGGCATCATACGCTGCTGCATCGTCTCCCAGCGCGGCAAGGAACTCCTGCACCAAGGGCACGTAATTGCCCAGCGTGGACTCCCGGACGCCGCGGTGCTGACGCATCCAGACGCGGAAGTGCTCAACCACGGGCGACACGGTCTCGGGCGCGGTCGTGGATGACGGCACGACGCCGACGCGTTGCCAGTGCATGAACAACTGCTGTGCCCCTTCCTGGTGGTAGCGATCCCGACCCGCAAACGGGTGTGCACAGGTACAGGTGGGGACATGACGGGCGAACGCCGTGAGCACCCCGTCACGGATTCGTCCGTCCGAATGCCACGGGCAGCTATCCAATGCCCGAAGTGCGCCGCACCCCGCAAAAGAAGTTGGCCGGGCCGTTGTTTGTAGCCGGCCGAGTGCAGCCAATCGGCGAGACCCTCGAGGTGCGTGCCAACGGGACACTGCCGTAGCCGACACCGCCTGAACTCACTCTCGACGTAGAATTCTAGCATCACACCCTCCTTCCGACGGCATGGACCCGCCGTCACGAAGAAGGATGCCGTGATTATGCGAAGTCGAGCACGTGCCGCACCACCGTCGCCGCCCCGACGCACCTCGACGCCGCCCGTGCCACTCTCTCAGGACTCCGCATATTCCAGCACTTCGCATATGCGCGTCTATGTTGTGCACAACATAGTCGCGCGTTCTGCCCATCCTGCGGCGGACGGCGGATGGCCGACACGGCCGCCCACCTCGTGGACCGCGTCTTCCCTGAGGTGCCCGTCCGCCAGTGGGTGCTCACGCTTCCCTTCGCCCTGCGCTACCGGATGGCGTTCGACGCGGGATTGACCGCCAAGGTGGCCACGGCGTTCGTCCGGACGGTGTTCGCTTCGCTCCGCCGGAGGGCACGCGCGCGGCGAAAGATCCGCCATCCTCACGCGGGCGCCGTGCTTTTCGTGCAAAGATACGGCGATGCGTTGAACGCCAACGTTCACTTTCACGTCCTCGCGTTCGACGGCGTCTTCGACCTCGATGGAACCGAAGGGACGCGCTTCCTCGCGCTCCCACCGCCCGAAGACGCGGAGATCATGCGCGTTCTCCGGGGCTTCGCGCGCCGCCTGGCCCGAGTGCTGAAGCAGTGCGGCCTGAGCCAGGAGATCGACGGCGAGGACGCGGATCGGCTCGCGCTCGATCAGCCTCTCCTCGCCGAGCTCTCCGCGGCGTCCGTTCGCGGGCGCGTCGCAACCGGTCCGCGGGCGGGCCAGCGGGTCCGACGGCTTGGCGACCGGATCGAGGCCGAGTATCTGGAACACGCTCCACACCCAGGCTGCGCGAGCGCCGGCGGGATCAGCGTGCACGCGGCCGTCGCGATTCCCGGCCGCGACCGAGAACGACTCGAAGAGCTCCAGCCAGACTGCGTCTACGCGAGGCCGGATAGGGTGGCGCACCGTGGTGATCACGCTCGCGGTGCATCCGTGGCACGGCGAGACGGTGGTCGTTCTGTGCGGCTTCGGTCACGGCGCGGTCTGGGTGGAGCGTGGCCGCGGAGACCGGCGGATCATCCCGCTTTCTTGGACATCGTTGCTCCCGCGCGCTCCGTGCCGGCTTGCTGACGGCCGGACGATCCGGGTCTGTCCCGAGGCTGCGCTCGAACTGAGCCGATGGGTCTCGGCCCGACGGACCCCGTCGCGGGAGACCGGAGGATGCTGAGCACTTTTTTCCACCTACCCTCTGGTGCCACTGATCCGATTCTGGTAGGTTTCCAGGCGTCCGGGCGTAGGACGGGATCGGACACGAGGCCTGCTTCCTGTCCGTGCGCGCATTGCGTCAGGCAGGGCGATGGACGGTTCGGCTGGGAAGGACCGCGAAGGACTGGTCGCCGCCGGGCCGATCGTCGACGGCATCACGATTCGCGGTCGCACGTTCACTCCCGACGAGCTGGTGGCGGTCAAGGCACTCGTCGAGTCCTCGCCCGAGGATCATCGGTTCGCGCTCTCCAAGCGGGTTTGCCAGGCGCTCGGGTGGATTCAATCGAACGGACGCTTGAAGGACCGCTCCTGTCGAGACGTGCTCGCCCGGCTGCACGACCTCGGGTATCTCCGTTTACCACCTCCCAGGCGTCCACCCGTGAGCCGGAGACCCGTGCCGATCACGGAACGATCAGCGCCGCGGTCCGCACCGGTGTTTCGCCCGCGCGACATCGAACAGGCTTCCTTCTCGATCGTCACGGGGTCCGGCGATCCGCGGCGACAAACGCTGTGGAACGAGTACGTCGAGCGATACCACTACCTGGGGTACGGCGTGCCCCTGGGTCCCCACGTCAAGTACTTCGTGGTTCTGGAAGGAGAGCCGATCGCTTGTCTCTGCTTCGCGGGTGCGGCGTGGCGCGTCGAGGCCCGGGATCGATGGATCGGTTGGGACAGCGAGCGCCGCGAGCGGAACCTGCGCTACGTCGTGAACAACACGCGATTCTTGGTTTTTCCCTGGATCGAGGTGCCGAATCTGGCGTCACGGCTACTGGCACTGGCGGCAAGACGAGTCGCCGACGATTGGGTCCGGCTGTACGCGTATCGGCCTCTGCTGCTGGAGACCTTTGTGGACTCGAAGCGACATGCGGGCACGTGCTACCGGGCCGCGAACTGGCTCTTGGTCGGCCACACGAAGGGCCGCGGCAAGCTGGATCGGCATTTCAAGGCCAACCAGCCGAAGAAGGCCGTGCTCGTCTACCCCTTGGTGAAGAATGCATCGAGTCGGCTCCGTGCAGGATGAAAACGGAGGGAGCGAGGGTGCATAACGGATATTGGGGTCCCGGGCCCCGGGGGCGGAGAGGCGGGTGACCAGTCGCGCCTGTCCGCCGGGCGTGGTGGATCCCGGCCCCGGTCTTTCTGACTGCACGGGCATCCTCGCCGCTGGCCCCTGATCCTCTCACCGCATGGCACCGAGGACAGATTACCGCTTGCACTCTGCCTTACGTTCTTATATATGTAAGGCATGGATCAAGCCAAGAAGCAATCCCCCGCGGCTCTCCTGCGTGCTCGCCGGAGGATCGCAGACAGACTCCCTCCCTTCGAGGAAGTGCTCCGTGCCAGCCTCATCGAGCGCAACGTCCGCTGCGGCAAGCCGACCTGCCACTGCGCGGATGGACCAGGCCATCCCGCCGTGTACGTCGGCGTTACGTTCCGGGGTGGGCGCACCGAGCAGATCACGGTGCCCCGTCCGCTGCTCCCGACCATCCGACGTTGGGTCCGCAATTACCAGCTCTGGTGGGACGCGGTCGAGAAGGTCTCCGCGATCAATCGCAGACTCCTGCGACTGCGCCAGATATCGGCCGGGTCCCCGAAGGACACCGCCAAGAAACGGCAGGCGCCTGGCCGAAGTCGGCGCGTCCAGAAACCGGACGGCGAGGGCTGATCATGAGAATCGTTCCCAACATTCTGGCTCGCCTTGGCCGCAAAACCCGCGTCGCTGCTGCCGCGCGCTCCGACGAAGCTGCCCCGCCGTGCAGAGCGCCCCGACGAGGGCGGTCCCGTGCTCCCAAACCCCCCGCCGCGCACGTGGCGCCAGCGGCCCCCCTACGACCCACCCTTGCCCTGCAACCCCCCTCGATCGTCCAGACCGAGCGCGAGGTGGTGGAACAGTTTCTTCCCCAGATGTGCCACGCCTTGCAGCGCAAGCTCGACGACCTGGCAGGCTTGCAGACCGAGCGGCTGAGGCCTACGTGTTGCGGTCGTCTCGTGCCCTGCCATGACCGCACACGGGTCCTCTCGCTGACCCGGTTCGGCCAGGTCAAGATCCTCGTTTGCCGTTACCGCTGTCCCCTGTGTCAGCGCGAGTACCGGCCGCTGTTGGATTTCCTGGAGGTGGAGCCGGGCAGGGTCAGCGGGTCGCTGGCACGGCTGCTCGGTTTGCTCGGCGTGGTGGTGCCTTATGAGCTCGCGGCGGAGCTGACATTCCTGTTCTTCGGAATCCGGGTCAACGCGATGACCGTCTGGCGGGCCGTACAGCGGCTTGGGGAGGCAGCAGCGCGAAACGCCGAGGGCCTGGCCGCCTACCACAACGACAGCCGCAGCCTGGCGCCGCCTGCGCCCGCGCCCCCCGATGTCGTCATGCTCGGCGTGGACGGCTGTGCCTTGGGGATGCAAGTCCGCAAGACGCGCCGACGGCGCAAGACCGGAGAGGAGATTCTGCCCCCGCTGCCGCCTGTCGAAGAAGGCCACTTCCGAGAGGTAAAGACGGCGGTGCTGCTCCTGCCCGCAGAGCGCACGGAGCCCTCCCCTGGCCGACATTGCCTCCTACGTCGCGTCCTGGTCACCTGCCTCGGAGACGCCGACGCGATCTTCAGCCGCGTCTGGGCCCAACTGCGTGAGCTCGGCTGGCTCGGTACCAACACCGTGGTCGTGATCGTGGGAGACGGCGCGGAGTGGATCTGGAATCGCGCCGCGATCTTCAAGAACCGTTGCGAGATCCTCGACTTCTGGCACGCCATGGAGTACGCATGGAAGTACGCTCGCTTGCAGTTCGGCGAGAACTCGCGCCGCGCCGATCGCTTCATCCAGCGCATCGCCAACGACCTCAAGGCAGGTGGGGTCCACGACGTCATTGCTCGACTCGAGATGCTCGAGCCGGTCTCCGACGAGGCGCGAGAGGCACTCATGGCCGTCATCAAGTACTACACCAACAACGCCTCACGGATGCGGTACGACGAATACCTGCGACTGGGCTACGGCATCGGCAGCGGGGCGGTCGAGAGCGCTCACAAGCAGGTCGTACATGCCCGACTCCGTCAGGCCGGCATGCGCTGGTCTGAAAACGGGGCGCGACGTCTGCTGGCCCTTCGCCTCCTGTTGCTCAACCACGACTGGGCCCGGATCGATCGACTCCGCATGGTGCCCGTCCCTGCGTAGTCGGATTTGCCTCCGCCGGCGTCTCTGCTGCATCCTGAGCCCGTGCTCCGCCGTCGCTCACCGCTTGTTCCGAAGGACCTGCGCTCCCGGCTCGAGGTGGCCAGGCTGGATACGCTTGCGCTTCTGCGCGCTCTCGATCACATCCCGGTCCTCCCACCTGCCCTCCCGCAACCTCAGACCCAGCAGCTCTTTGAGCTCGACGCCGACTGCGCCGAAGCGCTCTGGGCTCTCGATCAGCCCCCCGGCTCTCTCGACTTCGAGGCCATGGTTCGAGACACCCTCTCCTCCCTCGACGAGCTTCCCGCCGCCCGGGACCAACTTCGACGCCGGATCCCTGCTGCGGTTCGCCCCCGGGTGCTCGAACTCGAACCGATCATCCGGGCCAGTCTGAATCCCCGCGAAGCCTACAACCAGATCCCAGGCCGAGACCCCGACAGCGGTTAAGCACCCAGGGAGCGACGCGCTCTTGCGGTGCGAGCCGCGGCGACTCCTTGCGTGGTGGGGCAAGCTCGTTCACCGGGTCCTGGTCCAGGAGGCGGTGACCGCGGGCTGGGAGTGGAGCGATGACCGGCAAGATCCAGGCACTGCACCTCGAACGTCGGGCCTACGTCTACGTCCGGCAGTCGACGGCGACCCAGGTGTTCGCGAACCCCGAGTCCACCGCTCGACAGTACGCGTTGGTGGATCGCGCCCGCGCGCTGGGCTGGTCTGAAGACGCCGTCGATGTGATCGACGAAGACCTGGGTCGCAGCGGCACGACGGCGAGCGACCGCAGCGGATTCTGCCGTCTCGCGGAAGCCGTTGCGCACGGCAAGGCGGGGGCGATCTTCACGCTCGAGGTTTCGCGCCTGGCCCGGTCGTCGCAGGACTGGCAGCGCCTGCTCGCCTTGTGCGCCGTGGCCCAGGTCGTGGTCTGTGACGAGCACGCGATCTACGACCCGCAGGACGGGGACGACAAGCTACTGCTCGACTTCAAGGGGACGATGTCCGAAGCCGAGCTTCACTGGCTCAGGCTGCGGCTCAATGGCGCGCAGCGCCGGAAGGCCCAACGGGGTGAGCTGCGCTTCCCCGCCCCCACCGGTTACGTGTGGGGCACGGGTGGCTTCGAGCAGGACCCCGACCTGTCGGTACGCCGGGCGATCGGGATGATCTTCGAGCGTTTTGCGGTGGAGCCCACCGCCAACGCGGTGGTACGCTGGGCGCATCGAGAGGGCTTCCGGGTGCCGACCCGGCGCTCCTTCGCCGACGGGACGAGCGAGCTTCGATGGAAACCTCTGGACATCAGCCGCTTGAAGGAGATCCTCAAGAGCCCGATCTATGCGGGGGCGTATGCTTACGGTCGTCGCTGTGAGAAGAAGATCCTGGTCGATGGTGAGATTCGGCGTGCGCGTCGGTCCAGAGCCCAAAGCGAGTGGGTGGCCTTCATTCAGGAGGCGCACGAGGGTTACATCAGCTGGGAGACCTACTTGAACAACATGGAGAAGATGCGCCAGAACGCGGCGCGGGGCCCTTCACCGGGCGCCCCGCGAGAAGGCCGCGCCTTGCTGACCGGGGTTCTGCTGTGCGGCCGTTGCGGGCGGCACATGCGAACGACCTATCCGGGTCGGTCCAACGACGACCGCTGGACCTACGTGTGCTACGGAGAGCAGAGCCGCGGTCAGCGAGTATGCTGGACGGTCCGCGGCCGTGCGATCGATGCCGCGGTCGAGGATCTTCTGCTGCGGATGATCGTTCCCGACGAACTCGGGCTGACGTTGGCGGTCGAACGGGAAGTCGACGCGCAGGCCGCCTCCCTGCACGAGCAGTGGAAGCTTCGTCTCGAACAGGCGGAGTACGAGGCGCGTCGCGCGGAGCGACGTTACAAGGCCGTCGACCCCGACAACCGAGTCGTGGCGCGCACGCTCGAGAGCGAATGGGAAGGCCGACTGCAGGAGCTCGAGGAGGTCCGACGGCGCTTCGAAAGCGCCAAGCGCGAGCGTCGCGTGCAGCTGAGCGACGAGGACCGGACGCGGATCCGCGCGTTAGCCAGGGATCTTCCGGCGGTCTGGCGTGCCCCGACCACGACGCCGGCGGATCGCAAGGCCATGTTGCGTCTCGTGATCGAGGCGGTCGCGATCCGTCCGATCGATGTACCGCAACGCCTCACCCACATCGCCGTGCAATGGAGCAGCGGAGCCGTCGACGAGCTGACCGCTGTCCGACTGAGCCGTGCCGATCACAACCGAACTCCGAGCGAAGCGATCGAGCGCATACGCGAGCTCGTGAACCTCGGACTGTTCGACCAAGCCATTGCCCAGAAGCTCACTGCCGAGCAGGTGAGGTCCGGGTCGGGCCGTCCCTGGACCCGCAGCGCGGTCAAGCACGCACGTCGCATGCGCGGCATCGTCCGTACGGTGAACGTACCGCACGGCCGCGGCCCGTTACCCGAGCGTCATCCCGACGGGCGCTACTCGATGCGAGCGGTCATGAAACGCTTCGGCGTTTCGCACCGGCACGTGACGCGCTGGATCGAGCGGGGAATGGCGGAAGGGGTCCGCGAAGACTACGGATGCCACGGAAGTGTCTGGTGGGTGACCCTCGATGAGGCGACTGTGACGCGGCTGGAAGGGCGCCGAACCATCGAGAGGCGCTCGAAACAGGCCAGGGTAGCGGACGAAGGAGACGCATCATGAGTGGCGCTTCGAGCGCTTGATCCGCTACGCCGCGCGCCCCGCGGTCGCAACGGAGCGTCTGTCTCGACGATCGGACGGTAGGCTGGCCTACCACCTGCGCCGTCGCTGGCGCGATGGCACGACCGACGTGCTCTTCGAGCCGATCGAGCTGGTCGAACGTCTGGCGGTCCTGGTGCCGCCACCGCGATTCCATCTCGTGCGCTTCTACGGCATCCTCGCCCCCGCCGCCAGCCGGCGCGACGAAGTGGTCCCCGCTTCCCCGGACTCGGGTCGACGAGAGGAAGGAACGTCCCGCATCCCGGAAAGCGGTGGTCAAGCCGATCGGACGAGGCGCACCGGAAGGACGCCCTGGGCGGAGCTGCTCCAGCGCGTCTTCGCCGTCGATGCCCTGAGGTGTCCCCGCTGCGGGTCGCCGACACGCATCCTCGCCGCGATCCAGTCCCCCGCGGCGATCCGCGCGATCCTCGAATGCCTCGGCCTTCCCTCGCGCCCACCGCCGATCGCTCCCGCGAAAGGGACCGGGGTTCTCTCGACCGACGCGTAGGCAGGGATCGGAAGGCGCTGAGCCCGCACTGCCCCGGGGGGAGTGGTCTGCCTGACTGGCACCGGAAAGGGCCGCGGTGCCGGCGAACGGGCCGCAGACAGCTTGAAATCCCCCGTGCGCCGGGAGGAGAATGCGCGCCGAGGGGGTGGGTTGACGAGTTGACATAATCGCTCCATCCCGGACGTACTCGGACGTGGAGCAGGAAACGCAGGTTGAAATCGCTATCCGTCGACGCCGGTTCCTCTCCTTCATTCTCGGCACGAAGAACCGGTGGAGCGGTTCACCAGACTCGCCACCGGCTAGGGCCGGCTCACTTCTGGCCGGGCGGGTTTCGCCCCGCTGGATGACGAACGAGGTGTCATGGAGTCATCGGATCCTCTTTTCCTCATAGACCAGCCTTGCCTGGCCGTAACAGAACTTCGATGGCTCGCTTCAGCGTGCCGCGCTTTCACATCCTTCGTAGCACCCCTGACATCGAGCGCCGGCGGACGTGCCTTGCCATCCGCATGGAAGTACAGGCCAGTCATCACTGCAGTTTCCGGAAACGAGGGTCACGTTGACCGCGAAGGTACCCGTGACGGTGTCCGTGGCGAACGTGGCCGAAAGCGTGCTGTCGTACCGGACCGTGCAACCGACACCGTCCCCTTCCGTTTCGGTAAACGACCCGCTCACTGTGTTTCCTGATAACGTACCTATCAGAAACGGATCGCAGAAATCGTTCTCGTCCTGCTCGAACACCTTGCTCCCGTCCACCGTCAGAAGTTCATCGATGGTATCTGGTCCAGAGCGCGGGTGACAAGTATTGGACGTCTCCGTGAAGGTCCACCGCCACTCGCCGGAAACAACGAGCGGCGGAGTGATAACATCCCCGTTGTCGTTACCGCTACACGCTCCCAATAAGACCAACCACGCCACGCTTCCCAGAAGCAAAACCGCTCTGCTCATTGGTCGCCCCTCCCTTCAGTTTCAACGGACGTTTCGCCGGACGAGCCGGGGTCGGTGTGTCCCTCACGAAATCTTCCTCGTTCTGAAGATCGAAATCGGTGGAGGAATTCGCCTCCTTCGGATCAAAAAGAGAACCACTGTAGTGCGCCGGCGATTCTCTGGGTCGATTCCACGCCAAATTCACTGGAGGACGCTCGTGTTGGACTCGGCGGGTTGGCGATGCCTCGTTGTATCGACGCACCCGACCTCTTTTCTCTCGGCTCGTTGGAGTGGACTTTCGCAGTTTTCTCGGCTTCGGGGCCTTGCTCTACGGCGATATCGTAGCGCGGCTATGCGGCGTGGGCGAGAGTGTCGAGAAGGACGCTCGCCATTTTTCGCGGGAGCGGTGTTTGCGCGCACGTCGAGAAAATCCTGCGACTCCACAAAGCTCGGCGTAGGGCCGCGAGAGCATCGACAAAGGAGGGCGTGTGCTTGCTTGTGTACCAGGGGAGGGGCTGCCAGGTGATCTTGGCGCCGTTCGTCGTGATGTACCAAGACCAGACCGCACTGTACAGCCACAGAGAGAGTACGGCGGCCCGTTCCGGTCCCGTTCCTTTCCAGGTTTGTGGGTCCTCGCCGCCGAGAAACTGCTTCACGTTCCGGAACGTGTCTTCGATGGACCAGCGGCCGGCGTAGTGCTCGGCGACGGTGGGTGCGAGTGCTTCGAGGTCGGTCGTAAAGAAGAAGTCGTCGTGCTGTTTGCCGGTCGGATCGCGAACGATCACCAACGAGACCTTGCGGTCCGGACACACTGCGTACCACAACACCGAACGAGACAGCAGGAGACGTTTCACCACCTTACCCCGTTCCTCCACGGCAGCGCGTACCCATCCCGTCCGGCTCCTACGGGCGATCTGCTCCGGGCTGGGTAGCCGCTTGCCCTTCTTGCGCGGACGGCCCCGCTGTCCCTTTCGGCGCGGAGGAGGTGGGTCGTACAGCGCCGCGTCTCTGCGGATCCGGGAGGTGACGTGGGTACGCGGCAAGGCGCGTCCGGCCAGCGAGGCGTAGGCTCCGTCACAGGCCAAGGCGAAGGACCGGGAGGGCAACCAGCTCGCGATCTCCCGAATCATCGCTTCCCCCAAGTCCAGGTGTGACGGTCCGCGCTTGCGGTAGAGCCGAGCATTGATGGGAAGTCCCAGCGGCTCGCCACCCCAGGGGGCACGGATCCTCAACGTGAGGACCACCAGGTTCAGCCCGAGGGCGTAGACCACCGATTTCGCACGGGACCGGACGGCGTCACGGAAGATTCCTGCGCCTTCGACCTTGCGCCCGGTCTTGTGAAACAGGGTGTCGTCCAGATCCACCTGAAGTTTCCCTTCCGGCGACAGGCGATCCACGAGCGAAATGACCAACAGTTCCCACACGACCACCGTGCTCCAAGCCCCAGCCCGCAGAAACCGATGGTAGGCGTCGTGGCACCGACGACCTGCAGGGTCCATGACCCGGATCATGCGCGTGACGGTGCGGCGCCCCGGGCACAGCACCCAGGCGCAGACCAGGTCGTCGAACAGAGCGAACGACGGTTGGGTGAAGGCTTGCGCAAAGACCGCCAGCAGCAGGTCCCAAGCGTTCGCGGCGCGGCTCACCGTCGCGTCCTCTTCCGTTCCGCCTTCTCCTTCCGGATTCGGTCACGCAGTGACCTGACTCCGGCGAGCGCCTTTCGGTCCAGATCCTGGACGGCCTGTTTGTACCGCCGGAGCCCGGCTCGGACGTCCGGTACGTCTTCGGGGCGCAGGGTGACGATTTGGGTGACGTTGCGGAGGCTGAGAGAGAGGGCCGGGGATTCATGAGGGTCGCCTTGGGCGCAAGCGCAGTTTGGCTTCCCGCATTTGCGCCGGAGGACGATCAGGGAACCGCGGAGGAGAAGGGGTTCAGAAGAAGGACGATGCGTGGCTCGAGTCATGGGCGCTCCTTTCTTGTTGCATCTGTTAGCCTACAGGCTAACAGATAGCATACACGAGAAACCATGTCAATAGGGCCACGCCTCGCTCGGCTCAGTTGGTTATGGAATCCGACTCGAAGGGAGGAACGTCAAGCGGCGTCAAAAAGTGCGAAAGTCCACTTGGATATTCCCCCTCGATCTCGCCGTGTGTACACCTGTTCTTCGTTCCGGTCAATCCTCGAATTGCGACCGAATTGATCCGAGTTCGGGAGGATCCCGACGACCAGCGATGCAGTCATCGCCCGATTCTCCGCCGCACGTCGCCTTCCGCTGGGAGCCGGACATGCGGCACACAATCGGCTGAAGCAGCGGCGGTCTGGCGGCGGTTTCCGCGGGGTTGCCGACACGCGACCGGCAGCGAAGCGGCGGTTTTCAGACTCCGGAATCGAGTTCTCTGCCCGAATGGAGATATCCCTCGATACCAATGTGATCGCGGCTCCATGGACACTGCCGAGCCACGTTGCATCTCGTTTGGCGGCATGAGCGTGGACGCGCATGTGGTCGCGGAGGCTCTGCGTGTCGTCCGGCCCGCGGCGATCGATGCGGCGATTCTCGCAGCTGAGCAGAAGAGCACAGCGCACGACGACTTATTCAGGGCGCTCGAGCTTGATCTGAAAGCCGCAAGATACGAAGCGGAGCGGGAAGGAAAGAGGTATGAGGCCGTCGACTCCGCGAACCGTCTCGTTGCCGATGAGCTCGAGTCCCGGTGGAACGCGGCGCTGACTCGCGTGCATACGCTGGAGCAGCGGCTGGAAACTGAGCGCGGGCAGATGAAGCCGCGGACCACCACGCGCAGAGAGGACTTGATTCGCTTGGCGGAGGATCTCGGGCGGGTATGGAACGATCCCAAGGTGGAGGAGAAGACCAGGAAACGACTCCTTCGCAGCGTGATCAACGAGATCGTTGTCGACCTGGATGAGAAGAACGATCTGATTCTCGTCGTGCACTGGGCAGGCGGCGTTCACACCGACCTCCGAACGGCCAGGCGCCGACGAGGTCAGAACGGGACCCACACGGAGAAGGATCTTGTAGAGGTGGTGCGGGTGCTCGCGCGCCTGGGCAAGGACGACTTCATCGCCGGAATCCTCAACAAGAGTGGGCGGACGACTGGTAGAGGCAATCGTTGGAGTCAGGAGCGCGTGAAGGCACTGCGCAGCCACAATCAGATAGTGGCCTACTCCAAGGAGGTGAGATGTCGCGAAGGCTGGATGAGCCTGAAGGATGCCGCCGCTCACCTCACAGTGAGCGCATCCGCTCTGCGCCGTCTGGCAGAACGGAACGAAGTCCCATCAGGGCATCCCTTGTCCAACGGGCCATGGATCTTTCGCCGCGACGATTTCGACAAGCCCGCGACGCGCTCACTGGTCGACAGCATCAGGCGACGAGGTGCAGCGCATGCAGTTGGTCAGCTGAGCCTTGGAATAACCACAAAGTAGCGAGGTGAGCATTATTGATATGTGCATAAGTAATAGACATAAGAGTCACAAGAAAGCCGGTAGGTCGGAGGCCGTGACGAAAGACCGAATGAGTGCGGGGCGACGACGCGCCTTCTTGGTGAGGCGACAGAGCGTCGCGAGAAGCTCGTCCACGTTGTCCGGGCGACCATTCGCGAGGGACCGCTTGAGGTGCGCCCAGACGAACTCGTCGGGGTTGAGCTCGGGGGCGTAGCCGGGGAACCGCTCGACGTGCAGGCGCGGACAGCGTCGCAGTAAAGCGAGCACATCGGGGCCTTTGTGAATGGAACCGCCGTCCAAGATCACGATGACGTGCTTCCGAAGGTGACGGAGCAGATCCCGGAGGAACAACGCGACTGCCACGTGGCTGATGTTGTCTGTATGGAAATGGATATAGAGCCCGAACCGGCGGCGTCGAGAAGTCACCGTGACGGCGGAGATCGCAGAGATCTTGTCGCGCCGGTACCGATGCCGCACGATGGGCGTCTGACCTCGAGGAGCCCAAGTCCGCCGGACGTTGGGAATGAGCAGGAACCCGGATTCGTCAAGGAAGACGAGGTGTGCGTTCAGGCGCCGGGCTTTTTTTTAATGGCGGCCCATCGATATCGCTTCCAGTGCGCGATGGCCTCTTCATCCCGCTCGACCGCGCGTCGCTCGGGCTTCTGGCACGACCACCCCAACTTACTGAGCAACCGGCTCACGTGCGCGCGATGCAGTTCGACCCCATATTCCCGCCGGATCACGGTCGCAATCCGTTGGGTCGTCCACAACTCGGTGGTGAATCCGGATGTCGTCGCGCCCTGCATCAACAGACGCGGAAGTCTCTTCAACTGCTTCGCGCTCAACTTCGGCGGTCGTCCCGAGGCGGGTCGGGCTTGCAACGCATCCGGTCCTCGGCGCTTGACGCGATCGCGCCACAAGATGACCGAGCTATGCGAACAACCGAGGCGCCGTGCTACCTCGGTGATCGACGCTCCACGTTCCAGCAACGAGATGGCTCGCCGCCGCCCCGTGCGCCGGGAGGAGAATGCGCGCCGAGGGGGTGGGTTGACGAGTTGACATAATCGCTCCATCCCCGTGCGCCGGGAGGAGAATGCGCGCCGAGGGGGTGGGTAGGCGAGTTGACATAATCGCTCCATCCCGGACGTACTCGGACGTGGAACAGGAAACGCAGCTTGAAAGCGCTATCCGTACTCGTACTTCACCGTCCCCACGTCGTACCGGCGCCCGCCGTGGCGGTCGTGGATCCAGCGCACGGAGTCGACGATGCCGCTCGCCGCGGCGTGCGCCAGGAAGTTGCCGGAATCGACGACGCGGATGCGCGGGTCGCGCTCGTCGAGGAGGCGCGCCGTTCCGCGGCGGCGGTCGACGAGCAGGCCGCGCATGTCGCAGTGGAAGTCGACGTGGGCGAGGTACAGGCCGCGCTCCCCGCGCTCGCGCCAGAGGTCGAAGATCTGGAGGTGCTCGTCGGCGACGATCAGCTCAGCCACGGGGCTTCCCCCGCAGCGCCAGGCGGTTCACCGCCCCCGCGAGCCGCGCCTGCGCTCGCACGAGCGCGGGGCTCCGCTCGAGCGCCCACTTCGCGCGGAAGGCGACCTGCCGCGCGGCGCGCGCGCGCGCGGTGCCCGCGTCGAGCACCAGCTGGATCTCCCGCCTGGTGCCGCCGGTCCAAGTCGTCTTGTACCCCTCGCTACCGCGGAGGAAGTCGTACTCGCGGAGTCCGAGCCCCCACGCCCGCTCGAGCACCTTCGCGGTGAGGACGGTTCCGGGGGACCCGGCGGCGAGTTCGCGCCGGAACGCGGAGTCGTACGACCAGAGCTTCCCGTCCATGCGGAAGCCGAGCTCGTGCGCGACGACGCGCCCTCCCACCCGGAGGAGCGCGGCGTAGAAGCGACCGCTCGCGGCGAGCGCGGGTACCAGCGCGTCGAAGAAGTCCCGCACGCGCGGGTGGAGGAAGAGGGCGCTCCCCGCCCGCTCCTTCCAGCTCGCGAGGCTCACCTCGACCGCCGCCCGGAGCGCCGCGCCCGGCTCGCGCTCGCCGGCGTCGAGCTCGAAGCGAATCTCCCCCGCCGTCTCGAGGGCGCGCACCCCGCGCGCGATGCGCTGGCGGAAGCTCTTGCCGCGGCGGGCGACGTAGTCGTCCCAGGTTCCGTCGAGCGGGAGGTACGGGGAGTCGGAGCAGGGCTCGAGCGAGAGGCCCAGTCCCGAGGGGGGCGCGCGCTCCGCCAGCACGCGGGCGGTCGTCGACCCTTCCGGCAGGAAGCGGAGGTCCACGACGTCCCACGAGGCGCGCTCGGCGACGAGGTGCTCGAGCACCCGGGCGACGCACTCCTCCCGGCGCCGCGCGAGGAGGAGATCGGAGCGGTCGGAAAGTCCCATTCCCAGGAAGCGCAACGGCCCCGTGCCGACCAGCTCGAGCGTGCGATAGGTGAGCGGCCCCGCGCGCCGGCGCGCCCGGACGAAGGGGGCGATCCCGGCGATGCCGTCGCCGTCCTCGAGGACGAGCACGTGCAGATCGTGACCCGCGCCGAAGGCCTCCCACCAGGCGGCGGCCCAGGCGTGGGTCAGGAAGGGGGTCGAGGTCTCGCTCCGCACGAGGGTGCCGTCCCAGGCGGAGCCCAGCGCGCCCAGCTCCGCTGCGGTCGAGACGAAGCGGATGCGGAGGGTCACCGCAGGTAGTCCCTCGCCACCTGGAGGAGGCTTCTCGGGCGGAAGAGGATGTTGACGTACCCCGCGTTCGCGAGGGGGCAGGAGCACTCCTGCCGGCGGATGCGACCGCGGATCACGTCCTTCTTCTCGCTCTCGAAGAAGATCCGCTTCCAGTCGTGATCGTGCTTCGGCAGCTTGCCGAACGAGCGCGCCTCGGTGCAGCACGCCCGCACCTCCCCCCAGGGGGAGACGTGGGCGAGTAAGAAGCCGGCCTGGGTGGATCGTAGAATCAAGCGGCTTTTCCGCGCCTCCCTCCGAGTAGCGTTCCCGTAGTCAGCGTCCGAGTTGGATTCTATGTCGCCTCGACGCCCCAGGGAAGCCGCCTGCAAACGGCCGTCCCGGCCCAGAATCCTGTGGCGCGACACAGGGCCCGGTGTCCCGGTCGCACGACTCCGCGATGAGACAATCGGGGCCGCGAACGCCACGTGAGCGCGGCGGATGCCGCGCGCGGAGATTGCCCCTTGCAGGGGGATCTCGTGACTGCGGTCCGCCGCGACGGCCGAGCTCGACCCTGATTCGACCGGCTCGGCAGCGTGCCTTCGCCTCTCGGGAGACGGCCGGCGCTACGTTGCGGTCACGGACACGGATTGGCGTTGGGTCGCACCGCTCCGGCGGAGTTCGTTCCGAGGCCGCCCTCGACGCCGCCCGTCATTCCGGTCACCAGGGAGAAGGCAACCTGACCCGACTCGGGTGCCCCCGGGTCGTCCACGTACAGGTCCGTCACGCCGCAGTGCCGCTCGGTCAGCGGATTCGATCCCGGCGCCTGGGTGTACACGCCGCTGGACTTCAACACCTGGAGGTCGCCCTCGTACACGTTCCACGACGACGGTCCGGTCTCGTCCTGCCACTCGATGTAGTTCTCGCCGGAGGTGAACTGCCAGATGAGACCGTCGTTCCGGTCGCAAACATCTCCTTCTGAATCACCGTCCGCGTCTCCCTGCGAAGGATTGAAGTCGACCACGCAGTTGTCGCAGGCGTCGCCCGTCGCGTCGGCGTCCAGGTCGTCCTGCGCGGGATTGAACGTGTCGACGCAGTTGTCGCACGCATCGCCATGCTGGTCGCCGTCCAGGTCTGCCTGGCTCGCGTTCGGAACCGTGATGCAGTTGTCGCAGGCGTTCCCCACGCGGTCCGCGTCCGCATCCAACTGGCCGGGGTTCGCCGCGTTGCGGCAGTTGTCGCAGAGGTTCGCCACGCCGTCGCCGTCCGAGTCCACGCCCGCCGCATCCTCGTCCACCAGCGTGTCGCAGTCGTCGTCCAGGCTGTTGCAGACTTCCTGCGCTCCGGGATGGCGGTCCGGTGCCGAGTCCGCGCAGTCCCCCTGACATTCCGAGTACGCATCCCCGTCGTCGTCGGTCTCCGAGGCCGGAACGGTCGGCCACGCCGTGTCGCTGCAATCGTTGTTGATCCGGTCGCACAGCTGCGGAGCCCCGGGATACACCGAGGCGCGGACGTCGTCGCAATCGCCCGCGCACTCGGTCCTGCCGTCGCCGTCGTCGTCCCACTCGAGGGTTCCCACGAGGGTTGGCCAGCCCGGATACGAGCAATCGTTGTTCCGTCCGTCGCAGATCTCCGGTGCCCCGGGGTGCACCGCGGCCCGCGCGTCGTCGCAGTCCCCTGAGCACTCGGAACGTCCGTCGCCGTCGTCGTCGCCTTCGTTGGTTCCGCCGAGGTCCGGCCAGGACGGGTTGGAGCAGTCGTTGTTGACGCCGTCGCAGACCTGCGGTGCGCCGGGCCGCACGGAACTCCGCGTGTCGTCGCAGTCCCCAGAGCAGATCCGGTAGCTGTCCCCGTCGCTATCGGTCTCGTTCGGGGGGATCGTCGGCCAGTTGGGGTCGAGGCAGTCGTTGTTCCGACCATCGCACGCTTGCGCGGCACCGGGATAGACCGTCGCGTCCGACGGAGCGCAGTCGCCGGCACACGCCAAGGCGCCGTCGGCGTCCGCGTCGACCTCGTTCGCCGGGACCACCGACCACCCTGAGGCGCAATCGTTGTTGCGGCCGTCGCATAGCTGCGGTGCACCCGGATAGACAGCGGCGCGCGAATCGTCGCAGTCGCCCGCGCAGGACGAGAACCCGTCGCCATCGGCATCGGAGCCGTTGCACGCGCAGTTCTCGGCGGTGAAGACGTAGTCGATGCCGAAGTAGGTCGGCGGCGGCTCCAACGGGTCGTCCGTCTGTTTCACGACGATCCACTTCGTGCCGGTCCAGGCGGCTTCCGGGTAGTATCCGTAACCGCCCACCGGACGGACGCCGAGAGCCGCGCCCGTTGCGTCCACACGCGTCAAGTCGGAAACAGCCTCGGATCCTCCCACGCTGCGGCACGAAGCAACGACGTACTCGGCACCGTTCCAGGCCACACGGGGGTACATGCCAACGCCGAGGGAGAACGATCCCGTGCCCAGCGGCACACCTTGGGGCGTGATCCTCCTCCCCTTCATGGCGCCCGCATTGTCGTTCCAGACAGCGAGGGACTCGAATCCATTCCACGCAATGGATGCCCCGCGGCTGGTATTGAAATAGGTTTCCAGGCGAATCGAAGGCTGCACGAGCGCTCCGAGCTGGTTGACCCTGGCGAAGTACACGCCGCTGGGTGCGGTCAGTGTGGTCCATACGACGTGGTACTCGGAGCCGGTCCATGCCACGCCCATGTCGGCGCTGGGCAATAGGGGAGAGACCTTCTGGGCGGGCCCCACAGGCACGCCGTCGGGACGCACCTCCCGGTACCAGAGCCCGGGCGAGGGGATCTCATCGTGCCAGAAGGCTCCCCACGACGCTCCATTCCAAACCACCGCACCAATGGCCCTGGGGCCTTCATTGGCAATCACGGCCGCACGAAGGATGGTCGGCGCTCCCTCCGGCATGCCGAGATTGGAAACGCGAACCATCTTCACGTCCTTGAACACCGTGTCGTTATCGTAGCTGATGTACAAGGCCGCGAAGCTCGCTCCATTCGAGGCCAGATCGCTCGGGAAGATCCAATTCCCTCCTGGTCCGGTTGCCAGGAGGTTGTAGCTCATCAACGTGCCGTTCGGATCCAGGATGTGAAAGTGTAGCTCGGGCACCTCATCGTACGATCGCTTGTGCTTGAGGCTCAGCACGCCGAGGCGCTGGCCGTTCCAGGCTGACTTCGGGCTTTCACCGTTGTTCCGCTGGACCGGCGCGCTCGACTGCGTCGACGGGCAGATCGAGCAGTCGTCGTCGATCCGGCCGCATGCGCATCCCGCGCCGTCGTCGATCCATCCGTTGCAGTTGTCGTCCAAGCCGTTGCAGGTCTCCGTCGCGCCGGGACGGATGAGGCTCGTGCCGTCGTTGCAGTCCTGCGCCGATCCGCACCCCACCTCTCGGAAATAGCCGTCCGCGTCGGCGTCCGTGCACGTTGCGCCCGCGTCGAGGGCTCCTGCCCAACACCAAAACGAGAGAAACGACACAAGCGAAAGGGATCGAACGCTCGTCTTCATGGCTTCCCCCTCGAGCCCGCCCGGTATCGGGCCTGCATCTGCGGCTCACCTTTAGTGTACGTCGATCTCAGAGCGTCACAAGGCGGTTCTGGAGCTTCTCGGTGCTCAATCTTGGGGGCCGGCGGTCGTCTTCCAGACCGGTTCCGGCCCGTTCACCCAACGGATGACGATTTCAACCTGCGTGTTCTCCTCCAGGTCCGGCCACCACGGTCGTCACGGTCACGACGCCCTGCATCTCGACCGCACTCGTGCTCAAGGGCGTGACCTGCACGGTCCTGCCGAGGGGGGGATGTCGTCGGTGATCGTGGCCGAGACGGGGACGGACCGCATCGCCAGGAGCAATGCGACCGCGCTCCAGCGGCCAAGGAGAGCGGTGAGGGAGCCGGGCGTGAGCCAAAACCTCCTTCGAGCCCGCTCGTCCGAGCCGGCCGGGCCGGAGGAGTTGCACGCCAGGAAACGACGGACGACCATCCCGCTCAGTCGCTTCGTGCTTCGATTCGCAGTGATGGTGACGTGGGACTCTTGTTCAGCGGACAGCGGATTGCTCACTCGGCACTACGTCCTGGGTAAGCAAGCTCGTCATCGAACTTGCGCATCGAAGGACGTAGTCGCTCCTCCAGCTCGCAGGTTCAAAAGGACTCGCTTCTTCCCCCCGAATGGAAACCCCGGCCCACGGACACCAGCTGACCCCGCCGGCCCGCGCTCCACCTTCCCGCGACACCCTGCCGGCGACCGCCCGCACCCGCGGCGAGGCGCGCCCTGTACCTCGTCTACCGCATACGTTCCTTCGCCATCCCGGACTCCTCCCGCCCCGCTGTGCACGGCTCATTCCGCCACGCATGGCCGACGAGCGGCCATGCCACCCGACGCGCGGGACAGGCCGGATGTGGTGCCCTATGTGGCCCAGTGACCGCCAGTAGCGGTCGGATGTCAACAGTGGGAGCGCCGTTGGCCGGCCGGCGGCGCAAACGACGGGGGCAGCCCCGAAGGGCTGCCCCCGTTGAATCAGACTCCGAACCGCGGTCTGGGGCCGGTGGCTGCCTGCCGCGATCGCTCCTCGATCGGCGCCATGGCCGGCTCTTCCAGGATCACTTGGTCCCGGAGCGGGTCAGGAGCCGGAGCGGGCTCTTCCGTGATGAGCGGCTCGCTCTCCTCAACCACGGCCTCGGCCGTGGCTTTCTTGGCCTTGCCCTTGGGCTGGTCCTACGGGGCCAGCTCATCCAACGCAACGTCGATGTCCGGCGACGGGCTCAGCGACATGCTTCCCCCGGCGCCACGCGGACTCTCGGCCGGACCATTGCCGGTGGGGATATCCCCGTTCTTGGTCAGGTAAATCCGGTCCACCTTGTAGCCGCCCTCGCGGCGGCGAAGCTGGAAGGTCTTCGTCCCGGACGTGCTCACGGCAATGGTGCCCAGGTTGCTCCAGTACCACTGATTGGCGTAGCCTCTGGTGTTGTCATAGAGGCTGGACTGCACGCCGTCGATGCCGCCAAAGCCGCTGTTGTCCCCCGTTGACGTGGAGTACCGCCGATACCACACCGTGTATGTGCCGGTGGTGGTGAAGCTGACCTTGTACGTCAACTCGCACGAGGCCATCCAGCTGCCGTTGGTGGAACTGGTGGGCGTGACGGCGTACCCCGTGCCCACGTAACCCGTCTGCGCCGTGGCGATGCTCCAGTCCAGGTTGGCCGGGTCGAAGTTGCGGTTGGCCCCGTCCTCGTTCTCGGCCTCCATGCAGACCGCCCCGCCGGATTCCAGGAACGCCTGCACGCCGTCGTTGTCGGCAATGTTCACGGTGGCGTTGGAGGGTGAGCCCACGGTGTAGCCGGTGCCGCTGGTGACGGTAAGGACGCAGGTCTCGCTGCCTTCCACCGCCGCGTCGTCAGTCACGTTCACCAGCACGCTGGCGGATTCCGAGCCGCTGTTGATGGTCACGGTTGAACCGATGCGGGCATAGTCGGTTCCATTGATGGCCGTGCCCGACACGGAGATGTTGACCACCAGATTGCTGGCGGTCGAACCGGTCCGAGTGACTTTGAACCTGCCTTCATCCGCCGGCTCGGCCGCGCTGGCGTCGGTGGCCATGACGGTGACGGTGGCCGTGCCGCCGCCACGGGGGCTTTCGGGGGGGCCATTGCCGATGGGGACGTCGCCGTTCCTGGTGAGGTAGATGCGGTCCACTTTGTAGCCACCCTCGCGGCGGCGGAGCTGGAAGACCTTTTCGCCGGACGTGTTGACCGAGATAGTGCCCAGGTTGCCCCACTACCACTGGTTGGAAGCGCCGACCAGGTTGTCGACGCCGCTGGACTGGAGTTCGTTGATTCCACCGAAGCCGCTGTTGTCCCCGGAGCCGTTCGAGTAGCGGCGGTACCAAATCGTGTAGGTGCCGATGGTGGTGAAGTTAACGTTGTAGGACAGCTCGCAGGAGGCCGTCCACGTACCATTGAGAGAGCCGGTCGGCGTGACGGCATAACCTTCGCCAACGTAGCCCGTCTGAGTGGTGGCGATGCTCCAGTCCCGGCCGGCCGGGTCGCTGTGGCGGGCGGCCTCGTCATAATGCTCGGCCTCCATGCACAGCGCCCCGCCCGACTCCTGGAAGGAGCCGCTGCCGCCGGAGGAAACGTCCACCGTGACCATCGTGTGGACTCCCACGCCCGCGGATTACCGTGCGGGTCTGGGATCCGTAGCCGCGAGACGTATCCACGGAGGAGCCGGATGGTGGGAATCTCCTTGTCCGGATCTGGTGAGGGTCCGGGGCGGGAAACCGCCCCGGGCTACTCGACACCTGCGTTTTCTCCTCTACGTCCGAGTAGGGGCAATATAGTCAACTCGCCCCCCCCGCCCCCTCGGCGCGTATTCTCCTCCCGGCGCACGACTATTGATCTGTGCATAAGTAATAGACATTAGAATCACAAGAAAGCCGGTAGGTCGGAGGCAGTGACGAAAGACCGAATGAGTGCGGGGCGACGACGCGCCTTCTTCGTCAGGCGACAGAGCGTCGCGAGAAGCTCGTCCACGTTGTCCGGGCGACCATTCGCGAGGGACCGCTTGAGGTGCGCCCAGACGAACTCGTCGGGGTTGAGCTCGGGGGCGTAGCCGGGGAACCGCTCGACGTGCAGGCGCGGACAGCGTCGCAGTAAAGCGAGCACATCGGGGCCTTTGTGAATGGAACCCCCGTCCAAGATCACGATGACGTGCTTCCGAAGGTGACGGAGCAGATCGCGGAGGAACAACGCGACTTCCACGTGGCTGATGTTGTCCGTATGGAAATGGACATAGAGCCCGAACCGGCGGCGTCGAGATGTCACGGTTACGGCGGAGATCGCAGAGATCTTGTCGCGCCGGTACCGATGCCGCACGATGGGCGTCTGACCTCGAGGAGCCCAAGTCCGCCGGACGTTAGGAATGAGCAGGAACCCGGACTCGTCAAGGAAGACGAGGTGTGCGTTCAGGCGCCGGGCTTTTTTTTAATGGCGGCCCATCGATACCGCTTCCAGTGCGCGATGGTCTCTTCATCCCGCTCGACCGCGCGCCGCTCGGGTTTCTGGCACGACCACCCCAACCGGCTGAGTAGCCGGCTCACGTGCGCGCGATGCAGTTCGACGCCGAACTCCCGACGGATCACGGTCGCAATCCGCTGGGTCGTCCATAGCTCGGTCGTGAACCCCAATGCCACCGCGCCCTGGATCAGTAGGCGCGGGAGTCGCTTCAAGTGCTTCGCGCTCAACTTCGGTGGTCGTCCCGGCGCAGGGCGGGCCTGCAACGCGTCCGGCCCGCGGCGCTTGACGCGATCGCGCCACAAGATGACCGAGCTATGTGAACAACCAAGGCGCCGTGCTACTTCGGTGATCGACGTCCCACCTTCCAGTAGTGTGATGGCTCGCCGTCGCCGCCGTTCCAGTTCCTGCGGACTCCCATGTGGTCTCATAACCGAATGCTACAGCTATCGCAGAGATATGTCTATTATTTATGCACAGATCAATAACCAGCCAACGGCCGGCTGGTTCTCTCAAAGCGGTGCTTGGTCGCGTTTTCATCGAATTGCCTTCTTCACGCTCTCCTCGAAGCGAAGCGCCTCCGAAAGTGCTCCGGGTCGGGCGATCGCCCTCCACGCGTTCTGAATTTCGTCCGATCTCGCTTGGTAATCGAGAATCCGCTTCTTGATTCGCATCTTTTTCGGCTGCTGGGACAGACGACTCCCGGGGTTCGGGAAGCACTCTATGCCCTGCCTCATCGCCACGTCGTCCGGATACAGAGCGGCGAGGACCCACGCCTCGATGCTCTTCGATGGCATGCAGATGACCGATCTCGCGGGTGGCGTTTGCTCTCCACACCAGCTCAGCAAGACGTTTCGCAGGATGTTGGTTGTTGCCGACGCTGGGGGGCACCCACGCTCGCACGGTAGACGACCATCCTCGCTTCGCGGCGTGATGGAAGCCTCCTGATACTCCTTTCCCGCAACATCCGCATCGAGATGGAGCACGAGCAAGTCGAAGAAGGAGAAGAGAAGGCGATCTCCACCGAGTCGTCCGCCGCCCCTCCGCGCCGCCTGGTGACACCAACGGTAAACACCGCCCCACCCAGTCCCCGTTTCGCCAAAGCCGATCGATCCCTCCGGCTGCAACTGCGTGATTTCGAACTCACGAGCGTCCAGAATCACGCGGAGCGCCGCCTCGATTACGACCCTGTCGGTCGGTCCCTCCGCTACGACGGCAACTCGGAGCGCGTCAGACATTGGGAACGGCGCCGAGGAGACCATTCATCCACATTCTGGAGAGAGACCATGTATCGTCGGGGCGCGCCCTCAGGGCCTTCGCGAGGTCGATCCGCTCGATCGTGCTGTGCCCCTTGCTGTTTCGACCCACCGCAAACAGGCGGACGCTGGAGTCATCCAAAGGAAGCCCATCGAGAATTGCAGGATTGTGGGCCGTGACTAGCCACTGGCGGTCCCCGTTCGCTCGTGCGGTCCACGAGCAGATGGAGGTCATCAAGCGCTGCGCGAGTCTCGGATTGAGGGCCTGATCGACGTTGTCCACCGCAAGACAGCGAGGTGACTTCTGGTGAAGGGCAAGAACGGCGCAGAAGAGAATGTACAGGGCGCCCTCGCTCGCATCGTAGCCGGTCAGTCGATTCCTTCTCTTCGACGTGACCATGAACCGGTCAACGAATTCGATCACGAGCCGAGATCGCGCCGCAGACGGGGAGAGCGGGACGTCCACGGAAGAGGCCGCCGAAAAGTCCTTTGCCCAATCGATGAGGTCCCGGATCTCCTCGATCGCCTCGGTCAGCGAACTGTCTTTCTTGGCGGCCTCCAACAGCTCCTTGATCGCCTCCGGAAGTCGGCCACCGGCGAGGCCAACCGGTTCTCTTGCTTGCAAGTCCTGAACTAGTCCTCGAAGAACTGGGGTGTTCGGGCAGTAGATGCTGTAACTCCGGAGTCGGTTCATGAGGTTCAAGGCCGGATCATCCGCCGGCAGTTCCACCGTCTTGAGCGCGGACAGTCCTTGTTCCTGGTTGCGCTTTCCCGCGCTGGTCGTTGTTCGAGTCACCACCGGCTTCCCGGTTCCCCCGCGCCGGAGAGTCTCGGTCTTGAAGCTCCATGCGGGGCTCGGATCAGTCAGTGGATTCCAGAGCGTGACATCGAAGCTCGCCCCGCTTGCTGCGTCGGCTCCGAACAGAACATGAGGCACATTATCCTTCGGGCCTAGCGGGAACGCCGTCTTGTAGAGCCGTGGGACGCCGGGCCGTACACCTCTCCGTAGTAGAGTCTCATCGTCGATGCGTCCGAACGCAGCGGCGCCCAGCACACCGAGGGCCTCCAGGAGGTTGCTCTTCCCGCTCCCGTTCGCTCCGATGAAGACGTTGATGCGCCCAAGTTCGAGATCAAGCTTGACGAAAGACTTGAAACGCTGGGCTCTTAGACGACTGAGCATGATGTGTCCTCGATTCTGGGCCTAGTCTGGGCTCGATTCGCTGCTGAACGGATAGAAAGCGGGTCCGCCGCGCACAGGCAGCGCTTTGGCTTCCCGTCGCTCCCGTACCCGTCCCCGTCCGCGTCCTTCCAGTAGTCGGAGCAGCCCCTGGCCCTCTCCTCGTCCACGAGGCCGTTGCAGTTGTCGTCCTTGCCGTTGCTGCAGACCTCGGCGGCGCCTGGGTTGACGGCCGGGTCCTACGGATAGCGCTTTCAAGCTGCGTTTCCTGTTCCACGTCCGAGTACGTCCGGGATGGGCGATTATAGTATTTGGAGTGAGAACTTGCTCCGTTCGCGAAACTTCTCCTCGCAATCGCTCTGCTGGTCAAGCCTCCCGTTCAGGCGGCCTGCGACTCTTTGGGAAAGTCGTGCAGGCGTACCCGGATCGCCGCCGACATGGGGCGCGCTCCCCGCGGGGTGATGCGGTAGCGGTAGCTGCGCGGAATCTTGGCCAAGAGACCGTGACCGCGCAGCTTCGCCACGGCACGTGAAGTCCGCGTGCAGCGCCGGCGGAGCTTCTCGTCGTCCCGCGGTGTCTTCGGGTAGAGCAGCGCGGTGAGGTCTCCGTTGCGAAGTCCGCGCACCAGGTGCTTGCCGTGCAGCACCGCCTGGAACAAACGGCAGTCGTCCGGGCCGATGGGCGACAAGCGCGCGACGTGACGACCGCTCACGGTGTGGCTCCGGCACAGGCCGTACCGTTCGCGGACCGCCTCGCCTTTCAAGGTCACGTTCGCCATCGCCTCCAGGTATCGCTGATTCGCCCCTTCGCACACCTGCCAGTAGCGCCAGAGGTTCGAGACGCCCTTGGTCATTGGAACCCACCGCGGCGACCGCCCGTGCCTCGTGTCGGCACCCTCGAGCACCTCGAGTCGCCCGGATTGTTGATCGTCGTCTCGATGCGCAGCACGCTGTACTTGTCGTACATCTTGATCGAGTTGCGCCGCACCCGATGCTTGACCCGCCGCCCTTCGGGGCGACGGTACTTGTCGCTGGTGACCACCTCGCCCTGGAAGCTCGGGTGGAGCTTGCGGCCCAGGAACCGTAACACGTCCTCCGACGACAAGAGCAGCACCGCCGCTTCGTACAGATCGGGCATGATCTCGAGCAGCGCCGCGCGGCTGCGGAACATCACGTCGGTGGCAAGCTCCGCCTGGTCCGTCACCCAGTAGTAGCCCCCGAAGCCCGCCGCCTCCACGACGGCCAAGAGGGGATTGACTCGCCGCGCCAGCGCGTTGAGGAGCCGTGGCCAGTTGCGATGCGCGAATCGCTCGCACAGCTCCTGCGCCGCCTCGACGTCATCGATCTCCACCAGGGCGTTGTCGTAACGACGGTAGCGGATCCCCTTCTCGTCGAGCCGCCGGCACAGCCACTCGCGGCCATTGACGTAAACCTGGGCGGAGAGGAAGGACAGACGGCTGAGCCGGCGTTCCCCCTCCGCACTGGACACTTCGATCAGGAGGGAGGGCGTGCACGGACTCGATGGCTGCACGGTCGTCGGGGAGAGAGCGAGCGCGCCGGTCAATGCGACCGCAGCCGATCTGGCCCGCCGCGAGGAAGGCATCGGAGTCACCGCAGCACCGAAAGACTCTCCATCGAGCGCCTCATGGCCGCGACGATTGTAGTCCAGCATGGTTTCGATGTGCGCGTGTTCGGAGTCGGGTCTGCCGAGGTCGTGCGATCCGCGGCCACGCGGGAGGAGTCCCGGCACGAAGGAGCGGAACGTCATTCGCTTGGGTTGCGGCCGCCAGGCCGAGCGAAGTCAACTCGCTGCCCCGCCTCCTCGGAGCGGATTCTCCTCCCGGCGCACGGGACAACGCCCGGGTCGGGGGTGCCCGACCCGGGCCTCTGGATGCTCTCGAGCGAGAGCGCCGTCACGGGTCCAGGCCGCGGGGCCGGCGCGCTCGTCACGGTCCGGGAGGGTGCCGTCGCTCACCGAAGCGACCGACGGCACCTCGCCGGAGTTACTCCTCCGGGTGCACCACGTCCATGCACTCGGAGTAGATCCACGTCTTCTTGGACCAGGAGCCGGTGTAGTTGGTTCCGCCGCCGCCGCGAGCGCCCTTCATGACGAACGACTTCTTGTTCTCGGGCGTTCCGGCCTTGTCGTTGTTGTTGTACGCGCAGGCCTTCTTCGTCGACGCCTTGACGCCGAGACCTGCGTAGTTGCTCATGTCCGTCCCGTACACCGCCGCGCTCCACTTCCAGTCGAAGTAGACCCCGGGGTGGTTCGCGGTGAACGTGGCCGTCCAGTGGACCGGCTTGATCCCGCCGGGGAAGTCCACCGGGACCTGGAATCCGAGGCCCGTGAAGAAGATCTCCTCGGTGCCCAGGATCGGGGCCACGACGTCCCAACGGTTCATGCCGGCGTTCCAGGTCGCCGTGGAGCAGGTGGCGTTCGGGTCGAGGATGATGTGGGCGTCGGGGGCGTGCAGCACGTACGGCACGCCGTTCGCCGAGAACGTGATCACGTTGTTCGTCACGTCGATCACGGTCGACACGCAGTCGTAGTACATGTTCATCTTGATGTTCGCGTTGAACCAGATGTACTTTCCGGCCGGGATCTTCGTCGAGTTGAAGGACGAAGAGATCGTGCTGGTGGCCGGCTCTCCGCCGCCCACGTGCAGGCAGCCCACCGCGGGATCGCAGTAGTCGAAGGTGCAGGCGGAGTCGTCGCGGCAGCGGATCGCCGTCCCGACGCAGGCGCCCGTCGCGTCGCAGGTGTCGCCGGAGGTGCAGGCGTTCCCGTCGTCGCAGGCCTGGCCCGTGAGCGGCGCGTTGACGCAGGTCAGCGTCGCCAGGTTGCACGAGTCGGCCGTGCAGCTGTTGCTGTCGTTGCAGTTTCTGGTAGAGGTCGGCTCGCAGTCGCACGCGTCGCCGAGCCCGTCGGCATCCGCATCCGCCTGGTCCGGGTTCGCGACCGTGTCGCAGTTGTCGCAGGCGTCGCCGAAGAAGTCGAAGTCCGAGTCCAGCTGGTCGGGGTTCGGAACGAAGTCGCAGTTGTCGAAAACGTCCCAAACTCCGTCGCCGTCCGACTCGTCATCCTGGCACGCGTCGCCCACTCCGTCGCCATCCGTGTCGAGCTGGTCGGGATTGTAGACGGTCGGGCAGTTGTCGCACGCGTCGCCCACGCCGTCCGCGTCGCCGTCCGCCTGGTCGGCGTTCGTCACGCCGGGGCAGTTGTCCGCGAGATCGGGGAGGCAATCGCCGTCGCTGTTGGCCTGATCGAGAAGCGTCGGCAGCGTGACGCCGGCGCCCGTCTCCGACGTGTACGAAACCGGCTGGATCGCGTAGCCCGCGGTCGCCGAATCGCAAACGCCGGGGTAGCGGATCAGGTCGATTCCGGAGATGAACGAGCTCGTCGCGCCCAGCGCGGGCGTTTCGAACGCGCCGTTGCAGTCGCCGTCGATCGTGGTGCCGCCGAACGGATCGGTCACGATCGGGGCCAGCAGGTTCGGGTCATCCACCCACGAGCCGGCCCCGGTCAGCGTGAGCCCCGGCAGACCGAAGATCCCGTAGTCGAGGCTGACGGTGCAGGCCGGATCGCCCGTGCTCTCGTCGCGGATGAAGGTCAGCTTGGGAAGCAGCGGCAGGCTGTACGTGAACGTGCCCGCCTTGTCGTCGCACGCGTTCTTCGTGAGGGTCATCGAGCCCTCGCCCTGCCCGGTCTCGGAGCCGCACAGCAGGACGAACCACTTCTCGGTGTAGGCGCCGCCGCTACGGGTCACGGTCAGCTGGTCCTGGCTGATCAGCGAGATCCCCTTGAGGCCGAGGGGAATCGTGGCGCTCGAGTTCGGGCCGATCAGGGTCGCCGCGCCGAGCCGCTCGACGATCATGTCGGTGGGCTCGATCGGCGGGTAGTCGCTGCCCAGGGGCGTTCCGACGAAGTTCAGGGTCGCGTCGGCGACCGGGTCCGCGAATCCGTTGCCGTTCGTGCAGTCGTTGCCGAGATCGTCGGCGTCGAAGCTGACGTTCGAGATAATGGCACTGGTGATCGCGTTGAACGTCAGGCCGCAGTCGAGCGTCTGGTAGTAATCGAGGCCGGGATCGACCACGTTCGGATTCGGGACGTTGCGCAGATGCCACGCCCAGTCCGTGATGTTCGTCGGGCCGGCGATCTGACGACGGTCGCAGAAGCCCTGGCCGGCCAGGTTCGAGCAGCCGCCGTCCGGCGCCGTGCCGGGGTCGAGCTCGAGTCCGCCGCTGTTGTCCTGGTCGCGCCAGACCCAGTCGTCGCTGGCGCCGATCTGGGCGCCGTCGCAGCCGAAGTACATCCCCTCGGTGGTGCTGATCGGATCGCTCGGGTTCGGGCCGGTCCGGAAGGTGACTTTCACGTGCATGTCAAAGTCGCCGGGGTCGATCGTCGCCAGATCGACGAAGGCCGGATCGTAGTTGAAGTTGACGATGAAGTTCCCGGAGGCCGGCAAGGTGACCTGGAAATTCCGCGAGTCCAGGAGCGCGCCGGCGTACGGCGGCGTGACGCCGTCCGGGGGCGGGTTGACGTTGTCGTCGTACAGGTCGATCGTGAGGTAGTGGGTCCCTCCGGTGTCGAAGCTGATCGTCATCTCGAACGCGTGAAGCTGGAGCCGGGCCGGGTTCGTTCCCGGGTCCATCACCACGTAGTCCGAGTAGATCCCCTTCGGGAACGAACGGCCGCAGAGGTTCTCCGACTGGTAGATCGTCGCACCGTCTGCCACAGACTCGGTCGAGCCGCCGACCCGGATGTATCCGAGCTTCGCCGGCTTGCCGAGGACGTCCTCCTGGGCGAAGGCGAGCTGGAAGCCCAGGCCCAGCACCAGCGCCATGCCCAGGGCCAGCCATCGCGTGTTCGGTCGAATCATCACGCGTACCCCCCTATGCTCGGTCGCCATCCCCAAGCATCTTTCGGCACGCGCCTCGACCGCGAAGCCCTCTCCCCGCGTCGGCGACCGGTGCCGCCAGGTGTCTTCACCAAGAGGATTGCTCCATGCAAACTGCATAAATTTACACTGAAAAAACTCTGACGGATAGCGATTTCAGTGCGACCAGGCAAGGCGGGTCGAAGAGGAATGGAGGATGCGATGACTCCATGAGACTTCGTATGTCGTCCAGCGGGTGCGAAACCCGCCCGGCGAGGGGTGAGCCCGCCCGCGCCGGTAGCGAGCCTTGCGACGGCCGTGGCGACACGACCGGCGAAGCGTAGGCACGCGAGCGTGTGGGCCGTGGAAATGTAGCCTCGAAAGTCATGTCATTCCGGGTGCCCAGGGTGTTGAAATACCTGGAGGCGAAGGCGGTCGTCGCGATGCGATCGAAGGGCGAGCGACGGTACGCACCCGGCGGGGTCTTGGACCACGGCAGGCAGGAAGAGGACGGCCCAGGCACCTGGGAGGCCCTCGTTTTCCTCGACAGGATCCGGAGCCACGGAGAATCCGGTGACCCCTTCTCCGACGTCATCGTGGAAGCGGACCCACCGCTGGCGGCCAAGAACGGCGTTCGCATCGGGGTAGGCCGAAGGCGAGGGGAACCAGAGCCGAGGCCGGCAGATAGGGCTCGGCTGGAAGAGCTTCCAGCCAGACTGCGTCTACGCGAGGCCGGATAGGGTGGCGCACCGTGGCGATCACGCTCGCGGTGCATCCGTGGCACGGCGAGACGGTGGTCGTTCTGTGCGGCTTCGGTCACGGCGCGGTCTGGGTGGAGCGTGGCCGCGGAGACCGGCGGATCATCCCGCTTTCTTGGACATCGTTGCTCCCGCGCGCTCCGTGCCGGCTTGCTGACGGCCGGACGATCCGGGTCTGTCCCGAGGCTGCGCTCGAACTGAGCCGATGGGTCTCCGCCCGACGGACCCCGTCGCGGGAGACCGGAGGATGCTGAGCACTTTTTTCCACCTACCCTCTGGTGCCACTGATCCGATTCTGGCAGGTTTCCAGGCGTCCGGGCGTAGGACGGGATCGGACCTATGCCCGACGACAATTACACCTCCCCATGGGCGACAGCGGCACTTCCCCATTTTTGAGGGGCGTGAACCGGTAGTCGCTATCCTGCAATCTCCTGAAAATGTGGAGGTTGCAAGTGCGGACGACGGACGCCCAGGTGAGGAAGCTGATGGAAGAGATGAGCAAACGCGGTCAGGTCGGGCAGGCGGCGCTGCGCTCCGGGATGGACCGTAAGACGGCCCGGAGGTACCTGGCGACCGGGCGGCTGCCCACGGAGGAGAGCCCGCCGCGGTGTTGGCGGACCCGCCCGGACCCGTTCGAGGAGGATTGGCCGGCGATCGCCGAGCGCCTGGAGGCGGCGCCCACCCTGGAGGGGCGCGCGCTATTCGAGGATCTGCTGAAGCGCCAGCCGGAGCGTTACGAGATGAGTCAGCTGCGGACCTTCCAGCGCCGGGTCAAGCAGTGGCGGGCGCAGAAGGGCCCGGACAAGGAAGTGTTCTTCCCGCAGTCGCACCGGCCAGGCGAGGCTGGACAGACGGACTTCACCGACGCCGGGAAGTTGGGCGTCACGATCGCCGGCGAGCCGTTTCCGCATCTGCTGTGTCATTTCGTGCTGCCGTACTCGAACTGGGAGTGGGCCACGGTGTGCCATTCGGAGTCGATGCTGGCGCTGCGGCGTGGCGTTCAGTCGGCGGTGTTCCGTTTGGGGCGGGTGCCCGAGTACCACCAGACGGACAACTCGACGGCGGCAACGCACGACCTGCGGACGGGCAAGCGTGGCTTCAACGAGGAGTACGTCGCTCTGATGGACCACCTGGGGATGACGCCCAGGACGACGGCGATCGGGAAGAAGGAGCAGAACGGCGATGTCGAGGCCGCCAACGGCGCCCTGAAGCGGCGCCTCGAGCAGCACCTGCTGCTGCGCGACAGTCGGGACTTCGAGAGCGCCGAGACCTGGGAGCTCTGGGTTCAGGACGTGTTGGGACAATCCAATCGACTGCGGACGAAGCGGGTGGCTGCGGAGCTGGCGGTCATGCGACCGCTGATCGTCGATCGGCTGCGAGAGTACCGAGAGATCGACGTGCCGGTCACGTCGTGGAGCACGATCCGGGTCAAGTACAACGCCTACTCGGTGCCGTCCCGCCTGTGCGGAGAATGGCTGCGCGTCCGACTCTATGAGGACCGGCTCGAGGTCCACCACGGCGGCACGCACCAGCTGAGCATCGAGCGCCTGCATGGCCGCAACAACCACCGGATCAACTACCGCCATGTGATCGACTCGTTGGTGCGCAAGCCTGGCGCATTCGCTCGCTACCGCTACCGCGAGGAGCTGTTTCCGACCCTGACCTTCCGCCGGGCCTACGATGCGCTGGTCGACGCGCTGGGCAGCGGCTGGGATGCCGACGTGGAGTACTTGCGGATTCTCCACCTGGCCGCGCGGACCCTGGAGAGTGAAGTCGAGACCGCGCTCGAGCTGTTGCTCGCGGAGCGTACGGTCCCGCTCGCGGATCGAGTGCGTCCGCTGGTCGAGCCGACGGTGCCGCAGGTCCCGGAGCTGGCAATTCCGGCCGTGGACCTGGTCACCTACGACGCGCTGTTCGAGCCAGAGTTGCTCCAGCAGGCGTCGGTATGAGCGCGGCGATCACCCAGGAAGGACTGGTCCTACGGTTGCGTGGCCTGAAGCTGCCTGCCTTCGTGTCCCACCACGGTGAGATCGCCTCCCGAGCGGAGCGAGAGGGTTGGGGCTTCGTTCGCTTCCTCGGCGAGCTGGTCGAGCTCGAGCACCGAGAGCGGGAGGTCCGCCGCATCGATCGGCTGCGCAAGGGCTCGGGGCTCGACCCGGACAAGACCCTCGCCACGCTCGACCTGTCCCGGCTGCCGGTGAAAATCAAACGCCAAGTGCCCACCCTCTGCGAGGGTGGATTCGTCGATCGGGCGGAGAATCTGCTGGCCTTCGGCCTGCCGGGTCGCGGCAAGAGCCACCTGCTCACCGCCATCGGTCACGAGCTCGTGCAGCGTGGCTACCGCGTGCTCTTCGTGCCAACCTTCAAGCTCGTCCAGCAACTGCTACAGGCCAAGCGCGACTTGACCCTGCTTGCCGCCATGCGCCGCCTGGACCAGTTCGACGCCGTGCTCCTCGACGACATCGGCTACACCCAGCAGAACCGCGAGGAGATGGAGGTCCTCTTCAACTTCCTGGCCGAACGGTACGAGCGCCGCAGCGTCATGATCACCAGCAACCTCGTCTTCTCCCAGTGGGACCGAATCTTCAAGGATGCCATGACCACCGCCGCCGCCATCGACCGGATCGTCCACCACTCAGCGCGGGCGTGAACTCTGAGGTCTTTCCCCCCACATCCTGATCGAATAGAACGATGGACTGCGAAGTCCCCCCTCGGGGAGCTTGACAGAAGCCCCCCGAGAGGGTCGTCTCCTTGTCCGCCAAGACCAGGAGACGAAGCAAGTGTGCCACGCCCTTCTGTCCGACTCTACCTTTTGGAGATTCCTGTTCCGGCTCGACCAGGATCTGGCCCTCGCAGCACGAAGGCGGGGTTGCCGATGCGGCGGCGTGCTTCACAGCGCCCGCTACCCCCGGAAGCCGAGGGGGGCTCTGACGGATCTGGATCCTGAGTACGGCAGCCGTCTGAGCCTGTGCTGCGCGCGCGAGGGCTGCAGGAAGCGGACGACTCCGCCGTCGGTGCGTTTTTTGGGGCGTCGCGTGTACCTCGGCGTGGTGGTGGTGCTCGCGTCGGCCATGCGGGATGGGATCACGGCGAAGAGGACGGAGCACCTGCGGGATCGTCTGGGGGTCGGCCGGCGGACGCTGCGGCGCTGGCGCGCGTGGTGGCGGGGGGCGTTTGCCGCGGGTGGGTTCTGGAAGAGCGTGCGTGGGAGATTCGTCCCGCCGGTGGAGGTGAGTGCTCTCCCTGCCTCCCTGGTCGAACGATTCTCCGGCGAAGACGATCGATCGAGACTGATCCAAGCCCTGGCATTCGTCTCTCCGCTGACCACGACTTCGGCCGGCTCGTCGATGGACGGTTGGGACCCGCAGAAGATGCATCTGGTGGGAGGTTTCGAGGGCTCGTAGCTTCATGGCTCGACACGGCGGGCAACGGTTTCGAGGGCTCGCCGCGTCGATGGAGGGGCCATGGGCGACGAGATGGACGGCGGGAGTCGGGATCGCTGGGCGCGGTTGCGCTTCGCCATCGTGGGGCGCCTGCTGGCGGAGCCTCCGGAGCGTGGCGAGCTCCGGGCCGAGCTCGTGCAGCTCGCCGAGCGGAGCTGGCGACACCCGATGACGGGCGAGCCGCTGCGCTTCGGCGTGTCGACGATCGAACGGTGGCTCTATGCGGCCCGAAACGAGCGACGCGATCCGGTCGCGCGACTCCGTCGACGGCCTCGCAAGGACGCGGGCCGACACCGCCGTCTGACGGATCGCCTCCGTCTCGCGCTCCACGCACAGTACCGGGATCACCCGGGCTGGTCCTTCCAGCTCCACGCCGACAATCTCGCGGTCCTCGCCGACGAGGATCCCACCCTGGGCAGGCCGCCCTCCTACTCCACCTTGCGGCGCTTCATGAAGGCCCAGGGCTGGGTCCGGAAGCGGCGGCGGTCGCGCAACACCCCGGGCGCGATCGAGGCCGAGAACCGGCTCGAGCGCCTGGAGGTCCGCAGCTACGAAGCCGAGTACGTCCACGGACTGTGGCATCTGGATTTCCACCACGGCTCGCGCAAGGTGGTGACCCGCGACGCGAAGTGGAAGATCCCCTTGCTCTTCGGCGTGCTCGATGACCGCTCGCGCCTGGCCTGCCACATCCAGTGGTATCTGGACGAGGTCACGGAAACCCTGGTCCACGGACTGTCACAGGGGATCCAGAAACGAGGGCTTCCGCGCTCTGTGATGAGCGACAACGGGAGCGCGATGACCTCCGCCGAATTCGAGCGCGGTTTGGAAGCCCTGGGCATCGTGCAAGAAACCACTCTCCCGTACTCGCCCTACCAGAACGCGAAACAGGAAGTGTTTTGGGCCCTCGTCGAAGGAAGGCTGATGCCCATGCTCGAGGGGGTCGAGGAACTGACGCTCGACCTGCTGAACGAAGCGACGCAGGCCTGGGTGGAGATGGGATACAACCGGGCGCTCCACTCGGAACTCGGCTGCTCGCCTCTCGATCGGTATCTGGCCGGGCCGGATGTCGGCCGCGACAGTCCCTCGAGTGACGAGCTACGGCGGGCTTTCCGGATGGCGGCGACCCGCACGCAGCGCCGCTCGGACGGGACGATCAGCGTCGAGGGTCGGCGCTTCGAGGTCCCGGGGCGCTACCGGCATCTCGAGAAGGTGCACGTCCGCTACGCCCGGTGGGACCTGCGCTCGGTCGACGTGGTCGATCCCCACAGCCGAGCGATCCTCTGCGCGCTCTACCCCCTGGACAAGACTCGCAACGCCGACGGGTGCAGGCGGCGGCTCGACCCCGTATCCGAGCCGATCGCCGACTCCACGGTGCCGATTCCTTCCGCTTCCCCGATCGCACCCCTCCTGCGGAAGCTCATGGCGGACTACGCCGCCACGGGGTTGCCGCCGGCCTACTTGCCTGTTTCTCCACCCGACGACGAGGAGCCCAAGTCGTGAACAAGAAACTCCTGTCCCTGTACGGTCTCAAGTGGAACCCGTTTTCTCCGGAGATCCCCGTCGAGGCGATCCACGTGACGCCCCAGGTGGAGAGCTTCTGCCGGCGCATCGAGCAGCACCAGGTGCGCGAGGGAGGCTTCGCGCTGGTCACGGGCGACCCCGGCACCGGCAAGAGTGTCGTGCTGCGGCTCCTGGCCGACCGACTCGGGAGTCTCCGCGATCTCACCGTCGGTGCTTTGACCCACCCGCAGTGCAACCTCGCAGACTTCTACCGCGAGATGGGGGAGATCTTCGCGGTGCAGCTCCGACCGCACAACCGATGGTGCGGATTCAAGGTCCTCCGGGAGCGGTGGCTCGCTCATCTCGAGAGCACCCTCATCCGGCCGGTGCTCCTGATCGACGAGGCGCAGGAGATGAGCCCGACGGTCCTCGGCGAGTTGCGATTGCTCACGAGCACGCAATTCGACTCGAGGTCCATCCTCAGCGTGGTGCTCGCCGGCGATGGGCGCTTGCAGCAGGCGCTCCGGCGCGACGAGCTGCTCCCCCTCGGCAGCCGCATTCGGCCCCGGCTCCTGCTCGACTACGCCAGCCGCGATGATCTGCTGGCTTGCTTGCGACACCTGCTCCACAGCGCGGGAAACTCCAAACTCATGACCGCCGAGCTGATGGCCACCCTGTGCGATCACGCCGCAGGTAACTACCGCGTGCTCACCGGAATGGCCGCCGATCTCCTGACCGCCGCCGCCGACCGCGAGGCGGTCCTGCTCGACGAGAAGCTCTACCTCGAGGTCTTCGACCCATCGCCGGCGAAAGCCCGCAAGCCTCAGGTCGTGGCGGCGAGGCGATCGTGAGCGCGCTTCCCGTCCTTCGAGCGCAGGATCTCGAAGTTACAGCGCCCGAGCAGCACTGGCTCATCGAGGGGCTGTGGGCGAGGGAGGCCGTGGGAATCGTCGGTGGCGAACCGAAGTGCTGCAAGTCCTTCCTGGCCCTCGACGTCGCGGTGGCCGTCGCGTCGGGAGCCCCGTGCCTGCGGCACTTCCCCGTCGCGCAGACCGGCCGCGTCCTCCTGTTTGCCGCCGAGGACGCGCCCTCGATCGTGCGGAGCCGTCTGGAGAGGATCTGCCAGACCGCCGGGGTCCCTTTCGACGGGCTCGACGTACATGTGATCACTGCGCCAAGCCTCAGGATCGATCGCAGGGAAGATCAAGACCGCCTGCGGGAGACCGTCGAGGCTCTCAGACCCAAGCTCCTGGTCCTCGATCCCTTCGTGCGGCTACACCGGATCGACGAGAACGCCGCCGCCGAAGTGGCCCCCGTGCTCGGCTATCTGCGAGAACTCCAGCGCAGCTTCCGCCTTGCGGTGCTCCTGGTACACCACGCGCGCAAGGCAGCCGCCGGCGCCCGAGCGGGGCAGGCGCTGCGGGGATCCTCCGAGCTTCACGCGTGGGGCGACTCCAACCTCTACCTCCGGCGCAAGGGCGACGCGCTGCGTCTGACCATCGAGCATCGTGCCGCGCCCTCCACCGATGGCCTCGCAGTGGAACTGCGCGACGAAGGTCGAGCGCTCGCTCTGCACCTGGTCGAACCCGAGGCGAACCCCTTCGCTCAGAAACGCCCCGACCCTACGATCCTCGAACGCGTCGAGCAGGCTCTCGCGGTCGCGTCCACGCCAGTAACGCGCCATGAACTGCGAAGAGCGTGCCGGGTCAGGATGAGTACGCTGGGCACGGCCCTCGCGACCCTCGCATCCCAGGGCCGCATCCTCCGATCCCACGACGGGTACCTCCTCGGCAATGGCGATCCGGAAGGGTCCGTTCCCGTTTCCCGCTCTCTATAGAGTGCACGGGAACCGGAAACGGGAAACGGCCGACCCTACGACAGAGAGCTTGCCTGGTGAAACAGAGTCCGGCTCTGCGGGGACGCAACCGGACAAGGGATAGCCAGGCCGACGGTGCGCCGATGGTGCATCGGGGCCCCTGGCGGCTCACCCCGTCAGGGGCCTGCTTCTACGCCATCGGGCACCGGAGCCATGCCTCAGAAAATCCCGGGGCCTGGGGCAGAGCCCCAGTCCATCAATGATCGTGAACGCTGGGCCATCAGATACCGTGATCGCGCTCACACCACTCGATCATCCTCGAGCTCACCGGCAACAGCGATCGAGGCGATGAGGCCGAGAAGCGCAACCAAGCCACCAAGGGCGGCGCCGGTAAGAAAGACGTCTCCTCACCACAGGCGCATTGACTCACCCGTTCCGTTACCGTGAGGGGGGTCGTTGCCTCACGAAGTCTGCTACCAATTGGCAGATCTCAAGGAGGCACGATGGCACGAAGACGAAGGATCAGCGCCAAGACCCGCCAGGAACTGCTCAAGGTGGTTGGGGAGCGGTACCGCGGGGGCACGAGGGATGAGAAGCTCCGAATTTTGGATGAGTTTGTCGCGGTCACCGGCTACCACCGCAAGCACGTCATTCGGTTGTTCAAGGCCCGGTCAGTCCCGGGGGGTTCGATCCGACGTTCGCGTTTGCGCCTGTACGATGAGGCCGTGCGTGAGGCGCTTGTCGTCCTGTGGGAAGCCTCGGACCGGATCTGCGGCAAGCGACTCAAGCCGCTCCTACCCCTCCTGGTTCCTGCCCTTGAGCGCCACGGGCACCTGACGCTGGAGTCGACGGTACGTGCCCGCGTGCTGTCGGTGAGTGCAGCCACTGTCGACCGCTTGCTGAGCCCCACCCGCGCGGCGGTCTCCGGTCAACGTGCGCGTCCGAGAGCCGTACCCGCCGTTCGACGGAACGTGCCCGTGCGCACGTTCGCCGACTGGGACGAGCCCCTGCCCGGCGACATGGAGGCCGATCTGGTGAGCCATGGTGGCGAGTCCTCCGCGGGGAGCTTCGTCCACACGCTCACGCTGACCGACGTCGCATCGGGGTGGACCGAATGCGCGGCGCTCGTCGTCCGCGACGGCGCGCTGGTGGTGGCCGCGCTCGAGAACGTGCGCACCAGCATGCCCTTCCCCCTCCGCGGCCTTGATACAGACAACGGCGGCGAGTTCATGAACGAGACGGTGGCAGCCTACTGCAGCCAGTACGGGATCCCCTGGACGCGGTCCCGCCCATACCGCAAGAACGACCAGGCGTGGGTCGAGCAGAAGAACGGCTCTGTCGTTCGACGATTGGTCGGCTATCGCAGGCTGGAGGGGCTCGCCGCCGCCGAGGCTCTCTCGCGCCTCTACGCTGCTTCTCGGCTGTTTGTGAATTTCTTCCAGCCTTCCTTCAAATTGGCCTCCAAGACACGTCTGGGCGCGAAGGTTCGCAAGACCTACCACGCGCCCGAGACGCCCTACACGAAGCTCCTGGGCTCCGCAGCCGTCACTGACGAGATGAAGGAACGGCTGCGAGCGGTGGCCGCCGAGCTCGACCCGTTGCGTCTCTTGGAGGAGATCCGAGCCGTTCAACACCATCTGGCTGAGCTGGCCGCTGGCCAGACGCCCCACCTTGCTCCTCGCCACGATGGAAGTCTCGACAGCTTTCTCAAGGGTCTGGCCACGGCTTGGCAGCAAGGCGAGGTCCGAGCCACCCATCGCACGGCACCGAGGCCAGCGCGTGATTGGCGTACCAGGAAGGACCCCTTCGAGGCAGCCTGGCCGCGCGTTTCAGGAGTGGCTCGAGGCCGAGCCAGACCGGATCGCCAAGGAACTCTTCGAGTGCCTACAGGCCGAGCAACCGGACGTCTTTCCCAATGGTCAGTTGCGGACGCTGCAGCGCCGAGTTCGGGAGTGGCGACAGGACGCTGCGCGCAGGCTCGTCTTCGCGTCATCGTCACCGAGCGCCGCGTGAGCGTTTCCTGCAGCCGCACTCGGAACGCCGTCACGACTCTCATTCGGTGCCCGACACGCTCGACCTCGCCCCGGTCGCTGGCCGGACGTTCAAGTCACCGAAGGCCGCGCCAAGCGGTCAGGGGGGGCGGCCACTTGAAACAACCGCGCAGGATGCCCGAGGTGCGACGATCGCGACCTCGGGCGACCCGTAGCACCCCCCGATTGGGAACTCAGGCGATCATATCGTCCGCCCCAGCTCGCGGGATCACCTCCACCGACTTCTCCCCGCGGCGGCCTCGCCGCGAATCCCGACCGCGTCTCGGCCTCCCGCTGCCCAGGGCAGAAGAGCCGGCAGGGGGCTCCGCGCCGGCCGGTGAAATCTCCACTCGCCCTACGGGCTCCTTCCGATTCCACCGGCAGAACCCCCGCCCAAGAAGACTTCAGGCAGCTCTCCGACACGATCAGACCAGGCCAAGAGAAGCCCGAGAGTACTGGTAGCATTCCCCCGTGAGGCAACACGATGGGGAAAAGAACTTGACGTCGGGGAGTCAACCCTTTGCTGCCGGACCTGCTCGCACCGATGACCTACTACTGGGTCACCGCGCAGGCCGAGTACGCGACGGACATCGTGTTCAAGAGCCGCGCGGGGCTCGCCGAGCTGATGCCAAGGCTCGTCGAGCACAGCGCGCTCCACTTCAGCGCCAAGGACGTGATGTCCTTCCTGGGCCGCAAGCTCACCGGGCATTTCCAAGGTGACCTGGTGACGGATCGGTTCGATCCGCCGCTGCCGGGCCGTATTCCGGGCTGCAGGGTCAAACATCGGATGAAACAGAACTGGCTCAAGATGTACAACAAAGCCGGGTTCGTCCTCAGGGTTGAGACCGTGATCCACTCGCCTGAGGAATTCCGCGTGCGTCGTCGCGTCCGCCGCGGCCGTCGCCGCGTGACCGCATGGGTCCCTTTGAGGAAGAGCGTGGCCTACCTCTTCCGGTACCGCGAGATCTCTCTCCAGAGCAACTCCCGGTACTTGAACGCCTTGGCCGAAGTCGACGATCCGTCGATTCCCCTGCAGGCACTGGACAGGATCACGACCCGCAAGCAGTCGTCCGCGACGAGACCCGTCAGGGTCTTCAACCCCCTGGCCCGATTCGAGACTCAGCTCTTTGCCGCCGTGATGAGGGGCGAACACGCGGTGCACGGCTTCACCAATCGGGATCTACGCGACGAGCTTGCCCTCGCGGGCGTGCGCCTGGCGGACGACCCCAAGAAATTCAGCGCCCAAGTCAGTCGCATGCTCCATCGTCTCCACGCTTACGCGCTCGTCGCAAAGATTCCGCGCTCGCGCCGCTGGCGCGTCACGCGCTTGGGCTACCGGGTGATGAGCGCGGCGTTCCGTATCCGACACACCGAGTTTCCCAGCCGCTATGCCGATGCCGCTTGACCGGCTACACTCTTCTCCGCAAAACGCGGAGAAGTGACGAAGAAAGGAGCTATCCGTCTTGCCGGCGTTTCGCTCCTCCTCAGCCCAAGACCGTTCGAGCGACTGGCCAGGGACATTTCTGATTACGAACATATGGCCGATTCTCAAAATGGGCTCCTCTCGAAACTCCGTGATGGCGTCGACTTTCGGTGGGTCGGAGGTCGAGACGGGCCGCGCTCAAGCCTGAGAAACCCGGTCCCACCGAGTGAGGAAGACATTCCGGGGGGAACGGGGGGGGCGAACTCGCTGCCACCACCGGACCTCGGCGAGGATCGGACCTACCGTTCGTATCCCTCACTGCTTCTTTGGTTTGGGCGTTTGCTCTTGACGTAAGAGGCATCCTGGCCCATCCCTGGCCTTTCTTCTCGCCAAAGAAGGGAGGTCGAGCAGGATGAGCCAGGAGCCGACACAGGATCTCGCGATCTACTTGGGGCTGCAAGGGTTCGAAGTGGAATCGGTGGAAATTGTAGAAGCTCCGTCCCTGTGGGAGCCGGGGCGGCGGATCAAACTGGTCCATCTGCTTCGCCGTTCCGGGCTCCACCTGTGCTCCGAGTGTGGCAAGGGACACCAGGAGGGGCTGTTCGAGGAATTCGAGCGAATTCGCTTCCGGGACTGTTCGATCGGCGATCTCGAGACGTTCCTCGAGGTGCGGGCGATGCGGGTGGCTTGCTGCGGGGGGACACGGGTCGAGCGGCTGCCGTTCGCCATGGAGGGCTTCCGGGTTACTCGCCGGTTCTTTGAGCGAGTGGCGGCCTTGTGCACGAGACTGCCCGTTCAGGCCGTCGCGGAGATGGCGAGACTGTCTTGGGACACGGTGGCTCGAATCGACAAGCGGGCCATCGAACTGGCCCTCGGCGACCAACTGCTGGACCTCAGCGGTCTGCGATGGATCGGCGTGGACGAGGTTTCCCGCACGGGGGGTCACGTCTACTTCACGATCGTCACGGACCTGAAGAGCGGACGGGTCGTCTGGATCGGCGACGGCAAGGGCGAGAAGGGATTTCTTCCCTTCCTCAGTGCTCTGGGTCCGACAGGGCGCCGAAAGCTCCGAGGGGTGGTCAGTGATCTCGGCTACAAAGACGTCATCGACACGCACTTGCCCAAGGCGATCCACATCCTCGACCGCTTCCACATCATCCAGTGGGTCAACGAGGCGCTGAACCAGCTCAGGCGGCGGCTGTTCGGCGGGGCCCCGGCCGACGAGGTGGGGAAGACCTTGAAGATCAAGAAGTGGTTGCTGTTGAGTGCGCGGGAGAGGCTGCGGCACAAGGACAAACTGCTCCTCAATCGTCTCGTGGAGATCAACAAGCCCCTGTACGAGGCCTACCTCCTCAAGGAGCAACTCCGGGGTATCCTCCAGCACCCGTGGCGCTACTTCGGCGCCCTGCGTCGGCGCTTGGAGGAATGGATCGAAGCGGCGAAGTCTGCCTCCCCCGAGATCGTTAAGGTCGCCAGCCGCTTGGCGCCACACCTCAAGAGCGTCGTGGCCGGTCATCAGTATGACCTCAGGCTCGGACTCGTCGAATCCATCAACAGCAAGATCGCCGTCCTCCGCGCGCAGGCCCGGGGCTACCGCGATCCCGAGTACTTCAAGCTCAAGATCTTCCAGCGCTGCAGCCTTCCCGACAACCCCTGGGCTCGGGTGGTGCTGTGAAACCTACGCCATCACGGGGAATCGAGAGGAGCCTCAAAATGGACGGAGTACTTCGCAGCGACGGAACAATCAACAGTGGAGAGGTAGTCGCGTTCTTTGAGTATCTGAAAGCATACAAACCACTGGGGATCCGCATCTATGTCCCGCCGGATTTAAGAGATACGGAGTACAGGGTGACAGTTGTGCGGGAGGCGGCAAAAATGGCCATGCCGCAGCAACCCGACGGCTTTCTCGTTTTTGTGACGGCTTTCCCGGAAAGGATAGCCGAGAATCGCGCGACAATTCCGAGAGACGCGCTTGCTCTTGCCACCCGGTATGGTGTCAACGCACAAGAAGCGGCGTCTCGAATTCAATATCTCGGCATCGAACCCCCGAGCACCATTGACGGTACGGTGGCAAGTACTTCCAGGATGACGGAAAGCTTCGCCAGGTTTCAAGATTGGGGAGAAGATACCGTAAAACGAATCGTCGGATGGGTCGCGTCAAGAACACGCCGTGAGCCATCTCCGATATCGCAAGGTCCGGGCCAATTTTGGAATTGGTACCGAGCCTTGAGACCTTTGCGGGCACTCGACGATCTGACCACGTTGGACACTTTACGGGTCCATGATCTAACACAAGCCATCTCATCCGACGTAGCGCTTCTCAATGGCATCAGAGTGGTCGGCAATGGGGTGCATGTGGGACCGGGGCTTATTCTAACGAACGAACATGTAATTCGAGAATATTTTCCTGCCGGGCGAATGGATGTCCTCGCCCCGAATTCCGAAACCTTTGCGGACGCAGAGGCAGAGCAAGATGTCAGGCTCCGTCGGCTGAAGGCAACTCGCTTCGAAGTACTATTTTCAGATTCCACCTTGGATATCGCACTCATCAAAGTGGAAACGCCCACAACCGGCTTTCTCGCCGCCAAGCCTGACCTGGAAATATCCTTCGAACCGCTGCAACAATATGACCGCATTGTCAGTCCCAGCTTCATGGCTACGGCAAGAAACCGTCAAAAGGCGGATAGGGTAGAACTCCTTCAATGGGTGACAACCGGGATTGTGATCGGCGAGCGATTTGGTTCGCAGTTCGTGGATAACATCATGATCGAAGGTTCCTCCGGTTCCGGAGTGTATGCGGTAACCCCGTCTGGACGACTTCGGCTCGTGGGTCTTGTGAACGGCGGTGGGAACGCCGCCGCCGATGCTTCCACTGATCTATTCCTTGTCGACGATGTCCTGGGAAAAGAGGGAAAGACGTTGCAATCGCACCAGAAAACCAGGCTGAGCACGTTCTGCCGCTGGAAACGCATCGCAGGCGTGACCCGCAGTGAAATCCGGCTCGGGCGTATGCACATGGATCCGACCGAATATTCCGCGAATCTGTTTCGAGATATCGTCCGTTACCTGGAACGAGCAGAGGAATTTCCCCTGGACTTCGCAAGCACCGAATGGAACGGCCTCCTCTCCTTGTTGGACATCGAGCACAATTCTCATTTGTCTATGGACCAGAAAACGGCAATTTTTCGTCTCGCTTTGTCAAGGCCGGGACTCGGCGTGCCACTGGCAGCGCTTTCTGTTCTGGCGGAAGAATCGGATCCGGATTTCACGGATCATCTTCGCTCGGCCCTCGGCCTCCAATGGCTCCGGGAAGGCGTCGCGGAAGTAATGCAGGCCCGAAAACAAAACCGTCTACCTCGGATTGGGTACGTTGAAAGAGACGGACGCGGCGAAATTGAACTACTCTTTGAGCCGCACGACAGGCCCAGCGGAAACGCTGTGGCCGCCGTCGGATCCGAGCGTGTGGGGCCGCCTCCCGAAGATGACAATCCACCCGTATCGCGTGAGTCCGAAGAGAACGACTCTCGAAGCCCGAGAGGAACCGGCGATTCCGAGCGCCGGGAGGAGAATACGCGCCGAGGGGGGGGAGCGAGTTGACCTAGCGCGGCCTGACGGCCGCAACCCAAGGGAATTCGGATCGAGGCGAGCGTCGGTGGGTGTAGGGATCGACGGCGGTTGACCTTCGCGCAGGCGGGGCGCATCCTCGGGCCTTCAGTCACCGATGGAGGCCCGCCATGGCGACGTTCGAATCCGTTCACGCCGACGCGATCATCGGCAAGCTCGACCTGTTCGACCGGATGTTGTTCAAGGGCTACCTGGGCCTGTGGGACGGCGCTGCCTTCGAGCGCCTGCTCAACTCGCAACACGTGCTGCTCAAGGACTTTGGCGCCTACGTCAAGAAGACGACCTCGATTCTTAAGGAGCATCTCGCGCAGATCGCGCAGCGCAGTGGGCGACCGCTGGAGTACCTGCCCGTATCGATGACCGCCAACAAGGGGCGCTCCAAGGAGGACCTGGCACGCTCCATCGCCGAGCGGGATGGGATCACGGAGGGCCTGATCGCCGTGCTTTCCACCGTCGAGCCGTGCCAGTCGTTCGACGTGCGCTGGGATCCGAAGCAGAAGCGACTGGCGGCGGTGAGGCGGCCACGCAAGGGTTTGCACTATTACCTGTATTTCATCGATCGTGAGATGGGCTTCATGCACGTGCGCTTGCAGACGTGGTGGCCGTTTGTGATCCAGGTGTACGTGAATGGCCGCGAGTGGCTGTGTCGGCGGCTCGACGAGAAGGGGATCCGCTACCGTCGTTACGACAACGCCCTGGTGGAGATCGATGACGTCGAGGCGGCGCAGGAGCTGTGCGAGCGATTCGCGCATCGCAACTGGCCACGGCTCCTCAACGCGCTGGCGCGGCGAGTCAATCCCCTCTTGGCCGTCGTGGAGGCGGCGGGCTTCGGGGGCTACTACTGGGTGACGGACCAGGCGGAGCTTGCCACCGACGTGATGTTCCGCAGCCGCGCGGCGCTGCTCGAGATCATGCCCGATCTGTACGAAGCGGCGGTGCTGCTCTTGTCGTCGGAGGACGTGTTACGGTTCCTGGGCCGCAAGCTCCACCCGAGCTTCCAGGGCGAGGTGGTCGGAAGCGACAAGTACCGTCGCCCCGAAGGGCGGCGGGTCAAGCATCGGGTGCGGCGCAACTCGATCAAGATGTACGACGAGTACAGCGTGCTGCGCATCGAGACGACGATCAACAATCCGGGCGACTTCAAGGTGCTCGAGGGTGCCGACACGAGGCACGGGCGGTCGCCGCGGTGGGTTCCAATGACCAAGGGCGTCTCGAACCTCTGGCGTTACTGGCAGGTGTGCGAAGCGGCGAATCAGCGCTACCTGGAGGCGATGGCGAACGTGACCTTGAAAGGCGAGGCGGTCCGCGAACTGGACGGCCTGTGCCGGAGCCACACCGTGAGCGGTCGTCACGTCGCGCGCCTGTCGCCCATCGGCCCGGACGACTGCCGCTTGTTCCAGGCGGTGCTGCACGGCGAGCACCTGGTGCGCGGACTTCGCAACGGAGACCTCACCGCGCTGCTCTACCCGAAGACACCGCGGGACGACGAGGAACTCCGCCGGCGCTGCACGCGGACTTCACGTGCCGTGGCAAAGCTGCGCGGCCACGGCCTCTTGGCCAAGATTCCGCGCAGCTACCGCTACCGCATCACCCCGCGGGGAGCGCGCCTCATGTCGGCCGCGATCCGGGTACGCCTGCACGACTTTCCCAAGGAGTTGCAGGCCGCCTGAACGGGAGGCTTGACCAGCTGAGCGATTGCGAGGAGAAGTTTCGCGAACGGAGCAAGTCTTCGTCCCAAATACTATAGTGCCCCTACTCGGACGTACTCGGACGTGGGGCAGGAAACGCAGGTTGAAATCGCTATCCGTACGAACTCTCGACAGGACTGCTGGATGGCGGACGATCCTGTTATGATCCCACCGGAGCATCGTCGAACCGACGAAAGGGGGAGATTCGCTCTTGCAAGAAGCCGCGATTCCCAACCCACAACTGGCGGCTGTGGTGCAACGTCTGATCGAAGCGTACGCGCCCGAAAGGGTGTATCTCTTTGGGTCGAGCGCGCGGGGAGATGCGGGACCGGACAGCGACTACGACCTCCTGCTTGTGGTTCCCGACGATGCGACTCCCGAACGGAAACGGGCCAAGCTGGCCTACGCAAGCCTCTGGGGCACCGGGACCGCCGTGGATGTCCTCGTGTGGACCCGAAGCAGCTTCGACCGCCGACTCCACCTTCCGACCTCGCTTCCGGCGACGATCATCCGAGAGGGTCGACTCCTCCATGCCGCATGACCCCGAGCGGATCGCCGAGGTGCGCTCCTGGTTCTCGAAAGCGGGAGAAGATCTTCGCGCGGGTTCGTTCGAGCTCACAGCCGAGCCGCCTCTGACCGCGGATATCGTGTTTCACGCTCAGCAAGCCGTCGAGAAGGCGATCAAGGGTTTTCTGAGCTGGCATGACCGACCGTTCCGCAAGACCCACAACCTCGTGGAACTCGGAGAGTCGGCCACAGCCGTTGACTCTGCGCTCGAGCCCGGTCTTCGTCGCGCTGCTCCGCTGACGGAATACGCGTGGCGGTTCCGCTACCCTGGAGATCTCGTCGAGCCCTCCGTCGAGGAAGCCCAGGAAGCGTTGGCCATCGCGCGCGAGGTCTTCAACTCGCTACTTTCCAAGATGCCAGCCGACGTGAAGCCCTGACACGCAGGCGGCGGGAACCAGCGCGCGGACCGGCCGGCGAGCACGCGCAGCCGAGCCGAACAGCAGACGGCCCATGCCGGTCCTTGAGCATCCTAAGATTCCACCTTGGGATTCTCACATGCGTTGCATGCCCCGCCTGATCGAACCGGAGCCTCGGGCGGCGGCCCGGAACTTCTCGGCCCTGATCCTCATCGGTCCTCGGCGCGCCGGGAAGACGACGCTGCTACGACGCGCGTTTCCCACCGCCACCTACCGTCTGCTCGAGGACCCCGACACGCTCGCCCGGGTCCGCGCGGACCCGCGAACCTCTCTGTCCGAGCTCCGCCCACCCGTCATCCTGGACGAGATCCAGAACACTCCCGAGATCCTGAACTACGTGCGGGCTGCGATCGACCGGGCGCCCACAAAGAAGGGACGATGGCTTCTGACGGGGTCGCAGGAAGCACCCCTCATGCACGGAGTCACCGAGTCCATTCGAGGTATCGGGAGCGAGGTGGCGCACCGCTGGAGCGGCGCGACACCCGTCCGGCGAGAGCTCGTAGCCCTGGCGAGCGGGAGACGTCGGGGGCCGGCGAGGCTCGAGGTCGGCACGCAGCATCACGGAAACAGGAATACCGAGAGCTGTCGGGGGGCGGAGGGAGGCGAGTTGACAGAGTGCCCCTACTCGGACGTACTCGGACGTACTCGGACGTGGGGCAGGAAACGCAGGTTGAAATCGCTATCCGTCGGGTGCCGCTGGTGGAGTTGTGGTGCATGACCCCGAGGACCTCGCCGGTGGCAGCCCCCACGCACTCGATGCCCCAAGTGGCCGATGCCGAGTTCGCCGCGGGCGGCGACACCAGGAGCATGAGGAGCACGCGCCCGACCGCCAGGCTCTGTGGTTTCATCGCCCCTCCTTGGGTTGACGCGCAGATTGTAAAGGGGACTGTCCCTTCTTGCCCGGATCGGCCGGGGGAGCGAGATGACCTCGTGCCCCTACGCGGACGTGGAGAAGGAATCGCAGGTTGAAATCGTCGTCCCCGCGTGCGGCTGGGCCGCACGGTCGCCGTCGAAGTGCCGGCTCGCTCCATCACCACCGTGCGCTGGCGCTGAGCTCCGGGAGGAAGCCAGCCCGTCCATCGCCGCGCGGCGTGCGGTTGGGCTACACTGCGACGTCCTGCAGGCGCGCCCAGGAGGCCAGGCGTGACGGCTCCCGTCCTCGCAGCAGTGTCGCTCGTGAAGCAGTTCGGCCCCGTGCTGGCCGTGGACGGACTCGCCTTCGAGGTCGCCCGGGGGGAGGTCTTCGCCCTGCTGGGTCCCAACGGGGCTGGCAAGACGACGACGCTGCGCATGCTGCTTGGGATCCTCCGGCCCGACTCGGGCGAGGTCCGCTACGCGCTCGACGGGGCCCCGCGCTGGCCGTCGGCATCCGAGGTCGGCTACTTGCCCGAGGAGCGGGGGCTCTTCCGCGAGGCTCCGGTCGGCCGCACGGTGGCGTACTTCGGCTTGTTGCGGGGGCTCGACCGCCGAGCGGCCGACCGGGCCGCCGCGGCGTGGCTCGAGCGTGTCGGCCTCACGGACCGGGCGCACGAACGGCCGGATGCTCTCTCCAAGGGGAACCAGCAGAAGGTGCAGCTCGCCGCCGCCCTGGTGCACCGGCCGGCGGTGGCGTTCCTGGACGAGCCGTTCTCGGGCCTCGACCCCATCAACCAAGAGCTGTTCCTCGACCTGCTGCGGGAGATGCGCGCGGCGGGGACCACCGTGGTGTTGAGCGCGCACCAGATGGCGCTGGTGGAGCGGGTGGCCGATCGGATCCTGGTCATGAACCGAGGCCGCGAGGCTCTCCGCGGCACGCTCTCGGATCTACGCCGGCAGCACCGGGTCGCGCCGCGCTTGCGCCTGCTCGTGGACCCGCCCGGCGACCCTGCGCCGCTCGCGCGGCACCCCGGGGTCGCGCGGGCCGAAGTGGGCGAGGGGGGTATCGTGACCCTGGAGCTGAACGACGAGGACTCCCTCGGCGCGGTCCTCGCCGCCGCCGCGAGCGCCTACCGGCTGCGCGGCATCCACGCCGAGCCGCCGTCGCTGCACGACATCTACCTACGCGCGGTCGGCGCGGAGGCGTCCGACGGGAGCGCGCCGTGAGGTGGCCGCTGGCGCTCGAGGTCGCACGCTGGGAGTTTCTCCGCTTCTTCAAGCTCAAGGACCAGCTGGTGGCGCTCGCCACCCTGCTCGCGGTTGGTCTGGGAGGCTACGGCGTCAGTGTGGTGGTGAAGCGCTCCGGGACGAAGACCCTGCGGGTCGCCGTGGCCGGCCCCGGCGCGGGCGATGCACTTCCCTCCCGGGGGACCCGCTTCGACTGGCGGCTCGACCCCGGGAGATCGGTCGAGGAATGGCGCGGCGAGCTCGCTCGCGGTGAGCTGGACGCCGTGCTCGTGCTCGAACTCGAAGGGGAGGGCGCGACGCTGCACGTGAGGCGGCCTCCCGCGTGGCGGGGGGAGATCCAATCGCTTCTTGACGAGCGGTGGCAACGGCGCAGGCTGGCCGAGGCCGGCATCGCGGCCGCGACGCTCGAGGCCGTTCTCTCCCCCGCGCCCCTCGAGGTCGTCGCCCTTGTGCCGGAGCCTGCCGCGCGCCGCGGCGGCGTCGTGGCCGCGGTCGTCGCGATCGGGTTGATGCTCCTCGGCGTATTCATCGGCAGCGCCTACCTCCTGGTGGGAATCACGGGGGAGAAGCAGCTTCGGATCACGGAGCAGGTGGTGGCCGCGATCCGACCGCAGACCTGGATCGACGGCAAGATCCTGGGCCTCTCGGCGCTCACCCTCGTCCTGCTGCTGCTGTACGTGGGGCCACCCGCCCTCGCCTTCGAGCTGCTGCGCCGGCTCGGAGCCGACCTGCCGGCCCTGCCCGCGGCCGCGGGCGACCCCGGGTTCCTGGCCGCGCTCGTCGTCTTCGCCAGCCTCGGCTTCCTGCTGTGGTTCACGTTCTTCGCCGCGATCGCCGCCACCGTAGACGACCCGAACAACTCGAGCCGGGGCGGCTGGCTGATGTTCCCGCTGCTGCCGGTGGGGCTCGCCCTCGCTGTCGTGCGCGACCCTGACACGCTCCTCGCCCGGGTGCTGGGGCTGCTCCCGCCCACCGCGCCCGCGGTGATGCCGGTGCGGCTGGTGCTCACCGACGTGGCCGCCTGGGAGGTGCTTCTGGCCGTGGCGCTCCTCGCCGCCGGCATCGCGGCGCTGCGGCGGCTCGCGGGCAGGGTCTTCCACCTCGGCATGTTGATGTACGGGAAAGAGCCCACCTGGCGCGAGATCTGGCGCTGGGCGTGCGAGACCGGGTCGCCGGGCGGAGGTTAGTCGCCTCGCCGGCTCCCCGCCGCTCGCCGCGTCGACGTGACTGACCGTGCGCGGACCTCGTCGACGGCTGAAGCCGTGCGCCGGGAGGAGAATACGCGCCGAGGGGGCGGGGGGGTGCGAGTTGACAGAGTGCCCCTACTCGGACGTACTCGGACGTGGGGCAGGAAACGCAGGTTGAAATCGCTATCCGTTCTCGGGCCCGATCTTCGCCCGGTCGCCCAGCACGGCGCGCCGGTTGATGCCATCACATTCCGTTGACCACGATCACGCTATGCACCACGGCCGCGGTCAAGGCGACGATGAAGACGCCGAAGGCCAGGAGCCAGGCCCGGCCAGGCTTTCCAAGGCGCTCTCGCGCGAAGAACAGGGCAAGCGAGGCCACGCAGATGACCGCGCCGGCGATGGACAGGTCCCAGCCCGAGACCTCGTTGGCCGCGTACCAGATCTCGGGGGTGGACATGCTCTTGGCGGTCCTGAATCCGTAGAAGGAGTTGGGCCCGACCCTCCGCATGATCAGCGGCACGCCCAGGACCAGGAACAACAACCCGTGGAAGGCGAAGAGCAAACAGATCATCTTGTCCAGCTTTCTTCGCCAGCCGAGCTTGATTTCCTCCGATATCGGCTCGGCTCCGACCGGCTTGTCGGGCATCTTGCCCAGGTAGGCCAGGCTGTAGATCAATCCCCCCATCACGGATAAGAAGAAGGTCCCTCCGGCGACGATCCCTGCCCCGTCCCCCCGAGCAGCAAACAGAGGAGCGACACCATGAAGGTGACGAGACCCCCTACCAGGAGGCCCCAGCCACAGGCCCGGTTGGCGGGATACCAGATGGCCTCGCTCGACATGGTCTTGGGGGTCCGGAAGCCGTAGAAGGGGTTGGGCTTGACCTTGCCCAGGATCAGCGGGATGGAAAGACCGGCGAGGAGCAGGCCGATCGCCATGAACATCAGGCTGAAGGGGACATCCAGGCTCTCCATGATTGACTTCCCTCCAACGAAGTATTCTGAAGCTCAGGTTCTCGTTCGATCGCGTCCCATGCGTTCTTAAACCTGCCCCATCAGAGCGGTCAAGGGGACGGACTCCTCACCGCCGTCGATCCCTACACCCACCGACGCTCGCCACGATCCGAATTCCCTTGGGTTGCACCCGGCAGGCAGCGCTGAGTCAACTCGCCCCCTCGCTCCTTCGCCGCGTATTCTAGCCTCGTCTCCGTTCAGCCTTCGAGCATGTCGAGACGGCCATCGACGCGTGGTGCGCCAAGGAGAAACTCGCTTCATGAAGCTCGACTCATTCGCGACGAGTTTCGATCCTCGAGCAACCTGGTGTTGCGATTCCGAAGTTCGCATACGGCGAGGTACCGCCAAGCCCACGAGATGGAGCCGTAACCTCGACGCACCTCTGTATGCGGATATCCGAGACACCGCGCTAGCGCGGGCCGGGGGCACGAAGCGCGAGGACCGACGGCCACGATCCCGCCCCGACAACGCTCTCGCACCAGCGCCGCAGCGCGATCGAGGCGGTCACGATGGCCGGCAGCAGCCCGAGTGCGATGCTCATGCGCGCGAGAAGGCTCAACGGGAGCGGATGGAGCCGATCGGATACGCGGGCCAAGAGGAGCGAGATCGTGCCGGCGACGGGCTCGATCGCCGTGAGGACCGGATCGGGTCTGCCCGTGAAGACGAGGAGAAACAGCGCCAGCGCGAGCGGGATCGCGACGACCGGAGCCCCGAGGGGACGCACCCACCGGGGCACGGCGAGGAGGCGGGGGAGTGGTACGGCTGGCACGGACGGGCGTGCGTCGGCTTCGACCCGCGAGAGGACACGGTCCGCGAAGCCGGCCGGCACGCTCGCCGCGGGGGTCGCGAGCGCCGACTCGATCGCCCTTGCGCGCGCTTCCTCCGCGGCGCATCTCGGGCACGAAAGGGCGTGCGCCCGGGTCGCCGCCCCCTCGTCCGACGGCATCCCCTCGTCGAGCCAGCGTTCGAACTCAACGCAGTCCATGGTTCCTCCCCCGTGCGTTTTGCCGCTCGAGCGCCCGCCGGAGGGCCGCGCGCCCGCGGTGAAGATGGGTCTTGACGGTGTTCTCCGGGATCTCCATGGCAAGCGCGACCTCGCCCACCGACCGGTCCTGATAGTAGAAGAGCGTGATGGCGGCGCGCTGCGCCTCCGGGAGCGACGCGACGGCACGCTCGATCTCCGGATCCGACGCGCCGCCCGCGCGGGGCGCCGGGGCCGCGATCGCATCCGCGGCTTCGAGTTCCCGCTCGTGGCGCCTCCTCATCCTTTGGGACGTCATGGCGTCGCTCACACGAGGCTGGGCGTGGGGGACGTTGCAGCAGTACGGCCTCACCTGTGTCTACTACCGCAGGTCCGCGACCTGCTCGGGGACGGCTGGGGGGCGCCGCTCGCCGCGGCGGGAGTCTTCGCCCTCTTCCACCTTCCGAACCTGTTCCTGACACCCGTGACCTTCATTGCAGGGATCATCTCGTGCCGTATCTACCGCCGCGAGCCTAACGTCTTCGTCCTGGGGCTCCTTCACGCGCTGCTCTCGATGGTGCTCAGTCACTCGTTCGGACCGGAGATCACCCACGAGATGCGGGTCGGGCCCGGCTACTGGCGCTCCTCCGCGGGCACGCCCGCGATACGGATCCAGTGATCCCTGCATGCGAGTCGTCCGGTCCGTGTCCCGGGCGGACACGAGAGTCGAGGCCCGGCCGACCGAATCGCGGCATGCTTCCCGCCGCAACCGATCTCGCGGTACGGGAAACCGGCGATCCCGCGGCGCAACGCGAAACGGAGCGGGGCGCCTCCTCATGTCCCCACCCGGGAGGTCGGTGCGCGCATCTCCGGGCGCCGCGCAACGCGGCCGGGGACGCCGGAAGAGGGAGAGGTCATGAAATCCAGGAAGTCGATGACGGCCACGGAGTGTTCTTGCGAGGGGGACTCCTGCTCGGATTGGTCTCGATCCTCCTCGAACTCCAGTCCGGCGCGAGCCCGGCGGACGCCGCCTGCCTCGCGAGCGGGCCTGCGCGAGCGATCTTCAATGCGGCCCCGGCATGTTGTGCGGATGGGGGAGGGTGTGTGTCAGCCGGGGTGCCGCGTTGGGGTCGCGTTCCATCGCGCGGGCACTCTGAATCCAGACCTCCTGACATAAGGTGCCGATAGCCGCCCGTTCCGCGCGCTTTCCGTTCCAGGGGTGCGGACCCAAACTTGTCCGCTTTTTCGAGACAGGCGAGTACAGCCCGGCCCACGACGTGGTGGACGGTGCGGTCGCGGTCGCCGACCGGTGCCTCCTCCGGACGCAGGATGGGTGCCGCGTGGCACGGATAAGTTCTTTCTTCGTCACTTCTCCGTATCTTGCAGAGAAGAGTGTAGTCGGTCAGGCGGCATTGGCTTCGCCGCGATCCGGCGCCAGAAGGTGCTCGGAAACGCCCGCATTGCCTTCCTTGGACCCCTTCACCAACCTGAGATCTCCGCTGACGGCATCTC
>CAVOVZ010000009.1:0-119625 GCA_963699985.1 Terriglobia bacterium
CCGTCGAAACTCTCCCTCGATGAATCGCGGAGCCGGGCGGTCGCGATCACGGGCCCGTGCCAGAAACGTTTCCAGCTGGTCGGCGACGACGCGATAGAGGACGGTCTCGTCTGCCCGCCGAGGAACATACGCGCTCGTGGGGATGCCTCAGGAAGTGACGGAGGCGCCCAGGGACCGGCGTGCCGAACCTCGGCCATGCTAACTCGCGAACGACAGCAGGGCACTCTGGAGAGTTGCGGGCAGGCAACTCTCGCCAGCGCCGGATCGACTGCAGGCCATCTCAACGAGGCCATCTGCCCCGACTCGGTACGGTGACTCCACAACCGACGCGGACTCCGGCCAACCGCAACGCCGAGGCCGACATCGACGCCTGCCTCGAGGTCGGCACGACGAGGGCGGCGAGACAGCCGAGCCAGGTTGTAGAGCCCCTGTCCGTGAGCGGGATCGGTTCCCACGACGCGGCCGTACGCCTGCGCGGCCTCGTCGTATCGCGCGCGCTCGAACTCCGCGTTCCCGATGATGATCCACGGCTCGGGGCCGGCGGGTTCGAGCCGCGCCGCGTCGCGGGCCGCCTCGATCGCCTCCGGGATGCGGTGCCGATCCAGGCGGAGACACACCGGTGCGCAGAACACGTGGGCGTTCCGCGACGACGCGTCGATCGCGCGCCGGTGGTGCGCCTCCGCCTCGGCGGCTCGCCCCGAGCGGAACCCGTGCGGGATGCGGCGGGAGCGGAATCCGCGCCGCTTCCTCCGCAACGAGATCTGGCAGACGGGCTCTCGCCTCAGGGGCTGCCCGGCGCGGTACCCGAAGGCCTTGCGGGACTCCGGCATGTTGGCGACGACGCCTTTGATCCGGTACTGGCCCGGCGAGTGCAGGTTCGTCACGACGTGCGGGGAGACGATCGAGAACGCGACGGCTCCTGTGAGCCACGGGCGCCGGGTGATCAGCCAGCCGCGCTTCTGCGTGCATCGCGGTCCGATGACCAGGCCGAATCCGAATCAGAGCACGCGGATCTGGTTCATCAGGACCAGGCCTAGCCCGGACTATTCATGAAGGACCGTAGCGAGACGGTGAAGATGCCCGTCCTGCTTGACACCCGCAGGGGCTCGGGCCCGAGACGTACTGTACGGTACGTCGCAGGGCACGAGGCCCGAGGACGTCAAGCAGGATGGGCAGATTCGCCGTCGCAGTAGGTCGTTCATGAATAGTCCGGGCTAGAACGATCGCGAGAAGGAGCCACAAGCGGGCGTCACCGTCGTCGATGACGCGGACGAGAATCGCGGTGGCGCAGGTCCAGATCAGGGCGTCGAAGGCATTCATGCCTGTGGACGTGGCCCGCCGCGAGGAGAACCGGAGCTCCGATCGCAGCGGTCATGGCCATTGCCTGGCCGATCGGACCGCCCCACATCCGCCTGCAGATCCTACCCGGTGAGCCAGACCGTCGCGGCTCCGGCGAGCGAGGGAAGCAGGCGCGGCGCCGAAAGCGAGTCCCCCAGGAGGATCCGGACCCCGCCAGGAGGACGATGGAGAACGGGGGGGTGGTCGACGTATCCCCAGGCGAGCCGATCGGAGCAGGCGAGGTAGTACACCTCGTCGCGGAAGGTGCCGTCCCCCGGATGGCCCGGAGAAGCGCCGCGAGCTACGCCAACGCGAACGAGAGCAGGAGCCTGTCGTTCCTCGCCGCGAGTCGCTCGTGCGCTCGCGTGGCGACTCGCCGGTCGATCACGGCGGCGTCTCCTTCCGAGGAAGCGAAGGCGACGTTTCATCGGACCGCGCCCCCGAGGTTGAATCGAGGTCGGCGTACGGGGGGCGGTTCCTCGGCGTCCGAGCTGCTCAGCTTCGTTGCGGGACGACGGCGCTCGAGGCGGAGAGGGCCTCCGCGGCGATCCTCCTCGTCTCGCGCAGGTCCAGCTTGCCGGTCCCGAGAATCGGCAGCGCGGCCACTTTGACGAAGTGGTCGAGGCGCGGCACGAAGAGGTTCGGCAGGCCGCTCTCCTGAACCTTCCTGAGGATCTCGGGGATCTTCGCCTCGTCGATCGTGTGCAGGACCGCCAGCCGCTCTCCCTTGCGCTCGTCGGGGATGGCGGTCACGGCGAAGATCTGGAGTTCGGAGCCGGCGGCCTGGTGCAGCGCCTCCTCGATCCGGCCGTGAGGCACCATCTCTCCGCCGATCTTCGAGAAGCGCGAGAGCCGGTCGGTCACCTGGATGAAGCCGTCCTCGTCCACCAGGGCGATGTCGCCGGTCACGTACCAGCCGTCCCGGATCGATCGCGCCGTCAGATCGTCGCGGCCGAGATATCCCTTCATGACGTTGGGGCCCCGCACGAGGAGCATCCCGGGAGTGCCGGGCGGGAGCGGGCGGAATGACTCGGGATCGACCACCCGAACCGCAATTCCCGGCAGCGGCTGTCCGACGAAGCCGCGGCGCGAGCCCGGCTGGAAGAAACCGGGGGCGCGGTAGTCGAGGGTGCTGACGGCGATGGCAGGAGCGCACTCGGTGGTGCCGTACCCCTCCAGCGGCCGGATTCCGAAATGACCCTCGAACGCGGCGGCGAGACTCTCCTGGAGCTTCTCGGCTCCCACCAGGACGAGTCGGAGGGCCCCGAACTGCGCCGGAGTGCAGCGCCTGAGGTAGAGCTGGAGGAACGTGGGCGTGGCCACGAGAATCGTGATCCGGTGCCGCTGGACGAGCTCGCCGACCGCCCCCGAATCCAGGGGGTTCGGATGGAACACCGTCCCGACTCGATGGTTCGCCGAGAACCAGAGGAGCAGGTATCCGAACGAGTGGAAGTGCGGGAGGATCCCCAGAAGACGGTCCGAGCCGCTGGTGGGAAACACCTGGGCCACCGCTTCCACGTTGGCGTCCACGTTGAAGTGGGTGAGGATCACCCCCTTCGGCTCGCCGGTGCTCCCGCTGCTGAAGATCACCGTCACGGTGTCATCGAGCCGGGACGCCCGGGGCGCGCCGCACGCTCGCTGGAGCAGGCGCGCAGGCGCGAGTGCCGAGAGCGCGAGGGCTGCGGCGCGGCGGAGCGGTCCGAGCGACAGCGCCACATCTTCCAGGAAGATCGGTTCCAGGCCGGCCGGCACCTCGACGTTCGCCTTGGTCACGAAGTCGCGGCTGGTGACGACCGTGCGAAGCCCCGCCTGTCGCACCACGGACTCGATCCCGGCCCGTCCCGCGGTGAAGTTGATGTTCACGCTCGCGCGGCCGGCCAGCCCCGCCGCGAGATTGACCAGCGCGCTCGCGATGCTGGGAGGCAGGAGGATCCCGACGAACTCCTGCCCCTGCCAGCGCGCGCGCAGCCCGCGAGCCAGCGAGACGGCCCCGGCGAGAGCGGCGATCCTGCTCATGCGGGGGCGAGCCAGCTCCGCGAAGGCGAACGCGAACGGGTGGTGCCGGGCCTGTCGCACGAACTGCCGCGGTAGCGGCGGGCGGTCGGCGCTGCGCAAGGATGCGGCGGCCGATCCGAGCTCCACCACCGCCTGGCGCACTGCGTGGATCGACGAGTCGGACGGCATCGGCTCGCCGAACGATACCGTCACCGGGTAGGGGATCCGCTCGGGGAGCTTCGTCATGAACCGGCCGCGGGCGCGGCTGAAAATGCTCCCCCAGACGCGGTCGAGGTGCGTGGGAATCAGCGGAGCGCTTCGACCCTGCGCGATCCGCTCGAGCCCTCGGCGGAACGAGTTCATCATCCCGGTGCGGGTGATCTGCCCTTCGGCGAAGATGCAGACCAGATCGCCCGCGTCGAGGAAGCGTCCTGCGTCCCGGAGCGCTCGGAGGATCACTCGCGGGCCGCCGGAGGACGAGATCGGGATGGCGCGGAGGCTGCGCAGGAACGGTCCGAAGAGCCGCGAGGAGAAGTACTCGCTGTCGACGACGAAGCGGATCGGGCGGTCGACGCTCGCGAGCAGGAGAAGGCCGTCGACAAACGAGACATGGTTGGGAACGAGAAGCGCCGGGCCCGTCTCGGGGACGTGCGTGCGCCCGACGACCCGGAGCCGGTAGAACGTGTGCGTGAGAAGGACGAGGACGAGCCGCAAGAGCGCCACCGGAAGCAGCCAGATCGCCCAGATCGTCCCGGCGACGGTCAGCACCGCGGCCGCGACCAGGATGCCGCGCGCCGAGACGCCCGCCATGGAGAGCGCCGCCGCGGCGAGGGAGCCGAGGAGGATCCCGGCGAACGCGAAGACGTTGGCCAGAGCGATGACGCCGCCGCGCCGGTCGGACGGGGCGCGCCACTGGATCAGCGCGTTCAGGGGGACGATGAGGAGCCCGCTCGCGATCCCGAGGAAGACCATCACGATCAGCGTGGCGCGAAAGTCGGGTCCGATCAGGCCGAGAACGAGAGTGAAGCCCGCAAGCCCCAGCGATCCGAGGGGAATGAGGCCGTACTCGACGTTCGAGGCCGAGAGTCTGGCGGCGAGGAGCGCCCCGATGCCCACGCCGAGACCGAACACCGCCAGCGGGAGCCCCGCGACCCGATCCGAGACCTGCAGGGTCGATTTGATGTAGACGAGGACGTCCTGACCGAGCAGGCTGGCCAGCGACCAGAAGAACGCCGAGCCGAGAATCGCCAGGCGGAGGACGCGGTCCGCACGAAACACGCTCCAGGCCCCGCGGAGCGTCTCCGCTACGGTAGCTCGCTCGCGGGAGGCCGGGACCGGTGGAATCGCCCGCGCGGCCACCAGGCCGGCGACCGACAGAGCCGTCAACACGGCGCCTGCCACCCAGGCCGGGTCTTCGGGCCCGCCCAGCAGCCACGGGCCCAGCGCAGAGCCCGCGATGATCGCCAGAAACGTCCACGTCTCGAGCTGCGCGTTGCCGGCGGACAGACGCTCGTGGGGGAGAAGATCCGGGAGAATGCCGTATTTCGCAGGGCTGAACAGCGCGGCCTGGGCGCCCATGAGACCGAGGATCGCCAGGGGCAGAAACGTTCCGCTCGGCGTCACCAGAAGCGACGCCGTGGCCGCGAGCATGAGGAGCAGCTCGAGCGCCTTGGACCACACGAGCACGGAGCGCTTGCTGAAGCGGTCGGCCAGGGCTCCGGCGGGAATCGAAACGAGCAGCAGTGGGAGCGTGAACACGACGAACGCGGCCATGGCCCGGTTCTGACTGGCCGCCTCCAGCGCCGGTCCGGCGGGAATCCGGGCGGAGACCTCGCGCATGGCAAGGACGGCGACGACCAGCTTCCAGGCGTTGTCGTTGAACGCCCCGAGGAACTGCGTGACGAGCAGGGGGCGAAGCGATTGTCCTCGATCGTCGTTCACGGGCATGACCCCCGCGGCATTGTAGTTTCCTGCCGACGAATACGGAATCTGGGGCCGAACGGCTCTCCGTGCAATCCGGCGCGTGCTCCGACCGGGCCGGGTCTTGCGCGGATCATTCTCGAAGGACCTACTGCGTCGGACTTCGGCGAGCTCAGTCGAGTCGCGAATCTGCCCATCCTGCGTGACGTCCTCGGGCCTCGCGCCGGGGCGGGTGTGCGCCGCGTGCAGCGGAAGCCGCGGTCGCGACGGTCCGAGCGGACTCTCGCGAGGGTGCCTCGGCCGGCGTGCGAGGGCCCTCGTCGAGAAAGCGTACGACCGCCTGCGCCTGCTGCGGTCGCGCCGCAGGAGCGGGCGCCGGCGGTCCGGTCGGCCTCTCTCCATCCGTCGTCACGATCCGGAGGGCGCTCGCCGCCACGACCCCGATCGCCGCGGTCGTCGTGCGTCCGGTGCGCGTCCCGGCTCAGTACGCCGCGAGCAGCCGCGCGGCCCGTTCGATCCGCTCCTCGCCGGCGAGGAACTCGTCCTCGAGGGGAGGGGAGTAGGGGACCGGAGCGTCGAGCGATCCGACGACGCGGATGGGCGCGTCGAGATCCTCGAACGCTTCTTCCTGAATGACGGCGGCGAGGCTCTCGCCGATCCCGCCCGTCCGCGAGTCCTCGTGCGCCACGAGGATCTTCCCGCAGTGGCGGGCCACCGCCAGGAGCGCCTCGCGGTCGAGAGGGACGAGGCTCCGCAGATCCAGCACGGCGCTCTCGATCCCGTCGGCCGCGAGCTTCTCCGCCACGCGCAACGCCACGTGCACGTACGCCCCGTAGGACACGATCGCGAGATCCGAGCCCGACCGCCGGAGCGCGGCGCGCCCCAGCGGGATCGGCTCGGGCGGGCCGGCGTCGAGGGCCTGCTTGATCCGCGGCTCGCGATAGAGCGCGATGTGCTCGTAGTACAGCACCGGATCGGGATCGGCCACCGCCGCTGCCAGGAGCGCGCGGGCGTCGTGCGGAGTGGCCGGGCACACGATCTTGAGCCCGGGAGTCCTGTAAAACCACGGCTCGGTGTTCTGGCTGTGGTAGGGGCCGGCGCGCCGGAGTCCTCCCCACGGCATGCGCACGACCATCGGCACGGAGCCTCCCCACCGGTAACGGATCTTCGCGGCGTTGTTGACCAGCTGATTGAAGCCGGTCGCGACGAAGTCGTTGAACTGGATCTCTCCGATCGGACGTTGCCCGGCGAGGGCGGCCCCCACGCAGACTCCCAGAACCCCCCCCTCGGCGAGGGTCGAGTTCACGATCCGGTCGGCGAAGTCGTGAAGGAGCGGACGAAGGAGGAGAAACGCGTTGCCGTACGTGCCGCCCACGTCCTCGCCGTACACGAACACCCTGGGATCCGAGCGGAGGGCGTCTTCCACGCCGAGCATGACCGCTTCGAGGAACGTGCGGCCCTTGGGATCCGGAGGCGGCCCCGGCTCGAGCGGCGGGAGGGAGGGGCTCGAGCGCGTTCGGAGCGGACCCCGCTCTTCCAGCGGCTCTCGATATCGCCTCGGCGCCTCGTCAGCGAAGACGTCCGATCCGGCCAGGCTGGAGTCGGGCCAGGGAGCCTCGATCACCCTCCTCGCCTCGGCCTCCACGAGCGCCACGGCGTCTTCCTTCATCCGATCCAGCTCGCCGCCGGCGATCAGCCCCTCCGCCTCGAGTCGCGCCGCGTACGTCGGGATCGGGTCGCGCCGGCTCCAGAAGCGGTACGCCTCCGGCTCCGCGTACCCCTGGCTCGTGAGGGGTGGGTACTCCCAGGAGATCTGCGGATCGCGTCCCAGGTACAGCATGTCGTCGTGATGCGCGTGGCCGCACATCCGCATGGCCAGAAGCTCGAGCAGCGTGGGCCCGAGGCCCGCTCGGGCGCGCTCGGCCGCCCAGGTGAAGGCAGCGGCGATCGCATCCGGATCGGTGCCGTCGAGGGTGATGCCGGGGATTCCGTACCCGAGCGCCTTGTCCGCGAAGACGCGCGCGCGGGATTGCTCGGAAACCGGCGTCGAAAGCGCGGTCTGGTTGTTCTGAACGCAGAAGATCGCCGGCAGCCGTCGCGCCGCGCAGAGGTTGATCGCTTCGTGCCATTCGCCCAGCGAGCAGCCCCCCTCGCCGATGAACGAGACCGCCACGCGACCCGATCCTTCTCGCCCGAACGCCATGGCCAGGCCGGCCGCGGTGAGCGTCGAGATGCCCAGGGGCGCCGCGGCGGGAAGGATGCCGCTGCGGAAATCGCCGACGTGAAGGTCCTTGCCGTTCATGGGTGGGCCGGCCTTGCCCATCTGCGCGCTGAGCACCATGCGGACCATCTCCGGGTCGGGACGCATGGCAAGCACCGCGCCGAGATCGCGGATCATCGGCGCCACCACGTCTCCCCGCCACACGCGGTCCTCGCCTTGCCACGGAGCGCCTCGCCGCAGGCGGATGGCTGCTGCGTAGATCGCCTCTTGGCCGAGGGAGCGGAAGCCCTTTCCCTGGAACGATGCGCTCCCGTAACGCACCTCGCCCGCGACGAAGAACGCCTTGAGCCGATTGTCCACCGCTCGCGTGAGGACCATGCCGCGCAGGATCTCCCTGCGCTCGGCCGCAGTCAGAGACGCCGAGATCGCCTCGCGCTGCAGGAAGCCGTCGCACGCCTCGAGGATCTCGGCGCGAGCCGCGTCGATCCGCCGCACTGCGGAGACACCGGGCGTCGTCTCGACGGTCTCGGGAATGGCGAACGCTCGGAGGGCGCCGCGTAACGCGGCCTGCAGTGGAACCCGGAGCGAGTCGAGGCGCGTGGCGTCGCGGCCCGGGTCGCCGCCCCGGCTCTCCAGGACCTGTTCGAACGCTGGAACCGCGGCCTCGAGAGCGAAGGGGAACCGCTCGGCGACGAACGCGAGGAAGCGGGTCGCGACGCCGGACGGGAACGCGCACTGTTTCTCGCGGCTCGCGGCCGTCCGTGGACGGGATGCCCCAGCGGCCGCGGGAGCCTTCTTGGTCGTGGTTCGGGACATCGGGCCGAATGCTAGTCGGAGCCGCCGAAAGCGGCAAGCCTCGCCGAGGCTCGAATGCCCTCTTCGATCGGTGTCGTTCCGCCGTTTCGTCGTTTCGCTGTCGTACCGCCGTCCGTCGCCGGCCGGTTGCCGGTCCGCGCTCCTTCGGGCACACTGAGTGGTTATGCCTCGCGAAACGACCGAGACGACTCCCGATGCGCGGCGATTCCCATCGGGAACGGGGGGAGGTCGTCGTGGCCGCGCGTAGACCGAAGCGACGGTCGGCGCCCGCTCCGGTCGTTTCTCCGGATCCCGCGCTCCTCGGGACGGATCTCGAAGGCTGGGCGGGGGCGCGCGTGGCTCGGACCGGGAGGAAGTACGCGCTGATGAGCCGCGTCGAGAGCCTCCACCTGAGCGCCGATGGGACGGTTCTGGAGGCTCGCGTCCGCGGCAGCCGACCCACGCCGTACCGCGTCGAGGTCACCGCCCGCGGGAGGTTCCTGCTGGGACGCTGCACGTGCCCGTTCGACTACGGCCCGGCGTGCAAGCACGCGGTTGCGGCGGTCGAGGCCCTGCGGTTCCCGCGCACCGCCGTCCGCGCCCGGCGCGGGCCGGGGCGCCGCGCCGCGCCGCGCCGCGTGGGTGCGACCGGCTGGGCCCTGGCTCGCGAGGACCGGGTCGCGGCCGCGCGCGATCAGGAGATCGACGACCGCCGGGCCCGAGCGCGGAAGGAGCGGGCTGCGGTGCGCGTGGTCCGCAACGCCGGCGGCCCGCCCATGTTCGAGGTGAGCCGCCGCGGGAACGAGCCGCCATGCGCGGTGGTGCTGCGCGGAGACAGGCTCCAGCAGGGATCATGCACGTGTCCCGACTTCCTGAAGAGCGAGCTCGAGACCTGCAAGCACATCGAGCGCGCCCGCGCCTGGTACCGGCGGGCCAAGAAGCCGGCGCAGCGGAGGACGATCTCGCTGTGGTGGCGACCTCGTGAATGGCCCGCTCGCGGCCCGTTCCCGCTTCTCGAGATCCGATTGGATGCTCCGCTCGTGAAGCTCCCGGAAAGCCTGCGCGTCCAGTTCGGCGACGACGGCTACCTGCGCGAGCCAACCGAGGGAGCGGACCCGGTGGCGTGGGCGTCGCAGGCGGTTGCGGCCGCCCGGGATGCTGCACGCGTCCTGCGCGCCCGCTTCGACCTGGATCCACAGGCGGTCGAGCGGCTCGAGGAGGCGCGGCAGGCCCAGGATCTGCGCGCGCGCCTCGCCGGGCTCGGGCCCGGCAGCGCCGAGTGGGAAACGATCGTGCCCGGCCTGGGCATGCGACTGCATCCGTACCAGGAAGACGGGACTCGGTTCCTCGCTGTCTGCGGTCGCGCCATGCTGGCCGACGACATGGGTCTCGGGAAGACCGTCCAGGCCATCGTCGCCGCCCTCTTGTTGCGGCGCGGGGCGGGCGTGGCACGGGCGCTGGTGGTGTGCCCGGCGTCGATCAAGCACCAGTGGCGTCAGGAGATCGCCAAGGCGTGCGGCGAGCGAGCGATGGTCGGCGACGAAGGACCGGACGAGCGACTGGACCTCTACCGCCGGTGGCGCGAGGGTTTCCTCGTGTTGAACTACGAGCTGGTCCTTCGAGATCTCGAGGCGATTCGGGCCGCGCGTCCCGATCTCGTCATTCTCGACGAGGCGCAGCGGATCAAGAACTGGGACACGAAGACCGCGAGAGCGGTCAAGCGGCTCGACAGCCCGTTCGCGTTCGTGCTCACCGGCACACCGCTCGAGAACCGGCTCTCGGAGCTGCACTCTCTCGTCGAGTTCCTGCACCCTCGAGCACTGGGTCCACGCTGGCGTCTCTTGCCGTTTCACGCGCGCACCGATCCGGGGGGGCGTGTGCTGGCCTACGAGGATCTGGACGTCCTCCGCGCGCGTTTGAGGCCGTTCTTCCTGAGGCGGGAGCGATCGGAGGTTCTCGACCAGCTCCCCGAGCGAACCGACAACACGTTCTGGACCGGAATGACGTCGGTCCAGTGGAGGCCCTACCGGCGACACGCGGCACGAATCGCGTCGATCCTGGCCCAGAGACGGGCACTCCGGCCGGGGGAGGTTCGGCTCGTCCTTCAGTCGCTCACGAGCATGAGGATCCTCTGCAACGCGCACGCTCAGTACGCGTGGAACCGATCCGAGTCCAGGCTGAACGACGGCTCGCTCCCGTCGCCGTCCGACATCCGGGCACTCCATTCTCCCAAGCTCGAGGAATTCGTCCGAGTGCTCGAGGACCTGCTCGAGGACGCGGGAGTCAAGGTCGTGGTGTTCAGCCAGTGGGAGCGCATGCTCCGTCTCGCGCACTTCGCGGCTCGCGGGCTGCTTGCCCGGCGTGGCGAGCGGGCCGACGTCTTCCACGGCGGGCTCGGGAGCCGGGAACGGATGGCGCTGCTCGAGAGCTTCCACGCGGATCCCGACCTTCGGGTTCTGTTCTCCACCGACGCCGGCGGGCTGGGCCTCAACCTGCAGGAAGCGGCCTCCGTCGTCGTCCACCTGGAGGTGCCGTGGAATCCGGCGGTTCTCGAGCAGCGGGTCGGCCGAGTCCATCGGCTCGGGCAGCGGCGAAGCGTGCAGGTGGTTCATTTCGTGACCAGCGGCGCGATCGAGGAGCGGGTGCGTCAGGTGGTTGAAGCCAAGCGGGCGCTCTTCGACGGACTCCTCGTTGATGAGTTCGACCAGGTCGTGCTCGCGGCGGGCGAAGGCGCGACCTTCGTCGAGCACTTGCGGGACATCTTCGAGCCGTAGAGCGGTCTGCTGCCCCGGGGTCCGCCTAATCACGCCCAATCTCGTGCCTCGCACGCGCCGATCGTCCCGCGAGAGTTCTTCCCGATGACACGATTTGCACGGCAGTTCTTTCGCTTTCTACCATCCGGCAAACGTGCGATCCCGGGACGGAACCGAGACGGCGCTGTGATTCCGCACGTTTCCGGCGCTGCGCCGGGGGCCACGATGGTGGCGCGTTGGTTGCATCGCCCCGTGCGTCGCGCCGGGGTGGCCTCTCGCCCTCGGCAGAGCGACTCGATGTCGATGGGCGGATCGCAATGACTCCGGAGCAAGTCGGAGATCGTCACCAGCCCATGCGTCTCGTGCATCGGCGGCCGAGTGATCTGGTGAGCGGCGCCAATGCGACAGTTGCCTGTCCGCCTGGACGCGGAGCTCGGCGGCCAGAGCGTCGGGGATGGCCGCAATGGCGGGCGACCACGGAGGCCGGACGCGGCCACGCGAACGAATCGCGAGTCGTTGGGGTGCGGAGCGCCGAGGAAGCCTGAACGCATGTCCCGAACCGCAGTCGTACAAGGAGCTCCCTGAGCCATGCCGGCCAGCATGACGCTCGACCCGGCGGCTTCGTTTCGACTGTCGTTCGGGCCGACCGTTCTCGCCGTAGCCGCCCTCGTGGCCCCTTCGTTTTGCCTCGCCCAGCAGTGCGAGCGTCCACCGCTTTTCGACATGAGCGGACCCGCGTGCAGCGACAGCAGGCAGGAATCCTCGTGCGGGTGCTCCGAGTGCCTCACCTGGAACGTCGTGCCGGGTGCGAGCTGGTACGAGGTGACCCGGTGCCGCGCTCCGAACCTCGGGTGTCAGGTGATCGGAACGACGCGGTCGCGAACCATCGAGCCGTTCACCGACCGCGACGGGGTCTTTCACCCGGCGATCCGTCCGACCCTCTGGTGCGTTGCCTGGGAGGATCAGCTCCCGCGTCCCGGGATTGTGTATGCTTACGCGGTCAAGGCCTGCGTGGAAGGGAGCACCGGAACGCGGTGCTCCGCCGGCACCTCGAACTGGGTTCGATACAAGGGCGCACCGTACATGTGCGTCGAGGACGGCCGCGAGGTGCCCTGCACGCCCCAGGCCGACGTCATCCCGCCGGGAGGCGTCGGCCGTGACTCGGACGGCGACGGCGCGCTGGACTCCGTCGATGCGGACGACGACAACGACGGCCGCCTCGACGCCGCGGACAACTGTCCTTTGGACGGCAACCCGGCACAGCGGAATCAGGACGGGGATCCATGGGGAGACGCGTGCGACAACTGTGTCGGGCTGCCCGGCGGCGGCCAGACGGACGGCGATCACGACGGCCTGGGCGATCCGTGTGACGTCTGTCCCCGCGTGAGTGACCCGGACCAGGCCGACCGCGATGGGGATGGATGGGGAGACGCATGCGACGGCTGCCCGGACTGGCCGAGCCGGGACGACGATCGAGACGGACTCCCCGATGATCGATGTGGGTCGCTTCGGGTGAACTTCGCCCCGTCGGGCTCCGTGGTTCCCCCGGGCTTCTCGAACGATTCCGGCCTCCCGTTCGACCCCGCACGTGGATCCGGATGGGATGCCGTGGTGGAGACGAGAGCGCGGGCGACGTCGCTGCCGATTCCCCCCGAGCGGGCGACGTTCGCAGTGTCGGAAGCCGAGCGGCTGTTCATCGCGGAGCTTCCCAACGGCGACTACACGGTACACGTGAGTGTCGGCGACGCGGCGTACGCGCAAGGGCCTCAGCGGGTTGTGGTGAACGGAATCCCTTTGCTGGACGGCATCCGGACCGGCGCCGGGGAGTTCGCCGATGGGACGGTGCGGGCCGAGGTACGCACGGGGCGGCTCGAAGTCCGGATCGGTCGCGGACCGGGAGCCGGGAGCACCGCGCTGAACTTCGTCGAGGCGGGACCTCTGCCCGGAGGACCGGACTACCTCCGCGCGTTCAACTTCCAGCCGACCGGTGCTGCGACGCCGAGTGGGTTCTCTGCCGACGTGGGAGCGTCCTACGATCCGCAGCGGGGTTTCGGTTGGGACGTGGCCGCGGAATCCCGCGAGCGCGGTCGTGCGGTGCCCCAGGTGCTGGACACGTTCGTCCTCGCCACCGACCCTCGGACCTGGGAGCTCGAGATCCCCAACGGTTTCTACGAGGTCTGGGCCGGCGTGGGCGACCCCGCCTACCCGCAGGGGCCGCATCGCCTCCTGATCGAGGGCGTCGTCGCGGTGAGTGCGATCACGACGAGGGCGGGGGAGAGCCTCGAGCGGCGCGTCGGGATTCGAGTGACGGACGGTCGGCTGACGGTGCACGTCGGCGGGGCGGGTGGAGCGACCGCGTTGGAGTACCTCGTCGTTGCGTCGGCGCGCCCGGACGTGGACGGAGACGGGGTGGGCAACGAAACCGACAATTGCCCGCTGGTGCCGAACGCCGGCCAGGCCGATCTCGACCGGGACGGGATCGGCGACGCCTGCGACGCGGACCGTGACGGCGACGGGGTCACGGACGCCTCGGACAATTGCCCGGCGGTGGCGAACGGAGGACAGGAGGATCTGGACCGGGATGGTCTCGGCGATGTCTGCGACCCGGACGACGACGGGGACGGCAGTAGCGACGGATCGGACAACTGCCCGCGCACGGCCAACGCCTCGCAGGCGGATGCGGACCACGACGGAGTGGGAGACGTCTGCGACCCCTGCCCGACAACTCCGGACACGGACCCGCGAGACTCGGACGCGGATGGTCGGAACGACGCCTGCGACAATTGCCCGCGAGTGGCGAATCCGGACCAGGCCGACGCCGACCGCGACGGCGTCGGCGACCGCTGCGACCTCTGTCCGTCGATTCTCGACCCCGGTCAGTCCGATCGGGACTCGGACGGCTGGGGGGACGCCTGCGACGGTTGTCCCGACTGGCCGAGTGCGGACCAGGACGGGGATCGACGCCCCGACGACGGCTGCGAGTCGGTGCGGGTGAACTTCGCTCCGCCCGGATCGGTGGTTCCCCCGCGATTCGTGAACGACGAGGGGGCTTCGTTCGTCCCCGAGCGCGGCTTCGGCTGGGACGCGCCCGTCGGAACCCGCGATCGGAGCGGGTACGTGTCCGTTCCCCCGCAATTCGCCACGTTCGCGCTCTCGCAGGTCCTGCGGCGCTGGACCACGGAGATTCCGAACGGAGACTACCGCGTACGGGTGGTCGCCGGCGATGCGCTGTACCCGCAGGGTCCCCACCGCGTGGCGGTCAACGGCGTCACGGCGCTGGCGGACGTTCGAACGGAGGCCGCCGCGTTCGTGGAGCACACCGTGCGCGTTCCCGTGCGTGGCGGCCGTCTCGATGTGCGGATCGGGGGAGCGGGCGGATTCACCGGCATCGACTTCCTCGAGATCGGGCCCGTACCCTCCGGAAGCGCGTTGCTCCGCTCGTTCGATTTCGGCCCCTCGGAATCTCGCACCGCCGCTGGCTTCGAGGCCGACCATGGGGAGCGATGGAGCGTCGCTCGGGGTTTCGGATGGGACGACCCGGTGGAGTCGCGCGAGCGCGGCGCGTCCCTGCCGCAGGCTCTCGACACCTTCGTGATGACGAGCGCGCCCCGGACGTGGGAGGTCGCCGTCCCGAACGGTCTGTACCGGGTCAGGGTCGCAGTGGGTGACCCGTCGTTCGCCTCCGGGCCCCATCGGATCGTCGTGGAGGGGATCTCGGCGGTCGCCAGCGAGTCGACGGCTGCGGGTGCGATCCTCGAGCGAGACGTGCTCGCACCCGTGATCGACGGGCGGCTGACCGTCCAGGCCGGCGGAGCGGGAGGCATGACCACCCTGGCGTACGTCACCGTCACGGAGGCTGGAGCGAGCCCGAGCGTTCCGGAAGCGGAGGAGCCGCCGGTCCCGAACTCCGTCCCTGCCACCGATCCCTGACACCCACGAGACGGAGCAATCTCATTCGCAGGAGCGGCCGCACGGGGCGGGCGCCCCGACACCTCCGGAGGAAACAGCCCAACCGGAGCGATGCCGGTCTGCCGGCGTCGCGGAGGGCGGGAGTGGGGGTTCGGGGGCAGAGCCCCCGAGCATCTGTTTCTTAAGAGCGGCCGCACGGGGCGGGCGCCCCGACACCTCCGGAGGAAACAGCCCAACCGGAGCGACGCCGGTCCGCCGGCGTCGCGGAGGGCGGGAGCAGGGGTTCGGGGGCAGAGCCCCCGAGCATCTGTTTCTTAAGAGCGGCCGCACGGGGCGGGCGCCCCGACACCTCCGGAGGAAACAGCCCAACCGGAGCGATGCCGGTCCGCCGGCGTCGCGGAGGGCGGGAGCGGGGGTTCGGGGGCAGAGCCCCCGAGCATCTGTTTCTTAAGAGGATCCGGCGGCGCGTCTCGTCACCACACTTCGACCTCGCGCGTGAGGCGGACGCCGAAGCGTCTCTCGACTTCCGCCTCGACGCGGCCGATCAGCTCCAGCGCGTCGGTGGCGTTCCCTCGACCCAGATTCACGAAGAAGTTTGCGTGCTTCGGGGAGACCTGGATGTCGCCCACGCGGACCCCCTTGAGCCCGGCCTCCTCGATGAGGCGTCCGGCGAAGTCCCCCGGCGGCTTGAGGAACACGGAGCCGCACGAGGGAAGCTCCGTCGGTTGGCTCTGCCGCCTCGACGCGGCGTACTGCTCCAGCCTGAGCCTGACAACGGCCGGATCGTCGGCGCGAAGCTCCAGGACCGCCCCGAGCACCACGCACCGATTCCCCCGGAACCGACTCGTCCGGTAGGCGAAGCCGCAGCGCTCACCGGCCCAGGTTGCCGTGCGGCCGTCGTGCTCGACCCCATCCACCTCGTGCACCACTGCGCCGATCTCATGCTCGTGCCATCCCGCGTTCATGACGATCGCGCCGCCGACCGTTCCGGGAATGCCGGCGGCGAACTCGAGCCCCGCGAGGCCGAGCGACGAGGCGAGATTCGCCAGGACGGGGAGCGACGCGCCGGACCCGGCCCGAAGCGTCGTGGCTTCGTGGGCGACGGCATCGAGCGCCCCTCGCGTGCGCAGGACCAGCCCGCGAACTCCCGCATCGCGAACCAGGAGATTCGATCCGTTTCCGAGAACGCGCCATGGCACGACCCGCTCGCTCGCCCATCGGATCGCCAGGACCAGATCGTCTCGGTCCGCCGGGCGCGCCAGGACCTCCGCCGGTCCGCCGATGCGCCAGGTGGTGTACGGCCCGAGAGGCTCCTCCGCGAGTGTCTCGCCGCGGAAGCCCGCAGCGCGGAGAGACGATGCGAGCGTCGCGTCGCGTTCGATCATGCCTCGAAGCGTACCACCGCGGCCTTCCCTACATCGAGATCTCGCGGCCGATGTCCTCCGCGGCGCTGGCACGGCGGGCGTCGACGTACAGGAAGGTCCCCAGCGCGACGAATACCAGTAGACCGATCATGTTCAGCTTCCCCGGCCCGAACCCGAGCAGTGCGCCCAGATCGGTCGAAAGGGCGATCCCGGCCCGGTCCTTGAGGAACTTCACGATGGCATCGAGGACTCCGGCCAGGGCGCCGCCCGCGATGAAGCCCGACGCGATGAGCGTGCCCCGATTCCCTCGAGCCCGGTCCAGCGCCGCGTCGCCCGACGACCTCTTGACCAAGTAGCACACGAAGGCCCCGGCGAGGATGGGGGTGTTCAGCTCGATGGGCAGGTACATGCCCAGCGCGAACGCGAGGGGAGAGATCCCGAGCATCTGGACCACCACGGCGATGACCGCGCCGAGCCCGTAGAGGAACCACGGTGCCTCTCCCGAGGCCATCACGGACCCGATGACGGCCGCCATGGCGTTCGCCTGCGGAGCCGCCACCGGCTTCGGGTGCAGGGCGTCGGGAACGTAGCCGTAGGCGGAGGCGAACAGGAGGATCACGCCGGTCACGGTCAGCGATGCGAGGACGGAGCCGCCGAGGAGCGCGTACTGGATTCGCCGCGGCGTGGCGCCGAGCCAGTAGCCGACCTTGAGCATCGTGACCATGGAGCCCGTCATCGAGAGCGACGTGCAGACGACCCCGCCGATCAACAGGACCGCCAGCTGCCCCTTCTCACCCTGAAGCCCGAGCTGCGAAAGAACCACGGCGGAGATGATCAGGGTGGTGAGGGTCATGCCCGACACCGGGGTCACGCTGATGAGCGCCACCGCCCAGGCGGAGACCGCCGCGAACAGAAACGCGATGACCAGCGTGAGGAGCAGGGCGAATACGGAGATCTTCGTCGCGTTCGGCATGCCGCTGAGCACGGCAAACCGGAAGTAGATCCAGATCATGGCGGAGAGCACCAGGCCCATGATCGCCACCTTGCTCATGGGGATGTCCTGGTCGGTGCGGATCCCCTCCGCTCGCGCGCCGGGGCGCCGCATCCGCGCGAGCTCGCCGAACACCTTGCCGATCGCCTGCTTGATGACGGGGGACATCTTGATGATGGAGAGGAAGCCCGCCGAGAAGATCCCGCCGATGCCGATGAGACGCACGTACTTGACGAAGATCTGCTCGTAATCCATCCCTGCGATGGGAGGAACGCCCGGGAAGATCTGCCCGCCGGGGGCCAGCGACCCGAGCTTCGCGAAGAGCGGGATGAACACGAAGTACGAAAGGAAGGAGCCCGCGCAGATGATGGAGGCGTACCGGAGCCCGATGATGTAGCCGAGCCCGAGAACTGCCGCGGAGGTGTTGAGGCTGAAGACCGCCTTGACGTCCTCCGTGAAGACCCGCAGGGGCTTCACCAGCGACGTCGTGAAGACCTCGCTCCAGGTCCGGAACGCGAGCGCGAGGAAGTCCACCACGATCGCCACTCCCATGGAGTACAGGAGAACGACCGCCTGCTTGCCTCCGCGGGCACCGGTGACGAGGATCTCGGTGGTCGCGGTCGCCTCGGGGAACGGGAGCTTCCCGTGCATCTCCGCGACGAAGTAACGGCGGAACGGAATCAGGAAGAAGACCCCGAGCATGGCGCCCAGAAGAGGGACGATGAAGATCTGGAGGAAGCTCGAGTGCCGTTCGAGCCCGAGGACGAAGATGGCGGGCATCGTGAAGACCGAGCCCCCGACCACGATCCCGGCCGTCGCTCCGAGGACGATGATGTTGACGTTCTCGAGCAGCGTCGACTTGCGCTTCAGCACGGTGGAAAGGCCCACCGCCAGGATCGCGATGGGGATCGCGGTCTCGATCCCCTGACCGAGCTTCAAGGCGACGTATGCCGCCGCCGCGGAGAAGATCACGGTCATGAGGAGACCCACGAGGATCGATCGCGCCGAGATCTCGACGACGGTGCTCGAGGCAGGGACGACCGGCTCGTAGGTCTCGTCGGGCCTGAGCTCCCGGTAAGCGTTCTCCGGCAGCGCGGCGGGCTTGACGCCTGTTTCGGATTCCACTGTGTTCCTCCTCGGGGCCGACGGGGTGCGGAAGAACGACGATTCTACAGGAGGAACACGAGAAGCGGGTGGGCGATCGAGAATCGACGCGACGGCGAGCCGATGCGAGGAGAGGCCGGTACGTCCTCGCGACGCCGCTCTGTCGTCGAGCGGCCGGATCGAGGTCCTCGGGGATTCGCGTGGTATGTTCCCGCTTCGGAATCGAGCGAAGGACGCCAGGAGAGCGCCATGAGGACTCCGGTCGTGACCTATCACCTCGAGATGACCGACCCGGCGGCGCTGCGGCCCTCGCGTCCCGCAGGAGGCGAGCTCGAGATCCGGCGGGCCGAGATTCCGTGTCCCGAGCTGAATCGGTTCCTGTACGCGGAGGTCGGCTCGATCTGGAGCTGGAAGGACCGTTCGGGCTGGAGGCTCGAGCGCTGGATGGAGTGGCTCGACCGGCCCGGCGTGGAGACGTGGGTTGCGTACGTGCGGGGGACCCCGGCCGGCTACTTCGAGCTCGAGCTTCAGCCCGACGCCAACGTCGAGATCGCCTACCTCGGGCTCCTTCCGCGCTTCGTGGGCCGGGGCTTCGGCGGCCCGCTGTTGACCGCCGCCCTCGAGCGCGCGTGGGCCATGGGGGCGGCGCGCGTCTGGGTGCACACCTGCACCCTCGACCACCCGGGCGCGCTCGCCAACTACCAGGCCCGTGGGATGCGGATCTTCAAGGAAGAGACCGGGGAGAATCCTGCATAGTCAGCCGCGATCGTCTCCGACCGAAGCCCGGATCGTTGTGATAGGCTCCGTGTTTTACCGCCTTTTCCGTGGGGGACGCGTCCCCCGTGAGCTGGACTCTCGAGGAGGGGGCGGCGTGCAGCGGCAACGGTGCACGATTCCAAGGGAGTGCCGGAAGAATGGACATGTCACCGCTCACGGCCACCGGATTGCTCTTGATCCTGGCTCTCGCCGTCGCCTCTCCGACCTCCGCCGCCCAGCGGGACTCGATCCCCGAGAAGTACACCTGGAACCTCGCCGAGATCTACCCGTCGGAACGGGCATGGGTCGAGGCCAGGGATCGCGCGATCGGCGCCCTCGCGGGACTCCGGAAGCACGAGGGCCGGCTCGGCGATTCGCCTCAGGCCCTGAGGGAGACCCTCGAGTCCTGGGCGAAGGTCGAGGAGACGACCAACCGGATCGCCACCTACGCGAAGATGCGGTACGACCTGGATCAACGCGTGGGCCGCGCGCAGCAGATGGACCAGCAGGCGAGGCAGCTCCAGAACGATCTCCAGGCGGCGATCTCCTGGATCCGTCCGGCGATCCTGGCCCTCGGCGTGGACCGCGTGCGGTCGTCCGTGGCGGCGGAGCCTGGGCTCGCCGCGTTCCGCCAGCCGCTCGAGGACATCCTCCGCCGTGCCCCGCACACGCTCCCTTCCGACGAGGAACGGATCGTCGCCATGGCGAACAACATGTCCAGCGCCGGATTCGACATCCGCGGCATCTTCGTGAACGCGGACCTCCCGTACCCGGAAGTGACCCTGTCCACGGGCGAGACGGTCCGCCTCGATGCGGCGGGATATGCCCGGGCCCGTGCCGCTTCGAGCCGCGACGACCGATTGAAGGTGTTCCGCGCGTTCTGGACCGCGTACTCCGGATTCACCCGCACCCTCGCCACGGCGCTCAACGCCCAGGTGCAGGCCCACGTGTTCGTCAAGGATGTCCGGAAGTTCGAATCCTCCCTGGAAGCATCGTTGTTCGCGGACCACATCCCGACCCAGGTCTACACGCGTCTTCTGGACGATGTCCACGCGAACCTGTCGAGCCTGCACCGCTACCTCGACCTGCGGCGGCGCATGATGGGACTCGACCGGCTCGGCTACGAGGACCTCTACGCGCCCATCGTCCCGAAGTACGAGCGGTCCTTCTCGCCGGAAGAGGCCATGGCGTCGACCGTGAAGGCGGTGAAGCCTCTGGGAGCGGAGTACGAGCGCGTCCTGCGGGCGGGCTTCGAGAGCCGATGGGTGGACTGGCTCCCTTCCACGGGAAAGCGCTCGGGTGCCTACAGCACGGGAGTCTACGGCTTGCACCCCTTCCAGCTCCAGAACTTCACCGGGCTGTACGACGAGGTCTCCACGCTGGCCCATGAGTCGGGCCACTCGATGCACACCTATCTCGCGGACCGAGCGCAGCCCTACCCGACCCACGACTATCCGATCTTCGTGGCCGAGGTCGCCTCGACGCTCAACGAGAACCTGCTGTTCCATTCCATGCTCGAGGGCGCGCGCGGAGACGACGAGCGGTTGTTCCTCCTCGGCAGCTACGTGGACACCCTCCGCACCACGCTGTTCCGGCAGACGCTCTTCGCGGAGTTCGAGCTGCGCGTCCACGAAATGCTGGAGAAAGGCGAGCCGCTGACCGCCGATGCGCTCGGTGCCCTCTACCTGAAGCTGGCGCGGGAGTACTACGGGCACGACGAGGGGATCTGCGCCGTCGATGACCTGTACGCGGCGGAGTGGGCGTACATCCCGCACCTCCACTACAACTTCTACGTGTACCAGTACGCCACGAGCATCATCGCTTCGATTTCCATCGCCGACGGGATCCTGTCGGAGGCCGCGCGGTCCGATGGATCCACCGCTCGCCGGGACGCCTACCTTCGGATGCTCTCCGCCGGCTCCTCGCGGTACGCGTTCGATCTCCTGAAAGAGGCCGGGGTCGACCTCACCACGTCCGCGCCGTTCCAGGCGGCGGTGCGCGAGATGAACCGCGTCATGGACCAGATGGAGACGATCCTGGCGAGGCGCAAATGAGAGGGCCCCTCGAGCCCGCGTCGCCGGGCGAGCGACGCGGTGACGGGAGAGGGATCGGAGGGCCTTCGGCGAGGCCCGCCCGTTCCCGGTGACAGCCTTCAGACCGAGTCGCCTCCCATCCGGAGGACGATCTTCCCGAACGTCTCGTTGCGCTCGAGCAGGCCGTGAGCCTCCGCGACGTGCTCGAGCGGAAGAACGCGGTCGACGACGGGGCGCAAGGCACCGCTCTCGAAGAGCGGGACGATGCGTCGGGAGAATTCTCTGGCGAGCGCGATTCTCTCCTCGAGGGGGCGCGAGCGGAGAACGGTACCGACCACGGTGAGGCGCTTTCGCATGAGGAGGCCGAGGTCCGCCTCGACCAAGGCCCCCGACATCGTCCCCACCAGGACGATCCGGCCGCGCTCGGCCATCACCTCGAGATCGAGAGGCCACGACGCTGCGCCGACCAGCTCGAGGACCACGTCCACCCCGCGCTTCCCGGAGGCGGCCCGGACGAGGCTCGGTAGGTCGCTCGCGCCCGCATCCAGCGCCCGATGAACTCCCATCTCCCGGAGACGACGTCGCTTCTCCTCGGATCGCGACAGCGCCACGACTCGCGCGCCCGCGACCGCCGCCAGTTGAATCGCGGCGGTTCCGACGCCGGACGCGGCGGCCGGAACGAGGAGCACCTCACCCGCCGCTAGACCGGCGCGGTCGGACAGCGCATCGTGGGCGGTCAGGAACGCCTCCGGAATCGCCGCGGCTTCCTCCCAGCGCATCCCCGCGGGAATCGGGATGCACGCGCGTTCGTGGATCGCGAGCTTCTCGGCGTGACCGCCTCCGCCCACGATTCCCATGACGGGATCCCCCGGAGCCAGGGAGAGCACCCGTTCTCCGCGGACCTCGACTTCGCCCGCGAACTCGAGTCCGGGGATGTCCGCGGGGGCGTCCGGCGGAGCGGGGTACCTCCCGCGTCGCTGAAGCAGGTCGGCGCGATTGAGCGCCGCGGCCCGAACCCGAATCAGGACGTCCTCCGGGCCGATCGGGGGATCCGGTACGTCCCGGATCTCCAGAACCTCGGGGCCTCCGGGTCTTGCCAGCACGACCGCTCGCATGCCGGCGAGGATGCCACAAGCGCGGAGCGATTTCAGCCGGCCGGATTCCACGATTTGCGTCGCCGCCTTCCTCGCCGAGTTCGGGCCGTGCAGCTCCGGAATTGCGTCGATTGGCTTGCCCTACCGGGAACGGCCACGTTTGTGGCACAATGAGCCACACCACGGTCGGAACGATTTCGCGGAACGTGAGCCGCGATTCACCCGAGCTGGCGCCGCGAGGTAGGCGATGGACGACGTGTCCGAGAACGAGGGGAACGGGCTATCGCAACCGGTGCCGGAAGCGGTGGAGCCTGACGCGATCCAGCAGGGCTCCGATCCGGTCTCTTCTCCGGAGCCCGCGCCGGATGGAGCCTCGGGAGGAAGTATGACCGAGGCTTCCTCCGCAGAGCCGTTGGCGGCGGAGGTGGCCGACGGCGCGCCGAGCGCGCCTCCCAAGGGCGGCCCGAGCAAAAAGAAGTGGCGCCGCGACCCGGGACTCGCGCTGTCGTTCCGCAAAGGGCTCCCCGTGGACGGAACGGTCGAGCAGGTCATTCGCGGGGGATACGAGGTACGGGTGGGAAAGGCCCGCGGGTTTTGCCCACACTCCCAGATGGACCTCCAGCACGTGGACAACCCCGACCAGCACGTCGGGAGGACCTACCCTTTCAAGGTGCTCCAGATCCGCCGCGGGGGAGAGGAAGTGGTCCTTTCCCGCCGTTCCCTGCTCGAGGAAATGCGCTCCGACGAAGCGAAGGCGGTCCGCGCGACCCTGATCGAAGGCCACCTGATTCAGGGACATGTTGCGCGCACGACCGACTTCGGGGCCTTCGTGGATCTCGGTGCCGGGGTCACGGGGCTCGTGCACGTTTCGGAGATCTCCCACGCTCGCGTGGCGCATGCGTCGGAGGCGCTGGCTGCCGGCGATCTCGTTCAGGTGAAGATCCTCAAGCTCGACGAGGATTCCGGGCGGATTTCCCTCAGCATACGGCAGGCGCTCGACGACCCGTGGCGAAACGCCTCGGAGCGCTACCAGATCGGTGCGACGTACCCGGGAGTCCTCCGACGGCTGGCCGACTTCGGAGCGTTCGTCGAGCTGGCTCCGGGGATCGAGGCGCTCGCCCCGGCGGACGGGTTCCCACCGAGCGCGGGCGGGTGGAGCGAAGGACTCCGGCCCGGCGAGGAGAGCTCCTGGCGTCTCGTCGCGCTCGATGCGAAGCGGAAGCGGATGTCCGTCGTTCCGGCGGTCGGCGGCGAGACCTCGATGGAAGTCCCGATCCAGGCCGGATCCAAGCTCAAAGGCCGCGTCCAGAGAGTCGAGAAGTTCGGCGTGTTCGTCTGGCTTCGACCCGGTCAGGTGGGGCTGATCCCGAACGTTTACACCGGCACGCGCAGGGGAACCGACCTCACCAGCAGCTTTCCCGTGGGCCGGGAGATCGACGTGGAAGTCATCGAAACGGATCCGGATGGAAGACGGATCCGTCTATCCGTTCCGGGCGCCGCGGAACGGGTCGCACCGACGTCGCGTCCGGCCGGTCCCCCACTGCAGAGACCTCGAGAGCGCGCGCGGCCCAGGGATGAGGCGGTTCCCGAGCAGCCTCCGACACAGACGTTCGGCACGAGCCTCGGGGATGCGCTGCGGCAGGCGATTCGCAAGAAGGACGGCGGCGCGGCGTCCTGACACCGGGCACTAGTCGGAAGCCGAATCCCGTCACGGCGCAGGGCGATCGCCGAGCACGGCCTCCCATACGACCGCCTCCTGCTCGACGAGGTGCCGCTTGATCGAGCCGGTCGCGGGGCTCGCGCTCCGCGCCCGGCCGACGTAGCGCAGCCTTCGCTGGCGTCCGGGCCGATCGCGCAGGCGATCGTCCACGAACGTCCACGCGCCCATGTTCCGAGGCTCCTCCTGGGCCCAGACCAGGTCACTCGCCTCGGGGTATCGCGAGAGCAGGGCCTCGATGCGCTCCTGAGGAAACGGATAGAGCTGCTCGAGCCGCGCCAGAGCGATGTGGGACGCGTCCGATTTCTGCCTCAGAGCGCGCAGCTCGTAGAACAGCTTTCCGCACGAAAGCACGAGCCTGCGGACTCCGGAGGGATCGGGTCGATCGGGGTCGTCGAGGATCTCGCGGAAGCCTCCATCCACCAGCTCGTCGATCGAAGCCACGCACTCCGGAAGGCGCAGCAGGCTCTTCGGCGTCATCACGACGAGAGGCTTGCGACGGGGAAGCCGGACCTGTCGCCGGAGCAGGTGGAAATACTGCGCCGGGGTGCTCGGATGGACGACCTGGAGGTTCCCCTCCGCGCACAGCTGCAGGAAGCGTTCGAGCCGTGCGCTGGAGTGCTCGGGACCCTGCCCCTCGAATCCGTGGGGGAGAAGCAGGACGAGTCCGCTCGTCTGTCCCCACTTGTCCTCCGCGGCCGCGAGGAACTGGTCGAGGATCACCTGGGCGCCGTTGACGAAGTCGCCGAACTGGGCCTCCCAGAGCACCAGGGCCTCGGGACAACCGATGCTGTAGCCGTACTCGAAGCCGAGGACCGCGAATTCCGAAAGAAGGCTGTCGTGGACGTGGAACGGGGCCTGAAACTCGCTCAGGCTCGCCAGCGGAACGTGAGGCTGTCCGGTCCGGTAGTCGTGGAGGACGGCGTGCCGCTGGCTGAACGTGCCCCGTCCGCTGTCCTCGCCGCTGAGACGGACCCGGGTTCCTTCCAGGACGAGCGTTCCGAATCCGAGGCTCTCGGCGAGCGACCACTCGATCTTCCCCGTTTCCACGCGCTGCCGGCGGCGGGCGAGCTGGCTGGCGAGCTTCGGGTGCACGTCGAAGCCGTCGGGGAGCCTCTCGAGCCCGGCGAGAACCTCCTCGATGCGGTCTCGGGTCACCGCGGTTCTCACCGGCTCGATCGTCATCGCGTCGGCCGCGCCGTCGCGTGGCACCGCCTGCAACCGGATCGCGGACCGGGACGCTTCCCGGACCTCGTCGCGGGCGCGCTCGAGGATTCGCCGGAACTCCTGGAGCGAGGTCTCGGCGATTTCCAAGCCGATATCGCCCCGGCGGAGGAGCTGCTCGGTGTAGAGCTTTCGCACCGAGCGATGCTGCTCGATCTTGGCGTACAGCAGCGGATGGGTGTAGGAGGGATCGTCCCCCTCGTTGTGACCCCAGCGACGGTAGCAAACGAGGTCCACCACGACGTCCCGCTTGAACGCATGCCGAAACGCGAACGCCAGCCGGATCACCCGGATCGCGTCCTCGGGGTGATCGCCGTTGACGTGGAAGATCGGCGCCTGGACCGTGCGGGCCACGTCGGTTGCGTAGGGCGAGGACCGGAGATCCTCGGGGCCCGTGGTGAAGCCGATCTGGTTGTTGATGACCAGGTGGATCGTCCCCCCGGTCCGGTAGCCCCGCAGCTGGGAGAGGTTCAGCGTCTCCGCCACCACTCCCTGCCCGGAAAACGCCGCGTCGCCGTGAATCAGGATCGGCAGCACCCGCTCGCGCCCCGTGTCGCCCAGGGAGTCCTGCTGCGCCCGAGCCATGCCCTCCACGACCGGGTTCACCGCCTCGAGGTGGCTCGGGTTCGAGGCGACCACCAGGTGTACCTCCCGCCCGTCGGCGCTGCGGTGCACGCCGGAGGCTCCCAGGTGGTACTTCACGTCACCGGACCCATGGGAGCTCGCCGGATCCACCTCGCCCTCGAACTCCCGGAAGATCTGGCCGTACGAGACGCCGAGGGTGTTCGCCAGGACGTTGAGGCGGCCGCGGTGGGCCATGCCGATGACCGCGTGCTCGACGCCGGCCGTCGCGGCTTCCTCCAGGAGGAAGTCGAGCAAGGGAATGAGAGTTTCGGCACCTTCCAGGGAGAACCGCTTGTGGCCCACGTAGCTGGTGTGCAGAAACTTCTCGAACGCCTCGGCGGCGTTGAGGCACGCCAGGATGCGGCGCTGGAGCGCCGCGGGGAGGGGTTCGCTGTTGCGGGTGCTCTCCATGCGCTCCTGGAGCCAGGCCCTCACGTCGTGCTCCTGGATGTGCATGAACTCCACTCCGATGTGCCGGCAGTAGGTCTCCCGAAGCGTGTCCAGGATCGACCGGAGGGACATGGTGCCGTGGTTTCCGCCGAGCCCTCCCGCGACGAACCTCCGCTCGAGGTCCCAGAGAGTGAGCCCGTAGTACGACAGCTCGAGCTCGCGCTGCGACACCGGCGTGCTTCCGAGCGGATCGAGACTCGCCCAGAGATGGCCGCGCACGCGGTAGGCGCGGATGAGCTGGAGAACCCGCGACTGCTTCGCGATCGCCTCGTTGCTCTCCCCGACGGCGAGCGCGTGCGGGTTCCGATCGCCTCCCCACGCCACCGGCTCGTGGGCCACGCCCAGCTCGCGGAAGATCCGTTCGTAGAAGCCGTCCTGCCCGAGGAGTACCGCGTCGATCGTCGCCAGAAACGCGCCGGACTCGGCCCCCTGGATCACCCGATGGTCGTAGGTGCTCGTGACGGTCATGACCTTGGAGATCCCCAGCTCGGCGATCACGTCTGCGGACATCCCCGCGTACTCGGCGGGATATCCGATGGAGCCGATTCCGACGATGGTGCCCTGCCCCGCCATCAATCGGGGAACCGACAGAGCCGTACCGATCATACCGGGATTCGTGAGGCTCACCGTGGTGCCGTCGAAGTCCGCGACCACGAGCTTTCCCTGTCGCGCGCGCTGCACCCTGTCGTCGTACGAGGCGACGAACGAGGGGAAATCCAGGGACGTCGCATCCTTCACGTTGGGAACGAGGAGAACCCGCTCGCCCTTCCGCTCCACGTCCACGGCGACACCGAGATCGACTCGCGGGCGGGGAACGCGGTGAGGCGTGCCGCCGATCTCCGCGTAGGTGGCGTTCATGCCCGGGTGCTTTTCGAGTGCTCGGACGATGCCCCAGGCGATGAGGTGCGTGAACGAGATCTTCGGGCCGGCGACGAAGGTCTGGTGCCGGTTGATGAGACGACGGTTTTCCTCGAGGAGCCGGACGGCGACCGTTCGAACCGAGGTCGCGGTGGGAATCCCGAGGCTGGCCGTCATGTTGTCCACCAGCTTTGCGGCGATCCCGCGCAGCGGCTCGGCCCCTTCTGGCTGGTCGGGAGCCAGCCTGGCGGCCCCGGCAGGGCCCGGGGCCACGGCGGGAGCCGGGCCGGCCGCCTCGTCGTCGAGCGCCGCGACCGGCTCGCCGGCCGGAATCGCGCCGACGGGACGGTAGTCGGCGAAGAAGTCGCGCCACGCCTCGCTGACGGATTCGGGGTTCACGAGAAAGCGCGCGTACAACTCGTCCACGTAGCCGATGTTGGATCCGAACTCGCTCATGGTCGCCCCGCCCCAGGCGGATGCCAGGGGAACGACGAGTTGTACCACACGCTCGTCCAAGGCAGCGTGGCCCGCGTGGCCCGTCGGGGGGGGATCGGGCTCCCGAACGGGCCACCGCGAATACCCGCGACGGCGTCCTCGCGAACGGCTAGAATACCGCTCCTTCAACGGAGGCATACCGTGCGAGAAATCCTGGATGCGCTGGGCGTGCAGGCCGTGAACCCCGGAGCCTGCATCGGAGAGTGGATCACGACCCGGGGACCCGATCTGGCTTCCGACAACCCATGCACCGGCGAGCGGATCGCGACGGTCCGGCAGGCGACGGCGGACGACTACGAGACCGTCGTGGCTGCCGCGGCTCAGGCGTTTCCCGCATGGAGCATGGTGCCGGGGCCCCGGCGCGGCGAGATCGTCCGGGAGCTCGGGGACGAGCTACGCAAGCTCAAGGAGCCCCTCGGCCGGCTCGTTTCGCTCGAGGCCGGCAAGATCCTCTCGGAGGGGCTCGGCGAGGTGCAGGAGATGATCGACGTCTGCGACTTTGCCGTCGGACTCTCCAGGCAGCTCTACGGCCTCACGATGCACTCGGAAAGGCCCCGTCACCGGATGTACGAGCAGTGGCATCCGCTGGGAGCCGTCGGGATCGTAACCGCGTTCAATTTCCCGGTGGCCGTCTGGGCTTGGAACGCGGCCATCGCGGCCGTCTGCGGTGACACGATGGTCTGGAAGCCCTCGTCCAAGACCCCTCTGACCGCCGTGGCCGTGCAGAACATCTGCAACCGGATCACGGAGCGCCACGGATTGCGCGGGATCTTCAACCTGGTCATCGGTCGCGGAGCGGACGTGGGCGAGAAGATGCTGGCGGACCGCCGGATCCCGCTCATCTCGGCGACCGGCTCCTGCCGGATGGGGCGGCGGATCGCTCAGGTGGTGGGGGACCGGCTCGGCCGGACCCTTCTCGAGCTCGGCGGGAACAACGGGATCCTCGTCATGGACGACGCGAACCTGGACCTGGCACTGCGGGCGGTGGTGTTCGCCGCAGTGGGCACCGCCGGGCAGCGGTGCACGTCCACCCGACGACTGCTGCTTCAGAAGGGGATCGCGAAGGAGTTCACTTCGCGGCTGGAGCGGGCGTACGCCCAGATCCGCATCGGCGATCCGCTGGACGAACGTACGCTCATGGGGCCGCTGATCGACGCCTCCGCCGTGAAGGACATGATGAATGCCCTCGACCAGGCTCGGAAGGAGGGGGGAACGATCCTCTACGGCGGGAAACGACTCGAGAGGCCCGGTCACTTCGTCGAGCCGACGCTGGTGAAAGCACACGGAGGGCTCGCCATCGCGAAGGACGAGACGTTCGCTCCGATCCTCTACATCTACGAGTTCGAGACACTGGACGACGCCATCAGGATCCACAACGATGTACCGCAGGGGCTCTCGTCGTCGATTTTCACCATGAATCTCCTGTCCGCCGAGCGGTTCCTCTCCCACGTGGGAAGCGACTGCGGCATCGCGAACGTGAATATCGGGACCTCCGGCGCCGAGATCGGCGGAGCGTTCGGCGGCGAGAAGGACACGGGGGGCGGCCGCGAGTCCGGATCGGATTCCTGGAAGATCTACATGCGCCGGCAGACGAACACCATCAACTGGGGGACCGATCTGCCTCTCGCCCAGGGGGTGCGCTTCGATATCTGATGGTTCGCCTGCCCGCGAGTTGGAGTCTCGTGAGGTCACGACCGGGGCGCGAAGCGCTGTGAGAACCCCGCAGAGTGATCTTTGAACGGGCTTGTCAATCCGGCGACAAACGGGTATTAAGTCACCGAGGGACCGTGTGCGAGGGTGCGAAAGCGGGCTTTGCCCGCAGGAGGGCAGGGAAAGTGAGAAACATGATCAGATTCGTCGGCGCAGCCGTCGTGGTTCTCGCGGCGGTTTCGCTGGTAGCCCAGGCTGGCGAGGGCCGCCCGCGAGTTCCGCGCGTTCCCGCCGGTCAGGTCTACGACACGCGGGATATCTTTCGCAACGTGCCGGACATGGTGTTCTCCCTTCCGCGACCCGTGGACGCTTCGGTCGCCACCGGCGCGATGACCTCGAGAGCCCCGTCGGCTCAGGCTGGCCCGGTTGCTGTTGATGCCCCGCGAAAGGGTCAGCTCAAAACCGGAGGCGGATCCATTCCTAGCGGCTCGTCCGGATTCGGGTCCATTCCGACTCCGAGGGAGCGTACTGAGTTCCAGATCCGGACAGCGGTCCGGCGGCTCGGCTAGCCTTCGTTTCTGCTCGGTAACTTGTTGGGAGCGGCCTCACGGGCGCTCTCCTGACACCTCAGGAAGAAACAAGCCGAGCCGGAGCGATGCCGGTCCGCCGGCGTCACGGAGGGCGGAAATCGGGGTTCGGGGGCAAAGCCCCCGCTCCGCTGTTTCTCAGAGAGTATTCCGCCTCGCCCGAAGCGGCGAGGCGGAATACCTTCTAACGCATCGGGGAGTTCCCTCGCGCCGCAGGGAACAGGCTCACGGGCAGATGTAGTGAACCCGCGGCGCTCCCGCGCTGTCGCGGCCCCACCCACCCGCGCCGCAAGCGTTTCGCGCCTGGACCAGGTAGTAGAACCCCTCTGAGGAACCTGGCATGTCCGGATCGACCGCGGACTGCCCCGGCAGGCCGCCACCCAGGCAGGCCGCCGTGGAGATCGACCCGGCCGCTGCCAGGTCCCCAAGCCCACCCCGAATCACGTCGTAGTGGGTACCGGACCCGGCGGACGGCGATAGGGCCTCCCAGCGGAGAGTCACCCGGTCCGGGTCGACAGCCAGCCTGCGAACCTCTCCGGGGGCGTCGTAGGCCCCGGAGTCCGACGGAGCGCAGTCGCAAGCGTCGGCGATCCCATCCCCATCCCCATCGGCCTGCGGATGAACGGAGGAGAACGCGTCGATGAGCCCCCATCCGAACAGGTGGTTGGGCAGGTCGGACTGGCCGGTGCCCCCGCAGACCTGAGCCGAGGGGACCGTGACAGGACCGGCGGACCGGGTGAGCGTACAGCGCGTGAGCGCCACGTTGCCGCGAAGCTGCGGGCGGATCGACCAGAGGAGGGCGGTGGCGCCGGCCACGTGGGGTCCCGCCATGCTCGTTCCCGAAAGAAACGCGTATCCGCCTCCCCGCACGCTGGAGCGAACCGACACGCCTGGGGCCGACAGGTCGGGCCTCATGCGGCCGCTGCCGTCCACGGTCACCGGTCCCCGCGAGGAGAAGCTCGCGAGTGCACCGCTGACGTCCGTCGCGCCCACCACGAGGGTTTCGGCGTAGATCGCGGGAGGATCGCTCACCGAGCTGCAGCTCGGCCCGCTGTTTCCTGCCGAGGAGACCGTGAAGATCCCGGCGGCTTCGAGAGCCGCGAACCCGTCCTCGAGGGTGAGGGGATCGCAACCCTCCGACGGTGGGCAGGTCCACGAGTTGTTCACGATGTCCGGCGATCTGGTGGGATCCCCGTCGTTCTCTGGATCGCCTCCAGCCGGCCAGGGAGCCAGGAAGAACTGCATGCATTCGAGGTAACGCGACGGCGTCCCGAAGCCGTGATCCATGTTCCGGCAGCCGATCCAGCGCGCGCCGGGGGCGACTCCGATCTGATTCCCGGCTCCGTCATCTCCCACCATCGTGCCGGTGGTGTGGGTCCCGTGGTTGAGGTCGTCGAGAGGGGTCGGGAGGTCGGCGATCGCATCGTGCCAGTTGTAGTCGTGGCTCGCCGTCGTGCCGTCCCAGCCACGGTAGCGCCCGATCAGGGCTGGGTGGCTCCACTCGACGCCGGTGTCGGCAGATGCCACCGTGATCCCTTCCCCTCGGGATCCGTCGCTCGCCCAGACCAACGGGGCGCGGATCGCGGCGATACCCCACTCGACAGCCTCGACCCGCCTGGACGTCTCGCCGAAAGCGCTCTCGACTCCTCGGACCTCGGGATCCCCGACGACTCGGTCGACCTCGGGGCGGGCCGCCAGCGCGACGGCCAACGCCATGTCCCCCTCGACCTGGAGGGCGTTGATCAGGAAGAGGGGGCGGTACGGGATCCCTCGCTTGCGAAGCCACAGTCGGGCGGCCGACTGATCCGAAACGGACCGCCGTCGAAGAGCGTCGTAGACGGCGCCGGGCCGGAGAGGCGCCGAAGCCGCGGTTCGCACTTCCGCTCGGTGCTGCTCCGAGGTGCCGAATCGCACGAGGAACGAAGCCCGCGCGCCGGCGCCGAGTTTCGACGCCAGCCAGGGATCGATCTTCGCTGCCGCGTTCCGCGCAGGCTCGGCAGCGTGGGTGCCGGCCAGTGACATGCACACCGCCACGATCCACGCGCAGCGGCGAGGCCACTCCCCCTTCCGATCTTCTCGACGCGCGCGGCCGGGCGAAAACAGGATCATGATCTCACCTCCATGCCAGTGGAGGTGTACGCCGGGGCCCCGCGGCCGTCAAGGCGAGCGTCGAGAGGCTCGGCGGCGGCGGGATTCGTTCAGGGCCCGCGATTCGCGGAGCCTTCTTCCCCGAGGGCGTCGCCGATCCGGCCGATGATGTTGAAATCCGGCGGCTCGACCTGAATCGTCGAGTGGACGATTCCGAATTTCTCCTCGACCGCCCGGGTGGCCTCCCGAAGGACCTGCCCGGACGAAACCGAGTGATCGACGACCAGATGGGCCGTGAGGAGCGGACGGCCTCCCGAGAGGCTCCACAGATGGAGGTCGTGCAGCCCCGACACGCCTCGCGTCGCGAGGAGACACCGGCGGATGTCCTCGATGTCCAGGTTGCCGGGCGCCCCTTCCATGAGCACGTGAAGAGATTGGAGGACGAGTCGCGTGGAACCTACGACGATGATCGCGCCGATCGCGAAGCTGACAGCCGGGTCGGCCCACCTCCATCCCAGCCAGGCCACCAGAACGGCTGCGACGAGCGTTCCCACGGAGCCCAGCAGGTCGCCGAGAACGTGAAGGTAGGCGGCGCGGACGTTCAACCCGTCGTGGCGCCCCCGAAGGAGCGCGGCTCCGATCAGGTTCACGATCAGGCCGCCGGAGGCAACCAGAGCCATCAGGCCGACGTCGATCCTCGGCGGGTCGAACAGGCGCCGCCACGCTTCCACGAACAGGAAGAGACAGATGACGACGAGCGCGACCCCGTTCACGAGAGCCGCCAGGATCTCCGCACGCTGGTATCCGTAGGTCCTCGAGGGGTCGGGTGGGAGCTTCGCGAACCAGGCCGCCGCAAGCGCGAGGGCGAGAGCGGTCATGTCCGTGAGCATGTGGCCTGCGTCGGCGAGCAGGGCGAGGCTGTTGGAGAGCATCCCGCCGGCGAATTCGGCCCCCGCGTACGCGCCCGTCATTGCCAGCACCAGCGCGAGCCGGCGGGTGCTGCTGCCGGCACCTCGGTGATCCTCCGCCTGGTGACCGTGGTCGTGCCGATCCACCCTCGCCTCCCGAAGAGGACTCTTAAGAAACAGATGCTCAGGGGCTCTGCCCCCGAACCCCCGCTCCGCCCTCCGCGACGCCGGCGGACCGGCATCGCTCCGGTTGGGCTGCTTCCTCCGGAGGTGTCGGGGCGCGGCCCCGTAAAGCAAGCTCATTATGCCCGACGCCGATGCACCGCACCGTCTCGTCCCGTTGCCCGCGTGCACTCCCTCCGGGAACCGATCGCACGCGGTGACGTATGATCCCGTGGATCGTGAGCCGCGCCGAGAGCGCGCGGCGCTGGAGTGCGCGATGATCGGGCTCTTGTTGGTTCCCGTGGTGATCCTGGTGTTTCTCGCCTTGCCGATCCTGCTTCTGGGTTTCGTGATCCGGGTTGTCGTGCGGCTCCTGCTCCTGCCGTTCAGGATCCTGGCCGGCGTCGTGGGGCTGGCCGTAGGTGCCGCCTCCCTTGCGCTCGGGCTGGCGTTCGGGGTCGTGGGTTTGCTCGTCGGCGTGGGAGTTCTGATTGGCGTGGCGTTCCTGCTGCCCCTCGTCCCCCTGGCCATCCTGGGACTCGTGGTGTGGCTTCTCGCGAGGATCCTGCTGGGGCGGCCTGCGCCGCTGCGGCCCGCTGCGTGATTCGAAGCGGCAGCGGGTCGCGGTCGATGCGGCCGCGAAGCCGGCGCGAAAGAGAACGGAGTGATGGAAGAGATCCTCCAGGCGCGGGGGCTCGCGGGCGGACACGCACCGGACCCCGTCGTGGATCCGGAGATCGTCGAGGCGTATCTCGAGGATGCCTCGGCGAGCCGCCCGGGTCACGCCGCCGGGGTTCTCCGCATCTCGAGCGAGGGCGAAGCCGCCGCCTACCTTCGTGCCACGGCGGGGACCGGAACACGGGTCCTTCCCCAGGCCGCACGATCCTCGCTCACGGGGGGAGCGGTTCCTCGCGGAGAGATCGTGCTCTCGGTGGAGCGGATGACCGACATCGGTCCGGTGCGACCGTTCTCGGGGGGGCGACGCTGCGCGTCGGACCCGGCGTGCGGCTCCACGAGCTCCAGCGGGCCGTGGGCGAGCGCGGTTTCTACTACCCTCCCGTGCCGACGTATCAGGACGCCATGCTGGGCGGGTCGGTCAGCACGAACGCCGGCGGGGCAGCCACGTTCAAGTACGGCGTGACACGCCACTGGGTCGAGGGTCTTCGGGTGGTTCTGTTCAACGGAGATGTCCTGGAGCTCGAGCGGGGGCGCGCGGTGGTCAGGGCGGGCGAGGAGTTCCGGATCCGCCTTTCCGACGGCCGCGAGCTGTCGGTGCCCGCCCCGCGGTATCGCCTCCCGGAGCTCAAGAAGATCTCGGCCGGGTACTTCGCCTCGGACCCGCTCGACCTGGTGGACCTGTTCGTTGGCGCCGAAGGCACGCTCGGGCTCCTCACCGAAGTCACGGTCCGGCTTCTTCCTCGCCCCCCCGCGGTGATCGAACTTCTCGCGTTCACGAACTTGCCGGAGGTCGCGCTGGCGATCGCGACGAGCCTGAGGGAGGCGGCCGTGCGCTCTCGACGCGATCCCGCCTGGCCGGACGTCCGGGCCATCGAGCTCTTGGACGCCTCCTCGCTCGAGCTCCTACGCGTCCACGGAGATACTCGCCGGCTGCGCGTGGTCGTTCCGGAGGGAGCGAGGTCCGCGCTCCTGCTCGAGGTCGAGCTTCCCTCCGTCGCCTCGCGGGCGGAGGTGGAAGAGGCCGTCGCCGCCGCCTGGGAGAGGCGGCCGCCCGGCCGTTCTCCCCTCGTCCATCTGTTTGGAATTCTCGCGGAGCACGGTGCGCTCGACGACGCGGAGATCGCGTTCCCGGGAGACGAAACGCGCCGGGACGCGCTCCTGGAATTCCGCGAGTCCGTTCCGAAGCGGGTGAACGAGATTCTCTCCGGTCGACGCAGGACGGCGCCGGGCGTCGGGAAAGTCGGAGGCGACCTCATCGTTCCCTTCGATCAGGTCGGCGAGATGCTCCGGATCTACGAGGAAGGATTCCGGCGGCGGGGGCTCGAGTGGGCCGTCTGGGGCCATCTGTCGGACGGGAACCTTCACCCGAATGCGATTCCGCGTGACGCGCACGAGACTTCCCTCGGCATCGACGCGCAACGGGAGTTCGCCGAAGAAGCGATCCGTCGCGGAGGTTGCCCGCTCTCGGAGCACGGCGTCGGAAGGAGCCTCTTGAAGCAGGAGCTCCTGCGCAAGTTCCTCGGCGAAGAAGCGGTGGAATCGATGCGACGCATCAAGCGCGCCCTCGATCCGGAGGGGAGATTCGCTCCCGGGGTGATCTTCCCCGAGTCGACTTGATGGGATTCGACTTCCGAAGAAGCCTCCGCCGTTGTTCCGGCTTCGAGGCAGCGTCGGCTCCGAGGCCGGCCCGTCAGTCCGGCTCGGTCATGGACATCGGGTCGAGCGCTCGATCGAGGACGTCCGGCCCGAGCGACGTCCGCGCCCGGGCCACCTCGCGGACGGTTCTTCCGGTCTGCGCCGCCTCCGTGGCGATTGCAGCCGCCGCGTCGTAGCCGACCAGCGGGACGAGCGCGGTCGCGAGGGCGAGTCCGCGCTCGACGAGCTCCGGTCCTCGCGCGGTCGCGCGGGTACCGCGGATGCACCGTTCGTCGAAGCTCCTCGCGGCGTTGCCGAGGATCTCGATGGACTCCAGGAGATTCCTGGCGGCGAGCGGCATCATGGTGTTCAGCTCGAACAGGCTTCCCTGCCCGGCCTGAACGACCGCGAGGTCGTTGGCCACGGCCTGGGCCGAAGCCTGAACGAGCGCCTCGGCGATCACCGGATTCACCTTGCCCGGCATGATCGAGCTGCCGGGCTGGACCGCCGGGATGGAAAGCTCGCCGATGCCGCATCGCGGCCCCGAGGCGAGGAACCGGATGTCGTTGGCGATCTTGAGAAGGCTCACGGCGACCGTTCGGATCGAGCCGGAGGCCTCGACGAGCGCGTCGAGCGTTTGCTGGGCCTGGAAGTGGTTCGTGGTCTCCCGGATCCGGACCCCGGTGGCGAGGGAGAGGATCTCGCACGCTCGACCCGCGAACTCGCGGTGGGTGTTCATCCCGGTTCCCACCGCGGTTCCTCCGAGCGGAACCCAGGAGAGCTCGTCGGAGGCGTGGAGCAGACGCCCCTCCGCCCGTTCCATCTGACCCGCGTACCCGTGGAACACCTGTCCCATCCGGATCGGCAACGCATCCTGCAGGTGGGTTCGCCCCGTCTTGACCACGTCCCGGAACTCCGCCGCCTTCTCCTCGAGCGTCGAGCGCAGACCACGCACGGCGGGCAGAAGGACCTCGTGGATTGCGAGAAGGGCGCCGATCTGGATCGCCGTGGGGATCACGTCGTTCGAGGATTGGCCCCGATTCACGTGATCGTTGGGGTGGACCGATCCTCCGGATCCTCGCGGCTCGCCGAGGATCTCCGCGGCGCGGCTGGCGATCACCTCGTTCGCGTTCATGTTCGTCGAGGTGCCGGAGCCGGTCTGGAACAGGTCGACGACGAACTGGTCGTCGAGCACTCCTTCGGCGACCTCTCGCGCGGCCTTCTCGACGGCTTCCGCCCGTCGAGGGTCGAGAAGGCCGAGATCGCGATTCACCCGGGCCGCCGCCGCCTTGACGAGACCGAGTCCGCGAAGGAACCGGCGGGAGAACCGAATCCCGCTGATCGGGAAGTTCTGAACGGCCCGCTGGGTCGACGCGCCGTAGTAGGCGTTCGCAGGGACCTCCACTTCCCCCATGGAATCCCGCTCGATCCGATTCGACATGACCGCCGCCCCTCCGTCGGATTCTCGACGGCCAGGGTATCGCACCGACACGTCACGGAGCCACGGAATCCTCTTCTGCCGCATCCTCACGCGCCCTGCGCTGGTGCTCTGCCGCCCGCGCAGGATCGCCGACTGCGGCGTAGGCCTTTGCGAGGAGATCGTGGGCCCTGACGTATCGAGGCCAGATGAGGACCGCGCGCTCGAGGGGGGCGACGGCTTCGGCCGGTCGCTTCTGAACCTCCAGCCGCACGCGGCCGAGGTTCACCAGGGCCTTCGCCGAATGCGGCGCGGCGGCGGCGGTCGCCTCGGTGAGGGCGAGGAGTCCCTTGTAGTCGGCGGTCCGAGCCGCGGTCCGAGTCGCGGCGGAAGCCAGCAGAATGCCCAGCAGCCCGGCGCGCCATGCGGCACGAGGGATCATCGCGAGCGCGAGCCCGACCAGGCCGCAGAAGCCCGCGAGCGGAAGATACGCGAGGCGCTCCGCGAACATCGTGCCGATGGGGGTGACCACGTTTCCGGTGACCGCGAACGCCGCGGGGACGAACGCCCACAGGAACGCGGCGCCAGGCGATCGGCGACGGAGCCACACGAAGCCGGTGGCCCAGGTGACGGTGAGGGCGACGGCGCACGCCAGTCCCCAGGGGAGGGGGGCGATCACGGGGATCTGGGCGTAGCCGTAGTCCACCGAGAGAGTCCACGGGAAGATCATCTTCACCAGATAACGGCCGAACAGGATCACTCCGTTCGCGATTCGCGTGGGAACGGACACGTCGACCAGGGGGTTGTCGAGGAAGTGCGGCAGACGCGGGGACGCTCCGATCGCCGCGCTGCGCAGGCCGAGGTACAGCGCGAACACGGCGCCGCCCGTGGCCGCCGCGATCCAGGCGGCCGTCGTCGCGGCTCGGCCCGCGGCGCGCGACACGAGGGTCCAGACGACTCCCAGAACGAGCCAGGCGGCCGCGCTCTCTTTCGAGAAGAGCGCGAGGAGGAACGGTCCCGCCGACGCCAGAGCCCACCACCGTCGCCGCTCGTCGTCCACCGCGCGCCTGAAGAGGAGGAATCCCGCGAGGCCGAGGCCGGCTGCGAGGATCTCGGCGCGGCCCACCACCCAGAGAACCGCCTCGCTCGCCAGCGGATGCACCGCGAACAGCGCTGCGCCCGCCCACGCCGCGAACGGCAGGCCGCTCTTCCGCTCCTCGGCTTCGGTTTCCCTCGGGCCGCCGAGTCGAGCGATGGCGGCCAGCGCCAGCGCGAGGAGGCATGCGGCTCCCGCGTGCAGCAGCACGTTCGCGAGCCGAAGGCCGAGGCGAGTCCCCGCGATGCGAGTGTTCCACGCGAGGGAGAGGATGGTGAGCGGCCGGTAGAGGTTCGAGCGCTCGTGCCGCGTTCCGTGCCAGTAATCATGCGCGAAGACCGAGCCCACCCCGGCGTCCCGGGCGAGCCAGCGGTTGTCGAGGATCGTACGGTCGTCGTACAGAAGAGGGTACTCGAGCGATCCGACGTAAGGAACAACGGCCAGCGCGGCGATGCTCGCGAAGACGGCGAGCGTACGAACGCCGCGGCCGACCCGCGGCTCGAGGTCGCCCGTTCCCCCACGCGCGCTACTCGTGTGCGATCCCATCGACGTCGCTCCCCGCCGCGATCGCCCGCGGCCGTGGCCGTGAGGGTACGATCCCGCGCAGCAGCCGTCGAGGTCCGTTCCTGCCTCCGTTCTTGCCTCTCCTCGTCCGGTCCCCCGTGGAACGTCGTCTCGTTCGAGCTTCTCGGGTTTCGGGGACAGTCGTCCATGACGCCCGAGGCGTCACCCTGAAATGCTGAAAACGTCCCGCGGAAATGCACGCCGGTCCGCCGGCGTGCATTTCCGGCGGGAGCCGGGGGCTGGCCCCCGGTATTCTCACTCTAGTCTCCCATGACGCCCCGGGCGGCATGGACGACTGGCCCCGAGACCCGTCCTCCGTTTCGAGGCTCTTTGCCGTGATCCGGATCGCTCTGATATCCTCCCCGCGCTTTTTTTCGAGACGGATTCTGTTCGCTCCACGGTTGCGTTCCGCCCGGAGGGGAGCTCTGATGACGAAGACGTCCGATCACCTCGCGTGCTTCAAGGCCTACGACATCCGCGGCCGGATCCCGGACGAGCTGGACCGCGATCTGGTCTACCGGATCGGCCGCGCGTACGCCGCCTTCCTGCGCCCGAAGCGAGTCGTCGTGGGTCACGACATCCGCCTCACGAGCCCCGATCTGGCCGGTGTCATGGCCGAGGCCTTGGTGGACTCCGGCGTGGACGTGGTGGACATCGGGCAGTGCGGCACCGAAGGGGTGTACTTCGCCACCTTCCACCTCGGCCTCGATGGCGGCGTGATGGTGACGGCGAGCCACAACCCGGTGGACTACAACGGGCTCAAGCTCGTTCGGGAGCAGGCGAAGCCGATCAGCGCGGACACGGGACTGATGGACATCCAGCGGATCGTTCGAGCCGGGAGCTTCGCGGCGCCCGTCGGAAAGGGCCGGCTGGAGCGTGTCGACGTCCGTGCCGACTACATCAGCCATCTCCTCGGGTACGTGGACGCTTCCGTTCTCCGACCGTTTCACGTCGTGACGAACCCCGGTAACGGGGGTGCCGGTCCCGTCGTGGATGCGCTGGCGCCGCATCTGCCGTTCCGTTTCGTCAAGCTGCACCACGAGCCGGACGGGACGTTCCCGAACGGGATTCCGAACCCTCTGCTGCCGGAGCGGCGCCAGGCAACCGCGGACGCGGTCCGCGCCGCCAAGGCGGACGTGGGCATCGCCTGGGACGGGGACTTCGATCGATGCTTCTTCTTCGACGAGCACGGGGACTTCGTGGAAGGGTACTACATCGTGGGGCTGCTGGCGTCCGAGGTGCTCGGCCGTCACCCGGGCGCGCGCATCGTCCACGATCCGCGCTTGACCTGGAACACGGTGGAGATCGTCCGGGAGGCCGGGGGCGTGGCGGTGCAGAGCAAGAGCGGCCACGCGTTCATGAAGGAGGTCCTGCGGCGGGAGGACGCGGCGTACGGGGGGGAGATGTCGGCCCACCACTTCTTTCGGGAGTTCTCCTATTGCGACAGCGGCATGATCCCCTGGCTCCTGGTTCTCCAGACCATGAGCGTCACCGGGAAGCCGCTGAGCGAGCTGGTCGCGGAGCGCGTCCGTCGTTTCCCGGCCAGTGGAGAGATCAACCGGCAGGTCGCGGACCCGGCTGAGTCCCTGCGCCGCGTGCGTGCGCGGTACGAGAGGAACGCGCTGCGGCTCGACGAGACCGACGGTGTCGGGATCGAGTTCGAGCGCTGGAGGTTCAACCTGCGCATGTCGAACACGGAGCCCTTGGTTCGGCTGAACGTCGAGTCGCGCGGCGACTCGGACCTGATGTGGCAGAAAACCCGCGAGGTCCTCGAGGTCCTCGATCAGGATTCCCCCTCTCCATCGTCTCGCTGAGGACGCGTGGTCGGTCCACCCGTTCCAGGCCTGCGGTTCAGAGAAGGTCGGGAAGGACTCGGCTGAAATGCGACTTGGTCAGCACCTCGTCGAACCCGGCCTGCTTCGCGCGTTCCTGCATCTGCGCCTCCACGTGAGAGACGAAGCCCACGATCCGTGGCGCGTCCTCGCGCTGCTTCCAGCGCGCCGCCCATCCCAGCGGGTCCACCGAGCGAATGCCGAGATCCATCACGATGCGACGTGCGCCGCCGTCCTCGAACGCGCGCTCCATGGCGGGCTCGTCGTCGACGCGAATCGCGACCCGGCCCAGAGCTTCCGCCGCGGCGAGGATTCTCGCCCAGAAAAAGATGTCCTCGCAGACGACGACGATCCGATCGCTCAACGGAGGCTCCTTCTCGCCGGCGCCAGGCCGGTTCCACCCTGCATGGTATCGGCGAACGACTTGACTTTCCCGCTGCGGTCGCTAACCTGAACTTCGTATTCCCTCGAAAGCGAGTGGAGTCCGAAGCGAGCGTCTGATCGGGAGGCGGTGCGCGGTGAGGCTGTCGGAACGACACGCGATCTTCATCGGCTGCAAGCTCGACAGCTCTCTTCGAAGGTGCTTCGAGAGCTTGTCGAGTTCCGAGAAGAAGTACGTATCTCGCGACGACTCGACGTTCCTCCGAATCTGTCGACTGGGCGAGGACGATTACGTCGGCAAGGTCATCGACGAGCCGATCTCCACGGATCGAGTGGACGATGTCCGTCGAAACGTCCTGAGCATTCTCCAGCGGCTCGCCCCGGAGATTCGCCTTCCGGCGAACCTCTCGATCCTGGTTTGTGAAGTGCCGGAGCCCGGCGGGCAGCCTTGAGCGGCGAGCGATGGTACGGTACAGATTTGGTAGCGCTACGGGGATTCGAACCCCGGTTTGGTGGCTGAGAACCACCCGTCCTAACCCCTAGACGATAGCGCCGCCGCGCATTATAAAAGCCGTTTCCGAGGTGTCAAGGCGGCGGCCATTCCAGGTGTTTCGAAGCAGAGTAACGAGACGATGCTGCGAATCGGGGACGGCAACCGAACCTCGCCGGAACGCGACTCGTTCAGATCACGAGGCGTTGTGCGAGTTTCGGTTCCGGTCCCCGATTCGCTTCGATTCAGCTCCTCCTCACTTCCCTGCCGTACACCCGCCCCTTCCCTTGACCTGCGGCGGAGGCGGAATAGATTGAATCATCGCCGGAATCCCGGCGGCCCTTCCGAGCGAGGGCCGGGGGCGGCTCAGATGGTGCGAAGGACCGAATGAGTTCCCGAGGGTGGACGAGCGGCCGGGGGGGCTTCTTCGCCTTTCGGTGGTTGTTCCTCGCGCTGACCGCGCTCCAGCTCGTTTCCGACGCGCGGATCGGGTTCTCGTCCGTACTCGCGGTGGCCCCGTTGGCCGTCTGTGCCATCGTCGCGCATTTCCTGCCCTCCGTTCTCCTCGAGCGAGGCCTGACGTTTCGCGGATTCGTCCTCGTGGACACGGCGCTCGTCACGTTCGTTCTGCTGGGGGCGGGAACTCCGGGCTCTCCGTTCTGGCTGATTCCCTCCGTCCTCGCCTTGTCGGTGCTCGCCGCGGTGCTTCTGAGAGAGAGGATCCCATCCGCTCTCGCGGCAACCGGCCTCCTCGTCCTGGCGGTTCACGTTGCGCGGCAGGTCGGGGCGGACATCCCGTGGAGCACGGCCGTCACGGGGGTGGGGCTGCTCTACGCGGGTGTCCTGTACGCCTTCGCCGGCTCCTCTCTCGCCCGAGCGGTCGAAGAGCGCGCGAGCGGAGCCCGCAGCGACAGCCAAGAACTGCGTGCTCTGCTCGAGATCACGGAAACGGTGACCGGCACCCTGGACCTCCACCGGGTCATGGCCTCGATCGTTCAGCGGGTGGGGGAGTTCGTGCGTGCCGACCGATGTTCCATTCTGCTGGTGGACGAGAAGCTCCGCGACTGCTTCGTGGTCGCGGCGAGCGATCGTCCCGACGTGGACATGCTGGAGGTGGATCTCCAGAAATACCCGGAAATACAGCGCGCCCTGGAGACGCGCGAGCCGGTGGTGGTCGAGGACGTCGCCGGCGATCCCGTCGTCGCGTCGGTCCGGGATGTGCTCCTGGGACACGGGTATCGATCGATGATGGTCCTTCCCCTGGTGTTCGGGAAGGAGGTTCTCGGAACGCTGTTCCTGCGCGCCACGCGGGGGGAGCGGTTCACCGCCGAGGAGATCCGGTTCTGCAAGGTGAGCGCGGGGGCGTCGGCCAACGCTCTGAAGAACGCCCTCCTGTACCGAGACGTGACCATGGAGGCTGCGCGACATCGGACGACGGGGGAGAAGCTGCGTCGGCTCCTGGATTGCAGTCCGGACATGATCGTCGCCACCGATCGGGAGGGCAGGATCGACGAATTCAACCGGGGCGCCGTTCAGATCACCGGAATGCTCGGGAGCGAGGCGGTCCGAAAGACCCTGGGCGAGGTGCTCGGGCAGGAGGTGGACGATTCGACCGACTCGGTTCCCGCGCACCTCGACCTGCGATTCCGGAGGCGCGACGGAAGCGACGTGGAGATCAGCCTGAGGAACGCCCCCCTGGTCGGCATGGACGGCGAGCCCGAGGGGCGTGTCTGGGTCGGACGGGACATGACCGAGCTGCGCCGTTTCGAGCGGACCCTCGCTCAGGCCGAGCGCCTCTCGAGCCTCGGCGAGGTGGTGGCGGGCGTCGCCCACGAGCTCAACAACCCGCTCACGGGAGTGCTCGGATACGCTCAGATGCTCTCGGCGAACGCCCGGGACGGCAAGCTCCGCGAGGACCTCGATCGAATCGTCGACTCCGCGGTCCGGTGCAGGAAGATCGTGCTCAATCTCCTCTCGTTCGCCCGGCAGCACGCGCCCGAGCGCAGGTTCCAGGACCTGAACGAGTGCGTGAGCAAGGTCCTGGATCTGAAGGCCTACCACCTGCGTGCAGCCCGCGTGCAGGTGGCGCTGCAGCTGGACCCGTCCATCCCGAAAACTCTCCTGGATCCGCACCAGATGGAGCAGGTGATCCTGAACCTGGTGAACAACGCCGAGCAGGCGATCGCATCCCTCGCTCGCGCGGGCACCATCGAGATCCGAACGCTGCGGTGGGCGGACCGGGTTTGCGTCGAAGTTCGCGACGACGGGCCGGGCGTGCCTTCGGCGGTCCGCGACCGGATCTTCGATCCGTTCTTCACGACGAAGGAGATCGGTCAGGGGACGGGCCTCGGGCTGTCCGTTTCGTACGGGATCGTGCAGGAGCACGGGGGCAGCATCGAGCTGCTTCCGTCGGGACCCAACGGAGGAGCGGCCTTCCGGGTCTCACTGCCGATTCTCGCGCCGCAGGACGGGGCCCGGGCCGAGATCGAGCCGGGGCCCGACGCGGAGCTCAGCCCTCTCCGTGGATGCAGGATCCTCGTTGCCGAGGACGAGCCGGTCGTGCTCGACTTCTTCTCCAGGGTTCTCGAGAAAGAAGGCGCGCTCGTGACGCAGGCCCACGACGGTCACGAAGCGTGGGAGTTCCTGGCGGGCGCCGACTTCGACCTGGTGGTGGCCGACCTGAGGATGCCGAAGCTCGACGGCCAGGAGCTGTACCAGAGGGTCGCGGAGGAGCGGCCGGAGATGATCCATCGCTTCGTGTTTTCCACAGGCGACCTCGTCCGCCAGGAGACGCTTCGGTTCCTCGAGAATGTCCCGAACCGGATCCTCACCAAGCCGCTGGACATGGAAACCGTCCGGCGCGTGCTCGGACAGGCGGTGAAAGGCTGGCCCGGATAGATCACGAGGATCCTGCCGCGACCGACTTCGGCGGGCTCAGTCGAGCCGCGGATCCGACCATGCGGACGGGCGTCCTCTGGCCTCGGACCCTGCGACGTACTGTTCGTGTACGCCTCGGGTCCTCGCCCCTGCGGTCGCCCGTCATCACGGCCTGCTGCGGGGTCTCGCGACGGACCTTCGTGAGTGATCCGGCGTAGCCCGGCCCGGGGCGCGGGCGGCGAGCTACAATTCGGGCATGGACCCTCGCGTTCCCGCCGCCGACTCCCGCTTCGAGGACTACCCGCTCACGCGCCTGGAGTACATCAACGTCATGGTGCACTTCTATCGGGGCGAGGTTGCCCGGTCGACCGCGTGGAGGGCCCGGCTCGACGCCACGACGAACTGGGCGGTGCTGACCACGGCGGGAATTCTGTCGTTCTCGTTCGCGTCGCACGACCATCCCCACGTGTTGCTCCTGCTGTCGAACCTGCTCATCATCGCGTACCTGATCATCGAGGCGCGCCGGTTTCGTTACTTCGTCGTCTACCGCTCGCGGGTGCGCATGATCGAGGAGAACTTCCTGATTCCCATCGTCACGCGCCAGCTCGAGTCCCCTCTGGCGCAGTGGCGGGAGCTCCTGGCCATGGACCTCGACCTGCCGAAGCACAAGACGACGCTCGTGCAGGCCGTCGCCTTCCGCCTCCGGCGCAACTACGTGTGGATCTTCCTGATGATGCTCGGAGGATGGTTCGTGAAGCTGACGATCCACCCCGAGATGGCCAACACTGGCGCGGAGATCTGGAGCCGGATGCAGGTGGGGCCCATCCCCCCCGGCGGGATCCTCGCCGGCGCGGCGGTGTTCTACGCGCTCCTGTTCTCCATCGTTTGGTACGGCCGGAGACTGAGCGCTGGGGAGCCGGATGACGAGATCGCCGGACTGGAGCGCAACCTCGAGCAGTGGAAGCGCTGACGGGGCGCCGCATCGAGCGGCACCCCGTCTCGCGCCGTCACTCCTCGCTGCCCGGTAGCGGCATCTCCCGCTCGAACCAAGGAGCCGGACGCACGTCGTCCCGGCGAACGGGGATGTCTGTCGCCATCGGCAGAGGCATGGGTGTCGTCGGCCTCTGGGTCGGGGTCATCCGCTCGGGACGCGTCGGTGCGGTTCGCGGCTTCCCGGCAGCGGGTTTGGTCCGCACCGGCGCCTTCGCCCGTTTCGGCGCCGCTGCTTTCTTTCGGGCAGGAGCCTTCGTCTTGACGGGTGCCTTCTTCCGGGATGTCGCCTTGCGCGGCGAGGCGGTTTTCTTTCGCGGAGCGGTCTTGCGCGCAGCCTTCTTCTTGACAGCCTTTTTCACGGTCGCCTTCTTGACGGCCGGTTTTCGCTTCCGTGGGTTTGCCATCTTGCCTCCTATTTGCGGTGTCCCGTTCCCCCGGACGACGGGAAAATCGCTCGGCCGCGGATTATACCGTCGGCGCCGGATCGTGCGTACCGGAATATGAGCTTGGTTTACGGGGCTGCGCCCCGACACCTCCGGAGGAAACAGCCCAACCGGAGCGATGCCGGTCCGCCGGCGTCGCGGAGGGCGGGAGCGGGGGTTCGGGGGCAGAGCCCCCGAGAGCTGTTTCTTAAGAGCGGCCGCACGGGGCGGGCGCCCCGACACCTCCGGAGGAAACAGCCCAACCGGAGCGATGCCGGTCTGCCGGCGTCGCGGAGGGCGGGAGTGGGGGTTCGGGGGCAAAGCCCCCGAGTATCTGTTTCTTAAGAGCGGCCGCACGGGGCGGGCGCCCCGACACCTCCGGAAGAAACAGCCCAACCGGAGCGATGCCGGTCCGCCGGCGTCGCGGAGGGCGGGAGCGGGGGTTCGGGGGCGGAGCCCCCGTTCCGCTGATTTCCAAGGGCTTGGAATCGGGGACCCAATCGACACCCGCCAGCACGCAACTCATTCAAACCACGGGTCGTAGTGCGAGCTGCGACTGCTGTCCCCGATTCGCAGCGTCGTCTCCTGGCTTTCCTGTCGTGCACCCATGAAGCTCCCGTCCGCCGGCTGTGGAAAAAAGCCCCGACAGAACTACCGAGGTTCGCTCCCAGTGCGGCGGAACGTGCGGTCGGTCTTTTTCCACAGGGGCAGTCTGACTGTGGAAATCTCTCCCGGGTCGCCGGGCGAGAGGAGGGGAAGGTCAGCGCCCGGCCTGGGCCGAGTACCTTCGTTTCAGCGCCGGTACGAACTCGTCCTCCAGAGCCTCCCGAAGACCGAGTCGTGGGGAGAAACCCCAGTCGCGCCGGGCAGCCCCGTCATCCACGTCGCCCGGCCACGTGTCCACGATCGCCTGCCGCTCGGGTACCGGCTCGAACGAGATGCGGGCAGAGGGGTAGTGCGCGAGGACCGCCTCCCGGATCTCGGCCGCCGACGGGCCGAACGCCCGGATGTTGTACACCCGGGTCGAAAGCGACTCCGAAGGGGCCGCGGCGAGCCGGAGAAACGCGTCGACCGCGTCGCTCATGGTCATGAACGGGAGTCGCGTGTCGGCGCTCACGAAGCACGCGTACGGTCTGCCCTGCGCCGCCGCGTGCATCATCTCGGGGCCGTAGTCGCTGGTGCCTCCCGAGGGAATCGTCTCCGCGCTGATCAGCCCCGGGAAACGGATCGCCCGGAAATCGATTCCGGCGCGTCCCTCGCGAGTCGCGCGCGCGGTGTAGTACGTCCCCAGCATCTCGCACTGACGCTTGTTGATTCCATACAGCAGAGACGGCCGATCCCACTCGAACTCGGTGACGGCGCCCGCCGCGTCCTTCGTCGCGCGGTCGGGGAAGCCGTAGACGGCGATGCTGCTGGGAAACAGGAACCGCACGTGACGTCCCATGGTGCGGGCGTCGTCGCGGCAGAGTCGGAGGAGGCCGACGGTTCCGCCCACGTTGACGTCGTACGCGAGGTCCGGATCGGTTTCCGCCTTCGTGGAAAGAACCGCGGCCAGATGGAAGACCAGGACCGGGTGGTGGCGGCGAACGATGCCTTGCATCACATCGGCGTCCAGAATGCTCGCCCGCACCGCTTCGAGGCACTGCGAGCCGAGCGTCGCAGGCAAGGGCGCCAGGTCCAGAGCGACCGCTTCGTATCCGCTCCGATTCAAGGCGGGAACGAGGAGGTGCCCCATTTCGCCGCCGGCTCCGGTCACCAGCGCCACGGGTTTCGTCACGGCCGGTTCCTCCGCTTCGCGGAGAGGATATCAGGCGGCTCCGAACGCCACAGGTCGGAAAGAGGACGGAAACGCTCCGTTCGCGAGGGCCCGGGAGAAGGCGTCCCGACCCGCGTTCTCAGCCTCCGATCAAGAGCCGATGACGAGGACCCCGGTCCCGTCGAGCCGGTCTTCCTCGAGCGCGATCAGCGCCTCGTTCGCCTGCGCGAGCGGGAAGGGAACCACGCGGGGCCGGACGGGGACCCTCGCGGCCTCCCGAAACAGACCGGCCCCGTCTTCTCGGGTGTTCGCTTCCACGCTCCGGAGGTTCTTCTCGTGGAACAGGCATTCCTCGTAGGCCATTTCCGGTACCGGGGTCATGTAGATCCCCGCGAGAGCGACGGTCCCGCCCGACCGCACCGCGTGGAGCGCCACCGGCACCAGCGGGCCGACCGGAGCGAACACGATGGCGGAATCCAGGCGGACGGGCATGGGCGCGTCCGACTCGCCGACCCAGGCTGCGCCCATCCGCCGCGCCAGCTCCCGGTGTCGCTCGCCGCGCGTCGCCACGAAGACCTCGCACCCCCGGTGAAGAGCGATCTGAAGCACGATGTGCGCGGAGGAGCCGAAGCCGTACAGGCCGAGCCTGCCCCTCGGAGGCACGGCGCTGCGCTCCAGGGCGCGGTACCCGATGATGCCGGCGCACAGCAGCGGGGCGGCCTCGCGGTCCGCGAACGAATCCGGGATCGGGTACGCGTAGTCCTCGTGCACCACCGTCAACTCGGAGAATCCGCCGTTCTCGTGGTAGCCCGTGTACCGCGACTCCGCGCAGAGATTCTCCGAGCCCGACGAGCAGAAGGCGCAAGCGCCGCACGTCGCGCGAAGCCACGCGATCCCGACCCGGTCGCCGACCCGGAAGCGACCGCAGCCGTCGCCGAGCCCTTCGACTCGTCCGACGACCTGATGCCCGGGAATCAGCGGGAGACGGCGCGCCGGAAGATCGCCTTCGATGACGTGCAGGTCGGTGCGGCAGATCGCGCAAACAGCGACGCGAACGAGAATCTCGCGGGCACCAGGCACGGGATCGGGGAGTTCCGAAAGAACGAGAGGCGAGTCGAGCACCGGACCCTGCGCCCGCAGCAGCATGCCCCGCACGGCGCTAGGTACCTGGCTGGGGAGCAGGGATTCGAACCCCGATTCTACGGTCCAGAGCCGCATGTCCTACCATTGGACGACTCCCCAGCGACCGCGGATCGACCGTAAGGTATAACCGGCGCCTTGCGCCGGTCAAGGCGAGCGGCGGCGGGTGCGTCGCGCCTCGAGGCGTCATCCTTCGGAGCGGAGTTCGAGGTGGCGCAGCAGCCGCTCGAGGCGAGACAGGCTCCGCTCTCGGCCCAGGAGCTCGAGCATTTCGAACACCCCCGGACTCGCTCCGCGTCCGGTGACGGCGAGCCGGGCGGGGTGGATGAGCCGTCCGGCGGTGATCCCCAGCCCCTCTGCGAGATCCCGCAGCGTCCGCTCGAGAGCGGGCGCCGACCACGATTCGACGTCGACGAGCCGATCCCGCAGCGCCCGGAGGTTGCCGGCGACGCCGGATCCCTGGAGGTGCTTTCGCGCTGCGGCTTCGTCGTAGGGAACCTCGTCCGAGCCATCGAGCAGCGGCCGCGCCGCCTCCGGAAACTCGGCGAGCGTGCGGCATCGGGACTGATAGAGCGCGAGCACCGCCAGGAGCCAGTCCTTCCGGTCCGACGCGAATCGCTCGTCCCAGAGTCCCGCGGACTCCAGGCGGGGGCGAACCTCGTCGAGAAGGAGCTCCGGGGGGAGGGCGGACAGGTACTGGCCGTTGAGCCACTCGAGCTTCTTGAGGTCGAAGACGGCGGGCGAGATCCCGACCCCGGAGAAGTCGAAAGCGCCAACCATCTCGTCGCGGGTCATCTTCTGCCGATCGTCGCCGGGAGACCAGCCCAGAAGGGCGAGGAAGTTGAACACGGCGTCCGCCAGATAGCCTTGCTCCCGATACTCGAGGACGGAGGTCGCCCCGTGTCGCTTGGAGAGTCGCTTCTTGTCCTCTCCCAGGATCAGCGGAAGATGGGCGAAAACCGGAGGTTCCTGTCCAAGGGCGCGGAACAGCAGGATCTGCTTCGGCGTGTTTGAGATGTGGTCGTCGCCTCGCACCACGTGCGTGATTGCCATGGCGATGTCGTCGGAGACCACCGAGAGCATGTACGTCGGTGTTCCGTCCGAGCGGAGGAGGACGAAGTCCTCGAGGACGCGGTGGTCGAAGACCGTGGGCCCGTGGACCAGGTCATTCCAGGCGGTCGAGCCAGGAGGGACCTTGAAGCGCAGGGCATGGGAGTCGCCGGCGGCTGCCCGGCGGGCGCTCTCTTCCGGCTCCACGTCCCGGCAGCCTCGAGGGCACGCGTAGGTTCTCCCCTCCCGCTCCGCCGCCTCCCGCGCGCACTGCGTCTCGTCGGGGGTGCAGAAGCACCGGTAGGCGCAACCGGCCTCCCGCGTGCGCTCGGCGTCGGCGACATGGCGCTCCCGAAAACGCGACTGGAAGAACGGGCCCTCGTCCGGGTGCATGCCGAGCCAGCTCATCCCGTCGAGGATCGCGCGGACGACGGAGTCCGACGAGCGCTCCAGGTCCGTGTCCTCGATGCGAAGGACGAACACACCCCCGGAGCGTCGCGCGAAGAGCCAGTTGAAGATCGCGGTGCGAGCCCCGCCGACGTGGAGGAAGCCCGTGGGGCTGGGCGCGAACCGAACGCGGGGGACGGTGGGGGCCATGCGGTCAGCCGTTCTGTTGCCGGGCCTCAATCTTCGCCCACGTGTCCCGGAGTCCTACGGTCCGATTGAAGACCAGCGCGCCCGGCTTGGAGTCGATGGGATCCGCGCAGAAGTACCCCTGTCGCTCGAACTGGTATCGGGACCCCGGAGCGGCGGCAGAGAGACCCTGCTCGAGCTTGCAGCCCTTCAGAACCACCAGCGAATCCGGATTCAGCGACGAGAGCCAGTCTTCCCCCCCGGGGTTCTCGGCGGTGAACAGGTGGTCGTACAGTCGCACCTCGGCCGAGGCGGCACGGGTCGCGCAGACCCAGTGCAGCGTGGATTTCACCTTCCGCCCGTCGGGTGCGTCGCCGCCCCGCGTTGCGGGGTCGTAGGTGACGCGGATCTCCGTCACCTCGCCCGTGGCACTGTCCTTCGAGAATCCGGTGCAGCGGACCAGGTACGCGCCGCGGAGGCGGACTTCGCGCCCAGGAGCCAGCCTCCAGTACTTGGGCGGAGGATCCTCGCGGAAATCGTCCCTCTCCAGGTACAGGACTCGGGAGAACGGGAGCCGCCGGGTCCCCAGGGACGGGTCCTCGGGGCTCGCCGGAACCTCGAACTCCTCCGTCTGCCCTTCGGGGAAGTTCTCCACGACGACCCGGACCGGACGAAGCACCGCCATCGCCCGTGGGGCGCGGCGGTTGAGGTCCTCGCGGACCGCGTGCTCGACCAGCGCGATGTCGACGACGCTGTCCCGCTTGGCCACGCCGATCCGGTCGCAGAACGCACGGATCGCCTCCGGTGTGTACCCCCGCCGGCGCATCCCGCTGATCGTGGGCATGCGCGGGTCGTCCCACCCAGAGACGAGCCCCCCCTGGACGAGTGCCAGGAGCTTGCGCTTGCTGAGCACCGTATGGGTGACGTTCAGCCTCGCGAACTCGATCTGCTGCGGATGACAGGGGACCGGAAGCCGGTCCAGCACCCAATCGTAGAGAGGGCGGTGGTCCTCGAACTCGAGCGTGCAGATGGAGTGTGTGATCCCCTCCAGCGCGTCCGAGATGCAGTGGGTGTAGTCGTACATCGGATAGACCACCCACCGGTCGCCCGTCCGGTGGTGGTGGGCCCGCCGGATGCGGTACAGCGTCGGGTCGCGCATGTTGATGTTCGGGGAGGTCATGTCGATCTTCGCCCGAAGCACGTGGGCTCCATCCTCGAACTCTCCGGCCCGCATGCGACGGAACAGGTCCAGGTTCTCCTCGATCGAGCGGTCCCGGTACCGGCTCTCGCGCCCTGGCTCCGTGAGGGTTCCCCGGTGCTCGCGGATCTCGTCGGGGGTCAGGCTGTCCACGTACGCTTTGCCGAGCCGGATGAGCTGCTCGGCGTAGTCGAAGAGCTTCTCGAAGTAGTCGGAGGCAAAGTAGAGCCGGTCCCCCCAGTCGAAGCCGAGCCACCGAACGTCCTCGATGATCGACTGGACGTACTCGACCTCTTCCTTCGTCGGGTTCGTGTCGTCGAAGCGGAGATTGCAGGTTCCGCCGAACTCCTGCGCGATTCCGAAATTCAGGCAGATGGACTTGGCGTGTCCGATGTGAAGATACCCGTTCGGCTCGGGCGGAAAGCGGGTGGCGACGCGACCGCCGTGCTTGCCCGACCCCTGGTCCTCGGTGACGATCGTCCGGATGAAATCTCGCGAAGCGGCTGCTGCGACCTCCGGCGGAGCGGGCGAAGCTCCCGGCTCGCGACCGCCGGGGGGGCCGGTGGGACGGTGGGCATTCTCCATGGATCCGATCCCTCGATCTCGCCGCGCGCGAGCAGGAGGCGCCGGGGAAGGCCTCGCATCCATCGCAGCGCGCGCTCCCGCCGCGCCGAGCATTCGCGAGGCACCGAGAACCCGGCCTCATTGGCGGAGAGGGAGGGATTCGAACCCTCGGTAGGGGTTTTATTCCCTACAACGGTTTAGCAAACCGTCCTGTTCGGCCACTCCAGCACCTCTCCGTAGGCCGACACGTTTCCGAGCGCTCGATCCCGGATCGCGGCGCTGGATTGTAGCGCACCGACTCCGGGCGTCAACCGAGGTCCACCCCTCGCTTTTCCGTCGCCTGCCCGGCGGCCGTATACTTCCCGACCGCCGGGCGCCGAGCGCGCCGGCCGTGCGCGAGGCCCTTCGGTGTCGGATCGATCCGCCCGCTTCACGACCCCCGCGATCGCGGTCGCAGTGGCGGTGCTCGTCCTGGCCGTGTACGCCCGCTCCGCGGGGAACGGATTCGTCGGCCTCGACGACGACCGCTACATCTACGCCAACCCGCACGTCACCTCCGGTCTCACGTGGGAGGGGCTGCGCTGGGCGTTCACGACCAGCGAGCAAGGGAACTGGCATCCGCTCACCTGGATCTCGCACATGCTCGACGTCCGGATGTTCGGCGTCTCTCCCGGAGCGCACCACCTAGTCGGCGCGGCGATCCACGCTCTGACGTCGGCGCTCCTGTTCCTGTTCTTCGCATCCACTACGGGCGCCGTGTGGCCGAGCGCGCTGCTGGCGGGGCTGTTCGGGCTCCACCCGCTCCGGGTCGAGTCGGTTGCATGGGCCAGCGAGCGGAAGGACCTGCTGGCGGGGCTCTTCTTCGTCCTCACGCTGCTCGCGTACGCGGCCTACGCGCGCAAGCCGGGGGCGATCCGGTACCTTCGAGTGGCGTCCCTGTTCGTCCTCGGACTTCTGGCGAAGCCGATGCTCGTCACCCTGCCGCTCCTGCTCCTGCTCCTCGACGTGTGGCCGCTGCGCAGGTGGCCGGGTCCGTCGTCCGATCGGAGGACCGCCGGGCTTCGCCGGCTGGTCCTCGAGAAAGCTCCCCTTCTCGTGTTCTCCGCGGCGTCGAGTCTCGTCACGGCGATCGCGCAGCGCCGAGGCGGGGCGATGAGCACGCTCGAGACAATCCCGGCACCGACGCGGATCGCCAACGCGCTCGTGTCGTACATCGCGTACCTGGCGAAGACCGCATGGCCCTCGGATCTCGCGCTGGTCGTCCCGCATCCAGCACTCGTGTCGCCCGGAGGTGGACGGGCGCTCGCGGTGCCCGCGCTTGCGGCCGCGGCCGCTCTCGCCGGAATCTCGTTCCTCGCGACGCGAGCCTGGCCGCGCCGGCCGTACCTCGCGGTCGGGTGGTTCTGGTACCTCGGAACGCTCGTGCCGGTGATCGGCCTGGTGCAGGTCGGGATCCAGGCCCGAGCCGACCGCTACACGTACATTCCGCTGATCGGGATCTACGCCATGATCGCCTGGGAGGCGGCGGGTCTGACCGCTCGATGGCCGCGGCGAAAAGGTCTCGTGGTCGCGGGAGCCGCCGCCTGGCTCGCGCTCCTCGCGGTGGCGACCTGGGCGCAGGTGGGGTTGTGGCGGGACAGCGAGACGCTCTTTCGCCACGCGCTGGCGATCACGTCGAGGAACTACCTGATCCACACGAACCTGGGCAGCGCGCTCGAGCAGGAGGGGCGATTGCGCGAGGCACGGGAGCAGTACGATCTCGCGCTCGCGGTGAAGCCCGACTACTCCCTGGCTCGCTACAACCTGGGAACGCTCCTTCGCAGGGAGGGAGACCTCGCCGGAGCACGCGCGCAGTACGAGCGCGTGCTCGACGTGCAGCCCGGGCACCTCGAGGCGAGGAGCAATCTCGCCGCGGTGCTGGCCGCCATGGGAGACCGCGCGGGCGCTGCGAAGCAGCTGGAGACGGTGTCGCGGCAGGATCCGGAGTTCGCCCCCGGCTGGTACAACCTCGGCGTGCTTCGCGCCGAAGCCGGAGATCTCGCCGCCGCGCAGGCGGCCTACCAGACCGCGGTGCGCGTCGATCCCGGTCACGCCGCGGCATGGAACGGGCTCGGCGCCGTTCTCGAGCGCCAGGGGAAGCTCGATCAGGCGGCATCGAGCTATGCCGGCGCTGTTGCGGTGCGCGACGGGTACTTCGAAGCCTGGTTCAATCTTGGGGCGGTGTCGCTGAAGCGCCGGGACGTCGATCGCGCCGCGGCGGCGTTCGACCGGGCGGTTCGGATCCGCCCGGACCACGCGCAAGCTCACTACGCCCTGGCCGGCGCTCTGGTGCGTCAGCGCAAGCTCCGCGAGGCGATGATTCACTACGAGTCCGCCGTCCGTCTCGACCCCACCCTGACGGCAGCCGCCGACGATCTCCGGACGTTGCGACGGGCCGTGTCCCCCTGACGATCCCGCATGGCCCCACGGGTGTCGGCTTCGTGCGCCGCCGCGATCCCGCGGGCCTACGGCGCCGAACAGGCGAGGCCGTCGATCGCCGCTCGGCCCGGCCCGAACGTCGACGTTCCGCAGGCGTTCGTGGATCGCACGAGGTAGTAGGTGCCGTCCCCGGCGGGTGGCGCGGGGCGGGCGTCGGTGTAGATCGGCGTGGACAGGCTGCCGGCCGTGCACGTCGTTGCGGCGACCAGTCCCGAGGTCCGAAGGGCGGACAACGCTCCTCCCGCCACGTCGTACCGGACTCCCGTCCCCGTCGCCGCGGCCTGGTCGATCCAGGTGAGATCGGTCCGAGGATCCCGCGACACGCGGAGGCCCTGGACTTCCGTCGGTGTCGACCAGCTTCCCGGCTCGCCGGGGGCACAGTCGCCCCCGTTGAGGGTGCCGTCCTCGTCCCGGTCGCCGCCGAGCCTCAGCCCGGAGCCGATCGTCGCGCAGAGGAACGTGACGGGTCCCTCCGCGCCTTGACGGAGCGCCGTCGTGGTCCGAGCCGCATCGCCCGCGACGTCGGATATCCAGACGCCGCCGCTGAGTCGGAGCCAGCGCAGGCGGCCACCCAGGATCGCGGACGCGGTCAGCTCGCAATGCCGGCCCGCGCTGGCCATGTCGCCCAGCGTGAGGAGCTGCGACAGCAGCGTCTCTTCCGCGGCCGAGCCGGTGGGCGGCGCTCCCTGCGGAAGCGTGAGGTTCTGCCCGACCGCGGGCTTCGTACCCGTGGGGAAGTGGAGGGAGAAGCTCGACACGTCCCGGACCTGGGTCGCGTTGAGGGTGAACACGTTGATGGAGAAGAAGGTGAGGATGTTCGGCACCGATCCGTCATGGGCGAGTCCGAAGCCGCTCTTGACATCGGGATAAGGACCGCCGGGGGGGCCGAATACGAAGCCGGGCTTGTCCCACATGTTGCGCAGGTGGGCGACCTTCAGATCGCTGTGGGGGGACTGGTCGGCGTTCCCGTTGAACAGCGCCGCGGCGCCCGGCGAGGTCGGCTCCTGGGGCGTCACTCCGAGCAGCGTCCCTCCCGCGGCTCCGAACGGGTGCGCGTGGCACGCCACGCACGCCTGGTTCGCGTCCGTTCGCCCCGTGTTGAAGAGGGTCTGGCCGGCCGTGGGGTTTCCGACGAACGTCGTGCCGGGAAGCTGGACGTTCGCGTTGGGCAGCGTGTCGTCGACACGGCGGTTGGGGTTGGGCGGGAACTGGATTCCCAGCGAGAACTGGCGGAACGTCTCCATCTCCCCGGCGGAGAGGCCTGCCGGCTTGCCGTTCACCGGTCCCACGTCCTTCGCTCCGAGAAGCCCGACGAACGCTCCGTTGAAGTCGTTCATCGTCGCGCGGTCTCCGCGCCAGTGGAGCGGCTCGAGCATCGCCCGAAGGGTCTGGGTCGCCATGGGGCCCTTCTGGGGATCGAATCCTGCGTGGGCGGCGCACACGGCCGGATCGCACGGGGTCGCCTGGTTGCCCACGGGAACGATGAACCGCACGTTGTCGTAGGGAGTCGAGTAAGGAGAGAAAGCTCCGGTGGGATCACCCAGATCCCACGAGATGCCGTCCTTGTCCCCCGAGATGTGGCAGCTCGAGCAGGCGGCGTCCCCGTGGCCGGAGCTCGAGATGGCGTCGTAGAGGAATCGCCGCCCCTCACGGACGACGGACGAGCTGGGGTCGTGCAACGGGAACTCGGAGAGCTTCGTCAGGCTCGCGGCGTCCACCACCGCGATGGAGCTCGCGAAGCGGTTCAGGACGTAGAGCCGGTTGCGCGCTTCGAAGAGGGCGACTCCCGTCGGGCCGTCGCCGACCTCGACGGCCCTGGGGATGGCGCGACTCGGTCCGAAGATGCAGGGCCCCGCTGCGCAGGCGCCGTCCACGGCGAAGAGCTTTCGGGATCCGATGGCGGTCAGATAGGCCGTTGATCCGTCGGACCTCCAGGTCATCATCCCCGGCTGCGAGATGCTGGCGAGCCGCTCCGCGAGATTCGTCGATGGGTCGCTGCCTCGGTCCACGTGGGAGTTCAAGTCGACGAGCGTCACGGAGTTGCCCTGGGCGCGGTCCACGATGGCGAGCCGATTGTCCACCACGTGTCCGCGGACCCCCAGCGCGTGCTCGAACCGGACCTGGTTCCGCGCCTCGGTGTGAGGGACGTAGATCTTCCCGTTCGCCGGGTTCACCGACACCTCGAAGAGCGTCGTGCCCAGATGGTCCACGCTGGTGACCGCGAGCGTCTGGGCGTCGATGATGAAGAGGTCGCGGTCGGGAAGCCGGAACGGGAGGCAGTGAGTCCAGCTCTGGCCGATCTCGTCCCGCCACTGCCCGGTAGAGGGATCCCACTTCACGATGAGACCGACCTTCGGGATCCCGTCCGGCGGGTCCAGCAGAGCGGGGTTTCGCGAGATGCCGGCGGGAAGCGGGGGATAGGGCGGCGGGGGAGCGGGGCTGCATCGCATGTCGTTCAGCCCGAGCTGAGCCAGGCGATTCGGGTCGAGGTTCGCGTTGTTCCCGAACGCGACGTTCGCATCCACCGCGGTCGTCTGATTGCCGGAATCCTGGGCGACTGCGTACACGGTGCTCCCGTCGGGGGAGACGGCGAGCGCCCGGATCTTCCGGGCGAACAGGGGAACCACCGCGGGGGCTGCGTCGAGGTTCGCGAGGTCGTAGACCTTCACCGCGTCCTCCTGCGAGACGGCCACGAAGGCCTTTCCCCTCGCGAAAGCGACGTCCGTGGGCTCGTTGCCCGGGCGGAGCGTCTTCACGGTGGTCCCCCGGCTCAGGTCCACCACGCTCACCGTATCGGACAGCACGTTGACGACCCACGCCTCGGAATCCGTTCGCGCCACCACGCTCACCGGCTCGAGCCCGACGGGGATCGACGCGCTCGGCACGGGTCGCCCGCCTGCATCGAGAAGGAAGACCTCGAGGAGCGCGTCGGGGGTGTTCACCGCCAGAAGCCGCAGGCCGTTCGGGGTCACGGCGATCGGGTGGACGTGGGAGGACTCGAAGTTGACGTAGGCGGCCTGGAGCGCTCCGCAGGACATCAGGAGGGAGGCGGCGATCGGGACGATTCGAATCCTGCGCATGAATCAGCTCCTCCGCTTCGAGCCCGGCTCGATCTGCGTGCCGTCGTCGGCGTGACGTGGAGATTCAAGAAACGAGGCAAGGCGACGCGCTTGGATATACCCCGGGCCCCGGCCTCCGTCAAGGAAAGCGACGGGAAACCCTCGATGCGCGCGGGAGGCCGGGACCGCACGGGCTCGGGCGCACTGGCGGAGGGAGCGGGATTCGAACCCGCGAGGCTTGCGCCTTGCAGTTTTCAAGACTGCCGGTTTGAGCCACTCACCCATCCCTCCGCGTCCCGACCACAGAATAGCGACCCGGGAGCCGGGTCCACTCGTGCTCCCGGCTCAGCGCGGTGTGATGCGCTGCTTCCCGCCCATGTAGGGACGCAGCGCGTCGGGAATGACGACGCTCCCATCCGCTTGCTGGTAGTTCTCGAGGACCGCCACGAAGGTCCGTCCCACCGCGAGCCCGGATCCGTTCAGCGTGTGGAGGAAGTCGGCCTTCGCCCCGGCGGACGGTCGATACTTGATCCCTGCTCTCCGGGCCTGAAACCCCTCGAAATTCGAGCAGGAGGAGATCTCCCGGTACAGACCCTGGCCGGGTAGCCATACCTCGATGTCGTAGGTCTTCGCGGAGGAGAACCCCAGGTCCCCCGTGCACAGCGACACGACCCGGTAGGGAAGCTCCAACCGGCGCAGGACCTCCTCGGCGTGGCGCGTCAGGATCTCGAGCTGCTCGTAGGAGTGCTCGGGCTTCGCGAACCGGACCAGCTCGACCTTGTTGAACTGGTGCTGCCGGATGAGGCCTCGAACGTCCTTCCCGTAGGAGCCCGCCTCGCTCCGGAAGCAGGGGGTGTACGCGCAGTAGGCGACGGGCAGGGCGTCGCCTTCGAGGATCTCTCCCATGTGCAGGTTGGTGACGGGGACCTCGGCCGTCGGCACGAGGTAGTAGCCCCCCGGCTCGACCTTGAACAGGTCGGACTCGAATTTGGGAAGCTGTCCGGTCCCGAAGAGCGCGGTCGCGTTCACGAGAAACGGGGGAAGCACCTCGGTGTACCCGTGCTCCTGCGTGTGCAGCTCGAGCATGAGCTGGATGAGAGCGCGCTCGAGCCGCGCGCCGTCGCCCATGTACACCGCGAAGCGCGCACCCGTCATCCGCGCGGCGCGCTCGAAGTCGAGGATGCCGAGGGCCGGGCCCAGGTCCCAGTGCGCCTTCGGCTCGAAGTCGAACGCCCGCGGCTCCCCGTAGGACCGCACCACCGGGTTGTCCTCGGCCGAGCGTCCCTCGGGCACGCTGTGGTGGGGGATGTTGGGGATCTCGCGCAGAAGCGGCTGAAGGGAGTCCTGGATCCCGTTGAGCTGCTGCTCGAGATCGACGATTCTCTCCCCGTTCCGGCGCGTCTCCTCTCGAAGCTCGCTGGCGTCCCCGCCGGACTTCAGGATCTCACCCACCCGGCGCGACGCTTCGTTGCGGGACTTCTTCAGGGCCTCGACTTCCGTGAGGAGGCTCCTCCGCCGCGCATCGAGCTCCCGCAGCGGATCGAGGAGCGAAGGGTCGATGCCGCGCCTGCGGAGCGCGTCGGCGACCTCGTCCACGTGCGTTCGCGCCCAACCGAGATCGAGCATGGAATCCTCCCTCGCAAGGTCGCTCATTCTACCAGCGGCCCGAGCATCGCCGTGGATCGCGTCTGGTATCATCTCCGACGCGTGGCCGCGGGGTGCCGCGAGGTCGTCATGGACAAGCTCAGGATCCAGGGTGGGTCTCGTCTGAGGGGGCGCGTGGAGGTGGCAGGGGCGAAGAACGCCGCGCTGCCCGCTCTCGCCGCGTGCCTGCTCACCGGCGACCGGGTCGAGATCGAGAATCTCCCCGGTGTGCGCGACGTGCGCACCATGCTTCGCGTGCTCGAGCAGCTCGGAGCTACCGTCGACGATACGCGGAGCGGCCGCGCGGTGGTCCAGGCGGAGCGCTGCGCATCGTTCGAGGCTCCCTACGACCTGGTGAAGACCATGCGCGCCTCGGTGCTCGTCCTCGGGCCGCTGCTGGCCCGCCACGGCCGGGCGCGCGTGTCGTTGCCGGGTGGATGCGCCATCGGCGAGCGTCCCATCAATCTCCACATCGAGGGGCTCCAGCGGATGGGGGCCGAGATCGTCATCGAGCACGGGTACGTCGAGGCCAAGGCATCGCGCCTGCGCGGGACGACCCATGCGTTTCCCATCAAGACGGTCACCGGGACGGAGAATCTCATGATGGCGGCGGCGCTCGCGCAGGGAACGAGCCGCCTGGGCAACTGCGCCCACGAGCCGGAGATCGTGGATCTGGCCGATCTGTTGAACGCCATGGGGGGATCGATCCACGGGGCCGGCAGCGACGAGATCGTGATCGAGGGGAGGGACGTTCCTGCGAGGGGCCGCTCACCGGGTCATCCCGGACCGGATCGAAGCGGGGACGTACCTCGTGGCCGGCGCGCTGGCGGGGGACCGGGTGGAGGTCGCCAGCTGCAGGCCGCAGCATCTCGAATCCGTGGTCCTGAAGCTCCGGGAGGCGGGGGTCCCGGTGGAGCAGTCGGGCGACACGCTCGTCGTCTCGGCACCGCCGGAGGTCGCCTCGAGGGATCTGCACACCGACCCGTACCCGGGATTCCCGACGGACATGCAGGCGCAGTTCATGGCGCTGATGACCCAGGCTCGCGGCACGGCGGTCATCTCCGAGACGATCTTCGAACGGCGGTTCATGCACGCCGGGGAGCTTCTGCGCATGGGGGCGGACATCCGGATCGACGGACACACCGCGGTGGTGGTGGGTCCGACGCGCCTCACGGCCGCGCAGGTGATGGCGACGGACCTGCGCGCATCCGCGTGCCTCGTTCTGGCCGCGCTGGTGGCGGAAGGGGTGACGATCGTGGACCGGATCTACCACCTGGACCGCGGGTACGAGGCGATGGAAGCGAAGCTCGGCCGTCTCGGGGCCTCGATCGAGAGAGTCCGTTGAGCGCCTGCGTGTTCTGCAGGATCGCCGCCGGAGAGCTTCCCGCGCGCGTCGTGCACCGCGACGACGACATCGTGGCGTTCCTGGACGTCCATCCCCAGGCTCCGGTCCACGTGCTCCTGGTGCCCCGCCGCCACATCGCTTCTCTCGACGACGCAGAGCCGGAAGACCAGGCGCTCCTGGGGAAGCTGCTGCTCGCCGCGAAGCAGGTCGCGGCCCGGGAGGGGATCGCCCGGGGCTACCGGATCGTGAGCAACTGCGGACCTGCCGCGGGACAGAGCGTTTTTCATCTCCACGTGCATCTGCTGGGCGGCCGGGCGATGAATTGGCCTCCCGGATAGTCTTCCGAGGAACGAGGCGATTGAACGAGATCGTGAGGAGGAGTCAGGCCATGAGCAGCAGAACGTCCGGCAGGATCTCGACCATCGTCGCGATCATCGCCGTGCTGGTGACCTTGCCGGCTTCGGGGGGAGAGCACCACGGGAAGACCACGTGGCCCGCGGCGCTCGACCGTCTCAAGTCGCTGGCAGGCGATTGGACGATGGTCGACGGCGACGGCTCGGTCGCGGTCACCTACCGCGTGACCGGCGCGGGGAGCGCGGTGATCGAGACGTTGTTTCCCGGCTCGGACCACGAGATGGTGACGATGTACCACTCGGACGGACCCGACGTGGTCCTGACCCACTACTGCGCCGCGGGAAACCAGCCGCGGATGCGGGCGAAGAGGCTCGAGGGAGACACGCTGGCGTTCCGGTTCGATGGGGCCACGAACCTCGCGTCGCGCTCCGAGACCTACATGCGGGATCTGACCATCACGTTCCAGGGCCCGGACCGTCTCCGCAGCGAGTGGACGTCGCTCGAGGGGGGGAAGAAGGCGGAGAAGACGGTCTTCGAGATGCAAAGGAAGAAGAGCTGATCCGCGGCGGGGGTGCTACCCCATGAACGCGCGCTTTCGGGGAGGGGTTTCGTGACGGGAGTCTTCAGGTCGGTTCGATCCTGGTTCGACAACGACGCGGGCGCGCCTCCGACCGGATCGGAATCGCGGAAGAGCGTCCACTGGGCGCGCGTCGCGCCGTTCGTGCTGCTCCATCTTTCGTGCCTGGCGGTGCTGTGGGTGGGGTGGAGCCCGTTCGCCGTCGGCGCTGCGATCGCCCTCTACCTCATCCGAGCATTCTTCGTGACGGGGTTCTACCACCGGTACTTTTCCCACCGGTCGTTCCGGACCTCACGGCCGGTGCAGCTCGCGCTCGCCGTTCTCGGCAACACCGCCGCCCAGCGGGGGCCGCTCTGGTGGGCGGCGCACCATCGCGAGCACCACCGCAGTGCCGACCAAGATGGGGATCCGCACTCCCCGCAGCGCGACGGGCTCTTCTGGAGCCACGTGGGGTGGCTGACCTCCGCGGAGAACTACCCGACGAACCTCGCCGTGGTTCCCGATCTGGCGCGCTACCCGGAGCTGCGATGGCTCGACCGCTTCGACACGCTGGTACCCGCGCTGTTCGGAGCAGGCCTCTTCGGCGTCGGCGAGATCCTGGAGCGCTGGGCGCCTGGACTCGGCACCAACGGCCCGCAGCTGTTCGTCTGGGGGTTCCTGGTCTCGACGGTCATCCTCTTTCACGTGACCTGCCTCGTGAATTCCGCCGCGCACCGGATCGGCCGTCGCCGTTTCGCCACCGAGGACCAGAGTCGCAACAGCTGGATCATCGCCATCCTGACCCTCGGAGAGGGCTGGCACAACAATCACCACCACTACCCGGCCTCGACGCGGCAGGGGTTCTACTGGTGGGAGATCGACGTGACCTACTACGGTCTCCTGGCGCTCTCCAGGCTCGGACTCATCTGGGAGCTGAACCCGGTGCCACCGCACGTGCTCGGAAGAAACCGCGTCGACTTCGGCGGGACTGCTTGAGCGATCGATCCGTTTCCGCTCCCGCGCGACTCGTCAACTACATCCTGTACCAGGCCGGCTGGCTCGCCGTCGTCGCCGGGGCGGGGCGCGGCCGGCCGTGGGCCGGGGCGGCCGCGGCTCTCGCGCTCGTCGCGGTTCACGTCGCACTTGCCAGGCGTCGTCGCGACGAGATCCTCCTCGCCGTCGCGTGCGGCACGGTCGGCGCGATCGTCGATTCCATCCAGACCGCCCTCGGCGTGCTGGAATTTCACGCGGGGCAGCCGGTTGCGCGGCTGTGCCCGCCGTGGATCCTCGTCCTGTGGGTCGGGCTCGCGACGACGCTGCGGTTTTCCCTCGGGTGGCTGTCCGGGCGGTACGTCCTGGCCGCGTTGCTCGGCCTGGTCGGCGGCCCCCTGGCCTTCCGGGCGGGGGAGGCGATGGGCGCGGTGACGTTTCCGGATCGCACACGTGCATTGCTGATCCTGGCCGTCGTGTGGTGCGCCGCGTTCCCGCTGCTCGTCCGGGTCTCCGACACGCTGCGTGGGAAAGAGGATGCAGGCGGCTACCGTGGGATGTGAGCGGGCGGAGCGATCCTCTCACGTCTCGATCCGGCGCGACCCCTGCGTCTCGACTCGAAGCAGCGTGAAGCTGCTACTCTCTTCTCCCGGCGACTGGCCCCGACGCGACGAAAGAGAATTCCGTGCGCGGGCGGCGACGACGAGCCCCTCCGCCCTGCGAGGACTTCGGCGGTGAAGATGCGAAGAACGAGCAACACGAGGGGCGACGCCGAGCCCGTGGTTTCCCAGGCCCGGGCGTGGCGCATCGCGTTCCTGGTGCTGTGCACCGTGGGAGGCTGCCTCAGCGGGGACCTCATCCGCCTGCACGTCAACGTGCACACGGACCCGAACTACCGGGCCTTCTGCGCGATCAGCGAGAAGGTCAACTGCGAGACCGTGGCGGCCAGCCCCCACGCCGTGTTCCTCGGCCTTCCCGTCGCCGTCTGGGGCCTCCTCGGTTACGTCGCGATGGGGGCGCTGACCGTCTGGGGGCTTCGGTCGCGGCTGCGCGCGCCCACCTGGCCGTTCGGGATGCTGTTCTGGCTGAACGTCTTTGCGGTGGTCGTGAGCGCGTTCCTCTTCTACGTCTCCCATTTCGTCATCGACTCGATCTGCATCGTGTGCGCGGGGACGTACCTGGTCAACGTGTCGCTTCTCGCGGTGGCCGGCTTCGAGCTGCGACGGGCCGGTACCGGTCCGTGGCGGGCGCTGGCCGCCGAAGCGCGATCGGTGGCCGCCGCTCCCCGAGCATTCGCGGCGCTGGCCGGTACCCTGGCGGTCGCGGTGGCGCTGCTCTGGGCTACCGTGCCGCCGTACTGGCGCGTCGAGCTTCCGACGCTTTCCGGAGGGATGCCCGTCGGGTTCACGCCCGACGGGCATCCCTGGATCGGAGCGCGCAAGCCGGTCATCGAGATCGTGGAGTTCAGCGATTACCAGTGCCCCCACTGCCGCAGGGGACACGACGAGATGCGCGAGCTGGTGCGCGCTCATCCGGACGAGGTCCGAGTGATCCACCGTCACTTCCCGCTGGACCACCACTGCAATCCCATCGTGGAGAAACCGTTTCATCCGTGGGCGTGCGACTACTCCCGTCTCGCGTTCTGCGCGGGAGAGCAGGGGCGGTTCTGGGACGCCAACGACCTACTGTTCGTCGAGGGCCGCCGCGGGCAGGAGGTCGCTCCCGAAGAGATGGCTCGCGTGCTGAAGCTGAACGCCGCGGCTCTCGCGGAGTGCGCGCGGAGCGAGCGGGCCTCGCGGTTCGTCGAGGCGGATCTGAACGCGGGGCGGGCGCTGGGAATCCGGGGAACCCCCACGTTCGTCCTCGCCGGGCGCACGTTCCCCGGGCGGATCCCTCCCGAGGTCGTTTCCGCGGCCCTGAGCGGCAAGAAGATTCCGTAACCGCGTCTCGCGCGAGCCTCCGCGGCGCTTCACGGTCCGTCGGTCCTCTCTCATCAACTCTCATCAGCGGTTGTCGACACGGCCCCCGGGAGACCGGCGGAAGCGGTGATCACGCGGGCGAGACCGCGCGGCACGACCTTCCGCGCGCGCGGCACGATTTGCCGCGTGCGTCTGCCCTCCGGCCTGCCAGCGCGCGGGATTCGCGGCCGCAGCGCATGGCACGGGCGCTGCTAAACGGGTCGTGCGGCCCGACCGCAGTCGACGCGGCCGCGGGGAAGGGAGTGACGATGATCGGCGTTTCAGATGCCACCGGAGCAACAGGGAGCGGGAGCCCGACCGTGCTCCCGGGCGGGACCCAGGGACCCTCGCGCAACGAGTTCCTGCGCCTGCTCGTCCTGCAGCTGCAGAACCAGGATCCGCTCAATCCGATCTCGGATCAGAACTTCACGGCGCAGCTCGCCCAGTTCAGCAGCCTGGAGCAGCTCGGCGACGTGAACGCGAACCTGCGGGCGATCGGTGCGATCCAGGAGACGCTCGTCAACGCGCAGGCGCTGAACCTCCTGGGGAAGACCGCGCTGGTCGCGGGCCTCGATCGGATCCAGCTGCACTCCGGGCGCGCCGACGCCATGTCGGTGGAGGTCCCCGCCGGCGCTGCGAAGGTGGATCTCGTCATCAAGGACTCCTCGGGGAGGGTCGTCCGGACGCTGACCGTGCCGGCGGCCGCAGGGCGCCACCAGGTGGCGTGGGACGGCACGGACGGGCAGGGCGGCGTCCTTGCGGACGGCGAATACACCGTGGAGGTCGACGCGCGCGACGCCGAGGGAAAGACCCTTCCCGCGGCGCTGTTCGTCGCGCTGGTGATCGACGGGGTGGGGTTCACCGAGCTCGGCGTGAGGCTGTCGTCCGGGGGGCGCGAGGTCTCTTTCGACCAGATTCTCGAAATCCGGGCAAGCTAGGAGGCGAAACATGGGATTCAGCTCGTTCTACGCGGGATTGTCGGGGATGCAAGCGTACGCGTCCCACCTGAACGTGATCGGCAACAACCTGGCCAACGTGAACACCATCGGGTTCAAGTCGAGCCGGATGACGTTCCAGGACCTTCTCTATCAGACCGCCCTCGGGAGCAGCCGGAACCCCAATCAGATCGGTCTCGGCGTGCAAACCGCCGCGGTCGACTCCCTGTTCTCGCAGGGAAGCCTGCAGGGAACCGGCGTGGTCACCGACCTGGCGATTCAGGGGAGCGGCTTCTTCGTGATGTCCGACGCGCTGGGGGGGCGCGTCTTCTCGCGAGCGGGCAACTTCTCGCTGGACAAGAACGGGAACCTGGCGAACTCGGTGGGCGCGCTGGCCCAGGGGTACACGACACGGGACGCCAACGGGAACATCGTCACCAGCGGCGCCCTGGGAAACATCAACATCCCTCCCGGACTGACCGCCGAGCCCAGGCAGACCTCGGTATTCAGCGCCACCACGAATCTGAACGCCAGCGCTCGCGTGGACGACCCCGCCACGACGCTCAACGAGGCGGAGATCTACTCCACCACGCTCCAGGTTTTCGACTCGCTGGGGGCTCGTCACGACCTCACCATCACGTTCACGCCGCAGGACACCGACGGCGACGCGTTGCTCGAGGAGTGGGACTACGAGGTCACCGTGGACGGCGCGGAGGTGCAGGGAGGAGCTTCAGGAACTCCGTTCCCGCTCGCGAGCGGCACGATCTCGTTCGGGCCGGATGGGAAGCTGGTGTTGCCGGCGGGGGACGTGACGATCCTCACCCCCGCATGGACGAACGGCGCGGATGCCCAGTCGATCCGCTGGCAGCTGTTCCGGTCGACCGGCGATTCCATGCTCACGGGATACGACGGAAGCTCGGCGACCTCCACGGTGAACCAGGACGGGTATTCCGCCGGCACGCTGCGGACCCTCGTGATCAACAACGACGGTCTGGTGGACGGCGTGTTCACCAACGGGTCGACTCTCCACATCGCGCGCCTCGCCCTCGCCACGTTCAACAACCCGAACGGCCTCCTGAAGGCGGGATTCAACGGTTACCTGGAGGCCACCTCCTCCGGATCGGCCACGATCGGCGCGGCGAACACCGGTGGGCGCGGCGCGATCGCGGCCAGCTCCCTCGAGCTGTCGAACGTCGACATCACGCAGGAGCTGACGGACATGATCACGGCGGAGCGGGGCTACCAGGCCAACAGCCGGATCATCACCACGACGGACCAGGTCATCCAGGAAGCGCTGAATCTCAAGCGGTAGTCCAAGGACCCGGGCGCCCTGCCGTTTCCGGCGGGGTGCCCGGCCTCCTGCGTCAACGGTCCGGAACCCTCCCGCCGTTTCTTGACTGACGGCCGCAATCCGGCGCGCTCCCGCGTCGGATCCCCGTGGTACATCGCTTGCAAATTCGCGCCCCGTTCGGGGAAGAGGCCCGTCCGCGAGTGTGCGGCGGTCCGCTTTCCGGCGGCGGAGGCAGCGTGGATCCGAATCGTCGCGTTTCCGGCGTTCCCTCCACCGGCATCCGCAAGCAGCTCCTCGCGGTCCGGCTGCCGCTCGAGGCGCGCATCGCTCAGGGTCGGATGACCGTGCGCGATCTCCTCGACATGGGTCCGGAAACCCTCGTTCGCTCCGACAGCCCGCCGGGCGGCGGTGTTCTCCTCTGCTGCGGGCGCGTCGTGCTGGCCAGCGCCGAGCCCGTCGTGCAACAAGCCAAGCTCCTTCTCCGGATCGAAGAGGTGGAGAAGCCCCGTGCGTAGACGGCGCGCCGCCGCGGTCCTGACCGCCGGCACGTGGGCCGCCTCGGCGACGGCAGCCGCCGCGGCCGCCGGCCTCGATTCCGCCGTCGCGGCGGCGCCCCTGGACGGCGCCGGCAGCACCCTGCGCGTCGCGGCGGCCCTCGCGTTCACTCTCGCGATCGTCGTGGGTCTCGCCGCTCTCCTGCGCCGCTCGTCCTTCCCGGGCGGCGCAGGAAGCCTGCGCGTCGAGCAGCGTCTGAGCGTCGCGCGCGGTGGCCAGGTGGCCGTGGTGCACGTGGACGGCAAGCGACTGCTGGTGGGAATCACGCAGAGCCAGGTGAACCTGATCGCGGAGCTTCGTGACCCTCCGGCCGATCCCGCGGCGTCCGAGGCCAGGACGAGCTTCGACCGGATCCTGACGTCGCTGACGCGGTGGCGAGGAGATCCGCGATGAGCGCCAGGTCTCGGCGGACGCGGGCTCGCAGGGTCCTGCGCGAGGCGGCGATTCTCGCGGCGCTCCTCTCCCTCGCCGCGCTTCCGGCGCACGGAGCGACCGGCGGCGCCTCCGGCGCAGCTGCTCCCGCGCCGTTTGGCGACGCGATGTCGGGATCGGGAGAGCTGTCGCAGGCCATGAAGATCGCGCTGCTGTTCACGGCCCTGGCGCTCGCTCCGACGCTGTTGCTCATGACGACCTGTTTCGTCCGCATGGTCATCGTCTTTCACTTCGTAAGGCAGGCTCTGGGAACGCAGACGACTCCTCCGAACCAGGTCCTCCTGGGGCTCGCCCTCTTCTTGACGTTCTTCGTGATGTACCCCACCGGCGAGCGCGTCTACAACGACGCGATCGTCCCCTACCAGTCCGGCGAGCTGAACGCCCGGGACGCCTTCCGCGCTGGGGCGGAAGCGCCCCGCGACTGGATGATGCGGAACACGCGGGAGAAGGATCTGATGCTGTTCGTCTCCCTGGCCCGGATGCCTCGCCCCGCCGGACCGGCGGACCTGCCGATGCACGTGGTCATTCCGTCCTTCGTCCTGAGCGAGATGCGCGCCGCGTTCCAGATCGGCTTCCTGCTCTTCCTCCCATTCCTGGTCATCGACCTGGTGGTCTCCGCCGTCCTGCTGTCGTCCGGAATGATGATGCTCCCTCCGGTCGTGGTCTCGTTCCCGTTCAAGATCCTGCTCTTCGTCATGGTGGACGGCTGGTATCTGCTGGTCGGATCCCTGGTGAGGAGCTTCCACGCATGAGCGACGCCGCCGTCGTCGCGCTGGCCCGGGATGCCTTGATGACCGCGCTCTACGTCGGTGCGCCGATGCTCCTGGCCGCGCTCACCGTCGGGGTCGTGATCAGTCTCGTGCAGGTCGCCACCTCGATCCAGGACCAGACCCTCTCCGCGGTTCCCAAGCTGGTCGCGGTCCTCGCGGCGCTGCTGCTGTCGCTCAACTGGATCACGCACACCATGGTCGCGTACACGACCCGCGTGATGCAGTCCATCGAGAGGCTCGCCGGATGAACGGCGCGGTCGCCGCGCTCGTGCAGGCTCTCGATCCGCCGGGGTTCGTTCCGGTGCTGGCGCGGGTGGGCGGAATCGTGACGTTCTTTCCCCTCCTCGGCGCGGAGGCGTTCCCGGTCCGGTTCCGGATCCTCCTCGCCGCGGTGCTCGCGTTCTTCTTGCAGCCGTTCGTCCCCGAGGCACGTCTCGATCTCTCCGCGGGTGCGGGAGCCCTCGCCGCGAGGATCGCTTGCGAGCTGCTCGTGGGCGCCGCGCTCGGCTTCTCCGCGCAGGTGGCCCTGGCAGGATTCGAGTTCGCGGGGCAGCTGGTCGGATTCCAGATGGGCCTCACGCTCTCCGGCGTCATCGACCCGATCAACGGCGAGCAGCTCAGCCCGTTCTCGGTCTTCTACCGTTTTCTCGCCAGCGTCCTCTACTTCAGCCTGGATGCGCACCACGCTTTTCTTCTGGCGGTGAAGGACTCCTACGGGTGGATCGGACCGGTGGTACAGGCTCCGGGAGTCGAGTTCGCGGCGCTCGCCGCCCGGGTCTCGGGCGAGGTGTTCCTGCTGGCCCTTCGCATCGCGGCGCCTGCCCTGGTGGTGTCCATCGTTCTCGATGTGGCGCTGCTACTCGCCGCGCGCGCGCTCCCGCAGGTGAACCTCCTGGTCCTGGGGTTTCCCGTGAAGATCTCCATGGGACTCCTCGCCACGGCGGCGGGTCTGGTGATCCTGCCGCGTCTGGCCGGCGACTCGCTGGTCACGGCGCTCAACCAGGCGCGGGCGTTCGCGGCAGCCCTCACGCCGGCGCGGTAGGCGGATCGATCCATGGAAGAGCCGCGCTCGAACCGGACCGAGAAGCCGACACCCAGGAAGCTGCAGAAGAGCCGCGAGCAGGGTCAGGTCCCCCGGTCGCAGGAGCTTCCCCCGACCCTGGTCATCGCCGGGGTGCTCCTCTTCGCGCGGGCATTCGGCGCGGAGTTTCTCCGCAGCGCCGAGGATCTGGTCCAGCGCTCGATCGCCGGCATCTCCGCCTTCGGCGAAGACCCGGTGGGGCTCACGGTCGTCCTCCGGTCGTCCCTCCTGACCGGAGTCGCGCTGGCGGGTCCGGTCGTCTTCTGCATCGCGCTCGCCAGCGCGGTGGGGCAGTTCGCGCAGGGAGGGTTCGTCTTCGCCGGCGAGGGGCTCGAGCCGAACTTCGCGAAGCTGAATCCGGTTCAGAACCTCCGGGGCATCTTCTCGCTCAAGCGCGTCGTCACGACGCTGCGGACGGTCGTGAAGCTGGTGGTGCTGGTCTGGGTCGTGGTCGCCACGGTGCGCCCGGAGATCCCCGCCATCATGGCCCTCGCGGGCAGCGGCCCGCGGGAGATCTTCGTCTTCACCGTGGCGCTGATCGGACGCGTCCTCTTCAAGTTCCTGATCTTCGCCCTCGTCCTCGCCCTGGCCGACTTCCTCTACCAGAAGTTCGAGCACGTGCGCGGCCTGAAGATGAGCAAGCAGGAGATCAAGGACGAGCGGCGAGAGATCGAAGGCGATCCGTTCGTCCGGAGCCGGCAGCGCGCTCGACAGCTGGCGTTGGCGCGCCGCCGCATGATGGCCGAGGTGCCACGTGCCGACGTGGTCGTGGTCAACCCGACCCACTGCGCCGTCGCGCTCCGGTACGACAAGAGCCGCGGGGGCGCACCGCAGGTCGTCGCCAAGGGGGTCGATCGGATCGCCGAGCGGATCCGCGCCATCGCTGCGGAGCAGCGCATCGCCGTGTTCGAAGATCCGCCGCTTGCGTGGGCGCTCTACCGGGCCGTCGAGGTCGGACAGCAGATCCCGGCGGACCTGTACCGTGCGGTGGCCGAGGTCCTGGCCCACGTGTGGCGCCTGCGCCGGCCTGGTGCGCGCCGCCGGCCGGAGCGCGAGGCGACCCGATGAGCGCTTCGCGGATTCCACTTCCGTCGTGGGCGCACCTGGTGGTGCCGGCGGGACTCATCGTGATCCTGGCCGCGATGGTCGTCCCGGTTCCGCCCGTCGTCCTGGACCTGCTCATCTCGGTGGACATCGCGCTGTCGCTGGTGGTGCTGCTGTCCGCCGTGTACGTCCCGGCCCCGGTGGACTTCTCCGCGTTCCCGTCGATGCTGCTCCTCCTCACCATCTACCGGCTGGCGCTCAACGTGGCGTCGACCCGGCTCATCCTCCTGCGTGGAGCGGAGGGAACCGGGGCCGCGGGCCATGTCATCCAGGCGTTCGGTCAGTTCGTCGTGGGCGGCAACGTCGTGGTGGGGCTGGTGGTCTTCCTCGTCCTCCTGGCCATCCAGTTCGTGGTGATCAACCACGGGGCCACCCGCATCAGCGAGGTCACCGCCCGATTCACGCTGGACGCCATGCCGGGCAAGCAGATGGCGATCGACGCCGATCTGAACGCCGGCCTGATCAGCGACGCGGAGGCGCGGGAGCGACGCAAGGCGGTGGCGCAGGAGGCGGAGTTCTACGGCTCGATGGACGGTGCCGTGCGCTTCACCCAGCGGGACGCGGTGGCCGCGCTGATCATCACCGGAATCAACATCGTCGGTGGGCTTCTCATCGGCGTCCTGCAGCAGGGGATGGCGCTCACCAACGCGCTGTCGAACTACACGATCCTGACCGTGGGCGACGGGCTCGTGACGGCGGTGCCGGCGCTGCTGGTGTCGGTGGCCGCCGGCCTGATCACCTCACGCGCATCGACGGGCAATACCCTGGGCGAGGACGTGATCGCGCAGATCTTCGCCTCGCCCCGACCGCTGCGGCTCGCTGCCGGCGCGCTCACCACGCTCGCGCTGGTCCCGGGGCTCCCGAAGGTCGCCTTCCTCTCGCTGGGGACCGCTTGTTTCTTCGCATCCCGTGCGATCTCCGGCCGCACGGTTCCCGTCACCGCCGGCGACGAGGCACCGCCGCTTCCCACCGAAGAACCCGTCGAGCCCCTGCTGTCGGTGGACCCGCTGATGATCGAGGTGGGCTACGACCTGATCGGGTGCGTCGGTACGGACGGGAGCGGCGGCGTGCTGGACAAGATCCGGGGTATCCGCCGCCAGATCGCCATCGACCTGGGATTCGTCCTGCCCCCGGTCCGGATCCGGGACAATCTCCGCCTGGCGCCCGACCAGTACTCGATCCTGCTGCGCGGCGTGGAGATCGCCACGTTCCGGATCCGTCGGGGGTGCGTCCTCGCGATCTCGCCGGGCGGCACCGCGACTCCCTTCGAAGGCACGCCCACCATCGAGCCGGCGTTCGGCATCGAGGCGATCTGGGTGGCGGAATCCCGCGCAGAGGACGCACGCATGGCGGGCTGCACCGTGGTGGACGCCGCCAGCGTGGTCTCGACGCATCTCATCGAGATCATCCGCCGCCACTCCCACGAGCTGCTCGCCCGCGAGGACGTCCAGAAGCTCCTGGATCTGCTCGCGAAGACCGCTCCCAAGACCGTGGAGGAGCTGGTCCCCGAGCGGCTCACGCTGGGGCAGGTGCAGGGGGTGCTGCGCGCGCTCCTGCGCGAGCGAGTGCCGATCCGCGACCTCGGGCGCATCGTCGAGGTGCTGGCCGACGCAGCCCTGGTCAGCCGCGAGCCCACCTACCTGGTGGAACGGGTCCGGCAGGCCATCGGCCGCACGATCTGCGCGCCCCTTCTGACCTCGGGCGGAGAGCTCGAGGCGGTGATGCTCGATCCGCGGCTCGAGCAGGGTCTCGAATCCCTGCTGCGCGGAGGGGCGCCCGAGGCGGGAGAAGGGCGCTCGTCCGCCGTCTCGCCGGCCCCGGCTTCGATCTCCGATGCTCACGGGATCGTGGCCAAGATCGCGCGGGTGCTCCACGACGCGGGAGGCGCCCGGGCGCAGGCGGCGGTTCTCTGCGCCGCGAGCGTGCGTCCGTACCTCGCCGGGCTGGCGACGGTGGCTCTCCCGCACGTCACCGTTCTGTCTCCCCAGGAAGTCCCCACCGGAACTCGCGTCCGGGCGATCGGGGTGGTGAGCGGACCATGACCATAGAGCCGCGATGCACGCCGCACGGGCTGCTCCGTCCGGAGCAGCGCGAGCTTCCGGTGAAGGGGGGCCGCTGAGATGTACGTCAAGCGGTTCTCCGGCTCGACGGTCTCCGAGGCGCTCGCGGCCGCGCGGCGGGAGCTCGGAGAGGAGACGCTTCTGCTCGGGATCCGTCGGACGGCTGGATCGATGATCGCATCCGCCGAGGTCACCGTGGCCGTGGAGCGGCCTCGATCGGTCGCGGGCCCTCTCCCGGCGCCTGCATCCGAGCCGGCCCGTGAAACCCCCGTCGCACCGCCGTCGACCCGGACCGCGGGTTGGGGCGTGGCCGCCGACGCGGTGCGGGTCGAAGAGGCCGGGCGGCAGCGTCCGTCCGAGCGACTCCTCGCGGAGCTCGGTGGCACCGACCGCGAGTCGCTGCGACTTCACGACGAGCGGCTGCACGAGCTGCAGGCGCGTTTCGAGCTGCTCTCGCGGCGGATCCGGAAGCTCTCCGAGGAGACGAAGACCGACGAGCCCGCCCATCCCGGAGCGACTCACCTGGAAATGCCCGCCGCGGAAGAGATCGTGACGGCGCTGGCCGCCACCGGGCTCGACCACGCTCTCGCCCTGCGGGCCACGGAGACGGCGCTGGCCGAGTCTCGCGCTCTGGGTGTCTCGTCGCTCTCGGAGCTGTCCGCCCACCTGGCGCAGAGCCTCGCCGCGTTTCTCGCCGTCCCGAGGGTACCCTCGCAAGGACGCCCGCAGGTCCTGATCCTGGTCGGTCCCGCCGGAGCGGGGAAGACCACGACGGCGGCGAAGATCGCGGCGGTCCGAAGCGTGGTGTGGCGCAAGAGAACGGTGCTGGTCGCGGCGGACGATTACCGCATCGGTGCCGTGGATCAGCTGCGCGAGTACGCCGAGCTGATCCAGGTGGGGTTCGAGCGCGGGCCCGACGCCTCCGCGCTCTCCGACGTCCGCGCGCGCCACCGGGATGCGGATCTGCTCGTCGTGGACACTCCAGGGCTGTCGACGGCGGATACACGGAGGCTGTGGGATCTCGCGCGACTGATCGAGGGGGTCCCGGGCGCCGAGGCTCTGCTCGTGGTTCCCGCCACGATGCGCCGCGTGGACCTGGCGCGAACGATCGCCCGATTTCGCGCCATCGCCCCGCCGCAGCTGGTCTTCACGAAGATCGACGAGACGCATTCGTACGGGGAGCTCCTCGCCGAGGCCGTCGGCAGCGGGTGCCCCGTGGTCTGGCTCGCGAACGGCCAGACGATACCCGACGACCTCGAGGAGGCCACGCCGCACCGTTTCGCGGAGATGGTGGTGCGCGCCGCATGGGCCCGGAAGGAGACGTGATGCCCGCGTCCGACCCTGTCGTGCACCTGCCGTCGTCCCCGCCGCCTGTGATCGCCGTCGCGAGCGGCAAGGGAGGGGTGGGCAAGAGCACCGTCGTGGCGAACCTCGCGGTCGCCATGGGCCGCATGGGCCGCAAGGTCTTGGTGCTCGACGCCGACTTCAGCCTGGCCAACCTGGACGTGCTGCTGGGGCTGGCGCCGCGGTACACGATCCAGCACTTCTTCACCGGCGAATGCGCGCTCAGCGATCTGGTCGTCGAGGGACCGGCGGGGATCCACGTGATCCCGGCCGCCTCCGGAGTGGCCGACCTGACCCGGATCGACCCGGTGCGGCGACGGGCGCTCGCCGAGAGCCTGCAGGCCGTGGCGATGGGACACCACTGCGTCCTCGTGGATGCGCCGGCCGGGATCGGCGACAGCGTGGTCCACCTGGCCCGTGGCGCCGACCGAACGCTCATCGTGGTCTCGCCCGAGCCCACCTCCCTCGTGGACGCCTATGCGGCCATCAAGGTCCTGTCGTCGGGGACGGACCTCGCCCGGATCGGTCTCATCGTGAACGGGGCGCGGGATTCGGAGGAGAGCCACGCGGTTCACGGCCAGATCGACCGTGTGTGCCGGCGATTCCTGGGATACGGCGTGGCGTTCGACGGTGAGGTGCTCCACGACGAGCACGTCCCGGCGGCGGTTCGCGAGCAGAGAGCAGTCGTCGATCTGCATCCGCACGCCCCGGCGTCGCGGTGCTTCCAGCGCCTCGCCGTGCGACTCGGCCGGGCGCGGGTCACACGCCCGGACGCGAGCGCGGTCCTCTGGGGAAGCCTGGCGGAGGCTCCCGGGGAGTCGCCTGTCCACTGATCGGAAGGAGGACGCATGGATCCGGGGACGATGGAAGCCGAGCCGACGCGATCCGAGGAATGGGACGAGAAGGCGCGCATCCGCGGGAGCGCCGAGCACGAGCGATTCGTCCTCGCGAACGCCCCCATGGTCCGCTACCTGGCGCAACGCATCCTCTCTCGCTTGCCCGCTTCGGTGGAGCTTTCGGACCTGGTCAACGACGGGGTCGTGGGACTGATGGAGGCGATCGAGAGGTTCGACCCGTCGCGAGGGGTCCGCTTCCGATCGTTCGCCGAATCCCGCGTCCGCGGCGCGATTCTCGACGCGTTGCGCGCACGGGACGCGGCGCCGCGCTCCCTGCGCCGGAAGCTCCGAGCGATGGACTCGGCAGCCTCCCGTGTCGAGCACCGGCTGGGCCGGGCCGCCGGAGAGGAGGAGATCGCCCAGGAGATGGGAGTGACCGCCGACGTCGTCGCGGGACTGCGGCGCGACCGCGACGCGGCGCGGCCGCTGGACGACGATGCGCGTTCCACCGAGTCGCTCTCCGATGCCGGGATCTGCTCGAAGGCGCGAGATCCGTTCGAGGAGGTGGCGGAAGCCGAGCTGCACCAGAGGGTCAGCGATCTCATCCTCGAGTTTCCTCCTCGCGAACGGATGGTGCTGAGCCTCTACTACGAGCAGGGTCTCACCTTGAAGGAGATCGGCCGCGTCTTGTCGGTGACGGAGTCCCGTGTGTGCCAGATCCACACGCAATGCCTGCGGGATCTCCACCTCGAGCTGCAAGGGGCCGTGTCCGCCGGAACGGGCCCCCGAACAGGGCGGCGGGCATGACCGAGATCCTCAGCGCGGACGAGATGGAGGCGTTGCTGGCGGAGAGGCGTGAGCATCCCGGCGGTGCGACATCCGGCGCGCGCGCCCACGTTCCGTTCTCGTTCGACGGGGCGCCTCCGTTCCCCGGACACGCCATCGAGCGACTCGCGGAGCTCGGGACCCGGCTCGCGGAGGAGTGCGGCCGGCGACTGGAAGCGGAGCTGCGCAAGGAGTCGCGAGTGGTCGCGGGGAGGATCGAGTCGACGGGCAGCGGGGACGCCGCGCGCCGGTTCGCCGAGGGGCTCAGGCTGTCGCTGGCGGAGCCGGGCGGGCGCCGCATCGCGGACGTGGTGCTCGAGAACGAGACCGTCCTCGCGCTGGTCGAGGCGAGGCTGGGCGGATCGGACGCGGGGGCCCAGCCGCGCCGCCTGCCCACGCCGGTCGAGATCTCGCTCGTGATGCGACTCGTCAAGATCTGCTTCGGGCCTGCGGTGGCGTCGGCCTTCGGCTCCGGTCAGGTCCCGGCAGCCTCGCCCCTCGAGTGCCGGGCGACGGGAACCGACACGGAGGGCGGTGCCGGCTTCGCGTGGCTCCAGCTCCAGCTCACCGTGGGGGGACGCGGAGGTGCCGCGGGCATCCTTCTGCCCGCCGCGCGCGCGGCGGAACTGGCTGCTCCGGCGCCGGCGACAGCGAGGTCGAAGGGGCAGGCGATCCCTCTCCAGAAGCTCCTCGCGGCCTCAGTGCGTGTGGTCCCGCGGGTCCCGGGAGGGGTGATCACGCTGGGCGACTTGATGGCGCTGCAGCCGGGGCACGTGGTGCGGCTCGATCATCCCGAGACCGAGCCCATCGAGATCGTTTGCAACGGCACGCCGGTCGTGCACGGACGCTTGATCCGCGCGGGGGCGATTCCGGCGGTGGAGGTCGTCGGCTGGATCGCGGACAAGGAGTCCAAGGAGGAATTGCGATGAGCGTGGCATCCACCGAGGCGGCGAGCCTCGTGCTCCAGGCCGTCTCGTCCCGGGGAGCGGCGGTTCTTGCCGAGCGCCTCTCGGCGGCATGCGGGGTCCGCGTGGAAGTCCGTCTCGGGGCGGCGGCAGGGGAGGCCTCCGGACCGGGTCTCCTCGTGCGCGGGTTCCTTCCCGCCAGCCGGACGCGATTCAACGGGTTCCTCGGCGATTCAGCGGCGCTCGCTCTGGCCGGTGCGGTGATCGGTCGGTCGGTGGGGACGATGGAAGAGGCCGGGCCGGCTCTCGACGTCATCGCTTCCGAGATCGCGGAGGCGGTGGGCGCGTGCGTGGGAAGCGCGTCGCGGATCCGTCGCACGGCTGGACGGCGCGGGGGCCGCGGCCGCGCCGCCCGAGTCCACCCCCGATCGCGTACGGTTCAGCGTGCGAATCGACGGCGTCACGGCACTGTTGACCCTCGACCTCGTCCCCGAGAGCGTACCAGCGGACGGTCGCCCGTCCGATGTGCTTCTCGATCTCGAGCTTCCGTTCGCGATCACTCTGGGCTCGGTGGAGATGGAGCTGGGCCAGGTGCAGCAGCTCGAGACGGGGTCGATCCTGCCTCTCGGCCGGAGTGCCGACGGTCCGGTGAACCTCGTGGTGGGAGGTCGGGTCGTGGCCAGAGGCGAGCTGGTGGTGGTGGACGGTTGCTTCGGGCTGCGCGTGCAGTCGGTGGAGACGGCCGAGCGCAGGCTCACCAGCCTGGGGCGGCTGTGACGGACAGGAGGGTCGCCGTGAATCGCTTCGCTCTCGTTCAGGTGGCGTTCAATCTCGTGCTTCTCGCGAACGTGCTCTATCTCCACAGGCGGCTTTGGGGCGTGACCTCCCGGGAGACGATCGATTCGACGACGGCGACCGGCGCGGAGACGGCGCCGCGGCGAGGCGATCCCGAGCGAGCTCGCGTGCGGCGCCGCGACCGGCGCCCGCGCGGGGTCCTTCTCACGCTCGGCCTTGGCGCCGGCTCGGCGGCCTCGACGCGTGACCACGATGCGCCGGCGGCTCGCGATGCGCCGCTACCGGCGCGGGAGGGGATCGAGGGAGGCCTGTCGGATCTCGTGGCCGCCGCGGAGAGGGAAGAGGCAGCGGCCATCCGCCCTGTCGCGTCGCGAGCGGCCGAAGAGAGGTCGCGCCAACGCGCCGCGGAGGAGCTTCGCGCGAACATCCGCAGGCTTCACGCCCGGCTCGGGGCCGCGGAGGACCCGGGCCCCGCAGGCGCGCGCACCCATGCGAGCCGGACGGAGACTCTCGCGTGATCGAGTCGCTCTCGAGAGACAGATGCTCGGGGGCTTTGTCCCCGAACCCCCGCTCCCGCCCTCCGCGACGCCGGCGGACCGGCATCGCTCCGGCTGGGCTTGTTTCTTCCCGAGGTGTCGGGGGAATGCCCGTTGGGCGGCTCTTAAGAAACAGATGCTCGGGGGCTCTGCCCCCGAACCCCCGCTCCCGCCCTCCGCGACGCCGGCGGACCGGCATCGCTCCGGTTGGGCTTGTTTCTTCCCGAGGTGTCGGGGGAATGCCCGTTGGGCTGGTCCTAAGAAACAGATGCTCAGGGGCTTTGTCCCCGAACCCCCGCTCCCGCCCTCCGCGACGCCGGCGGACCGGCATCGCTCCGGTTGGGCTTGTTTCTTCCGCAGGTGTCGGGGCGACCGCCCCGTTGGGCCGCTCTTAAGAAACAGATGCTCGGGGGCTCTGCCCCCGAACCCCCGCTCCCGCCCTCCGCGACGCCGGCAGACCGGCATCGCTCCGGTTGGGCTTGTTTCTTCCCGAGGTGTCGGGGGAATGCCCGTTGGGCTGCTCTTGAGAAACAGATGCTCGGGGGCTCTGCCCCCGCTGATCCGCGGCCACAAGTGACCCCGCTGGACACGGGGCACGCCGGCTGGTAGGCTTCCGGCGTGCAGGTCGGCGGCATAGAGGTCACGGACGCGGATCTGGGATGGATTCGCGAGCGAGGGGTCCTTGAGGATCTGCCCAGTCGTTCGCGATTGGCCCGGGAATTCTGCGACCGCAAGGGCCTCTTTGATGGCCTGGGTAGGCGTCGGGAGGTTGCGGCCCGGGTGGCCCTTGGGCGGCTGGAGCGTGCCGGGGTGGTATCGCTACCGGCGCTCAGGGGTTGGTTTCCTCGGTCGCCGGGTTGGACGCCCGTCCCACCGCCCTCGGATTTGTACCGCGGGACTGCTGCGGAGATTCGGGATTTCCCGGGTCTCGAGATCGTCTGCGTGAGTCGGAACAATCGGACAGAGCACCGGCAGTGGACGCGGCTGATGGAATCGAGCCACTACCTGGGTGCGGGCCCCCTCTGCGGCGCACAGCTTCGCTACCTCGTCCGCTGCCGTGAGGGGCTACTCGGCGCGCTGGCGTTCTCGGCGAGCGCGTGGCGGCTTGGGACCCGGGATCGCTGGATTGGCTGGAGCGAGCGAGCCCGCCTTCGCAATCTCAAGTTCGTGGTGGCCAACAGCCGCTTTTTACTCGTTCCGAGAATCCCGAATCTGGCGTCGCACGTGCTGTCGCGATGCGCAGCGCGCTTGGCTGCCGATTGGCAGGATCGTTACGGCTACAAGCCGCTGTTGGTTGAATCGTTTGTCGACCCGGATCGGTTCGGGGGCACGTGTTATCGTGCGGCAGGTTGGATCCGGCTCGGCGCCACGGTCGGTCGAGGCCGCCAGGACCGCGATCGTCGGCGGCAGTGCGGGGTGAAGGAAGTCTTCATCTTGCCCCTCGACCCGGCGGCGAAGGAGCAGTTGTGCGTCGAGCCCGTTCGCGAGCTTCCGACGGATCGAGACTGGGCGGATGTCGAGTTTGCTGAGGCAATCTTACCCGACGAGCGTCTCAACAAGCGCCTGCTGTCGATCGCGCGGGACTTTTACGCACGGCCCACGGCGAATGTTGCGCAGGCGTGCGGTAGCCGCGCGAAGACGAAGGCCGCTTACCGGTTCTGTGCACACCGGAAGGTGAGCATGGAAGCAATCCTGCAGCCGCACTACGAGTCGTCGCTCGGTCGGGCCGCGCAGCACCCGCTCGTATTGGCCATTCAGGACACTACGGCCTTGAACTACACGACGCACTCGACCTGCGAGGATCTCGGGCCGATCGGCAGCTATGGTGCACAGACCACGCGCGGTCTTTTCGTCCACAGTACGCTCCTGCTCAGCCCAGGGGGAACTCCGCTAGGGCTGCTCAACGCGCAGTGTTGGGCGCGGGATCCCAAGAAACATGGGACCAGCAAGCAGCGGGAGAGGCTTCCGATCGACCAAAAGGAAAGCCGCAAGTGGATGGTCGGATACGAAGCCACCGCGCAAGCGCAGCGGCGACTCCCAAGCACTCGTCTCGTTTGCGTGGCCGACCGCGAAGCCGACATCTTTGATCTCTTTGTACGTGCGCGGCAGAGCGACGAGCAGCCGGAGCTTCTCGTTCGAGCCACAGCGCCGCGAAAGATCGAGATCAACGCCAGCACAGGCGAAGTGACATTCTTGTGGGAGCATATCCGAGCACTTTCCTCGATGGGCACGCTTCCGCTCGTTGTGCCGCGACGCGGTTCGCGCCGTCGCCGAGACACGACGCTGGAACTGCGGTTTGCCGAAGTTCTGCTCCGTCCGCCCCGGGACTCCAGGCACAAGACTGCCGTAAAGCTGTGGGCAATTGCCGCCACGGAGGAGAGCCAGCCAGCCCAAGGCGAAGCAGTCGAGTGGCTGCTGATCACGACGATGCCGGTGACTTCCCTCGAGCAGGCTGCCGAGAAGCTCTCCTGGTACGCCCTACGCTGGCAGATTGAGGTCTATCACCGCACGCTCAAGAGCGGCTGCCGAATCGAGAATCGCCAACTCGCCTCGGCGCACAGCCTCAAAGCGTGCATCGCGGTCGATCTGGTCATCGGGTGGCGCATCTTCCATCTCGCCAAGCTCGGCCGAGAGATTCCTGACGTCCCTTGCACGGTCTACTTCGAAGAGGCCGAATGGAAAGCCCTGCTCTGCTTCCTCTCCGGGACGCCGACTCCGCCTCCCACCCCGCCGTCGCTCCGCGACGCGATCCACATGGTGGCGGGCCTGGGCGGATTCCTCGGCCGGAAGTCGGACGGAGAGCCAGGAACCCAGACCCTCTGGCTCGGCCTCCAGCGGCTCGACGACATCGCCGCCACCTACACGGCCCTGACGGCGCCGCCCCCAGACTCGTCCTGACCCGTGTCCAGCGGGGGGACTTATGGGTAAAGACCAGCTGCCCCCGAACCCCCGCTCCCGCCCTCCGCGACGCCGGCGGACCGGCATCGCTCCGGTTGGGCTTGTTTCTTCCCGAGGTGTCGGGAGAACGCCCGTCGGGCTGGTCCTAAGAAACAGATGCTCGGGGGCTTTGTCCCCGAATCCCCGCTCCCGCCCTCCGCGACGCCGGCGGACCGGCATCGCTCCGGTTGGGCTTGTTTCTTCCCGAGGTGTCGGGGGAATGCCCGTTGGGCGGCTCTTAAGAAACAGATGCTCGGGGGCTCTGCCCCCGGACCCCCGCTCCCGCCCTCCGCGACGCCGGCGGACCGGCATCGCTCCGGTTGGGCTTGTTTCTTCCCGAGGTGTCGGGAGAACGCCCGTTGGGCTGGTCCTAAGAAACAGATGCTCGGGGGCTTTGTCCCCGAATCCCCGCTCCCGCCCTCCGCGACGCCGGCGGACCGGCATCGCTCCGGTTGGGCTTGTTTCTTCCCGAGGTGTCGGGGGAATGCCCGTTGGGCTGCTCGGAATCGGATGCCGGGTGGGCAGATCGTGCCGGGTGCCGAGGCGTCCCGGCCGCGCGATTCCTTCGTGGATCCGTGGCACCTGCCGTGCTACCCGGTCCGCGGGATAGGGAGGCGGAGGACCGATGGACAGCACGCTCTACACGGCCGCATCGGGGATGATCGCGCGGCAGCGCGATCTCGAGGTCACGGCGAACAACCTGGCCAACGCGGCCACCGACGGTTTCCGACCCGAGATGACGTTCTACGAGGTCTGGCGGCTCGTCGGCGGCTCGAGCGGGCAGACGCGGGAGAGTGCGGCGAACTCCGGCGTGTACGTGCCGACGACGTACACGGGCGAGCGGCAGGGTGCGCTGCACGTCACCGGCAATCGGCTGGACCTCGCCCTCGAAGGCGACGCCTGGCTCGTGGTCGGCACGCCTCGCGGCGAGCGCTACACCCGGGGCGGACCCCTGAAGATGGACGCTGGCGGGACCCTGGTGACCAACGACGGTCTGCCGGTGCTCGGCGCGGGAGGGCCGCTGCGCGTGTCGGGCGGCACTCTCGAGATCGGCGCGGACGGGCGGGTGCTCGTCGACGGCGAGGAGCGCGGCGCGCTGCGCGTGGTGCAGGCGCCGCCCGGAGCAGCCGTCAAGGAGGGGGCGGGACTCTACCGTCTGGAGCAGGCGGCGAGCGTGGCGCCCGCGGGGCCCGAGATCCAGGTGCGGCAGGGTCACCTGGAAGCTCCCGCGGTGAATGCGGTGGAAGAGATGATCCGGCTCATCGCGGCGCAGCGGGCGTTCGAGCAGCACGCGAGGACCGTGAGCCTGATCATGAACGACATCGACAAGAAGGCGGTCAACGACATCACGCAGCCGTGAGGCGGGGTGCCAAGGGGATCTCCATCGAAGGGCTCGGGAGGATGCGATGCAGAGAGCGATCTGGTCGGCGGCTTCGGGGATGGTGGCCCAGCAGCTCAACATCGATACGATCGCCAACAACCTGGCGAACGTCAACACCACCGGGTTCAAGAAGAGCCGCGCGCGGTTCCAGGACCTGCTCTACCAGACCCTGCGTGCGCCAGGGGCGGCGTCGTCCCAGCGGACGCTCTACCCTTCGGGGATGCAGCTCGGCCTGGGGACGCGCCCTGCGGCGGTGGAGAAGCTGTTCACCCAGGGCGACCTGAAGAAGACCGACAACCCCCTGGACGTGGTGATCCAGGGAGACGGCTTCTTCAAGGTCACGCTCCCCGACGGCACGACGGGGTACACGCGCGACGGCGCGTTCCTGCTGGATCGCGATGGGCAGGTCGTGAACACCGACGGGTACCCGCTCGAGCCCACGCTCACGATCCCGCAAGGGACGACGACGATCCAGATCGGCGCCGATGGGACGGTGACCGCCATCGTCGCCGGACAGCTGAACGGCACGCAGGTGGGCAGCATCGAGCTGGCGTCGTTCGTGAACCCGTCCGGGCTGCGCGCGTCGGGTCAGAACGTGCTCCTTCCCTCCGACGCCTCCGGCGACGCGGTCCTGGGAACCCCGGGAGAGAATGGCCTGGGAACGATGGGCCAGGGCTTCCTCGAGGTGTCGAACATCAGCGTCGTGACCGAGCTGGTGGACATGATCGCCGCGCAGCGGGCCTACGAGCTGAACTCCCGCGCCATCAAGGTCTCCGATGAGATGCTCTCGCAACTCAACACGCTGGTCCGGTAGCGCTGTGCGAGCCCGTTCGCCGCGGAGAGTCGGCGTCCTCGCCACGACGCTCCTGTGCATCGGGGCGGCTCGCGGGGAGGCGATCGCGGAGCCTCTCGTGACCGCGAACGCGGAGGGAGCCGTTCGCGGGGAGATCGAGCGACGGTACGGCGAGACCTGGAGCCGGTTCGATCTCCTCGAGGTGCGCTGGCCGAACGGAGCGCCGCCGGGAGACGCCGTCCTCGGGCCTCTCGAGGGCGGAGAGAGCGTCACGGCCAACGGGTCCGTTCTCTTCACCGTGGAGGTCGATAGCGGTCGAGAGGGCCCGATCCGCCTGCCCCTCGCCGCCACGGTCCGCCCCTGGATGAGGGTCGCGGTGACGCGCCGCGAGGTTCCCAGGGGAGAGTCGCTGCAGGACGGCGCGTGGCGCGAGGAGGAGAGGCCGCTTGCCGAGCTGCGGGGCGCCACGCCGCTGTTCCCCCGCGCGGGCGCGCGACTCCGTGCGCGCCGGAACCTCCGCGCCGGCGAGGTGCTGACGACCGGGTGCCTCGAAGAGAGTGCGGCCGTCGCATCCGGAGCGCGGGTGACGATCCGCTACGTCTCGGGGGCGGTGCGGCTGACCGCGGCGGGCATCGCGCGCCGGTCCGGGCGGATCGGCGAGACGATCCCGGTCGAGAACGCGGACAGCCGGCGCACCCTGCTCGCCCGCGTGGTGGGCGAGGGGACCGTCGAGGTCTCCCGGTGAGTCGCATGAGGAGGTCTCGATGATCCGATGGAACGTCCTGGGCTTCGGTGTCCTCCTGGCCGCGGGGGCGCTCTCATGCGCCGCGCGCGGGCCGGCTCGCGCGCCGGCGAATCGACTTCTCGACGACCTGGAGCGCGCCCAGAAGATCGCCGCGCAGGCAGGATCAGGCCAACAGAGTCGGGGCTCGCTCTGGACCGACGCGTCCGCGCTCTCGCTCGTGGGCGACGTGCGTGCCTCGCGCGCCGGCGACCTCGTCACGATCCGAATCGTGGAGGACACCAAGGGGAGCCAGCAGGCCAAGACCGATCTCAACAAGGACGCCCAGCTGTCCCTCTCTGCCCCGACGCTGGGAGGGTACGAGCAGCGGCTGGTCGAGAAGTGGCCGTATTTCAATCCCGCGCAGATCCTGGAGACGAACACCCAGAAGGCCTTCAAGGGCGACGGCGCGACGACGCGCGAGACGTCGGTGGAGGCTCTGGTGACGGCCCGCGTGATCGGAGTGTACCCCAGCGGCGACCTAGCGGTGGTGGGGCACAAGGACGTCACCGTGAATCACGAGCGCCAGGTCCTGACGATCGTCGGGATCGTGCGTGCGACCGATCTGTCGTCCGACAACAGCGTCTCGTCCACCCGCCTCGCGGAGCTGACCATGCACCTGGGCGGCAAGGGGGACGTGGACGACGCGCAACGCGAGGGCTGGTTATCGCGGATGATCCAGAAGGTCTGGCCTTTCTGAGGAGGCTCGCGGTGAGACGGTCGCTTTCCGTCTGGCTCGTGGCATTCGTCGCCTGCACCGGCCTCGCCCGGGCGGCACGGATCAAGGACATCGCCGGCGTGGAGGGGGTCCGCGCGAACCAGCTCGTGGGCTACGGTCTCGTGGTGGGGCTCAACGGCACCGGGGACGGCACCCAGTCGACCTTCACTCCCCAGAGCATCGCGAACATGCTCAAGCGTCTCGGCGTCGAGATGGATCCGGCGCGAATCCGGGTGAAGAACGTCGCCGCCGTGATGGTGACCGCCGACGCGCCTCCGTTCGCGCGAGCGGGACGGAGCCTGGACGTGACGGTCTCGTCCATGGGCGACGCCAAGTCGCTGGCGGGAGGGACTCTTCTTCTCACGCCGCTGCGCGGGCCCGACGGGGCGACGTACGCGTCGGCGCAGGGATCCGTGTCGGTGGGCGGGGCGTTCTCGGCCTCCGCGGGCGGGTCCTCGGTGCAGCGGAATCACCCGACCGCCGGGCGAATTCCTTCGGGAGGGCGGATCGAGAGGGACATCGTGTTCTCGCTTCCCGCCCAGGGGGAGATCCGGCTCCTGCTGCACGACCCGGACTTCACCACCGCGACCCGGGTGGAGCACGCCGTCAACGACGCCATCGGGGAGGGGACCGCGCGCGCGGAGGACTCCGGCGGCGTGATCCTGCGCATCCCTCCGGACTCGCCCGGCGGTCCCGTGGAGTTCCTGTCGCGCGTCGAGGAGCTGAGCGTCGAGCCCGACGCGCCCGCCCGCCTCGTGTTCAACGAGCGGACCGGCACGGTCGTCCTCGGAGCGGACCTCAGGATCTCGCGGGTCGCGATCTCCCACGGGAGCCTCAGCGTTCGCGTGGACACCGAGACGCGCGTCTCGCAGCCCGAGCCGTTCAGCGAGGGGAAGACGGTCACCACGGAGCAGCCCCAGATCGAGGTCGCCGAGGATCCGGCGCGCGTCCTGATCCTCGACGACGGGGCGAGCATCGCGGACCTGGTGAACGGGCTCAACCGGATCGGCGCCACCGCCCGGGACATGATCGCCATCTTCCAGGCCATTCGGGCCGCGGGCGCGCTGCGCGCGGAGATCATCATCCAGTGAGAATTCCGCCGGAGCCGTCGGCGCTCATGCCCCGCGTCGCGAGGCCAGGCTCGGCTGCCGTGGAGTCGCCGGAGGAAGTCGCGGCGCTCGAGGGGCTCCGCACGGCGAGCCGCGTGTTCGAGTCCCTTCTGTACCGCGAGATGATCCGCAGCATGGTCGCGAGCTCGACCGAGGGTGGGTTCTTCGGAACCGAGAACGGGGGCGAGACCTGGCAGGACCTCTTCGAGTCGGGGCTCGCCGACATGGCCGGATCCCAGGGCCGCCTCGGGATCGCCGATGCAGTGTTCCGCCAGTTCGAATCCGCCGTGCGCCGGCAAGCCAAGAAAGCCTGAATCGAGGATGCGTTTCGGGCACGCTGCGGCTCTGACGAGCTACCGGTGGTCGCTCCCGATCTCTCCGATCACCTGCCTCCGATTCGTTCTTGCGGCGTGAATCCAGCCCGTCGCGGAGCGCCCGGTTCCCGCGCCGATCTCGACTCCTACGGACAGGGGTGCGCGTTCGGCCGCACGTTCCCTGCGCTGTCCTTGCCGAGACTGCCTTCCACGCCTCCGGTGACGCCCGTGACGAGGTAGAACGCGGGGGCGCCTTCCTCCGGCACGAGCGGGTCGCGAAAATCCGTCGCAGCCAGGCCGCAGATCCTCGCAGCCAGGGGGTTCGAGCCCGGGGCCTGCGTGTAGGTCCCTGCGGCCTGCAGCACGCCGAGGTCCGCGCGATAGACGTTGTACGTATCCACACCTAGTTCGTCCGGCCAGACGAAGGCGCGATCGGACGCAACGCCGATCTCAACGAGTCCGTCGTCCCGGTCGCAGGCATCCCCCTCGAAATCGTGGTCGGCGTCGGACTGGCCCGGATTCCAGACTGCGACGCAGTCGTCGCAGACGTCCGGCACGCCGTCGCCGTCCGAATCCACTCCCGGCGCGAGGCGCGGTACGACCGAGACGTCGCGGATGTCGACGAAAGGGAACGGGGTCCTGCGCAGGATCGATCCGTTCGACGAGTCGATCTCGAGCAGCTCCGGGTTCATGTAGTGAACCACGTACGCCCTGTTCCGCAGCGGATGCATCGCCACGCCGCTCGTCGCGTTGATGCCCGGGCCCAGGTCCAGAGCCGTGCTGGTGCCGCGTGCTGCGTCGACCCGGGCGACTTCGTGGACGCCGACCCGGAAGTCGCCCGCGAGGGCCAGGGACGTGCACGCCTGGGTCGCGAGGAAGGCCGCACCGGCGAGCCCGGAAGCGAGACTCGCGGTCAGGGCGTCGGTCGCGGTATCGATGAGGGTGACGTTGAACGCGGTGTCCATGGCGGTCACCACGAGAGTCGAGCCGTCGCCAGTCAGAGCGATGTCGAACGGATGGCCGGGCACGGGAACGGCAGCCAGGGGCTGGAGCGTGGCCGAGTCCAGGATCTGCACCTCGGAGCTTCCGTGGCATGCGACGAAGACCTTGCTCCCGTCCGACGAGACGGCGATTCCCTTCGGCTCCAGTCCGACTGCGGCCTGTCCTGAGATGCTGTCGGTCCGCGTGTCGATCCTGTACACGGTGTTCGATCCGCTTCCCGAAACGTACAGGAATCGCTGGTCGCCCGGCTCCAGCGCCACGTCCCACGGATCGGACAGGTGCGGGAGCTGGATCTGCGACGATTGCAGGAAAACCGCCGGCCCGCCCACGACAGGGTCGAGCGGATCGGTTCCCGAGTCGGGTACCGCGGGAACGGGTGGCGGCATGTTGAGCGAACGGATGCCGGCGCTGACGACGCTTCCGGCGATCCCGCTGAAGTCGGCGCTGGTGCCGACGGACTGTCCGCTCGTTGCGTCGAAGTAGGTGACCCTGTAGGCAGGCCCCGCGGGCAGCCGCAGGCGGAACCGGCCGCTCGGCGTCATCCGTACCACGCTGGACTCCCAGCGGTTCTGGGAGACGTTGTAGATCGCCAGATCGACGAACGGGTCGCCGAGCGGCGTGGTCCCGTCACGGGCGAGGGTCCCGCCGATGGCGTCGAAGCTCGAGCCGGCGAGAGCAGGATCGATCCAGAGCGTCTGGCTGATCTCGGATCCGTCCATCCCCAGATCCCCGTCCGTGTCCGGGTTCATCGGATCGGTTCCGAAGAGAGGCTCGAGCGTGTCGAGGAGGCCGTCGCCATCCGTGTCGAAAGGGCGGGGATCGGTCGGCGGCAACACGCCCTGCGAGAACGGCACGAATCCCACGTTGTCCGTCCCGAAATCGGCGACGTAGATGCCGGCGCGCCCGTAGTGGTACGCCTGGCCCAGCGGATAGGAGAGCACGTCGGGAGTCTCGTCGACCTCGAACATCGTCCCGCTATCCACCGCGGACAGCGTGGAGCCGTACGTCTTGCTCACGATGACGAGCGGCTCGGAGGACAGGCCGACCTGGAACTTCCGGTCCGGCGTCGCATGGCGGGCGCCGCTTCCTTCCTGGATCTCCACGTGGTAGGTGACGACGCTCGCCGCGGGAAGCTGGGGCAGGGGAACGGCCGCGACTCCTCCCGCCAGCGGAAGCGCGATGCGGACCGGAGCGCCGCCTGCGTCCGTGTAGACGAACCAGGCCTCCTGCAGCGGTCCGGTCTCAGCGGTGATGACCTCCACACGAAGCGTGAGCGGGCGCGGCGGCTGGACGAGCCGGGGCAGCTTCGGGACCACGGCGAAGGGGCGGAAGTCGACCGTCTCCGTGCCGCCGGCGCCCAGGACCAGCGGCGTCGCCGCGCCGCGAGAGTGGGCGAATCGGTGCCAGGTCCGGGTGAGTTCGACCGTCGAGGGAAACTTCTGCGGGACCAGCGCCTGTGCGATCCCGCCGAAGGCGCCCGACCCCACGTATCCCGGCGGGGATCCATCGAGCGGCTCGACGCGCAGCTCGTACGATCCGGGAGGCAGCCCTCGGATCCGGTAGGTGTCGGAATCGAACGGTCCTGCGATGACACCGCTCATGGCTCCCACCTCGGTCCCGATGAGCACGTCTCGGGCGACCACGTGCGCTCCGAACAGGGGGGCGTCGCCGTCGTCGTGCACGAGTCCCGTGAACGTTCCCGTCTGCGCCGGTACCCCGGCGGGGGGATAGAGGTCCTCGATCCCCAGCGCGTCGTCGATCTCGATGGTTCGGTAGCGGCTGTTGGGCGGCCGTGTCCCGTCCCCCGGCACGTTCCAGATGCCGTACGGGTACATGGTCGGGGTCGCAGACGACTCGCGGAAGCCTACGGCCGAATGATCCAGACCGAGCGCGTGGCCGATCTCGTGCGTCGCCAGACCCTGGATGTCGTTCGTGTACACACCGGCCGGATCCACGCCCTGACAGGGGCAGGGCAGCGGCTCTCCGTTCGCGTCGTTCGGCGAGGTCAGCCACCGGATGTCGTGGTCGTTCATGTGGATGTCGACATCGAGGATCCGGCCCGTGGTGTTCTCGTACGTGATCAGCGTCACGCCGCCGTAGCCGACGTTCCCCAGGTCGGCGAAGAAGATGACGTTCTCGCCGTCGTACCCGAACTCGTTCGTGTTCGTGGGGCGAAGATCGAAATGGATCGGCACTCTCCGGCACCCGCTCCCACGTCCTGAACGCAAGCTCCATGGCCTCGAACTCGTCGATGGCGGGGTCGCCGGGAGGGAGGCTGATATCCGGCGAGCCGGCGGCGCTGATCGAGAAGGGAATCGGGCTGCCGGTTTGCAGCGGCTGCCAGGAAAGGTACTTCACCGTTTCCGAGCCGCCGCTCCGATCCACGAAGGCCAGCGGCGTGTAGGCGAGCAGAGCGGGTGCACCGCCGAACAGGCACAGGCCGCAGATGCTCGCGGCAGCAAGCATGGTTCGCCGCGTCATCTACCGCCCCCCTTCTGCTCGTTGTGGCGGCGAACGGACCCGAGCACTCCGTCGAGCGGTTGCAGCGAGAACAGTCCCTTTCCCGGCGGCCCCTCGCCCGGAGCGCTCGGACTCGAGACGCCCGCCTCCCGTCCCGGACTCCGTTGCAGGCCGTCCGGGGGCGGCAGGCGGACGAGATCGCGTCCCGCTCCCGTGCTTCGGCGGACCGGGACCTTGCCCTGGCCGAGCCCGAAGAGCTGGTAGGCGCCCGCTTCGTCGGAAGGGACGAGGAACAGGAGGTCCCGATCGCCCACCGCGAACTGCGGCCCGTCCAGAACGACCTGCGTGATCGTTCCGACGGTGCCCCCGAGAGCCTTGACCACGATCCCGTCGTGCACCTTGATCTCGGGAACCGCCTGCTCGATCTCGTAGGTCGCCCAGGTGTGGATCAGAGTCCGCTTCTCGTTCCACGCCGAACGCACTTCCGCGCAGCGCCCGACGGCCACCACCTGCGATCGGCTCGCGAGGGTCTCGAGATCGAAGGGAATCGTCTGGGCCGCGCAGAGGTCCGTGAACAGCCATGCAAGGGCCGCGGCCGTTGCAGCGTGCAGCGATCGTCGCATCATGAGGTTCGTCCTGCGCACGGGCCAGGATTCATCGAACCGCCCACGACCGTCCATTCGGTCGTGCGCGGGACGAGTCAGAAATGTACGCCGGCCGGCGTGCGCCGCCCACGATTCCGCGTTCCCGGGGGTGCCGAGACACGAAAGAGGCACCGGCTCTATGTGCCCGGCTGCCGCGGCTCGATTCACGGGAATCAGGATTCCGCGACGGCCGACGCGAGACGGCGCAGAAAAGGGGAAACCTCACTGTTCTTCCGGTCCCACTCCGACGGGGGCTCCCCGAAGTTCGAGCGCTGGGATCAGGAACGTCCGCGTCGTCGCGCCGATCGGCGGGCGCCACAGCCGACCCTCCCGAACTCGGCGTTCGAGCCGTCGGTGGTTTCTCGAGACTCGGTCGCGGTTCTCGATTCGCAGCGGCGTCTGGTCGCTCCTCTGCCGTACGACTTGCGCTACAACACTCCGCGCCACTCTGAAAGAACACCTTGACCGCGCCGAAAAAATGGGATTAGGATGCGATCTCGATCGATTTCGGGGACGGTCGAACGACGCGTCCAGGACGAGGGGGACAAGTCATGCGACTCCAAGCCTATGTCGGCCGGGCCTGGTTGGCCCTGGTCGTCTCGTTTCTGGTGAGTGCCTCCTGCGTGCCCAAGGCCAACCTGAGCCTCGTCATGGAGCGCACCGAGGTCGTAGCCCCGCCGATGATCGAATCCCTGGACGTGGAGCCGCGCGGGGAGGTCGATACGACCGACCGTCCCGGACGATCAAAGTGGTCATGATGGGGGATCCAAGTCCCAGCCTCGAAGCCTCACTCGACATCGAGGGCATCCCTGCGCTCGCTCGATCCGATCGTCCGATGGCGCCGACTTCACCGGGCGTTTTCGAAGGGTCTTTCGAGGTGCCGAAGGGATCCGTCGGGGCCGTGAGCGTGATCGCACGACTCAAGGACCCGGTTTCGGGGGTACAGAACCAAAAGAAGATCGATCAGGTGCTGAGCCTGCGCGCGGTCGCGCCGCCGCCCCAGCCCGGGCCTAGTCAGCCAGCGCGCGACGGCGAGGTAAGCGACTGCAACGACCTCGACCGTCAAGTCGGCAAGGTCAGTGTCGCAGTTCGATTTCGACCAATCCGAGATCCACGAGAGCGACAAAGCGCTTCTTCGCGGTCTCTTCGCGGCGCTCGAGCTGTTTCCGCGTTGCCATCTCGTCCTACTCGGTCACTCGGACGAGCTCGGCCCGCCCGAGTACAACGTGGCGCTGTCTCGTGCGCGCGCTGCCACGGTTGCGGCGTACCTGGAGTCACTGGGGCTCTCGCGAGAGCGTATTCAGGTGGTCCCGCACGGGGAGGATCACCCAGTCGTCGCAGGAGAGGACCGCGCATCCCGCGCGAAGAACCGGAGAGTCGAGATCCGAACGGGCGACCCCTACTGACCAGGCTCTTTCGAGCCTGTCGACTTGCGCATCTCGACGTTCTTCGTCAGCGTTTCCCGGAACGGCGGGAGGAAGAACTCGTCCCAGATGTCAATGTGAGGGGTCGCGACCATATCTTGATGGACTCGCGAGATCTCCTTGCACGCTTCTTGGTAGTTGACGATCCCGAGACGCCCCTTGAACTGCTCGAGAACGGGTTGCGGGTCCATCCGGGTCAACAGCGCCCGCAGGCCCTGGCGGATCGCGGCGCGATAGGCCGTGTCGAGGTCCAAGAGGAACCAGACCGTCCGGCTCAGTGAGGCGTCGAGCGCCTCGAGCGATCCCGAATCGCCTTTCAGGATCGCCAGGTAGCGCTTGCGAATCTCGTTCTTGCGGTGCTTCTCGTCGATCGACGCTTCCGGGACGATCTGGTGGCCCGTCTGGATGCCGTCTGCCGTGAATTCGGTATTGAGTGCGAAGTCGAGCAAGAGCTGGATCAGGCGGAAGAGATGCCTCGCCGACGCGGGAAGCTCGCTCCCAAGGTCTGACCCGACCGCGGCGCCTGCGGCGAGCTTCGGCATCTCCGCCAAGAGTCGGTCGAGCGACGAGTCCCCAGGCAGCGGCTCCGGGCTCGCGGCCGGCGCCTGCGCGGCCTTCAATCCGGTGATCTCCGACACGAGCCGGTCGCGTTCCTTCCGCAGGGCTGAGGCTTCCTCGACTTGCGACGCGAGATCGGATGAAAGCTGCAGAAGGCGCGCCTCGCGTTCCCTCGCTTCACGGACGACCATCTCCCGCGCGAGATCGAGCACCGCCTCCGCTTCGGCCGGCTGGACGTTCGCCAGCGCGTCGCGCAGCGCGTCCTGGAGCGCGCTCCGCCGTTCCTCCTCCGATCGCTGGGCGTTCGATTCCCGGATCGACTTGAGCAACTCGACGAGCTGACCCGCCGTCTCGTTGGCCTTCGCAGCGTTTCGCGATTCCATGGCCGTTCGTCCCTTCGATCTCCGGCCCCGTCTGCTCGGGTCGCCGGGCTCCGTGTCCCGGGTCGGCGTCCTTCGCCGCCCCTGATGCCGCCAAGAATACCTCGGGCTCAGTCCGCCGGTCCGGGCAAAGGGAGGTGCTCCACCCGACCGGGGTCATCCGGCACCGTGATTCGCTTCCCGATGAATCGGCCGTCCACGAAGACTTCATAATTGCCGGGGCGAATGCTCACGTCCACCCTTCCCTCGGCGTCCAGGATTCCCGAAACGCTGTCCGAGCCGTCGCTCGGCATGAGCTCGACCTTACACGAACGCCCGCTCGCGGGCTTCGGATCAAAAACCAGGGTGTAGGAGCGAGGCGCTGACCGGAGGTGCGACCAGATGATCCAAGACGCGACGATCACGACGGCGGGAACCACCACGAGAAGCGCCCTCACCAAGGGCCGGAGCAAGATCGAAGCGCGTCGCAGCGATCGCTCTAGCTCGGACGTTCGTTCCTGGATGGCTCGCAGATCGTCCGCGCGGAGCGCCGAGCGGAGCGACTCGGCATGGACGCCCAACTCCGGCACGCGCCGGGCACCGGCTCCGAACCGCTTGGATCCTGCGCGACGAAGGGCCCTTCCGGCCCGGCCGCCGATCCGCCGTTCGATGCGGGTCTCGATCCGCCGGATCTCGTTTCCGAAGTCCTCGAGCTTGCCCGCTTCCGAGCGGCGCAGCTTCGAAACCGCGGTCTCGAGTCGGCGTGCGGTTCGACCGCTCGCGATCTCGGCGAGCCGGGCGGCATTGCGGATCATCGTCTCGCGTACGTCCTCGTCGCGCTTCCTGAGTCCGCCTCGGACCTCGGCCGCGAGCTTTCCGATCGCCTCGATTGCACGCTCGATCGATTGGTTGAGCGAAGCTACGCGCTCGAAGTTTCCGGATGACAGCACGTCCTCGGCATCCTCCGTCAGGGTGACGGCCTCGAACAGGCGGGAGGCGGGCAGGAGTTTCGCGTTTCGCTCCAGAAGGGACGTCAGTTGGTTCTTGCACGAGCGGAGTTTCTCGACCGCCCCGTGCGACCTCGCTTCCTCCTGGACGGCCAGCTTCAGACGAGCATCGATCGCGTCGAGGACGGCCTCCTGGAACTGGTGCCCCCCCGCGGGGGCCGCTTCCCGCAAGCGAGCCCCTACCGGGTGGGGTTCTTTGGAGTCGCCGATGCGCGTCCGGACCCGCTCCAGATCCACGATCAGAGCCGCGGCAGCTTCCTTGCGCTCGCGGGAGCCCTCCGCCGAGGAGCCGGCGGGAGATTCGAGAAGCGATCGCAGCAAACGGTCCCAAACCGCAAGGACCGACTCGGCGGCCGACACCTCGGCGGGAGTGGCCGCCCGGGAGGCCGTATCGATACCTGCGGTCGCTCCCGAGACCGCTTCGGCGAGGAGCGTCCGGGGAGGCGCTCCTTCAGGCGGCGCGGCACTGGAGCCAACCTCCCGTGCCTGATCGCGCAGCACCGCGAGCGCGGACCGGGATTTCACCAGCGCCGCGAGCCGTCTCGCGTGCTCTTCGGTGTCCCGGAAGTCCTGCAGGTCACCGATGGCCACCGCGATCTCCATCGGATCGGCACGCTGCCAGACGATCCTAGCGGGACCGAGCCGCGCCTCCGGAACCCCGTTCCTCTCGCATTCCGCGATGAGCGTTCGAAGAGTCTCCTGCCGCTCGCGGCGGGCGGTGTCGAGGCGCTTGCGCAGCGCGTCGAACCGGCCGAGCGTCTCCAAGTGACCGCCCACCGATCCGGTCGATTCCGTGCTCCAGAGGAGGCGCAGGATCTCGTCAGCGGCGTCGTTCTCGAGGTGCGGCACGATCCCACGGACCTCGCCCACGAGGGCCGCGCGGAGGGGGCCGATTCGCTCGACCAGGATCGATGACGCCCGGGAGGCGAGCCCCTCGAGCCGGGTTCGCAGGGACCGAGGGACCGGCCCCTTCCCCGCCTCGAGCAGGGAGAGCGCTTCACCGATCGCGCGGTCGAATTCGGTCGGCAGCAAATCGGAGTGGCGCGTGTGGAGCGCGGAGAGGAGCGCGTACGTGTTGCGTCCCGGCGCGCTCAGCTCCTGCCGGATCTGCGAGATGCAAGCAACGATGTCGTCGTGGCGCGGGTCCGCGGGCGCTCCCCAGGCAGCCAGCAATTCCACCAAGATCGACCCGCTACCTGGAACCCCGACACCGCTCACCGTGCTCGCCTCGCTGTCCGCGACCCGCGCGCCGAACGGCCGCGTCGGCAAGCGGCGCTCATCCAAGGTCGGATCATCGCGGACATGATGACATAGACCCGGACCGAGCAAGCCCGCGATGGGCTCCAGCGCACCGGGAGGTCCGGCGAAGCCCGACGGAGGCGTTCAACTCTCCTCTTGACTTGCACGGGCAGGCTGGGGGATTCTTCAACAATCGTCAGGTTAGGAAAGGAGCGGTTCAAGGCCCCAACCTGAAAGGTCGTGGCCATGTCTCATCGTTACCGAAACAGCAGTCCGCCGCCGGGTCCCAAGACCGTGGTCCTGCTCATCGCTCCGCCGATCCGGACCTGGACGATTACGAGGACAGGTTCTTAGAGCACAGGTCGTCGGCATGAAGCGCGGGGGGGAAGTGAGAGGGGCGCGGAATCGAGCAGCCGTTCGGTGCTTGCCGGCGGGGGAACTCAGGCCGGGACACTCGGTGGCGAGAGTCCCGTTGCTCGGGAACTCTCCAGGCGTTCCGTGGATGCGGCATGGAACGGAAGCCGAGGCTCCCGTTGGTTCGCCGGGAGCGCGGCAGTCGGTTTCGAAGCGGAGGAACGCGGCGTGACCTTCTCGGGACGTCGAGGGTCGCTCGGGCGGCGAGGCGCCGGCGGATCGGAAGAGATCCCCAAGAAGATCGGCCGCTACGAGATCCGGCGATTCATCGGGGGCGGGGGGCAGGGTGTCGTCTACCTTGCCTACGATCCGAATCTTGCCATCGAGGTAGCCGTCAAGGTCCTCCACCCGGACGACCGCACCGAGGAGTTCCTCGAGCGGTTCATGCTGGAAGGCAGGACCACCGTGCGCCTCACCGCGGAAAACGTGGTGAGGGTCTATGACCTCGACCCGCAGTACCCGTACCTCGTGATGGAATTCTGCGCGGACGGCGACCTCGACTCCTATCTGCGCAGCCGCAAGCGGCGCCCGCTCGCGGAGATCCTGGGAATCACCCGAAGTGTCCTTCAGGCTCTCGTTGCGGCCCACGAGAACGAACCCCCAATTTTGCACCGTGACCTGAAGCCCGGGAACGTCCTCTTCAAGAAAGACGTTCCGAAGGTGGCGGACTTCGGACTCGCAAAAATCCTCGGCGGGAACTCCGGCGGAGCCACGACCCGAGGTTGGAAGGGGACGGTCCGCTACATGTCGCCGGAGCAGCTCCGGGATCCGAAGAACGTCGATGCGCGCACCGACCTCTGGTCGCTCGGGGTCATGCTGTACGAGATGCTGGCCTGGGTGCGTCCATTCGACCAACCGGGCGACCTCTTCGTCAACGTCGCCGTCCGGATCCACACCGAGCCGCCTCGTCCGTTCCCGTACGCGCTTCCGGAGCCACTCCAGCATTTCCTGGAGAAGGCGCTCGCGAAGGTCCCGGACCAGCGTTTCCGGTCGGCCCGGGAGATGACCGCCGGTTTGGACGACGTGCTGCGGGCGATCCCGGACGCCGATCGGATCCTCGTCCCCCCCGAGTCTTTCGTCGATGACGTGAGCCGAAAGGCTCTCGAAGTCTCCGCGTTGCTCGAATCGAACGACACCAACGTCAGGCTGCAGGCCTCGCACATCATTCGCGAAATGAAGCGGTTGGCGCCGGACGACTCGCTTCCCAAGTTCTGGGAGCGCCGGCTGCTCGCCCTAATGGGGGAGACCGCCACGACGTCCGGGAGTGGCGCGGATTCGCGGGACGACTGGATCCAGAAGCGCATCGCGTCGGTCCGCTCGCTCCGGGACGGAAGACATTACCGGGAGGCCTTGCAACTCCTCTACGAGATCCTCCGCGACGATCCGGACAATTCCGTCGCTCTCGAGTGGGTGCAACGCATCAAGGAGGAGGAGAGGAGGTTCCGCGACGACATCGAACGCAGCCACCAAGATGCGGACCGGGCAAGAGAGCGAGGCGACCTGGTACGGGTCCGGGAGATCTGGCGGGCATTTCTGGAGCGCTACCCGAAGCTCGAAGAGGCCGAGGCGGAGTTCAAGATCGCTGAGCGCGAGCTGTTCCTGCACGAGCAGCGGCGGGCCCGCGAACGGACGGGCGTGGACGCGGCGAGTCGCCTCGCGGCGGCAGATCTCGAGGGAGCGCTCGGGTGCTGGCGAACGTACCTCGCAGCCTACCCGGGGGACCCGGAGGGAGAGCGCGAGGCCGCCAGGATCGAGGCGAGGCTCAGGGAGAAGGAACTCGAAGCACACCTCGCCGCCCTCGAAGCGAGCATCCACGCGTTCCAGGAATCAGATCGGCTCGAGGACGCGATGGCGGCGTGCGACGAGTATCTCCGCGAGCGCCCGGGCAGTTCGGCAATCCTGAGCGCACGCGCCGCGATCGTCGCGCGAATCGAGGCCCGCGACACCGCCCGGAAATTCGAAGAGGCGTGCGCCGCTGCGGGCGCACGGCTCGAGCGACACGACCATCGAGGGGTCGTCCGCATCTGGGAGGAGTTCCTCGCGGGTCATCCCGCCCACGGCGATGCGAAGCGACGGCTCGACGAAGCCCGCTCCGCGCTCGAGGCTCACGAGCGACGAGTTGTGTCGGAGGAGATCGCGGAACGGCTGGCGGCCCTCGAGGGACGACTCGAGAGCGGACGCTATCGGAGCGCCGCCGGCATCGAGACCGGCGTTCGCGGGGCGGTCGCTGCAGCCCGCAAAGCAAAGGAGGGCGATCTACCGGCGATGCACGACGCGCGCTCGATTCTCGTCGAGACCGAGGCCGAGGCCGAGAGTGCCATCACCGGTGAGATCGAGCGCTGGCGTTGGCTCGTTCGCGAGCGTCTTGCCGAGGCGAGACGGCAGCTCGGTGACGTCGCCGCCAGACCGGCGGCGGGGGTAGCTGCGGCTGGCTCGGACCGCGTCCGGGAGGCGATTCAGCAGGGCCTCGGCGCCCTCTGCGAGGTCTTCCCCGCGGGGCAGCCGGGGGATCCCCTGTCGAGGTTGCAACCGGCTGCGCGAACTCTCGAGGCGACGGTGAGCGCACTTCTCGGAAATCGTGATCGCGCCGTGGACGAGGCCCGAGCGCTCGCGCGGGACAGCGTGGAGGCTGCTCGTCGAGCAGTGGGTGCGCTCGAAAAAGTGGTCGGAGCGCGCGCCGACGAGGTCGGCGTCGGCGCGATGATGGCGACTGTTCAGGGCCTGGCGACGGAGATCGAGGCGCCGGCTCCGGATCGACTGGGTGCGATACTGCAGCGGGCCGAAGCCGTGCGGGCCCAGGCGGATTCCTCGCGACTGGCAGAGGCGGGACGGCTCGTCCGGGACGTTCAGCGCCTGCTCGATGACGCTGTGGCGGTGGTTCAGGTGACCGGGGAAACGGGCAGGATCGGGGAGTTGGCGCGGAAAGCGGTGCGGTCGACCGCGCCGACGGGCGACGAGCCGCTGCCGGCGCTCGGAGAGCTCCTCGCGATCCGGGACGAGATGGCACGAGAGATCGAGAAAGCCCGGCGCACCGTCGACGAAACACTGTCGACCGCGAAGGAACGGTGGTTTCGCGCGATGAATGCGTGGAAGTCAGCCACCGCGGGGCGGGTGTCCGCGACCATCGTCGCGACGGGCCAGGAGATCGTTGCCCACGGCGAGGAATCGGCCTCGCGAGGGCGGGCCTCGGACTTGGACCGTGCGGCGTCACGCCTCGAGAGGCTGACGGACCGCTGCCGTCTCGACAGCGTTTTCGAGGAGCACCGGGAGCTGATCGAGGCGATCGAGGAGGCTTCGGGGGAGAACGGAGTGTCCTCGCCAAATCTGCGCGTCGAGGGACGGGAGCAGCTCTCGCGCTACCGCGACGCGCTGGCCCGCGGCGATCTGGCGGGAATCCGAGCGATCGCGCCGCTCCTCGAGAAGCTGCGGCCCGCGGAGGGGGACGGGGCGAGGCGTGGCCCGTCGCGCGCGGCGATCGCGATTCCGGAGCTGCACCCGTCGGACAGGCGCTTCAACGAGCGCCACAACCCGGACGGCCTCAAAGCGCTCGACGATCTCGAGGCCCGGCTGCGCGGTGCCGAATCCCAGGGCCAGAGGGCCGAGGCTGCCAGGCTCGCGGCGGACCTCTTGCGCGCGCACCGGAGGCTCCTCCACCCCGACCCGGCGTGGAGACCGTACGTTCTGCCGGCGGCGGCCGTCTTGATGGTCGCGGCCCTCGCCTGGAAGTTCCGTCCGACCGAGACGCTGCACTCCGTTTTCGTGGTCAGCTCGCGAGGCGAGGTGGAAGTCGGAAAGGTCACCCCGGGGATTCCGGAAGAGGGGCGTGCGAAAACGGTGGATGAGCGGGGGACGACGTGGACGGGGCTGAAGCGCGGCAGCTACCGGGTGGAGCTCGTCGACGGTGGAAGCGTTTCGTTCGTGGTGCCGAGGGACGGCGTGGTCGTTCTCCCTGCAGGCCCCGCGGACTGGCGAGAAGCGATTCAACATGCGTTGCAGGAATCGGCGTCGGTCGGGGAACGCTAGTGGAACGAAATTCGTCGTGGCGTCGGGTACAGCGGGTTAAACCGACGGTCAGCGGGGAGGGTGACATGAAGCGGCAACGACGTGCATGGAGGGCGCTGCTCCTCGGTATCGTGATGGTGCTGATGCTGCCGACCGGAGCATGGGCTCTCACGGACGAGGAAATCTTCCGGGACTTCCGGTTCAATTTCGTCAATCCGGGAGCGCGCGCTCTCGGACTGGGAGGCGCGTTCGTGGCTGCTGGGGACGACGCGACCGCGGCGCAATCGAACCCCGCGGCGCTCTTCTACGTACCCCGGCCCGAGGTTTTCCTGGAGTATCGAAACACCCGATACGACACGGTGGTCTTTCAGGACCAGATCGGTGACTTGTCGAGGCCCGATCCTGACCTTCCGCCACCTGGGCTCCCGTTCCTCGACCTCGAAACCACGACGAAACGGGAGACGACGTCGATCCCCTCGTTCGTCAGCTTCGCGTATCCGTTCCGGATCGGATCCCGGAAGGCCACGTTTGCCTTGTCGAGGCAGGTCGTCCTGGACATCCGGAATTCCCTGTCCGACCCGGCGGGCGGGACCGGAACGGACCTTCGAATCGGGCTCGAGTCGTTCGAGGATTGGCTGAATCCCGACACCGGAGAGGTCGAGTGGTACACGGTGAACAACCTCGTCACGGGCACGCTCGACTGCGAAATCGTTCACTACAACCTGGGACTGTCCCTCTCGCTCACCCAGGATTTCTCCATCGGCCTGACAGGAACCTACGCGTCGCTGGACATGAAGTCCGACGTCACGAGCGTGAGCGATGATCCGCGCGGACTGCTGTACTCGGCACACCCCAGGCTCGTTACCGAGGATGGGGTGTTCGCGCCGATCCAGGTCGCCACCGGCATCGACGGCACCGACAACGGCTTCGCGTACGCCGTCGGCGTCCACTGGCACCCCGACAGCGTGTTTCCCGGCGCATTCTCGCCGCTCCGGTTCGGCTTCGTGTATCGAAGAGGTGCGGAGCTCTCCGTGACGGAGCAGCAATCCGAGCTGAGTCAGACGACCAATCTCTTCGAAGTGTCCGAGAGCTTCGACAACATCGTTCGGGTGCCGGACCAGTTCGCTCTCGGCATGAGTTACGAGGCAGGTCGGCATTGGATGTTCACCGCAGAGGGGGAACGGATCCAGTACAGCGATCTGCTGAAAGGATTCCGGCCCGGAGTGAACTTCTTCACGAGCGGCCGGATTCCGAGCACTCTCCTTCCGATCGATCCATCGAAGCTCGTCTTCACCGTGGACGACGCGACCGTGGTGCGCGGAGGTATCGAGTACTTCGTCCCGCTGAAGTCCCGTGCCTCGTTCGCGGTTCGTGCGGGCTTCTACAACGCTCCCGACAATCGGATCCGATTGACGGAGGTGAACAGCGGCGATCCCGAAATCGACCAGCTGTTCCTCAGTGTCTTTCGCGGCGGCGAGAGCCTGAATCACGTCACCGCGGGGTTTTCGGTCAACACGCCTTCGAACATCGGGCTGGCGTTCCAGGTCGCCGGGGACGTTTCGAAGGAGACCACCGAGATCGTCGTCTCCACGATCTGGCGGTTCGGGAAGACTCGCTGAAGATGGTACCTCGCTTCCAGCGGTCGAGGTCTACTCCTCGCCGGATCGCGGCGTGGGGAATCGCGCTGTGCCTGCTCGCCGTCTTCTCGAGCCGCACGAGGGCGGCGAATTGCTGGGACGTTCCGCCTGGACAGGAAGGAGCATTCATCGGAACCTACTGGGATGCGCACTACGAGTGGGCGAAGGACCAATTGACGGGAGGTGCGCCGAGCGGGGAGGATCTCGACAAAGTCATCGTGAGGCTTCGACTGGCCATCAAAGAGAACGACCATTCGAGCGCGACCATGACGACGAAATCGAGAGACACGATCCAGTATTTCCCGTACTTCCTGCTCGCGAAGGCGCTCAGTCTCAAGAACGACGCCGACGGGGCGACGCAGTGCCTGGACAAGGAGTTCAAGTCCTCGGGGTTCGATCGCTCCAGCTTCTCCGAGGAAGCCAAGGTTCTTCGGACGACCCTCGAGGCGGCACGGTCGAAGAACGAGTTCATCCGGCTGGCTTCGGACGCGATCGAATGGGACAAAGGAGCCGGCGACGTCTTTCTTTCTCCGGAGGGCCGGAACGAGCTCGATGAGGTGCGAAAGCAGAAGACTAAGCTCGAAAACGCAACTTCGACCTCGAATGCGGTGCCGGTCATCGCCGAGCTCGAGTCCGCGCTGCAGGATCTCGTGAACGCCGAGCTCGGATGGCGGAATGGGCGCCTCGGAGAGCTTTCCAGGGTTCCGTGGAGGGTAGCGGCGAACCCGGAAGACTGTCCCTCATCCCAGGACGCGACCACGATCGAGGGCGCGAAGCGCGCCAAGACGGTACTGGAGAAATGCGCCAGGACCTTGAACGACGCGCAGAAGAGGGCAGCACAGGGGCTGTGCGACGGGTGGGAGCGCGAAAGGGATCGGATGAAGACCGACTGGAACCAGCTCCTCGAGGATGCCGGGGCGTTGGGGCAGACCGTCGAGCGAGCCGATCCTCCTGTCGAACCGAAAGAGTGCGGGGAGCTGCAAGGTGCCGAGGTCCGGTCCCCGTCGAGGATCAACGCGGCATTCGAGACGCTGCGGGACTCCCGTGAGAAGTACGACATCCAGCTGCAGAACATTCGTAGCAAGATCGAAAACGCAAAGGCAGACCTGGACAAGAAGGTGAACGGAGTGTACATCGCCGCCGCGGGCAAGATCCCCGACATTCGCCCCGATTGCGCGCGCGAGCTGCAGCTCGGGAAAGTCACAGAGGAGCTGGCAGAGCTGAAAAAGACGCTGCAGAGTCCGGCGGAGAACCGGCGCGACGGCCTCGATCGCGCCATGAGCGGCGTCGGTACGGGGACGGAAGAGCTGCGTCGACAGATTCATGAGGGTGTCCAGTCACTCGTGAAGGCGGAGGCCGAGTGCCCGGGAGTCGCGACGAACAACCTCCGGTCCCTCCCGGACCTGGAGGCTGCGTATTTGAAGGAAGGCGGACAGGAGCGTCTGAATCGTCTCTGCGATGCGACGGTGGCTGCGGGAGGAGACATCAACGAGTACTGGAAAGGAAAATGCCGGGAGTTGCGGGACAAGGTCTCGGGGTACGTGAGTGTCCTCCAGGGCCTTCCGGGCGCGACCCAGGGAACGGTCGATCGGTTGCTCGACCGCACGAGCGGCGGGTTGCAGCAAGGGTTCGAGAAACTCAGGAGCTTGATGGCGAGCGCGGGGGAATGCGAGCGCGGTCCCAGCTGGATCACGAGCGCCAGGCAAGCGCTCGGCGATACCGCAACGGCGATCAAGGACGTGCGCCGGTACTGTGAGCAGGCTTGCTCCCAATTGCCCGACCGCTTGAAGCGGAACAAGGAAATCCTCGAGAAGCTCCCCGAAGGAGCCGGCGGAGCGGCGGGTCTTCCGAGCAGAGCCGAGCTCGACCGGGACATGTCAAGAATCGAAACCTGCGCGGTCCTGTACCCAGCGCCGCCGAGGACGCCGGACACCGGGGCGGAGTTCGTGCGAACTCTCTCGAAGCTGTCCTCGGAGATCCCATCACCCCTCCCTGCTTCCGTGCATGTTCCCGACCCGACGCTGATCGTTCGCGACATCGCAGCGTTGCCGGCGTTCGCGCAGGTGTGGAACCAGCTCGACCAGTGGGAGCCGGGGATCCGCGGGGCGTTGCCCACCTTCGCCCTCTCGGCGGCATACGAGAAATTCGGCCAGGGCAGCGTCGACGACGCGATCCTCGAGCTTCGCCGGTCGCGAGCCCGGGGCGACCTGACCGACCTGCAGCAGAACGTGGCGTGGCTGAGCCACGCGGTGCTGTCCTACTTCCTGTTCGTGAAAGAACGTGCGATGGCTTCGGGCGAGGGCGGGACCGCCGTGACGGCGTTGCTCGCCAACGATGCTCGCAGAGAATGCGAGAAGGCTCGAGCGAAGGCTCCCGGGCTCAGGCTGGACGGGAAGCTCTTCAGCGAATCATTCATCCGGTACTACCAGGGTTGCTCCTCCGGAGACTGACAGAGGGGGTTGGCCATGCGAATCGGGACGACAGAACACGGACTGGTTGCGACGCGAATCGTGGCGCGGATCGCCGCCGCGGTGCTGGCGATCGTCACGGTTGGAACGCCGCGGATCGCCGCGGCGACGTCGCCGTGGATCAGCGTGTGCGGCACGAACAGCCCCACGCTGGCGACGTGTGCGGTGCCCTCAAACGGAGTACCCCATTCGAGCGTGGGCGCGGACATCCGGTTCCAGCACTCGTCGGGCGCGTCCGACTTCGGCTTCGTCAACGTGATGGGCTACGTGAACGGCGACGATCTCGTCGACCTGGTCGTGGGAGCGCCCGGAGAGAACCGAGTCTACGTGTTCTACGGGAAGGTGAACCTGCCGGACGTGAGCCAGAACGTGAACACCAAGGAACCCGAGAAACGAGCCGACGGCGCGACGAGCGATGCGGACGTCATCCTGGTCGGGCCGCCGCGTAGAGACGTCGCGAGGCCTGAGACCAGTCCGCAGTTCGGCTTTTCCGTAGCGATCGCGCCCCGGCTGGACTCGCAGGATCGCAGCAACGCGATCATCATCGGAGCGCCGGCCACCTCGGATCCCGCGGCGACCGGCGCCGCGTACGTCATTCCGGCAGGTGCGCTCGCGGGCAAATCCGGAGCGATCCAGTACAACGACGAGGGCCTCGAGACCATTATTTTGAACGGGGCCGCTCCGGGCGACCAAGCAGGCTATTCGGTCGCGATCGGTCCCGTGCTGACCGATTCCGGTGACGATATCGTCGTTGGTGCCCGGAAAGCCAACGGTGGCGGGGGAATGGTTTACATCGTGCCGCGGCCGGCCTGCGCCTCTCCGGTCGCGCTGGGAGGCGAGTGCACGCACAAGGTCACCGGTCGCGGGCCCGCCGCGGACTCAGGGCGACCGGGCGAAGGGCTCGGCGAGACGCTGCTCCTCTCCAACTTCGACGCCACGTCTCGCACCTACGAGGTCGCGATCGGCGCCGTCGGCACGGGGCAGGGGGACGACGGCAACATCGCGGGCAGGGTCTACGTTCTTCTCGTTCCCCCCACCTCCGACCTCGTGCTGGAGAGCGTTCCAGCACACGTCTGGTGCGCGGACGGACTGACCAAGAACGACTTCTTCGGGTTCTCGCTGGCCGTCGGCGACTTCGACGGGAGTTCCCTGGGCAGCGACGACCTGGCCGTCGGCGCCATCTACGCCGATGACAAGAGCGTCACTCCGAATCTCAACAACGCGGGTGCGACATACGTGTTCGCGGGCCCCCTGACGGCGACGGCGACGTGCGTGTCCCCGGCGACCGTGACGACCAAGGCGATCTACGGCCACCGCCAATGGGATGAGTTCGGCTTCGCCCTGGCGTCCGGAGACCTGGATCGCGACGGGCGCGACGATCTCGTCGCGACGGCGCGCTGGCACGAGTTCCACAGGGGGGTGGCGGAGGAGGTGGACGAGGGGGCCGCCTACGTGCTCTACGGGAGCGGCTTCGCGTCCTGGCCTCTGAGCCTCGCGTGTCCGGCCGGCGATCCGAATTGCGCGACCTCCCTGCCTCCCGGCGTCGGCGCGATGATCTTCGGCGGCGACAACGACCTCGTCGGGAGGCAGACGCTCAGCGACGAGATGGGGTTCTCGGTCGCGGTCGGTGACTTTAACCAGGCGTCGCTCTACCCCGACATCGCGTTGTCGTCCGTCACGCACGACAGGGTCTATCTTCTGACGCTTCAGAACTCGGACGATCCGGCTTCGACGGACGGACAAGATTCCGACTCGATGCGCGACCTCCGCGACGCGGACGACGACGGCGATGGGTATCTGGACGAAGAAGAGGACTGCGACCAGAACGGCGTCGTGGACTCCATCGACTCGGACCCTCTCGTTCCCAACCGCGACGTCGGAGTAACCAGCAGCTCGTCGCCGATCTCGACCGATTCCTGCTCCCTCCGGGTCACTGTGACGATCAGGAACCACAGCACGAAGCTGACCGTCGAGAGACCGTTGCTTCAAGTGACTCTTCCCGATCGGACCTACTCCTACGTTGCGAACACCACGAACTACCGTGGCGGATCTCCGACAACATCCGGGAAAATTCCAGCCGGAAACGACGGAGGCGTATTTCCCTTTCGCGAGCCGTCGGCCATCCCCGTCAAGCTGGATTTTTTCGGCGCCTCGGGTGGAACCGACAGCGTGACCGTCACGTTCGAGATCGCGGTACGGGATCCATCGACCCTCGCGGGAACGGGGGACCGGCTGCTCGTGAACGTCTCCGGGGTTACCGCGGAGCTCGTCGAGAATCATGACTGCCTCACCGTACAGCGCAACTCTGAGGATCGCGAGGAGATCGCCCGGGCCGACCTCGAGATCGACAAGACTGACAGCCCGGACCCCGTGAACGCCGGCGAGCTTCTCACCTATGCCGTGACTGTTACGAACCGCGGGCCGCGCTGCGCCAAAGAAGTGACTGTCGTGGACACGCTCCCAGCGAGCACGCGTTTCTCGAGCGCATCCGGAGGGTCAGAATGGGCCTGCTCCCACGCGGCTGGAGTGGTGACCTGTACCAAGACACGGTTCCCCGCCGGACTGACGAACCAGATCACGATCACTACAGGTGTGGCGAGCGACGTGATTGGCGCGATCACCAACAGCGCGACGTTGAGCGCCGCGTCTCCGGACGACCCGGACCTCGGCAACAACAGCAAGTCGATCACGACGAGGGTGGAGAGAAAGGCGGATCTGTCCGTGAGCGAAACGGACGCGCCCGATCCGGTCTTGGCGGGCGAAGATGTGACCTACGTGCTGACGGTCAGCAACGCCGGGACGAGTGTCGCCGACACGGTCACGATGATCGACACGCTGCCTGGCGGGACGATCTTCAAGAGTGCGGGGGGAACCGGCTGGAATTGCTCCCACGCCTCCGGAGTCGTCACGTGCACGCGACCGTCGCTGGCGATTGGTTCTGCGCCGCCGATCACGATCGTGGCGACCGTGTTGTCCTCGGTGGCTCCGGGCACCGTTCTGACGAACAACGCGAGCGTTGCGGCTGAGACCGTCGGTGATCCCAACGCGAGCAACAACAGCTCCACCGCGACCACGACGGCGGCGACCAAGGCGAATCTGTCGATCACGAAGACCGATAGTCCGGACCCCGTGATCGCGGGGGAGAATCTGACGTACACGATCACCGTGTCCAACCCGAGTGGGCCGTCCGACGCATTGAGCGTGACGGTCACGGACACGCTACCGGCCGGGGTCACGTTGCTTTCGACGACTGGCTGCGCGAACGACCCCGCGGCAGTACCGGTCTGCACGCTGGAGACGATCTCGAAGGGTGCCGCCAAGACGTATACCATCACGGCGCGTGTGAACTCGGGAACGACGGGTAGCCTGTCGAACACCGCGACCGTCACGTCCACGACCTTCGACCCCGATACGAGGAACAACACCACCGCGCCGCCGGTGGCGACCACGGTGAACACGCTCGCGAGCCTTGCGGTCGTGAAGACGTGCCCGCCATCGGTCAACGCCGGAGAGAGTTGGGCATGCACGGTCACGGTTTCGAACGCGGGCCCGTCGGACGCATTGACGGTGACCGCAACCGACACGCTGCCGGCCGGGGTGACGCTGCTGTCGACGACTGGCTGCTCGAACGATCCCGCGGGAGTGCCAGTCTGCAACCTCGGCACGATCGCAGCGAGTGGGTCGAAGAGCTACACGATCACGTCTCGGGTGAACTCGGCAACGACGGGCACGCTGAGGAACTGTGTCAGCGCTGCGTCGCCGACCGATCCGACGACGGACCCGGCAGTATGCCCGACCACGACGGTGAACACCCAGGCCGATCTCTCGGTAGTCAAGACCGACGCGCCGGACCCGGTCACCGCCGGTCAGACACTCACCTACACGGTGACGGTCACGAATGCGGGCCCCTCGGACGCGCTCAGCGTGACGGCGACCGACACGCTTCCTGCCGGGGTTTCCGGAGCCACGACCACGGGTTGCGGGAATGACCCGTCGGGCGCGCAGCAACCGTGCGATCTCGGGACGATCCCGGCCGGCGGTTCGAAGACGTACAGGATCGCCGTGACCGTGAATGCGGGGACGACGGGATCGATCACGAACCGCGTCGACGTGGCGTCGGGAACGACTTCGGACCCGAACCTCACCAACAACACCGCCACGACGGCAACCGCCGTCGGTGCCGCGGCCGATCTTTCCGTGACCCAGACGGACGCGCCCGATCCGGTCCTGGCGGGCCAGAATGTGACCTACGTTGTGTCTGTGAGCAATGCCGGGACGAGCACCGCCGACTTGGTCACGGTGGTCGATACCCTGCCTGGCGGCACGACCCACGCGAGCGCGGGGGGGACGGGTTGGAGCTGCTCCCACAGCTCGGGAGTCGTCACGTGCACACGGCCATCGCTCGCTGTTGGTTCTGCGCCGACGATCACGATCGTGGCGACCGTGAGCCCCTCGGTGGCTTCCGGGACCGTTTTGACGAACAACGTGAGCGTCTCGGCGTTGACAGGCGATCCCAACACAGGCAACAACAGTTTTCCGATCGGTACCACGGTAAACACCGGGGCGGATCTTGCGATCACGAAGGCCGATAATCCGGACCCGGTGATTGCGGGCGAGAATCTGACGTACACGATCACCGTGTCCAACACGAATGGACCGTCCGATGCCTCGAGCGTGACGGTGACGGACACGCTACCGGCGGGGGTGACAGCGCTGTCAACGACCGGCTGCGAGAACGATCCTTCGGGAGCACTGGTCTGCAATCTGGGGACGATCGCGAAGGGAGGCTCCAAGAACTACATCATCATGGTGCGCGTGAACTCGGGAACGATGGGCATCCTGTCGAACACGGCGACCGTGTCCTCCACGACCTTCGATCCTGTCTCAGGGAACAACACCACCGCGCCGCCGGTGGCGACCACGGTGAACACGCTCGCGAGCCTTGCGGTCGTGAAGACGTGCCCGCCATCGGTCAACGCCGGAGAGAGTTGGGCATGCACGGTCACGGTTTCGAACGCGGGCCCGTCGGACGCATTGACGGTGACCGCAACCGACACGCTGCCGGCCGGGGTGACGCTGCTGTCGACGACTGGCTGCTCGAACGATCCCGCGGGAGTGCCAGTCTGCAACCTCGGCACGATCGCAGCGAGTGGGTCGAAGAGCTACACGATCACGTCTCGGGTGAACTCGGCAACGACGGGCACGCTGAGGAACTGTGTCAGCGCTGCGTCGCCGACCGATCCGACGACGGACCCGGCAGTATGCCCGACCACGACGGTGAACACCCAGGCCGATCTCTCGGTAGTCAAGACCGACGCGCCGGACCCGGTCACCGCCGGTCAGACACTCACCTACACGGTGACGGTCACGAATGCGGGCCCCTCGGACGCGCTCAGCGTGACGGCGACCGACACGCTTCCTGCCGGGGTTTCCGGAGCCACGACCACGGGTTGCGGGAATGACCCGTCGGGCGCGCAGCAACCGTGCGATCTCGGGACGATCCCGGCCGGCGGTTCGAAGACGTACAGGATCGCCGTGACCGTGAATGCGGGGACGACGGGATCGATCACGAACCGCGTCGACGTGGCGTCGGGAACGACTTCGGACCCGAACCTCACCAACAACACCGCCACGACGGCAACCGCCGTCGGTGCCGCGGCCGATCTTTCCGTGACCCAGACGGACGCGCCCGATCCGGTCCTGGCGGGCCAGAATGTGACCTACGTTGTGTCTGTGAGCAATGCCGGGACGAGCACCGCCGACTTGGTCACGGTGGTCGATACCCTGCCTGGCGGCACGACCCACGCGAGCGCGGGGGGGACGGGTTGGAGCTGCTCCCACAGCTCGGGAGTCGTCACGTGCACACGGCCATCGCTCGCTGTTGGTTCTGCGCCGACGATCACGATCGTGGCGACCGTGAGCCCCTCGGTGGCTTCCGGGACCGTTTTGACGAACAACGTGAGCGTCTCGGCGTTGACAGGCGATCCCAACACAGGCAACAACAGTTTTCCGATCGGTACCACGGTAAACACCGGGGCGGATCTTGCGATCACGAAGGCCGATAATCCGGACCCGGTGATTGCGGGCGAGAATCTGACGTACACGATCACCGTGTCCAACACGAATGGACCGTCCGATGCCTCGAGCGTGACGGTGACGGACACGCTACCGGCGGGGGTGACAGCGCTGTCAACGACCGGCTGCGAGAACGATCCTTCGGGAGCACTGGTCTGCAATCTGGGGACGATCGCGAAGGGAGGCTCCAAGAACTACATCATCATGGTGCGCGTGAACTCGGGAACGATGGGCATCCTGTCGAACACGGCGACCGTGTCCTCCACGACCTTCGATCCTGTCTCAGGGAACAACACCACCGCGCCGCCGGTGGCGACCACGGTGAACACGCTCGCGAGCCTTGCGGTCGTGAAGACGTGCCCGCCATCGGTCAACGCCGGAGAGAGTTGGGCATGCACGGTCACGGTTTCGAACGCGGGCCCGTCGGACGCATTGACGGTGACCGCAACCGACACGCTGCCGGCCGGGGTGACGCTGCTGTCGACGACTGGCTGCTCGAACGATCCCGCGGGAGTGCCAGTCTGCAACCTCGGCACGATCGCAGCGAGTGGGTCGAAGAGCTACACGATCACGTCTCGGGTGAACTCGGCAACGACGGGCACGCTGAGGAACTGTGTCAGCGCTGCGTCGCCGACCGATCCGACGACGGACCCGGCAGTATGCCCGACCACGACGGTGAACACCCAGGCCGATCTCTCGGTAGTCAAGACCGACGCGCCGGACCCGGTCACCGCCGGTCAGACACTCACCTACACGGTGACGGTCACGAATGCGGGCCCCTCGGACGCGCTCAGCGTGACGGCGACCGACACGCTTCCTGCCGGGGTTTCCGGAGCCACGACCACGGGTTGCGGGAATGACCCGTCGGGCGCGCAGCAACCGTGCGATCTCGGGACGATCCCGGCCGGCGGTTCGAAGACGTACAGGATCGCCGTGACCGTGAATGCGGGGACGACGGGATCGATCACGAACCGCGTCGACGTGGCGTCGGGAACGACTTCGGACCCGAATCTCGGGAACAACAACAGCAGTACGCAGACGGTGATCGCAGGTTCCGCGAATCTCGCGATCGCGAAGGTCGCTTTGGACGCGGCGGTCGCCGGCCAGCCGCTCCGCTACCGGATCACGGTCACGAATGCCGGTCCATCCTCCGCGAACGGCGTGACGGTCACGGACACGCTCCCGAGCGGGACGACCTTCGACCCCGCTTCCGGTGGGGACGATTGGAACTGCGGTCGGGTGAACAGCCTGGTGACCTGTTTGCTGACCCGGGTGCTCGGGGTGACCTCAGCGCCCCCCATCGACATCACGGTGAACATCGAGTCCGGGACGACCGGATCGATCACGAATGTGGCGTCGGTCACCTCGACCAGCCCGGATCCGAACCCAATCAACAACACGGCGAGTGTGACCTCGCCGATCTCGAGCTCCACCGATCTCACCATCGAGAAGACCGCCTTGCCGGTCGCGGGCGTTCCGGGAGCCCCGCTGGACTACACGATCACCGTTACGAATCTCAGACCGGCGAACGGACTGGGGGTGACCGTGTTCGATCTGCTGCCCGCGTCCGTGAGCTTCGTCCGGACGACCGGCTGCGCCAATGATCCGCTGGGGTATCCGACGTGCAACCTCGGGACGGTCGGTGGCTCGACGACGAAGTCCTACACGATCCACGTCCTCGTGGACCCTGCGGCCGCGGTGTCGTTCTCGAACACCGCGGTCCTCTTCGCAGCAAACGATGACAATGCGGCGAACGACACCGCCACCCTGGTCACGCTGGTGGACAGGGACGGAGACCTGATCGCGGACGACGGCGGCCGCAACGGGGTCGTCGGGGATCAGCCGTGCATCGGCGGAGCGACCGCAAACTGCGATGACAACTGCCTGACGGCGAGTAACGCGGCACAGACGGACCCGGACGGTGACGGGATCGGTAGCGCCTGCGACAACTGTCCGACCGCTGCGAACGCCAACCAGTCCGACGCGGACGGCGACGGCGACGGCGATGCGTGCGACAACTGCCCGAGCGACGCGAACCCGGATCAGTCCGACGCGGATGGCGACGGCGACGGCGATGCGTGCGACAACTGTCCGAGCGACGCGAACCCGGATCAGTCCGACGCGGATGGCGACGGCGACGGCGATGCGTGCGACAACTGTCCGGTCGTCGCGAACCCTTCCCAGGAGGATGCCGACGGCGACGAGTTCGGTGACGCATGCGATTGCAGGCCGAACGATCCTGCAGTGCACCCGGGAGCGGCCGAGGTCTGCAACGGGATCGACGACGACTGCGACGCAACGGTCGACAATGGTGGGGACGCTCTCTGCGACGACGGGGACGGGTGTACGGACGATATCTGTGCAGGTGCATCGGGATGCAGTAACCCGAACAACACGTCACCGTGCGACGACAGCGATGCCTGCACGGTAAACGACGTGTGCAACGGCGGGATCTGCGCGGGGACTTCGATCGTGTGCGACGACGGCAATGTGTGCACGAACGACGCGTGCGTGAATGGGGCCTGCTCGTTCACGAACAACACGTTGCCGTGCGACGACAGCGATGCCTGCACGGCAACCGACGTGTGCAGCGGTGGGATCTGCGCGGGGACTCCGATCGTGTGCGACGACGGCAATCCGTGCACGGACGACGCGTGCGTGAATGGGGCCTGCTCGTTCACGAACAACACGATGCCGTGCGACGACAGTGATGCCTGCACGGCAACCGACGTGTGCAGCGGCGGGATCTGCGCGGGGACTCCGATCGTTTGCGACGACGGCAATGTTTGCACGGACGACGCGTGTGTGAATGGGACCTGCTCGTTCACGAACAACACGTTGCCGTGCGACGATGGCAACTCCTGCACCACGGGGGATGTCTGTTCCGCTGGCTTGTGCGGCGGCGGCTACGCGCCGACGCCCGGCTGTTGCACGCAGAACGACGACTGCGATGATGGGATCCCCGCCACGACGGACACCTGTGACGTCGCAGGAAGCTGCGTCAACGCCGGCAGACTGCAACCCACCGCGGACCTTTCCCTGCGAGTCCGCGTGGGTTCGAAGAAGGTGGTGCCGGGGCGTGCGATCGAGTACACGATGTTCGTTCAGAACCGAGGGCCGGCCGACGCAATCGGGGTTCAGCTCGTCGGGCCGCTCTCGGCGGGGATGACCATGACGTCGCTGGAGGGCTGCGGTGCTGAGTCGTCTGGACTGGCAGCCTGCGGTCTCGGGACGATTCGTCCGGGGCGGACGAAAGCGATTCGAGTGCGAGCCACGGTGAGCGCTGCCGCGAGGGGATCGTTGATTCAGACGACGACGATCCGCGCGCAGTCGATCGATCCCAATGCCACGGACAACACGGTGACGACCACGATCGAGGTCACGGCGGGGCGTGCGGTTTCGCCCGGGAGCAACCGAACAGTACCGAACCCGCAGCGGAGCAGATCGCGTCGCAGTGAATGACGCGAGGGAGGATTTTGTGATGATATCGATTTCTCGTTTTGGGCAGAGTTGGGTGTGGGCGGTGGTCCTCCTGGTCTGCTCGTCTGTGGCGCCGGCGCCGGAAGCGGCCGGCCCCTCTCACTACAAGACCACGACGATCAAGGGCGCCATCACCGATCCCGCCACCCGCCAACCGATGGCTGGGGCCACCATACGGTTCACGGCGAAGGACGAGGCTGGCGTCAGCCAGGAGGCCGTCACGGACGCGGACGGCCAGTTCGAGGTGAAGGGTCTCACGTACTCCCGTTATGAGGTCGAGATCGAAACGGCCGACGGAGAGGTCATCAAGGGAATCAACGCCCTACCGCTCCGCGAAGGGGAGCAGCTCAGGGTGGACATGAGAATCTCGGACCGTTTTGCTTCGACGACCACCGTCGAGAATCAGCCAGGGCGTTTCCTCGCGATCGTCAAGGTGGAGCCTCCCCGCTGGGGGCGGTTCTGGAAGCAGTTCGCGATCTTTCTCGGCGCCGCCGGGGGAGCCGCGGCGGCGGGGCTCTGAGCCCCCGCGTGAGAGGGGGCGCCCGTTTACCGAACCGGGCGTGCCCCCTCGACCCGCTAGCGATGCGCCGAGACGCTCGCCGAAGCTCCCGAGCCTCCGGGTACCGCCTGCCCTCGGAGCGACTGGTGAAGTTGCCGGATGTCCCTGTCGGCGCGGCTTCCCTTCGGGATCTTGACGAACGCTCTGCAGATGTCGAGGCTCGCCGCGGCGCCGCGGTAGTCCCCGTTGGCCGCTTGAATCCGAGCGAGCTGATAATGCGGCAGGTAGTCGATCGAGCGATCCCCCGGTACCCGGAGGCCGAGGACCGGGATCGGATGGTCCTGAATCAACTCGTCCAGCAGATTCGATGCCTCGGCGTACTCGGCTTTGTCGACGAAGACCACAGCGCGCTCGTAGTCCTCGAACCAGTAGCTCTGCGCCGAGGTAGTGCCACCCACAACGAGCAACGCGACCGCTGCGACGAGGAGCAGCCAGGGGCGACGACGGATCACCGTTCCTCTGTTTCCCATCGGAAGACCTCCTCTCGGGTCCGCTGGGCCCGTCCCGACGGCCGCCGCGGTGCCCAGATTATACAGATTCTCCAAGGCTATGTATAGACTTGGCCCGAGTGGGTTCAAGATCGAACTTCGTCAGCTCGAGCACGGATTCGGAATCGCGGTAAACTCATGACGTTCACGCAAGTTCCTCGCGAGCCCCGGCCACCGGGGCCGTGGCGGGTGCGAGATGGAATTTCATAGGCCGCTTCGCTGGCGGGAAGGGCTCTTCCTGAGGCCGCACCACCTCCAGCAGCACGACCTCTGGGTGGAGTCCCGCGACCTCACTCTCCTCGAGGCACTCGAGCCATACCGCTGGGGACTCCTCCGGTTCGAGATCGAGGAGTCGTCGCTCGCGAATCACGTGCTCGCGGCTAAATCGCTGCGAGCCGTGCTCCCCGGAGGGGCGTTCGTGGACGTTCCGGGGAACGCCCGGCTGCCGAACTGCCGCATCGATCCCAAGTCGACGGAGCCCGGACGCCCGCTACACGTGTCGGTCGGACTTCGCCGCGTCGAGGCGCGGCGCCCCCAGGCGCTTGCCCAGGGCTCGCCCCACGCCGAGTCGAAGTTCCTCGTTGCCGAGAGCGAGGTCTACGATCTCGACGCGGGCAGCGATCCTGTTCCGGTGGAGTTCCTGGACCACGACTTGAGGTTTTTTCTCGGTCAGGAATCGACCGACGGGTTCGACGCCCTCCGCGTCTGCACCCTCACGCTGACCGGGAACCCCGCGCGCCCGGTAGCCGTCGCGCCCGCGTACGCACCGCCTTGCCTCGCGATCTCGGCGTCCCCCCTGCTGCACCAGACGGCGAAAGGCGTTCTCGAACGGCTGGCAACGGTCCTGAGAGACTTCGGCCACGTCCGGGACAGCGAGAAGGTCAAGGAGCTCATCCAATACCAGGCACTGGCCGGTTTCCTGCCCGTGCTGCGAGACATGGTGGTGGACGGCGCCGTGCATCCCCGGCTGGCCTATCGCGAGATGGCCCGTCTTGCCGGAGCGCTCTATTTCAAGAACAGCGCACGGACCTCGTTCGAAGACATTCCCGCGTATGATCACGACGAACCGGGGCCGGTTTTCGACCGGCTCCATGCCATGATCGTTCAGATGAGCGAGTTCGTCTTCGTGGAGCGCTACAAGCGCGTGCCGCTTCGGCGAGAGGGAGATCGATTTCTCGGCGCGATGCCGGCCGAGGGCCGGCAGAGGGGGATCCGGTTGTTTTTCGAGGCGGAGGCCGCCGAGTCGGCCTCGAAGATCCCGGTTCTTCTCAAGATGGCCCGCGTCAGCAGCGCGGCGCGCCTCGAGTTTCTCGAGCGCGCCGGTCTGATCGGAATCGCGACGGACGCCCAACCCGGGCCGCCGCACGAGCTGCCGCCTCGCACCGGCGCCGAGTACTTCCGCATCAAGACCGAAGGTGCCCCGGAGTGGGACACCCATGCCGTCAACGCACAGGAGATCGGGATCTCGATTCCGCTGGCGCCACACGACCTGAAGCTGAACCTGGTGGTGATCCTCCCCGAGCGCTGACGACCCGGGCTCCTGCCCGGTGGTCGCTGCTCGGTGAACGGGGGAGAGGATGGACGACCGCAATCGCGGGGACCGTCGGCGGTCCGTCGGGCCGTCGAGTCGAAAACCTGGTCGAGAACGACGGGTGCGATTCGAGGATGTCGACGACCCCTCGGCCGACGACCGGGACGCAGAACGGCGACCGTATGCCGGGCGGCGATCGCCGGCCCCGGGACGTGCCGCGGCAGGAGGGATGCGGCGGCGTAAGGGGGCCTCGTGGAGCCTGGTGGGGGCCGTCGGTGGCGGCCGGCGGCGTTCGAGGGCGGGCAGGGGGAGACCGGACTGGGAGTATGCGCAAACCGACGACGAGGAGTACGAGGACCTCCGTCCGGAGGACGAGGAGTACGAGGACGAACTCGGCGACGACGAGGACGACGAGGAGACATGGCAACCGCGCCGCCGCCGAAGACCCACGCATGCGAGGCGGCTTTCGCTCATGGACCTCTGCACGCCGGTTTTCGCGTGCGCCGCCGTGCTCCCGTCGGAGGCCGGCGGGGTCCATCCGTCCTACCAGCAATTCCGCGAAGAAGTGCTCGGGGCGCTCCAGCGTCTGCAAACCGAAGCGCCCCGTCACAGGATCGAGACGGAGGACGCGGCCGAGGCGTACTACGCTCTGGCGGCGTTCGTCGACGAGAGGGTCAACGAATCGGCATGGTCGGGGCGCGGCCAGTGGGCTACGGAGCCTCTTCACCGGGTTCTCCTCGGGGATGCCGACGTCGGGAGCAACTTCTTCCAGCGGCTGAGCTCCCTCAGCAACCGTCAGCCGGCCGTCCGGGAGCTGTTCCTGGTATGCCTGGCGCTCGGCTTCCGCGGCCGTTACGCGGATCGTCCCGAGACCGCGCCCGCGGAGCTCGGAGAGATCAAGCAGAAGCTGCTCCGGAGCCTCCACCCCGCGCCCCTCGAGGAGCAAGACGTCCTGTTCCCCGAAGGATACGAGCCCGCCGAGCCGATCGCCGACGAGGCGCCGCCCCCACCCCGGTGGTGGGTCGGGGTGAGTATCGGAGCGATCGTCCTGGCGGTCCTGATCTGGGTGTTTCTCGTCTGGCAGGCCGGAAATTTGCCGACGCGGGCGATCGAGCGTCTCGAGAAGATCCGTGCCGCACAGCAGTTCCCCATCGCGAGCCCCGCCCGCGACGCCGGCGTGAGCGCCTGATCGGAGCAGAGCGATGAAAGAGCGTCTGCTCGCGATGGTTCTTCCGGCTTCGGCGGTCGCGGTCATCTCCGGGATCGGCGCGGCGGGGGTCAAGCTGGGGTTCATCAGCCCGCCGCTCTGGGAGTTGCTCTGGCCGTGGCTCGTGGCCCTTGCGCTCCTCGCGCTGTCGCTGGGCCTCCTGTACTTGCGCGCGTTCCGGTGGGTCTGGCCTCCGGCAGTCGGCTTCGTCGTCCAGGCGATCTGTTCGATCTTGCTGTTCCCGGTTTTCGGCTGGTTCGAGACTGGCTGGGACTTCATGCAATGGACGCTCGGCGCGATCGGGATCACCGCTCTGGTCGTGATCATCGTCTGGGTGGTCTCGACGGTGCGCACGCGTCAGCTCGAGCAGGACATCCTCAAGGGCGACCCGGGTGCCGCAGGGGAAGACCAGCAAAAACTCGAGGAGTTGCGTCGGAACATGAAGGAGACGCTGGAGCTCCTGCGACGCGCCGGCGCCGGGCGGAACGCGATCTACGAGCTTCCGTGGTTCCTCTTCACGGGTTGCTCGCAGGTCGGCAAGACGGTCGCCATCCGGAATTCGGGGCTCGGCCTACCGGTCCGTCGGGACCGTGTGAAGGGCGTCGGAGGCACCCACACCTGTGACTACTTCTTCACGAACGAGGCGATCTTCCTGGATACGCCGGGAAGCTGGGCTGAAAAAGGGGTCGACGAGCGGTCTCAGAAGTACTGGACCGGGCAGCTGAATCTACTCCGCAAGGCGCGCGGAAGACGGCCGCTCGACGGTCTGGTCGTCGTCGTCCCGGCGGATCACCTCCTGCTCGAGTCCGAGGACGAGCTGCGCGAGCAGGCGGCGAACATCCGGGAGGTCGTGGACCTGATCCACCGGGAGCTTCGGTTCCGTTTCCCCGTCTACATTCTGGTGAGCAAGTGCGATCTCGTCGAAGGGTTCGTGGACTTCTTCCGCGGGCTTCCGGCGCAGCGGCGCAACGAGATTCTCGGCTGGAGCAATCCGGATCCCGGCCAGGAGGGCGACCCCGGGCGGCTCGTCGCCCGCGGGTTCCGGCGCGTGCACCGCCGCCTCGAGGCGTACCGGCTCGAGATGCTTGCACGCGTCGCGAAAGTGACGCGAGCGAGAAGACTGTTCTTCTTCCCCGCGGAATTCGAGCGACTCGGCGGGCCCCTGGGAGCATTCATCGGCGAGCTGTTCCGCGACGACCCGTACAACCAGCCTCCCGTGTTCCGGGGGTTCTACTTCACGAGCGGAACCCAGGGGGAAGGCTCACCGATGGCTCAGGTGATGAACGACTTGGCGCGCCGACTCGGAGTCCGCGCCCGGTTGCCGCAGGAAGAGGGCGAAGAGGAGGCGAAGCGCTCCTACTTCCTTCTCGACGTGTTTCGGACGCTCGTGGTGGGAGACGAGGGGCTCGTGAGCCGGACCGCCGTGCACTGGTGGCGCCGCCGCCGCGACACGGCCGTCTTTGCGTTTCTACCCGCGGGCCTGGTCTGGCTTTTCCTCCTGTTCTCGCTGCTCTCTTTCGCGCTCAACGGGAGGATGTACCGACGCGTCGAGCGAGAAGTTCCGGAGACCGTCACCGCACTGGAGAAACTCGAGACGGACGGGCGCCCTCTCGGGCATCGAATCGGAGAAACGCTGCCCCTCACGGAGGCACTTCGCGATGGTCACCGCAAGCTCGTCGGTGGGTTCGCCCCCCAACGGAGCTTCGGGATGCGCTGGCCCGGAAGACTGCCGGACGAGTTGCTCCGCGTGTTTCGGAACCGGTTCGAGAGCGGCGCGTTCGTGCCCACGCTGCGCGCGGCCCAGGAATTCATCGCCGATCCGCGGTATTCCTGCACCGATTCGGTGGAGGTGTTGTACGGCGTCGTCTGGCTTCGCCGAAAATCCAGCGGCAGTCAATGGGACAACGAGCTTCGCGGGCTCGAGCGGGTTTGGGAGCTCAGCGGACAAGCCGGGAGCGAAGCTCGTGAAATGCTCGATCGGCAGTTTGCGTACCTGAGACGAGCTTCTGGCGCGAATGACCAGTTTCTGACCGAAGGCTTCTCACTTGCCACCGTTGCGCGAGCGATTCAGGACAAGTGCGGGGCCCGCGGGGCTGGCTCGTCGCTGGAAGTGTACCGGCAGTTTCAAGAGGAATGCTCCGCGGTTCCGTCCGGAAACGCGATCCGGACCTGCTATCAGGACCTTCAGCGAGCGCTACGGTTCAAGGAGGAGGACTTCGGGCGCCTCAAGAAGCACATCAAGGGACTCCAGAAGTACCTCGCCGATCTCAGCGGTTCGGAGCCAGGTGTCAATGATGCGCTGGAGGCGGTGAACCGTCTCCATGTCGACGCGGCGGACGGGGGCGGTTGCCTGAAGGACTTCGAGTCCACGCTGCTCCCGAAGATCCGCGACTTCGCGGAGCAAGGTTCGCTGATCGAAGATTGCCGCCGCACCTGGGAGGCGCGTCGGAGCCGGGGCGAAGTCGGGGTCCTGCTGAGGAAACAGAAGCAGGGACTTCAGGGCAAGGCGGACGTCATTCGCGCGGCGATGCAGAGCTTCAACGATAACTGCAGCAAGTCCGCCTTTGCGGATGCGTTCTCGCTCAACGACTCCGTTCTCTTGGACGTGATGGACGCGTATCGCCGTACGAGCTGTCTCAACGAGCCCGAGACTTCAACTGCTTCGATCGGACCGCCGCCGAAGATCCGTGTCACTTCACCGGGCCGCAACGGACTTCGCGGGACACTCGCAGACGACAGAACGGTGATTTCGGCCTCGTCGGAGGCTTCTCGGAGTAAGGAGGAGTCCCGGGCACGAGCGACCGCCACGCAGCTCGGTTGGTTCGCCCCTCCCGATCTACCGTCGTCGGCCTACACCGTGTCGAACTGGGAGAGCCGAAAGGCCCGATACGAGCAAGAGCTCGCGGACTACGTGAAGGACCTGCCGCCGGCCGAAGCGGCTGACGCGCGAGCCAGGATTCAAAAAGAAGTCGAACTCTACTCGAGGGGCTACGCTCAGGCGTGGAAGAACTACTTGGCGAGCCTCACGCTGAAGCCGCGGACCGGCACCGTGTCGTCCTGGCTCATCGGACTCGCCGAAACGTCCGAGTATGCGTCGCTTCTCCAGAGCGTCGATCGGGCGCTCCCCGCGGATGAGAGGTCCGCAGTGCCCGAGTTCGCGGCGATGTCGCGCGAGATGTCGAGTCTCGGGGGGCTCCGTGGTTTCATCGGTTCCAAGCTGGGCCAGTACCAGTCCATGCTCCGAAGGGTCGGAGAGGCGCTGAAGCGCTGCGACGAGAGTGCCGCGTTCTGGCAGACGTTCAAGACGCAGGTCCGCGCTTCGCAGGCCGACAACGTCCTCGTGAGCGCTCGAAACTGGGTTGAGATGGAAGCTGGCCCGGGGCTTGCCAATGGCCGACTCAAGGACCTTCTCCTGAAACCCCTCTCGGAAGCCGAGGCCGACGTGTTCGCCGGCGACCGACTCGAGCGGCAGTGGGCGGATCT